>CAVQTC010000003.1:0-670522 GCA_963716275.1 uncultured delta proteobacterium | reverse complement strand
CATCGGCTGGCTGCCGACCTTGATTGCAGTCTGCCGGCGGAATGACGGGTCGATCAGGCTGACCGTGTCGCTCTTCAGGCTGGTGACGCCGATCATGCTGTTGTCCGGGCTGTAGCGGGCGATCTGCGCCGCCTCGGGAACGCCTTCGAGCCGCACGGTGTGGGCGACACGCTCGCTTTCGGTGTCGATCAGGAACAGCGTCGGCTGCTCGTCGTCGACCGCGACCACGGTGCGGCCGTCGGCCGATATCGCGATGCCTGCGAGCGCACGCGGGGTGTCGATCTTGCGCAGGAGCTTTCGCTTCGGCAGGTCAATCACTGAGACCGTTCCGTCTTCTTCATTCTCGGTGTAGAGCCGCCGACCGTCAGGCGAGATGATCAGCCGGTGGCCGTTGGTCGAGCCGGAAACGATGGCGTCGACCACCTTGTGGGTGGACCGGTCGATCACCGCGACCACGGCGCTGTTCTCGCAGGTGATGTAGACCAAGCCGTCCGGCGCGAGCTTCAACGTATGCGGCGCGATATAGGGCCGCAGATCGATATCGCCGACATGCGCACGGCGTTCGAGGTCGATGATGCACAGGAGATGGCCCGGATTGGGATTGCGGCCGTGGATGCCGTCGCCGAAGATCGGCACGTAGGCGAGGCCGGTTTCCGGCACCACGAGCAATTCGTGCACCGTGCGCGGAAAATCATCGAGCACGACCTCCGTCTCATAGGTCGCCGGATCGAGGAACAGGACTTTCGTCCCCATCTTGTCGACCGCGATCATTCCGCGTGCACCACCTGCGTTGGCCATCGTTCCAGTGCTTCCTTGCTGACAACCTATCACCCCGTCGGCGCCGCGACCTCGTCGAGTCCCTTTTGCCTCGCCTCCGGGCCGAGCTGGGTGACCGAGTAGGCCGCGATCAACAGAACGATCGCGATGCACACGAACACCGTCGTCAGACCGTAGCCGGTCTGGATCCACAGGATGGTCGGGAGGATCCACGCGGTCATCAGCCGGCCGACGCCCGCGGCCATGCCGAACCCCGATGCGCGCGCGTTGGTCGGGAACACCTCGGACGCGAAGATCTGCATCGCGTTGCCGGCGACCTGGTAGCAGAAGATCATGATGAACCCGGCGATCAGCAGCTGCAGTATCGGTCTGCGCATTGGCAAACGCGATGGCCATGATGCCCGCACAGATGAACGCGACCACCGAGGTCTTCTTGCGGCCGATGTTATCGAGCGCATACATCATGAAGAGGCTCGCGCAGGGCACCGCCAGCGTCATGCCGAAGGTGTAGGTCAGCGACTTGGTGATGGTGAACCCTTGCGAGTTCATCATGTTGGGCAGCCACGTGCCGAGCCCGATCGCAACGCCGAAGAAGGCGCTGAAGCAGATCATGCCGGCGATCACGCGACCGGGAAATTGCCGGAACACCACCATGAACGGATCGGTCTTGGTGTCGCTCGCGGCGCCGGTCGTGAGCGGCTCACTCGGCCCCGGAAGCCCCATACTCTTGAGAATATCGAGCGCCTTGTCGCCCTTGCCGTGGGTGGCGAGCCAGCGCGGCGATTCCGGCAACGTGAAGCGGAATACGAAGACGACGAGCGCGCCGATGCCGATGACGATCCAGATTCCCCGCCAGCCGAGCGCATCGCGAAACAGCAGCGGGAAGAGAAACGCGATCGGCCACACGCATGCGCCGCCGATGAAGTGAATGATGGCCAGGATGCGGCCGCGAATGCGCTTGGGCGAATACTCGCCGGCATAGGCGAAGCAGAGCGGCTGCTCTGCGCCGAGCCCGATCCCGGCGATGAAGCGCAGTCCGGCAAGCCAATAGATGTTCGGCGCGAACGCGCCGGCGATGGTCGCGACGCCGAACAGCAGAAGGTTGAACTGATAGACGGTCTTGCGGCCCATGCGATCGGTGAACTGGCCCTGACCGAAGGAGCCGATGAAGAGCCCGACGAGCGTCGCGCTTCCTATGAGGCCGGCCTCGGCCGCGGTCGCAAATTTGGTCTGGACCATGTCCGGGATCAACGCACCCAGGACGATCAGATCGCAGAATGTCGAAAAAATATCCGGCGGCGATGAGCGCAATCACCTGGATATGAGTCTTCGTGATCGGCGCGACGTCTAAAGTCTTGCCGACGAATTCCTCGATTGTCTGGGCCATGGCAGGTCCTCCCCTAGGGCCGTCTTCGCGGCTTGCCAAAAGCCTTTACGAATGCGTGTTCCGTGTCAACGGGGCTATGTCACAACTCGCAAGCTTTCGACCACCCCGACGTGATGCAACTCATCGGAATGAGCGAAACGCCCTCTGGCGAATATGTGATCCTGGCCGGTTTCGTTCTGTCAAAGCGGCATGAACCCCCGAAGCCGGGAGATCATTTTGTGTCGGGCGGGCGCCAGCCCTGCTTGGCCATTTGAATTTTCGAATAGATGTGCTTGCGCAAGTCGCCGAAGGCCGGCAGCGAGCGTGTCTCCAGTTGCGAGCGCTCCTCCGGCAGGTCGATCGCCACGTCTTCCATGATCACCGTCGGCGCATGCGACATGACGAGCACGCGCTGGCCGAGATAAACGGACTCGTCGATGTCGTGGGTCACGAACATGACCGTCACCCCCAGCCGCCGCCACAATACCCGGACAAGGTCTTCGAGATCGGCGCGCGTCTGGGCATCGACCGCCGCGAATGGCTCGTCCATCAACAGCACATGCGGCTCGTAGGCGATGGCGCGGGCGATGGCGACGCGCTGCTGCATGCCGCCGGACAGCTGCCAGGGATAGGCAGCGTGCACGTCGGCGAGGTCCACCGCGGCAAGCGATTCGCTGACCAGCTTTTCACGGCGGGCTGCGTCCAGGCCCTTTTCCTTCAGCGGCAGCTCGACGTTGCCGCGCACGGTCATCCACGGGAAAAGGCTGCGGCCGTATTCCTGGAACACGACCGCCATCAACCGCGGCGGCCCGGACACCGGCTGACCCTCGAGGATGACCTGCCCCGACGTAGGGGTGAGCAGACCGGCGATGCATTTCAACAGCGTGGTCTTGCCCGCGCCCGACGGCCCGACGATACAGACGAATTCGCCGGCGCCGACGCTGAAGGTCACGTCGCGAAGCGCCTCGACCGTGCGACTGCGATCCTCGTAGACCTTCCGCAGCCCGACAACCTCGACCATGCGCGCGGCAGAATTGGAGGAAACCCGATCGTTCATTTTCAAGTCCCGCGCTGCGATTGCCGGAGGCCGTGGTACCAGGCGAGCACGGACGCCTCGACCGCGCGGAAGATCAGCGACAGCAGAATGCCGATGATGCCGAGCATGATGATCCCGGCCCACATCTCCGGGATAGCGAACGAGCGCTGGTACTGCACGAGGGTGAAGCCGATGCCGTTGCTCGCGGCGAACATCTCGCTGATCACCATAAGGATGATGCCGATCGACAGCGATTGCCGCATGCCGGCAAAGATCTGCGGGCTCGCCCCCGGCAGCACGAAGTGCCACAGCCGCGACCGCGCGCCGATCCGGTAGCTGCGCACGACCTCTTCCAGCACCCCGTCAAGCGAGCGCACGCCCGCCACCGTATTGAGCAGCACCGGCCAGACGCAGCCGGATACGATCACGACGATCTTCATTTCATCGCCGATTCCAGCGAACAGGATCAACACCGGCACCAGCACCGGCGGCGGGATCGCGCGCAGGAATTCGAGCACGGGCTCGAGTGTATTGCGCAGACGGCGTGAGGCGCCGACCAGAATTCCAATCGCGACGCCGAGCACCACTGCAATCAGGTAGCCGAGAGAAAAGCGAATCAGGCTGAGCGCGACGTTGTGGAGCGCGTCCGGCGACAGCCAGATGGTCAGGAACGTCTGTACGATCTTGCTCAGCGGCGGAAAGTAGAAGCTCTGACTGTCCGCGCTCGCGAGCCACCACGCCGCGATCAACGCCGCGGGCAGCACCAGCGCCGTCATGATGCGGGCCGGCAGCTTGCTTTGCCGCTCCGTGCTCATCAGGCGGCCTCCGAGTCGGCAAGGCGCACCGAAGGATGCCACGCCAGCACGCGACGCTCGAGCGCGCGCGCCGCAACGTTGACGATGACGCCGATGATGCCGGTCACCAGCACATAGGCATACATGATGGCGACGGCGCCGCCGGACTGGGTATCGGAAATCTCCTTGCCGAGGCCCGGGGAGCCGATCGTGATCTCGGCGGTGATGGTGAGGATCAGCGATACTGCGGCCGCCAAGCGGACACCGGTCATGAGATACGGAAGGGTCGTGGGCCACGTGACGTAACGCAGCTGTGCCCACGCGCTGAACCCGTAAGACTGCGCCGTTTCGCGGGCCACCGGGTCAACGTCCTGCACGCCGTACAGCACCTGGATCAGCACTTGCCAGAAGGATGCGTAGACCACGAGCACGAGCGTCGATTGGATTTTCGATCCGAACAGCAGGACCACAAGCGGGATCAGCGCCACCGAAGGAATCGGCCGCAGGAATTCGATCGTCGAGCGCGTCAGCGTCCGAAGCGTCGCGGATCCGCCGATCACGATGCCGATCACGGCCCCTGCCACCAGCGCGATCGACAGGCCGATCGCCCAGGCGCGCAATGTCGCACCCAGTGCAGTCCAGAACGTGCTCGTCGCAGCCTCCCCGATCAGCGCGACGATGATCTGGCTGAACGGAGGGAGGTACTGCGGCGAGACAAGTCCGATTCGCGGCACCAATTCGAGAATGATAGCGAAGCCGATCAGGCCCCCAAGCCCTTGCAGCCAAGCCACCGCATTGGCACCGAGCCCAGTAGTGACGCCATATCCCGCGTTCATGCAATCAGGGGAGAAGCTTGGAGACGTCCGGCTTTGAGGCAACCAGGCCGTCCTGTACCGCAAGATCGGCGAGAACCTGGGTCGATTGCCGGTTCAGCTCGATCGGCCACTTGGGAAGGTTGATTTTCGCCGCGACCTCCGGAGTGATGCGCGTGAAGGTTGGAATCATCTTGCGCACTTCGTCCGGATGCAAGTCCGAGTATGCGAGCGACTTCGTGATCGCCGCCTTGAAGCGCTTGACGATATCCGGATTCTCCTTGGCATACTTTTCCGACGTGAAATAAACCGCGATCATCATCTTCGGAGCGACATCGAGCAGGTTCCACGAGATAACCTTTGCACCACGATCCCGCGAGATCGTCAGGAACGGCTCGACGACCCAGGCAGCCTCGATACGGTTGTTGGCAAGCGCGGCCGGCATATCCGGAAACGGCACTTCGAGGAATTTGATCTTGGTGGGATCACCGCCGGCCTTTCGCACCGCCGCGCGTACCGATGTATCGCCGATATTATTGAGATTGTTGACGGCGACGGTCTTGCCTTCCAGATCTTTCGCCGATTTGAAGGGGCTGCTCCCGCTGGCGATGATCGCTGCGAAATCGTTGCCGGCCGTGCCGGTCGAAGACGCGCCGGGTGCGATGCCCACCAGATTCAAACCCTTGGTCTGGGCGATCATCATCGAGCTGATGTTGCTGAAGCCGAACTGCATCTGCCCACTGATCACACCGGGAATGATCGCGGCGCCTCCACCGGCCGTCGACAGATCGAGATCGAGCCCCTGCTTCGAGAAAAAGCCCTTCTCCTTGCCCAAAAAGATAGGAGCGCAGTCGGCGATCGGTATCACCGCGACCGAGATCTTGTCGGCGGCGTGTGCGGCGTTGGTCACAGGCTCCAGCAACGTCACCGAAGTCATTGCGGCAATGGCCGAAATCAACATTCTGAGGCACTTGGACGGCATGACTCTCCCCTTGATCGCCTTATTGTGGGACGGCACCCACTATAGCGGCCGAGAACTTGGGGGGTGGGCAAGATCGAGTCAAGCCCGGGCCGCGGTGAGTTCGCGCCTCATTATATAAGCGTAGTAGCGATCTAAGCGTAGTAGCGTCGCCTAAGCAGGCACGGCCGGGGCTCGATCGCACGCCAAGTGCCCGCTCAGAGCCACCCCCGCGCCCGCACGAACACGAACATCGCAACGGCCGAAACAGCCATCAATCCGAGGGCCCAGGCATACCCCCATTCCCATTGAAGCTCCGGCATGAATTTGAAATTCATTCCGTACACGCTCGCGACGAGCACCGGCGGTGTCAGCAATACGCCGACAATCGTCATGATATTGATCGTCTTGCTCTGCAGGATGGTTATATAGCCGACCGCGCCATCCAGCATGAAGGCTGCACCATTCGACAGGTCGACCTCAGCCTCTGCGATCGACAGCAGCTCATGCTCGAAAGCGAGCAGCTTCTTTGCGAGGTCGTCTTCGAGGACGCGTTCGCGCAATAGTCCGACCAGGCGCCGGAAGCTGAGCACGCTGCGCCGCAGCTTTACCAGGACTTCGCGCCAATAACCGAGCTCGGTGAGGATCGTTTCCAGCTGCTGTGTGCGCCGGCGCGTCGACGAGAAGAGCCTCAGTCGGCGTTTTGGCGTCGCATGATGTTGAAACAGCTTACGATTGGTCCCGTCGAGCTCGCTGCCGACGCGATCGAGCACGTTGGTTGAATGATCGACGATCATGTCGAGGACCGCGGGAAAGACGTCCTTCGCCGTTTCGGGCGCGCACTCCTGACATTCGGCGATCAGCCAGGAAAGTCCGTTCGGGCTGCCCTTGCTGATCGTGACCATCGGCCCCTTCGTTCGAATGAAGGTTACCGGAACCAGCGTCGGCTGGTGCTGATCGAGACCGGCAAGCACCAGCGCCTTCAGTGTGAGCAGGCCATTCGCTGATTGCACCTGGTCTGAAATGTAGAACCGATCGAGCTCCTCCGGCATACGAATCCTGATGCCGAGCGCGCGCTCGACTGTCTGGACCTCGTCCGGTGTCGCGTCCCAGAGATCGATCAAAATCGCGCCTGCGAAATCGGCAGGGTCATGCGGACTTGGAATTGGCTTGAGGGCGCCGAGTTCAGTTGAATATACCTGCAGCAAGGCGATCAACTCCTTTGTGCACCGAAAGATATTGAAGGATTCAAGCTGATACAAACGTACGATGACCTCCTTGGGTTTCGCCCCTCGGACGGCCGAAGGTGGCGATTTGCAGGCCCAACTCTCATTCTTTGCGCCGTCCCGCCGTCCCGCCCCCTCACGGGCGGAGGCCCCCCGGCGGGCAGACGCATCCGATGGCCGGCCCGAAACTTCCGAGGACTTCATGTGATTTAGCGCAAAGAGCTATCCTCTCGGCAGTATTAACAGGCAGAATGACCGTACGCGCGCCGTCCTGTGACGCGCGTCCATAGCTCGCACAAATGGCCCGGCCGAGCGCGGGCGGTCTCGAGCGTCGGAATGATTTCCAATGAGCATTCGCTCAATTCTGCATCCGACCGATTTTTCAGAGTTGAGCGGCATGGCCTTTGCGCATGCGTTGCGCATTGCCTTGGCGACCAGGAGCAGATTGCATCTCCTGCATGTTTCAGAACATGACACTGGTGGAGCATTGGCGTTCCCGCATGCGCGACGCTTGCTCGTGCAATGGGGGCTGTCGGAAGAGGATGACGCGCCATGGGTGATTGCGGACAAGCTTGGCATCGAGGTTCACAATAGTCACATCAAAGGGCAAGAACCGGCGCAGGGCATTGTCGGATTCTTGCGCGAGCATCCGAGCGATCTTATCGTGCTCGCGACCCACGGCGGTGATGGCCTTGAGCATTGGCTGAGGGGATCGGTGTCGGAAACCATATCCCGCCGCTCGTCGATCCCGACATTGTTCGTTGCACCAGGGGCGCGCGGTTTTGTCAGCCAGGTCAGCGGCGATATTCGGCTCCGGCGCGCGCTGGTGCCGGTTGATTTTTCGCCGGCACCGGGCAACACGATCGAGACGATTCACCGTATCGGCAGGCTTCTGACCGGTGCGGACATCATCATGCACCTCCTTCACGTCGGGCGCGCGGCGCCATCCGTGCATGCCACATCGCCAGATTCACCCCCCTTGCCGCCGGTCATGCTTCGATCCGGCAATGTCGTAAGATCAATTGTCGACGCCGCGATCGAATTTGAAGTCGATCTCATCGGCATGCCGACCGCCGGTCATCATGGCGTCCTGGATGCGCTGCGCGGCAGCACGACCGAGCGCGTGATCCGGCACGCCCCGTGCCCGGTCTTGGCCGTACCCGCCGCATAGCCACACGACTCCAGGCGCCTTCGACCTCGGCCGGCCCTGCCCGCCCCCCCCCAACAGCATTCCCGTGATGGCCATCACAGCGCGCCGACGGGGCTTCCGCCATTGTCCAGACCGTCGGCGGCGACAATCGCCCCGCAAGGAACAGACAGGAGACGAGCATGAGCGTGAAATCGATCCTCACCGTCGTGATTGCGGTTGTCGCACTGATCGTCGGTTCGATTGCTGCGACCAGCGATGCCTTCGCCAGGGGTGGCGGCAATGGCGGCCACGGCGGCGGTGGTGGCGGCGGCGGCGGCCGGAGCATGGCGATGATGAGCAACGGCGCCAAGGGAATGTCGGGACTACAGCGCAAGGCATGTCGATGGGCAACAGCGGCAAGGCAATGAAGGTGATGGGCAATGGCGGCAACGGAATGAAGATGATGAAGGTCAGCCATAGCCACAAGCATCACCACCACAAGCACCACCACCACAAGCACCGTGGCGTCTACATCGAGTTCGACACCGACAGCAGCTGCTCCTGGAAATACTACAGAGCAAGGGGCTCTGGGTCTGTGAGGACGACGACGACGATGACGACGACTGATCGTCCTGCGGTTCGCTCAAGAGACCCGCCCGTGACATCCGTCCGGGCGGGTCTTTTGTTGTCTCGATTTCGGCCGGACTACGGAACGTCTTGCCCCTCCGGCACACCCGCACCTTGGACTATTTCTTTTCAATTTTCTTGCTGCGCGGCTGAGCGACAGTTGCCGGCACGTCGGCCGCTATGACATTCAGAGCCAGTTGCCGCGCTCGTCTCGCGGTGTTGATGCCCTTTGTGAACCTATCGACACTTTGCTGCTCGGAGGTTGGCGCATCACCCAGGTTTGTCGTAAGAGCCAAGTACAATGTTCGCACCTGTGCTTCGTATGCGGCTTCGATAGCGGCCGTTTCTGCCTTGCTGCTGGCGGTTCGCATGAGCTCCTCTCCGTCTTGGAGAGTTGATTTTACATGGAAGGGGAGAATATTTGCCGGGAATTCGCGCCCAAGTATCAAAGCCCAAGTATCAAAGCCCAGTATCAAAGCCCAGGTCGCATTTGCTGGCTGATTCCGGCTGACGCGTCGCGGCCCAGGCGCGAGGCATCCGCAGGGTCTCGGAATGCCCGAGCCGAGCCTACGTTTTGGCGCTGGCTCTTACTTTGCCGCCAACGGGACGGGGCGGTGGATCACGATCGTCGGCGTGCCGTCGCGCTCCGTTTGCTCGACGGAAAGCTGCATGCGATAGAAGTCGAGCAGGAAGAGGCGAAGGGCCGATGACAGGTTGCCATACTGTCGCTCCCTGTCGACCGCGGTGATGAGGTCCGACAAGGTCAAGTGGCGTTCGCTGGCGATCTCTCTCAGCCCCTGCCAGAAGGCCTCCTCGAGACTTACGCTCGTCTTGTGGCCGGCAATGGCAACGGAGCGCTTGATAACCGTAGATTTCATTGCTCGCTCGATCAGCTCATAAGGCGATGCCAAGCGGCAGCCGATCGGCCGACACCACGAACGCCGTCGGCACTCGGCGGCGCAGACGCGGCGCTCGACCGTAAGGGTTGCTGAACGTTCCCGGATAGGCGGCGCTGGTCAATTTCGAGAAGGTATCGCCGCACGATCCGGAGCAAGAGTATGTGAGTTGGGTACAACCCAGGCGGTATCCTGCCACATCGCCGATAAGAATATTTTCACCCTCGAAAGGCCCCGATTGGCGACCCCTCCGATCTGATCCCGCCAAACGCCCGGCTTAGCCGCCGACGGATCCGTGAAAGCTTTCCGGACAGGCCTTGCTTCAGTCAAATACCGCGGACCTCGCGGCCGGGGTGTTCGACGTTCCTTTCCGAGAAGACGCCCCGCCACCGCCATCCGCAGCGCAGCGCTCGGCTACGTCAGGCGATGGCCTTCAGCTTGGGATTGAGCGTCGCGAGGAGGCCTCTGACCTCGGCCGCGGGCCGGGGCGGACTGAAATAGTAGCCCTGGGCCTGCGTGCATCCCTCCACCTTCAACCGCTCGAACTGCTCGCGATGTCTCCACGCCCTCGGCGGTCGTCACGATGCCGAGGCTCGCGGCCCATGGCGGCAACGGCGCGAACGATCGCAAGGCTCTCGCCTCCGTCCGACATGCCGCGGATGAAGGACGCGGTCGATCTTGATCTTGTCGAAGGGAAACTTGCGCAGATAGCCCAGCGACGAATAACCCGTGCCGAAATCATCCATCGAGATCCTCACCCCGAAGCTCGCGCAATTGGTGCAGCATGGCGAGCGTCGCCTCGCTTTCCTGCAGCAGAACGGATTCGGTGATCTCCAGCTCGAGTCGGCTCGGCGACGAGCCCGCGCGGCCGACAGCGCCATCATCACCGTAGTCACCAGATTCTTGTTCTTGAACTGCACCGGCGAGAGATTGACCGCCACGTTCACGTCGCCGGGCCAGCCCGCGGCTTCCTTGCAGGCCTGCCGCAACACCCACTCGCCGATCGGACGATGAGGCCCGTCTCCTCGGCGAGCGGAATGAAGTCGAGCGGCAGCACCATGCCGCGCTGTGGATGGCGCCATCGAATGAGCGCCTCGAAGCCGCGGACGTGCCGGGTGCTGATATCGACGATCGGCTGGTAGTAGAGCTCGAAGTCGCCCTGGGCGATCGCCTTGCGGAGATCGAGCTCGAGAGCGCGGCGCGCCTGCATGCGCGCATCCATTTCCGGCTCGAAGAAGCGGTAGACGCCGCGTCCATCGGACTTGGCGCGGTAGAGCGCCATGTCCGCATTCTTCAGAAGCTGAAACGGATCGGTGCCGTCATCCGGCGAGATCGCGATGCCGATGCTCATCCCGACGATCGACCTGATGACCGTCGAGCTCGAACGGCGCGCCCACCGTCTCGATGAGCCGTGCCGCCAGCGCCGTCGCATCGGTCGGCTGAGTCCCGCCCGCTTGCACGATGGCGAATTCGTCGCCGCCGAGACGCGCCACCGCGTCGATGTCGCGCATGCAGGCCCGCAAGCGCGCGGCGACCGCCTTCAGAAGAAGGTCGCCGATGGGATGCCCGAGCGTGTCGTTCACGTCCTTGAAGTGATCGATGTCGAGACAAAGCACGGCGAGGTGCCCCTCCCCGCGCGGTGCGGACAGCGCCTGCTCCAGCTGCTCATGGAACAGCAGACGATTGGGCAGATCGGTCAGCGCATCGTGGCGTGCCATGTAGGAGATCTTGGCCTCGGCGCGCCGACGCTCGGTGATGTCCTCATGCGTCGCCACCCAGCCGCCGCCTTCCATGGGGTGGTTCAGGACCGCGATCGTGCGGCCATCGGGCAGTTCGGCAAACTGCTGGAATATCCTGCCTTCGGCGAGGGTCGACAGAAGATTCTCGCAATAGGTTTCCGGATCGTCCGACAGCGTGCCCTTGCGCTGCCGGTGGTCGAGGAGGTCGCGAATGGTACATCCGGGTTGGGTGACGTCTGCGCGGCAGGCCGTACATCTCGCAGTAGCGCTGATTGCTCATCAAGAGGCGTCCCGCGGCGTCGAACAGCAAAATGGCCTGGGACACGTTGCCGAGCGCCGCGGCGAACCTGGCGTTTTGCGCCCCGAGACGCGCGTTGGCGCAGTCGAGATTCTTGTTGGCCGCCCGCATGCGTTCCGCATGACGCCCCGACGCCCAGATGTAGAGCGCCGCGAGCGCACTGAGCAGCAACCCGCCGATCAATATCATCGACGAACCGATGCGAGACGCCGTTCCGGGCCCGCCCGGTGTCGGCGCCGCAACGAAGGTCCAGGCGCGGTCACCCACGCTGAGCTCGCCGGACCAGTGCAGGCCGGAAGCGAGCGACGCACGCGATTGCGCCTCGATCGGAACCTTGCGCGTGCGCGAGGGATGAAAATAGAGCGGAGGCGCGTCGTAGGCGGCATCCGCCGCGAACCAGTAAAGGTCCAATCCTGCGGGGCTCATCGCGGTGCGAAGAATGGTGTCGATCAGCACAGCGGTCTGGAACACGCCCTGGACATAGCCGAGAAGGTTGACGCGTCGCTCCTCGAGCGTGGCGTGCGGCAGTCCAGCCCGGTACACGGGAAGCACGACAAAAAAGCCGTTGCGGTCGCCGGCGCCCGCTTGCAGCTCGAAATAGGGGCTCGTGGCCATTCGGTCGTGATCCCGTGCCCGCTCGAGCGTTGCCTGGCGTAGACCGCCGTCGTTGAGGTCGAAGCCGTAGACGGGGGAACCCTGCAGCTCCCTGGTGGAATACGCCATCGGAAAGTATTCATCGCGGACAGCCGATGGCACCAGCCCCGCGGCAGTCAACGACTTGACGTGATAGCCAGCGATGCCGTCACGGACCGCCGCCTGTTCGTGTGCAACGCGTTCCCCGTGCGAAATGCGGGGAATCCAGGACAGGGCCAGGATGGCAGTACGGCCCTCGAGAATCGATTCCGAGAACGTCGTGAACTCCCGGCGGGTCACGTCGGCGGACGCCTGGAAAAATGCGCGCAGCGCCGAGACCTTTTCGAAATTGTCGTTGATCTCGTTCTGCATGACGAGCGCGTGGCCCTTGGCGCGCGCGCTGAACTCCAGCTCCGCAACGCTGTCCTCGCGAGCCGAAACGGCGAACCAGGCACCGAGCGAGAGCGCAACGCCGACGCAAGCGACCATGAGACTCGGCAGAATAGTCCGCCACCTACCCGCGCCCGAGCTTGCACCCGACCCGCGGGATTCGTTGCTCGAACCGAAGCGACTGCGGGCGAAGAGCGCACGGACGGAAAACAAGCGAAACTCCAGAGCGAGGATGCCGGGGCACTGGAAGGCAAGCCACTATCGGTGCGTTCTGGCAGCGGGTCGTACGTAGAATTGCGTAGAGTTGTATCGATTCTCGGAGCTTTCGGCACGGCTGGTTAGCAAAGCTTGAATGGAGTGCAAACAGCGGCGGCCTGGACCGCTCGCGTGTCAAGTGCGCGCGCTTTACTGGACCATTGGCACAACGCAGGTCGGCACTTTTCAACGCCGCCGGAGCGCAAGGCGAAATGCAAAGCGCCCAATTAGTATCTCGGCCGCCCGCCCTGACCGGTGGTGCTCGGCCCGCGCTCGCCGTACTGCAAGTACCACGGATTCTGCACGCAGTAGGCGCCGGCGCCACGCGCCGTCAACATGCATTGCTCGAATGAGGTGAAGGCGCAGCTCGTGGCAGCGCCTCTGCCGTGTACTGGACGCACCAGGGGCGATAGATTTCAGCAGCACTCGGGCGCAGATCGATCGCGGTCACCGAGCCCAGCGCGAGCAGTGCAATTGCAGCACGGATCGTCGTCATGGCGAGCCTCTCGATTTATCCCCGCCGCGACTCCCTAGGTCATCGGCATTCGCAATCCAAGACAATCTTGTGTGAGCACGACGTAGCCGCAATCATTGCCACGGGTCGTCATTCATATGTCGCGACGGCAACCGGACAGACTCACGGCGCGCCCATCGGGCACGATAAGGGCCATCACAATAAGGCCAT
Source organism: uncultured delta proteobacterium (assembly GCA_963716275.1). Classification (GTDB taxonomy): domain Bacteria; phylum Myxococcota_A; class UBA9160; order UBA9160; family UBA6930; genus VGRF01. The sequence goes on along the minus strand of CAVQTC010000003.1, from coordinate 656,901 downwards.
GGTGCCCGCGGCGGTAAAGGTTACTCGCCGAAAGCAGGCGAGAGGCACGATCGCGCGTGTTCTCGAACGAATTCATCTGCCACATTGCTTCAGCTCGGTCCGGATCTGGCGCGGTATGCAAAGAGCATGACGGTTAACGCGCGTCATCGACGCGAGAACAATCGAGAGAGCTTGCAGGAGAATATGGTTCCGCCCGAAATGCCGAGATCGCGCACGCGTGCCGGCAGCACTGCATAGCGGCCCAATGACCATCGCTCAGACCGGCACGACCGACGTGTTGCAGGCCCCCGCCTCGCAAGGGCCTGTGGGCGTGTGGGAGCATGTGCGCGGCGGCACTGCTCTTGCGATCCTGCTCGCCATCTTCGTCACGCTCAATCCGTTTTCCGACCTGGGCGATCCCAAGGTGCTCGAGCTTTCGAGCGGCAATGAAGCGGCGACCTATATCACGCTGTTCCTGCTCGTCGCGCTGGCCGGCCTGTTGCTCCAACTGTCCGGCGGCCTGCCGCTCCGCTTGCTCGCGACCAGGGAAAACCTCCTGCTGCTCGCCTGGCTGCTGGTCGTGTCCGTCGCCTTGTCTACCGATCCCAGCACGTCGGCGCGCCGATTCGTCCTGAGCTTCGCCGCGTTCCTGCTGGCAGCGATGTTGCCATGGCTGACGCGGGGATTGCGGCACTTCACCAACCTGATGCTGGTCATGGCCGTGCTCGCTTTGGCGCTGTCCTATATCGGCGTGCTGGTTGCACCGCATCTGTCGATCCATCAGGCGACCGATATGTGGGAGCCGGAAATCGCCGGCGACTGGCGTGGCGTCTTCGGTCACAAGAACCTCGCCGCCAGCATGATGGCGGTGTTCATCTATGTCGGCTGGTTCGTGGCGCGCCGGGGACGGCCGCTGATCGGAGCCCTCGTGGCGCTCGCCGCCTTCGTCTTTCTGCTCATGTCGGGCGGCAAGAGCGCGCTCGGCATGGCCTTCATCGTCGGCGTTGTCGCGTACTTCGTCGCGCGCGCCCGCTCGATCCGGATCAAGGCGCTCCTCGCATTCGGTCCGCTCGCCGTCATCGGATTTCTCACCGTCGGCTCGGTCGCAAGCGAGACGGCGTGGAAGCGAGACTGAGCGGCCGGGCGACGGCGCAGCGCGCGACGTAGTCGGCGACCGCAACGGGTCCGGCCGGTGGGGTGAGATGACGCGCGGCCGCGGGAGTCGCTGCGATCCGGTTCGCTCGTTCTCGCGCGATGCAGGAGACTCCCGGCGTGAGTGGCACGCAATTCGTCATGCCCTTCCGGCGGGTCGGCATCGCCGACATCGCGAGTGTGGGCGGAAAGAACGCCTCGCTCGGCGAGATGATCCGCGAGCTCGCGTCCTTGGGCGTGCGCGTGCCCGATGGTTTCGCGATCACCGCCGACGCCTTCCGTCTGCACCTGCGACAGGCTGGGCTCGACGCCTGGATCTACGCGCAGCTCGACGCTCTCGACGTGGCCGACACGCGCGCACTGACGGAGGTGGCGGGCCGGATCCGCGAACGCATCTCCGCCGCAGCGCTGCCGGCGCCGGTCCGCGACGAAGTGATGGGGGCCTATCGGGAGTTGTCGCAAGGCGGGGGCGGCGACGTTGCCGTGCGCTCCTCCGCGACGGCCGAGGATCTGCCCAGCGCCTCGTTCGCCGGCCAGCAAGAGACCTACCTGAACATCCGCGGCGAAGCAGCGCTCGATGCCGCGGTGCGCGCGTGCATGGCGTCCCTGTTCACCGACCGGGCGATCGTGTACCGCGCCCACAACAAGTTCGAGCACCGCTCCGTCGCGCTATCCGTCGGCGTGCAGCGCATGGTGCGCAGCGACCAGGCCTGCGCCGGCACCATGTTCACGCTGGACACGGAGAGCGGCTTCCGGGGCGTGGTGGTCATCGACGGCGCGTGGGGGCTGGGCGAGACGATCGTGCAGGGCCGCGTCAACCCCGACGAGTACCTGGTCCACAAGGCCACGGCCAAGGCAGGCTTCCGCTCCGTGATCCGCAAGGATCTCGGCGACAAGGCGGTGAAGCTCGTCTACGCGGGCGAGGGGCTGTCCGGCGGGAGGAGCGTCAAGGAAATCCCGGTGCCCCAAGCCGACCGCCGCCGCTTCGTGCTGAGCGACGACGAGGCGCTGGCGCTCGCACGCTGGGCCATGATCGTCGAGGAGCACTACTCCAAGCGCTCCGGTCGCGACGTCCCGATGGATCTCGAGTGGGCCAAGGACGGGCGAACGGGGGAGCTGTTCATCGTGCAGGCGCGCCCGGAGACCGTGCACTCGCAGCGCGCCGCCGGCGCGGAGCTCGAGGTCTTCCGCCTCGCGCGCAAAGGCAACGCGATCGTCGTGGGCAAGAGTGTCGGCGCGCGCATCGGCACGGGCACGGCACGCGTGGTGCGCTCCGAGGAGGACCTGCATCGATTCCGGGCTGGCGAGGTGCTCGTCGTCGAGATGACCGACCCCGACTGGGAGCCGGTGCTCCGCAAGGCCGCGGCGGTGGTCACCGACCGCGGCGGGCGCACGTGTCACGCGGCGATCGTCTCGCGCGAGATGAATCTGCCGTGCGTCGTGGGAACCGGGACGGCTACCGAATCGATCCGCGACGGACAGCAAGTGACCGTCTCGTGCGCCGAGGGCGACCTGGGCAAGGTCTACGACGGCGTGCTCCCCTTCGAGCGCGAGCAGATCGATCCGGCAAAGCTGCCGATTCCGCGCGTGCCTTTGATGCTGAACCTGGCCGACCCCGGGCACGCGTTCCGACTCGGCTGCTTGCCCGAGCTCGCCGCCGCGGGCGTTGGCCTCATGCGCATCGAGTTCCTGGTCTCCACCTGGATCGGCGTGCATCCGATGGCGCTCGTGCACCTCGAGCGCGTGCTCGACCCGGCCGTGCGCGCGCAGATCCGGCAGCGCGCCGCCGCGTACCCCTCGCTTCCAGAGTTCTTCGTCAGCCGCTTGGCCGAGGGCGTGGCGCAGATCGGCGCGGCCTTCTACCCGCGCCCGGTCATCGTCCGTTTCAGCGACTTCAAGACCAACGAGTACGGCGGGCTGCTCGGCGGCGAACCGTTCGAGCCCGTCGAGCAGAACCCGATGATCGGATTCCGCGGCGCCTCGCGCTACTACGACGAGCGCTACCGCGAGGGCTTCGCCCTGGAGTGCGCCGCGATCCGACGCGTGCGCGAGACGATGGGGCTCTCCAACGTGATCGTGATGATCCCGTTCTGTCGCACGCTCGGCGAGGCGCGCGCCGTGCTCGCGGAGATGGCCAAGCACGGGCTGCAGCGCGGCCGGAACGGCATGCAGGTGTACGTCATGTGCGAGATTCCCAACAACGTGATCCTCGCCGCGGAATTCAGCGACCTGTTCGATGGCTTCTCGATCGGCTCCAACGACCTGACGCAGCTCACCCTGGGCGTCGACCGCGACTCGGACCTGCTGGCGCACCTGTTCGACGAACGCGACCCGGGCGTCAAGCGCATGATCGAGATGGTCGTCGAGCGGGCCCACGCGAAGGGCCGGAAGGTCGGCATCTGCGGGGAAGCGCCGAGCAACTACCCCGAGTTCGCGTCGTGGCTGGCTGACATCGGCATCGATTCCATGTCGCTCAATCCCGACGCACTGCCGGCAGTCGCCCGGACGATCGCGCGGAGATAAGAACCTGGGTGCTCTCTGCGGACGAGGAGGTCCCGATGCCTGGAGCTCTGCTCGACTTTCTGGTCAAGCGCGATGACCTGCGCGCGACCGATCTCGTGCGCGGCGGCGACCCCGCGATCGCACCCCTCGCCGCCGGGGAGGTGCAGCTCGCCATCGACCACTTCGCGCTCACGGCCAACAACATCACCTACGCAGCGTTCGGCGAGGCCATGGCCTACTGGCAGTTCTTCCCCGCCCGCGAGGGCTGGGGGCGCGTGCCGGTCTGGGGCTTCGCGGACGTCGCGCGCTCGCAACACGAGCGCATTCGCGCGGGCGAGCGGGTGTACGGCTACTTCCCGATGTCGAGCCACCTCACCGTGCTGGCGGATCGGGTGAGCGACGCGAGCTTCGTGGACGCCGCGCCGCACCGCGCGAAGCTGCCGCCGGTCTACAACCAGTATCGGCGCCTCGGCCCCGAGCACCGGCGCGAGCTCGAGGATGCGGAGATGCTGTTCCGCCCCCTCTTCATGACGTCGTTCGTGATCGACGACTTCCTCGCGCGCCAGGGGTTCTTCGGCGCGAGGCAGATCGTGCTCTCGAGCGCGTCCAGCAAGACGTCGCTCTCGCTGGCGTTCCTGCTCTCGCGCCGGGCGACACCGCGCGCCGAGGTAGTAGGCCTCACGTCGCCGCAGCACCGCGCCTTCGTCTCCCGCACGGGTTGTTACGACCACGTCCTTGCCTACGACGAGATCGCCTCCCTCGCGCAGGGGCCCACGGTCTACGTCGACATGGCGGGCAACGCGGGCGTGCTGGCGGGCGTGCATCGACACCTGCGCGCCGAGCTGAAGCACTCGTGCCTGGTCGGGGCGACGCACTGGGAGGCGCGGGGAGCGGGCTTCGGCGCGCAGGAGCCGCTCCCGGGCCCGAAGCCCGAGCTCTTTTTCGCGCCGGATCACATCCGCATCGCGACGCGGACGCTCGGCGCCGCCGCCTTCGATGCGAGCGTCGCGAAGAGCTGGCAGCCGTTCGCCCAGGCAGCGCACCGCTGGATCGAGACGACACGGCATCGAGGAGAGGGCGCCGTGCGCGAGGCCTACCTCGAGGTGCTGGAGAACCGCGCGCTGCCGGAGCGGGGATACGTGCTGTCCCTGCGAGCGTGAGAGGCGCCCGCGGCCTATCCTGCGGACGAAGCGGAGGCTCGAGCGTGAAGCTCTACACCTACCCCGGCGCGCCGAACCCGCGCCGCGTTCACATCTTCCTCGCAGAGAAGAAGCTCGAGGTGCCGTTCGAGCGCGTCGACATCATGACGCGCGCGAACCGCACGCCGGAGTTTCTGGCGCACGTGAATCCGCTCGGCGGGCTGCCCGTGCTCGCCCTCGACGACGGCACGCACATCGCCGAGTCCGTCGCGATCTGTCGCTACTTCGAAGCGCTGCACCCGGAGCCGAGTCTGTTCGGCCGCACTCCCGAGGAGATCGGGCGCATCGACATGTGGAACCGCCGCGTCGAGATGACGTTCATGCAAGCCGTCGGGATGGTGTGGATCCACGGCTCGCCGCTCACGAAGGCCGTCATCAAGCACCAGATCGCCGAGATGGCGGAGCAGGCGCGCGGGCTCGTGCGCAACGCGTTCGCCTTCTTCGACGCGCAGCTCGCGAGCCGCGCCTTCATCGCCGGCGATCGCTACTCGATGGCCGACATCCTCGCGCTCACGACCTACGACTTCGCAGGCCAGCTCAACCAGCTGCACCCCGAGCCGTCGCAGAAGAACCTGCTGCGCTGGCACGCCGACGTGAGCGCGCGGCCCAGCGCGAAGGCGTGAGGCCGATCGCGCGACTGCTGGGCTTCGGCGGCGCCGTCGCCGCGGGCCACCACCTGGCGACGCAGGCGGGCGCGGCGACGCTCGCGCGCGGCGGCAACGCAGCCGACGCCGCCTGTGCGATGGGCTTCGCGCTGCAGGTCCTCGAGCCCCACATGAACGGGCCCGCGGGCGAGGTGCCGATCCTGTTCTGGTCCGCCCGCGAGCAGCGCGCGTTCGCGATCTCGGGCCAGGGCACGGCGCCCGCGCGCGCCACGCTCGCGCACTTCGCGTCGCTCGGGCTCGATCGCATTCCCGGCGACGGCCTGCTCGCCGCCACGGTGCCCGCCGCGCTCGACGCCTGGTGCATCCTGCTCGCGCGCTTCGGCACCCTGCGCCTCGAAGACGTGCTCGAGCCCGCGCGAGGCCTGGCCGAGCGGGGCGCGCCGCTCGACCGCTTCCTGCGCGGCGTGCTCGCCTTCCTCGAGCCGCGCTTCCGCGCGGAGTGGCCCTCCTCCGCGGCGCTGTATCTGCCGCTCGCCCCGGTCGGCGCGCGGCGCACGAATCCGGCGCTAGCCGCGTATTTCGCCGGGCTCGTGGCGGCGGAGCGCGCCTCGGGCGGGAGCCGCGAGACGCGCATCCGCGCGGCGCGCGACTCGTTCTATCAGGGCCGGCCCGCCGAGCAGATCGAGAAGTTCCTGCGCGCGCCCGTGCGAGACGCCTCCGGGCGCGCGCACGCGGGCCTGCTCACGGCCGACGATCTCGCCCGCTACGAGGGCTCGGTCGAGGATCCGGTCTCCGGCCGCTACCGCGGAGCCGAGGTGTGGAAGTGCCCGCCCTGGAGTCAGGGGCCGGTGTTCCTGCAGCAGCTCGCCCTGCTCGAAGGCTTCGACCTGAGCGGCTTCGGTGCGGGCTCGGCCGACGCGCTGCACGTGATCCTGGAGTGCGCCAAGCTCGCGCTCGCCGATCGCGACGCCTGCTACGCCGACCCTCGCTTCGCCGTCGTGCCACTGGCCGAGCTGCTCTCACCGGCCTACGCCGAGAAACGTCGGCGCCTGGTCGATCGCGCGCGCGCATCGCGCGAGCTGCGCCCCGGCCTGGGTCGCTTGCCGAAGGGCTGGCCGCTGCTCGGCGCGGAGACCGTGCCGAGCGCCGAGCCCATGGCCCTCGCCGCGGCGGCGCGCGGGCGCGGCAGACACCACGCATCTCGACGCGGTCGACCGAGAGGGGAACCTCGTGGCGGCCACGCCCTCGGGCGCCTGGATCGCCTCTTCGCCCGTGATCCCCGAGCTGGGCTTCCCGATCGGCACGCGCGCGCAGATGTTCGTGCTCGACGCCGAGCATCCCGGTCGTCTCGACCCCGGCAAGCGGCCGCGCACGACGCTCACGCCCTCGCTCGCCACCCTGCCCGACGGCAGGCAGGTCGCGTTCGGGACGCCGGGCGGCGATCAGCAGGACCAATGGACCGTTCAGTTCCTGCTCCAGCTGGTGGACTTCGGCGCGCGCGACCTGCAGAGCGCGATCGACGCGCCGACCGTGCACACGTTGCACGCGCCGGACTCCTTCTACCCGCGCCTGGCGCGGCCCGGCGTCAGCGCGGCCGAGGACCGCTTCGCACTCGAGGTGCTGGCGGAGCTCGAACGGCGCGGCCACGAGCTGCGGCGCTCGGGTGCATGGGATCACGGTCGGGTGCTCGCGGTGGCGCGCGATCCGGAGACCGGCCTCTGCGAGGCCGCTGCCTCGCCTCGCTCCGCGATCGCGAGCGCGGCGGCGCTCGCCTGATCACGGGTCGGCGTGGCTGAGTGCCTCAGCGATGTCGCGCGCGGCGCATGTGATAGCGTGCGTCCCTTGCGCTTGCCGCGCAGAACTCGGGGGGCTGCGATGAAGGCGATCGCGGGGCGACGGGTCCTGGCCACCGCCTTGCTGTCGTGCGCGTTCGCACTCGGTGCGCAGGCGCAGGCGCCCGCCCCGGCGGCGGCGCCCGAGGCTGCTCCGCCTACACGGCCGATCAGCTCGACGCGATGACCGCGCCGATCGCGCTCTATCCGGACTCGCTCGTGACGCAGATCCTGATGGGCTCGACCTACCCGCTCGAGATCGTCGAGGCCGCGCGCTGGGTGAAGGCGAACCCCGGGGTCGAGGGCAAAGCGCTCGAAGACGCGCTCAAGCAACAGGACTGGGACATCGCCGTGAAGGCGCTCTGCGGATTCCCGGACGTCGTGACGCGGATGAACGACAACCTCGACTGGACGCAGGATCTAGGCGACGCCTTCCTGGCCCAGCAGTCGGACGTGCTCGACTCCGTGCAGCGCATGCGCGGCAAGGCCTACGCCGCCGGCAACCTGAAGACGACCGAGCAGCAAGTCGTCACCCAGCAGCCGGACAAGATCATCGTGATCGAGTCTGCCGACCCGCAGGTGGTCTACGTGCCGACCTACTCGCCGACGGTGGTCTACCCGGCGCCGCCTCCGCCTACCTACTACCCGGCGATGTACGCCCCTCCGCCGCCCGGCTACGGCATGATGGCGTTCACCACGGGCGTGATGTGGGGCGCGGCGCTCTCGGGCGGTTGCAACTGGGGATGGGGCAGCAGCGACGTCGACATCGACATCAACACTTCCAACACCTTCAACAAGAACACGAACATCAACGCCAGCAACACGAACATCCAGAACAACGTCCCGGGAACAAGGCGTCGTGGAACCACGACCCCGAGCATCGCGGCGGCGTGAACTACAAGAACGGCCAGACCGCGCAGAAGTACGGGGCGCAGGGCGGAGCGAACCGCGGCTCGCAGAGCCAGGCGCGCGGGTACGGCGCCAGCGGCAAGTCCGCTGGCACCATGAGTGCAGGACAAGGCGGCGCGAGCGCGGCGAACCGCGCATCCGGCGCCACGGCGAGCCGGCAGCCAGCTGGCGCGGGCGCGTCGCAGCGTCCGAGCACGAGCGCGGCGCAGCGCCCCGCGTCGAGCGGCCAGCGCCCGAGCGCTTCGCCGTCTCGCAGCAGCGCGAGCCAGGGCAGCGCTTGGGGCGGCTCGAAGAACCCGAGCCTCGATCGCTCGGCGAGTAGCCGCGGCAGCGCCAGCCGTTCCGGGGGCGGCGGTGGCGGCCGTTCCGGGGGCGGCGGCGGACGGCGGCGTTAGCGATGAGTGAGGGAACGTCGGTGACGAAACATCAGCTGCGCAACGTGTATCTCGCGCTGGCGTGCGCGGCGCTCGCCGCATTCGCGGCGTGCTCACGGCCGCCCGCGGGCACCTATGCCACCCCTGAAGAGGCGATCCAGGCGATCGCCGATCTCGCGGGAACCGGAGATACCCAGAAGGCCGAGGAGATCTTCGGCCCCGGCGGAGCTGAGTTCCTCAGATCCGGCGACGCCGCCGCCGATCGCGAAGATGCGCTGCGCGTGAAGGCGATGATCCTCGAGAAGGTCGCGTTCGAAGACGAGGGCGAGACCACCAAGATCGCCGTGGTCGGGAACGACGGATGGCACATCCCGTTTCCGTTGGTCCTCGAGGCAGGCCGTTGGCGTTTCGACGCCGAGGCCGGGCGCGAGGAGCTCTTGAATCGGCGCATCGGCCGGAACGAGCTGCAAGCGCTCGCGAGCCTGCATGCCTACGTCGACGCGCAGCGCGAGTACGCGGCACAGCCGCGAGATGGCAAGCCGGCGGCGTACGCGCAGAAGTTCCTGAGCAGCGAGGGCGCCCACGACGGCCTCTACTGGCCGGCCGCGGATGGCGAAGAACAGAGCCCACTCGGGCCCGCCTACGCGGAGGCCGCAGCCCAACGAAAGGAGAACTCCGGCCCCCAGCCGTTCAACGGCTACTACTTCCGCCTCTTGGACGCGCAGGGCAAGAGCGCGCCCGGGGGCGAGCGGAGCTATCTCGACGAGCAAGGCGCACTGACCAAGGGCTTCGCCGCGGTCGCCTGGCCCGCGAAGTACGGGAACTCGGGCGTCATGACCTTCCAGGTCAACCAGCAAGGCATCGTCTTCCAGAAGGATCTCGGAGCCGAGACGGATGCCGCCGTCGCGGGCATCACCGCCTACGATCCCGACGAGAGCTGGGCTCCGACCCCCGACTGAGAGCTCCTCGCGGGCCTCGCGACTCAACGCAGCTTCGGGATCACTCGCTCGCCGATCAGGCGGATCGTGGCCAGCTGGCCAGCGCGGGTCCAGCCGCCCCGCGCGTGCGGAATCGTCACCTGCATGTGGTCCGAGCGGAGCTCTTCGCACCAGTGGAGAATCTGCTCCGCGCAGTCGCCCGGGCTGCCCCAGATCACACGGTCCTTCGAGACCAGCTCCCAGGTGAGCTCGCGTGCGTCGCGCACGCTCTTCATCCACGGCTCGTGCTCCGCGAGGAACGCCTGGTTCTGGAAGTAGTAGCGGTACTGCGCGAGCAACCCGTCCGCGTAGCGCTCGAGCGCTTCGTCGCGCGTCTCGGCCACGAGCATCTCTCGCATCAGCACGACCTCCGCGCGGCGGCCCGCCGCCGCCGCGGCGGCGCGATAGGCGCTCGCAAAGAGCTTGGTGGCGGCGAGGTTCTGGATGGGATCGGTGACGTAGGCGTCGCCCAGGCGTCCCGCGCGCTCGGCCCCCGCGACCGACCACGCCGCCAGCCAGATCGGCGGATGGGGACGCTGCACCGGCCGCGGGTAGACGGCGACGTCGTCGAACTGGTAGCGCTTGCCGGCGTAGGAAAAGCGCTCCTCGGTCCACGCGCGCCGCAGCACTTCGATGCCCTCTTCGAAGCGCGAGACGCGTTGCTCGAACGGCACGCCGAACTGGCGGAAGTCCTGCGCCTGATAGCCGAGACCCAGGCCGAGCACGAGGCGCCCCTTCGAGATCACGTCCACCATCGACGCCGTCTCCGCCAGCTGCACGGGGTTGTAGAGCGGGCTCAGCAGGATCGACGTGCCGAGGCGGATGGAGCGCGTGCGCGCGGCCAGCGCCGCGAGCAGCACGAGCAGCTGCGGGCGATCCATGCCGGGCGTGCCGTGATGCTCGCCGAAGAAGCAGCCGTGAAAGCCCACGCTCTCGGCGCAGGAGACTGCCTCCACGACCTCCTCGAAGTCACCCGAAGGATGAAACAGCGATACCAGCGGCATGAAGCACCTCGGGTGCAGAGGATGACTCAGGCGACACCCTGCTCACGCCTCCACGCCTTCCCCGTCGGAGGGCTTCTTCGAGCCGAGGCGGAGGACGGCGCGCCACGGGCGTCGCCAATCGGCGGAGGCCTGCTCGACGGCGCGCGGGAGACGCTCCAGGTAGCAAGCGACGAGATGCCCGACCTCGGGAACCCCGAGCTCCGCGGCGTACGAGAGCAGGTAGCCCTTCAGATAGGGCTCGGGGGGCAGCAGCGCGAAGCGTTCGCTCTCGATGTGGTCGAGCACGCGGATGCGTGTTCGCTCGACCATCTCGTCCAAGCTGAAGCCCAGCTGCTCGCGGCACCGCCGCAGGTAGGCGCCGGGCTGCGCCGCATCCACGGGCGGCAGCGCGCCTTGCCGGGCCGCAGGAATCCCGGCCGTCGGCCGCACGGGCGGTGCCTCGACCGTTCGCTCGCGCGAGGCACCCTCGACTTCGCGGAGCAGGCTGCGCGCGAGCGAATCGATGCAGCGCGAGAAGGAGCAGTGAGGAAAGGCTTGGAACGCCGGCTGTCGTCGCGCGACGGCAGCCAAGACGTTCGGGTCGCTCTCGACCGAGCCCGCGAGCGCGACGACGATCCCGAAGCGATCGCGCCAGCTGGCGACCAGCTCCGCACCGAGGCGGCGGTGGTCCGCCGTCTGGACCTGGTTCACGAGCAGCACGGGCAGGAAGGACTGTGCCCGTTCTTGCAGGAGCTTCGCGGCGGCCGGGTCGATCTCGCGGACGAGAGCGATCAGCTCTCCGGCAGAGCGCACCGGAGGTCCCCGGTGGGCTTCGCGGGCGCGCAGGATCGCCGCGCGAACTTCGGGCCGCCGCGCCACGGCCTGGAGCGAGCGGGACAGCGCCGCCTTGAGGAAATGCTCGGCGTTCTCGATTGCGGTCGGCTCCGGCGTGACGACGACGACCCTGCGCCGAGCGAGCAGAAAGAAGTCGAGGACATTGAATGCGCTGCCGGCGCCGAGATCGAGCACGACGTCATCGACGTCGAGCGCTCGGATGTGGCGGAAGAGCTTCTGCTTCTGGGCATCCTTCGGATTCGCCATCTCGAGCAGCGCCTCGTTGCCGCTCACGAGGGAGAGATGGGGAACCGAGGTGGGAACCGTCAGCTCCCCGAGCGAGCGGACCTCGCCGGTCAGGAGATGCGACAGCGTGCGCCGGGGCCGCGAGACGCCGAGCAGCGTGTGGAGATTTGCTCCGCCCAGATCTGCGTCGATCGCCACGCAACGGCGCCCGGTCCCGGCGATTGCGGAGGCGAGACTCGCGGCGACGACGGACTTGCCGACGCCGCCCTTCCCGCCGCCCACTGCCCAGATCTGCGGAGCGGCAGCACTTGCGGGAACCGGCGTGGCCCGGCGCTGCGGTTGCTTTCGCCGCGCCGCCGGGTCCGCCCGCTCGGCCGACTCGTCGGACTCGGCGCGCAGGCCGCAGCTCTTCGCCATGTGGGGGCCCCACCCCTGGTTTCGGCGCGAACACGGCGCGGCCAGCGTGAGTTCCCTCACACCGTCGATCGGCAGGACGCGCGCACATCGCAGCTCGGCGAGCGCGTCGCCGCTACGGAAGCGTCGCCTTCACGCCTTTGGCGTCTCCGGCTTCGCGTCGCTCAGCGTCGCCGGGAGCGGCGGGAGGTCGGCGATCGCGGGCAGGAGCTGGATCTCGATGCGGCGATTGCGCTGGCGGTCGGCCGCGCGCGCGTTGCCGCGAATCGGGTCGTGCTCGCCGGCGCCCGCGGCCAGGAGCATCTGCGGCTTCATCCCCGCCTTCACGAGCACGTGAGTCACGGTCAGGGCGCGCGCGGTCGATAGCTCCCAGTTGTCGGCGAAGAGCTTGTTCTTGAGTGGCACGTTGTCGGTGTGCCCGACGACGAGGAAGCGGCGATCGGGGAACTGCTTGAGAATGAAGCCCACCTCGAGCACCGAGAGCTGACCCGGCTCGGAGAGCTCCGCCGAGCCCGAGCGGAAGAGCACCTCGGCGGGCAGCTCGACGACCAGGCCGCCGCGCCGCGCCGACACCTTCAGCTGGCCCGTGTCGGTCATCTTCGCGAACTGCGCCTGGATCTTCGCGATCGCCTCGAGCCGCTTCTCGGCCTCGGCGCGCTGCGCGCGCAGCGCCGTGAGCTCTTCCTCCGTCGCCGAGAGGTGGCCCTGCGTCGTCGCGAGCTTGGCGCCGTTGGCGTCCGCCTGCTCCGCGACGTCGACCAGGTCGAGCTCGCAGCCCTGCGCCCGCTTTGCCGCTTGCTGCGCCTGCGCGGCGGTGGGTGCGAGCCTCTGGGCACACTCGGCGTAGGCGACGTTCAGGCGAAGCCCCTCCGCGCGCAGCTCCCAGGCGAGGTACCCCGCCCCGAGCGCCAGAATCGTCACGAAGCTTGCGTAGGCCCATAGGCGCATACAGGACGCTCCCACTCTTGCGGGGACTCCGTTGATCCCGCGCCACGGAAATCGGCAGAGCTGCGCAAGTTGCGAGTGATCGGACGCACACTCGGATGGCGCTTGCGGCTACCCGGAAGCAGGCGGCGGTATCCCCAGAGTCCGGTATTCCCTCGGGCGCGGCGTGCGGCGCATCTTGGTCCGTCGAGGCCGGCTGTCCTCGAGCGCGTGCTCGAGCAAGCCGGGCTCGAGGCCCGCCTGTCGATGCCACGGCAAGAGGCCAGATTCCGCCAGGGAGCCCCCCGTTGTTGAAGCACGAACCCCCCATCGCCACTTCCTCGCCTTCCTTCGCGCCCCCAAACGAAACGACGTCACGCCGACCGGCGCCCGCACGGGCAGCGCGCCCGCGCAGCGTCGCGTGGGAAAGCGACGCCGCGCTGGTCTCGCAGATCCTCGCGGGCAGCCGCGAGCACTTCGAGCTGTTGTACGAGGCGTACTTCCCGCGCGTGTTCCGCTTCGCGCTGAAGCGACTGCGCGACGCCGGCGAGGCCGAGGACACCACGCAGGAGGTCTTCGTGACGGCCTTGCGTGCATTTCGCAGCTATCAGGGAAACTCGAGCCTGCTCGTTTGGATCTTTGGCATCGCCCGCAACAAGGTCAACCGCCGGTTCCGCGGCGCGCGGCCGTGGCTCGAGTCGATCGACCCGGAGACGTTGCACGCGGCTTCTCCCGACGCCCCTGCGGACGAGATCGTGCAAGCCCGCATGCTGCTCGAGCAGTGCGAGCACGCGATCGAGAACCGACTCACGCCGCTGCAGCGCCGCATCTTCCACCTGAAGCACCTTCGCCGACAATCGACTCGCGCGATCGCGCAGTCGCTCGGCAAGTCGGAAGACGCGGTCAAAGCCAACCTCTATCGGATGCGGCGCGCGATCGCCGCGGCTGCCCCGGGCCTCGAGCATGTGCTGCGCGCATAGTCACCGACGGCACTCGACACCCCAAGGGGTCCGGACCCGAAAGGGGGTGATCGTGGGGTAGCTCGGGGCTCCAAGCCCAGACGGCGTCGGGAGCTCGCGCGGCACCTCGAGCGCCGCGAAGAGCTCGCCGGCCTCTCCGACGAGACCCTACTGGGGCACGTTCGCCGCGGGAGCGAAGCTCACTTCAACGCCCTCTACGCGCGCTACTTCGCGCGCATCTACGGCTTCGTGCGGCTGCGCGTGGGCGATCGCTCCGACGCGGAAGAGCTCACGCAAGACGTCTTCGCGGCGGTGTTCCGCTCCGCGTCCGGCTTCGGCGCGCGCGCGAGCGCGCTCTCCTGGATCTACGGCGTCGCTCGCAACACCGTCTTGAGTCATCTGCGGCGCATGCACACCCTGCGCGAGCGGCTCGACCGCTGGGCCCCGGAGCTCACGCTCGCGGCGACCTCGCCCATAACGCCCGAAGAGCAGCTGCGCTCGGATCAGCTGGCGCTCGAGGTCGAGCGGCGCATTTCGCAGCTCGCGCCCTGGCATGTCGACGCCTTTCGCATGCGCCACCTCGAGAACCTGCCCATCGAAGAGATCTCCCGCAGGACCTCCCGCTCGGCGGACGCGGTCCGCTCGGGTCTGTATCGCTCGAAGCGCCTGCTGCTCGACGCCGTGGGCGGGCGAAGAAGCGACGCGTGAAGTGGACGATCTTCGAGCGTCTCGGGGCACGGCTCTCGCGCTTCACGCGCTGGTCGCCGGCCGCATCGGGGCCCGGCGCCTGGATCGAGCGTGGGGCACGCATGCCGGAAGAGATCGCCGCCGAGTTCACGACCGAGGAGCTCGCCGAGTTTCTCGAGGGTGACGTCCATCCCAACGACGCCCGCCCGGAGTTTCGGGAGAAGCTCCGCCGCGAGCTCTGGGGGATGGTCCAGGAGCTCTACGGGCAGAAGGCGGGCCGGGACTGAACGACACGCGAGGTCAGTCCCTCGAATCGCGGCCTCGATTCCGCCCCGCGACGATTCCGTCCACCTGGGATCGAATGACGTTTTGCAGGATGGCCGCCAGCGCTGCGGCGGTCATCGACATCATGAGGACGCCGTTGGCCGCCTCGAGCGGACCGAGCAGCTTCCATTCCTGGTTCATCACGACGTCGCCGTACCCGAGCGACGTGAAGTTCACGGCCGAGTGGTAGACCGCCGGGTAGGGAGCCTCGAATTCGCCGAGCAGGACAAACAGACCTCCCCACAGCGCGATCTGCAGCAGGTTGCCGGTCATCATCGCCAGCATCGAGACGGCCAGCGGGCGCACCGTCGCGAGCAGGGCGCCCTTGCCCGAGCCCTGCGCCGACTGCCGAGCGCAGTATCGAACGCACCAGAAGACGACGGTGATCTGCACGACCAGGCAGAGCAGCATGGCAGGTACGCCGACCAGGAAATTCCTGAGAGTCATGTCGTCTCCTCGTGATGCCGGTGCAGCACGGCAAGCTCCCGGGCTGGCGCGGTTCGGTGGCGTTCGAGCAGGCGGATCATCCCCCACGCGTAGAAGGCGATCGCCACGAACAGGCCGGTGCGAACGACGGCGCCTTCGATCACGCTCTTGCCGCTGGCGCTGTCCTCGATGGCCGGGCCGAGCAGCAGGAACGCCGTGACGAGCGCGTTGCTCCAGAACGCGGGCGGCATCCGCGTGCGCCGGACGCCGAACATGGCCGACCCTGTCCAGAGGGCTGCCGAGACCACCCACAGCATCAGCATCCACAGGCCGGGCCAGATCAGCAGGCCGGTCCAGACTCCCCCTGCGATTGCGGCTCCCGCCAGCGTCGCGCCGATCAGCTCACCGCCGGCCGAGCGGGCATCCGTCTCTTCAGCCTGCTGTCCGAGCGCGACCGTCTTCATCACCGCTGCCAGGTAGAACGAGGGATCGGTCAGCGCGAGAACGAAGACCGGCATCACGATCAGCGTGGCCCGCAGGGCGATCCACGCGGCCGCCTCGGACTCCGGCCGCGCCTTGGCGCCGGTCGCGCCGGCAGGTGCCGGCGGGTCCGGGAACAGGGCGTGCGACACCGCGCTCACCAGCACGCCGATGCCGACGCCGGTCGCCAGCGCGACGGAGAGCTCGCCGACCAGGGCCTGCTCGGCGACGCCGGCGACCGGGATCAGCGCAAACGACAAGACCAGCACGTTGCTGAGCGGGTTGCCGCCGACCAGCCCGTTGTAGAAGAGCCTGTGCAGCACGACTGCCGTCAGCAGCACGCCCGCGAACGCGTAGTGCTCGAGCAACGGAACCATCGCGATCCCGACCGCGACCAGCGCGGCCAGGAGGAGCGCGACGACGAGGCCCTTCACGAGCGGCAGTGGAGGCCCCGGCCTGCACAGCACGACCACCGACATCACGCACACGACGAACGGAACCGCCAGAGCCAGCCCGTACGAGACGAGAACCGCCAGGCCGAGCCCGGTCGCCAGTCGCAGTGTCGCCTTGTCGCCCGGGCTCACGCAGCGTCCTCAGTAGAGGTAGGACAGCCAGCTCGAGACGCGGATGTAGATCGCGCCGAGCACGTTCATCAGGGGATTGTCGCCGGCGTAGACGAGGACCTCGGCCTGGCCGCCGACGTGCGCGCCCTTCAGCCGCGGGTCTTCGTCGGCGTCGAACTCGATCGAGACCGGGATGCGCTGGGCCTGCCGCAACCAGTCGCGATCGTTCTGCACCGTCGGCAACGACCCCGACTGCGACTGCTGGCCGCTGTCGACGCCGCGGCCGATGCTGCGCACGTGGCCCTTCAGCACGTGGCCGGGCAGGACGTCGAGGACGATGGCCGCCTCGTCGCCGGGGTCGATGTATCCGAGGTTGTTCTCGGTCATGTCGGCGCTGATCCACAGGTCGTGCTCCGCGACGAGCGTCATCACGGGCGCGCCCGCTTGCACGAAGTTCCCGACGTCGGTGCGCAGGTCCGTCACCGTGCCGCCTGCCGGAGCGAGGACGTGGGTGTTCTCGAGGTCGAGTCTGGCCTTGTCGAGCGCCGCGCGGGCGCCTTGGACCTGCGCGTTCGCTTCTCCGACCTCGCCGGCCGCCTCCAGCGCCATCTTCAGCTCGGCCTCGGCCGCGTGAACCTTGCTGCGCGCCTCCTCGCGAGTGGCCTGCGCGATCTCGAGGCGGCGCACCGAGATCGCGCCGGGATCTTCCTTGTGCAGGCGTTCCTGGCGGTCGGCGTCGCGCTCGGCCACCTCGCGATTGGCCTCGGCCACCTTCAGCGAGGCGCGCGCGCCCTCGACGCCGGCGTGGGAGGCTTCGACGCTGTTGCGCGCGAGGTCGTAGGCGGCCTGAGCGCTTTGCAGCGCGATCTCGTACGGCACGGGATCGATGTCGAAGAGGGGCTGTCCGGCCTGCACCTCGTCGTTGTCGCGAATGTGAACCTTCACGACCTTGCCCGCCGCTTCGGCCGCGACCGGCACCACGAAGGCCTGGATTCGGGCCTGAGAGGTGCACGGCGTCACCCGATCGCCAACGAGGTAGAGGCCGAGGCTGATCAGGATCAAGCCAGCGACGATCACGGCGCCCTTGCGAGAGCCGCTTCCGCGGCCGGATCGACAGCCGATTCGGCGGGCGGATCGGCGGGCGGAACAGGCGAGGAATCGGTGGCTTGGCTCACGGCATGTCCGTCTACGGAGGCGGTTGGGAATCTTCGGCGGCAGGGGGGAGCGGTTCGTCGAGGTGTCGCTTCCAGTTCGTGCGCTCGGCCATCTCGGCGCGAGTCTTTTCGTCGATGATCGGCAGCTCGCGGCCCGGCTGCCATCCGCCGCCCATGGCCTTGTAGAGGGCGATCAGGCTCTGTGCGACCGCTCCCCTCGTCCCCACGAGACTCTCCTGCTGGCTGAACAGCGCGCGCTGCGAGTCGAGCACCCGCTGGAAGTCCACGAGCCCTTCGCGGTACTGCACGTCAGCGATGTCCAGGGAGCGGCGCGCCGCCTGCACGGACTCCTCGAGGATTGCGACCTGCGCGCGATTCTGAGCGAACCCGATGGCTGCGTCCTCGAGCTCCCTGGCTGCGCGAAGCACGGTGTCCTGGTACTGCTCGAAGAGCTGCTGGAAGCGCGCGTCCTGCACGCGCACCTGATCTCTGAGCCGGCGGAAGTCGAAGCTCCAGACGAGGGCGGGGCCGACTGCCCAGTCGAGAGCATAGGGCGCTCGCATCACGGAGGATGTCGAGAGGACGAGCGAGCCGCCGAGCGCGACGGCAGGAAAGAGCTCCGACTTGCTCACCCCGATGCGGGCCGACTGAACGGCCAGCTGCAACTCCGCGGTGCGCACGTCCGGCCGGCGGCGCAGCAGGTCGGTCGGCAGCTCGGCGATGATTCCGAGGTCTGCGTCGGGAATGCGCTCGCGCCCTGCGTCCATCTCCGGGAGCGGGCCGGGCGGCCGTGCGAGCAGGATCGCCAGCGCGTTCTGGGTCTGGTAGAGGCTGGCCTCGAGCCCCGGGATCGTCGCCAGGGTACTCAGGTAGAGAGTGCGGGCCTGCTGCAGGTCGAGCTCGGACTCGTTGCCGCCGCGAAAGAGGGTCTCGGTGATCTCGAGGCTGCGCTTCTGCAGGTCGGCGTTCTCGTGAGCGATGCGCAGGCGCTGCTCGACCGTGCGGATGCTCGCATAGAAGCTCGCGGCTTGAGCGGCGACGAGGACCTGAAGATCGTCGTACTGGGCGATGCTCGCGAGGTAACCGGCGTCGGCTGCCTCGATGCCGCGCCGAAACTTGCCCCAGAAGTCCAGCTCCCAGACGACGTCGAGCGAGCCGCTGCCGGTCCAGAGATCCCGAGACGAGCCGTCGCCGTGCTTCGTCCCGACCCACAGGCCATCGGCGCCGAGCTGCTGCCGTTGCGGGTAGAGGCCGCTGCCGGCGATTCCGAGCTCTGCGCGCGCCTCGAGGATCCGAAGGCCCGCGCTGCGTACGCCGGGATTCAGGCGCTGGGCCTCCTCCACGAGCTTCTCGAGCACCCCGTCGCCAAATTCGTGCCACCACCGGTCGACCTGCACGGGCTTGGGCGTGGGCACATCCTGCTGCGCCGCCCGCAGCGCGTCGGCGGACCAGTCCTCGAGCCACGGCACGGCTGGACGCGTGTAATCGGGGCCCACGACGCACGCACCGAGGAGCAGCGGGGCGAGAACGGCGAGCACCCGTCGGAGCGAACGTCTCTGCCAGGCGCCCGGCACGCGCGTCAGCTGGCCGGAGTTCCGCCTTCCAATCCGGCGCGCGGTGCATCCGGCCTGTCCGCGACCCAGCGCATGAAGATCTGGTAGCCGAGCGCGAGAAGCGTGGCGCCGACGAACATGCCGAGAATCCCGGCGGCCGCCATGCCGCCAAGGGCGCCGAGAAGAATGACCGGCATCGGCGCGTCCACTCCACGGCCGAGCATCAGCGGCTTCAGCACGTTGTCGGCCAACCCAGCGACCAGCAGCAGCACGGTGTAGAGGATCGACGCGCTTGTGGCGTAGCCGCTGCTCGACCAGATCCAGGCGATCGCCGGCAGCGTGACGATCACCGCCGGTACCTGGGCGATGCCGAGCACGAGAACCAGGACCGCGAGCACGCCCGCCCAGGGCACACTCGCGACGAGCAGGCAGACGCCGACGATCATCGCCTGAATGAAGGCGACGCCGAGCACGCCCTTGGCAACGGCGCGGATGGTCTGGGTCGACAGGTCGGCGAACTCCGCCCCGCGTGGCCCGTCCATGATCTTCTCGAAGATCGACTTGACGGCCCGCGCGCCCGACTCACCGAAGGCCATCATGATGCCGGCGACGACGAGGGAGCCGAGGAATTGCAGCAATCCCCCGCCGATTCCGGCCACGAAGCCGACCGCTGCCTTGGCGAGGTTGCCGATCTTCGGCTGCATGCTCTGCACGAGCGCCGGCAGGTCGGCGTGGGCCCGGGTCCAGAGGGCGTGCACTTTGTCGCCGATCAGCGGCCAGTCCTGGACGCCCTCGCGCGGAGGCGGCACCTCGAGCGTGTTGTTCTGGACGTCGTTGATGAGCCCGTGCACCGAGTCGCCGAGCGAGTTCATGAGCGCGGCCGTCGGCACCACGACCACCACCGCCCCGAGCAGCGCGATCAGCGTCGCGGCGAGGCCCTGCCGTCCCCCGAGCCTGGCCGCGAGCCACACCTGCATCGGATACAGGGTGACGGCCAGGATCAGCGCCCAGATCATGAGGTTCAGGAAGGGCGAGAACACTCGGAAGCACAACAGCACCATGGCGAGGATCAGCCCGGCTCTGATGAGAACGTCCATCAGTCGGGAAGCCATCCGCTGCTCGAGTTGCGGGTCGTAGTTGGGTTGCGTGCTCATGGTCGTCCCTCGTTGGCGCTGCGACCCATGCGATCCCGAACGGCTGTTGCTCCGTCGCATGGGCCGGCGAACATTGTCTCTCTTTTGCTGGCCGACCTGCCAGCGGGCCGCCCGGCGCTCACAGCCCGTACTTCATGAAGCGGCCGACCTTTCGCTGCCACTCCTTGTAGGGCGGCAGCAGGGCGTCGAGCTGGTGGGCGTCGTCCACCCAGTCGGAGAGGCCGAGCAGGACGACGAGGTCGAGCATGCCCGGGAGGACGCCCCGGGCGGCCGTCACGTAGAGCACCTCGCCGTCCATCATCAGGCCGCGGTAGTCCATGTTGTGGGAGCCGACGGACAGGTAGGCGATGGCGCGGTCTCGCTCCTCGGGTGTCGTCTTCGCGGCGATCGCGTCGAGCTGCTCATCCCAGAGGCGCTCGTTCGCCAGCCAGGCCTCCTTCGCGCTCACGTACTCCGAGCGATCGTGGACCTGCTTCATCGATTGACTCAGGAACGCGTCCACGAGCGTGGGCCAATCCAGCTTCTTGAGGACCTCCTCCGCCTCGCGGCTCAGGACGAGCTGGGCCTTGAGGTGCAGCTTGGGCTTGCGCTCCTCGACGTCGGCGGCCACGTAGCCGGGCTCGAAGCCCGCGGCTTCGAGCCCGGCGAGGATCTCGGCCCTGCGTCGCTCGAAGCGCTGCTCGACGTCGCGTCGGCGCTTCGCGTCGCCCTCGGGAACGTCGAAGAAGTCCAGCATGAAGGGATTGGTCATCACCTTGTCGTAGAAGAGCGCGACGCGTCCGCGAAGATCACCGACGTCCTTGTCCACCGCGTAGATCCCGAGGTTCAGACTGCCGCCGTAGCGGGCGATCTCGGTGGCCATGGTCTGCTTCACGACCACGAGCTGCGCGTAGAGCTCCTGCGCGCGCGACATCTGCGGAAACCCCGCGCTCGGCGCATTCGCGAGGGCCGGCGAGATGATGTAGACGCGCCCGCCGCGCACCGCGTTGCCGAGCAGCATGGAGGCCCAGAACGGGCTGTTCCAGAGCGAGTCGGGCACGATCAGGATCGAGCCCTCCGGCATGGCGTCGTAGAGCAGGGCCTTGAAGACGTTGATCTGCTTGGGCGCGTAGCCCGTCTGGTTGTGGATCTGCATCGCGCGGTAGTCGATGCCCGCCGCCTCGCGGGCCGCGACGAGCTCGGCGTAGTTCGCGGGCTTGGGCTCGGGCCGGAGCGGATAGGGAACCTCGTTCTCCGCAAAGCCCTGGCTGCGAACGAGCTGTCGCGCAGCGTCCTTCAATCCAAGCAGCGATGGGCCCTGCACCAGGATCGCCCGGTCCTCCCAGGTTGGACCTGCGTAGTGCTCGCCGATGCCCATGCCCGTGAAGATCGCTTCGCCCTTGTTGGGGTCGCGCTCCGTCACGTCGTAGAACGAGATCTTGCGGTGGTCGCGCATCAGGACGTCCGGGATCCCCAACACGGGGATCACCTGCTGGCTCCAGAACGACCAGTCCACGGGATTCGTGATGTTGACGTGCACCTTGATGCGGTTGGCGAGCCAGTCGTCGCCGTAACTGCGCCGCCGCTCCTGCAGAAGCCGGGAGCTCGCGACCGCCTCGCGCAGCTCCGCCTGCGCCTCGCGGATCTTGCTCTCCTGCTCCTCCGAGTCGGGCCCGCTCGGCAGATGGACCCGCTGGTGGAGGGGATCCTCGAGGAAGCTCATCCAGATCCGGCCCGCGTTCGGCTCGTAGAAGTTCTGGTCGAGGAAGATCATGTAGACGGGCAGCTTGCCGGTGGTGTCGTACGCACGAACCCGTCGGATGAGGGCCTTCAGGTAGCCGTGGTAGACCTGGTCGAAGCCCAGCCGGTCGGCACCGCCCGCGCTGTTCCTGCCGCGGTAGTCGTGGATCCACAGCACGTGGTAGTCCTCGGCCGCCTGGATGTGGCGCAGCAGCTCCCACTGGAACTTCTCGTTGACGATGTAGTGATGCTCGTTGCCACGGCTGAGCTCCTGCCCGACGGCGCGCTCGACGAGCGCATCGAGCTGCGCCTGGGTCTCGAGCTCCTCCGGGCGTTTGGCGAGCCGGATCGGGAGCCAGCCGAGCGCCGAGGTCTCCCAGACCTCGCTCAGCATGCGCCGGCTCTCTTCCACCTGGTCCAGCAGCTCTTGGTACACCCAGAGGACGTCGGCGTGAGTCGCGGGCGGGGCCGCGCCGCTCTGGTTCAACCAGAGGAGAAATGCCTCGCGCGCCTCGACCGCGAAGCCGCGCGTGGTGTCGGGATCCTTGATGCGCCCGAGCTCGCGGTCATAGGGCAGGATCACTTCGTCGAGCAGGATCTCGCGCGCCTGGGCCGAGATCCGGCGCCCCGCCGCGCTGCTCTCCCCGGGTGCCGGAGCCGCGGCACCGCCGCTCGCAGCGATCGAGAAGGCGCGGTCGAGCTGCTCGTGATAGACGCGGATCTCCTCCGTACAACTGTGTCCGGCCGGGTACACGGCATCCGTCACGGCCGTGTGCTCCTGGAAGGCGCGAATCCTCTCGAGCAGGCGCTCGAGAACCGCCTCCCTCGAGTCGCCGCGTCTGATCGAGGAACGGCGCGACGCAGCGCGTCTGCCACTCGATCGCGTGACGCACGCGGGCGAGCGCGTCCGCGAGGGTCGCCTTCGCCACCGGTTGCGCGCTCGCGAGACTCTCCGAGGGCTCCGGCAGCTTCACGCGATCGGACTTGGGGCGGGTGCGCCCCATCCACGAGTTGCCGATTGGGATCTCGTAACCGAGCGTGACGGTGTGGTCGCGCGTGGGCAGGTAGTTCAGGCGGAACATGCCGCCCAAACCGAATAGACCGCCGCGCAGGAAGGACCGCTGGAACGAGAGGATCAGATCCGCATCCTCTCCCGCGATGTCGTAGTCGAGGCCGATCCCGAGGCCGAAGGGGCGCAGCACGCCGAGGGCCCGCACGCCTCCATCGACCTCGCTTCCGCGCGCGCCCAGATAGCCCTCGCCCGCGATGCCGACGGCGGTGATCGGTGACGTGATCGACTTGAACAGGCCGACATGGAGTGTCCCGGATGCCTTGGCGTCGTCGTCCGCCGGGCGGTAGGCACCTACCGAGAGGCCCGCGTAGGGAAGGAAGCGGGGCGGCTGCCCCATGGACTCGATCTCGCCGCCTGCGTCCGGCGGGAGCGCAGAGTCGTCCGCGCTGCGAGCCGGAGCCAGCAGGAGAACGGCGAGCGAGCATCCGAGCGTCAGCGCGCGGGCGAGGCGACGGCGAGTGAATGTGTTGCTCCGCAGCAGAACCGTCCCGAGCCCGATGAGAGACCAATTCGCGTCTCCTTGCAATGGTTCAGCCGCGCACGGGGCAGCGCGGAAGAGCTGCCGCCTCGGGCCGTACGATCCCGCGGGGTCCGATTCTCCGACGGATAACGATACAGTTCGGCTCCACAGCCGCGCGCTCGCATAGGAGCAAGCGGGCGGCGAGACGATCTCTGGCTGACGGAGATCTCTGAAAGGAACGAGAATGAGAATCAGAACATCGACTCTCGGGCTTTCCCTCGTCTTCGCGTCGGTCTTGCTCGCGGGCGCTGTCGTCAGCGTTCGAGCTGCGGACGAGTGGTTCGTGCTCGCCGAGAAGACCATCAAGTCCGCCGATCAAGGCGTGGAGATCAAGAGCGAAGGCGGTCGCTGGGCCAAGGACGTCAAGAAGACGAAGATCTCCGTCGAGGGCGCCGATGTGGAGATCGTCAAGGTCGTCCTCAGTTGGGACAACCGCCCCGACGACACGATCACGGACATCGGCGTCCTGAAGTCCGGTGGGCAGACGACTCCCAAGGATGCACCCGGATTCAAGGGGCGGCTCAAGGGAGCGACGGTCCAGTACAAGATCGTCGGTGGTGCGCAGAGTGCCGTGCTCAAGCTGTGGGGACTCGATTGAGCTGAGCGAACGCCGGACCGAAGCAACCGCGCCGGCTTCAGGCGCGCGCCGTGACAGATCGGCGCGCGCCTGCGAACCCTGCGCGGGTGGACCGCACCGAATTCTCACCGCAACATGGTCGAGATGTCGTTTGCGGACGCCGACGGTCTTCGGATCCATTACCAGACGCTCGGAGCCGGCCCGCCGATCGTGCTCGTGCACGGCTGGGGTTCCGATCTAGAGCACAACTGGGTGGAGACGGGCTGGGTCGACGCGCTGGCCGGCGTGCGCCGGGTCGTCGCGCTCGACCTGCGCGGGCACGGGCGCAGCGACAAGCCCCACGACCAGGCGGTCTATGGCTACCGCGCGATGTCGCGCGACGTGCTCGCGGTGATGGACCACGCGGGCATCTCGCGCGCCGAGCTTCCTCGGCTACTCGCTGGGTTCGTTTGTCGGAGCATGCCTGTTGGGAGACGCGCCACAGCGCTTCAGCGCGATGGTGCTCGGCGGCATCGGAGACGAGACCCCCGAGAGCGCAGGCGCATGCCACGCGATCGCCGCGGCGCTGCGGGCGCCGCGCGAGGCACTGCCCGCGGATCCGCTCGGCCGCGCCGTACGGGCGTTCGTCGAGGCGAACCCGCGCAACGACGATCTCGAGGCGCTGGCGCTCTCGGCACTACAGATGTGGCCGGAGGGCCATCCGGTCGCCCTCGCAGGGCCGTTGCTCGGGGCCTCGCGCGTGCCGGTGCTCGTCGTGAATGGCGCAGAGGACCGGCCCTACGTCGAGAGCGACGAGCGCTTCGTCGGCTCGATTCCCGGCGCGCGGCTCGCGCGCATTCCCGGCTGCGATCACCTGAGCGCAGTCGCCGATGCGCGCTTCAAGGCCAAGGCCCTCGAGTTCCTCACCTCGTTCGGCTGCTAGCGTGCGGTCATGGCGACGATTCTCGCTCACATCCGCGTGCACCCCGGTCGCGAGCGCGACTTCGAGCGCGTCGCGCGCTCCCTGCACGAGGAGACGCACGCGAGAGAGAAGGGCGTGCGCCGCTACGAGTACTGGCGCGGCGCCGAGCCGGGCCTCTACTACAGCCTGCTCTCGTTCGACGACTTCAACGCCTTCCTCGCCCACCAGACGAGCCCCCACCACGAGGCGGCCTCCCCTGCGCTCGGCGAGCTGATCCGCGAGCTTCGGCTCGAGTGGGTCGACCCGGTCGAAGGCGCCTCGCGACTGCCTGCGACGCGCATGCAGGATCTCGCGCCGGCCGCGAGCGAATTGACGGAGCGCTACCACCGCCGCTTCGCCGCCCAGGTGCAGGCGTGGTGGGAGGCGCTGCGGGCATGAGGTGGAGGCTGCTCGCCGCATCGATCGGCGCGGCCGCAATGCTTGGCGGCGCAGCGTGGGCGGCCGAGTGTGACGGCGTGAGCTTCCCGGACCAATCCGTCGTGGACGGAAGCCCCCTGAAGCTCAACGGCCTCGGCCTTCGCTTGGCGACGATGCTGGAAGTCCATGTGTATGTCGCGGCGCTCTACGTCGCGAATCCCTCCGCCGATGCGCGAGCGATTCTCGATGCGAAGACGCCGAAGCAGCTCGTCCTTCGCTTCGTTCGCGACGTCGAAGCCAGCCAGCTCGAGGATGCCTGGCAGGCGGGCTTCGAGAACAACGCGAAGCCGGAGCTCCCCACCCTGAAGGAGCGCATACGGCGGTTGCAGGCCTGGATGACGGACTTGAAGACCGGCCAGCGCCTGACCTTCACGAGCAGGCCCGGCGTTGGGATCGAGGTGGACGTGAACGGGAAGGCCCAGGGCACGATCGAAGGGGACGACTTCTCGAGGGCCTTTCTCTCGCTCTGGCTGGGCGAGCATCCCGCGAACCCGGGCCTGAAAGCGGGACTGCTCGGCGGCGGCTGCGAGTGAGCGGGCCGCGCGCCCGGGCTGGCTCAGCCCGCCAGCGACTTGTAGACCGCCTGGACGATCATGGCGCCGCGCAGGTCGCCGAGCATGTCGGGCGCCATGCGGTTCATCGCGTAGGCGATCGAGACGCGCGCATCGAGGTCGATGATCGCGAGCGAGCCACCCCAGCCGCCCCAGAAGAGGACGTTCGGGTTCGGGCTGAGCGGGACGCTCGGGTGTGGAAGGCCGAAGCCCATGCCGAAGCGCGCCGGCGTGTTCATCACGCGGTCGATGCCGTTGGTCTGCTCGTCGAGCACGCCCCGCACGCTGCTCTCCGATAGCAGGCGCACGCCGTCGACGGCGCCACCGCACGCGAGCGCGGAGTGCACGCGCGCGATGGAGCGCGCGTTGCCGACTCCGCCTGCGGCCGGAATCTCGGCGCGGCGCCAACCCGTCGTGCGCGGCTCGGTCCCGGTGAGCGGACAGCTCTTCATCGTGCGCACGCCGATCGAGGCGGGGTCGCCCGGCATCTCGCCCGGCGTGACGGGCGGCGGCACGAGCTCCGCCACGCGCGCGTCGTGCTCCGCCGGCAGGCCGATGTGGAAGTCCGCGCCGAGCGGCTGCGCGACCTCTTCTCGGAAGAAGGTGCCGAGCGTCTTGCCCGTCACGCGGCGCACGATCTCGCCTTGCAGGAAGCCCTGGGTGACCGCGTGGTAGCCGGAGCCGTCGCCAGGCGTCCACCACGGCCGCTGCGCTGCGAGCCGGCGCGCGATCCCGTCCCAGTCGTAGAGCTCCGTCACGCTCGCGAGCGGCGGCTCGAAGCCCGAGAGGCCCGCGCTGTGACTCATCACGTGCCGCACGAGCACGGCTTCCTTCCCGTTCTGGGCAAACTCGGGCCAATAGCGTGCGACCGGTGCGTTCAGGTCCAGCGCGCGGCGGTCGGCGAGCATCAGGACGCAGAGCGACGCCATCGTCTTCGTCGTCGAGTAGACATTCACGATCGTGTCGCGCTGCCAGGGCGCAGCCCCCTTCACCGCCTCGCCGGCCCAGAGGTCGACGACCGGCGCGCCGTCCCGGGTGACCGCCACGCTCGCGCCGACCTCGTTCCCGGCGTCGAAGTTTGCGACGAAGGCATCGCGCACGGGTGCGAACTGGGGAGCACAGAAGCCTGCGGGTTCCATGGCGCGAGTCTACCTCGCGGGCCCGTGGACCTTGCCTCGCACGGCGGCCCCCGCCATCGTGCAGCCATGATGTCGACGGGCAGCCCGGGCGGAAGCAGCGACACCGGGCGAGAAGCCGCCGCGGCGACGAAGCCTGGCGCGCCCGCTCCCGCCCGGGATGCGGCCGCAGCCCTGGTGGCTGCTGCTGCTGCTCATGATCGCGGCCAACTACCTGCTGATGCGGACCTGCTCCCCCGAGCCGCGCTCGATCACGATCCCGTACACCGTGTTCAAGCAGCAGGTCGAAGCCGGCAACGTCCTGCGCGTCACCGGCGTCGGCGACACGATCCGCGGCACGCTTCAAGACGGAGCTCCGCTATCCGCCCGAGGAGAAGCCCGCTCCTGCCGATGCGGCGCCGGCGCGCTCCGTCCAAGGAGTTCCAGACCCAGCGGCCCGCCTTCGCCGATCCGGGGCTCGAGGCGCTGCTCGAGAGCAAGGGCGTCGTGATCGACGCGCGCGACGAGAGCGGACCCTCGTGGCTCACGCTGCTGATCGGCTTCGGGCCGACGCTGCTGCTTGATCGGCGCCTTCGTCTGGCTCTCGCGGCGCGCGGCGGCCGCGGGCGGCGGCGGCGTCTTCGGTCTCGGGAAGAGCCGCGCCAAGCGCTACAGCGAGACCGAGAAGAAGGTCACCTTCGCCGACGTCGCCGGCATCGACGAGGCCGAGAACGAGCTGATCGAGATCGTCGACTTCCTGAAGAACCCCGAGAAGTACCAGCGGCTCGGCGGCACGATGCCGAAGGGCGTGCTGCTGGTCGGCGCGCCCGGGCACCGGGAAGACGCTGCTCGCGCGCGCCATCGCGGGCGAGGCGGGGGTCCCGTTCTTCAGCCTCTCCGCATCCGAGTTCATCGAGATGATCGTCGGCGTCGGCGCGGCGCGCGTGCGCGACTTGTTCCGGCAAGCGCGCGAGGCCGCGCCCTCGATCATCTTCATCGACGAGCTCGACGCGATCGGCCGCTCGCGCGGCAGCGGCGCGGCGCTCGGCGGTCACGACGAGCGCGAGCAGACGCTGAACCAGATCCTGACCGAGATGGACGGCTTCGACCCGCGCGAGGGCATCGTCGTGCTCGCTGCGACCAACCGGCCCGACGTGCTCGACTCGGCGCTCCTGCGGCCCGGCCGCTTCGACCGGCGCATCCTGGTGCAGCGCCCCGATCGCGCCGGCCGCGCCGCGATCCTGCGGGTGCACACGCGCAACGTTCCGCTGGCGCCGGACGTGTCGCTCGACCGGCTCGCGGCGGAGACGCCGGGCCTCGTCGGCGCGGACCTGCGCAACCTGGTGAACGAGGCGGCGCTGCTCGCGGCGCGCAAGGGCGCGCCCGGCCGTCGGCTCCGAGCACTTCAGCGAGGCGCTCCAGAAGATCACGCTCGGACCGGTGCGCCACATCCTGCTGAACCCGGCCGATCGCGAGCGCACCGCCTACCACGAAGCCGGCCACGCGCTGCTCGCGCTGCTGGTGCCCGGCAGCGACCCGGTGCGCCGCGTGTCGATCGTGCCGCGCGGGATGGCGCTCGGCGCCACCTATCAGCTCCCGGTGGACGACCGCACCAGCTACGGCGAGGACTACCTGCGGACGCGCATCACCAGCGCGCTCGGCGGGCGCGCCGCCGAGCAGCTGGTCTACGGCGTGGTCACGACCGGCGCCGAGAACGACCTCCAGCAGGTGACCGAGATCGCGCGCCGCATGGTGCTGCGCTGGGGCATGAGCGAGAAGCTCGGCCCGATCAGCTTCGTCGCGGCGTCGGACGAGGGCCTGCCGCCCGCCTTCCAGCACCAGCCCTACAGCGACGCGACCTCGGAGCTGATCGACGCCGAGGTGCGTCGCATCGTCGAGGAGTGTCACCGCGACGCCGATCGCCTGCTCGCCGAGCACCGCACGAACCTCGACGCGCTGGCGCGCGCGCTGCTCGAGCGCGAGTCGCTCGACGAGTCCGAGGTCCGCGGCGCTGCGCTC
Organism: uncultured delta proteobacterium; assembly: GCA_963716275.1. Lineage (GTDB taxonomy): Bacteria > Myxococcota_A > UBA9160 > UBA9160 > UBA6930 > VGRF01. The sequence continues at coordinate 627,720 of CAVQTC010000003.1, read as the reverse complement.
CTCGCATAAGGCCGCGCTCCGATCCCAGCAAGTCCAGGTCGTCGTCTACCCGGATCCGAGGATTGTCGGCTGGTGGTCCGTCGGAGATCATGCAATCCCGTGCCCCTCATCAACATCGTCTTCGCGCTCATCGTCGTGGGCGTGCTGTTGTGGGCCGTCAACAACTACATCCCGATGGACTCGAAGATCAAGAGCCTCCTGAACCTCGTCGTCGTCGTCGCGGTGGTGCTCTGGCTCCTCTCCGCGTTCGGCGTGATCGGACCGCTCTCTTCGTACCGCGTTGGAAACTGAGCGGACAACTCTTTTGTCGGCTGCGCGCAGCTCCCCATCGCGAGCCGGAGGGAAACCATGAGTGGCAAGACGGATCAGATCAAAGGCAAGGCGAAGCAAGCTGCGGGTGTCCTCACTGGGAACAAGCGGCTGGAGCGTGAGGGCAAGCTCGACCGCACAGTCGGGGGCATCAAGGAGAAGGCGGCGGGGGCCGTGGACAAGGTCCGGTCCGCGATGAAGCGCCGCCGGAGATGACGGCGGCGACGCAGCCTCGAGATGGGACTCGAGCTCGGTTTTGAGGCGACCTGGCCCACCGGTGAGGCGACGCGGTGCAGCAGGCGGCTTCGTCAGGGTCGCATCGCCTGAGGCACGTCGACGCTCGCATCCTCGGGTTCCCTCCGTCGGATACCGGGATCTCGGGATGGTCGCTGGGCTTGCAATTCCCCAGAGTGCGCGCCAATGGAACCCCCGCTCGAGACCCGAAGCCAGACATTGTCCAGCACCTCCCCTCTCCTCAGGAACGGCGACGCTGCGCGCTACTCGTCGCGAGCTCGCCCGTGAGCGCGACGTTCAGTGAACGCGGCGCAGGCGCTCCTCCGGGCGTCCTCCGGCACAAGACGCTCGTCCGGGCGGCGCCGCCGAGTCGCGAGGAATTCTCCAGCAACTTCGACCGTTGCTTCGGTCTGGTCTACGCCTACGTGAGCCAGCGCGTGAACGACCGGCAGAGCTGCGAGCGCATCGTGCGCGCGGTCCTCGCCGCGAATCTCGACCTCCTCGCCGAGGAACGCGACGAGCAGGAGCTGGCGCAGCTCAAGGCAGCTTCGGATCGGCTGATTCGATCGATCTCCAGGACGCCCTGATACCTGAGAGCCGTCTCGGAATTTTCTTCCCGGGCGGGGCGGGGCCCCCGTAGACTGGTGGGGCGCCAACTCCGTCGGAGGGGCGAGGTCGTCCGGCTGCGGAGACGTGCGCGGGTTGGAGGGCTGACCGTGGCGCGCACCGTCGTTCGCTTGGGACTGGCGGCGGTTTCGATCCTGTCGGGTGCTCTGGCGTTGGCCAGCGCGGCGGACGCAGCGCCGCGCGAGAGAGCGCGGCGCATCCACGGCGCCCTCGACGTGCGCAACTCCGCGCTGCCGCGTTATCAGAAGGCCGTCGAGGTCTTCGTCCGGCTCGACGTGCCCGCGGTGAGCGAGCTGGTAGCGCTCGAGCAAAAGGCTGGCCGTGCTCTGCCGAGCCCCGCGCGCCAGCTGGAGCAGCTGCGAGCGGTCGACAACCAGCAGCGCGCGCTACGGCCGGCGCTCGAAGCGCGCGGCGCGCGAGTAGTCGGCTCGCTGCGGGTGGGAGTCAACGGGCTGCGCTTGCGCGTGAAGCCGAGCGAGCTCGCCGCGCTGCGGGCGCTTCCCGGCGTGCGCTCGGTCGGCTGGGTCACGCGCTACCGGCCGCTGCTGCAGGACAGCGTGCCCTGGGTGGGCGCGCCGGCGGTGCAGCAGAAGGTGGCGGGCGGGAAGGGCGTCTCGATCGCGATCATCGACAGCGGGATCGACTACACCCACGCAGACTTCGGGGGGAGCGGTGACCCGACCGACTTCGCGACCAACGACCCCGATGTGATCGAGCCGGGCACGTTCCCCACGCGGAAAGTCGCTTTCGGATACGATTTTGCGGGGACGCTGTACGACGCCGACTCCGACGATTCCGCCCTCAACACCCCGGTTCCCGATCCGGACCCGATCGACGAGAACGCCCACGGCACCCACGTTGCCGGGATCGCGGCCGGCATCGGCGTGCCGGGCAGCGTCGGCCGTGGCGTCGCGAACGCCGCGACGCTCTGGTCACTCAAGGTCTTCGGCCAGGACGGCTCCAGCGAGGTGGTCTCCGAGGCCGTCGAGCTCGCGCTCGACCCGAACCGCGACGGCTCGGTGGACGACCACGCCGACGTAATCAACCTGAGCCTCGGCTCGGACTACGGAGATGCGAACGACCCGACCGCGATCGCCACCCAGAACGCCGCCGAGTTGGGTGTCATCGTGGTGGCCGCGGCCGGCAACTCGGGCGACGTCCCCTACGTGCACTCCTCACCGGCCATCGCGCCCGCCGTCATCTCGGTGGCCGCGTCGGTGCCCGGCCGGGACGCCGCGAGCTTCGTGGTGAACACGCCGGCGAGCGAGGCTGGTCCCTTTGCCGCCCTGGAAGGGGACGGGCCGGCGCGTGTGAAAGACGTGGCGCCGCTGGCGGGAACGCTCGTGCCGGCGGATCCGCTCGACGCTTGCGGTCCGCTCACGAACGGGGCAGCGATCGCCGGCGAGTTTGCCTTCGTGATTCGCGGGACCTGCAGCTTCGACGCGAAGTACACGAACGCCGAGGCGGCCGGGGCTCGCGCGATCGTGGTATTCAACGATGGCACGAGTCCGACGCGCGTGGATCCCATCACGATGGGCGGGATCTCGCCGACCCGCACGATTCCGGGTGTGATGATCGCGTCGACCAAAGGCCTCGCCCTGCTTGCAGCCAGCGAAGCCGGCGCGGCGGTGACAGCCACACTCGGCATCGCCTTCAACGTGTTCTTCGCGGACACCATCGCGAGCTTCTCATCGCGCGGGCCCGGCGCATCGAGCGTCGGGAAGCCCGACGTCAGCGCGCCCGGCGACGAGATCACATCGGCCGGCATCGGTGGGGGCAGCGCGCCGCTGGTTCTCGGGGGAACCTCGATGGCTGCGCCGCACGTGGCCGGCGAGGCTGCGCTGCTGCACGCCCTCCACCCGCGCCTCGACCCGAGCGCGATCAAGGCGCTGATCCAGAACGCGACGGTTGCGAGCCTGGTCGGCGGGCTGGACGGCGACTCGCCCTTCGCCGTCGCACGCCAAGGCACCGGCGTGATCCGGGTCGACGCGGCCGCACGGCTCACGAGCTTCGCTTCTCCCGCCAGCGTCTCCTTCGGGCGGGTGGAAGCCGACCGCATCGTCTTGCGCACGGCGTTCGTGGAGGTCGAGAACTTCGCGGGTCGCGCACGGCGCTTCCGGGTCAAGCACGTGCCGGGCCAGACCTTCCCGGGCGTCCAGGTGAGGAGCCTGCGCGACAGCCTCGTGCTGGGGCCGCGCGGCCGCGCGCTGCTGCCGCTCCTGCTCGAGATGAAGCCGATCGGCCCCGCGGACGCGGGCCTTTTCAGCCAGACCGAGGTCGACGGCTGGTTCGTGCTCTCCGACGGCCGGGAGGAGCTGCGCGTCAGCTACCTCGCCGCAGTCGATCCCATGTCGGGGGTGCGCGCGCGCGCTCGCGAGCGCGGCAAGCTGGTGGTTTCCAACACGGGCCCGACGGAAGGTCTCGCCGAAGGCTTCACGCTGCTCGCGGAAGGCGGGCTCGTGCTGGAGAGTGGAGCCAACGCGCTGCGGGCGTTCGGCGTCCGCACCAGCGACTTCGGCTTCCCGGTGGTGGAGTTCGGCGTCGCCACCCAGGATCCGTGGGACAGCCTCTCGGCCTTCGAGATCGACCTCTTCATCGATGCCAACGAAGACGGCGACTTCGAGACCGTCCTGGTCGCCGCGGACGTCGGCCTGCTCACGGGCGGGGACCCGACCGGGGAGATCGTGACCGCGATCTTCAGCCCGACGGCTGCCGAGTTGTTGTTCACCGCGAGCGGCGATCTGAACGATGCGAGTGTGGTGTTGCCCTTCGTTCGCAGCGATTTCGGATTGGGCTTCCTGGACCCCGGCGACACCCACTTCGACTACCAGCTGGCGATGTTCGACACGCGCTCTGGGACCTTCGACGTGCAGGAGGGGTCGGTCGAGCTGGCGGACGAGATCATCCCCGACCAGGCGAGCGTCGTCGTCAGTCCGCGCAGCAGCGTCGAGCTCTCGACGAGCGGACCTCGCGGCGACCTGCTCTGGCTCTTCCAGAACAATCCGGCGGAGCGGCAGGCGCAGGTGGTGACGACCCACTAGAGCGGTCGCAACACTCTGCTCCTAGCCGCGGCGGGCGAGGCAGTCGGAGTAGGCCAGGCGCGCGCTCTCCGACTTCTTGTTCTCTTCGTTCAAGCCGTAGAGCGCGCCGGATACGACACCGACGACCGCGCCGATGCCGGCACCCTTGCCCGCTCCGTCGCCCCCATCGGCGATGGCGCCGCTCGCTGCGCCAACGCCCGCGCCGACGGCGGCGCCGATCGCGCCGTCCTTCGCGATGCGCTTGTTATCGCGCGCCGCGGCGGCGTATCGATTGCAGTTCTCGATCACGTCGGGCGCAGGCTCGGACACCGCCCGCGACGACGCGCGCGCCTCTGTCTCGGGCTCGCCTCGCCACATCCGCGTCCCGCCTGCGAAGGCGAGCACGGCGAGCGGTACTCCGATCAGGGTTGCGATGACCGACCATTTCCAGGGATTACTTCGAGTGTCCATGACACCCAACAATGCAACCGGCGTGCCCAGTTATTCGCTCTGGAAGCGTGCGAGCAGCTCCGGGAGCGCGATCTGCGCAGTCCTTTGTACCAATCGGACACCAAACGGTATCCGAGCAGCAGCAGGCGATCCGAGCTGGAGGCCATCAGGACCCCGTGCGTCGTCGGCTCGGGCCTGATCACTTCTCGACGGCAGGCGAGTGGCGTCGGCCCGCTTCTTGCTCTTCATCTCGATGACTCAGGCGAGGTGAGCCGTGAACGGAAGCAAGAGGGCCGTGGTCGGGACGATCGCTGCGATCGGCGGCTGGCTCGCGATCGGCTGTGTCGGGTTCCCGACGACAGGCAGTGGGCCCGCGCCCAGCCCGGCGCCGGCAACGGCAGCGACGGTTGCGACACCGGTACAGGCCGCGCGCCTGCAGCTCGTGATGGTCCCGCTGCTGCGCGTCATGAACTCGCCGCTTCCGATCGACCAGGTCTCCGTGGGCATCATGAACGATCCCGAGATCAACGCGGCGAGTGCGGGCGGGGGGCGGTTCTTCGTCACGACGGGGCTGCTGCTGCGCGCGAGCGACGACCACCTGCGGGCTGTGCTCGCACACGAGATCGCGCACGAGGACCTCAATCACGCCGCGAAGGCGCAGGTGCTCGCCGCTGGCGTCAATGCCGGAGTGGCGTTGCTCGACCAGATCTTCCCGGGAACTGGCCAGATCGCCCCGATCGCGGGCGAGCTCGTGGCGCGCAAGTACAGCCGGGACGAAGAGTTTGCCGCCGATCGACATGCCGTCGAGCTGCTCGCGCGCGCCGGGCTTCGCAAGGAGCTGATGGTCGAAGGGCTCCTGTGGCTGGTGCAGGTCTCCGGGGACTCGGGTGGCGGCTTCTTCGCGACGCATCCGGACTCGCAGGACCGCATCGCCGCGCTGCGCGGGATCGGGAAGACAACGGGCGCCTGATGACACGCTAGACGCGCGCGGGCGTCGATGGAACCATCCCAGCCGGATCGACGCCGATCCGCGCTAGCGCGACTGCGAGCGCCGAGGGTCTCGCTCCGCGATCGCGATCCAAGGAGATTTCATGCTCTCGTCTCGTCTCGTCTCGCGACTGGTCTGCGCAGCCGCCCTAGCGACGGGCGGTGCCTGGGAGGCGAGCGCTGCCGAGCCGGCAGCAGCGCCGTCGACGGGCAGCGTCCTCCCGTTCCCGGACTTCCGCTACGAGGGCAGCGTCGGCCGCACGATCGAGGAGAGCGACCCGCCGCAGTTTCCGCAGCCGCGTGCGGCCGCCCAAGGGCGCGCCGAACATCGTCTTCATCCTGATCGACGACGCGGGCTACGGCCAGTTCGGCACCTTCGGCGGCCAGGTGCCGACGCCGGCGCTCGACCGCGTCGCGGCCGACGGCCTGCGCTACACGCGCTTCCACACCACCGCGCTGTGCTCGCCGACGCGCGCGGCGCTGCTCACCGGCCGCAATCATCACTCGACCGGCAACGGCGTGATCACCGAGGCCGCGACCGGCTACGACGGCTACACCGGCATCATCGGCAAGAACGTCGGCACGATCGCCGAGGTGCTGCGCCAGTACGGCTACGCCACGGCGTGGTTCGGCAAGAACCACAACACGCCCGACTGGGAGACGAGCCAGGTCGGCCCGTTCGATCGCTGGCCGAGCGGGCTGGGCTTCGACTACTTCTACGGCTTCATGGGCGGCGACATGGACCAGTGGCAGCCGACCCTGTACGAGAACCACCAGCTGGTCCCGCGCTCCACCGATCCGAACTACATCCTGACGCACGGACCTCGTCGACCACGCGATCGCGCTGGCTGCGGCGGACGCGCTCGATCGCCGCCGACAAGCCGTTCTTCCTCTACATGTCGACCGGCGCGACGCACGCGCCGCACCACGTGCTCGCCCGAGTACATCGCGAAGTACAAGGGCCAGTTCGACATGGGCTGGGACGTCTATCGCGAGCAGACGTTCGCGCGGCAGAAGAAGCTCGGCGTGGTGCCGGCGAATGCGAAGCTCACGCCGCGGCCCGACGGAGCTGCCGGCCTGGGACTCGCTGTCGGCGGATCAGAAGCGGCTGTTCGCGCGCATGATGGAGGTGTTCGCCGGCTTCACCGACGCAGACCGACCACGAGATGGGCCGGCTGCTCGACGTCGTGCGCGCGCTGCCCGACGCGGACAACACCCTCATCTTCTACGAGGTGGGCGACAACGGCGCCTCCGCCGAGGGCGGCCTGGTCGGCCTGCTGAACGAGAACTCGTTCTTCAACGACGTGCCCGAGACGCTCGGCGACAACCTCGACGCACATCGACGAGCTCGGCGGCCCGAAGCACTTCAACCACTTCCCGGCCGGCTGGGCCTGGGCGATGAACACGCCGTTCCAGTGGACCAAGCAGATCGCCTCGCACCTCGGCGGCGTGCGCAATCCGCTGGCCGTCTCGTGGCCGGCGCGGATCAAGGACCGCGGCGGCGTGCGCCCGCAGTTCCACCACGTGATCGACATCGCGCCGACGATCTACGAGGCGGTCGGCATCGCCGTTCCCGAACATGCTGAACGGCGTCGCGCAGAAGCCGATCGAAGGCGTCTCGATGGTCTACTCGTTCGACTCGGCGAAGGCGCCCGGGCCGCCGCCGCACGCAGTACTTCGAGATGTTCATCAATCGCGCGCATCTACCACGACGGCTGGTGGGCGGCCTCGCGCGTCGGCATTCCCTGGGAGGGCGGCGCCGCGGCCGTCGACCCGGACACGGCGACGTGGGAGCTCTACAACCTGGACGAGGACTTCAGCCAGGCCAACGATCTCGCGGCGAAGAACCCGGCGAAGCTGCGCGAGCTGCAGGACCTGTGGTGGTCGGAGGCGGCGCGCTACAACGTGCTGCCGCTCGACGGCCGCAAGACGGCGCGCCTGAGCGCCGAGCTGCAGGGCCGGCCGTCGCTGGCCGGCGAAACGGACGTCCTTCACCTACTACCCGGGCGTCGCTCGCCGCTGCCGGCGGGCAGTGCGCCCGAACCGTGCTGAACAAGTCGTTCACGATCACGCGCCGACGTCGAGACCGACGGCCGCCGAGACCGAGGGCGCGATCTTCTCGCTCGGCGGCAGCGACGGCGGCTACGGACTCTACGTGCGCGACGGGCGACCCGTCTTCGTCGGCAACTTCCTGAATCGCTCGATCACGCGCGTGACGTCGAGCGACGCCGCTGCCCAGCGGCTCGGCGAAGCTGCGCGCGCGAGTTCGCCTACGACGGCGGCGGCATGGGCAAGGGCGGCACGCTGTCGCTGTTCGTGAACGACAAGAAGGTGGGCGAGGGGCGCATGGAGGAGACCCAGGCGCATCACGCTCGGCCTGGGCGGCACGCTCGACGTGGGCGAAGACACCGGCACGGCCGTCGACGAAGCGTACACGCCGCCCTTCCGATTCAACGGCACGATCCAGCAGGTCACGGTCGACCTGGCGCCCCACTAGGAAGCTGGCTCGACAAGGCCCGGCCCTGACCTACCTTCGGCCCAGGCTACTCGCAGGGACTCAGACAGAGTTGCCAAGCCGTCCCATGAGGAAAGCGCCTTTCGCTCTCCTCGGCGCAGAACGTCCAGGACCGCTGCTGTCCGGATCGCCCGCCAAGCCGACCCGAAGCCCGGCTTGCGCCGACTCGCGGCGCGTCGTCGGGGGGGACGCCAAGGAGGGATCATGGAACGAAGCCTGGGCGCGGCCTGCGTGGCCGACCCGTCGGAGGACGTGCGCGACGCCAACGTGTCGAGCTGCTTCTGGTGCGACCGACCCCACCCGTCGAAGCATCCGCTCTCGCTCTGCCCGGCGTGTATCGAAGAACATCGGGAGGTGCGGTTCCCGATGGGATCGCTCGGGATGAGTGGGTTCTTTCCGCTCTGCGACGCCGCCATCGACGAGATGGTCCGGCGTCTTTCCCCTGGAAACTTCGCGCTCGGCTACCTGCTCGACAGCACGTTCACCGTGTTCCTCGTCGGCCGCTCCGACTCCGATGTGAGGAGTAGCCTGCACGAGTGGGTGGGCGTCCCGAGCCGCTACACGCGGCATGCCCCGGCCAGCAAGGCCGCCTGGGGAGCGACCCCGCGACAGGACGCGGCGCAGAACACGCCGAGGCTGGTGCGCGTGGGGCTTGGCATCGAGAGCGGCTACACGCACTTCGCATACAGCTACGCGCGATCCCCGGAGGAGGCCTTCGAGCAGGAGTGTCGCAACTACAGCGACTTCGGCGGTCGCGGCGGCCTCGACAACGACGCTCCGCCCGCCCCGCCGCCGAGCTAGGCGAGCGCTCGCGAGCCCGTTCGGGACAGGCGGCGCGAGTTGGGCGCGCGTGGACTCGGACCCCACGCGCAGACAGGACTAGACTCGCACCGGGGCCTCGCGCCGCCTCGAGGACGCTCCATGGACCTGCGACGCGTGCGACTGCATGGCCACGACGTGGGCTACCGGATGGCGGGCGCCGGGCCCGCGATCGTGCTGATCCACGGCATGGCCGGCAGCTCCCGCACCTGGCGCGACGTGATGCCGCTCGTGGCTCGCGACTGCCTCGTGATCGCGCCCGACCTGCTCGGCCACGGTGATTCGGCGAAGCCTCGCGGCGACTACTCCCTCGGCGCCCAGGCGAGCGGCCTGCGGGACCTGCTGCTCGAGCTCGGCGTCGAGCGGGCCACCTTCGTCGGGCATTCGCTCGGGGGCGGCGTCGCGATGCAGCTCGCCTACCAGCATCCCGAGCTCTGCGAGCGGCTGGTGCTGGTGGCGAGCGGGGGCCTCGGCCGGGAGGTGAGCTGGATCCTGCGTCTGCTCACGCTCCCCGGCGCCGAGTACGCGCTGCCGATCCTGTTCCCCCGCTTCGTGCGAGAGCGGGGGGAGCGGGTGGGCGCCTTCCTGCGCGGCTACGGCGTGCGTGCGCCCCACGTCGCCGAGATGTGGAAGGCCTACACGTCCCTCGCCGAGCCCGAGAGCCGAAAGGCGTTCGTCCACACGCTGCGCGCCGTGGTCGAGCCCGGCGGGCAGCTGGTGAGCGCAAGCGATCGCCTCTACCTGACGGCCAACGTCCCCACCCTGATCCTGTGGGGGGATCGGGATGACGTCATCCCCGTCGAGCACGCGCAGCGCGCCCACGAGCTCCTGCCCGGCAGCCGGCTGGAGATCTTTCGGGGCGCCGGGCACTTCCTGCACGCGGAGGAGCCCGTGAAGTTCGTCGAGGCGCTCGCGGAGTTCATGGCCGCGACCGAGCCGGCGCAGCGCGACGCTGCGTCGTTCCGCGAGCTGCTGCGCGCGCGCGCGGGCTGAGCCGCGCGCTGCTCAGGACGCCGCGGGCTTCGGCGGCATGCGGCGCCGCAGGTGGTCCGGCACCGCCCGCGCCCGCTCTGCGCGTAGCGCGGTGTGGAGCTGCATGCGGAGAATCTCCGCGGTCCAACCGTACATGCTGTCGTCGGCGCGCGCGCCCGCCGGCTTCTTGCACATGCGTTCGCGCCGGCCCCAGAGCAGCAGGTGGGGCTTCTTCTCTTCGCGCGTGATGCGAAGCTCGGCCGCGACCCCCGGGCTCTCGTCGGTGTGCTCTCCGCAGATCACGATCACGGCATCGGCGGCCGCGATCTGCGCGCGCACGCGCTCCTCGCAGTCCGATGCTGTCGAACGATCCGAGCGGCCCGCGATCGAGAACTCGGTGCCGATCCTCGACTCCGCGAGCAGCCGATCGTGCAGATCACGATCGTGCTCGAGATCGAAGCTGAGGAAGACCTGGGTCCGCTCGCCGCGCATGCTTCAACTCGACTGCGCTTCGTCGTCGAACGGGGCCCGCTGAAGGCCGTAGCTCTCCAGGTCGGCTGCGCTGGCGACGTCCGTCGCGCGCTCGGCGCGCGGGGCCTCGTTGCGCTCTTCGCGCTTCTGGGCGGCGCGCTCGGCCTTCTTCTGCTCGCGCATGCGCTTCTGGACGGACATCCGACTGGACCGAGCCATCGCAACCTCCTGGCACCCGAGTGTCGAGAGCGGGCCGGGGAAACCGGCCCGCTCTCTCGAGATCTCGTCTAGCGGTCCCGGCGGAAGCCGCCGCCGCCGCCACCGCCCGCTCCTCCGCGCTTGTCCTGCGCCTCGCTCACGCGGATGGCGCGGCCGCCCAGCTGGGTGCCGTCGAGCGCCTTCACGGCGTCGTTAGCGGCGGTGGCATCCGCCATCTCGACGAACGCGAAGCCGCGGGGGCGTCCGGTGTCCCGGTCGTTGATCACCGCGACCGATTCGACGGCTCCGTGGCGCGCGAAGAGCGTGCGGAGCTCGTCTTCGTTCGAGGTGAAGGGAAGGTTTCCAACGTACAGTTTCTTGCTCAAATCATGGTCCTTGATTGCACGACGCCGGCTGGCGCACGCGCAACTCGCTCCGGTCGCGAGGTCCGGTCAATCCGGACGGGCGCATTCCGTCGCTTTGTGAACCGCCGCGCGAGACGAAGCTCGGCGCTGGTCGGGCGAGAGGATTTTCGACGGAAAACGGGTCGGGCGTTTGCCAAGCCAGTGGGCCGGCGTAGGCCTCTCGGTTCAAGACCATAGCAGATCCATGGACGGGCTGCCTGGCCGTGCCGGCGGCCCCCTTACTCCCTCTTGTATTGGACCCGAATGGAGGGGAGGAGGCCGAGCTCGATCTCGATGTGCGAGAAGCTGAAGCCAGCCACCTTGATCTGCCTGTGGACGTCGCCCGCCTTCAGCAGGGCGCCCAGCATGACAGCGCCGAGCCGGTTTTCGCGCAGCCTCTCGCGCGCGGCCTCGATGTCTTCTGGGGTCCTCGCGGTGTGTCGAAAGTGCGGAATGAGCTTCGGGGTCACGCCGAGCTCGATCTCGAACTCAGTCAGCTCGTAGCCCGCCGTCTTGATCGCGGGCAGGGCTTGCTGGAACGAGGACAGGAGATCCTGGATCCGCTCGGCTCCCAGCGCGGTGAGCTCGGCGAGCTTCGTGGTCGCGAAAGCGCCCTTGGCTTGGCTGGCCCCGGCCACCCCGGGCTCACTCGAGATCAGCCCGCCCTCCGTTTCCTGTGCGGGAGCGCCGGCCATGGCGGCCTTGGCCTGCTCTGCGGCGACCGCTGCGACCTCCTTGGCCTTGTCCGCCGCCGCGACGGCCGCGCCCTTTGCCCGGTCTACGAAGCCCTTGACGTCCATCGGCTCAGAAGCCCCCGCCGTTCACCGTGAGCCGCTGGTTCGTGATGTAGCGGCCAGCTTGGGAGCACAGGAAGACGATCGCGTTCGCGATGTCGGAGGCTTGGCAGACGAAGCCGAAGGGCGAGTCGCGGTCCAGCGTGCGAAGGTCCTCCACGCCGCGCATGAACTTCATGAGCTTCTTGCCCATGTCGGTCTCGACGAGCCCTGGAGCGACGACGTTCACGCGGATGCCGTGGGGGCGCTCCTCCTTCGCCAGCGTGTAGGCCATCGCCTCCATCGCCGCCTTCGCCATTCCGTAGACGCCCATACGCGGCGCGTAGGCCTGGGCGGCCACCGACGAGACCATGATGACGTCGCCGCGGCCGAGCGAGCGCATGCCGGGCACGATCAGACGGCAGAGGTGAAGCGGCCCGAAGACGTGGATATCGAGGAGGCGCTGGAGCTGCTCATCGGCCATCGAGACGATCGGCGGCTGACCCTCCGAGGCGCTCCCCACGCCTGCATTGTTGACGAGGATGCCGATGGGACCGAGCTCGTCGACCACGGCGGAGACCATCCCCTCACAGGAGGCGGCCTTCGTGATGTCGCACGCGTAGGTGCGTGCTCGCCGCCCGAACCCGCGAACCTCGGAGGCCACGGCTTCGGCCGCGTCCCGGTTGCTGCTGTAGTTGATGGCCACGTCGGCGCCGCGCTGGGCGAACGCGAGCGCTGTCGCGGCGCCGATGCCGCGGCTCCCACCGGTGACGAGCGCGACGCGGCCTTCGAGGTCGGACATGGCGGGAGACTCCTTGCTCGAGTGCGCTGGGCGGAGCCCCCGATTGTGGCACGCCTCAACGGACTCTCGCCCCCGGGCTCGATCGTTCGAGCGTCAGGTCGGAGTCGGCCGCGCAGCGCTCGCGCGGAGCTCGCGCGCCACCAGATAGAAGAGCAGGCCGAAGGATCCCGCGAACAGGGTCACCCCGATGAACGGCCAGGGATTGATCCCGCGCGCGCGCCCGTCGTCGATCATCCAGAGGCAGCCGAGGCCGCAGACGATGACGAGATCCGCGAGCACCTGGCCCGCGCCCCAGCTCTGGAAGTGCGGAGCGATGATGCCGAGGTATCCAACGTCCAGGAGCGCCGCGGCCGAGAGCGCAGCGAAGCCCGCGATCACCACGAGCAGAGCGATCAGACGAGAAGACATGAGCTTCCTCCTGAGGATGGTGTCTCGCGAGCATCGTGCGCGACCCGCGTGGCCTCAATTACGCGCGAGGTCATTGAATCGCTGCGCCCCCCAAGCGAGGATCAGACCCACGCGAGGAGAGCGACATGTCGCTGGCCCCCGTCCCGACGCGCGGCGCCGACGCCTCGCCGTTTCCGCAGCTGCTGAAGACCTGGCGCCAGCGGCGCCACCTCTCCCAGCTGGAGCTCGCACTCGCGGCTGGCGTTTCGCAACGCCACGTGAGCTTCCTCGAATCGGGGCGTGCCAAGCCGAGCCGGAGCATGATCCTCCTGCTGAGCGAGGCGCTCGAAGTTCCCCTGCGCGAGCGCAACGACTGGCTGTTGGCCGCTGGCTTCGCGCCCGTCTTCTCCGCGCGCTCCTTCGACGACCCGCAGATGAAGCAGGTGATGGGCGCGGTGCGCCTGATGCTCGAGAACCACGAGCCCTTCCCGGCGATCGCCATCGACCGGGCCTGGAGCATCCGCCTCGCGAACCGATCCTTCGAGCGGCTCGCGACGCTGCTGGGCGCCGACGTGTGGAAGCGCGTCGGCGGGCCCGAGCGCAACCTGATGCGGCTCCTCTTCCACCCCGCCGGCATCCGGCCGTCGATCGCCAACTGGGCGACGGTCGCCCCGCTGCTCTGGTACCGCGCGCGGCGCGAAGCCGACGCCCTCGGCGGCCAGGAGATGAAGGCCGTCCTGGAGGAGCTCGCCCCGCATCAGGACGCGAAGACGCTCTGGGCCGACGAGAGCGCCGCCCTTCTGCCGGTGCTGCCGCTCGAGCTCGTCAAGGACGGCCTGCGCGTGTCGCTCTTCAGCGTGATCTCGACCTTTGGGACGGCGCAGGACGTGACTGCCGACGAGCTCCGCATCGAGAGCTTCTTTGCCGCCGACGACGCCACGGAGCAGCTCTTCCGGGCGCAGAGTGCTGCCCATGCCTGAGACACCGTCCGCGCAGCGCATCTCCCGGCGCCAGTTCCTGGCCGGGGCGGCGGTCGGCGCAGGCGCCGTCGGCGCCGTGGGCCTCGGCGGTGCCCGTTGGCTCGCCGACCCCGATCGACCGCCCGACCTCTACGAGTACTACGTCGACAGCTACTGGTTCGACTCCTCGGGACTGCGCGACGACCCGCTCCGGCCGCCGCTGCGCGGAGCCGAGAAGGCGGACGTCGCGATCATCGGCGGGGGCTTCACGGGCCTCGCCACGGCGATCGCGTGCGCGCGCCGCCAGCCCGGCCGCCGCATCGTCGTCCTCGAGGGCGCGCGCTGCGGCTACGGGGCGAGTGGACGCAACGGCGGCTTCGCGGACGTCATGTACACGGGCTTCGGCGCCTTCGCAGCCGAGCATCCGCCCGAGGTCGCGCGCGGTGTCCACGACGTGATCGCGACGGGCCTCCGCGCGATCGAGCGGCTGGTCGAGCAGGACGGCGTCGCCTGCGACCTCGAGCACAACGGCGGCCTCCGCATGGCGATGACCGAGCGGCAGACCGAGGCGCTCGAGCGGGAGCGAGCCGCGCTCGCGGCGCTCGGCATCGAGGCGCGGGTCGTGGAGGGCCCCGAGTTCCGCCGGCTCGTCCACAGCGAGCGCTTCCGCGCCGCCCTCGCGACGAAGCTCACGTCGATCGTGAACCCCGGGAAGCTCGCGCGCGGCATGGCGCGCGTGGCGGAGTCGCTCGGCGTCGCGATCCACGAGGGCACGCGCGTCGTCCGGCTCGAGCCCGGGCGGCCGGTGCGCGTGGTCGCCGAGCGGGGCGAGGTCGAGGCGGCGCAGGCCGTGCTCGCGACGAACGGCTACACGCCCCAGCTCGGCATCTTCCGCACGCGGCTCCTCCCGCTCTGCAACTACGTGGTCGCCACCGAGCCGCTCAGCGCGGCGCAGTGGCGAGCGATCGGCTGGGCGGGCCGGCAGGGTCTCTCCGACGCCCGCGTGCACTTCATGTACCTGCGCCCGACCGCCGACGGCCGCATCGTCGCCGGCGGCGAGGGCGCCCCGTACTTCACCGGAAGCCTGCCGAGCAGCGGCAACTACCCGTCCGTGGTCGAGCGCCTGAAGCGGAGCCTGGTGGAGACCTTCCCAGCGCTCGAGGGCATCCGCTTCACGAACGCGTGGGGCGGCACGATGGCCTTCACGCGCGACTTCACGCCGCGCATCGGCCCGCTGGGAGACGGCAGCAACGTCTACTTCGGGCTCGGCTACTGCGGCGAGGGCGTGGTGATGAGCCAGGTCGCGGGCCGCATCCTCGCAGCCTTCCTCGCGGGCGAGGCGGGCGAGTTCCGAGCGCTGCCCTTCGTGGGCAGCGAGCCTCCGTACGTGGGCTTCGAGCCCTTGCGCACGCTCGGCGTGAAAGCGATGGACGCTGCGCTGCGGGCGCTCGCGGACTGAGCAGCGCGGCCGCTCAGCGGCGGAGCTCGTACGCCTCGAGCTTCGGCTTCGCCATCTCGTCGGTGAAGCGCTGGTAGGTGAAGGGCCACACCGCGGGAATGCCGCGGTTGTCGAGGTACCAGCTGCGGCAGCCGGTCGCCCAGATCGTGTGCTTGGCCGCCTCGTCGAACTCCGCGCTGAAGCGCGCCATCGCCTCGCGGCTCGCGCTCACCTCGCTCGCGCGCCGATCGCGCAGTTCGGCCACGAGCTGCAGGATGTAGTGGAGCTGCATCTCGGCGATCGTGATCAGGGAGAAGTTGCCGACCGGGCCGTTGGGGCCGTTCAGCAGGAACAGGTTCGGGAAGTCCGGGATCGAGATCGAGAGATAGGCGTTCGGGCGCTCGGCCCACACTGCTCTCGAGCTTCAGACCGTCGCGTCCGACCACCTCGATCGGGCGCAGGAAGCGGTCCACGCGGAAGCCCGTCGCCAGCACCAGCACGTCGAGCTCGTGCAGGCGGCCGTCCTGCGTGCGCACGCCCTTCGGCTCGATGCGCACGATGGGCTCCGTCACGAGCTCCGCGTTGGGTCGCTGGATTGCGGGATAGAACTCGCCCGAGATCACGAGCCGCTTGCAGGCGGGCCGATAGTCGGGCCGGAGCTTCTCGCGCAGGACCGGATCGCGGACCGCGCCCTCGAGCGTGGTGCGGCAGACCTCCTCGAGGTTCTTCATCTGCTCGGAGCCCGCGTCCACCACGCCGTTCGAGAAGCTCTCGTGGAAGAGCTTCGCGAGCTCCTCGTGCGCGGCGACGAGCGCGTGGGGATCGGCGCGGAAGACCGCGCGCTCCATCTCGGTGTAGGCCGGGTTCTCCTGGGGCGCGACCCACTGCGCCGTGCGCTGGAAGAGCGAGAACTTCGCGACGCGCGGCACCAGCGCACCCGTGATCTGCACGGCCGTCGAGCCGGTGCCGATCACACCGACGCGCTGGCCGTCCAGCGGGACCGTGTGATCCCAGCGCGCGCTGTGGAAGCAGGCGCCGGCGAAGGAGTCGAGGCCTTCGATCTCGGGGAGCTTGGGGTGGTGCAGCACTCCCGTCGCACCGATCACGACGTCGGCGTCGTCTCGCCGCCCGCTCTTCGTGGCGATGCGCCAGCGTCCCTCCGAGAGCTCGCAGCGCGCCACCTCCTCCCGGAAGTGGATGCGATCGAGCACGCCGTACTTGCGCGCCACGTTCTCGAAGTACTCGCGGATCTCCGCGCCCGGCGAGAAGCGGTGGCTCCAATCGGGGTTCGGCTCGAAGGAGTAGCTGTAGAGGTGGCTCGGCACGTCGCACGAGAGCCCCGGATAGGAGTTCTCGCGCCAGGTGCCGCCGACGCTCTCGCCCTTCTCGTAGATCGTGAAGTCGTCGTGGCCGGCCTCGCGCAGCTTGATCGCCGAGAGCACGCCGGCCATGCCGGCGCCGATCACGACGAAGCGCAGCCGGCGCGGCTCCGCCATCAGGCCAGGCGCGTCCCCGAGAAGGGAGCGCTGCCGAAGGCGCCGAGCTTCACGCTGCCCGAGATCGCGTTGCCGTCGACCTTCGCGGTGAACTCGAGCGTGAGCGGCATCGGCTGCGTCATGTCGGCCGTCCAGCTGAGATCGTTCCCGTTGGCCTTGCCGTTCTTCAGGTCGAGCGCGCCCTGCGCGCCCTCCATCTTCCCGGTGAGCTCGCTGCCACTCACGGCCAGCGTGAGCGTGCTCTTCTGCGCTCCCATTGGTGAATTCAACGTGACGTCCCACTTGCCTGCGGCGCTCATGCGCGACTCCTCCAGTTCCGCCGGAGCTTACTCGAACGCGTCGGCGCGGCGCCCGTCGCGCGCAGCGCGGGCGCGGCCCCACGCGATACCGTTCGCCGCGCGGAGGGGACGCCGTGCGTTGGGTGCTCCGGATCGTCGGGCTGGTCGCGCTCCTGGGGCTCGTGGCGCTGGGGGCTCGCATCGTCCCCGCGCATCTCCAGATCCGGCGCGTCGCGCCGCGGCTCCCCACGCTGGCCGAGCTTCGCTCGCTCGCGAGCGTGGCGGGCGGTCCCGCGAGCCTGCGTTTTGTGAACACATCCTCCCAGGCGCTCCCGGAAGCCGTGCTCGGCCACCCGGTCTTTCTCGCCGAGTGGCCCGACGGGTCGCTCTTCGAGATCGACGCGGGCATGGACCCCGCAGCCGCCGTTCAGTTCGGCGAGCTGCTGAAATGGATGGCGGGGGCCGGCGAGGTCACGCCCGCAGGCAGCGTCCCCGATCTGATCGGCGGCGCCGTCGCGCGCATCCGCGGCATCGGCTTCACCCATCTGCACATCGACCACAGCGAAGGGGTGAAGGCCCTCTGCGCGGCGGGGCCGGCGCGCGGCGCGCGCGCCTACCAGGGCAGCGCGCAGGCGCGACTGCGCGACCCCAACACCCGGGAAGGGGGCGACCTCGTCGAGCACTCCTGCTTCGAGCGCGTCGTGCTGGGCGACGAGGGTCTGCTCTCGATGCCCGACTTCCCAGGCCTCGCGCTGGTGCCGCTCGGCGGCCACACGGCCTGCTCGACGATGTTCGCCGTGGCGGTGAACGGCCACCTCTGGCTCCTCTCGGGCGACATCGCGAACTCGCGCAGCGCGCTGCTCGCCGATCGGGGGAAGGGCTTCCTGTACAGCTACGTCCTGGTCCCCGAGGACGCCTCGCGGACGGCGCTCCTGCGCCGCTACCTGGCCGAGCTCGACGCCGAGGACGACGTGACCGTGATCGTCTCCCACGATCTCGGCGCGCTCCGCCAGAGCGGTCTGCCGGAGTGGCAGAGCCCGGCCCGCGAAGCGTCCTGAGCGGAGACAGCGCGTGGTCCTCTTCCTCAAGAACCTCGTCTTCACCCTCGTCGTCCCCGGCAGCGTCGCCGTCTACCTGCCCCTGCTGATCGTGCGACAGCGGACGCCGGCGGGTGGCGTTCGGCTCGGGGCGGCGCTCGCTTTCCTGGCAGCCGGCGCGGCGATCTACGGCTGGTGCGTGTGGGACTTCGCGACCTTCGGCCGCGGGACTCCAGCCCCGATCGACGCTCCGAGGCGTCTCGTCGTGCGCGGTCTCTATCGCTTCACGCGCAATCCCATGTACCTGGGCGTCCTCACCGTCGTGCTCGGCTGGGCGGTGCTCTTCGGGGCGCCGGGCCTCTGGGTCTACGCCGTCGCGGTCGCCTCGATGTTCCACGCATTCGTGACGCTCATCGAAGAGCCGAAGCTCCGGGGTCGGTTCGCGGGGGAGTACGAGGACTACTGCGCCCGCGTGCCGCGCTGGCTGCCTCGCGCGCAGGGGCGCGGGCGCCGAACGTGATCGCTCTCACGCTCTGGTGCGGCCGGGTGGTCGAAGTGACCGGAACCGCGGTCACACATCCGGGGGGCGAGAGCCATGCAAGACGGACGCACCCGCAAGCAGGAAGGGCGCAAACACGAGGGCCTCGAGGCCTTCCTGGAGCGCTGCGAGGCAACGCTCGTGGTCGTGAAGGGGGGCGCGATCGGCCGCGAGCACCCGCTCGACGGGCCGAAGCTCCTGCTCGGGCGAGGCCCCGGGGTGGACGTCGCCTTCGACGACGCGGAGATGTCGAGCCAGCACGCGGCAGTCGAGTGGACCGGCCAGGGCTTCCGCGCGTGCGATCTGGGCAGCACGAACGGCTTGCGCGTGAATGGTGCGAGCGTCCAGGCGCGCGATCTCGTTCACGGCGACCGCATCGAGCTCGGCCGCCACGCGCTGCAGCTGCGGGTCGAAGAGCGCCGCGCCGAGCCCAAGGTCCATCGCATCCAGGATGACTGAGATGGCGACCGACCCGAACGGCCGCAAGATCGCGAGCTACGAGGTCGAGGAAGAGCTGGCCCGGGGCGGGATGGGCGTCGTGTTCCTGGCGCACCAGCCCTCGCTCGAGCGCCGCGTCGTCTTGAAGACGCTGCGCCGCGACCTCGCCGAGGACCCGAGCTGGGAGGAGCGCTTCACGCGCGAGGCGCAGGCGGCGGCCGGCGTGCACCACCCGAACGTCGTAGTCGTCTACGACTGCTTCGCCTGGCGCGGCGAGCGCTTCATCGCCCAAGAGCACGTGGCGGGCAGGGACGCGGCGAGCGCGCTCGCCCAGGTGGGGAGCTTCGAGCCGCGTGTGGTCGGCTTGATCGCGCTCGAGGTGGCGCGGGGCCTCGAGGAGATCCACGCGCGCGGCATCATCCACCGCGACCTCAAGCCCGCGAACATCCTGCTAGGCCGCGCGGGCGAGGTGAAGATCGCGGACTTCGGGATCGCGCTCGACCAGAAGAGCTCGGTCCTCACCCAGACTGGACAGTCCTTCGGCACCACGCCCTACATGTCGCCCGAGCAGCTCGGCAGCGCGCGCGTGGACCACCGCAGCGACCTGTTCTCCTTCGGGCTCGTGCTCTACGAGCTCCTGACCGGGAAACGACCTTTCGCCGAGCCGGATGCCGAGGGCACAGCGCTCGCCGCCCGCATCGACCGGGGTCGCTACGCGCCGGTGCGCGAGCTCGCGCCGAAGACGCCGCGCTGGCTCGCGCGCATCGTCGCGCGCTGCCTGCGCGCCAAGCCGAAGCGGCGCTTCGCCACCACGGCGGCGCTGCGCCGCACGCTCGAGCGCAAGCTCGGCCAGCCGTCCCCGGCCGATTGCCGCGAGGAGATCGCGGCGTGGCTGTGGGAGCGCAAGGTGTTCAAAGCGGAGAAGGGAGAGACGACCCGCTCGGCGCGCGTGCGCAGCTTGCGCTTCCCGGCCTGGACGCAGCGCGCGCTGATCGCCGCGGGCGTCACACTGCTCGTGGCGATCGGAGCGGTGGTCGAGCGCGACTCGCTCTTCGCGCTCGCGGGAAACCTGCTCCTCGTCCCGCACCCCTGAGGCGGCATCCGGTGTAACCTCCGCTCCGCAACCTCGCCGAGGCCGGAGGCGCCGTGATCACCAGCATGCCGCGCATCGCGGTCGCCGCCCGAGACTTCGAGGCGATGGTCGCCAGCTTCCGCGATGGGCTGGGGCTCCCGGTCGTCGATCTCTCGGCGCGGAGCGGCAAAAGCCTCGGGGCGAAGCTCGCCATGTGCGTCCCGCCGGGCGGCAGCAACATCGAGCTGATGAGCCCGGCGGATGCGGAGGCGCCGCTCGGTCAGAGCCTCGACCGCTTCCTGCGCCGGCGCGGCGATGGACTCTTCGCGCTCATGCTCGAAGCGCCGGACCCCAATGCGGAGGCCGCCGTCCTCGCGCAGCGCGGGCTCGAGGTCCTCCCCTTGATGGCCGGCGCCGCCGGCCGGGACGTGCATCCGCGCTCGACGCACGGGGTGCTGATCCGCGTCTACCCGAGCGGATCGTTCCAGGCGCCGAGCAGCGACGTGCAGCGCAACGCAGGGCGCGCGCTCGGGCTCTCCGGGATCGCGCGCGTGATCCTCGCGGTTCGCGATCTGAAGCGCGCGCGCGACGTGTACGGCCAAAGCTTCGGGCTCGCGACGCGCGAGCCGAGCGCCGACGCGCGGCGCGGGGTCCTGGCCGTGCGCTGCTCGCCGCCGGCTGGCGGTGCCATCGAGCTCGTCGAGCCCAGCGACTCGCGCCGGCCCTTCGCAGCCGCGCTCGAGCAGCAGCTCCGCCGCACGGGCGAGGGCATGTTCGCCCTCGTCCTCGAGGCGCCCGATCCCGAGAGCGCGGCAGCGATCCTGCGCGCGCGGGGCCTCGGGGCCCGGCTCTTCGCGGATCTGCCGGGCGTGGTGGAGATCGACCCAGCCCACCTCCACGGCGCGCGCATCCTGATCGAGGCCCCTTCCGTTTCGCGCGACGTCGGGGCGCGCTGATTCGCCCGTGGCCAAGCTGTCCACCACCGACCGCGCGAAGCTTCCGGACAGCGCGTTCGCCCACGTGGACGCGAGGGGCAACCGGCGCCTCCCGATCCACGACGAGGCGCACGTGCGCAACGCCCTCGCGCGCTTCGAGCGCGTGCGCTTCGAGAACGACGCTGCCCGGGAACGGGCGCGGCGCCGCTTGCTGAACGCGGCGAAGAAGCACGGGATCGTCCCGGTGGGCTTCATCACCGGCCAGCTCCAGACCGAGCGCGCGGCGCGCAAGGCCGACGTCGCCCACCTGCCCGCCGGAATCGTGACCTTCCTGATGAGCGACATCGAGGGCTCGACGAAGCTCCTGCGCCGGCGTGAGGAGGAGTACGCGACGATCCTCGCCGAGGTCCGGCGCATCCACCGGCGCGTCGTGCGCGGGAGCGGCGGACACGAGATCGACGCCCGCGCCGACGAGTACTTCGCGTGCTTCGAGCAGCCGAGCGCGGCCCTCGAGGCGGCGATCGCCATCCAGCGCCGCCTGGCGGAGCGCGTGGGGCCGGAGGCGCGCGTGCGAGTCCGGATGGGCATCCACACCGGGCGGCCCACGCTCACCGAGGAGGGCTATGTGGGGATCGCCGTGCATTCGGTGGCGCGGCTGTGTGCGGTGGGTCGCGGTGGACAGATCGTGGTCTCGGAGCGCGTGCGCGACGCCCTGCGCGGAAGCCTCCCGGTGGGCACGGTATTGAAGAGCCGCGGCAGCCACCGGCTGCGCGGGCTCCCCGGCCAGCACCCGCTCTTCGAGGTGCGGGCGCCGGGCGTCCTGTCCGGTGCGAAGCTGCGGACTTGATGGCGGCTCCGCGGGCGCCATGCTGATCGACGCCCAGGTCCACGCCTACGAGCGCGACCAGCCGGGCCGCCCGTGGGCGAGCTTCCTGCCCGGACCGCCCGAGGTGACCGGCGAAGACCTGGTGGCGGCGATGGATGCCGTCGGCGTCGACGGCGCGCTGCTGGTCTCGCCCTTCACGCTCTACCGCTACGACGCGAGCTACGTGCAGAGCGTCCACGCCGCGCACCCGACCCGCTTCGCATTGATCAAGCCCGTCGACCCGAGCGATCCCGGAGTGGCCGACACGATCGCCGACTGGGCCGCGACGAAGGTAGCGGTGGGCGTGCGCATCATGATGACGCGCGAGGTGTCCCGCGATCCTCCCGGCATCGGGCGCGTCCTCGCGACCGCGGCACGCCATGGACTGCCGGTGAATCTGCTCTGCTGGCGGCGACTCGAGCAGGCGAGCGAGCTCGCCGCGCGCCACGCGGACACGCAGCTCGTGATCGATCACCTCGGCCTTACGCAGCCCTTCGAGCCGCCGCCGCCCGCCGCGCCGTGGGCCGATCTTCCGAAGCTGCTCGCGCTCGCGGCCCATCCGAACGTGGCCGTGAAGATCACCGGCGCCTGCACGCTCTCGCAGCAGCCCTTCCCCTATCCCGACCTGTGGGACCCCTTGGCGAGGATCTTCGACGCGTTCGGCCTCGCGCGTTGCATGTGGGGCACGGACTGGACCCGCGCGGTGGCCCTGCTGACCTATCGGCAGGGCGTGGACGCATTTCGCTTGAACGACCGCCTGTCCGCGAGCGACCGAGCGGCCCTGATGGGCGGGAGCGTGGAGCGGATCTATCGCTGGGCGCCGTCACGTCCCTGAGGGCTCGGCCCGCGAGGGAAGGCGCACGACGCCGCGGGAACGCACCGATGGCTCCCCGTCTTGATTCTTCGCCGTCTGCTCGATCTCGACGCAGGCGTGGCCGGCCTCCCGGAAGACGCGCACCACCGGCCCTCGATGCTGAGGGTGTCACCGACCGGGTTGTGGCGGCGAATCTCCGCGGAGAAGCGCAGCAGGAACCCGTCGTCGCCCGTCCAGTTCGTGAGGTGGTGGATCATCCAGGAGGCGCGCTCGGGCCCGTAGTCGTAGGCGTCCGGGGTACCGACCAGGCGCGCGAGATCCGGATCCCAGTGCACCCGCTCCGGCACGTCGGGGATGCCGAAGCGATCGGGAATCCCCAGGCTCGGGTGCTTGCGCAGCTGCTGCCAGGCGAGCTTGTTCGCGCGGATGTAGAGGCCGCCCCAGCCCTGGGCGAACGCGATGAAGCCCGTCACGGTCATCGGGCCCTTCACCATCGTCGGGAGCGCCTCGCCGACGCGCACGTCCTCGACGTAGCGCGGCTGCGCGCCGCGAATCTCCTCGGCCTCGTAGAGCGCGAAGATGCGCTCGAGGTCCGCGCGCGAGTACCGAACGGGCGGCTTGCGCTTCACGTCCGTGTACTTGGAGCCGAGCTCGCGCGCGGTGTCGCGCTCCGTGCGGAAGCACCAGCTGTCGCCTCCGGCGACCAACGCGCCGTCCTGGTCGTAGAAGTCGACGTGGTAGATCTGCTGGATGGCGCGACCGGCGAAGCGCGTCTCGTGCTCGACGAGGTCCTTGAGCCAGGCCTTCGTGCGTGAAGCGGTCGTCGCGCAGGATCGGCTTGTGCCAGGTGAGATCCGCGCCCGCCCACATCGCGTGCACGCCGGGCAGGCCGCCGACGTAGCCCGAGAGCACGCGGCTCAGCGGGAACAGGAACGAGGGCGGGGCGACGAGCCGTCCGTAGCGCGTGGTGCGGGCGTACTCGGGGTCGCACCAGAGCGGGTTGTCGTCGCCGATGCCGTGCGCGTAGTGGCGGATCGCGTCGCGCGTCGCCTCGCAGCACCACGGCTCGAGGGAGTCCTCGATCGGCACGCCGATCATGGGGCGCAGCGCCTCGACGCGCGGCGTCCGTGATCCTCGGGAAGCTCTGCGGGGACGGCGAAGGCATCCGGTCTGCAGGGTAGTCGAGCCGATTTCCTGCCACGCCGGGTCCCGAGGACCCACTCTAGAAGGCGGGACCTGAAAAGCGATCCCGAGGGAGACCCACCGTGTCCGGACTGAAGGCGGCCTCCGCGGTTGCGGCCGCACTGCTCTCCACCCTGCCTGAGCTCGCGAACGGCGCGCCCCTCGACCTCTCGAGCTGGTCGGCGCTCACACTGGACTTCCCCGGCGGCCAGCCGGCCGGGAACTGGGTGCTCGACTCCGGGAACACGGCCGTGACCCAGACCGTCAACGCCGATCCGTCGTTCTTCCTCAACAACTCGAGCCAGACGAGCTACACGATCCAGGGCACCTGGCAGGTCGGGACCAGCGCCGACGACGACTACATGGGCTTCGTGTTCGGCTACCAGAACTCGAGCAACTTCTACCTGTTCGACTGGAAGCAGATCTCGCAGACCTACGTGGGCACCAACGCGGCCGAGGGCATGACGATCAAGAAGTTCACGGGCGCTACCGCCAACGGACTCGTGGACCTGTCTCTCGAGGAGCTCTGGGAGAACGAACAGAATCTGGGCGACATGACCGTGCTGGCCATGAACCACGCGTCCACCGCCGGCTGGGCGGACAACACGCTCTACACGTTCCAGCTGGACTTCAACGTCACGCCCGGCCAGTTCCGCGTGCGCGTCAGTCAAGGGGCCAGTGTGCTGTGGGACACGACGGTCGACGACTCGACCTTCACCGCCGGACAATTCGGCTTCTACAACTACTCGCAGCAGAACGTGCGCTATGCGGGCTTCGAGCAGGAGGTCGTGCCCGAGCCGGGCGTGCTGGCGCTGCTCGGATCAGCGGCTGTCCTGCTCGCTTCCTCGCGCCGACTCCGTCGAGGCTTGCCCCACCCTCACGAGTAGACGAAGACCGGGTCCTCGAGGTCGATGGCGGGGATCTCGTCCTTCTCGCGCCAGTAGTCCTGGGTGTGCTGCCACTCGGGCTTGTCGCCCCGCTTCGGGAGCAGCTGCATCGCGCGCATCAGATAGCCGGGGTTGAAGTTCTCGGGATCGATCCACGGGAGAAGCGGCATCTCGCGATCCTCGGGCCGCAGCGCCACCTCGACTCGCTTCGCGCCCTGCTTCTTCATGTGGTTCAGCAGCCGGCACGTGAAGTCGGCGAGCAGATCCACGCGCAGCGTCCAGCTCGCGCGGAAGTAGCCGAAGATCCAGAGCAGGTTCGGCACGCCCGTGAACATCATGCCGCGGTAGGTCACGGTGTCGTGAAGGTCGACGGGCTTCCCGTCGATGCTGAAGTCGATGTCCCCCAGCACACTGATGTTGAAGCCGGTCGCCGTCACGATGATGTCGGCCTCGAGGACCTTCCCGGACTTGAGCAGGATGCCCTTGTCGATGAAGCGGTCGATCTCGTCGGTGACGACGCTGGCCTTCCCGGCCTTGATGCCCTCGAAGAGGTCGCCCTCCGGCACGAAGGCGATGCGCTGGCGCCAGGGCCGGTACTTCGGCGTGAAGTGTGTCGCGATGTCGTAGTCGGGACCCAGGTGAGCGCGCACCCCGTCGAGCAGCTCCTGCCTCACCGTCTCGCTCTCCTCGAGAGAGCGGCGCGTGAAGACGGCCTGTTCGTGCAGGATCTTCCGGCGCACGATCTCGTGGATCCAGGTCTCGTCGATCTCGAGCTCGCGCAGCATGTCGGCCACCTCGTTCGCGTTGTGCGCCGGGATGAAGTACGTCGGCGAGCGCTGCAGCATCGTCACGTGGCCACACTCGCCTGCGATGGCGGGGATGAGCGTCGCGGCGGTGGCGCCCGAGCCGATCACGACGACGTTCTTGCCCCTGATACTCGAGGTCCTCGGGCCACGTCTGGGGATGGACGATCGTGCCCTCGAAGTCTTCCATGCCCTTCCAGTCGGGCGTGTAGCCCTCCGCGTGGCGGTAGTAGCCCTGACACATCCACAGGAAGCCCGCCGTGAAACGGAGCTGCTCGCCGCTGTCGGTCCGCGTCGCCTCGATCGTCCAGCGCTTCTCTGACGCTCGACCAGCTCGCCGACTCGATCCGGTGGCGATAGCGGATGTGCCGCGCGAGATCGTTCTCCTCGATCACCTCGCCCATGTAGCGGCGGATCTCCTCGGCCGTCGCGATCGGCGTGCCCGTCCAGGGCTTGAAGCGGTAGCCGAAGGTGTAGAGGTCGCTGTCCGAACGGATGCCCGGATAGCGGTGCATGAGCCAGGTGCCGCCGAAGCTCTCGAGCCCCTCGAGCACCACGAAGCTCGTGCCCGGGCACTGCTTCGTCAGGTGATAGGCAGCGCCGACGCCGGAGATCCCGGCGCCCACGATGATGACGTCGAAGTGTTCACACTGGGGCGCGGGCATCGGGGCTCCTCCCGAAACGGGTCATTGCAGGCTCTGTGCCTGTGCCCCGAGGCGCAGCGAGGAGCGTCGGTTCCGTCACAGCGGCCGTGCGCCCCAGGCTGGGGCCGCGTGCCCATCGGATCAAGCCTCTCCAGCGTGGCGCCTCAGGAAGACGGCGACCTCGGCCTTGTCGAGCCGGCCCGCGGCGACGCCTTGGACCAGGTCGAAGATCGCGTCGGGCCGCGCCTCGAGCCGCAGACCATTCAACCCGAGGAAGACCAGCGCGCTCATCAGCGCTGCGCGCTTGTTCCCGTCCACGAAGGGGTGGTTTCGAGCGATGTGAAACAGGTAGGCAGCGGCCATCTCGGGCAGCGTGGTGTGTAGGAACTCGCCCCCGAAGGTAGCCGCAGGCATCGCCAACGCAGAGCGCAGCAGCCCGAGGTCGCGCACCCCGGGTGCGCCACCATAGCGGCGCATTTGGTCCGCATGGATGGCGAGGGCCTCGTCCAACGTCAGAAAGACCGGGTCGGTCACTCCGCGAGCCGACGGAAGACACCGCCGTAGCGCTCGTGCGCCTCCGCAACGAGCTCGGCGACACGCTTCGCGCGCTTGCGCTCACGCAGCGGCGTCACGACGAGCACGTCGCCATCCGTCGAGAGCTCGAGATCCGTGTCGGCGTCGATGCCGAGGGCCTCGAGCAGCGGTCGATCGATCACCAGTGCGAGACTATTTCCGGATCTCGTGAGTCGTTTCACCATGTACGTACGATATAGAATCTCCGTACGTACGCCTAGGCTCCCCCGATTCCCCAGGCTGCGGCGCGCTCCGGGGGGAGCAGCCAGACGCTCTGGTGGAGCTCGCCCAGGAGCTGCTCGTCGCCGAGCATGCGGCGGCGCTCGGTGGGCGTGAGCGCCTGCGGGCCCTCGGCCAGCGCGCGCGCCACCGCCTCGCGATCGCTCGCGCGTGGGGCGCCGGCGCGGCCGGCCATCGCGCGCAGCGCGGCATTCGCGCCGGGGTCGACGATCGCGTGAGCGAACCCGGTCGGTGGAGGCGCCGCGGCGAGCTCCTGGGCGAGGTCCGTCAGCTCCTTGGGCGGATCGATCTCCTCGGGGGTCGCGAACAGGCGCGCGCGGCGCAGCGCCGGCGCGGCGCGGCTCGAGAGTACGGAGGTCGGGATCGAGAGCGCGAGGGCGACCAGCACCGGCGCGAGCCACGGGAAGTAGCTCGGGTCGAGCCAGAGCACGGTGAGCGCCCAGGCGCCCGCGATCAGCGTATCGATGCCGTGCTGCGCCACCGCGCCCGACCAGCGCGTCGCCACGTCGGCGCGGTCTCGGCCGACCCAGCCCGTCGAGCTCCCGGCGAGCGCGCTGATCACGAAGCGCACGTGGAACATCATGCGGATCGGGGCGAGCAGCGCCGAGAAGCAGCGCCTCCCCCACCACGCTGCCGAACAGACGAAACGCGCCTCCCCAGCGCTGCGCGCCCGAGCGCAGCCCGATCACCGCGAGCGCGACGAGCTTCGGCACGAAGAGCAGCGTGGCGGTGGCGACGACCAGGCCCGCCGCGCGCGCAGGGTGCCACACCGGCCAATCGGGATAGAGCACCGGCGTCTCCGGGAAGTACGTCGGGCCGCGCACGGCGAGCACGAGCGCGTTCGCGGTCCCGATCAGGAGGAACGCGAGCCAGAGCAGCGCCGACGCGTAGGCGAAGGCGCCGTTCAGGAAGAGCGCGCGATGCGCGGTGAAGAAGCCGTCCTCGAACAGGAGCCGCAGGTGCTGGAGATTGCCCTGACACCAGCGCCGGTCGCGCCGCATCTCCTCGAGCAGCGTCGCCGGCGTCTCCTCGAAGCTGCCGGGCAGATCGAAGGCGAGCCAGAGCGAGTAGCCCGCGCGGCCGAGCAGCGCGGCCTCGACGAAGTCGTGCGAGAGGATCGGGCCGCCGAGGGGCGGGCGCCCGCGCAAGCGCGGCAGCGCCGCGAACTCCATGAAGGGGCGCGTGCGCACGATCGCGTTGTGTCCCCAATAGGGGACGTCGCCGAGCTGCCAGAAGTGGAGCCCGGTCGCGAACAGGGGGCCCTGGAGCCGGCTCGCGAACTGGGTCACGCGGCCGAACAGCGAGCTGCGGCCGACCGGCGCGGGCACGGTCTGCATCACGGCGGCGTCGGGGCTCGCCTGCATGCGCGCGACGAGCGTGCGCAGCGTCTCGCCGGACATCACGCTGTCGGCATCGAGCACGACGAAGTACTCGTAGCGGTTGCCCCAGCGCCGGCAGAAGTCGGCGATGTTCCCGCTCTTCTTGTTGATGCGGATCTTCCGGCGCCGATAGAAGATGCGCCCGAAGCCGCCGAGATCGCGGCACGCGGCCGCCCAGGCGAGCTGCTCGCGGGCGCACACGTCCGGGTCGGCGGAGTCGGAGAGCACGAAGAAGTCGAAGTGCTCGAGGACGCCCGCCCGCTCGAGCGAGCGATGCGTGGCGCGCAGGCCCGCGAAGACGCGCGCGACGGGCTCCTCGCAGATCGGCATGAGCAGCGCGGTGCGCGACGTGAGCGGGCCGGGGGCCTCCGTGCGCCGCTTCACGGCGAAGCGGTCGCCGCCGCGCAGGAGCACCAGCGCACCGGCCAGCGCCGTCCAGAAGCCGAAGGAGATCCAGCCGAACAGCGCGCCGAAGAGCGCCATCAGCGCGAGGTCCACCCAGCCCGCCCCGGCGCTGGGGAGCGCGCTGGAGAGCACGAAGCTCCCCAGCAGAGCGGGCGCGACCACCAGCACCACCAGCGCGACGCGGCGGCGGCGCGCGGCGCTCACCCAGCCCACGCGCGCGCGGCGCGCCTGAGCGCTCTCCGAGGGGTGGAGATCGCGCGAGGCCATCGAGCGCCGCGCGATGGGCGGGGCTGGGGTGAAGTCGCCCGCAGCGGGCTCGCGGCCCAGCCAGGCGCGGCGCAAGCCGCGCAGCAGCGCGTCGCCGGCGCCGCGGCCGGCGCTCTCGGTGCGCGCCGGCTCAGCCGAGCTCGCTGCGCAGCATGGCGACGCTGCGCTCGATGGCGCCTGCGCCGGTTGGCCAGCTCGCCTCGAGCGCGGCGTTCTCGACCGCGCGGCGCGCCAGCGCCTCGGCGTCGGGCCGGCCGGCCGCTTGCGCGTAGCGGAGCGCGCGTTCGTGGGCCTCCGTCCAGGGCTCGAGCAGGCGCTCGGGCGGGACGCCGCGCGGGGGCAGCGTCTCGACGCGCGGGCGAAGCGGGAGAAGGGCGCCCTCGCTCACGGCGCGACCTCGTAGGACCAGTCCTCGGTGAGGCGGTTCGCGCCCTCGCGCAAGGAGGCCGTGAGGCGCGCCCCGTCGTCGACGCGCACCTGGAAGACCAGGCGCCATCCGCCGGTCACCGGATTCTTCGCGACCTGCTGGTCGAGGATCGCGGCGCCCTGGGGCGGATCGATTCCCAGAACGCCCTCGACGACGCGCTCGCGCGGGATGCTGGCGAGCGAGCCGCCCTGGAAATCCACGAGGAAGCGCCGCGTGTCGTCGGAGCTCCCGGGCGCGATGCGCGTCGCCACCACGCGGCCGAGCTTGCCGCCGCCCGGATCGCGCCCCGTAAAGTGGAGCGCGTACGAGAACACGAGCGGGTCGGTGGCGTCGCTCGCGCGGTCCGGCACCCAATAGGCGACCACGTTGTCGTTGTGCTCGGAGGGCGTGGGGATCTCGACGAGCTCGACGTGGCCGGAGGGCCACTGCTGGAGCGGCTGGATCCAGGCCGAGGGGCGCGCGTCGGCGCGGGTCTCGAAGTCCTGATAATGGTCGAAGTCGCGGTCGCGCTGAATCAGGCCGAAGCCGCGCACACCGGGGGCCGGGACCCCGCTGATGCGAAGCCGCCGCGGGTTCTCGAGCGGACGCCAGAGCCAGCCGTTCGCACCCGAGATCAGGAGACCGTCGGAGTCGTGGACTTCCGGGCGGTAGTCGAGCCGCTCCGGACCGCCGTTCTCGCCCGCGAAGAACATGCTCGTCACGGGCGCGAGGCCGAGCTTCTCCACCGGCCGCCGGAAGCGAACCTCGGCCGCCACCGTGACGACCGTCTCGGCCCCGGGCACGATCTCGAAGCGGTAGGCGCCCGTCGCGCTCGGCGAGTCGAGCAGCGCGTAGATCACGGCGGTGCGCGCCCGCGCGCTCGGGCGCACCAGCCAGAACTCCCGGAACCAGGGGAATTCCTCGCCGGAGGGAAGGCCCGTGTCGATGGCGAGCCCGCGTGCGGAGAGGCCGAAGCCCTGCCCGCGCGCGACCGCGCGCAGGTAGGTGGCGCCGAGGAACACGATCACCTCGTCGCGATAGTCGCGCCGGTTGATCGGATAGTGGAGCCGGAAGCCGGCGAAGCCCAGGTCCTGCGGTACGCGGCTCGCGAAGGTGTTGGCGCCGTAGTCGAAGAGATCCGGAGAGAAGGCCACCGGCTTGACACCGGTCCCGTACACCTCGTGGACCACGACCACACGGTCGTAGAAGAGACCCGGATGGAAGAACTGGACCTCGAAAGGCGAGGACGTGCCCCGCCAGAGCGAGCGGGCCGGGCGGAAGCGCACGTCCCGGTACTCGTCGTAGGAGATCCTCAGGAGCCAGTCCGGCACCTGCCCCGAGGGCGCCACGTAGGGAGCCTCGGCCAGCGTCCGCGCCCGCTCCGTGACGTCGCCGAAGTCGAAGCCCCTAGCTGGCCCGACCGCGAGCAGCGCCCCGATCCCCACGCCCAACGCGACTAGCGAGCGCATTCCCTCTCAGCCTCTGCGTCCGGCGTCCGGCCCGCGACCCGGGAAAGTACACCCCCGCTGGGGCCTTCGACCTCCCCCCGGCCCGGTGCGGGAAATGTCGAGCGCCGGCGCGCGCTTTCGATCCTTGGCGCTCGCCCCGCCCGGTCTCACTCTAGTCCCACTCGGGAATTGCCGCGTGGATCTCGGCCCAGCGCCAGAGGGGCGCGGTGGCGGTGCGCAGCACGCGCGCGACGTCCTGCATCTCGTCCTCGCCCGCGCGCGCGGCCTCGCGCAGGAGCGCCGGCCGCGGGACGATGTCCAGCACGAAGGGGGCCTCCCGGAAGGGGACGTAGAGGTCCCAGTAGGCGCGGTCGCGCTGGAGCGTGGCGGCGAGCGCGCGCTGGAGCGGGAGGAAGAGGCGGTTGCGGCCCCGCGCCCCCACGAAGGCGTCGAGCGCGACGATCCAGTAGTGGCGCGAGCCGATGCGGCCATCCTCGAGCGTCCGCCAGGCCCGGTAGGCGGGGAGCAAGTTCACCAGCGCGCCGTCCACGAGCGCGGCCAGGTCGTGCTGCTGGAAGACGCGGTCGAAGCCGCTCCGTGCGCGCGCGTCCTCGCGGAAGATGTCGTAGTGGAGGAGCACCGGGATCGCCGCGCTGAAGCCGGCGGCGTCGAGCGCCTCGAGCTCGGCGGTCTCCGCATCGGCGCCGAGCAGCACGGGCACGAACACGCGCCGGCTGACGGCGAGCTCGAGGAGCGCGCTCACGACCCGCCCCACGACGGCTGCGCGCAGATGGCCGAGCTCGGCCGGGTCGTCGATGCGCTGACCGAGCAGGCCCGCGTACTCCTCGGGCGTGCGCGTCAGCGCCGCGCGCCGCAGGCCCGTGGTGAGCATGTCGGTGGGGATGCGCAGATCGCGCAGCGCCACTGGGCGGCCCTCGTGCGTGAAGAACCAGCCGAGCGCGGCGCGCGGATCGAAGCGCAGCGCGCCGGGCAGCCCGTAGCGGGCGCGCCCGGGCGGCGGACCATAGAGCGCGCGCGGCTCGATGCGCGCGGCCTGGGTGAGCAGGCCCGGAAGATCGAAGTGCGAGGTGCGCGCGCGCAAGGCGCCGATCAACGCGCCGATCGAGGCGCCCAGGATGTAGCGCGGCGTGATGCCGACATCCTCGAGCGCCTTCAGCGCCCCGAGGAAGACGAAGCCAGCGCCGCCGGCGCCGCCCATCACCACGGCGATGCGCTTGTCGGCGATCTCCGCGTCGAGGGCGTCCTCCGAGGAGAGGCCCGCCTCGAGAATGGTGCGGCGCGCGCGCGCGACTTGATAGGCGACGCGCGGCGCGAGCGCGCGCAGCGCGCGCGCGTCGATGCGCTTGGGATCCGTTGGAAGCGCCGAGGCCAGGCGCTGCAAGAGGCGCAGGCGGAAGTCGGCGATGGGCTCCACCAGGTCGCCCGCCTGCTTGCCCAGCGTGGAGATCTGCGCGAGGCGCAGCGCGTAGCGCAGCAGATGGAGCTCGGCGGGCGCCAAGAAGCCTGGCTCGACGCTGACGCGGCGCGCCAGGGAGAGCTCCCCGCGCCGGAAGGGCCGGAACTCGTCCAGGAAGCGCGTGTCGTCCACGCCGACAGCGTGAACAGCCCGCGCGGGCTCCGCAACCGCGCGTCAGCTCCCGATCTTCCCGCCGTCGTCCTTGGTGATCACGATCAGGCACGAGCGCGGCCGCCCGCTGCCCGGGCCGCCCGGGAAGCTCGAGAGCTGCTCGGGCTGGGCCGGGTTGCTGGGCCCGCCGCTGCCCTGCTCCCCGGGGTGCTGGATGCCGACGAACATGGTCCGCTCGTCCGGCGTCACGAACACGCCGGTGATCTCGCACTGCTTCGGGCCGACCAGGAAGCGGCGCACCTCGCGGGTGTCGGGGTCGGCGCAGAGCATCTGGTTGTTGCCGAAGCCCGCGTAGTCTCCGGCATCGATGGTCGAGGTGGAGACGTCGGTCTCGATCCAGAGCCGGCCGCTCGGGGCGACGTAGAGGCCGTCGGGCGAGCCGTACTTGTCGCCGGTGAACGTCGTCGCGTGCGCCGGGTTCGCCGGATCGCCGGCCAGCGCGAAGATGTCCCAGGAGAAGTCCGGCGCGTCGAAGTCGTCGTCGTACCGCCAGCGCAGGATGTGCCCGTACACGTTGCGTGACGCGCGGGTTCGCTGCGTCCGTGCGCGGGGTTGGTGCCGACGCCGCGGCGGTCGTTGTTGGTGAGCGTGACGTAGACCTCCTTCTTCTTGGAGATCGCGTCGATCCACTCGGGCCGGTCCATCTTGGTGGCGCCGACGCGCGTCCGCCGCCGCGCGGGTGTTGATCAGGATGTCGGCCTGACTCGCGAAGCTCGCCAGCGCGGGGTTGCGCGGTCGTGAGCGGCAGCCACGTCGCCGGTGCCGTCGTCGTTGAAGCGCGGCGACGTAGAGCGTGCCGTCGTCGAGCGGGTGGATGCCCTCGCGGAACGAGCGCTTCCAGGGCAGCCGCGAGACGTAGCGGTAGATGTACTCGAAGCGCTCGTCGTCGCCCATGTAGACGACCACGCGGCCGTCGTCGGTCTCCTCGACCCAGGCGCCCTCGTGCTTGCAGCCGGCCGAGCGCCGTGCGCTTCACCGGAGTCGATCGCGGGTTCCACGGGTTGATCTCGGTGACCCAGCCGAAGCGGTTCGCCTCGTTCGGCTCCACGTCGAGGTCGAAGCGCGTGTCCGTCAGGTACCAGAAGTAGCTGAACGTGGCGGCCGCGATGCCGTAGCGGCGCTCCAGAGGGCGCGTCGGACCGACGCGGTCTTCCGGAAGAAGCCGTTGAAGTTCTCCTCGCAGGTCAGATAGGTGCCCCAGGGCGTGAAGCCCATCGCGCAGTTGTTGAGCGTGCCGAGCACGTGGGTCGCCGCTCGGGATCGGCGCTCGGTCCGCAGGAGCGCGTGGCCGGCGGCCGGTCCCGCCGATGTCGATCGGCGTGTAGGCCGTGATGCGCCGCGCGAAGAGCGAGGGCCGTGCGACGCGCCACTCGCCGCGAGAACTTCGAGACCTCGATCACCGAGACGCCGTGGGCGGCCTGCGACTTGCGCGTCTTCTCCGCGTTCCAGTTGGCGATGCCGTCGGGGAAGAGCAAGCCCGTCGTCGACGTACTCGTGGTTCTGGACGATCAGGCCGGCGTAGTTGCCGATCACCGGGAAGGGGAAGTAGACGATGCCGTCGTTGTGCATCCCCCACTGCTGCTCCTGGTCGCTCGCCGAGTTGCGTAGCGTCGGTGCGGAACGCCGGTCCGTTCGAGATCGGATCGCCCCAGGCGATCAGCACCGCGCCAGGAGTAGCCCGGCGGCACCGTGACGGTGTCCGCGCGTCGACGTCGCGATGCCCGCGAAGCCGAGCAGCGGCGCGGCGCCGTGGGCCGCGGCGGGTCGCGCATCGAGCAGCGTGCCGACTCCACCCAGAGCGCTGCTGGCCGCCAAGGCTGCGCCGCCGCCCAGCACGCTGCGTCGAGACAGTCGCGCTTCGAGCACCTCCGGAAGGTGGTGTTGGCCGAAGGATTCGAGACCGGGTTGTCGTCGTGCACGCGCACCTCGAGGTTGGAGTTCGCCTCTCGCCCGAGAGAGGCTGCGCGCGCTGCGTTGCCTTTGGATGGCGGCGGCATGACGAGTTCAGGAACGGATTGTGTTCCCCCTCCGCGCTCAGTCCGCCTTGCGCGTGCTCGCGACGCGAACCGCGAAGGCCGAGGTGCCGCCGTCCACCGGAATGGCTGCGCCCGTCATGAAGGAGGCGTCGTCGCTGCAGAGCCACACGACCAGGCTCGCCACCTCGCTCGCCTCGGCCACGCGCGCGAGGGCGGCGTGCGCGAGGTCCTTCATGTAGTTGGGGTTGCCCGCGAAGTTCGCCTCGAGGCCAGGGGTGCGGATCGTGCCCGGGCAGATCGCGTTCACGCGGATGCCGCGCGGGCCGTAGGCGACGGCCGCGTTCTTGGTGAGCCCGATGACGCCGTGCTTCCCCGCCGTGTAGGCGGGGTTCGAGAGCGTCCCACCGAGGCCGGCGAGCGACGAGGTGTTGACGATCGCGCCCGCCGTGCCCGACGCGAGCAGCTCCGCGATCTCGGCGCGCAGGCACATGAGCGTGCTGGTCAGGTTCAGGCGCAGCTCGGCCTCGAATGCGTCGAGGTCGATCTCGTGGATGGGCTGCTCGCCGCCGGGCACGGAGCCGCCCACGTTGTTGAAGGCGCAGTCGAGGCGGCCGAAGGCGGAGAGGGCCGCGCGCACCATGCGCTCGGCGACGCCGCGCTCGGTCAAATCGCCGGCGAAGAAGACCGCCTTGCCGCCGCGCGCGGCGATCGCGCTCGCGCACGCGTTGCCCGCCGCCTCGTCGCAGTCCACCACCAGCACACGGGCGCCCTCTTCGGCGAAACGCAGCGCGGTCGCCCCGCCGATCCCCTTCCCGCCTCCGGTCACGATCGCGACTCTGTCGCGCAGCTTCATCGTCACTCCTCGAGGCGGCGGTACTTGGGCTTCTTGCCGGTCGTCCCGTAGGCGATCCCGGCGAGCTTGTGCAGATCCTTCATCGTGTGGGAGAACTCGGTGATGCGCGGGCCCGCCGCGAGCAGGCCGCCGTCCACCACGATGTTCTGGCCGGTCACGAAGCGGCTGTCCTCGCTCGCCAGCCAGAGCGCGGCGCCGGCGATGTCGCGCGGCTCGCCGCGGTCCGGCCAGGGCTGGAGCCGCGCCACCCACTCGTCGGCGGCCGCGGGGTTGCCCGCGTGCATGAGCGGCGTGTAGATCACGCCCGGGCAGATCGCGTTCACGCGGATGCGATGGGGCGCGAGCTCGAGGGCCGCGTTCTCGGTCAGGTTCGCGACCGCGGCCTTCGCGGCCGAGTAGGCCTGCGGGCCGGCCCCTCCGGTGAGCCCGGCGATCGAGGCGGTGTTCAGGATCGAGCCGCCGCGCTCGGCCGCGATCATCGCGCGCGCCGCGTGCTTGATGCCCAGGAAGACCGAGCGCACGTCCACGGCGAAGGTCTCGTCCCAGGCCGCGGCGTCGAGCTCGGTGATCGGCCCGAAGGCGCCGCCGATGCCCGCGTTGTTGAACATCACGTCGAGGCGCCCGAACTCGTCCAGGGCGAGCTGGACCAGCGCGGCGACGTCGGGCTCGAGGGACACGTCCACGCGCGAGAAGCGCAAGCGCGCGGCGTCCGCGCGGCGGGACGCGAGCAGCTCCTCGCCCTTCGCGCCGTTCAGGTCGGCGGCGATCACGCAGGCGCCCTCGTCGAGGAAGCGCTGCACGGTGCCGAGCCCCATCCCGCTCGCGCCGCCGGTGACGATCGCGACGCGACCGGCGAGGCGCCCTGCGCTGGCGGCGGGCTCAGCCACCGGCCAGAGGCCCGAGCAGATAGATCTGATCGCCGTCCGCGAGCGGTCGCGCGAGGTTCTCGTCCACCGGCGCGCGCTGGCCGTTCCACATCAGCGTGTGGCGCAGGTGCGGGCTGTGCTCGATGGCCGCGCGCATGTGCACGCCGCGCCGCTCGGCCTCGTCGATCAGGGTGGCGAGCGTTGCCCCGCGCGTGAGGCGGATGCGCTCGTCGACGTCGTACCAGCCCTCGCCCATGCGACCCTTCAGGATCACGCGCACGCGGATGGAGTCCGCGTCTGCGCCCGGCAAGAAGCGCGCGATGCGCGCA
Source organism: uncultured delta proteobacterium (assembly GCA_963716275.1). Taxonomy (GTDB): domain Bacteria; phylum Myxococcota_A; class UBA9160; order UBA9160; family UBA6930; genus VGRF01. The sequence goes on along the minus strand of CAVQTC010000003.1, from coordinate 590,976 downwards.
CGCAGGCTCATGCGTCGAGATAGCCTGCCAGGAGACCGTCGAGGCCGAGCTCGCGCGCGCGCTGCGCCGACAGATTCCCGGTCTCGGGGTTCCAGTGCATGGCCGAGTAGTAGTCGCGCTTCAGCTGGTCGAGGGGCACCGTGATGCCGCGCAGCGGGCCGTCGGTGAGCAGGCCATCGCCCTGACCCAGCATGCGCGGGTGCGGCTTCATGTCGCCGGGCAGGATGCCCTCGCGGCGGTTGAAGGCGGCGCGCAGGTTCTGGATGCGCTCACCGCAGCGCAAGCAGCTCCTTCGCGTCCAGGTTCCAGCCCGTGAGTGCGTTGGTGAGGTCGAGCCAGGGCAAGCCGCCCGTCATGTTCGTGAACAGGCACAGGCCGAGGCCGTTCATCACCTGATGCGCGTTGCTGTAGTGCGCCTGCGCGAGGCCCTTGTTCTCGGTGGTGCGCCAGCCGATCTCGGTCTCCTTCGCCTCGACGGCGCCCGGGATCGGGAAGGCGACGTTGAAGGTCTCGCGCCAGGAGGCCGTGCCCGTCGTGTGCCGACCCGGCGTCGGGTCGGCGATGTAGCTCACGCCCATCAGCGAGGTGAAGCGCGAGTCGTGGTAGGCGGGCTCCTGGCCGTGCACGTGGACCGCGAAGCTCTCGCTCCCGCGCCCCAGGTGCGCCGCGGCGCGCGCGAGGCCGTCGCGCAGCCACACGCCGCAGCCCTCGCCCTTCCCCATCTTGATGGTGAGCGCGAGCGCGCCCTCGCCGTTGCCCCAGCGCATGTCGACGCCGTCGAGCTCCGCCCGCGAGATGATTCCCTTCTCCACCGCCTCGCACAGCCACGCGATCGTGGCGCTCGAGCTGACGGCGTCGAGGCCGTAGCGATTGCAGGCGTCGTGGCAGGCGGTCACGACCTCGAGGTCGTCGTTCAGGATGGCGGCGCCGAAGCCCGCGATCGTCTCGTAGTCGGGGCGGCGCACGTCCGAGAGCCCGCGGCTCTTCACGGCGACGATGCCCTTGCAGGGCGCCGGGCAATCGCCGCAGGAGAGCTTCCTCGTGATGTACTTCGCGACCTGGTCGCCGTCGAGCTTGATGCTCTTGCTTGCGAGCGGGAAGTCGCGCGACGCGACGCCGGTCCAGTTCTTGAGCGGCGCGTCTCCGTTCTCGACGCTGAGCGCCACCGCGCCGGTGGTGCCGCGGTCGCTCCAGAGCTGGCGCATCGCCTGGACGGGCGCCTCGACCTTGATGCCGAAGCGCGACATCCAGCGATACAGGAAAGCGAGCATGGGCTTCGGCTTGGCGAACCACACCATGAGCCGCGTCTTCCAGGAGAGATCGCTCTTGTACTCCTGGGTGACCCGCTGGCAGAGGTCGCGGAAGCGCCCGGGCTCGGCGATCGGCAGCTCCCCCGAGCCGTGCACGACGATCGCCTTCAGGTTCTTCGCGCCGTAGATCGCGCCGAAGCCCTGGCGGCCGAAGGCGTGGTAGCGGTCGTTCATCACGCTCGCGATGCGCGCGCGCTGCTCGCCGGCGGGTCCGATCGCCGAGACGCCCACCTCGGACTGGCTCCCGTAGCGGGCGCGCAGCGTGTCGAACACGGCGGGGATCTCCTGGCCCCAGAGCGCGCCGGCGCGCTCGAACTCGACGCGCGCGTCGCGCACGACCAGCACCGTGGGCTCGCTCGCGCGCCCGGTCACCAGCAGGCCGTCGTAGCCCGCGCGGCGCAGCTGGCTCGCCACGCTCCCGCCCGAGTTGGAGTCGGCCCAGGTCCCCGTGAGCGGCGACTTGCCCACGATCTGGATGCGCCCCGAGAAGGGCGTGCGCGCGCCGGTCAAGAGGCCCGAGACGATCGCGAAGCAGGCGTCCGGCGAGAGCGGGTCTGCGCCCTGCGGATAGTGCTTCCACATGAGATAAGCGCCGAGCCCGTACCCGCCCAGGAACTGCCGGAACACCGACTCCTCCACGCTCTCGACGCGCGAGCTCTGCGTGGAGAGATCGGCGATCAGGACTCGCCCGTGGGAGCCGAAGCGAGGCGTGGCGAGCGCGGGCTGTGACATGGCGAGCCTCCAGGGGGCGCGCGCAGTCTAGCCCTGAGAGCAGGGCCGCGTAGCGATCCAGGCGGCCCAAGACGCGCGCCTCGTCGGCCACGGGAAGGCGCAGGATCGCGCGCTCGATGCCGATCTCGCGGGCAGCGGCCAGCGTGTCGGCCGACTGCTCCTTGTCCTCCAGGAAGAAGAGCGAGATCGAGAGCGCCGCGGGGTCGCGGCCGAGCGTCCGCATGCGCGCGCGCACGTCCTCGATGCTCGTGCGGGCGCGCTTCACGTCGAAGGTGAGGGGCAGCCAGCCATCGGCCTGCGCCGCCACCTTCTGTCTGCCGAACGGCGTGTCCAGGGTGCCGAGCAGGATCGGCGGATGCGGCTTCTGGACCGGCTTCGGGTAGAGCCACGACTTCTCGAAGCGCACGAACTCGCCCGAGAAGCTCGGCTGCTCCTCGCTCCACAGGCGCTTCAGCGCCTCCAGGCGCTCCGTCGTCTGCCGCCAGCGGTCGGCGAAGCGGACGCCGTGGTGCTCCATCTCGCCCACGTTCCAGCCCGCGCCGACGCCGAACAGAAAGCGGCCGTCGCAGAGCCGGTCGAGCGTCGCGACCCGCTTGGCGAGCGCGATCGGATGGTGCTGGTTGATCAGGCAGACGCCGGTTCCCAGCCGGATGCGCTTCGTCGCCGCCGCGGCCGCGGCGAGCGAGACGAAGGGATCCGCCATGTGGCGGTACTCGACGGGCAGCTCGGTCCCGTCCGGCGCGCGCACGAAGCCGTCGCTCGGCACGGGAATGTGCGTGTGCTCGGGGAGCCAGAAGGACTCGAAGCCCCGCTCCTCGGCGGCGCGCGCGAGCTGGTCGGCCCGCATCGTCGTCTCGGTGTTGAAGCTGAAGACCCCGAGCTTCATGGGCTCACGCCGCGCTGCGTGCGAGCGGCGTGTAGCGGACGCCGAGGTCGCCGCCCACGTCGTGGGCTCGAAGGCTCGGCAGCACCTCGCGCGCGAAGAGCTCGAAGTTCTCGTTCGCGACCTCGTGCGGCATGCCGCCGAAGCCCAGCGTCACGAGCAGCGCGCCCGCGTCGGTGCGGCGCACGTAGTCGAGGAGCTTCGCGGTCACCTCGCGAGGGCTCCCCCAGACCTGGAGGTCCGCCAGGAAGCCGTTGAACTTGTCGAGGCCGTGCTTCGCGATGTTGCGCGCGAGCCCGCCGTAGTACTCGTAGCCCTCGATCGACTCGAAGCGCTGGTCGGCGAACTGGTAGTGCTCGACCGTCGAGCGCGCGTAGCGCTGGAGGTAGACCTCGCGCATGCGCTGCGCCGCGCTGGGATCGTGGTGCACGCCGACGAACACGCACAGGATCGGCTTGGGCGCCTCGCGCGCATTCAGCTCCCGGTAGCGAACGCGATACTCCGCGAGCTCCTTCTCCACCGTCTCCCAGGGCTTCTGGGCGATCACCATGAGCCCCACGCCGAGCCGCGCCATCAGCTCCATCGACTGGGGCGAGATCGCGGAGGCGAAGGTGCGCGACTTGAAGGAGGCCAGCGGCGCCGGGCGCAGCCGCACCGGCGGCTGCCGGTAGAGCTCGCCCTCGTGCGCCAGCACGCCCGTCTCGAGGCCGGCCAGGATCGCCTCGGTGTACTCGACGAAGCGGCGCCGCGACTCGTCCATTCTCACGCGGAAGCCGTCGAACTCGATGCGCCCGAGCCCGCGCCCGATGCCGAGGATCGCGCGCCCCTGGGACAGGTGGTCGAGCAGGCAGAAGCTCTCCGCCACACGCACCGGATCGTGCCAGGGCAGCACGCTCACCATCGTCCCGAGCCGCACGCGCTCCGTGCGCCCCGCCACCCAGGAGAGGAATTGCGGGACGTTGGGGGTCAGCTGGTAGTCGCTGAAGTGGTGCTCGGGCGTCCAGACCGAGTCGAAGCCCGCGGGCTCGGCGCGCGACGCGAGCGCGAGCTCGTGGCGGTAGACCTCGGCGTCGCTGTGCTTCCCGTCGAGGTTCTGGAAGACGAGACTGAGTCCGGTGTGCATGGGGTCTCCCGAAAGGTGAAGGGTCTGGCGCCGGATCAGCGCATCGCGAAGCCGCCGGCGACGGTGATCAGCTGTCCGGTGAGCTGGCGGCCCGTGCGCTCCGAGGCGAGGAACGCCACCGCGTGCGCGATGTCCTCGGCGGTCGAGAGGCGCCGCAGCGGCGTCCCGCGCCGGACGTACTCGACCTGCTCGTCGTTCATGATCGCCGCCGTGTCCTGCCAGAGCGAGCCCGCGCCGATGGCCTCGCGCGGCGGGATCACGAGCCCCGGCGCGACCAGGTTCGCGCGGACGCCGTAGCGGCCGTACTCGAGCGCGACGCTGCGCACGAAGCCGATCAGGCCGGCCTTGGCGCCGGCGTAGACGCTCTGGCGGGGCTCGCCGAACGCCGCGGTGCTCGCGGTCGCGACGATCGCGCCGCGTTTCTGCTCGATCATGCGCGGGAGCACGGCGCGCGTGCAGGTCATGCAGCTCACCAGATTCAGCTCGAGGAGCTCGGTCCAGGCGTCCTCGGGCGTGTCCAGGAAGAACGCCGGCCGGTTCGAGCCGACGTTCGCCACGAGCACGTCGACGCCGCCGAGGGCGCCGATCGCGGCCTGGATGGCGTCGCGCGAGGCGGCGCGGTCGAGCAGATCGACGGGAAACACCGCCGCGCTCGCCGCCCCGCGCTCGCGCGCCTCGCTGGCGGTGGCCTCGCTGCGCTGAAGGTCGCGATCGAGGATCGCGATGCGCGCGCCCTCCTCGGCCAGCGCGTGCACGATCGCCCGCCCGATATTCGAGGCGCCGCCGGTGACGATCGCCGCCGCGCGCTCGAGCTCGAGCCTCATCCGGGCGACGCTCCCGCGACGCGCGCCAGCGCAGCGTCCACGGCGTCGTGAAAGTGGACGAGCGCGGGCTCCATCTTCCCGTAGACGAGCTCGGGCACGGCGCCCGACATCAGGTTCTCCTGCACGCGCGCCATGGCGGGAAAATCCTCGCGGTTGGTCACGCCGAGCAGGACGTCGAGGTTCTTGATCCAGTACTCGCGCTCCTTCTCGGAGGCCGGCGGGCGGGGCGCGAACACGGAGGTCGCCACGCGCGTGCGATCGACGGCGAGGGGCGTGAGCCGCCACAGCTCGACGTGGTCGATCTGGTGACACAGGACGGCGTTGGGGAGCAGGAGATACTGCGTCGTGGCGTGGGGCAGCAGGCGGCGCTCCTCCGCCGGCTTCTCGAGCTCGCCGGCAATACTCTTGCGCACGCCGACGAAGCGGCCGTGCGGGCCGTAGGCGTCGAAGATCCAGCGGTCGAAGTAGTAGTGCGGGGCGATGGTCGCGCGATGGAGCCACGGGATGTGGTAGGGCTCGGTGAAGGTGTCGACGACCAGCTTCCAGTTGATCGGGAGCTCCTGCTCGCGCGTCTCGATCAGCGCGTAGTCGGCGAGGCCGTAGGCCGCGAGCTCCTCCTCCGCTCCGTGAAGCGAGGCGTCGACGTCGAAGTCGCCGCCGCTCGGGCGCGCGAAGATCAGGCCGTGCGCCTCGCGCACCGGGACGGCGTGGAGCGAGAGCTCCGCCTTGGGCACGTCGTCGAAGCCGGGCTCGGCGCCGGGCCGGCCGCGCAAGCGGCCGTCGAGCTCGTAGGTCCAGCCGTGATACGGGCAGGCGATGGCGCGCGCGAGCGCGCCGCAGCCCTCGAGCAAGCGGGCGGCTCGGTGGCGGCAGGCGTTCACGAAGCCGCGCAGCGAGCCGTCGGCCTGGCGGATCACGACCACGGGGACGCCGCCCAGATTCGCCGTCAGGTACGCGCCCGGGCCCGCGCACTCGCCGGACAGCCCGACCAGGTTGGGAAGCCCGCGGAACAGCGCCTCGCGCTCGCGCGCGAAGCGCTCGGGGGAGGCGTAGGCGGCGGCGGGGTTGCGCCGGCTCCGCTCGCCGAGCGGCCCGGGCAGCGCAGCGGCGGGCTCCGCCAGGCGCGCCAAAAGCTCGCGTTCGCGCTGCGGCTTCATGCTCCCTCCCGCGACCTCTAGAATTCTAACTTGAGTTCGAATATTGAGTCAAGTCCGTCGGACCGCTAGCCTGCGGCCATGGCGGAGCAGGAGCCCCGGTCGGCGAGGCCGCGCAAGTCGGAGCGCACGCGCCAGGCGATCCTCGACGCGGCCGCACGCCTGTTCGCGCGGCGCGGCTACGCCGACACCAGCCTCTCGGACATCGCCGCCGAGGTCGGTCTCAAGACGGGGAGCCTCTACTACCACTTCGCCTCGAAGGAGGAGCTCGTCTACGAGGTGCTGCGCTTCGGCACCGCGCACTCCCTCGAGCACACGCGCAAGCGCGTCGAGCTGCTCGGGCCCGGCGCGTCCGCGGCTGCGCGGCTGCGCAGCGCGATCGAGGCGCACCTCGACTCGCTCCATCACCTGGGCGACTACGCGTCGGCGGGCCTGCGCATCGTCGAGCAGGCGCCCCAGCCGATCCGCAGGAAGCAGTACGCGAACCAGCGACGCTACGGCGAGTACTGGCACGAGCTCCTCGCGCGCGCGCAGGCCGAGGGCGCGCTCCCGAAGGACGCCGATCCGCTCGCGCTGCGCCTGCTCCTGTTCGGCGCGATGAACAGCACCGTCAGTTGGCCCGCCGCGGCGCAGCGGGCCGCGCCCGAGCTGGCCGACGCGCTCGTGAGACTGCTCCGCCTCCGCTAGTAGGTCCGCCCGCCCGTCCTGGCAACGCTGGGGCGGCCCGCCTTGCAGTCGCTCTCGCACCGTGTCGCTCATCCGGTGTTCGATATGGCGCGGTGCGCGGCTTCGATCGACGAGTCCTTCGGTCCCTTCCGCTTCGAACCGTGCGAGCCACTTGCAGCCCGTCTTGCGGCTGACGCCGTAGCGCTCGCAGAGCTCGCTCATCGTGTACAGACCCGCCTTCTCGTCCTTCACCCGGACCCTAAATCGACGTGTCACCCATGTTCCCGGTCTGGACTGTCACCCAAGTTGCCGGTCCGTACCCTTGACAATGATATACATAGCCCTAATCTAAAGGCGTGCGGCGCCGACAGAAGCAGCTCACGTTCGACGACTACCGCCTCCACTCGGGGCGAGGCGGGCCGCGGGTCGGCGCAGGCCGCCCGCGCGGTCCACGACCCCGCGTCATGCACCGCGAGCGCGAGAAGATCCCCGCGCCCTGCCCCGTGCATGTGACCCTGCGAGCGCGCCCGGGGCTCCCGTCCCTCCGCAGTGCGCGCGTCGTCAGCGAGTTCCAGCGCTCCCTCGCCCAAGCGAACGAGCGCGGCCGCTTCCGCGTCGTCCACTACTCGCTCCAGCGCGATCATGCCCACCTGATCGTCGAGGCAAGCGGCAAGCAAGCCCTGGCGAGCGGCATGAAGAGCATCGGGGCGCGGCTCGCCCGGGCGTTGAATCGCGTCTTCCGGCGGCACGGGTCCGTGCTCGACGGGCGCTACCACCACCGGCTGCTGCGCACACCCCGCGAGGTGCGGCGTGCCCTCGCCTACGTTCTCCTGAACGTGCGCAAGCACTGGCGGCAGCGCCATGGCGAGCCGCCGCCCGTTCGCCTCGATGCCGCGTCCTCGGGCGCCTGGTTCGAGGGCTGGAGGCGGATGCTCCCGAGAGCCCCAGACCCGGGCCCCCGAGCCGTCGCGACGCCTCGCACCTGGCTCTTGCGGATCGGCTGGCGTCGCCACGGGCTCATCGACCCCGCCGAGATGCCGGGAAGCCTCACGTAGCGGCGAAGCGGCGCGGGCGGATCCGCGCGCGAAGCGGAGCCCGCCACCCGGCCCCGTGCAGCCTTCCCTCCAAAGCCCTCCTTCGTCCAGGGGACTGAGAAGCCCGCTTGTGGACGTTCCTAGGGCGTCGCAGGCAACGCGAAGGCCATCAACGCGTCGCCGGCGGGCATGACGCCGGCGCGCCCGTAGCCCATGGCGGCGATCACGACGTACTGCCGGCCGCCGTCGCTCGCGCGGTAGGTCATCGGGGTCGCGATGCCCCCGGTGGGAAGGCGCCCCTTCCAGAGCTCGCGCCCGCTCGCGGCATCGAAGGCGCGCAGGTAGTAGTCGAAGGCGGCGCCGATGAAGACGAGGCCGCTCTCGGTGAGCAGCGGCCCGCCGATGGTCGGCGTGCCGATCTCGATGGGCAGCGGGATCGGGGCGAGATCGCGCGCCGTTCCGAGCGGCCGCTGCCAGCTGAGCTCGCCGCTCGCGAGGTCGACCGCGGCGAGCTCGCCCCAGGGCGGCGGATTGCACGGCGCGCCGATCGGCGAAAGCAAGAGGCGCCGACGCATCGCGTAGGGCGTGCCGCGCATGGGCGCGTACTCGGCGCCCTCGCTGCGCTCGAGCTTGGCCGGATCGTCGGGAAGCTCGGCGCGCGGAATCAGGGTGACCGAGAACGGGAGGTTCTGCGTGTTCGCGACCAGGCGTTGGCGCCGCTCGTCGACGGCGACGCCGCCCCAGTTCGAGCCCCCGGCGTTGCCGGGCATCATGAGCGAGCCCTCGACGGTCGGCGGCGTGTACATGCCTTCGAAGCGCAGGTGCTCGAGCTCCCGCCGGCAGGCGCCGCGGTCCCAAGGGGTGAGGCCCCAGGCGTCCGCCGCCGCGAGCGTCTGACGCGAGAGCCCGGGCGGCTTCACCGGGAAAGGCTGCGTCGGCGAGAGGCGCTCGCCGGGCACGGCGATCTGCGGGACCGGCCGCTCCTCCACCGGGAAGAGGGGCTCCCCGGTCTCGCGGTTCAGCACGAACAGGAGGCCCATCTTGGTCGTCTGCACGAGCGCGGGGATCGCGCGACCCTCGCGCCGCAGCGTGAACAGCGTGGGCTGGGCAGGCACGTCGTAGTCCCACAGGTCGCGGTGCACGGTCTGGAAGCGCCACACCACCTCCCCCGTGCTGCCGCGCAGAGCGACCACCGAGCTTCCGTAATAGTCGATGTTCGTGTCGCCCCGGTAGTAGTCGGGAGCGGGGTTGCCGGTCGGCACGAACACGAGATCGCGCTCTTCGTCCACGGCCATCGGCGCCCAGACGTTGGGCGTCGCGAGCGCGTAGCCTCGGTCGCTGGTGTTGGTGGCGCTCGCCACGAAATCTGGCGGGCGCAGGTCCCAGGCCCAGCGCAGCTCGCCGCTCCGCGCGTCGAAGCCGCGCACCACGCCGCTCGGCGCGTCGTTGCGCTGGTTGTCGGAGATGGCGGCGCCGACCACGACCACGTCGCGCACGACGGCGGGTGGCGAGGTCACCTGATACTCGCCGCGCCACTCCTGGCGCCCCACGCCCGGGTTCAAGTCGACGCTGCCCGCGTCGCCGAAGTGGGGGCACGGCGTGCCGTTGCCCGAGTCGAGCGCGATCAGGCGCGCGTCGTTCGTCGCGCTGAAGATGCGCCGCCGGCAGGCCTGCCAGGCTGCGGCGCCAGGGTCGAGCCAAGTGGAGACGCCGCGGCAGACGAGCTGGTTCGCGTAGTCGCCGGAGAGGTCGATCTTCGGATCGTACGCCCAGCGCTCCGCGCCGGTCTCCGGATCGAGGGCGATCACGCGGTTGTAGGGTGTGCAGAGGTAGAGCGTGCGGTCCACGAAGATCGGCGTCCCCTCGGAGGCGAGCTCCGAGGGCTGCTCGCCGCGCGAGGTGGGGAGATCACCCGTGTGATAGGTCCAGGCGGGCTCGAGGCACGCCACGTTCTCGGGGGTGATGTCGGCGAGCGCCGCGTAGCGCGACCCTCCCACGTCGTTGCCGTACGAGAGCCACTCGCTCGCGGGCCCCGACCCGGCCGGGGCGCAGTGCTCGGGCCGCTCCCCGCCGCAGGCCGCCGCGAGGACCAGCGCCGCCGCGCAGAGCGTTGCCCGTCCGAGCCCTCGGTTGCCTGTCGTTCGCACCCCTTCCCCTCCGGCTCCGTCCCGTCCATCATGCCGCATCCGGAACAGACTGGGAGGGGTTCGATGGAACGCTTCGGGGGCCGGCTCGCCGTAATCACTGGGGGCGGCACGGGCATGGGGCGCGAGCTCGCCCGCCAGCTCGCCGACGAGGGTTGCCACCTCGCGCTGTGCGACGTCTCCGCGGAGAACATGGCGACCACGCGAGCGCTCTGCGAGCAGAGCGCGCGCGGCGTGCGCGTGACCACGCACCTCGCCGACGTCGCCGTAGAGGAGCAAGTGCTGGCCTTCCGCGACGCCGTCGCCAAGGCCCACGCCACCGACCACATCCACCTGCTCTTCAACAACGCCGGCATCGGCGGCGGCGGGAGCTTCGTGTCGGACGACCGCGCCGAGTGGGAGAAGACCTTCGCGGTGTGCTGGTACGGCGTCTACTACACCACGCGCGCCTTCCTTCCCATGCTGCTCGCGAGCCCGGAAGGCCACCTGATCAACACGAGCAGCGTGAACGGCTTCTGGGCCTCGCTGGGCCCGCAGACGGCGCACACCGCCTACAGCGCGGCGAAGTTCGCGGTCAAGGGCTTCACCGAAGCGCTGATCAACGACTTCCGCAACAACGCGCCCCACTTGAGGGTGTCGCTGGTGATGCCCGGCCACATCGGCACGGAGATCGTGAAGAACTCGGGCAAGATCCTCGGCCGCGACCCGAAGGAGCTGCCCGAGTCGGAGCTCGAGAAAGCGCGCGCGACCCTGGACCGGATGGGCTTCCCGGTGGCGGGCCTCACGACCGACCAGCTGCGCCAGGCGATGATCGAGCGCGCGGAGAGCTTCCGGAACGACGCGCCGACCACGGCCGCGCAGGCCGCGAAGATCATCCTCGACGGCGTGCGCGCGAACCGCTGGCGCATCCTGGTGGGCGACGACGCGCACGTGCTCGACCGCCTGGTGCGCGAGGCGCCCGAGGAGGCCTACGACCCGCCCTTCATGGTGAAGCTCCAGACCCAGGCGGGCTGGAAGCTCGGGACGTAATCCGGCAACGGCTTCCCTGGACCTACCGAAAGGCCGTCTAGAGGTGACCCGTCACTGACCGCACACGTTCTTGCTGTTCTGCGGATTCATCCAATAGCGGTACCGCTTGTAGTTGGTCGGAGAGCAAAGGAGGATGTCCACGTCCAGGTCGACAGGTCGAATTCTGATTGGCTGCGGCGCCGAGAACGGGTTCACCGATGTGCCGCCAAAGCGATACTGCGAATCACTCACGTATGTGGCATCGACTCGTGCCCCTTCACAAGTTGACTCTAGGCCGACTTGCCAATGGTTGGTTCCGGGAGTCGTTTGCGTCCATTGAGTACAACGGCGCTGGCCTTGAATTGGATTGATGCACGCGGCAAATGTGTTGGGATCTGCGCTCGTGCATCCGGGCTCCATTCGCTTGCAAGACACGGCTTTGAACTCAAGGTTTGCTCCCACGTCGGACGCGGATCGTTGTGCTGGGATCCCGTTCACGAAGAAGTGACCTTCACCATAGAACCCGTTCTGCATACGCCCCGAGTAGTACCAGTCCGCGGCTCCATGTGGGCTGTTGAGAAGCGTCCCCTCAGTAACCCCAACCTCCACCCAGTTGTTCGCGCTGAACCCGGTCTCGACCCAGATCGATTGTTCGGCGTGTTCCGCGAGTTGGCCCACCGCTCTGTCAACCTCCCGTACGCGCCAAACCGATCGCGCTCCAAGAACGTCCGCATTGTTCAGATGCTCGGACCGCACCGTGTGCTCCATCGCGGCGTAGTGCCTTTGACAGAGGCCTGTTACAGAGGAGGAGTCGCTCGGGGCTGTCGAAGGTAGAGGTGCCGGATCGGCCTTGAATCCCCAGCCAACGCCCAGGCCAGTTTCGTCGTCGATGATGTAGTAGCCCTCGCTACCGACTGAGACCGGCACGCCTGGTCTTCCCGCCTCAAACCGACCCTTGATCCGAACAACCCAAACCCATCGGCCGCGTTGCTCCTCTTGGAATGGCGCACCGGGCAGCACCTGATCCAGCTGCTCCGCGAGCACTAAGTCGACTCGAATGACGGGTGGGCGCACCGTACGCGAAGGCAACTTTGCGAGCTCGGCATCTGTAGCGACCTGGATTGCCTCGTCCGCCGTCATACGAGGCTCGGCTCGCGGATCGAGGTGGATCACGAAGGTGCTGCCGTCGTCGTTGGTACGGAGTTCTTGCGCTCTGACCCCAGATGGCGAGAAGAGCACAAGGCCGAGAGCAATCGCTGCGTACTTCCGCATTGGCCAACCTCCTCTGAAGTAACGATATCCGAATCCATGCCTATCGGGCTGAGTCAGCCACGAGCTGGCTGTAGGCCAGTGGGGTGCCGCGCAGGGCGCGTTCGACCACGAAGCCGAACATCTCCGTCTCGCGCCAGCGTCGATCGAAGCGGTAGACGAATGAAGATGCGGTGGCTTCAGGGCAAGAACTCGCCTGCGCGCTCGGGGCTGCCTTGGATCTGTTGCTTGATCCGCACGCCTGCCTCCGGGGAACCGCGAGTACGAGCCGTACCCGTCCGTGTGAAGCGTCGTGTTGCGTCGACGACGCTGAGCACGAAGGGCCCGAGATCCCGCTCAAAGCTCATGCCGTGGATCGCGGCGAGTCGAACGCGCCCCCCGCTATGGAGACGTTGCTCGACGGCCACCGCGACAATCGTCTTGGTGCCGGCCTGGCGCCCCCCGCGCCGGCCGTGCTCCCGCCCTCCGAGGTGCGTCTCGTCCACCTCCACGATGCCTACGAGCCGATGCGCGGGACGCGGACGCAGCGCCGAACGGATTTAGTGCAGCATCGTCCAGGCGTAGCTGCCAATCCCCGCGTCGCGTTGGAGCTGCTTGGCGGAGATGCCGCTCTTGTGCCGCGCGACGAAGAAGATCACCCAGAACCAGGTCCGCAACGGCATCTTGGTTCGGTGGAAGAATGGTTCCCGCCGTCACCGAGCACTGGTACCGGCACGCCTCGCACTGGGCGAGGCGTCGCGTCGAGATCCAGAAGCTCTTCGTGTGGCCGCAGCGTGAGCAGGTGAACCCTTCCCGCCATCGCGCTTGACGCAGCCTCTCCCAGCACGCCTCGTCATTCGGGAATTGAGCCTGGAACTCTTGCACGGTCCTGGGGAACTCCATCCGCACGCCCTCCTCGAGGACGCACGCTGCAGCCCGCGGGTGTCAGGCACGGTCACGAGCTGACTCAGCCCGATAGGCATGTCCGACTCTACCCTGTCCCAGACTTCCGCCCGTGTCCGACGATGTCCGCTTGACATCCGGCACGAGTCGCACGAACTCCTGCAACTGTCCCGCTAGCCGTACGCCCCCACGAGCCAGGTGCGCGGAATCGGAACCTCGCGCGGGGTCCGGGGACCGTGCACGATCGTGGTGAACGCGCGGCGCGGCAGCGCGCTCGTGTTCGCGGCGGTGTAGTGGAGCGTCCGGCAGGCGTGGAAGGTCGCGCCGCCCGGCGGGAGCGGGCACGGCACCGCGCTCGCCAGATCGAAGGGCGCGTCCACCACGATGGGCTCGACGCCCGGCGGCTTTCGGTGCGGGAGGAGATCGTTTCGCTGCGATCCCGGGATGAACTGCATGCAGCCGCTCTCGACGGTCACCGGGTCGAGGGGCATCCAGACCGAGAGGCTGTGGCAGCGGTCGTTGGGGAACTCCCAATACGCCTCGTCCTGGTGCCAAGGCGCTTCGAGGCCCGCGCCCGGCGGCTTGTAGATCATCATCAGGCCCCCGGGCGTGGCCTGCTCGAAGTCGCAGCCGAGCAGTTGCGCGCCGAGTCGCCGCGCGTTCGCCAGGTAGTGGGTCTCGAGGAGCTTCTGGCACTGGAGCTCGGGCGAGAAGATCTGCGTGATAATGCGCTGGCTCGCGCCCTCGGCCTTCTCCTTGTAACGCAGGCGCAGCGCGCGGCGGTCCTCGAGGATCTCCGCGTACACGCCCTGGAGCCAGGCGATCTCCTCGGGCGTGGTGATCGCGGGAATCGCGAGGAAGCCCCGCTCGCGGAAGCCCGCGACCTGATCCGGTGTCAGCTCGGGCGCGAAGCCGGTCGGCATGGGGACAGGATATCCTAAGGCCCGGAGGCCCGAGTGAAGTACCCGCGCGCCAGCCAGGAGCAGATCGACTTCTTTCGCGAGCACGGCTTCCTCGTGGTCGAGGATGTAGTCGCCCCTGAGGACATCGCCGAAGTCGACCGCCGCATGCAGGTGATCCTGGACAAGAAGGAGAAGCTCGCCTTCGACTGGGCCTGGGAGAAGGGCACGCCAAAGGAAGAGCGCGCCTTCAAGATCGTGCAGGGCAGCCCCAGCTACGTGTGGCCCGAGATCCAGGACGCCCCCTTCCGGCGCTGGTCGATCGCGTTCGCCTCGGCGCTGCTCGGGAAGGAGGTGGAGTTCTGGTACGACCAGTTCCTGGCGAAGCCCCCGCGCGAGGGCGCGCAGACCTATTGGCATCAGGACGAGGGCTACTGGGGCCGCAACCTGGACGAGCGCGGGATCACCTGCTGGCTCCCGCTCCACGACGTGGACGCGACCAACGGCTGCATGCACTTCGTCGACCGCGGCCACAAGGACGGCGTCCTCGAGCACCGGCAGCCGGCGCACGTTCAGAGCGATCTCCTGCTCTGCGAGCCGGACCTCGCGCGCGCCGTGTCCTGTCCGATTCGCATGGGCAGCGTGACCTTCCACCACGGCAAGACCCCGCACATGACGCCGCCCAACAAGAGCGACGCCTGGCGGCGCGCCGTCACCACCCACCTGCGCGTGGTCGGGCAGCCTGGGCGAAGGCGACCACTACCCGTGGAAGGTCTACGTGAACCAGATCACCGGCGAGCGCATCAAGCCGCCCACGCGTTGAGGTCGAATCGTGAAGCTCTACAACAGCAACCTGTCTCCCTACGCCTCCCGCGTGCGCATGGCGCTCTATGCCAAGCAGATCCCGTGCGAGCTGGTGGCGCCGCCCGGCGGGACGGGCTCCACCGAGTACAAGCGCGTGAACCCGATCGGCAAGATCCCCGCGCTCGAGGACGGCGGGAACGTGATCGTCGAGTCGGATGTGATCTGCGAGTACCTCGAGGAACGCCACCCGACGCCCCCGCTCCGGCCGGCCGATCCGCTCGGCCGCGCGCGCGTGCGCACGCTCTCTCGCTTCGGCGATCTCTACCTGGGGCCGCCGCTGGTCGCGCTCTTCCCCCAGATGAACCCGAAGACGCGCGACGCCAAGTTGACGGCCGAGAAGCTCGCCGAGCTCGGCACCCGGCTCGACCAGCTCGAGCAGCTCGTGGTGGCGGAGCCCTTTGCCGCAGGCCCGGAGCTCACGCTCGCAGACTGCACGCTCGCACCCATCTTCTTTTTCCTGACGCGCGTGATGCCGGCGGTCGGCGGCTCGAGCCCGCTCGAGGGCCGGCCCAAGCTCGCGCGCGTGGGCGAAGCAGTCGGCAAGCATCCGGCCGTCGCGAGAGTGCTGGGAGAGATGGGCGCGGCGATGGCGGAGCGCCAGCGCGCCGCGAGCTAGACAGGGCTAGCGCCCCGCCGCCGCCTGCGTTGCAATCCCACTTCGCCCCGGCGTCCTTCCGCGGGCGCCCGACTCAGGAGCCGCCGCATGGCCCTCTCGCGCCCGATCGACCCGATCACCGCCTCGGACGAGGAGATCCGCAAAGCGCTGGCGGACACCCATCTCCCGCCGCTGCTGCCCGCGCTCGCCCACATCACCGGCGACCTCGGCATCCTGCGCCCGGAGCTGCGCCCCGACACGTCCTCGATGGTGGGCGACCCGAGCGGCTTCGCGGGCGGTGAGGCCGCCGCAGCCCAAGCGCGCGAGCTCGCGCTCGCCGCGCTGTGCAAATTCCGCGACGGCGGCTGCCGGGTTGCGCCCGCCCCGAGCGACGACACGCTGCGCTCCATCCTGCGCTGGGTCGACCCGGACGCCAACGTCGAGCCCTACCTCCCGCTCGTGAAGGAGGAGCTCGAGATCGCCGACCGCGACCTGCGCGCGCCGGACTGGACGAAGCAGCGCCTCGCGCCCTCGCGCGAGTTCCTGGTCGCCATCATCGGGGCGGGCATGTCCGGCCTGCTCGCGGGCCACCGCCTCCAGCAAGCCGGCGTGCCCTTCGTGATTCTGGAGAAGAACGACGAGGTCGGCGGGACCTGGTACGAGAACACCTACCCGGGCTGCCGCGTCGACGTCGCCAACACCTTCTACAGCTACTCCTTCGCCCAGAAGGACGACTGGCCGGGCAACTACTCGACCCAACAAGTGCTGCTCGACTACTTCCGCGACTGCGCCGACGAGCTCGGCCTGCGCAAGCACGTGCGCTTCCGCAGCGAGGTGCTCGGAGCGGACTGGGACGACGAGCGCTGCATCTGGCGCATTCGCGTGCGCAGGCCCGACGGCAAGGAGGAGGTGCTCCAGGCGAACGCCCTGATCAGCGCGGTCGGCCAGCTGAACCAGCCGAAGATGCCGGTGATCGCGGGGATGGAGCGATTCCGCGGGCCGGCCTTCCACTCGGCGCGCTGGGATCACTCGGTCGATCTGACCGGGAAACGCGTCGCGGTGATCGGCACGGGCGCTTCCGCAGCCCAGGCGGTGCCGGTGATCGCCGAGCGCGTCGAGCGCCTCGACATCTTCCAGCGCACGGCAAACTGGATGCTGCCGGCGCCCGACTACCACGCGCCGATCCCGGAGGGCCAGAAGTGGCTGCTGCGCCACGTGCCCTTCTTCTCGCACTGGCACCGCTTCTGGCTCTTCTGGCGCACCGGCGACGGCATGTTCCTGCCGCGCGCGAAGGTCGACCGCGACTGGGCCCAGCAGGACACCGCCGTCTCGGCGGGCAACGACGAGCTGCGCGCGCTCCTCACCGAGGCCTTCAAGCTGCAGCTCGCCGACCGGCCGGACCTCCTGCCGAAGGTGATCCCGACCTACCCCCCGGCGAGCAAGCGCATCCTGGTGGACAACGGCGTCTGGTGTCTGGCGCTGAAGCGCCCGAACGTGAACCTGTTCACCGAGAAGATTCGCGAGATCACCGAGCGCGGCGTGGTGACCGAGGACGGCGTCGAACACGAGATTGACGTGATCGTCTACGCGACGGGCTTCCAGGCCTCGAAGTTCCTGACGCCGATGACGATCCGCGGGCGGCGCGGCGTGAACCTCCACGCCCAGTGGGCTGGCAACGCGCGCGCCTACCTGGGGATCACGGCGCCGAGCTTCCCGAACTTCTTCTTCATGTACGGCCCCAACACCAACATCGTCGTGAACGGCAGCATCATCTACTTCTCGGAGTGCGAGGCGCACTACATCGTGAACGCGATCCGGCTGCTGCTCGAGCGCGGCAAGCGCGCCATGGACTGCCGCAAGGACGTCCACGACGCCTACAACGTGCGCATCGACGCGGGCAACCTCGCGATGGCCTGGGGCGTCTCGAAGGTGAACTCCTGGTACAAGAGCGAGAGCGGGCGCGTCGCCCAGAACTGGCCCTTCACGCTGCTCGAGTACTGGCAGCAGACCCGCAGCGTGAACCCGGCGGACTACGAGCTTCTCTAGTGAGCGCCGGGCCGGGCGACGCGATCTCGCGCGAGTTCGTCGCGCTCGAGTCGCCCACCGCCCGAGTCGCCGGCCACGGCTCCCACCCCTGTCAGGGCCTCTACTGGCGGCCGGCGGGCGCGCGGCCGCGCGTGGCGATGATCGCCACCCACTACAACGTCGACTTCAGCGAGCACTACCTGGCGCCGCTGATGGCCCAGCGCGGGATCGGCTTCCTCGGCTGGAACACGCGCTACCGGGGCGCCGAGGACCTCTTCCTGCTGGAGCACGCGCTCATCGACATCGGCGTCGGCGTGGACTGGCTGCGCCGTGTGGCGGGCGTGGACAGAGTGCTCCTGTTGGGGAACTCGGGCGGCGGATCGCTGATGGCCGCCTACGAGTCCCAGGCGCGCGAGCCCAGCGTGAAGCCGCTCGGCGGCCGCCCGGCTCCCGACGCCCTGCTCTCGCTCTCGCCCGCGGACCTCTACGTCTCGCTGAACGCGCACCCGGGACGACCGGAGGTCTACACCGCCTGGCTCGACCCGGCGGTGACCGACGAGCGCGATCCCACGCTCACACGCCGCGAGCTCGACATGTACGACGCCGCGAACGGGCCGCCCTACTCCGAGGAGTTCGTCGCGCGCTACCGCGCCGCTCAGGTCGAGCGCAACCGGAGCATCACGCGCTGGGTCCTGGCGGAGCTCCCGCGCCTGGCGAGTCGGGGCTATCGCGACCGCGTCTTCCCCGTCCACCGCGCCTGGGCGGACCTGCGCTTCATGGATCCCGCCCTGGATCCCTCCCACCGCAAGCCGCGCTGGTGTTATGCGGGCGACCCGGCCGCCGCGAACCGCGGCCCGCTCGGGCTCGGGCGGAGCTGCACGCTGCCCAGCTGGCTCTCGATGTGGAGCCTGGAGCACTCCCAGTGCCGCGGCTCTCTCCACCTCGGCAAGCTCACCATCCCCGCGCTCGTGGTCCAGAGCCTCGCGGACAGCGGGGTCTTCCCGAGCGACGCGCGCGCCATCTACGACGCGCTCGGCGCCAAGGACAAGCAGCTCGAGTGGCTCGAGGGCGCGCACTACTTCGAGGAGCCCGCCGGAGCTCGCGAGACGGTCGCGGACGCCATCGCGGGCTGGGTGGCCGAGCGTGGCTGACTTCCTCTGGATCACGGAGGCCGAGGCGCGAGCCGCCCTCGACATGCGCTCGGCGATCGACGGCGTGCGCGCGGGCTTCCGGCTGGAGGCCCAGGGCGCCGCGCACAACATGGCGAAGACGCACCTCGCCTACGCCGGCGGCCAGCTCCACGCGATCGGCGCCGCGCTCCCGAGCGAAGGCCTGGTGGGCGCGAAGACCTGGGCCCACACGAGCGCGGGCGCGACGCCCCTGGTCGTGCTCTGGGACGCGGCGAACGGGGCGCTGCTCGCCGTCGTCGAGGCCTTCGCGCTCGGCCAGCTCCGCACCGGCGCGGTCTCGGGGCTCGCGACGGATCTGCTCGCGCCGGCCGGCGCCGATTCGCTCGCGCTGTGCGGCACCGGAAAGCAGGCGTTCGCGCAGGCCGAGGCGGTCGCCTGCGTGCGCCGGCTCGCGCGCGTGCGGGTCTACGGACGCGACGCGGCGCGGCGCGAGGCGCTCGCGCGCGCGATCGAGGAGCGCCTCGGCGTCCCCACGACGCCCTGCGCGAGCGTCGAGGAGGCCGTGAAGGACGCCGCCATCGTGACGCTGGTGACGCGAGCGACGCGCGCGTTCCTCGGGCGCGACCTGCCCCGGCCGGGCGCCCACCTGAACGCGATCGGGAGCATCACGCCCGAGCGCCGGGAGTTCGAGCCGAGCCTGCTCGCGCGCTGCGGCGTCGTGGCCGTGGACAGCGTCGCCCAGGCGCGCGAGCTCTCCGCTGAGCTGCGCGAGCACTACGGCGCGGACGACGCGGCCTGGCGAGCCGTGCGACCGCTCGCGGAGCTCGCGGCGCGAGGCGCCGCGCGCCCGGCGGACGGCTCGCTCACGCTCTTCAAGTCGCTGGGCGTCGGCATCGCCGACCTCGCGCTCGCGCGCGTCGTCCACTCGAACGCGCGCGCGCGCGGCCTCGGCCGCGCGCTTCCGCAGCCCGAGCGTCGCCAGGGCCCCGCGCCGCGGCCGTCTGCTTGAGGAGGACTCCATGTCCAGCCGCCCCGAGCTCTTCGTCACGCCCGCGGAAGGAGCGCGCGACGCCGCGCGCTGGGAGCCGCTCGTGATCACGCAGCGCGAGCTGGTCGAGCAGGCGGAGCGGCTGGCGGACGCGCCGCGCCCCGCGGACGGCCGGCGCGAGACGTCGATCGCGCACCCGCGCTCGACGGAGCCCGGCCGCGGCCTCGCCCCCGGCATCGAGGTGCGCCTCGCGGTGTTGAAGCCCGGCGAGCGCACGGCGCCTCGGCGCCACAACGCCACCGAGGTGAACTTCTGCATCGCCGGCGGCGGGAGCGCTGCGGTCGCCGGCCGGCGCTTCGAGGTGGCGCGCTACGACGTCTGGAACCACCCCGCCTGGACGCCTCACGTCCACGCGAACGACACGCGCGAGCTCCAGGTGCGGCTCACCTACTCGAACGCGGCGCTGCTCCAGAAGCTCCACGTCTACGTCGTCGATCCCGACCCGCCCTCGCCCACGGACGCGCGCGCGAGCCTCCCGCCCTCGCCCGAGAGCGCGAGCGAGGCGCCGCGCTTCCGCGCCTTCCAGCTCACGCCCGCGGGCGCGTGGCTCATGTCCTACGAGGACCTGATCAATCCGCCCGCGGTTCGCTCCGACCCGCTGCACTGGCCGTGGGCGCTCGTGAAGGAGGAGCTCGACAAGCTCGCCGCGCTCGGCTCCCGCTATCGCGGTCGCAGGCTCTATCTCCTCTACAACCCGGTCACCGGACGCACCAACGGGACCACGCCGAGCTTCTTCTCGACGATGACGATCCGGCCGCCGTCGATCGTCGACCGGCCCCACCGCCACGTATCCGCCGCGATCAACTACTACTTCTCGGGCCGCGGCTACAGCGTGGTGGACGGGAAACGCTACGAGTGGGGCGCCGGCGATCTCATGTTCTCCGCGCCGGGCTGGGCGGTGCACAATCACGCCTCGCACGCTGGCGAGCCGGTCTACGAGCTGACCGTGCAGGACCAGCCCTTCCACCTGGCGACGGAGTCGCTGCTCTGGCAGGAGAGCCTCGACGAGCCGGCGATCCTGCTCGGCGCGACCGACGGCTTCGCGACGAACCGCCGCGAGCTCGGCGCATGAGGCCGGCGCTCGAGCGGCTGCGCGGCTCGATCCCGCCGCTGGTCGCGCCCTTCGCGAAAGGGGCGCTCGACGGGAAGCGCTACGAGCAGCTCGTGCAGCGCGTGCTCGCCCAGGGGAGCCACGGCGTGCTCGTGAACGGGACGACCGGCGAGCCGACCACGCTCTCGCTCGCCGAGCGCAACGAGCTGGTGGCGATCGCCGTGCGAGCCGCCGGGGGGCGCAAGCCCGTCGTCGCCGCCACCGGCGGGCAGAGCCTCGAGGACACGCTCGCGCTCACGCGCGAGGCCGAGCGCCTGGGGGCCGACGCCGCGCTGGTGGTGACGCCCTACTTCGCGCGCCCGCCGCAGCGCGGCCTGGTCGAGTACTACGCGCGCGTGTGCGCGGAGACCGCGCTCCCCGTGCTCGTCTACCACATTCCCGTGCGCGCGGCGGTGGGCGTCGAGGTCGACACGCTGCTCCGCATCCGCGAGCGCGCGCCGAACCTGGTCGGCATGAAGCACGCGTCGCAGGACGTGGGCTTCGTCTCGCAGGCGCTCGCCGCGCTCGGGCGCGAGTTCCGCATCTTCGCCGGTCTGGAGGAGCTCTCGCTCCCCATGCTCGCGGTCGGCGCGGCGGGGATGATGAACGCCGTGGGGAACCTCGATCCCGCGCGCGTCGCCGCGCTCTACGAGGCGGTGGCGGCGAACGATCTCGCGCGCGCCGCGCGCATCAACGAGGAGCTCGCGGAGCTGAACGCGGCGCTCTTCTTCGACACGAACCCGATCCCGCTGAAATACCTGATGCGTCGGGCCGGCCTCCTCGACGCCAACGAGCACCGCCTGCCCATGCTCCCGCCCACGCCCGAGCTGTGCGCGCGGCTCGACGGCGTGCTCGAGCGGTCGGGGCTCGCGTGAGCCAGCCGCGCGCCTGGCCCGCCGAGGGCGTCTCGCGCGTTCCGCTCTGGCTCTACACCGACAAAGAGATCTACGCGGAGGAGCTGCGCCGCATCTTCGAGGGGCCCTCGTGGAGCTACGTCGCGCTCGAGGCCGAGCTCCCGAGCCTCGGCGACTGGAGAGCCTCCTGGGTGGGCGAGCTGCCCGTGATCGTGGTGCGCTCGGGGGCCGACGCCTTCTCGGTGCTCGTGAACCAGTGCGCGCACCGCGGGCTGCGCGTCTGCCACCGACCGGCCGGCAACGCCCAGACCTTCCAGTGCCCGTACCACCAGTGGACCTATCGCCTGGACGGCACGCTGGCGGGGGTTCCCTTCGCGCGCGGGCTCGACGGCAAGGGCGGCATGCCCGCGGACTTCGACCGCGCCGCGCACCGCCTGCGCCCGCTCTCCGTGGCGCGCCGCAACGGCGTGCTGTTCGCGAGCCTCGACGCGAGCGCGCCCCCGCTCGAGACCTTCCTGGGCGCGGCGATGCTGCACTGGTTCGACCGCGTCTTCGACGGGCGCCCGCTGCGCATCCTCGGCGCGAGCCGCCAGCGCATCCCCGCCAACTGGAAGCTCATGTTCGAGAACATCAAGGACCCCTACCACGCGAGCCTGCTCCACGTGTTCCTGGTGACCTTCGGCCTGTTCCGCGCGGACAACCCATCGCGCACCGAGATGGACCCGACCGGCCGCCACAGCGTGCTCGTGTCCCGGCGCGGCGGGGATCGGCGCGCGAGCAGCGCCACGCGCGAGATGGCCTCGTTCCGCGAGAAGCTCGAGCTCAAGGACCCGCGCCTGGTCGAGGTGGTGCGCGAGTTCAAGGACGAGCACACCGTGGTGATGCAGACGCTCTGGCCGAACCTGATCGTTCAGCAGCAGGCGAACACGCTGGCGACGCGCCAGCTCGTGCCGCGCGGACCCGAGAGCTTCGACCTGCACTGGACCTTCTTCGCCTACGCGGACGACGACGCGGCGATGATCGAGCGGCGCCTGCGCCACGCCAATCTCATGGGGCCCGCGGGCTTCGTCTCGATCGACGACAGCGAGGTGATGGACCTCGCCCAGCGCGGCATCGCGAGCTCGCCGGGCGGGAACGCGGTGCTCGAGATGGGCGGCCGCGGCACCGGCGACGAGGACCACATCGTGACCGAGGCGGCGATCCGCGCCTTCTACGCGCACTACCGCGAGGTGATGGGGCTTTGAGCGCGGCGCGCGGCGAGATCGAGGAGCTCTACCGCGAGTACGTGGACGCGCTCGACGAGGGCGAGCTCGCGCGTTGGCCCGCGCTCTTCCTCGAGAACGCCGTCTACCGGATCGTCTCGCGCGAGAACGAGGAGCGCGGCTGGCCCCTCGCCGTGATGCTCTGCGAGAGCCGCGCCGCCCTCGAGGATCGCGTCTGGGCGATCCAGCACGCCTCGTTCTACGTGCCGCGCGCCCAGCGCCACCTGCTCTCCTCGCTGCGCATCGCCGAGGAGGGAGCCGACGCCTGGCGCGTCGGCGCGAACTACGCCGTCTTCCAGAGCCTCCCCGAGCAGCTCTCGACCGTGTTCAGCGTCGGCCGCTACCGCGACCGCCTGGCGCGCGACGGCGCGGGGCGCATCCGTTTCGCGGAGAAGCTCTGCATCTACGACTCCGCGCTGATCGCGAACTCGCTCGTGCTTCCGCTGTGAGCGCGTAGGGTCACGGCTCGCTCGCCGCGGGCAGCCGCCAGGTCTGCTCGCGCTCGTCGAACTCGGGGAGCGCGGGCGCGACGCCGCGCGCCGCGTCGACCTGCCAGCTCCACAGGATCGACCACTTGCAGTAGGTCGCGAAGGCCTGGCAGAGGCAGAACAGGAGCCCGATGCCTCCGTCGAGCATGCCGAGCTGGAGGACGTAGCTGCGAAAGAAGCGCCAGGCCGGGCGGAAGGCGACGTCGAGGAACGCGTGCGCGCGCCGGCCGTCGCGCCACGCCTGCGCGGCTCCCCAATAGCCGTAGCGGACCATGCGCTCGAGGTAGTCGCGGAAGTCCTCCACCATGAAGTGGACGATCGGCTGGGCGAGCACCGGCGCTTCGCCCTCCGTCACGACGCGCGGATGGACGCGCGCGTTCTCGTGGCGCGCGCCGCCGCGCCGGATCAGCCGCACCACGCGATCGTTCTGCCAGCCGGAGTAGCGCAGCCTGCGCCCGAGCAGCCGCGAGCTGCGCCGCAGCGTGTAGGCGGCGTGGCGCGGGTCGCTCGCCAGCAGCGCCTCGATCTCGGCGCGCAGCTCCGGCGTGCAGCGCTCGTCGGCGTCGAGAATGAAGCTCCACGCGTGGGCCGCCTGGTCCAGCGCGAAGTTCTTCGCAGCCGCGGCGCCGTAGTAGGGGCGCTGCAAGAAGCGCACGCGCGGGAAGCTCTGCGCGAGCTCGGGCGTGCGGTCCGTGGAGAAGGAATCGAGCACGACGATCTCGTCGCACCAGGCGAGGCTCTCGAGGCACGCGCGGATGTGCCGTTCCTCGTTGAAGCAGGTGACGATGCCGCTCAGGGGCGGGCGAGCCGCTCCGCTCATCGGGGCAGCGGGCCCGTGAGCGACGCGCGCTGCGAGATCTCGATCCAGTTCCCGTCCGGGTCGCGCACGAAGGAGATGCGCGCGGTCGATCCCAGGCTGACCGGCTTCGCGCCCTCGGCGCCGCCGCGCGCCACGATGCCGGCGTGCTCGGCATCGCAGTCGAAGACCTGGATCGTCACGTAGCGATAGCCGCGGCCATCGCGCGAGGCGTCGGACGGCGCGCTCGCGTCCTCGCGGACGCGCAGCAGCGAGCCGCCGCAGCGGAAGGCGTCGGCACCGGCCGGCTCGAGGCCCAGGGCGCCGGCGTAGAAGCGCCCGTGCGCCTTTGCGTCGCGCACGCAGAGGAGCACGGCGACTCCCGTCACGCCCTGATGACCGGGCGGCACGAGCACCACCCGGTTGCCGTCCGGGTCCTCGAGCGCGCGCGGCGCCGCGAGGCCCTCGCGCGCGATCCAGAGCTCGCGGTAGCCCGCGGTCGGCGTCTCGGGCAGGGGGGCGTCGACGGCATTCAGCTTGAAGACCGAGCCGTTCATCGCGTGGCGATGCTGGACGAAGCCGCGCGCCACGCGCAGCTCCTCCTCGAAGGGCAGGCCGACCTCACCCTGCCAGAACGCGAGCTGGGCCTCGCGGCGGTTGGTGAGGATGCCGACGTCGATGGCGTTCTTCGCGAGCCGCACGGGCGAGGAGGCTACCGCGCGCCGTAGTATGGGCGCTCGGAAGAATCGAGAGAGGAGCCGCGGATGGAGCCCGTGCGCTACGTCGAGCGACTGAACCAGCGCTACCGCCAGCAGGGCTTCCCGCCCTACCAGTGGACGGTGAATCGCGAGGCACCCTTCGCACCCCTCGCGAAGCCCGTCGCGCGCTGCCGCGTCTCGCTGCTCACCTCGGGCGGTGTCTCGCACTGCAGCACTCCCGCCTGGAATCCCGATGCGCGCAACGATTTCCGGCTGGACGAGGTGGCGAGCGACCAGCCGGCGAGCGCGTTCCAAGTGCACGACTCCTACTACGACACGCGCTCCGCGCAAGAGGACGTGAACTGCGTCTTCCCGCTCGACCGTGTGCGCGAGCTCGCCGTGCAGGGCGTGATCGGAGAGGTCGCGCCGCACCACTTCAGCGGCTTCATGGGGCGCATCTACAAGCGCTCGCGCGTCGTGGACGTGGAGGCGCCGGCGCTCGCGGAGGCGCTCGCGCGCGAGGGCGTCGACCTCTTCGTGCTGGTCCCGGCTTGACCCCTCGACCACCAGACCGTGGGTCTGGTCGCGCGCGTGATCGAGGCTCGGGGCACTCCGACCGTGCTGATCTCCACCGGGCGCGATCTCACGGCTCAGGTGCTCCCACCTCGCGCCGTGTTCGTGAACTTCCCGATGGGCAACCCCTTCGGGCGTCCGGGCGACGTGGCGATGCAGCGCGCCATCCTCGGCGACGCGCTGCGCCTCGCCGAGACGGCGACCCGAGGCGGCACCCTGGTCGATCTCCCGTACGCGTGGGGCGAGGACTTCACGCCCAGCGTGGAGCGTACGCTGGGCGCGATGGCGCCCGCCTGAGAGGCGACTCGCCCCGGCCGTCCGGCGCAACCTCCGCGAGGGTGTCGGGTTGGACCTCGCAACACCCGGAGGTCTCGAGATGTCCACGCTTCGCTTGCTGCCGATCTGTTGCCTATCGCTGGCGCTCCCGCTCAGCGCCCTCGCCGAGGAGGGCGAGCCGTCAGCGACCGCACGATCGAGCGCACCTTCACCACGACCAAGGACCGCGACGTCACCGTCAATGCGGACGGCTCGCGCACCCTCGACACGACCGTCACGCGCACCAACGACCAGACCGGGCGGACCGCGACGCGCGAGACCAGCGTCACGGTCGCCAAGACCGAGGACGGGAAGAGCTGGACCTCCTCGACGACGCAGACGGGTCCGCGCGGCGGCACGCTCCAGACGACGGGCAGCGGGTCGGTCACCCGGAACGAAGACGGCTCGAAGACGCTCTCGCGCTCGTCCACGACGACGAATCCCAAGACCGGCGAGTCCGTGACGCACAGCGTGGCGCGCACGGCGCGAAGACCGAGGACGGCGTTCAGTGGACCACCGACCGCAGCACCGACACCTCGCGCGGCGGGCACTTCGAGAGCACCACGACCGGCGCGGCGAAGCGCGACGAGGACGGCTCCGGCGGGAGCTACAGCAGCCACACGACGGGCTCCGGCACCGGGCGCGGCGGGTCGACGAGCGCTCGTGGGAGAGCGAGACCGCGAGCGAGCTCGTGGGAGACGAACGGCCAAGGCGGTCGCGACTTCGAGAGCTCGAAGACGACCACGTCGGGCGACGGCCGCACGCTCAGGCGCGAGCGCAGCGGATAGACGGTCCGCAATGCAGACGGGTCGAAGACGACGCGCGTCACCACGTCGCGCACCGGGGACGCGAAGCGCGGCGGGTGGCGAAGCCGGCGCCAGCGCTAGCCGGCTGGCGAACGAAGGGCGACTGCGCCCACCATCGGCGGTCTCCTCGGAGAGGTCGCCGATGTCGTCTCGGGAAAGCTACTACCGCGATCACTGGCTCACGATCGAGCCCGAGCGCTTCGCGCGCTACGACCAGATGTTCCGGCTCGACGACGAGCGCGGCGAGAAGCTGCTCGCGCCGGTCGGCCTCGCGCCGGGACAGGTCGCGCTCGACCTCGGCTGCGGACCGGGCTACGTGGCGGCGCAGATGGCGCGGCTCGTGGGCGAGCGCGGTCACGTGCACGCCCTCGACGTGAACGCGGACTTCGTCGTGCGCGCCCGACAAGTGGCCGAGCAGGCTGGCGTCGCGAAGCGTGTGAGCGTCCAGCAGCTCTCCGCTGAGCGCTTCCCGCTCGCGAACGATCTCTGCGACCGCGCGCTCGCCAAGAACGTGCTCGAGTACGTGCCCGACGTGGACGCGACGCTGCGCGAGGTGCACCGCGTGCTCGCGCCTGGTGGGCAGCTCACGGCGATGGACAGCGACTGGGACTTCGTGGTCGTCGAGCCGCTCGCCCCGAGCGAGGTGCGCGACCTCTTCGCGGCCGCCGCGCCCGCCTTCCGCGAGCCCAACATCGGACGCAAGCTGCGCGGCGCCTTCCGGCGCGCGGGCTTTCGCGAGGTGCGCGTCGACGTGGTCGCCTCCCCCGACGTGAAGGGCCACCTGCGCCCGGTGGTCGAGAACATGCTCGGCTACGCCCGCAGCTTCGACCGCATCAGCGTGCAGCGCGCCGACGAGATCCGCGCGCGCGTCGAGGCCGCGATCGCCGCCGGCGAGTGGCTCGCCGTCCTCCCGCAGTTCGTCGTGCGCGGAACGAAGTGAGGCGAAATGTCCAGGAGTGTCCCTGAAGTTCGAATGAAGGAGGAACGTCCCCGGCAGAGAGGAACCAGGCGGGCTCTGGGCGTCTCGATGTCGCCCTCGGGCAGCATGAAGCGCCAGAAGACCAGGCCGAAGGGGCGCCCCTCGGTGTCGATCCAGTTCGGCACGCCGGGATCGCGGTGCGCGATCACCATGCGGAAGCTGCCGTCGGGCTCGAGCTGCGTCTGCGCGCGGTTCAACGAGACGGGACGATTCGCATAGTCGTAGGTCATCTGGTGGCGTGTCCAGAGATCCACGTTCGCGCAGCGGCAGCGCGGCCAGCGCCCGGTCAGGACGAGGGCCTGCTCGGGTCCGATCAGGTAGGGCGCCATCGAGTAGGCGGCGTCGAAGGCCGCCAGGCCGAGCTGGCCGGGCTTCACGGGCTTCGGAAACTGATTGGGGATCTTGGACACGAAGGCCGGCTGCTCGCGATTCGCGAGGGGCGGCATGCCGAGGGTGCGATCGCGCACGAAGCCCTGCACGCGGCGGATCCCGGCCGCGATCGAGGCATCGTCCGGCGCGGGCGGCGGAGGCGAGCCTCCGATCACCTCGATGCTGAGCGGGATCGCCCGCGTCGCGTCCGCAGCGACGCGCTCGCGCTGCTCGAAGTAGTGGCGCGTGGTGATCGAGAGCGCGTCGTCGGGCAGCGGAAGCCAGGCTCGCGGCCGCTCCGGTCCGCCGAGGCTGAGCTCGAAGGAGCCGTCGGGCGCGATCTCGAGCTGCGTGTCGTTGAGCACGCCCGCGGTGCGCCCGCCGAGGCCGCCGTCCTGGGGCCCGGCCTCGATCGTGAACGACGTGTAGACGGCGCCCGCCACGTTTCCGCGCACGCGGTAGGCGTGCTTCCCGGAGACGGGCGCGTCGTAGTAGATCGCGTCGGGGTTGTCGCCTGTGAACTTCCGGGTCGGCGTGACGATGCGCCGAAAGGCCGGGCGCTGCGCGTGGCGCTCGAATTGGAGCGCGAGCCCGCCCTGCAGCATGTGCATCAGGGCGCGCGTCGCCTCCGCCACGTCGGCGGGGCTCGCGAGGTTCCACTCCGCGGAGAGAAAGCGCTGGTCGATCTCCTGGAGGAGGGCGACGAGCTCGCGGAGCGCGCGGCGACTCTCGCAGCCGATCTCGCCCGCGCCGCTCACTGCTCGCCTCGCGGCGTCAGCGCGAGCACGGTCGGCTCCCGCATGCGCAGCGCGCTCATTGCGCGCTGCAGCCAGCCATACTTCGCCTTGAAGGCCTCCTCCACGCGCGCGCGCAGCGCGGCATCGGCCACCTCGGTCGCGCGCATCGCGTTCTCCTCGTCGCCAACGCGCAGCCGCACGGGCGAGCGGCGCCGGATGTTGGCGAGCCAGGTCGAGTCGTTGGTGCGCACGTAGCCCGTGTCCTCGAGCACGACGATCCAGACCGGCGTCTCGCGCAGCCCGCCGTCGGCGTCGGTGGTCAGGATCTCGACGACCGACTCCTCCTGGGCGGGCGCCCAATCGAAGTCGCTGGCGAGCGATGCGCTCGCGAACAGCGCGGCCGCGAGCAGCGGAGCGAGCGGCGCGCTGCGCATGGAGCCCTCCTTCAAGCGAGCTGGTGCTCGGCGAGGTTCACCTCGCGCACGCGGCGCCGATATTCGAACGTGAAGCCCGGCCAGAGCGTGGCGTTCCGACCGCTCTCCCCGATGTACCAGCTCTTGCAGCCGCTCGACCACACGGTGTGCGCGATGCGCCCCTGCAGCGCCGCGTTGTACGCCTCTTGGGCGGCGGCGCGCGTCTCGAGCGAGCGCGCGTCGTAGCGATCGAGCTGGCGCAGCGCATCCATCACGTACGCGATCTGCGACTCGATCATGTAGACCATCGAGTTGTGCCCGAGCCCGGTGTTCGGGCCCATCAGGAAGAAGAGATTGGGATAGCCGGCCACGGTGATGCCCAGGTGCGCCTGCGCGGCGTCCGCCCACTCCGCCTGGAGAGAGCGGCCGGCGCGGCCGATCACCTCCACCGCGCCGAGCGCGAAGGGCCGGAAGCCCGTCCCGTAGATGATCACGTCGAGCTCGCGCGAGCGTCCGTCGCGCGTCGCGATGGCGCCCGCCGCGATCTCGGCGATCGGGTCGGTCACGAGCTCGACGTTCTCGCGCTGCAGGGCGGGGTAGTAGTCGTTCGCGATCAGGATGCGCTTGCAGCCGATCGTGTACTCGGGCAGGAGCTTCGCGCGCAGCGCGGGGTCGGCGACCTGCGCGGTCAAGTGACGCTCCGCGATGCGCTGCGCCGCGCGCATGAAGCGCGGGTTCACGACGAAGCCGAGGGCGCCGAGCTCCATGCGGCAGTAGATCGAGCCGCGGAACAGCGTCATCCACGCCGGCACGCGCTCGAACAGTCTCCGCTCGAATGCGCGGATCGGGCGATCGAGCTTCGGGACGATCCAGGGCGGCGTGCGCTGGAAGAGCGCGAGGCTCCGCGCGAGCGGCGCGATCTGGGGCACGAACTGGATCGCGCTCGCGCCCGTGCCGATCACGCCGACGCGCTTGCCCGCGAGATCGACGTCGTGGTGCCAGCGCGCGGAGTGGAAGGAGACGCCCGTGAAGCGCTCGAGCCCCGGGATGCGCGGCAACGCGGGCTCGTGGAGGCCGCCCATTCCGGACACCAGCAC
Organism: uncultured delta proteobacterium; assembly: GCA_963716275.1. Lineage (GTDB taxonomy): Bacteria > Myxococcota_A > UBA9160 > UBA9160 > UBA6930 > VGRF01. Next base: position 560,909 of record CAVQTC010000003.1, on the reverse strand, counting down.
GCGCGCGCGCAGCCGCTCACCGCCCGCCAGCGCGAGCTCCCAACGCTGCTCGGCCTCGTCGAAGACCGCGCGCTCGAGGCGCGCACCCAGGCGCAGCTTCGGGCGCACCCCGTACTTGGCCGCGCAGCGCCGCAGGTAGTCGAGGATCTCGGGCTGCGTGGGGAACATGCGCGACCAGCCCGGATTCGGCTCGAAGGAGAACGAGTAGAGATGCGAGGGCACGTCGCAGGCGCAGCCCGGGTAGGTGTTCTCCCGCCAGGTGCCGCCCACGTCGTCGCCCTTCTCGAGCACGACGTAGGAGCGGCGGCCCGCCTTCTCCAACGCGATCGCCATCCCGAGGCCCGAGAAGCCGCTGCCGACGATCGCGACGTCGACGTCGGTGCGAGCCTGCGCTGTGGGGGGTGCCATCGGAGCGCGCACGATAGCGGCCGCCGCGGACCGTCGGGAACACTCGGGGGACTAGAACTGCTTGCGTCCGTCGCCGCGCGAGCACGGCCCGACGGTGCCGAGCAGGTCGGGGCGACCGCTCGCGGGGTTGTAGACCCCCGTGAGCGCGCAGGTCCCGATCGAGCCGGGCAGGCCGCTCGTCTCGCCCTCGAGCGGCAACACGAGGCCGAACTGGGAGACCGTCCCGTCTCCGTCGACGTCGCCGACCGCCGCCAGCGTGAGCTGATCGCCGTCGGCGTTCGCCCCATACTGGAAGTAGACGTCGCCATCGGGGCGCCAGCCGATCAGCTCGCGGAACTCGAGGACGTCGCCGCCGACCCAGGGCCGCTTCAGCGGTCCGGGCACGCCGCCCGGCGCGCTGCGCGCCGTCACGAAGGTGCCGAGCTCCGCGTACTGCCCCTGCTCCGCCACGCGCAGCGTGGAGAGGTTCGTGAGCGCCTCCGCGGTGCGGCTGCGGAACTGCAGGCGGATCACGTTCGGCACCGCCACGGCCGCGAGGATGCCGAGGATCGCCACCAACACCACGAGCTCGATGAGCGTGAAGCCGCGCTCGCGCCGACGGGAGTTGCGTCCGGGCATGGAGTCCTCGCGCGCGCGGAAGAAGCAACCCGCGGGCCGACCCCTCTCCCATCGGCAACTCCCCGGGCGAACTGTTGGGCGCACGGGCGGAAGGGCGGCGCCCGGGCCGCTGGGGCTGCAGGGGACCTCTCGCGACGCTGCCCGTCACTCGAGTGACCATCCGCGGCAACCAGGGCGAGCGTTTGACAAGCCCTTCGCCGGCCCCGCATGCTCGCCCCCGAGCCTGCTGGAGGAGCCATGAGCGAGCGCGTCGAGATCCACGGCCAATGCCATCCCCGTTTCGCGCGCGTGCGCGAAGCCTTCGCGAAGGAGTTCGCGGACGGCAACGAGCTCGGCGCCGGGGTGGCGTTGACCCTGGAAGGCGAGGTCGTGGTGGACCTCTGGGGTGGCCATCAGGATCGCGAGCGCACCAAGCCGTTCGAGCGCGACACGCTGGTGAACGTCTTCTCGACCACGAAGGGGCTGACCGCGATCGCCCTGCACCGTCTGGTGGACGAGGGCCTCGTGGACCTCGACGCCCCGGTCGCACGCTATTGGCCCGAGTTCGCCCAAGCCGGGAAGGCTGCCTTGCCAGTGCGCTACCTGCTCTCCCATCAGGCGGGACTGGCCGCCATCAAGAAGATCCTTCCGCCGGGTGCGCTCTTCGACTGGGACCTGATGACCCGCGAGCTCGCGGCCCAAGCGCCCTGGTGGGAGCCCGGCAAGGCGCACGGGTACCACGCGCTCACCTTCGGCTGGCTGAACGGTGAGGTGGTGCGGCGCGTGCGCGGCAAGCGCATCGGCGACGTCGTGCGCGACGAGATCGCGCGACCGCTCGGCGCGCAGTTCGAGATCGGCTTCGGTCCGGAGCTCGACGCCCAGGTCGCACCGCTGCATCAGGGGCCGATCCATCCGCCCCAGAGCGGCGTGAGCTTCGACCTGCTCACCGAGATCCAGCGAAATCCCGACGGGCTGCTCGCCCGCGCCTTCGCGAATCCCCCGGTGCTCGATCAGGGCATCGCAAACAGCCGCGCCTGGCGGGCCGCCGAGATCCCGGGGCGAACGGCCACTCGAATGCGCACTCCCTCGCGCGCATCTATGCGCCCCTCGCGAACGGCGGCACGGCGTTCGGCGTGAGACTGCTCTCGCGCGAGGCGATCGAGCGCGCGCGCAGCGAGCAGGTGAACGGCAAGGACGAGGTACTGCCCCTCGCGACGCGCATCGCCCTCGGCTTCTTCCTGCCGGCCGACCACGAGCCACTCGGCCCCAACATGCGCGCCTTCGGCCACGGCGGCGCCGGCGGCTCCTACAGCCACGCCGATCCGGAGCACCGCCTCTCCTTCGGCTACGCGATGAACCTGATGCACACGGGCGCGTGGCTCGTGGACCCGCGTCCGCGCCGTCTGCTCGCCGCCGCCTACGCCTGTCTCTGAGGCGCGGCCTAGCGACTCACCGCCTGCTCGCGTGCGGCGTGCTGGCCGGTCCCCTCTTCACGCTCGCCTGGGTCTGGGAGGGGAGCGGGCGCGCCGACGGCTACGACTGGCTCCGCCATCCGATCAGCTCGCTCGCGATCGGCGAGCTCGGCTGGATGCAGGCGGGGGCCTTCCTCGCGACAGGGCTCCTGACGCTCGCCTTTTCCCTCGGTCTCCGGCGGGCGCTGGCGCCGCTGGGTGGCTCGCCCTGGGCGACGCGGCTCGTCGCCGCGGCGGGCGTCGGCCTGATCGGGGCGGGCGTCTTCACGACCGACCCGATGAATGGCTATCCGCCGGGCACGCCCGCGCTCCCGCTCGCGTGGAGCGTCGCGGGGCGTCTGCACCGCCTCTTCTCCGCGCTCTTCTTCCTCGGGATTCCCGTTGCGTGCCTCGTCCTCGGGCGGCTCTTCGCCCGCGCGAGAGAGTCGGGCTGGGCCCGCTACTCGAGGGCCACGGCCTGCGCCTTCCTCGCGGCGTTCGTGCTCACGAGCGTCGGCTTCGTCCAGCTGGGCGCGCTCGCCGCGGTGGCGGGACTGCTCCAGCGCATCGCGCTCAGCCTGGCCTGGCTGTGGCTGACCCTGCTTGCCCTCCACCTGCTCGGGGCGCGCGCGGTCGAGCCGCGCTCCTAGAGCCGCCTCGTCTCCCGCCTGCGGTGATCGAGTTCACAAGTTCCCTGCTCGACCGCACGATACCCTCTGGTGGAGAGGACTTCGGGTGGCCAGCGCGGCGCCGGAAGCGGGACGGTGGAGAGCGGCGGGGCGGGCGCGCCTGTATCGGGCGCCGGAGCGCTCCTACGTGACGCTCGCGGTCGCGCTCGCTTGTGGGGTCGCGATCGCGATCGGCTACCGCGCGCGCGGAGAGATGCTCTTCGATCCCCAGGAGGGGCTCGGCTACGCGCTCGGCGTCGTGGGTCTCGCGCAGATGACGGCGCTGCTGCTCTACTCGCTGCGCAAGCGCATCGCTCTCATGCGCGGCTGGGGCGCGCTGCGCCATTGGTTCGGCATCCACATGGTGCTCGGCATCGTCGGCCCTACCGCGATCCTCTTCCACGCGAACTTCCAGGTCCGCTCGACGAACGCGCGCGTAGCGCTGATCGCGATGCTCACGGTGGCCGCGAGCGGCTTCTTCGGGCGATTCATCTACACGCGCGTCCACCACGGCCTGTTCGGCCAGCGCCAGACGCTGCGCGAGCTCGACGAGCTCGCTGGCGGGACGCGCGCGCTCCTCGCCGAGTCGCTCGTCGGCTTCTCGGCCGCCGAGCAGCGCGTGCGCGACTTCGAGCGGCAGCGCGCTCGGCGCGGGCCGCGGCGCGCTCTCGGGCGCGTGGCTCGCGCTCACGGTGGGTGCGCGCAAGCGCTGGGCGCGCCGCGTGGCGCGCCGGAGCCTGCGCGCGGGCCAGGGCGACGCGCGGCGGCGCGGCGAGGCGCTCGGCCTGCTCGACGCCCACCTCGACGCGGTGGGGCGCGTCGCGGTCTTCCAGTTCTGGGAGCGCCTGTTTCGCGTCTGGCACGCTCTGCACTTCCCGCTCACCGTGGCGCTCTTCCTCGCCGCGCTGATCCACGTCGTCGCGGTCCACGTGTACTGAATGGGGCTCGGCAGGGCGCTCGCACTCGCAGGGCTCGGCATCGCGGCTGCGGCGGGAGCTGGCCCGCTCGACCAGCTCGTCATGCCGGGCCCCGTGAGCCGCGCCCATGCCGAGATCGAGGGCGAGTGCGCGAAGTGCCACGCGCCCCTCGAGCCGGTGAAGCAGCCGGGGCTGTGCCTCGACTGCCACAAGGACGTCCGCGCGGATATCGCCGCGAAGCAGGGCTTCCACGGCCGGACGCCGAGCGCCGGCACGCGCTGCAGCGACTGTCACGCCGAGCACCGCGGCCGCTCCGCCGATCTGATCGGGCTCGTGCGGGAGACCTTCGACCATCGCCTCACGGACTTCCCTTTGCACGGCGCCCACGCGACGGTGCCGTGCGCGAGCTGCCACGCGCAGGGCAAGCCGCTCCGCGAGGCGGCGCACGAGTGCATCGGCTGCCATCGCGACGACGACCGCCACAAAGGAGCGCTGGGCCCGCGCTGCGCCGACTGCCACGAGGACACGGCCTGGCGCGGGGGACGCTTCGACCACAGCAAGACGAAGTTCCCGCTCGAAAACGCGCACGCCAAGGTGCAGTGCGTCCAGTGCCATCCGGGCGAGCGCTACGCCGACACGCCGCGCGCCTGCGCCACCTGCCACGCGGTGGACGACGTCCATCGCGGCAGCTTCGGCCCCGCCTGCGCGGACTGTCACTCGACGCAGGGCTGGAAGACGCGGCGCTTCGACCACGCGCGCGACACGAAGTTCCCGCTCACGGGCGCACACGCCAGCACCGACTGTCTCACGTGCCACGTCGGCGGGATCCACGCCAAGCAGCTCTCGCGCGACTGCGTCTCTTGCCACCGGGGCGACGACGAGCACCGCGGGCGCAACGGGACCCAGTGCGGCGACTGCCACGACACGACCGCCTGGAAGACGACGCGCTTCGATCACGATCGCACGAAGTTCCCCTTGCACGGCCTGCACGAGGACGTCCCCTGCGCCGCGTGTCACACCCAGGACGTGCACACCCAGAAGCTCCCGACGGACTGCGCGTCGTGCCATCGCAGCGACGATCCGCATGCCGGAAAGGAGGGGACCGCGTGCGAGCGCTGCCATCGGGAGACGGGCTGGCGCGAAGTGAAGTTCGACCACGATCTGACTCGCTTCCCGCTCCTCGGCCTGCACGCGACGGTCGCCTGCGAGGAGTGCCACGCGAGCCGCGTCTACCCCGACACGGATTCGCGCTGCGTCGCGTGTCACGCCGCGCGCGACGTCCACGAGAAGAAGCTCGGGCCCGCCTGCGCGACCTGTCACAACCCGGCGGGCTGGACCGCGTGGCGCTTCGACCACGCGAAGCAGACCGACTTCGCTCTGCACGGCGCGCACGAGTCGGTGCCGTGCACCTCCTGCCACACGGCGCCGACGGACGGGGACGTCTCGCTGCGCAGCGACTGCGGTTCGTGCCACGCGCGCGACGACGCCCACGCCGGCCGCTTCGGCCGCGACTGCGGGCGTTGTCACGCCGAGACGAGCTGGCGCGAGGTGCGCATTCCCTGAGGACCGCGTGGCGCGGCGCTCACCCGCCCTGCTCGATCCGGCGAGCGAGCTCGCCATGGCCCGCCCGCGTCGCGAGCTCGGCCGCCGTGTCTCCGTTCGCGTCGCGCAGGCGCGCGCTCGCCCCCGCGGCGAGCAGCCTCGCCACCGCCTCGTCGCGTCCGGCCGCCGCGGCGAACATGAGCGGCGTCCAGCGCCGGCTCCCACGCGCATCCACCTCGGCGCCCCGCGCGAGGAGCTGCTCCAGCACCCGCGTGTGGCCGCGGTCCGCGGCCAGCATGAGCGCGTCGTTTCCAGCGGCGCTGCGCTCCGCGAGGCTCGCGCCTCGCCCGAGTAGAGCGGCGACGCTCGCGGCGTCGCCCTGGGCGGCGGCGCGCACCAGGGCCGGCGTGCGGTCCGCGCAGGCGCTCCGCGCTGGCACGCCCCGCGCGAGGAGCGCGGTCACCACGCTCGGGCGGTGCGCGTCGAGCGCTTCGCAGAGGGCGCGCGCGCCGCTCGCGCCCACGAGCGCCTCCGGCCTGGTGCGCTCGAGCAGCGGCGCGGCGAGCTCGGGAGCCGAGCGGACGGCCGCGAGCAGGGGCGTCCGGCCCGCACTGTCCGCAGCCAGCGGATCGGCGCCGTGCGCTGCGAGCCACGCGACCATCTCCGCTTGGTGATCCTCGACGGCGACGAGCAACGGAGTGATGCCCTTGTCGTCCCGCGCCTCGAGCTCGGCGCCCCTCGCCAGGAGCCGCTCGGCCGCCTTCGTATGCCCGCCTTCCGCGGCGCAGTGGAGCGAGGCTCGGCCGCCGTGCGCCCGGCGGGTCGGGCTCGCGCCGGCGCCGAGCAGGACGTCGATCGCGTCGACGTGGCCCGCCCAGGCGGCGCGCATGAGCGGGGTCTGACCCTCAGCGTCCGTCGCATCCACGGGCGCGCCGCCGCGCAGGAGCTCGCGCACCAGGGCGGTCTCGCCACGCGACGCCGCGAGCGCGAGCGGACTCCAGTCCGCGAAGGCACGCTCGCCCGCCGAGCTCGCCGGCGCGCTGCGCGCGAGCCAGGCGGCGCCGTCGCCGGACGCCGGCTTCCCGCGCGGTACGCCTGCACCTCCCAGGAGCCGCGCGAGGTCCGTGTGGCCAGCCTGCGCCGCGAGCTGCGCCGGAGTGCGCCCCTCGGCGTCGCGCGCCCCGCGCTCCGCGCCGGCGGCGAGGAGCGCCGAGACGCTTCCGGTGCGCCCCTTGCGCGCCGCCGCCGCCAGGGGCGTGCGGCCGAGGCGATCGCGTGCCTCGAGCTCGGCGCCCTTCGCGAGCAGCAGTCGTGCGATCTCGGGCTCGGGCAGCTCGGCCGCGAGTAGGAGCGCGCTCGCACCGACTGCATCGACCGCGTTCGCGTTGGCGCCGCTCGCGAGCAGCCGGGCGACCTCGGCGCGATCCGAGCGGATCACGGCCCGGATCAGCTCCTCACGAGCCTCTGCCGACGACCTCGCAACGGGAGCAGCGCGAGAAGCTGCGCTCTCCGCTTCGGAGAGGCGCCGCTGCGCCAGCGCGTTCCCGTGCGCGGCCGAGCGCTCGAGCCAGCGACGGGCGGCCGTCGAGTCCCGAGACACGCCCCAGCCTTCCTCGTAGAGCGTGGCGAGGCCGAGCTCCGCGCGGGCGTTGCCCTGCTCCGCCGCAGCGCGGTACCAGCGCGCGGTCTGCGCGGCGTCCTTGGGAACGCCCAGGCCGGAGCGGTAGAGCGCGCCGAGCTCGTACTGCGCATCGGCGTCGCCGCTCCGCGCGAGCTCTCCCCAGAGCTCGGCCGCGCGCGCGAACTCACGGCGCCGGGTGGCGTCGCGCGCCTGGTCGGCCAGCTCGCCCGGGGTTGCGGCGAGCGAGGCGAGTGCGAGGGCGAGGCAAGCGGCGCGTCCCAGCGCGCTAGAAGATCGGCGTGCCATGCAGGGTCTCGAGGTGCACGCCGGCCTTGCGCAGGAACTCGCTCGGCAGCACGCCCCCGGCGCAGACGATCACGTCGTCGTTCGGAAGGCGCGCTGCGTCGTCGCCCGCGCGCAGCGAGACCTCCTTCGCGCCGATCTCGATCACGTTCGAGCCGTAGCGGAGGTCGACGCGGCCGCTCCGGCGCGCGGCCTCCGCGCGGTCGCGGTTCTTGGGCTTCGCGCGCGCGAAGGACTCGCCGCGGTAGGAGAGCGCCACGCTCGCACCAGGCTGCTCCGCGATCGCGAGGGCCGCCTCGATGGCGCTGTCGCCCCCACCGACGACCAGCACGCGCCGGCCGGTGTACTGCTCGGGATCAACGAGGCGGTAGACCACCTTCGGGAGCTCTTCGCCCGGGACTCCGAGCTTCATCGGCGAGCCCCGGCGCCCGAGCGCGAGGAGCACCGCGCGCGCGCGGTGGGTGCCGCGCGCCGTCGCCACAGTGAAGAGGTCTCCGTCGCGCGCCACGCCGGTCACGCGCTCCTCGGTGCGGATCGCGAGCCCGGTCTTGCGCACGACCTCGGTCCACAGCTCGAGCAGCGCCTCCTTGGTCGTCTCGCGCACGTGGACGCGGCCGTAGAGCGGGAGCTCCATCGGCGCGGTCATCACGATCTTCCCGCGCGGGTAGTGGGCGACCGTCCCGCCGAGCGACTCCTGCTCGAGCGTGAGCGCGCGCAGGCGGTGCTGCTTGGCGGCGAGGGACGCCGCGATTCCCGCCGGGCCGGCGCCGACGATGATCACGTCGTAGGCGGAGCCTCCCCCCGCGGTAGGCGCGCGATCGACTCGATCGCCTGCCGGCCTTGCGAGACCGCGTTGCGGATCAGCGCCATGCCGCCGAGCTCGCCGGCGACGAACAGGCCCGGCACGCTCGTCTGGAAGTCCTTCCCGAGGCGCGGAATCTCGACGCCCTGCGTCTCGCTGCCCAGCACGAGCGTGATCGCGTCGGTCGGACACGCGTCGCGGCAGGCCCCGTGGCCGATGCAGTGCGTCGGGTTGACCAGCAACGCCTTCCCGTCCACGAGCCCGAGCACCTCGTCCTCCGGGCAGGCGGCGAGACAGGTCGCACAGCCCAGGCAGCGATTCGGATTGATCACGGGGTGGAGAGAAGACGGCTCCGCGAGCTTCGCAGCGCGCGCCTCGGCGAGCGCGCGGCTGCCGCGCGCGTCGGCGCGCGCGCGCCGACGCAGGCGCAGCCCAACGGCCACGGCGAGGGGAAGGCCGTAGATGGCCCAGGCGATGGACGAGCCGAGCCACTCGGCCAATGCGGCCTCAGAAGTCATAACGCAGGCCCAGCCAGAGCGAGTAGTCGAGGCTCGCCTCGCCCGTGAAGGTGCCGTCGCTCCACTCGACGCCGCAGTCGCTATCGAGCGTCAGCTTCCAGATGCGGTACTCGGCGCCGAGGTACGAGCGCACGGTGAGCTGGCCGTTGCGCGTGGGGTCGGGTCGGAAGAAGGGATCGTCCACGGTCCCGGGCGGGGGCACGAACTCGTCCGACCCGGGCTGCTGGCGCCAATCCACGCGCAGCCGCGGGGCGAGCCGCAGCCTGTCCGTGATCGGGTAGCGCTCGTTCACGAGCAGCGAGTAGGTGCGCGTCGTGGCGCCGTCGAAGTAGCGGAAGCCGAAGCTCGCGATGTCGTTCGTCGCAAAGAGGCCCGTCGCGATCAGCTGCGGGTTCACCGCGAGCTCCCAGCCGGTGCCCGGCGTGGCCATCACATCGCCCGACGTCGGCGTGCTCGTGAGCTTCGAGCCGGAGACGTCGAGGCCGAGCTGCCAGCGCGCGCCGATCTTCTGGGTGGCGCCGAAGCTCACGTACGTCGAGGTCGGCGTGCGATCTTCGGCGAGCTGGCGGATCTCGTCTTTCGTATAGAGCTCCTCGAGCTCCGAGAGGTCGTCTACCGGCTGCCCGAAGAGCGCGTTCGAGGTCACCAGGATCGGGCTCTTGCGGTGGTCGAAGAGCAAGGAGAGCCCGGTGCCGGGCAGCACCTGCCAGTTCGCGACGATCAGCGCCGTGTTCAGGACCTTGTAGTCGACGTCGTAGTCGAGGTAGGTGGAGACGAACTTGTTGTCGTCGGTCCAGCGCAGCTCGCTGCCGATCGCCGTGCGGTCCACGAGATCCGCCGCGCGCTGCTGGACGGCGAAGATCTGTCCCCCGAGCCCGCCGAAGAGCTCCTCGCCGTCGACGGCCACCCCGTAGACGAAGCGGTCGGTGTCGATCGTGTCGGAGTGGTAGTAGTCCACCGGGAGCCCGCCGAGCGCCGACACCTGCCAGTGCTCGCCGAGGCGCCGCCGCACGCGGATGCCGTCGAAGCGGCTCAGCACGCCGGCGGTGTTGCCGGGCTGGCGGCCGAGCGTGGCGCCGTAGTTCCCGTCGATCTGCGCGAGGTCGAGGAAGACCGCCGAGACGCGCGCGTCGTTCTCGTCCATGCCCTCGAGCAGGTCGAAGCTGTAGGCGCCTGCGAGCTGCCCGCGCAGCGCCAGCCCGCCCACGCTGCCGCGCATCACGTAGGTGCCGTCGATCTGGATCGAGGAGTCCGTCGGCAGCGAGCCGAGCGAGTCGGTCTTGTGCACGTAGCGCCGGTAGTAGCTGGAGACGCTTCCGTACTGCTCGAGGCTCGCCGCGCGGCCAGGCGCAGCCGCGGCCCCGCCGCGGCCCGCAGGCAGCTTCGCGAGCTGCGAGGCGAGCAGCGCGTCGAGGCGCTGGCGCACGCGCGCGGCGCCCTCGCCGTCGGGGTAGCGCGCCAGGTACTCCTCGTACTCGGCCTTCGCGTGGGCGAGCTGGCCGCGCTTCTCGCGCGTGACGCCGAGCAGCTCCTTGGCCTCGGCCGAGGCCGGCGCTTCGGGCAGCTCGAGCGCCTTCGTGAGATTCGAGAGCGCCGAATCGAGGTCGCCGGCCTCGAGCGCCGTCCGCGCTGACGCCGTGAGGGAGGCAACCTGCTCGGCTTGCGCGGGCGTCGACGGCGGCCGCGCCTCCGGTGCCGGCGCCGGAGTCGGCGAGGGGGCCGGCGCCGGCGCGGTCTCCGCCACGGCGGTCGGCTCCGGCTGAGGAGTCGGGATCGCCTCGGGGGTCGGCGCGGGTGCGGGCGGCTCCGGAGTCGCGGGAGCCGGAGGCGGCTCCACTGCGCGCGCGTTCTCGACCATCCGCCGCTTGTCGCGGACGCCGATCGTGAGCGTGTCGAGGTCGTCCTTCTGCGTGACCGTGAAGTCCACGGCGCGCGAGAAGTGCAGCACCAGCACCGGTCCCTCGGTGCGCCCGCCCTCGTAGACGACGTCGACGAGCGGCGAACCCGCCTGGGAGGGCCGCAGTGACTCGCTCGAGAAGAGCCCGGAGCCCAGCCGCCCGAAAGAGACCGTGCCGATCTGCACCTCGACGGTGCTCGCGTGGCCGACCGGCGCGTGGCGGATGTAGCGCACCGGGATCCCGAACCCGACGCGGATGTCGTAGCCCTCCGCGGACGGGTGAACGTCCAGGCTCTCGAGCACGCGACGGTCGGCGGCCCTCGCGCTCGGGGCGACGCCAAGCAGGCCGAGGCCGAGCACGCCGGCGATAGCGAATTGGGCTCCGGCTCGGCGCACGCTCGCCCCCTAGTCGCCCCACTCGCCCGAGGAGGCGCGGTGGTGGCCGGATCGCGAGCGCTTGATCGTGGTCAGCGTCGCATCCGTGTAGGTGTGACAGGCCCCGGTGCAGTCGCGCAGCTCGCTCACCGTGTAGAGGATCTGCGGCGAGTCGACCTTCTTGTGCTCCCCCGCGCGGAAGTCGTTCGCGTGGCAGCCGGCGCAATCGGGCTGATAAGACGGGAAGCGGTAGGCCGCCGCCTGGCTGTTGCCCTGGTGGCAGCTCGCGCAGTCGGTCTGGCGGTGGCCCTGTGGGAAGTTGGGCGAGGTGTGGCGGTAGGTCGCCGAGGCGAACGTCGCCGTGGTGTGGCACTCGACGCAATCGAGGCTCGTGATGAAGTGGTTCGAAGGCTTCCCCGTGGCCTGGCTGCCGTTGTGGCAGGACATGCAGTTCCCGGTGACGCCCGCGTGGTCGAAGCGCGCGCCGCTGAAGCTCAGTGTGGTGTGGCAGTCCTCGCAGGCGTTCGAGGTGAGCGGGTGGTTCGCGGGCTTGCCCATCGCCTGGCTGCCGTTGTGGCACGAGACGCAGTTGCCCGTGATGCCCGCGTGGTCGAAGCGCGCGTTCGAGAAGCTCGCCGTCGTGTGGCAGTCCTCGCACGCGTTCGAGGTGGGCAGGTGGTTCGCGGGCTTGCCCATCGCCTGGCTGCCGTTGTGGCACGAGACGCAGTTGCCCGTGATGCCCGTGTGGTCGAAGCGCGCGTTCGAGAAGCTCGCCGTCGTGTGGCAGTCCTCGCAGGCGTTCGAGGTGGGCAGGTGGTTCGCGGGCTTCCCCATCGCCTGGCTGCCGTTGTGGCACGAGACGCAGTTGCCCGTGATGCCCGTGTGGTCGAAGCGCGCGCTCGAGAAGCTCGCCGTCGTGTGGCAGTCCTCGCAGGCGTTCGAGGTCGGCAGGTGGTTCGCGGGCTTCCCCATCGCCTGGCTGCCGTTGTGGCACGAGACGCAGTTGCCCGTGATGCCCGCGTGGTCGAAGCGCGCGTTCGAGAAGCTCGCCGTCGTGTGGCAGTCCTCGCAGGCGTTCGAGGTGGGCAGGTGGTTCGCGGGCTTGCCGGTCGCGGAGCGACCGTTGTGGCAGCTCGCGCAGCTGCCGGTGACGGCGGCGTGATCGAAGCGCGCACCGCTGAAGCTGACCGTCGTGTGACAGCTCTCGCAGGCGTTCGAGCTCGCCACGTGGCTCGCGCTCTTGCCGACGGCGCGGGCTCCGTTGTGGCACGACACGCAGTTCCCCGTGATCCCGCTGTGGTCGAAGCGGGCGCCCGTGAACGTCGCGACGCTGTGGCAGTCCTCGCATCGATTCGAGGTCGGCAGGTGGTTCGCCGGCTTCCCGATCGCCGAGATCGCGCCGGTGCCCCCGTGGCAGGTCCCGCAGTCGCGCGGCGTGCCCTGGAAGGCGCCGCGCGCGTGGCACGATTCGCAGGGAAGATTCGCGTGCGCGCCGCTGAGCGGAACGCCCGTGCTCATGTGGTCGAACCCGGCCGGTGGCTTCGCCTCCGCAGCGAGCGGAAGCGACAGTGCGACTCCCAAGAGCAGCAATCGGGCGATGAACTGCTTTGCGATCATGGCGGCTCCCCCGCACACCTCGACCCGGCCCCTAGCGGCGGTTCCCACGGTGAACTCTGTGGCTCGGCTCACGTTCAGTCATCGTCGAGCTCGATCGAGTCCGCGACATCGATCGCGGTCTGGTCGCCGTCCTGCTCGTCCTCGACCTCGATCACGTCGCCGACGTGAACCGCGGCGTAGAAGTCGTCCTCGTCCTGGACGCCCTCGAACTCGGTTTGCGCGTCGGTGGGAACGACGACGCCCAGGATCGTGACCGAGCGATCCGGCGCGACCGCGTCGATCGACTGCACGGCGCCGCGCAGCTCGACGTCGTCCTCCTGGTCGCGCGAGAGCTCGGTGGCGACGACGCCGCCGGCTCCATCCTCGAAGCCCCGGACCTCGAGGAAGTCGCCGGCGACGACGTCGCCGAGATCGAAGCCGCTCGGCACCGCGCCGGTGTCGTCCTCCAGCCGCGTCGCGGAGTCGACGCGGACCGGGATGCCGAGCAGGACGACGCGCTTCGCGACCGGATCGACGTCGGCCGGATTGGCCACGCTCGCGTGGATGCGGACCTCGCCCTCGCGCAGCTTCACCTTCCGCGCGATCAGCACGCCGGCCTGCAGGCTGCCCTCCACCTCCACGCAGCGCGCCGTTCATGACCAGGCCGGGGTTGTTGGGCTCGAACTGGACGCCCGCGCCCGAGGCGTCGACCGGCTGGCCATCGACTTTGAAGCTCGCGAGCGAGACGAAGTCCGAGACGCTGCCCTCGAGCTCGAACTCGTCGTGATCGCCCGCGAAGGGCCCTTCGCGCTCGATGCGCGTCGCGCTGATGGCGTCCGGCGCGGTGAGCGTGCCCTCGACCTCCACGAAGTCGCCGTTGGTCGGGCCACCCGCGGGCAGGTCGACCAGCTCGGTGGACGCGCTCCAGCTGACCGTGATCGTGCCGAGCAGGAAGCTGCGCCCCGCGACGCCCGCGACCGTGCCCTTCAGGTCCACGGTCGGTGTGCCGCCGGCCACGCCCTTCTTCTTCACGTAGGTGGCCTGGATGTCGTTTGTGCGCCGGTAGCCGCTCACCTCGACCAGGTCGTTCACCGCGAGCGTGTCGAACGTCGGGGGCGGCGAGCCGTCGAAGCGGGTCAAGTCGCGCTCGATCACGATCGTCTGGCCCAGGATCGTGGCGTGGAGCACATCCGGCGTGACCGAGCGCGAGCGCCGAGATCGGTCCCTCGATCTCGTCGTCGTAGTCCACGCGCTGCGCCGTGCCGGTCGTGCCGTCGGCGCTGCGCTCGCCCTCGACCACCACGACCATGCCGACGCGCAGGTCCGCGGCGCTTCCGTTCGCGCGCTCCAGCCGGATCTGCGCCCCGTTCACGTCGTACTCGGTGCCGGTGACGAAGATGCTCCCGAAGCCGGAGATGGCGCCGGCCGAGATGCCGGTGCCGCCGACGCCTCCGCCCTGGGCGAGGCCGCCGCCGGCGCCGCAGGAGAGCTGGAGCATGGCGACCAGGAGTGCGAGCAGCTTACGCATCGGGACTTCCCTCTCCGACGGGTTCTTCGAAGTAGTAGATCCCGAGCACGGCGCGATGGCGGCCGTGCCCGGCGACGCTCGGGTTGTCGTCGCGGTCGTGCGCCGACATGTAGGCGTCGAGCGTCTCGAGCAGCCCCTGGCCGCGCGCGCCCGCGCGCTCGCGGAGCTCGGGCAGGCACTCCGCCACCAGGTTGTCGTAGGCGACCTTGCGCTGGAAGAAGGCGCGCTCGGGCGGCTGCGTGATGTTGTGATCGATCGTCGCGATCAGGTCGGCGACGTCGGTGCCGAGGATGCCGAGCTTCTCGTCGTCGTCGCCGCGCGGGACGTAGGCGCGCGTCACCAGGCGCAAGCGACCCGACTCGCTGCGCTCGACGGCGCCCGCGCGCAGGAGCTCGTCGAGCAGCGCGCGCGGCGGCACGTCCGCTCCGAAGCGGCGCACCAGCTCGGCGAAGGAGTGCTCGCCCCCCTCGAAGGGGAGCTCGGCCGGCTCTCCAGCGGAATCCTGGAAGGCGGGCGTGCGGACCCAGCCGGAGACGACGCGCGCGGCGCGGCTGTAGCGCGCGGGATCGACGCCGCGCGCTTCCGCTTCCGGCGCCTCCCAGAGCCGGCTCACTTCTTTGCGCGTGAGGCCGGTGAGCAGCGAGACGCGCGACACCGAAGGCTGTCGCCCCGGCACCCCGAACTCGCGCGCGGCGACGTCCACGTACACGCGCTTCGCCTCCTCCATCAGCGCTCCGAGCGCCACGCCGTTCCGGAGCAGAATCCGCACGAGCGGCCGGAGGACGCTGCGAACGGCGGCGGCGAGCTGCGCTTGCATGGCACTCCGCGGGGGGCGTGCGCCGGAGCCGCCCGACGCTCGGCGGCTCGGCGGCGCCTCAGCTGGTGGGCACCACGACCTGCAGGTAGACCGTCGCCGCGCGCGCGATCCCGGCCGCCTGGATGCGTGCGCGTTGCATTGGGGAGTTCCTCCGTGGGATTGCCCGGCCAGCTCGTTTCCGCGGACGCTCAGCCCGAAACTATATTTGGGAAAATATTCCCAAATATATCTCGAGTCAAGGTTATCGACCGAGAACGCAGGCCCCTTGAGAAGATCCCCTAGGGGATCTCGCTCTGGAGCTCCTAGCCTCCTGCCGTTCGGCTTTCGGGCCGCGGAGGTCGGGGCCGATCTTCGGGGACGCGCGCTGCCATCGCCTCGCTGTCTCGGCCCCGGCCTCCAGCCGCAGCGGTGCGCCGTGGAGCATCGAGGCATCGACCAGCCAGGTCGCGCAGTCGAGAACCGCCGCCACCGTCCCGTGATTGGGCGGCAACTTCGGCGCCACCATCATCGTGGCGATGCCTCAGCGCGCGCGAAACCCCGGCGACTCGAGCAGCGCACAGAGCGCGCCGTTGCCGGCCCAACAAGTGCCACCCGTGCCGTGGGCGAGCCAGGCATCGAAGAAGTCCTCGGGTGTGTCGCCAGGAAGCGGCGCCGGGTACGCGGCGCGCACGTGGATCAGCTTCCGGACGTTGTCGAAGGGGACGCTGCGGCACCACGCCGCATAGAGCGCGGCGAGGCCGCCGAGATCGGCGCGCGGCGCGGCGGCCAGCCCGAGCTTCGCGAGCACGCGCTCCACCAGCGCCGGCGCGAGAGCGCTCTGCTCGGCCATCCTCGCTCCATGTACGGCATCGGGAGCCTGGGGCATCTTCGCGCGACCGACGCGAAGAGGCGAGTCGAATGGAGATCGACGGTCTGCAACTGATCGAGCCGCGCCGCTACATGGAGCGCGGCTACCCGCACGCCGAGTGGAGGGAGCTGCGCCGTCGGGCCCCGGTCGCGTACTTCGAGCCCAAGGACTGGCAATCGTTCTGGGCCATCACCAAGCACGCCGACATCATCGAGATCTCGAAGCAGCCCGAGCGCTTCCTGAACGGTCCGGGCATGACGCTGATCCGCGAGGAGGACGCGCGCCGCGCAGCGCGAGCAGGGCGGCGCGTTCCAGATGCGCACGATCATCAACATGGACCAGCCGGACCACCGCAAGTTCCGCAAGGTGGCGAGCCCCTGGTTCACGCCGCGCGGGCTCGACGCGCCTCGACCGCGTCGTGGCGCAGACGGCGCGCGCAGCTCGTGGACGGGCTCGGGCGCGAGGGCGAGTGCGACTTCGTGCGAGACGTCGCCTCGCTCCACCCGCTGAAGATCCTGGCGAGCATCCTCGGCGTGCCGCCCCAGGACGAGCCCTTCATCCTGCGCGTCACCAACGAGCTCTTCGGCGCCGAGGACCCGGAGTTCCAGCGCAAGGACGGCGACCGCGAGGCCAACATGCGCGCGCTCGGCTTCGAGTTCTTCACCTACTTCAACCGCGTGATGGAGAGCCGGCGCGCGCAGCCGCGGACGACCTCGCCAGCGTGATCGCGAACGCGCGCGTCGACGGCGAGCCGATCAGCGTGATGGACACGATGGGCTACTGCCTGATCGTCTTCACGGCCGGCCACGAGACCACGCGCGGCGGCATCGGCGGCGGCATGCTCGCGCTGCTCGAGCATCCGGAGGAGCGCCTGCGCTGGGCGCACGATCCGGGCCTCGACGGAGACCGCGATCGACGAGCTGATCCGCTACGTGACGCCCGTGAACCACATGGTGCGCACCGCCACGCGAGGACTACGTGCTGCGCGGCCAGAAGATCCGCGCGGGCGATCGCCTGATGCTCTTCTACGCCTCGGCGAACCGGGACGAGGACGTCTTCGAGGCGCCCGACGAGCTGCGCCTCGCGCGCGACCCGAACCCGCATCTCGCCTTCGGCATCGGCGAGCACTTCTGCATCGGCTCGCACCTCGCGCGCATGACGACTCGCGCGCTCTTCCGCGAGCTGTTGCCGCGCCTCGAGCACGTCGAGCAGTGCGGCCCGGCCGAGCGCACCGCCTCGCACCTGGTACCCGGCATCAAGCACCTGCCGATCCGCTACCGCCTGAAGCCCGCCGCGGCGTGAGCCCTCACTGGACCCCGAGCTGGTCGACCGTCAGGAGATACGCGGCCAGCAGGCGATAGCCGGCGTAGTGCGAGTCGGCGCGCAGATCCGCCCCTCGCAGCCGCGCTGTAAGGCCGGCAAACGCGATGCTTCCGGGAGTCACCTGGCCGTCCACCGGGCTGAGGACGCAAGGGATATGCGCGGTGGGGGCGCAGTCCGCGTTCAGTCGGGGGCCCACCTGGCGCTCCAGCAGGGGAAGCCCCAGGTGATCGGCGAGGGCCGTCAGCAGACACTGTTGGTGCCCGGTCGTGCGCCGCTCGAGTTGTAGGGGCCCGTGGCCCACGTATCCCAGGTGGACCACGAGGATGGGATCGCCATTCCGCTCGGAGAGCTCCTCCCTGTAGACCGAGGCGCCGACTCCCCGATTGCTCGGGTCGGGCCCGAACGCCACGAGCTCGAAGGAGCGCGACCGATCGGATCGCGCGAGGACGGCGGCGAGCGCGGGCAACAGCGCGCTCGGCGAGGCCCCGTCATAGTCGGGGCTCGCTCCGACCGCCACGAGCTCGCTCGTCCTCCCCGGCATGCCGCAGACCAGGCTCGGCCCGGAGAGCCTCGGATCGCTCCGCTCTTCGATCGAGGCGCAGCCAGCCTCGCGGAAGAGCATGCGCAGCGCCTCCCTGCGCTGCGCGGGATCTTCCCCAACCGCCAGCAGCTCTCTCACCCGCCGCGCAATCTCCCCCGGCGGCTCGAGCGGCACGCGCAGGGCGAAGTCAGCCGGCAAGCACTCGCTCTCGACCGGGTCTGCGCGCGCGGGAAGCATCGCAATGGCGAGCCAGACGGGGATCACACCGAGCGCTGCGAGCGCGCCCCCTCGCCGACGACTCACTGCCCGAGCACCTCGAGGTACTTCTTGCGCACGCCCTCGATCTCGGCGTCGAGGGTCTCGCGCGTCCAGTCGGCGGTGTCGATGGGCGGGAGCACGATCGCCTCGACGTTGGCCGGGCGCAGCACCAGCGCGCCGCGCGGCAGCACGTCGAGGGTATTGCGGAACACGATCGGTACGATCGGCACGCCCGCCTGGAGGGCGAGCTGGAAGGCGTCCTTCTTGAAGGGGCCGAGGTGGGGCGTGCGCGAGCGCGTGCCCTCCGGTGCGATGGCGATCGAGCGGCCCGCGCGCAGCGCCTCGACGGCAGGGCCCAGGGCGTCCGGCGTATCCGCGCGATCGACGAACACGGCGCCCACGAACTCGAAGGCCTGGCGCAAGAGCGGATTGGACTGGATGCCCTTGCCGGCGAGGCCGCCGAAATCGCGGCGCAGGAGCTTCGCGACGAGCAGCGCGTCCACGCCGCTCTGGTGATTGAAGATGAAGACGGCCGGCCGCTGCGCCCACAGGTTCTCTTCGCCCTTCAGCTCGAGCTCGATCCCGGCGAAGGCGGTGGCGAGGTCGGCCCAGGCGGAGACCGCGACGTTGCGCCCCTCGCGCTCGGAGCGGTTCGCGAAGCCGACGCCCGCGCCCACGAGCAACGAGGGAATCGCGCTGGCGTAGGCGAGTGCGGTGCGCGTCACGGCCTCGGCGTCCGGACGGCCGCGGCTCTTGAAGCGGCGGATCGGCCAGCCGCGATCGCGCGCGATGCCCGCCAGCCGCGAGCCCGGATTGGTCGGGCGCGGGCGGCCCACGGCCTCGAGCAGGGGCAGGTCGTCGGCGCTGTCGCTGTAGAAGAAGCTCTCCGCGAGGTCGAAGCCCTCGGCCGATGCGAGCTCGCGAGCGTAGTAGAGCTTGCCTTCCTGCCAGCAGGTCGGCTTCACGATCGCGCCCGTGAAGACGCCGCGCTCCACCTCGAGCCGCGTGCAGGCCACGTGGGGGATGTCGAGGGAGCGCGCGAAGGGCCCCACCTGATAAGTCAGCGCGGAGGAGATGATCGCGAGCGTGTGGCCCCTGGCGCGGTGCGCCTCCACCAGGGCGCGCGCCTCGGGATAGATCTCCTTCGCGAGGCGCTTCGCGAACACCTCCTCGCCCTGCTGTTCCATCACCGATTCGGCGAGGCCGCGATAGGTCGCCACCACCGTCGCGAGCATGCCCGAGAAGCCGATGCGGCCGAGCGCGAAGGAGAGCGCCCCGGCCACGCCGTCGCCGATCTCGCGCGGCGAGATGCGACCGGACGTGATGCGCTCGATCAGGAACGCGGTCGCCGAGAAGCCCGCCACCAGCGTGTGGTCGAGGTCGAAGAGCGCCGCCACGCGGGGCCCCGCAGGCGCCTCCTGGATCTCGCGCGTCAGGTCGCCGTGGAGGGACACTCGAACCTCTTCTCGGAAGCCCGGCGCTCGGGCGTGGAGCTGATCGGCAGCTCGCGCCGAACGCGAGAGCAGCCTAGCGCTCCGACGGCTGGCGCGGCGCAGGAATCCGCGCGAAGTCGGAGCCGCGCGGCGTAGACTGGGCAGCAGGAGGGCCCTGACCATGCGCGGCTCGCTGCAGACTGCCGGCTCCCTGCTCGTCCTCTCTGCGCTCGCCTGCGGGCAGCCCGCGCCGAGCGCGGCTCCGCCCGAGGCACTGCACGCGGAGATCGCGGCGGCGAACCGCTGCTTCATGGACGCCGCCCAAGCGAGCGACGGAAACGCAGCGGCGGCCTGCTACAGCGCGGATGCGATGGCGATGCCCCCGAACGCCGCACCCGTCTCGGGCCGCGAGGCGATCGCGGCGCTCTGGAGCGGCGCCTTCGAGAGCGTCGCCAAGGTCGATCTCCAGACCGACGAGGTCGCGGCGCTGGGCGCCGACGGCGCCGTCGAGGTGGGGCGCGCGACCCTCTCCGCGAAGGACGGCTCCGTCGCGGACGAGGGCAAGTACATCGTGATCTGGAAGCGCGAGGACGGCGCCTGGCGCATGCGCCGGGACATGTGGAGCAGCAACCGCGCGCCGAGCCCCCCGGCGCCCTCCGAGGCGGCCGCGCCCGAGGCAGCTCCGACCGGAGCGCCCAGCCCCGAGTGATGGGTCACGCGCCCGCGGTCCGCCGACAAACGATGGCGTCGCCCCGCCAGGGGGTATCGAAGGGCACGCGCCGGCAAACCGCGAAGCCGTGACTCGCGAGCAGCGCCACCACGTCGTCCACGCGGTCCCACCAAAGGCTCTCGTAGTCGGCGGCCTCCCGACCGCTCGGGTCGCAGGAGCCCGCCACGATCTCGGCGATCAGGCCGCCGGTCGGCTTGAGCACGCGCTTCACCTCCGCGAGCAGGCGCGAGAGATCGAAGGCGTGGTCGAGAGCGTTCGTGAACACCCAGTCCACGGAGGCGTCGGCGAACTGGAGCGCGTGGAAGTCGCCGTGGACCACATAGCGGTTCTCGGGCCCGGGGTTGAGATCCACCCCGAGCGCGAAGGCGCCGAGGTCGAGGAAGGCCTTGCACTCGGTGCCGACGCGCGCCCCGAGACACAACACCGACTCGCCGCGCCGGGGCACCCCCGCCGCGCGCAGCCGCTCGCGCAGGGCCTCGCGATAGGCGACGTCGTACCCGGAGAGGTCGATCTGGGCGAGCTTCGCGGCCTGGTGCTCGAGGTACTGGGCGTAGCTCGCGTAGCCGCGCCGGCGCAGCCGGCTCGCATCGGCCTGCCAGGGGAGCGAGCGGATCTCGGGGGCGGCGCGCCCGCGCCGCCAGCCCCGCTTTCCGAACAACCCCACGGCGGGCTCGCCCCGCTCAGCCGGGCGCGAAGCGCCAGCGCTGCTGCGGCTCCGCCCCGGCGGCGTACTCGAGCACCTGGACGTCGAACCAGATCGGCAGCAGGTAGCGCACGTAGAAGGCGTGGGTGGTGACCGTCCCCGTCACCAGATCCTCGTATTCCTTGAGCTCCACGCGCGGGTCGCGCCGCTGCCAGTCCTTGGCGCGCGCGAGCAGCTGGTCCACCTCCGCCCGGGAGTCGCAGAGCAGCCCGAGGTGGTCGAAGCCCGGCGAGCTCATGTGGGCGCGCTGCTCGGTCACCAGGATGAACTGGCTGGTCTCCGCGTCGCTGCGCAGGAGCAGGCCGGTCTGCTTCAGGATCGGGATGTCGAGCGCCTCCCAACCGAACAGGTCTGCGTAGAAGGTCTTGATCTCGTCGCGCTGCTTCTCGAGCGCGCCCTTCGGGAGCGTCAGCTCCATGTGGTTGAAGCGGCGCACGTTCAGCGCACCCACACGCCCGGGGCGTTCGAGGCGTAGCCGAGCGCGCGGTAGGCCGCGTCGACCAGCGCTTGACCGCGCTCGTTCAGGAGGATGCCGGGGCCCATGCGGTTCATGGAGTAGCCGAACGAGAGCTCCTCGCGCGGATCGGCGAAGCCGATCGAGCCGCCCGCGCCGACGTGGCCGAAGGCGCTGCTCGAGAGGATCGCGCTGTCGCGGTCGCCGCGCGCCCGCCGCCGATTGTCCATCGACTTCATGAAGCCGAGGGCGAAGCGCGTGGGCAGCAGCAGCACCGCGTCCTCGTGCGTCGCCATCGAGACCTCGCCCATCCGCGCGAGGGTGACGGCGTCGACGTAGCGCTTGCCGTCGAGGGCGCCGCCGCACGCGAACGGCGCGTAGAGGCGCGCGAGCCCGCGGCCGTTCGAGATTCCGCCACCGCCGCCGATCTCGGCCGCGTGCCCCTCGCGCGTATTGGGATCGAAGCCACCGGCGCTCAGCAGCCCGAGCGCCTGGATCGAGTCGGGCTTCTCGAGGGCCCGCCGGAGGAATTCGCCGAGCCCCTCTCCGGGGCCGGGGGCGAACGGGATCATGGGCGCCACGCGCGCCTCGTGCGGCTCGGGGAGGCCGATCCAGAACTCGGCGCCGAGCGGCCCCGCGAGATCGCTCTGGAGGAACGCGCCGAGCGAGCGCTTCGACACGCGCCGCACGAGCTCGCCCACCGTCCAGCCGAAGTTCAAGAGGTGGTAGCCGTTGCGTGTGCCCGGCTCCCAGAAGGGCTCCTCGGCCTCGAGCCGGCCGATCATGTAGTCCCACTCGTAGGCGCCGCCCGCCTTCAGCGGAGCTCGGAACACGGGAACGCCCACGGAGTGGTCGAGCATCATGCGCACGCTCGCGCCGGACTTCCCGCGCTGCGCGAACTCCGGCCAGTATTCGGCCACGGGCGCCTCGAGGTCGAGGAGACCGCGCGCCGCGAGCAGGTGAGCGCAGAGCGCCACGACCCCCTTCGTGCAGGAGAACACGACCGAGATCGTGTCGCGCCCCCAGGCGTGGCCGCTCGCCGGGTCTGCAACGCCGCCCCAGAGGTCGACGAGCGTGCGCCCGTGCTGCGTGACACAGACGGAGGCCCCCACCTCGCCGCGCTCCTCGAAGTTGCGCGCGAACTCCCGGGCCAGCTCGCCGAAGCGCTCGTCGCAGCTCCCCTCGATGCGGCCGTTCGGGACATCCTGCTTGATCTGGAGCACGGCGTTCACCTCGCCCGCGAAGTTTGCCCCAGGTCCCGGGCGCGGGCCGGCTACACTCCCGCGCCATTTCCCCGCCACCCCCGTGGCAGAGAGGGACCCTGCTTTGCGCATCGCCGCCTTCGCTCTCACGCTGCTCAGCGCGGCCGCGGCCTCGGGCCTGACGGTGGACTTCGACAACCTGCCCGGGCTGACGCCGATCGCCTACGTCCCGAAGGCTGAGGTGCCGACCAGCGCGCGCCTCGACTCGCTCGATGTGCCGGGGGGCGGGCGGCTCACCTTCCGCACCTCCGACGCGGCGAAGTACGTGGCGCTGGTTTCGCTCAACGGCCACGTCGGCATCGCCCCCGTGAGCAAGAAGGGCAAGATCAAGCAGGGCCGCCTGATCGACATCCGGATCAAGGATGCGCCGGATGCCTCGATCGAACGCCTCACGGTGGCCGGCACGTTCCGGGCGGAAGGCGCTCCCGAGACGGACCCCTACGCGGGCGGCGGCGTCTGGGTCGCCAACGCCAAGGGCCAACGCTACCCGCCGAGCGGCGGCTCGTACGGCGTGAGCGTGACCAACAACATCGGGGAGCTGAGCCTGGTGACGCTGCCCGACCCGATCGTGCGGCTGCGCGTGGGCAACGGGAACATCTTCCTCGACCAGCTCGTGGTGGTGGGCGACGCACCCGCCGGGGTGGCCGTGGCCGAGGTCGACGTGCCGGAGCCCGCGCCGCTCGCGCTGCTCTTCCTCGCGCTCGGCGCGCTGGGGCTGCGCCGCCGCTAGGAACCTCTGCGTAGCGGATGATCGACGCGCTGGCCGGGCGGGGTCGCAGCTGCAGGGCCGGTCTCAGTGACGCTTGCGCGCCAACCGCGTCGCAGCGCTGCGCGGTCAGCGAGCGCGACTAGCACGCCTGCGCCAACGCTTGGCCTCCACACGCAGCGCGCGCCTCTGAATCGAGGCCCAGAGTCGCGACCCCTCCGGCCTGAAAGCCCGTCGCCTCGCAGCGAGCGACGGCTCCCCGGGGGTTGCAGAGGTTCCGTAGCGCCCGCCCGCGTCAAGGCGGGGACCCTGGCGACCGATGAGTCGGCTGCGCGGACGCGAGCGACGCGCACCTCATGACGACCTCCCTGACCGGGAAGATCATCGGCAACTTCCGCATCCTCGCCCGCCTCGGAAGCGGTGGAGCGGGAGAGGTCTGGCGCGCCGAGGATCTGTCGCTCGGGCGCGCGGTCGCCATCAAGGCGCTGCGCGCGGAGGTCGCCGCCGACCCCGCGATGTCCGAGCGCTTCTGGTCCGAGGCGCGGGCGCTGGCGCGCCTCTCCCATCCCAACGTCGCCGCCGTTCACGGCGTGCTCGAGCAGGAGGAGTCGCTCTTCCTGGTCCTCGAGTTCATCGACGGCCAGCCCCTCTCGGCGCTGCTGCGCACCCACGGCGCCCTCGCCCTCGACGTCTGCCTCGACTTCTTCGCGCAGGCGCTCGAGGGGATCGGCCACGCCCACGAGCACGGGGTCGTCCACCGAGACGTGAAGCCCGCGAACCTGATGGTCGATGGAGATGGGCGGGTGAAGGTGATGGACTTCGGGATCGCACGCATCGCGGGGTCGGAGCGCATGACCCTGCACGGGAAGCTGATCGGCACGCCCGAGTACATGTCCCCCGAGCAGATCCGGGGCGAGGACGCGAGCGCGCGCTCCGACATCTACTCGCTCGGCGTGGTGCTCTACGAGATGGCCACCGGCCGCGTGCCGTTCAGCGCGGCCGGGAGCTTCGAGACGATGCGCGCCCAGCTCGAGGACGCCCCGGCGCCGCCGCGCAGCCTGCGCCCCGATCTCGACCCGCGCGTGGAGGACCTGATCCTGCGCGCGCTCGCCAAGCGCCCCGCCGACCGCTTCGCGAGCACGCGGGAGCTGCGCGACGAACTCCTCGAAGCGGGTGCCGGGCGCTCGGGCGAAGCGCGGACGCGCTCGCCGGCGGTGAGCGCGCCGCTCGCCGATCCGCGCGCTCCCACGCTCACGGGCATCGACGCCATCACGGAGGAGCTCGGCGGCCGGCCCACGCGGGCGTTCGGGCTCACCCCGACCGAGCTGATCGCGCTCGAGCCTCTGCCCGAGGCCCCCGAGACGCTCGCCCTCGATCCTCCGCCGCCCGCCGCCTCCCCGGCGCCGCGCCCGAGCGCGCCCGCGCGGCGGCCAGTGGCTCGCCCGCTCCTCGCGGCGGGAGTGCTGGGCGCGCTCGGTCTCCTCGCGCTGGGCGTGGTCGAGCTGGCGCGCCATCCGGCGCCCCAGCCGGAGCCCGCGCCCATCGAGACGCACCCCACGCCTTCCCCGCGGCCGACGCCGGCCGCGACCCGGGCGGCGGCGTCCGCGCCGGCGAAGACGGAGGCGCCCGAGGCCCGACCCGCCGAGAAGCCGAAGCGCGCGAAGCCGAAGCTGCTGGCGCCTCCCATCGAGCGCGCCGAGCCCGCTCCGCCGCCCGAGCCGCCCGCGGCCAAGGGCTGGGTGATCCACCGATGAAGGCCCGCTGGCTCGCGCTCGCCTTCCTCGCTTCGGGCTGCGCAACCGGGCCCCTGGACGTCTCCGAGCACCCCGGCGCGACGCTCCTCACGACCGCCCCCGCCGTGGCCGGCGAGTACGCATGCGACGAGCGGCGCCTGCCGTGGCTCGGCCTCGAGGCCAACGCGATCGTGCCCGCGCCCGTGGCGGCGGGGGGAGAGTTCGCGCACCGGCTCGTCACCGTGATGTGCCCCGTCTATCCGGAGCAGCGCCTGGTCGGCGCACTGCGCACGCGCATCCGCCTGGGCGACGACGTCGTGGCCGACGACACGGTGCAGGCGTTCGAGATCGCGCCGGGGCGCTGGCGCGTCGACGCGCTGGTCACGCTGCCGCCCGAGGCGACGCTCGGCGTCTACACACTCGAGGTCCAGTTCGAGTCGCGCGACCACAAGACGCGCTTCGAGGATCGCGTGCCCTTCGGCGTGGTCGCTCCCACCGCGCTCGCGAGCCGCGCGCCGAAGCGCTGACCCTCCGCAAGCTCCGCTAGCCCAGGCCTCCGCCGGTGATGATCGGCGTGTTGGTCCAGCGGCCCTTCGGCGTCCGGTACCAGCCGCCCGCGGCGAGCGCGCCTCCGTCGACGTGGAGGGTCGTGCCGGTGACCCAGGCCGAGAGGTCCGAGGCGAGGAACAGCGCGGCGCCCGCGACGTCGTCGGGCCTCCCGAAGCGGCCGAGAGGAATCCAGCTCGGGATGTGCTGCTGCGCCTCGGGCGAGAGCCACTGCATCACCGGCACCTGAGGCGTGTCGGTGGTCTCGGGGGCGATCGCGTTCACGCGGATCTTCGCCGGGGCGAGCTCCAGAGCGAGGCTGCGCGTGAAGCCCACCAGCGCGGACTTGAAGGTGGCGTAGACCACGTTGCCCGGGATCCCGCGGTGCGCCTCGATCGTCGTGACGTTGATGATGCTGCCGCCGCTCCCCTGCTGGAGCATCCACGGGGCGAGCGCGCGCGTGCAGCGCAGCGCAGCGCCCAGGTTCACGTCGTACAGGCGCCGCCAGTCCTCGTCGCTGCTCTCCACGAAGGGGCGGCTCATGCCCAGGAAGTCGCCGACGTTGTTCACCAGCACGTCCACGCGGCCGAATGCGTCCAGGGCGGCGCGCGCGAGCGCGTCCACCGCCGCTTGCTCGCTCACGTCTCCGACCACGGCGCGCGCGCGGCCGCCGCGCCCCTCGATCGCCCGGGCGACCTCCTGCGCGCGCGGCGCGCTCCGCTCGGCCAGCACGAGCGCTGCGCCGCAGGCGGCGAGCGCCTCGGCGACGGCCCGGCCGATGCCCGCGCCCGCGCCGGTGACGACGGCGACGCGGCCTGCGAGCGAGATGGCGTTGGCATCGAGCATGGGGCCTCCTCACCAGTCCACGGTCGCGCTCACCCCGAAGGTGCGAGGCGGCCCGAACGCGGAGCGCGTGGTCAGCGGAGCGACGAAGTCGCGCGCGGGAGCGAGCGCGTTCGCCTCGAAGGCGTCGAGCACGTTGTCGATGAAGAGCTCGATCCGGAAGCTCTCGCGATCGCGATACCCGGCGCGGAAGTCGAGCAGATCGTAGGCCGCCACGCGCTCGGTCGTGCCGCGCGCGGCCCGGAAGTCGCCCTGATAGGTGTAGATCGCGCCCAGGTAGAGCTCGCCTCCGCGCGTGGCGCGCCGCACGGCCTCGACCGAGAAGCCCGCGCTGAGCTCGGGCGCGCGCGGCAGCGCGCGGCCCTCCTCGGCGGGGTCGGAGCGGTCCCGCACGACCTCCGACCACGCCCAGGCGAGGTTCGCGCGCAGCGCCAGCCAGGGGAATGCTGCGAGCGCGCTCTCGAGCTCGAGGCCGGCGCCGCGGGCGCGCGCGACGTTCTCGATCTGGAGCAGCCCCTGCTCCGTGCGCGGCAGCTGCAGATCCTGGTAGCGCGCGAAGTAGGAGGCGGCGTCGAGGCGCAGGCGGCCGCCGAGCGGCGTCGCCTTGAGCCCGAGCTCGACCGAGTCGCTGTGCTCGGAGCCGAAGCGATCGAGCTCTCCGCCCGCCGCGGCGAGGTCGAGGGTGCCCGTGTGGAGCTCGGGGACGTCCGCGGGCGCAACGTCCACGGCGAAGTCGTCGACCCCGCCTGCGCGAAAGCCCTGCGCCCAGGCGGCGTACAGCGAGACCGCGTCGCTCCACTCGTAGCGCAGCGCGGCGCGGAAGCTCGCGTCGTCCGACGTCTGTCGGCTCTCCACCGCGCGGCTCGTGTAGAAGCCGAACGTGTAGCAGGCGCAGGCGTTGGGGCTCCCGGCGTTGGCCGCGAGCCCCGCCGGATCGGGCACGCGGATCGCGAGCCGCCGGCGCATCGCGCTGTAGCGCACGCCCTCCGCGAGCTCGAAGCTCCCGGCGCGCTGGCTCGCGTCGAGGAACAGCGACCAGCCGAAGTCGTCGCCCGTGTAGTCGGCGCGCTCGCGCAGGCGCTCGCCGCTGAACGAGGACGCGAGGCCGCCGCTCACGAAGCCGAAGTCCGAGGTGTTGCGCAGCGCGCCGTCGAGACGCTCGTCGATCACCGACGCGCCCAGCACGAGCGTCGCCTCGCGTGGGCTCGAATAGGCGAGGCGCAGCTCCTGCTGGAACAGCGTGTCGCTCTGCTCGAGCGCGCGCGGGGAGGACTGGAAGGATGCGCCCAGCCCATCGGCATCCGCGGCGTAGTCGAAGTCGCCGTCGCGAAAGCCGGTCAGCGAGGTGAGCGTCCAGGCGGAGTCGATCTCCCAGTCGACCTCGCTGCTCGCCGTGAAGGCGCTCGCGTCGGAGCGCAGCGCGTGCGCGGGCTGCTCGGAGAGCACGTGGTAATCGGGCAGGCCGCGCCCGCTCGCGCGAAACACGTCGGGCGCCTGCTCGCGGTCCTCGTACGAGAGGACGAGCGTGGCCTCGACGCTCGCGCCGAAGTAGGTGGCAGACACGCGCCCGGCCGCGACGAGCCGCTCGCCGAGCGTCTCGCCGCGCGTCTCGTTCTCGAGGAAGCCGTCCTGGTTCTCGACGTGGAGGGCGCCGCGCACCGCGAGCCTCTCCGCGACGCGCGTGTTCCCGACCAGGTCGAGCTGGAGCAGGCTCCGCTCTCCGTAGCTCACGCCGGCCTCGAAGCGGCGCTCGAGCAGCGGCTTCGTGGTGCGCACGTCGATCGCGCCGCCGAGCGCGTCGTGGCCGAACAGCACCGCCTGCGGGCCGCGCGCGACCTCGACCCGATCGAGGTCGTAGAGCGCGCTCTGCTGCGCCGCGCCGCGGCCCTGGTAGAGGCCGTTGCTGAAGAGGGCGAGCGCGGGCGCGACGCCGAAGCCGGAGCGCGCGGTCCCCACGCCGCGAAGCGTGGTGAGATCGAGGAACGGGAGGTCGGGCGCGCTGGTCATGCCAGGGGTGAGGGGCGCGAGGTCGGGGTAGGCGAGCAGGCGGCGCGTCTGCAGCAGCTCCCGCGAGACCACGGTCACCGCGCCCGGCACGTCCTCGAGCGGCTGCTCGCGCAGCTGCGCCGTGACCGTGATCTGCTCCAGCCCCGGCAGGGGGACCTGCGCGCTCCCCCGCGCAGCCGCGAGGGCGAACGCGAGGAGCCCGACCCAGGAGGTCCCGCGCCAGGGGCGGGCTCGCAGCCAGCAGCGTCTCGGCATCGGCCTCCCTGGGCAGGAGCGATCCTACCGCGCGGGGCGGCTCAATCGTCGCTGCGCACGCAGTCGAGCTCGAGCACGAGATCCGCGCCGTAGGCCGTGGCAGGCGTCTGGTAGCCGCTGCGAAAGCGCCCCTCCAGCACGCGGCGCGCGATCTCCACGCCTGCGAGCATGGTGAGCCGGTAGCCGCTGGGCGTGTCGAGCCGGGCGCGCGCACGCTCGCCGCGCTCGCCCTCCGCCTCGGCCACGATGTGGCCGCGCAGCTCGTTGCGCTCGGCCTCGCTCGGGCCCTCGGGCATGCGATCGACGAGGCGCTGGAGCCCGCGCTGCAGCGCTCGCGCACGGAGGAGTGGTGCGAGCGCGCGGCTCGCCGAGAGCAGCGTGCGCAGGCCGGGCCCCGCGCGCAGGTAGACCTCGATGTTGGCGGCGCGCGTCGAGTGCCAGGCGGTGACGACGTCGCCGAGCGGCGCCGCCACGCAGCGCACCGGGCCGAAGCCGAAGTCGAAGTCGCGCTGCAGGCGGCCCGCGGGCAGGCTGACGAGCGCGCCCTCGCGGCGCACGAGGCAGCCGACCCCGAGCATCTCGATGCTGGTCTTCGCGGTGCCGCGCGTGGGCGTGCCGAGCGCATCGATCGCGATGCGCAGGCGGCGCGGCTCGGGAACGCGCGCGGCGACGTGCGCCGCCAGGCAATCGCTCGGCACGACGTCGAAGCCGACCCCGGGCAGGAGCATCACGCCGCGATCCCGGGCGGGCGCCGCCAGCGACGCGCAGTGCTCGAACACGGGCACCTCGCCGGTCACGTCGAGGTAGTGCGCGCGCGCTGCGAGGCAGGCCTCCAGCATGGGTCGCGCGGTCGCCGAGAAGGGGCCCGCGGCGTGGAGCACGACCGCGACCCCTTCGAGAGCCGCGCGCAGCGCGCGCTCGTCGTCCAGCGCGGCGACGCGCGCCTCACAGCCGTGGGCGGCGGCGACCTCCTTCACGCGCGCCGCGTGGCGTCCGGCCGCGATCGGCGCGAGGCCTCGCGCCGCGGCGTGGGCCACCAGGAGCTTCCCGGTGTAGCCCGTCGCGCCGTAGATCAGGAGACGACTCATCGTTCCCCGCGCGACAGCCGGTCAGCCCCGCGCCACGCTCTGGCCGCCGCAGAACGCATCGCTACGACCTCGCCACCTTCCGCCGCAGCCAGTCGATCATTGCGCGCGCGAGGGCCTGGGGCTGCTCCTGCTGCGTCCAGTGGCCGCAGGCGAGCTCCTGCATCTCGAGGTCGCTGCACAGCGCCGGCATGCCCTGCGCGGCGGCGGGCGGCAGCGCGCCGTCCCAGGAGGCCGTCACCATCAGGCAGGGCAGCGAGAGCTTCTCCACGCCCAGCCCGGGCATCACGCGCTTGTCCTTGTCGGCGTTGCGGTACCAGTTGATTCCGCCCCGGAAGCCCGAGCCCTCGAAGGCCCGCACGTAGGTGTCGAGCTCCTCGGCGTCGAGGAGCGGCGCGCCCATGGGCTCGATCTCGGCGAGCCGGCGGAACGGGTTCGCGTCCACGGGCCCGTCCCCGCGGAAGATCAGGCCGGGGGCGGGGCCGGTTGCGCGCCGCATCAGCTTCTCGAACACGAGCCGCACGTTCTTGTCGAGGACCGCCTCCGCGACCCCCGGCTGCTGGAACCAGAGGATGTAGAGGCGCTCGTCCTCCTTGAAGACTGCGCGGAGCTGCTCGGTGGTCGGGAACGGGATGTAGGGCGTATTCACGCCGATCACGCCCGCGCAGCGATCCGGGTGGCGGAGCGGCATGCCCCAGGCGACGAAGCCGCCCCAGTCGTGTCCCGCGAACACCGCCTGATCGATGCCGAGCGCGTCCAGGAGCCGGGCCATGTCGTCGCACAGGTGATCGAGGGAGTAGGCGTCGATCTCGGCGGGGGCGTCGCTCCCGGCGTAGCCGCGCTGGTTCGGCGCGATGGCGCGGAAGCCGGCGGCGGCCAAGCGTTCACCTGGTAGCGCCACGAATAGGCGAGCTCCGGGAAGCCGTGACACATCACCACGGCCGGACCCGAGCCGGCCTCGTGGACCTCGAGCGTGACGTCGGGAAGGGAGACGCGCTTGGCAGGGGGAAAGGTGACCGGCATGGCGGCGCACGATAGTGCGGGGGTCGCCCCGGCGCAGGCCGATCCCGCCTCGCTCCGCAGCGGACCTCGCATAAGATGGGGCGATGCTGCGCCCCTACCGCGTGCTCGATCTGGCGGACGAGAACGGCATTCTGTGCGGGCAGCTGCTCGGCGACCTCGGCTGCGACGTGATCGCCATCGAGCCGCCCGCCGGCTCGAGCGCCCGCCGGCGCGGGCCCTTCGCGGGCGACGTGCGCGACGCCGAGCGCTCGCTCACCTGGTGGGCCTGGGCGCGCGGCAAGCGCAGCGTCGTGCTCGACCTTCACCGCGCGCAGGATCGCGAGCGCCTCGCCGGCCTCGCCACGGCCGCCGACTTCCTGATCGAGAGCGAGAAGCCCGGCCGCATGGCCGAGCTCGGCCTCGACTACGAGACGCTCGCGAAGCGCAACCCGGGGCTGATCTACGTCTCGATCAGCGCCTTCGGCCAGGACGGCCCGAAGGCGCACTACGAGGCCACCGACCTGATCGGTCTCGCCGCGGGGGCCACGCTCTACCTCTCGGGGGAGGTCCCGGGCCCCCCGGTGCGCGTCGCGATTCCGCAGGCCGGCCTCCACGCCGCGGCGGACGGCGCAGTGGGTGCGCTGGTCGCGCACTTCGCGCGTCTGCGGAGCGGGCGAGGCCAGCACGTCGACGTGGCGATGCAGCACGCCACCACGCTCGCGACGCAGTTCCGCGCGCTGGACGCGGCGATCGGCGAGACGCCCGCGCGGCGCGTCTCGGGCGGCGTATTCGTGAAGGGCGCGTTCCTGCGCACGCGCTACCCGACGCGCGATGGCTGGGTCGTGCTCGGCCCGGGCTTCCTGCCCTCGACGGGCCACTTCATGAAGCGGCTGCTCGGCTGGGCCGTCGAGGAGGGGCGCTGCCCGCCGGAGCTCGTCGACATCGAGTGGGGGACCTTCGCGCTGCGCCTCGCCGGCGGTCACCTCCCGTCCAGCGCCTACGAGGCCACCGATGCGGCGCTGCGCGCGTTCCTCGGCTCGAAGACGAACGCCGAGCTGATGGAGCAATCGGTGAAGCGGCGGCTCCTCGTAGCCCCCATCCTCGACCTGGGCGAGATCGTGAGCAGCCCCCAGCTCGCGGCGCGCGGCTTCGCGACCGAGCTCCCGAGCCCGCTCGACGGCGCCCCGGTCCCGCATCCGGGTCCCTGGGCCAAGTTCGAGCGCACGCCGCTCGCCTTCACGCGGCGCGCGCCGCGCCTCGGCGAGCACACGCGCGAGGTGCTCGACGAGGCGCCCCGCGCGCCGCTCTCGGCCGCGGCTGGGGCGCGCGAGAGCGCCAGCGCCGCCCTGCCCTTCGCCGGCGTGAAGGTGCTCGATCTCTTCTGGGTGCTGGCCGGGCCCGGCGCGACGCGCGTGCTGGCCGACTACGGCGCCACGGTGGTGCACGTGGAGTCGAGCAAGCACATCGACACGCTGCGCGTGATCCCGCCCTATCAGTTCGCGAATCCGCACCCCGAAGGCGCGGGCGGCTTCCAGAGCGCCAACGCCAACAAGCTCGGCGTGACCATCGACATGCACTCGCCCGAGGGCCGCGCCGTGATCCTGGAGCTGGTGCGCTGGGCCGACGTGGTGACCGACTCGTTCGGCCCCGGCGTGCTCGATCATCTGGGCCTCGGCTGGGAGGTGATCCAGGCCGAGAACCCGCGCGCGATCCTGCTCGAGAGCTGCCTGATGGGCCAGACGGGCCCTTGGCGGAGCTTCACCGGCTTCGGGAATCTGGCGGCCTCGGTCACCGGCTACATGACGCTCGCCGGGTTGCCCGGCGGCTCACCCTCGGGACCCTGGGCGGCCTACACCGACTTCATCGCCGTGCGCTACAACGCGCTCGCCCTGATGGCCGCGCTCGCCGTGCAGCGCGAGACCGGGCGAGGGCAGCGCATCGACCAGGCCCAGGCCGAGAGCGCCCTCCACTTCTCGGCTCCCGCCTACCTCGACTACTGGGTGAACGGCCGCGTCGTGCGGGCGAACGGCAACGCCGACGAGCTCTACTTCCCGCACGGCGTGTTCGCGTGTGCCGGCGCGGACCACTGGGTGGCGATCGCCGTGCGCGACGACCGCGATTGGGCGGCGCTGTGCGACGAAATGGGCCGCGCCGACCTGCGCGAGCGGCGCGCCGAGCGCGAGGCGGCCCAGGCCGCCGTCGAGGCGTACTGCCGCGAGCGCGAGCCTGGCGCGATCGAGCGCGCGCTTCAGGCGCGCGGCATTCCCGCCCACGAGGTGCTCGACACGGTCGGTCTCTACGCCTGCCCGCAGATGCAGCACCGGGGGCACTGGCTGCCGGCCGCCCACGAGCTCTACCAGTCGACCTTCATCGAGAGCGGCCGCATCCGCATGAGCGAGACGACGCCGCTCGCCCCCGCCGCCGCCATCCAGCTCGGCCGCGACACCGACCGCGTGCTGAAGGAGATCCTCGGCTACGACGACGCGCGCATCGCGAGCCTGCGCGGCGCCGGAGCTCTGACCTAGCCCAGCCGCGCGCTGGCGCCTTCGGGATCTTCTCCCAGAACGCGAGGTCGTGTCCGAACAGGATCTTCGCGCCAGCGCTCTCGAGGTCGCGGAAGACGTGGAACGCCGCGAGGGCAGCTTCGCGATCCGCGACGACGCCGGGGAGCTGGAGGGTGTCGAGGGACTCCTTCAGGTAGCAGGCGTCGCCGCAGAGGATGTGCTCTCCGCCGGTCTCCGTGCGGACGCGAAGGGATTGATGCCCGGGCGTGTGGCCGTAGCTGGGGAAGCAGACGACGCTGCCGTCCCCGAATACATCGAACTCGCTCTCCACGACCTTCGTGGGCTGGCCCGTCTCGAAATCGGCGCTCACGTAGCCGCGCTCCGTCCCGCCGGCTCGCGCGGCGTCCCACTCGCGGCGCTGCGCCACCACGGTCGCGCTCGGGAGCAGGGCGTTCCCTCCGCAGTGGTCGAAGTGGAAGTGCGAGTTGACGACGTGCGTGACGGAGGCGGGATCGACGTCGATCGACGCGAGACGGGAGGCGATGTCCTCCCCGCTGCGGTAGTCGAACTCGTGGAACCTCGCGAGCCCGGCGCCGATGTGGGCCTCGGGATCGCGCAGGGTGGCGGCGTGGAGGCCGCTGTCGAAGACGACGCGCCCGCGCGGATGCTCGATCAAGTACGAGGTGATGGGGACCCGCACCCTCCCTTTGCGGCCCGCGAGCAGGAAGCCGAGCGGAAGGGTCAGGTGTCCACAGGTGAACGCGTAGAGCGCGACGGCCATGGATCGACTCCTCCTCAGCTGCGCTCCGCGGCCGGCCTGCCGTCCGGTGTGACCCGGCCGGCGATCTGATCGGGCGTGGGCGCTCGGGCGTAGACGCGCTCGTTCGTCATCAGGTCGTCGCCGTCGAAGTCGTACACGGCCCACAAGCGGACTTCGAAGGGCTTGCCGGTCGTGGTCGGCGTGCCGCGCAGCCAGAACTCGATCTGAGTGTGGTCGTCATCCAGATGGTCGAGCGCGACTAGCTCGTTGCGCTGATCGGGGACGACCGTGCGACCCAGGGTCCAGTAGCGCAGGACGGCGTCGTGGCCGTCGATGACGCGGCCGTCCGGTAGCTCGTAGCGCGCGTGGCTGAACGTCCGCATCGTGCGCTCCCACTGCTTTTCGTTCTCGCTCTGCATGTGCTCGCGCACGAGCGCCTCGCGGCGGGCGCGCCGCTCCGCGCTGAGCGAGGTCGCGGGGCTCACGGCCCCGCTCGCCGTACGTTCACGGGGATCGCGCTCATGCGCGGGATGCCGCTGATCGGGTCGTAGTCGCGGTCCACGGGTGTCAGGGCGCCGGTGTTGGCGCCGACGGCCCGCACGCGCGGCGGATCGTCCGGGAAGCCGCCGAAGGCGTGGGTCATCGAGATGACGCCGCTGCGCAGCGTCGCGTCGCGCTCGACGACGCCAGCGATGGTCGCGTAGCCGCTCGCGATCTCGATCGCGTCGCCGGGCTCGAGCCCGTCCTTCTCGAGGTCGGCGGGGTTCATGAAGGCCGGGTTGTGGCGCCAGCGCCGCGTCAGGCGCGGAAGGTCGTGGCCGCTCGAGTTGTAGACGTCGGGAAGGCGGCGCGAGACCAGGCGATAGGCGTAGCGCGTGTCGCGCACGATCGGCTGGCGCGCGATCTCGCCGAGCTCGCCCAACAAGTAGGCGTTGCCGACGTCGAGGCGCCCGTGCCAGCCCGGATCCTTCTCGGCCACGACGATCGTCTCGTCGGGATAGACGCGCCGCGGCCTGCGCGCTTCACGCGCTCGAGCGGCACGCGCGAGCCGCGCACAGGAGCTCGAAGATCTCGTCGGTCGTGGGCTTGCGCTGCATGTCGAGGGCCACGGGCCCGGCGCTCGCGGCGGGCCCCCACGAGTAGGAGGACGACAGGCGGAGCGGAAGACCGAGCTCACGGGCGAGGCCGTAGAAGAACTCCCACTCCTCGATCACGTCCGAGCCCGCCGGCGGCTCGACGAGCGCGGGCGCGTACTGCGCGTAGGGCTCCGGTAGCCGAAGCCCATCGCCGAAGTAGGACGAGCGTCTCGTTCGAGAGCGAGATGCCCGGGCACCTCGAGCGACGAGCTTCGGTGCGATCACGTAGTGCGCGAGCTGCGCGGTCGCCGAGAGCTTGATGTCGAGCGTCACGAGCAGCTCGAGCGCCTGCATGCGCGCGCCGTGCGTCTTGTGCTGATCGGGCCAGGCCGCGATCGGATTGCCGCCGAGCAGAAGAGCGCGCGCACCTGGCCCGCGCCCGGCGAGCAGGATCTCGTCGGCGAGCGCGGCCGTCGGCAGCCCGCCGGCGGCGTCGCTGAAGCCGCGCACGCGCAGCTTCTCGCCGAAGCCGTAGCGCCGGCCAGGGCGGGTTCGCCTGGGCCTTCGCCGGGAACTGCGGCAGCAGCGCGCCCGGGTTCGGCACGCGCTCGCCGGCGCGCAGCCAGCGCCCGCAGAGCGTGTTCAGCGCGAGCAGCAGGTACTCGGTGAGCGTTGCCGTGCGGCCCGCCATGTTGGGGCCGGTGCCCGCGATTCGCGCAGCCGCGCTTCGCCTGCGCGAAGATGCGCGCCGCGCGGACCAGCTCCTGCGCCGGCACGTCGGCGCGCCGCTCCACGTACGCGGGCGTGAACGGCTCGACGCGCGCGGCGCAGCTCCTCGAAGCCCGCGCACGTTCTCGCGCACGAACGCCTCGTCGTGGAGGCCGCTCGCGCGAGGATCACGTGCAGGATGCCCGCGAGCAGCGTCGGGTCCTCGCCCGGGCGCGGCTGCAGGTGGACGCCGCGAGCTCGCGACCTCGGTGCGGCGCGGGTCGATCACGATCAGCTTCAGGCCGCGCTTCTTGCGCGCGCGTGCAGCTGCCTGGCCGGATTCGCGTTCGGGATGCCGCCCGACATCGCGACCAGCGGATTGATCGCCGAGCAGCAGCCAGGTGTCCGCGCTCGTCGAAGACCTGGGGCGCCGCGCCCCAGCTGCCGTGCAGCGCGAGCGCGATGGTCTTGCCGGGCTGGTCGATCGTGTTCGAGGTGAAGCGCATGGGCGAGCCGATCGCGTCCATGAGCGCCCAGCCCATCGGCTGCGTCGGCGGGTAGGGGAACGAGTACGTGCCGGTGTAGATCGCGACCGAGCGCGGGCCGTCGCGTCCAGGATTCGCCGCAGGCGCTCCGCGATCTCGTCGATCGCGACGGCGCTCGCGATCGGCTCGAAGCGAGCCGTCCGGCGACGGCGTTCGCGAGTGGAGCAGGCGCTCGGCGTGCTCCATCTGGCGCGGCAGCTCGCGTCCCTTCGCGCAGGTGAAGCCGTGGTAGAGCGGATCGTCCTTGTCGCCGATCACGCGCGCGGCGCGCCCGTCCTCGACGTCGACCTTGATGGCGCAGTGGGCGTGGCAGAAGCGGCAGAGCGAGCGGTGGGTGGTGCGCACGATCAGTCGCCCGTGGGTCCCGTGAACTTCGGCGCGCGCTTCTCGCGGTGCGAGGCGACACCCTCGCGCGCGTCGGCGCCATGGAAGCCGATGAACTCGTAGGCGAGCGAGGCGTCGAAGGCGGGGCCGAACATGCGGTACCAGTCGTTCAGCGACTGCTTGGTGAAGCGCAGCGCGCTCTGGGCGCCGCCCGCGAGCTGCTCGGCCACCGCGAGCGCGCGCTCCTGCACCTGGGCGTCGTCCACGCACAGCGAGACGAGCCCGATGCGCTCGGCCTCCTCGCCGGTCAGCGTGTCGCAGGTGAGCAGGTAGTACTTGGCCTTCGCCATCCCGCACAGGAGCGGCCAGCAGATCGCGGCGTGGTCGCCCGCCGCGACACCGAGTCGGGTGTGCCCGTCGATGATGCGCGCGCTGCGCCCGACCACCGAGACGTCGGCGAGCAGGCCCGCGACGAGGCCGGCGCCCACCGCCGGGCCGTGGATCGCCGAGACGATCGGCTTCGTGCAGTCGAGCACGTTGTAGACCAGGTCGCGCGCCTCGCTTCATGATGCGCAGCGCGCGCCGCGGGGTCGCCGATGATCCCCTCGATCAGGTCGAAGCTCCCGCCGGCAGAGAAGGCCTTGCCCTCGCCGCGGATCAACGCCACGCGCGTCTCGGGGTCGCGGTCGATGACGCGCCACACGTCGGCGAGCTCGCGGTGCATGCGCGGGCCCACGCTGTTCAGGCCCGGCGCGTCGAGCACGACGGCCAGGACCCCGGGGCGCGGGCGCTCGAAGCGCAGGCTCGTGAAGTCGGCGTAGGGATCGGCCATGGCGACACCTCGGCCGCGCAGGATGCAACGCCCGGCCTACGCGCCGCCAACCCCGCGAACACGACGCCTGGCGATCGAGAGGGGGCTCGCGCTGCGCTCTCGGCGGGAGGCGTTCGCCTGCGTTCCGAGGCCGCGCGCGTGATAGGCTGGGCGCCATGTCCTCCATGCGCGTCGCCCTCGGCGGCGAGACCACGGGGCCGCTGCGCGGCGTCACGGTGCTCGACCTCTCCACGATCATCTCGGGCCCGCTCTGCGCCCAGATCCTCGGCGATCTGGGCGCCGACGTGATCAAGGTCGAGACCCCGGCGGGCGACTCGACGCGCATCATGGGCGAGCGCAGGGGCAGCATCACCGGCCTCTTCTCCCAGGTGAACCGCAACAAGCGCAGCGTCGTCCTCGACCTGAAGCAGGAGGCCGGCAAGCGCGCCCTGCTCGCGCTCGCGGCGCGCGCGGACGTCCTGGTCGAGAACTTCCGGCCGGAGGTGATGGAGCGCCTCGAGCTCGGCTACGAGCGGCTGCGCGAGGAGAACCCGCGCCTCATCTACCTGGCGATCAGCGGCTTCGGACCCGACGGCCCGGACGCACACTCGCCGGCCTACGACATGGTGATCCAGGCGCGCAGCGGCTTCGCGCGGGTGTTGGGAGGCGCCGGGCCGCCGAAGCTGATCCCGAACCTGTTCGCGGACAAGACCAGCGGGATGACGGGGACCTGGGCCGTGCTGGCTGCCCTCTACGCGCGCGAGCGCACCGGCCAGGGCCAGCGCATCGACGTTCCCATGCTCGACGCCTTCGCGAGCTTCCTGCTCCCGGACGTGCTCGGGCCGCGCTTGTTCGGCGAGCCGCCGCCGCCGCCGCCCAGCGTCGGCGACGGCCTCTACCGCGCCTGGCCCACGAAGGACGGCCACGTCGCGATCGTGATCATCGAGAACCGCCAGTTCGAGGCGGTCTGCCGCGTGCTCGGCCGCGACGAGCTGATCGGCGACGCCCGCTTCGGGAGCCTGATCTCCCGCATCCAGAACGCGGGCGCGCTCTACGAGATGATCGCCGGCGAGATCGGGAAGCACAGCAACGCCGAGCTCGTCGAGCGCGCGCGCCGCTTCGGGGCGCCGATCGCCGTGATCAACGACCTCGCGGGCTTCCTCGCGGACGATCAGGTGCTCGCGAGCGGCGTGCTCACCGAGGTTCCCGATGTGCACGCGGGCGCGCTCCACGTGCTGCGCTCGCCGCCGCGCTACTCGGCCACGCCGACGGACATCCGGCGCGGTCCGCCGCAGCTCGGGGAGCACACGCTCGAGGTGCTGCGCGAGGCGGGCCTTTCCGAGGCGGAGATCGCCGCGCTCACCGCGAGACCCGGCGGCTGACCAAACAAGCGGAGGATCGCATGAGCGCACTCGAGCTCTGGACGCTGGGCGTCGCCGACGCTCGCTCGGCGGGAATGCAGGCGCAGCGCGCGGAGCGCGCGGGCTTCGACGGCTTCGCCGTCGTCGACTCGCAGAATCTCTCGGGCGACCCCTACGTGGCCCTCGCGCTCGCCGCGCGCGAGACCGAGCGCGTGAAGCTCGGCACCGGCGTCACGAACCCCGCCACGCGCCACGCCGCCGCCACCGCGTCGGCGATCGCGAGCGTGCACGCGATCTCGGGCGGGCGCGCCGTGCTCGGCATCGGACGCGGCGACTCGGCGCTCGCGCATCTCGGCCGCGCGCCTGCGCGCGTCGACGTGCTGGAGCGCTACCTCGCGGAGCTCCAAGCCTACCTGCGCGGCGACGAGGTGCCCTTCGAGCGCGTCGCCTTCGACGAGCGCGCGGCCCCGCCGGTCGCGAGCCTCGGCCTCGCCGACGTGCCGAAGGCGAGCCGGCTGCACTCGCTCCCCGCCGATCTCCCGAAAGTGCCCGTCGAGGTAGCGAGCACCGGGCCGCGCGTGATCGCGGCCGCCGCGCGCCACGCCGACGGCGTGCTGCTCGCGGTGGGCGCGGACCCGAAGCGCATCGCGTGGGGCGTGGCCCAGGCGCGCGAGGCCGCGCGCGCCGCCGGCCGCGATCCGTCGGCGCTCCGCCTCGGCGCCTTCGTGAACGTGGCCGCCCACCCGGATGTCGCGGTGGCCCGCACGCTCGTGCGCGGCGGCCTCTCGACCTTCGCGCGCTTCTCGGTGATGCACGGCAAAGTGGCCGGGCCCGCCGACGACGTGGAGCGCGCGGTGCTCGAGCGCGTGCACAAGGGCTACCACATGACCCAGCACACGCGCGGGGATTCGGCGCAGGCCGCGCTGCTCGAGCCGGCCTTCGTGGATCGCTTCGCGGTGGTGGGTCCCCCGGCGACCTGCATCGCACGCCTGAGGGAGCTCGTCGGGCTCGGTCTCACGAAGCTCGTGCTGATCGGCCCGACGGCGGGCGTGGACGCGAAAGAGGCCGCGACCGCCGTCCAGCGCCTCGCGAGCGAGGTGCTGCCCGGCCTGCGATAAGCTCGCCCGCCCGCGGAGGAGCGACGCATGCAGGACCGACCGACCGCGAGCGAGCTGCTCGCGACCATCGCCGATCTGCTCGAGGGCGACGTCCTCGAGGCGACGCAGGGCG
Organism: uncultured delta proteobacterium; assembly: GCA_963716275.1. Classification (GTDB taxonomy): domain Bacteria; phylum Myxococcota_A; class UBA9160; order UBA9160; family UBA6930; genus VGRF01. The sequence continues at coordinate 520,822 of CAVQTC010000003.1, read as the reverse complement.
GGCTCAAGCATCAGGTGCGCGTGGCCGGGAACCTCTGCCGCATCCTCGAGCGCGAGGCGGAGCTGGGCGCGGCCCACGAGGCGCGCGAGGTGGAGCTGCTCGCGGGCGTGCTCGGCGAGCCCGCGCGCGGCCGCGACGCGCGCGCCCTCTCGGCCGCGCTGGTCGCGCGGCTCGACGCCGGCGCCGACATCGCGCTCGAGCGCCGCGCCTTCTCCGCGCTGCTCGCGATCGTGCGCAGCAAGCTCGCGATCGCGAAGCCCGGCCACGACGACTACGGCTTCGGCCCGGAGCTCGCGCGATGAGCGTCGCCGAGCAGACGGCCAAGGGGCTCGCCGCCTTCCTCACCAAGACCTGGGGGAAGCAGGTGACCGTCGAGCTGGTGGGGATCGCGTCCGCTGGCGCGCGCCGCCGCAACGTGCTCTTCGATGCGCTGGCGGACGGCCAGCGCACGCCGCTCGTGGCGACGATCGTCCCCTTCGCCGCGATGCAGATCCTGCCCATCGAGGTGGAGGCCTCGAACCTCCAACTCGCCGAGGCGGCCGGCATGCCCGTGCCCCACGTGCACGGCGTGACGAGCGACGCCTCCTACGTCGGCGGCCCTTTCTTTCTGACGAGCCGCGTCGAGGGCGAGACGATCCCCCGGCAGGTGCTGCGCCTGATCGACGGCACGCCCGGGCTCGGCAAGCGCCTCGCGCACCAGTGCGGAGAGGCCCTCGCTCGTCTCCACTCCGCGGACGTGGCGAGCGTCCATCCCCTCGCGCCGCGCCCGCAGAACGATCCGATCGAGACGAGTCTCACCAACATCAAGCGCTCGCTCGACGAGCTGCTCCAGCCCTCGCCCGCCTTCACGCTCTGCTTCAACTGGCTGGCCCGCAACCGTCCGCCCGCCCCGGCGAGGCTGGGCGTCGTCCACGGCGACTTTCGCAACGGCAACATCATCGTCGGCCGCGACGGACTGCGCGCCTCGCTCGACTGGGAGGTCTGCCACGTCGGCGACCCGATGGAGGACACCGGCTGGGTGTGCCAGCGCATGTGGCGCTTCCGCAACGACGCCCTCGAAGTGGGCGGCTTCGGCACGCGCGACGACCTGCGCGCGGGTTATCAGGCGGCGGGCGGAGCGTGGGACGAGCGGCGCTTCGAGTGGTGGAAGGCGATGGGCACGCTGCGCTGGGGGCTCGGGTTGGCCGGGCAGGCGAAGCAGCACATCGACGGCTCGGTGCCCTCGATCGTGCTCGCCGCAAGCGGTCGGCGCGTGGCGGAGCTCGAGTACGACACGCTGATGCTCTTGAAGCGGGCGTTCGAGTAGAGGACGCGACCCGGCGAGCTCTGGTCGAGGCCGCCCGCGGCTTCTGGCGGCCCCGCCCTGCGGCGGCCATCTGTTCCTCCTCGGGCGGGGCCGCCACTCCGCCGCGGGCGGGCGCCGACGGTCGACGAAAGCCGCTCGCCGAGCCCGCGCTCCCCAGCGCGAGTGGGCCCATGAAGTAGGATCCGCTGCGGGGCGCGCCTCGATGGCGCGCCCCGCAGCGTTGGCGAGAGATGATCATGGAAGTCAAACGCGCGGGGACTCGCGGCCTTCTCAGAAGGGGCCGGCCGAGTACTTCACGGGAAGCGTGCGGCTCGAGCCCCTGAACGCGCCGCCGGAGCCGGCGCGCGTCTCGTGCGCGAGCGTGAGCTTCGAGCCGGGCGCGCGCACGGCGTGGCACTTCCATCCGCTGGGTCAGACGTTGATCGTCACCGCGGGCACCGGCTGGACGCAGTGCGAGGGCGGTCCCATCACGGAGATCCGCGCCGGCGACGTGATCTGGTGCCCACCCCGCCATCGGCACTGGCACGGCGCCACGCCGACGACGGCCATGACACACATCGCCATCCAGGAAGCCCTCGACGGCAAGGCGGTCGTCTGGATGGAGCACGTCACCGATGCGATCTATCTCGCCGGCCCCGGGGACGCTCGTTGACTTTGTTTCCTAACGCGAGGTGCCGTCGATCAGAGCTCGACACCTTGCGTTAGGAAACAAAGTCAACGAGCGTCCCCGCCATGCCCACCGCGCGAGCCAATGGGATCGAGCTCTGTTACGAGACGTTCGGGGACCCGGGCGGCCGACCGCTGCTCCTGATCATGGGGCTCGGGGTGCAGATGCTGCAGTGGGACGAGCGCTTCTGCACCGCGCTGGCGGAGCGCGGGCACTACGCGATCCGCTACGACAACCGCGACACGGGGCTCTCGACGAAGTTCGACCAGGCGGGCGTCCCCGACCTCGCCAAGCTGATGGCCCCGGGCGCGGACCGCTCGGGGGCGCCCTACACGCTCGACGACATGGCGGACGACGCCGGGGGCCTGCTCGACGCGCTGGGCCTCGCGAGCGCGCACGTGTTCGGCGCGTCGATGGGCGGGATGATCGCGCAGACCGTTGCGTACCGGCACCCGAAGCGGACGCGCAGCCTGATCTCGCTCTACTCGAGCACGGGAAATCCTGGGCTCCCGCCCGCGAAGCCCGAGGCGATGGCGGTGCTCGTGGCGTCGCGTCCGACCGATCGCGCGGGCGCGATCGAGGCGGCGGTGCGCGCAGCCCAGGTCACCGCGGGCCCTGCGTATCCGATCGCTGAGGACTATCTGCGCGAGCGCGCCGCGCGCATGTACGACCGCTCCTTCACGCCGCAGGCGAGCGCGCGCCACCTCGCCGCCGTGTGGGCGCACGGCGACCGCGCGCCGCGGCTCGCCGCGGTGAGGGCGCCGACGCTGGTCCTGCACGGAACCGCCGATCCCCTCGTCCCCGTCGAGGCCGGGCGCGACACGGCGCGCTCGATCCCCGGCGCAGAGCTCGTGGAGATCGAGGGGCTGGGCCACGGCATCCCGCCAGCGCTCTGGACGCGCCTCGCCGATCTCGTCGCAGCGCACACGCGGAAGGCCGAGGCCGCGTCACTAGGCGCTGCGTGTCAACTTGGGGACGCTGGTTGAAACAGTGCGAGTCGTTGACTGTTTCAACCAGCGTCCCCAAGTTGACACGCGGCGCTAGCGGTCCTCGGGCGCGATCGCCCGGATCGGCGCCGCGAAGCGCGCGTGCGCGGCGGCATCGACCGGCCGGTGCTTGACTCGCGCGCTCGCCGGGTCCTTGCCGAGGAAGTTGTCGCCTCTCCAGTTCTTCGCGGGCCGGATCGGGCGCGGCGCGAACCCGCCTCCGCAGTTGGGACACACACCACCGAGCACGCTCTCGACGCAGGTCGCGCAGAAGGTGCACTCGTAGCTGCAGATGCGCGCCTCGCGCGAGCTCGGCGGGAGCGCGCGATTGCAGTGCTCACACGTCGGCCGCAGCTCCAGCATCGTCCCCTCAGAATGGATTCGCGGTCGCGTCCTGCGTGAACTTCACGTAGCCGACGCTCGCGCCAGCGCGCCAGCCGACCCCGAGGCGGATCACGGCGAGCTTCGTGTCGCCGATCTGGTTGTAGTTGAGGCCCGCGCCGCCCACGAAGTAGAGGCTCCCGTCCACGGCGGGAAAGCGCTGGTAGAGCGTCTCGGCGCTCGTCAGGTGGTAGATCAGCATGAAGGTCTTGGCGGCGTTGCCGCCGGCGTCGAAGCCGATCGTCGGGCTCTGCCAGTAGACCTTGCGGCTGCCGCCGCCCGCGAACGAGAGCTCGCCCTTGCCGTAGCGAAGCCCCGCCACGAAGGCGCCGCCGGCCTCCTCGCCGCGGATCAGCGCGTTCGGGCGCCCGTACTCCTTGAAGGAGCGCTCGATCAGCTTGCCGATGCCCTCGGCGCCTTCGCCGAAGACGGCCTCGGCCTCGCGCAGCACGGTGTCCTGGCTGTAGGTCTTGTCGGCCGTCTGACTCGGCCGCTGGTCGGACGTGCTCTGCGAGCTGCCCCCGTTCGAGGCGCAGCCGGCGAGAAGCCCGGCGGCGAGTGCGAGTGCGAGCGCGCGGTGTGCGATGCGCATCCTGTTCCCCCCTCTTCGGGGAGGTTCACGTCGCTCCGCGCGTGCGCAAGCCCTCCACCTCCTCCCAGGCGTAGCCCGCCTCGAGCAGGATCTCCTCGGTGTTCTGGCCGAGCTCGGGCGGCGGTCCGGCCGGGCCCACCGGCGTCTCCGAGAGACCGATCGGCGAGCCCACCACGCGCACGCGCCCGAGCTCCGGATGGTCGAGCTCGGTGATGTAGCCGTTCGCGGCGGCCTGCTCGCTGGCGAGGATGTCCTGATAGCTGGCCACCGGCGCGGCGAGCACGTCGATCGCGGTGAGCCGCTCCATCCAATCCGCCGTCGTGCGCGTCGCGAACACGCCGTCGAGCACGTCGGAGATCGTCGTCCCGTGGTAGTTGCGCGTCACGTTGTCGTGGGCGGGGTCGTCGCGCAGGTAGGTGATGCCCAACACCTCACAGAAGGCGGGCCAGCGCTTGTCGTCCACGCCGGCGAGGCAGATGTGGCCGTCCTTCGTCGCGAACGCTCCCCAGACGCCGTGCAGGAACTGATGCCCGCGCCCGGCGCGCGGCGTCTCGATTCCGGAGAGCGAGGTGAAGTTCAGCTCCATGGGCTGGAGCGCCATCACCGTGCCGTAGATGGAGACGTCGACCCGCTGTCCGTGGCCCGTGCGCTCGCGCGCGTAGAGCGCCGCGAGGATGCCCGAGAGCAGCGCGAGGGCGCCTGAGTGATCGGCGACCAGCGCGCCGGCCGGAAGCGGCGGCCCGGGATCCGGCCCCGTCTTCGCCATGAGCCCGCCGAGCGCCTGGGCGAGCGTGTCGCGGCTCGGGCGCCGCACCCAGGGGCCGCGCGGCCCCCACGAGGAGCCCTGCGCGAAGACGAGCCGCGGATTGCGCCGGTGGAGCTCCTCCCACGGGAAGCCGAGCCGGTCGAGCACGCCGGGCCGATAGTTCGTGACGAGCACGTCCGCGCGCTCGACGAGCCGCCACAGCACCTCCTTCGCCTCGGCGTTCTTCAGGTCGAGCGTGATGCTCTTCTTGCCGCGGTTCATCGCCAGGAAGTAGTGGCTGAAGTCGGCGTGCTTGGCGTTCGGGCCCGCGATCAGCTGGATCTTCATGTGGCGCGAGAGGTCGCCGATCTTGGGCGTCTCCACCTTCCAGATCTCGGCGCCCATGTCGGCCAGATGCATCGTCGCGTAGGGCCCCTGGATCTCCTGGGCGACTTCGACCACGCGGATTCCGTCGAGCGGTCCCGGCATCTCCTGCTCCTCCGATGCTGCGGCCTGCGACGCTATCACGCCCCCCGCGAAAGCCGCGCCACGAGCTCCGCCGGCCGCTCGGGGGTGATCAGCAACGGCATCTCCCCGCGCCGCTCGATCCAGACGAGCCCGTCCGTGCGCGAGAGGTACATCTCGATCCAGCCCTTCCGCGTGGACCAGAGCCAGCCGAAGCCGCCCCAGAGCCCGCCCACGCCGACGCGCATCGCGAACCCCAGCGTCTCGCGCGCGGCGGGGCCAGAGAGCACGCGGGCGCTCGCGAGATCGGCGCGCGCAACGCTGCGCCTCCAGACCGGGAAACAGATGCGCAGCTCCCCGGAATCGAGCTCGAAGGCGCTCGGCCGCGCGGCGAGCCAGACGAGGACGTAGAGCGCCGCTACAAAGAGCCCCGGGATCAGGAGCGGGGCCCCGAGCTCGAGGCTCAGCCCGAGGAACAAGACGGGGATCGCGAGCACGATCCAGGTGAGCACGCGGATCGCGCGCGACATCGGCGCGAGCGGAAAGCGCTCCATCCTCACGAGCTCCCGAGCGTGCGCAGGCGCGCGAGCCTTTTCGGCTCGTCCTGGGCGAGCTGCGCGTCCGCCGAGAGCAGCCGGTACGCCTCCGCGAAGTGGGGGCGCGCCTCGGCGGCGTGGCCGGACGCGAGCAGGCACTCGCCGATCTCCTCCTCGACGAAGCCGTCCTCCTGCGAGGCCGCCGCGAGCTCCTGCGCGAGGGCGCGCTGCCGCGCGAGAGCCTCCTCGCAGCGGCCGAGGGAGCGCAGCGCTCGGGCGACCGACCAGCGCGCGATGCGCACCTGCGCGGGATTCCGCACGCTCCTCGTAGAGCGCGAGTGCTCGCTCGAAGGTCGCGAGCGCCTCCGCATACTCCCCGCGATCGTGCAGGGCCCAGGCCAGGTTGTTGGTGAGCGGCGCGAGCCAGCGGCGGACTCGGGGATCGCTCGAGCGCTCGATGTGCGCAATCGCCGCCCGGTGGGCGGCCACGGTCTCCTCGGGCGGCGCCACCAGCGCCAGCATGTGGAGCGCGTCGGCGGCGAGGCTCTCGATCCCGCCGCGCTCGGCCTCGGCGAGGGCCGCTGCGAACTCGGGCCGCGCGGCGTCGGGCTTCCCGCTCGAGCGCAGCGTCCGCCCGCGCTCCAGGTGGTAGCGGGTGCGCACGCGGGGGCTCGCGTCCGGCAGCGCGCGCTCGATCTGGTCGAGCAGCGCATTCGCCTCGGCGAAGCGGCGCTGGAGCCCGAGAGCGCGCGCGAGCTGCGTCTCGAGCTCGAGGCGCGCGTCGCCGCGCGGCGCGTCGGGCGCCTCGAGCAGCGCGCGAAAGCGGGCTTCGCTCTCGGCCGGGTGGTCGTAGTCCCAGAGCGCGTCGAGGTCGACGGGCTCCCCGCGCGCACAGGCCAGCGCCAGCGCGCCGGCCACGGCCGCGCGCGCCGCCGCCGTCACGGCGCGACTCGGAAGCGATCGGCGTAGCGCTCCGGGGCGCCGGTCTCCCAGGGTCGATACGCGTTACAGAAGTCGATGCGGTCGCCGAGCGTGGGATGCGACGCGCGCAACAGGACGACCCAAGGCGCCGGCCGCGGGTAGCCCAGGTTCGTCTGCATCATCTTCAGGAACGCGAGGCCGCAGCTGCGGTTATCGTGCGTGATCTCGATGGCGAAGCGGTCCGCCTCGTGCTCGTTGTGGCGCGAGAGCGCGTAGGCGGCCGGAGTCAGCGGGATCGAGACCAGCGCCAGCAAGGCGACCCAGAGCGGAAGCGCTGCGGGATCGGACGGCGCGAGCAGCCCGAGCCGCGCGCCATGGCGCGCGATCAGCGCGCGCGCGGCGCGGTCCGCGACGAAGAGCCCGAGCGTCGCGAGCCCGGCGATCGCGAAGATCGTCGTCACGACGTGGCCGAGCACGTAGTGGCCCATCTCGTGGCCCATCACCACGAGCGATTCCTCGGGCGTGAGCTTCGCGAGCAGCGTGTCCCAGAGCACGATGCGCTTCGTGCCTGCGAAGCCCGTCACGTAGGCGTTCAGCGCGTTCGTGTCGGAGCTCTTGGCGACCTCGAAGACGCGCCCGCCCTCGATGCCCGCGCGCTGCGCCTCCGACAAGATGCGCGCCTCGAGCGCCTTGTCCTTCATCGGACCGAAGTCGTCGGTGAGGGGCGCGATCCAGATCGGCTGGACGAGCATCACCACGAACATGAACGGGACGAGCAGCGAGCCCGCCGCGAGCCACCAGAGCCGCGGCAGCCGGCGCATCAGGAGGAAGGGCACCGAGACCACCAGCGCCCCGATCACGACGTTCACGCCGAGCCCGATCGACTCCTCGCGCAGCCAATGCCCGAACGTCTGATTCGAGAGCCCGTAGGCGTGCTGGCGGACGAAGCCCACGTAGTAGGAGAGCGGGAAGCAGAGCAGCCACTCGACGATCGAGTAGGTCGCGAACACCGCCGCCACCGCGAGTGAGAAGCGCGGGATGCGCTTGCGCACGCCGACCGCGAGGCCCGAGAGCAGCACGAGCACGGGCGCCACCACCGTCGCCACCTGATTGGCGGCCCACACCCAGTGGCTGCTCCGGTAGAACGAGACCGCTTGCGGCGTCGGCTCGGGCACGGCGACGGGGCGATCGTCGGGAAGGTCGGCCTCGATGGACGGCAGCGCCGCGGCGGTGGCTTCCTGCGCGGCAGCCTCGTGCGAGGCGAAGAGTGCAATCGAGAGCGCGAGCGCAGCGGTCCAGCGCGACATGCATCGAGTCTATCTCCGTTTCCGGAGCGCACGGTGTAGGATGCGCCGGATGAGCGCGGGAGCGGAGCGCCTCGAGGCGCCGATCGAGAGCGCGGCGCCGGCGACCGACCGCGTCCCCCTCGCCCGCCTGATCGCCTACTCGCTGATCGAGCTGCCCGTCGCGGGCCCTCTGACCGTGATGGCCCTCTATCTGGGTTTTCGTTACGCCGAGCTCGGCGTCGGTCTCGCGGCGATCGGCACGATCGGGATGATCGCGCGACTCCTGGACGTCGCGATCGACCCGGCCTGCGGAGCGCTCTCCGATCGCACGCGCACGCCCTTCGGGCGCAGACGTCCCTGGATCGCGGTGGGCGCGCCGCTGTTCGGTTTCGCCACCTGGCGCCTCTTCCTGCCCCCGAGCGACGTGGACGCGACCTACTACGCGGTCTGGCTCGTGCTGTTCTGGCTCGGCTTCTCGATGCTGAACATCCCATACTATGCCTGGGGCGCCGAGCTCTCCGCCGACTACCGCGAGCGCACGCGCATCACCAGCGCGCGCTCCCTCGCGGGCTCGCTGGGCGCGCTCGCCTGCATCCTGATCCCGACGCTCTCCCAGCGGCTGCGCGGCGTCGGCGGCACGGCCGACCAGGTGCTCTCCATCGTCGCGTTCGGGCTCGCGATCGGCCTCCCGATTGCGGTCGTCGCGGCGCTCGCGCTGGTGCCCGACCGCGGCGCCGGCGGCGCGAGCGTCCCCTTCCTGCGCGGCGCCGGCGTGATGGCGCGCAACCGCCCCTTCCTCCAGCTCCTCGCCGCGTTCACTCTGGTCGGCCTCGGGCCCGCGCTCCAAGGCCCGATGTTCCCCTTCTTCATGACCCACGTGGTGAAGCGCCCCGAGGTCGGCCCCGAGATCCTCCTCTTCTACTACTTTGCGGTGCCCGTGGGCGTGGGCCTCTGGGCCTTTACGGCCCGGCGCCTCGACAAGCATCGAGCCTGGATGTGCGGGATGGGCGTGATGGTGGTCGCGACCTCGCTCTACCTGTTCGTCGGCGAAGGCGACGTCCTCGCCATGAAGGCGATCCTCACGCTCTCGGGCATCGGCTCCGGTGCCTTCGCCGCGCTCCCGGCCTCGATGAAGGCGGACGTGGTCGATCTCGATGCGCTCGAGAGCGGCGAGGACCGCGCGGGCATCTTCTTCGCGGCCTGGTCGCTCGCGGTGAAGGCGATCTCGGCCTTCGGCGTCGGGATCGCCTTCAACGTCCTCTTCGTGATCGGCTTCGTGGCGAAGGGCGTGAACGGCCCCGACGAAATCCTGGGTCTGCGCATTTTCTACTCGGCGGGGCCGATGCTGCTCTACTTCGTCGGCATGCTGCTCATCACCGGCTACCCGATCACGGCAGCGCGCCACGCCGAGCTGCGCCTGCGCCTCGCGCAGCGCGACCGCTGACCCTCGAGAAGGAGAGCTCCATGGACCTGCACGTTCCGATCACCGGCCTCTACGCGGCCCTCCAGGCGTTCATCGCGATCGGGCTCACGCTGCCGATCGGCCCACTGCGCCTGAAGCACAACGTCTCCGTCATGGACGGCGGCCATGCGGCTCTCACGGTCGCGATCCGCCGCCACGCGAACTGGACGGAGCACGTGCCCTTCGCGCTGCTCCTGATCGCGCTGCTCGAGCTGAACGGCGCCGGCGCGACCACGCTCCACGGCCTGGGCCTCGCCCTGGTCGTCGCGCGCATCGCGCACCCGCTCGGCCTCAACGCGCAGTCTCCGCGGCATCCGCTGCGCGGGATCGGCGCCGGCGGCACGCTCCTCGTCACCGTGGTCGCCGCCGTGATGCTGCTGCTCGACTACTTCTGAGACGAAGCGCGATGCCGGGGCGCTTCGACTCGATCTTCAGGCCGGGACTCTTTGCGGGCCGCGTCGCCCTCGTCACGGGGGGCGGCACCGGCCTGGGACGCTGCACGGCGCACGAGCTCGCGTCTCTCGGCGCGCAAGTGGTGATCGCCGCGCGCCGCGCCGAGCCCCTCGAGCGCACGGCCCAGGAGATCGCGGAGGCGGGCGGCGCGTGCAGCACGATCGCCGTGAACATCCGCGACGAGGGCTCGGTCGAGCGCATGATCGGGACGGTGCTCGAGCGCCACGGGCGGCTCGACGCGCTGGTGAACAACGCCGGCGGTCAGTTCGTCGCACCGCTCGCCGACATGTCCCCCAATGGCTGGCGCACCGTCATCGACCTGAACTTGAACGGCACCTACCTGGTGTCGCGCGCCGCATACCGCGCGTGGATGAAGGAGCACGGCGGGGCGATCGTGAACATGCTGGCCGACATCTGGAGCGGCTACCCGGGCATGGGACACATGTCCGCGGCGCGCGCGGGCATCGAGAACCTGACCTGGACGATGGCGATCGAGTGGGCGCCCTCCGACGTGCGCGTGAACTGCGTCGCCCCCGGCACGATCCTCTCGAACGGCATGCTGACCTATCCGATGGACGTGCAGCAGCGCACGGTCGACGACGCGGAGAAGATGCCGAGCGCGCGCTTCGGGACGGAGAGCGAGGTCTCGGCGGCGATCGTGTTCCTGCTCTCGCCCGCGGCCGCCTACGTGACGGGCGAGACGCTGCGCGTCGACGGCGGGGCGCGCTTCGAGAAGGGCCGGCTCCTGCCCATCGGGCACCATCCGGGCACGCGCCAATGGAATGGCTTCCATCTGCCGACGGACTACCGGGGAACTCCCTTCGAGCCCTTCATGCCCCCGGCGGAGAGCCGAGGGCCGCGAAAGTGAGCAGCGGCGGGCGCTGGGGCGGGAGGCCCGCGGCCCGGGGACTTGCTCCGCCTAGCTGCACCTGGGCGCCGCGCGCCCCCCGCAACGTCCAGGGCCCGCGGGGCCACCCACTGCGGGAAGCTCCCCATGCGGCCGGACGTACATCCCGATGACGCCTCTCCTGCGCTCGCCGGCATCGAATCGGTTGCGCTCCCGAGCGTATCCATGACCGCAGGCTCCCCCTCCATCCCCACCACGTCGACCTCCGTCCCGGCGGTGCGCCGGCGCGGCTGGCGGCCGGGCTTCTGGCTGATGCTGGTGCTCCTGCTCGCCGGCCTGGGCGCGGCGCTCTGGTTCGAGCTGCGGACCTCGGAGCTCCAGTCGATCGTGCTGGGGCGCTACGCCCGCACGCTCTCCTACGAAGTCGCGCCGGGCCCGAGCCCTTCCCAGCACTTCCCGACGGGGCCCTACGACACGCGGCTCGGCTACGCGCGCATCCCCGCCTTCTCGGAGCAGCTCTGGGCGCAGGGCTTCCGCGTGGAGTCGCAGGCCCGCTTCTCGGCGCCCTTGCTCGCAGCGACCGCGCACGGCATCACGCCGCCCTATCCGGAGAAGACGAACGCCGGCCTGCTCCTGCTCGGCGCGCACGACGAGCCGCTCTACTCCTTCATGGACCCGAGCTTCACCTATCCGAGCTTCGAGGCCGTTCCCGACCTCGTGCTGCGGAGCCTCCTCTACGTCGAGAACCGCGAGCTCCTCGACACGGAGCGCCCCTACGCGAACCCGGCGATCGAGTGGGATCGGCTGGCGCGCGCTCTCTACGAGCTCGGCGAGCGCCGGCTCGGCGCGAGCGACGGGAACGTGCCGGGCGGGAGCACGCTCGCCACGCAGATCGAGAAGTACCGCCACTCGCCCGGCGGCCTCACCTCCGACCCGCTCGAGAAGCTTCGCCAGATCGCGTCGGCCTCGCTGCGCGCCTACCGCGGCGGGCGCGACACGACCTCCGTGCGCCGCGAGCTCGCGCTCGCCTACCTGAACACGATCCCGCTCGCTGCCACGCCGCAGTGGGGCGAGGTGTTCGGGCTCGGCGACGCGCTGCACGCCCACTACGACGCGGACCCCGCGCGCGTGAGCGCGCTGCTCGCGAGCGCGCCGACCACGCCGGAGGCGCACGCCGAGCGCGGCCTCGCCTACCGCCAGGTGCTCTCGCTGCTGATCTCCTCGCGCCGGCCGAGCGAGCTCCTGCACGGCGGCCCCAGCGCGTTGAACGACCTCACCGCGCAGTACCTGCGCCGCATGGCGGACGACGGCGTGATCTCCCCCGCGCTGCGCGACGACGCCCTCGCCCAGCCCCTCGCCTTCGCCGCGGGCGCGCGCGACGTTGAGGCGATCGCCGCGGGCAAGGGCGTCACGCGCATGCGCGCCTGGCTGGGCGCGACGCTCGGGGCTTCGCCCTACGAGCTCGACCGCCTCGACCTCAGCGTGGCGACCACGCTCGACGCGGGCGCCCAGGCGGACGTGACCCAGCGGCTGCGCGAGCTCGCCGATCCGGAGGCGGTCGCGCGGCTCGGCCTGCGCCAGAAGAACGCTCTCGGCGAGGGCGACGACCCGGGCCGCGTGGTCTACGCCTTCACGCTCTACGAGCGCACGCCGGAAGGCAACTCGCTGCGCGTGCACGCCGACAGCCTCGGCAGCGAGCTCGACGTGAACGACGGCATCAAGCTCGACCTGGGCTCCACCGCGAAGCTGCGCACGCTCGTCACGTACCTCGAGGTGCTGGCCGAGCTGCACACCGCCCACGCCGGCGAGTCGCCCGAGTCGCTGGCGGCCGGCGCAGCAGCCGCCGCCGATCCGATCACGCGCTTCGTGCTCGGGCGCCTGGCCGGGGACCCGAGCCTCTCGCTCGACGCGCTGCTCGAGGCCGGGCTCGATCGCCGCTACTCGGCGAGCCCCTACGAGAGCTTCTTCACCGGGGGCGGGCTCCACCGCTTCGCGAACTTCGACTCCGACGACGACGGCCGCGTGCTCGCGGTGCGCGAGGCGTTCCGACGCTCGGTGAACCTCCCCTTCGTGCGCCTGATGCGCGACCTCGCGCGCTTCGAGAGCGCGCCGCTGGCCCAGAACGACTTCGCGGCGGAGCTGTTGCGCTACGCCGACCGCGAGGGGCGCATGCTCCTCGTCGGGCGCCTGCGCAAGTGGGAGGGCCTCGATCGCGAGGCGATCCTCAACGAGCTCGTCGCGCGCGGACCCGCTTCGCCCCGGCGCGTGGCGACGATCCTGCGCTCGGCGAATCCGGCGGGGGATGCCGACTGGTTCGCCGCGGAGCTCGGCCGGCGCTCTCCGGCGGCAGCCCAGCTCGAGCCGGCGACCGTCCGCAAGCTCTACGCAAACCTCGGTCCGGACGTGCAGAGCCTCTCCGATCGCGGATGGCTCGCGCGCACCGAGCCGCTCGATCTCTGGCTCGCCGGCTATCTGTGGGACCATCCGCACGCGACGCGGGACGCGGTGATCGCGGCCAGCGCGGATGCCCGCATCGAGGCGTCGGCGTGGCTATTCCGCACGCGAAACGAGCGCGCCCTCGAGCGCCGCCTGGCGGAGCTCCACGAGCAGGACGCCTTCGCCAAGATCCACGAGCGCTGGGCGCGGCTCGGCTACCCCTTCCCTACGCTGGTCCCCTCCTACGCGACCGCGATCGGGAGCTCCGCGGATCGCCCCGCCGCCCTCGCCGAGCTGATGGGGATCGTGCTGGCCAACGGCGTGCGCCTCCCGGAGCGACGCGTCGAGCACCTCGACTTCGCGCGCGGCACGCCCTACGAGACGACCCTCACGGCGAGCCCGCCCCCACCCCAGCAAGTGCTGCGCGTCGAAGTCGCGCGCGTGGTGCGCGCGGCTCTCGCCGACGTGGTCGCGAACGGCACCGCACGCCGGGTGGGCAAGACCTTCGCCGCGCCCGACGGCTCGACGCTCGTGCTCGCCGGCAAGACGGGCACCGGCGATCACCGCTACAAGACCTTCGGTCCCGGCGGCGTGAAGACGAGCGAGCGCATCCTGAACCGCACCGCCGTCTTCGCCTTCATCGCCGGAGACCACCACTTCGGCGTGGTGACCGCCTACGTCGCCGGCCCCGCCGCGGCCGAGTACCGCTTCACGAGCGCCCTCCCGCTCGAGGTGCTGCGCGCCCTCGCGCCCGCGATCGCCCCGCTGCTCGGCGCGCAGGTCGCACCGCCTCCGGCTCCGCCCGCCCCGACCGTCGCGCTGAACTAAGCCAGCCGGCCCGGCACGTAGGGGTGCGAGGCCGAGAGTCCCCCGTCCACGGCGTAGGCCTGGCCGTTCACGTAGCTCGCGTCGTCGCTCGCCAGGAAGGCCGCCAGCGCAGCGATCTCGCGCGGCTCGCCTCCGCGCTTCAGCGGATTCAGCTGACCGATCCGCGCACCCTTGCCGGCGGCGCGCGCGGCCTCGTACATGGGGCGCGTCATGCCCGTTTCGATCAAACCCGGGCAGATCGCGTTCACGCGTACCCCGGTGCCGGCCAACTGGTAGGCGGCCGTCTGCACGAGGCTCACGACGCCCGCCTTGCTGGCGCTGTAGGCGGTGCCGCCCGCGCCCGAGCGAAGGCCCGCGACCGAGGCGGTGCAGACGATCGAGCCGCGGCCGGCCGTCACCATCGCGCGGCCCGCGTGCTTGATGGCGAGAAAGGGGCCGATCAGGTTCACGCGCAGCACCGGCCACCAGTCGTCGGCCTCGAGGTCGAGGATGGTCTTCGGCGGGCCCGAGACCCCCGCGTTCGCGTAGACCACCTCGAGGCCGCCCCAGTCGCGCACGCACTTCTTCACGAGCTCGGCCACGGCGATGTCCTCGGCCGCGTCCGCCGCGATGGCCTCCGCCGCGCCGCCCGCCCGCGCGATCTGGGCCACCGTCTCCTTCACGCCGTCCTCGGAGAGATCCACGGCGAGGACGCGCGCGCCCTCCTCGGCGAAGCGCAGCGCGCTGGCGCGGCCGATGCCGCTGCCCGCGCCGGTCACGATGGCGCGCTTGCCGGCAAGCCGGTTCATCAGCGCAGGCGCTGGCCGCTCTTCTCGGCCTGCTTCTTCAGCTCGAGCTTCGCGATCGTGCGGCGGTGCACCTCGTCGGGTCCGTCGGCGAGGCGCAGCGTGCGCATGTGCGCCCAGGTCTGCGCGAGCCCGAAGTCCTCGGTCACGCCGGCGCCACCGTGGGCCTGGATCGCGTCGTCGATGATCTGGAGCGCCATGTTGGGCGCCTTCACCTTGATCATCGCGATCTCGGCGCGCGCCACCTTGTTGCCCACCGTGTCCATCATGTAGGCGGCCTTGAGCGTGAGCAGGCGCGAGCACTCGATCTCGATGCGCGCGTCGGCGATGCGCTCCTCCCACACCGAGTGCTCGTAGAGCTTCTTGCCGAACGCGGTGCGGTTCATGAGGCGCGCGCACATCTTCTCGAGGGCGCGCTCGGCGACGCCGATCACGCGCATGCAGTGGTGGATGCGGCCGGGGCCGAGGCGGCCCTGCGCGATCTCGAAGCCGCGCCCCTCGCCGAGCAGGATGTTGCTGGCCGGCACGCGCACGTTGGTGAACGTCACCTCGCCGTGCCCGTGCGGCGCGTCGTCGTAGCCGAACACCGGCAGCCAGCGCTCGACCTTGATCCCGGGCGTGTCGCGCGGCACGACGATCTGGGACTGCTGCGCGTGCTGGGGAGCGCCCGGGTCGCTCTTCCCCATCACGATCAGCACCTGGCAGCGCGGATCGAGGATGCCGCTCGTCCACCACTTGCGGCCGTTGATCACGTACTCGTTGCCGTCGCGGCGGATCTCGGTGGAGATGTTGGTGGCGTCGGAGGAGGCGACCGCGGGCTCCGTCATCGCGAAGGCGGAGCGGATCTTCCCCTCGAGCAGGGGCTCGAGCCAGCGCTTCTTCAAGTCGGCGTTCGCGTAGCGCTCGAACACCTCCATGTTGCCGGTGTCGGGCGCCGCGCAGTTGAACACCTCGGACGCGAAGCCGACGCGGCCCATGATCTCGCAGAGCGGGGCGTACTCCAGGTTCGTGAGGCCGGCGCCGTGGGAGCTCTCGGGCAGGAACAGGTTCCAGAGGCCTGCCGCCTTGGCCTTGGTCTTCAGCTCGTCCATCAGCGGCGGGATCTGCCAGCGGTCCTTCAGCGCCTCGTGCTGGGCGTAGAACTTCTTCTCGTTCGGAAGGATGTGCTCGTCCATGAAGGACTGGAGCTGCTTCATCAGATATTGGGTCTTGTCGCTGAACTGGAACTCCACGCGGCTCTCCTCGTGCGAAGGGTGAGATCGTATCGCGATTCCGACGGAATCCGATCAGGGCCGGATCGCCCGCCAGGTCGGCTGGCTGCCCAGCGCGCCGTTCGCCCAGCCGCCGATCACTGCGGAAAAGAGCCCCGCGCGCCCGCCACAGTGCACGAGCAGGAGCCCGCCCGGCCGGAACTTGGGGATCTCGCCCTCCAGGGACGCCGGCGGGAGCGGGAGGCCCTCGGCGATGCCGCCGGCGCCGCGCGCGAGCTCGCGGCCCGGCGTGCGGCAGAGCTCCTGGATGCGTCCCAGCACCTGCTCTTTGCTCCAGCCCGCCTCGCGGTAGATGCGCGCGTGCTCGGGGCCGATGGCGAGGATCGCGTCGAAGCCGAGCGCGAGCTTCGGGTGATGCACGGCCTTCAGGCAGACCGCGAAGGTGCGCGAGATCGACTCGGGATCGCGCGAGAGCTGGTCGACGATGCTGCGCGGGCCCTCGCCGGGGAAGAGCGTCACCGTGCTCGCGCCGACCGGCGCGCCGAGATCGGCCGAGAGCGGGCCCCAGGGCGAGTCCTCCTCGTCCTCCGCGAAGCAGAACGAGAGCTTGCCGGGATTGCCGAAGGTGGCGCGGTCCACGTCGCCGGGGCGCCCGCCGCCGACGTTGCGGATCACGAGCTGGAGCGCGCGCCCGATCGCCTCGTTGGCGCGGTTGCCCTGCCCGAGCACGTTCTTGCCCGAGTTCATGCCGATCGCGCGGCGGATCGGCCCGTTCACCACGATCACCGGGCCGACGGGCATGGTGGTCGCCAGCACGCCGTGGATGTTGAAGGTGTCGGTGCAGGCCGCCTCGAGCGCCGCGATCACGACCGGCAGGTACTCGGGCTTGCAGCCCGCCATCACCGCGTTGATCGCGACCTTCTCCACGGTGCACGGCACGAGGTCGGGCGGGACGACGGCGACCACCTCGTCGGGGGCGCGCGTCGTCCCCTCGAGCATCGCGAGCACCCGCGCCTCGCTGGGCGGAACCACTGGGAGACCGTCGGTCCAGCCGCGCGCGAAGATCGCCTCGTGCTCGTCCTCGAGGGCGGCGAGCTCGACGCGCCGTGCCTTGAGCCGCTCGCCGGCGTAGAGGGCGCGCAGCGCGTCGACGCGATCGGGCGCGACGGAGAGCGAGCCGCAGCCGGGCCGCCAGTCGGGGAGGCCCGCGCCGAGGCCGCGCACACCCGAGAGATCCTCCCACTCGGCGCGCTGCCAGCCGAGCACGCGCGCGCGCTCGACGCCGTCCTCGACGCGAAGCAGTGTCGGGACCGCCTCGATCTCGCAGCGCCACGAGCGCTCGAGCGCGGTGTCGTCCTGGGGCGAGAGGCCTTCCGGGAAGCGGGGATCGTCCTGGGTGTAGACGGTCAGCTTCATCTTGGCGGCGAGCTCGGCGAGCACCGGCGCCACCAACACACAGGTCGGGCAATCGCGCTTCACGAAGGCGACCAGGCCCGAGGGGAGCACCGGTCGCACGGCGGATGTGGGCATGGGGCCCTCCCGGTCCCTCTATACTGCCCCGCCCGAGGTCCCCATGCCCGCCGTCCATCAGATCTTCGGCGCCGAGCTCTCTCCCTACTCCGTGAAGGTGCGCTCCTACTTCCGCTACAAGGCGATCCCGCACGAGTGGCGCCTGCGCAACGCCGCCAACCAGGCCGAGTTCCAGAAGCACGCGAAGCTGCCGCTGATCCCGCTGGTCGTGACTCCCGACGGCCAGGGCATCCAGGACTCGACGCCGATCCTCGAGCACTTCGAGGCGCTCTATCCCGAGCCGAGCATCCACCCGCCGGAGCCCGTGGCCGCCTTCGTGTCGGCGCTGCTCGAGGAGTGGGGCGACGAGTGGGGCAACAAGTGGATGTTCCATCTGCGCTGGGCGCGGCCGGTGGATCAGGACTCCGCGGCCGAACGCCTGGCCGCGGCGATGAGCGGTGCGACCGGCGAGGCGCTCGCGCAGGCCGCCGCCGGCGTGAAGCAGCGCATGGTCGGCCGCGTCTGGTTCGTCGGCTCGAACGCGGAGACCGCGCCCCAGATCGAGAAGTCGTATCTCGACACGCTGGCGCTGCTGGAGGCGCATCTCGCTGCGCGCCCGTTCCTGTTCGGCGCGCGCCCGGCTTTCGGAGACTTCGGCGTGTGGGGCCAGCTCTACGAGTGCTGGAGCGACCCCACGGCGGGACAGTGGATGCGCGAGCGCGCGCCGCGCGTGGTCGGCTACGTGGAGCGCATGCTGGAGCCCAAGGCGAGCGGCCCCTTCGAGGCCTGGAGCACACTCGCGCCGACGCTCGAGCCCGTGCTCGCGAGACAGGTCGGCGCGCTCTTCCTGCCCTGGAGCGACGCGAACGCGCGCGCCATCGCGAGCGGCCAGGAGGAATTCTCGGTGGAGCTCGCGAGCGGCCGCTTCACCCAGAAGCCGCAGAAGTACCACGCGCGCTCGCTGGCGGCGCTGCGCGAGAGAGCCGCGCGCGCGCGCGATCCCGAGCTCGAGGCGCTCCTGCGCAAGACGGACTGCGCACGCTGGCTCGCGGCATGAGCGGGGAGGAGCGGGGACGCTCGTTGAAAATCGGTACTTCCGGCCCAACTCCGCTGGGCCGAGGTGTCTCCAAACGGAAGTACCGATTTTCAACGAGCGTCCCCGACCTCAGCTCCCGCCGCCCCAGTTGAAACCGACCCGCACGCCCATGCTGCGCGGCTCGAGCAGGCCGAAGCCCTGGGCCGTGCCGGTCAACGCCACCACGATCCCGCGCGGATAGACGTAGTTGTCCTCGAGGTTCTCGCCGAACAGCTCGACCCAGTAGCGGTGCTGGGACTCGTCCCAGCGGATGCGCACGTCGGTCTTCGTGAACGAGCTCACGACGTCGACGTCCGGGTTGTTGAAGGCTCGGCGGTAGTACTTGTCGGTCCAGCCGAACTCGAGCGCGGGCGTGAGCGAGCCCCAGTCGCCGAGCTCGAACGTGTAGCTCGACAGGAACGAGAGCTTCCACTCGGGCGAGTCCTCGAGGCGGCGGCCCGTGAGGTCGCTGCCCCCGACGATCTGCGCCTGCTGCGGGTCGAGGCCCACCTGCTTCGCCGCGCAGGCCGGGTCCGGAGGCGGCGGGACGAGGACGAGGTTCACGAGCGGGTCGTTCGCACAGAACTCGTCGAACTTGGCGGAGAGCCAGCCGAGCGCGAGCCGGTTCGACCAGCCGTCGAACAGCACCGCGTCGACGCCGATCTCGACACCCCAGACCGTGGCCTTGTCGGCGTTCGTGTTTACGATCTGCGTGAACTGGATGATCGGGACCTGGAGGTCCTTGTAGTTGTAGTGGAAAGCGCTCACGTTCACGTTCAGGCGCCCGTCGAGCCAGCTGGTCTTCGCCCCGATCTCCTCGGCGTCGATGTTCTCGGGCTGCACCTGCTGAGCGATGGCCGGGAACGTCGGACCCTGGGCGGGCAGCACCTGGGTGAAGCCAGCCTTGTAGCCGCGCGCGTACTTCGCATAGAGCATGTGATGATCGGTGACGAACCACTTGAGACCGACGTCGAACGTGGTCTGCTCGAAGGTGTCCTTCAAGTTCGGGAACGGCGCCGCGATCGGATCGAACGGGGTCGGGTTCGGGTCCTCCGAGCGCTCGAACTCGTCGTGGTTCCAGCGCACGCCGAAGAACATCTCGATGGGGATCTCTTCCGGCGCGATCGTGACGTTGGCGAACGGGGCGTAGCCCTTGTCCTCCTGGCTCAGCGTCGCGCCGGAGATGGTGAGGGGCGTGAGCGTGTCGCGCACCTGCTCGATCGTGTTGCGCACGTAGAAGAAGCCCAGCGTCCAGTTGAGCCAGCTCTCGTTGTTCGACTGCATGCGCACCTCGACGGTGCGCCGCTTCTCCGGCTCCTGGCTGCTGACGGTGTCGAGGGCCCCGTACTCCGTGAAGTCCGAGTCGGAGAGGCCCTCGTTGTCGATCTCGCCGAGGCCGCCGAGCACGATCAGGTCGACGTTGCCCAAGAAGGGCAGGTCCTGGAGCGAATACTCCGCCGTGCCGTCGACGTCCCACATCTCGAGCTCGCCCGAGCCGAGATCCTGGATGCGCGAGTGCACCTCCTTCTTGCTGCCGTTCCAGCGCGAGAGCGGGAGCGGCGTGAAGAACTGCGGGTCGCGCACGAGCGGCGGGAGCACGCCGGGGATGCCGTTCAGCAGCAGGAACTGCACGGTCGGGTCCGGAAGCGGGACCCCCGGAGTCGGGCTCAGGACGAAGGCCATGATGCCCCGGAACTGCTGGAACCCGTTCGCCCAGTCGTAGGGAAGGTTCAGGCCGGGCCCGAGCGGCAGCACGCCCGTGGGCACCGTGCCCTTCGGAAACAAGGAGACGCCGCCGGCGTAGCGCCGGTCGTTCTTCGTGTAGCGACCGCGCAGCTCGAGCACGAGGTTCTCGGTGGGCTCCGAGCGCAGAATGCCGCGCACGGTCCAGTCGTCCTTCGCGTTGAAGGAGTTGCGCTCGCTGTCGTCGAGGTTCTCGAGCGTTCCGTCCTCGACCTCGCGCAAGAGCGCGAAGCGCGCGTTCAGGAGGTCGTTGTCCACGCCCGAGAGGGGCACGTTCACGGCGGTGCGGAACTGCCAGTTGTCGAAGCGCGGCGCCCACATCGTGTCCGCGACGACCTGCCAGTCCTCGATCGGCCGCTTCCACTGCACGTCGATCGCGCCGCCGTTGGCGTTGCGGCCGTAGAGCGAGCCCGAGGGGCCGAGCGCGACCTGGACGTTCTCGAGGTCGTAGAACTGCCCGATGTAGCCCAGCGAGTTGAAGTGGTAGACGCCGTTCACGTGGTAGGCGACGGGCGACTGGGAGTCGAAGGCGGCGCGCGCCACGCCCCGGATCGAGAGATCGGTGTCCTCGCTCTTCACCTCGACGTTCGGGAGCAGCGCCATCAGGTCGCCGACGTTCTCGATGTTGGCCTTCGAGATCGTGTCGTCGCCGAAGGCGGCGATCGTGCCGCCCACGTCCTGGATGTTCTCCTCGCGCTTGTTGATCGTGACGAGGATCTCCTCGACCCCCTCGGTGTTGGAGGCGGGCTGGGCGGCGGGAGCGGGCTGCTGCGCGGGGGCAGGCGCCTCCTGCGCGAGCCCGACGAGCGGGGCCCCGACCAAGGCGAGGGCGAGCGTCCACCTTGCGAACGACATGCGGGACCTCCTCCGGTGTCCTGGGCGCGTCGGACGAAGCGGCACTCTGTCCTCGGCCCTCGGCGCGAGTCAAGGAAATTCGAGACGCGGCGTCTCGCGGGCGGCACCCCGTCTCTGGCACTCTCTCGGGCATGACCGACCGACCCGTCATCCTGGAGGCCGCCATCAACGGCGGCACGACGCCCGAGAAGAACCCGCGCGTCCCGCGCACCCACGACGAGATCGTCCGCGACGCCCTGCGCTGCTACGAGCTCGGCGCCGCGATCGTGCACGCGCACAACCGCGACTACGCCCTCGTCGGCGAGGCGGCCGCCGCCGACTACCTGGCCGCGTGGCGCCGCATTCTCGCGGCGCGGCCCGATGCGCTCTGGTACCCGACGCTCACGGGCGGGCCGGGCATGGCGAACATGCTCGCCCACGTCGAGGTGATCGCGCGCGAGGTGCCCCTGCACCTCGCGGCGTTCGATCCGGGCTCGACGAACCTCGGCGGGCCGGCCGCCGACGGACTCCCGAGCGGCTTCACCTACGCCGTGTCCTACGACGACGTGCGCTACGCCTTCGCGCTCTGCGACCGGCTGCGGCTCGGCCCGAGCCTCGGCATCTACGAGCCGGGCTCGCTGCGCACGACGCTCGCCTATCACCGCGCAGGCCGGCTCCCGCGCGGCGCGATGGTGAAGCTCTACTTCGGCGGCGAGCACGGCATCTTCGCCACCAAGCCGGGCGTGAGCTTCGGGCTCCCGCCGACGCTCTCGGCGCTCGACGCCTACCTCGAGATGCTCGAGGGCACCGACCTGCCGTGGTCGGTCTCCGTCTGGGGCGGCGACCTGATGGCGACGCCGATCGCGCGCGCCGCGCTCGAGCGCGGCGGCCACCTGCACGTCGGCATCGAGGAGTTCTACGCGCCGCCGCGCTTCCCCTCCAACGAGGAGCTCGTGCTCGAGGCGCGCGAGCTCTGCGCCAAGGTGGGCCGCCCGCTCGCGACCTGCTCCGAGGCCGCGGCGTTGCTGCGGACCCGCTAGCGCACTCGCACCGAGACGCCGGACTCGTTCGGGCGCAGGCGCGCGAGGAACTCGTCGAGGGGTGCGGGCGGGGCGACGTCGGCGTCGAGGGTCGGGCCCGAGGCCCAGAACTCGCGCCAGCTCGGGAAGAACTCCGCCCAGCCGCCCTCGTAGGGAGCGCGGTCCGGCCAGCGCATCTTGTTGGCGCCGACCGGCGGATCGCGCAGATCGCACGCGTACCAGTAGAGCGGGAGGCGGCGCCGGAAGAGCCAGCGCCCAGAGATCCGCTCGTAGCGATCCCAGTACATCATCGTCATCGCGATCCAGCGGTCGCCGGTCTCGTGCTCGTTGCGGCTGTAGACGAGGCCGCGCGCGTGGTCGGCGTCGTCGAACTCGATGATGTGGTTCCCGGTGACGTGGGCGGTGCCCGTGAACTGCTCGCGCAGCGTCTCGATCGAACCAGCGCTTGAGGGCGCGCCGCCCGGTCTCGGCTCGGCTCACGCGCACGTCCTCGGGAAACAGGCTCACCAGCGCGTCGAGGTCGCGCATGTCGAGCGCGAGGCAGTACTTGGCGACGAGCTGGCGGATCTCGTCGGTCGCCTCCATCCGCTCGAGGCGCGCCTCGAGGGCGCCGGGCCTCATCGCCGCTCCCGCAGCAGCGCGTAGAACTCGGGCAGCCGCGCGCGCCGCTCGGGCGGCAGGTAGGCGAAGTTCACGCCGCGGTCCTCGATCTCCCAGAAGTTCGGCGAGGCCTCGCGTTCGAGCTGCTCGCGCACGCTGGCCAGGAGCTCCGAGCGCTCGCCCGCCAGGTCCCGCACGATGCGCTGCGTCGAGTCCGCGAGATCGCGCGCGAGGAAGAAAGTCGCGAGCTGGATCTGCGCGCGCCGGACGCCGGCCAGGTTCTGCGCCCCCGGCTGGTCGATCTCGAGCAGGATGCCGAGCAGTGCCTCGCGCACGGCAGGGCGCTCGACCGCCGCCTCCACCAGCTGCGCCAGGTCGTAGGCCGCCACCTCCAGCAGAAAGGGGAGACCGCTCGCGCTCGCGATCCGCCCGTACTCGCGAAAGCGCGACGCCACCTCGATCGCGAGCTCGTGCTCGCCCCGCGCGAGCAGCGTCTCCCCGAACAGCCGATACTGATGGAGGACGTAGTAGGCCGAGCGCTGGTCCGAGCCGTTGATGGCCGCGCGCAGGTAGCTGTGGAAAGCGCGCTGGCACTGGCGGACCAGCGCGACGTGGTCGCCGATCGCGACCTCGCCGAGCTGGCGCGTGTGGATGGCGATCATGCTGCCCACGTCGCGGGCCCGGCCGCCCACGGCGTCCACGAACAGGGCGTGGTACTGGCGCAGGATCTTCGCCTCGAACCAGCTCCGCTCGCGGGCCACCTCGGCGAGCGCGCTCGGCGCCATCGAGACGAAATCTGCGTCGCGGGTCACCGCCTCGTCCACGCGGAACCACGCCTCGGGCAGCTCCGCCCGCCGGCGCGTCACCTCCTGGAGCAGCGTGGCGAGCGCCTCGACGGCGGCCATCGCGATGCCGCGGTCGCTGTTGCGCATCGCGCTGCGCGCGATGTCCTCGAGCTCCTCCACGCTCTCGATCACGCGGCGCTTCGTCCCGCGCGCGTCGTCCGCCGGCGTGCGCTCGATCTCGCGCAGCGCAGCGGCGCGAATGCGCTGGATCACGGCCTGGGGCGAGATGAAGTGGAAGACGTACGCGAAGTACGGGAGCAGCGCGATCAGGCACGCGGTCATCAGCAGCATCGAGAGCAGGAATCCGCCGCGCGGCACGATCGGCGCGGTCGTCCACCTCGCCCGTGAGCACGAGCGCGAGCCAGACGCAGAGCGCCGTGGTCAGCACGAACAACGTCATCACGGCGACGTTCACCGGGTCGCGCAGGAAGAGCTGGGTCAGGCGCGGCGTGTAGCGGTTCGCGGCGAGCTCGAGCACGATCGCGACCACCGTGATCACGATCGCGAGCACGCCCGCCACGATCTGGGCGGCGCCCGTGAGCAGCCCGAGCGCCGCCGACTGATCGAGTGTCGCGAGCCAGTAGAGGGGATGGCGCCAGGCGCCGCTGCCCTCGAGCCAGGTCGCGAACGCGAGCAGCGCCGCCGTGATCGCCGTGAGCAGCGCCGCGAAGGCCCACAGGCCGCGGCCGTCCTCGCGCTGTCGCTCGCTCTCGGTCCTCGGCGCTCGTCAGCGGTAGCCCTCGAGCAGCGGCCGGCGCGGGAGCTCCCACCAGAGCGCGTCGCAAGCGGCGCGCAGGCCCTCGTCCAGCGTGAGCTCCGCGGCCGCCAAGGAGGGCGCGAGCTGTGCGGGCCGGCTCGCGCCGATGAGCGCGGAGGTGACGCCCGGCTGCTGCACCACCCAGGCGACGGCGACGCTCACCAGGTCGAGGCCGCGCGCCTCGACCTCCTTCGTGAGCCGCTCGACGGCGGCGAACTGCGCCTCCTGCCAGTAGCGGTGGCGATACATCTTGCCCGCCGCGCCGAGCGTGAAGCGGCCCCCCGCCTCGGGCTCTCGCGCGAGCTGGTGCTTGCCGGAGAGGAAGCCGCCCGCGAGCGGGTTGTAGACGAGCATGCCGAGACCCTGAGCGATGCAGAGCGGCAGCAGCTCGCTCTCGATCTCGCGGTAGAGCACGTTGTAGCGGGACTGCACCGATACGTAGCCCGCGACACCGAGCTCGCGCGCCGCCCAGAGCGCCTCGGCGAGGCGCCAGGCCGGGTAGTTCGAGCAGCCCACGTAGCGGACCTTCCCGGCCCGCACGAGATCGTCGAGGGCGCGCAGCGTCTCCTCGATCGGCACGTCGGGATCGAAGAAGTGCGTCTGGTAGAGATCGATGTGATCGGTGCGCAGCCGGCGCAGGCTCGCGTCGCAGGCCTCGAGGATGTGCTGGCGCGAGAGGCCGACGTCGTTCGGACCGCGGCCCATTTGGCCCCGACACTTGGATGCGATCACCAGGCGCGCGCGATTCCCGCGCGCCTGCATCCACTCGCCGATCAGCTCCTCGGTGCGCCCGACGGTGTCGAGGCCGCCGCCGAGCGGGTAGACGTCCGCGGTGTCGAGGAAGTCGAGACCGCCCTCGAGCGAGCGGTCGAGGATCGCGAACGAGGTGTCGCGGTCGCACTGCAGGCCGAAGGTCATCGTGCCGAGGCACAGCACCGGCACGCGCAATCCGGTGCGGCCGAGCTGGCGGGTCTTCATGCAGGCTCCTCCCGGCGCGGGGTGGAGTCTGACTCAGGATGCGCGAGCACCCCACCCCGAGACCTCGCTCACCCCGGCGGCCGGCGGGCGGGCGCGGGGCGGGCGGTGGTATCGTGGCCGCTCCACGGAGGAACCCGCATGACCCGCCGCACGATCGACACCGGCACCGACCACCTGCAAGCACACGTAGAGGAGCGCGTCGCCTGGCTGACGATGAATCGGCCCGAGCGCCGCAACGCCTTCTCCGGCGAGATGCTCGCGGGGCTCGCGCACGCCCTCGAGGACGCGGAGGCGGCCCCCGACGTGGGCTGCGTCGTCCTCACCGGAGCCGGCGGCGCCTTCAGCGCGGGCGGCGACGTGAAGGGCATGAACGAGCGCAATACCGGCGGCGGCGGCGAGGGCCCCGGGATCGACGCGCGCATCCACGCCCAGCGCCTCTCCCAGCGCGCGACCGCGGGCCGCATCTACACCATGCCGAAGCCCGTGATCGCCTCACTGCCGGGCGCCGCGGCCGGCGCCGGCTTCGCCGTGGCGATGGCCTGCGACCTCCGCATCGCGTCCGAGGACGCGGTGCTGCTCACCTCCTTCGCGCGCGTCGGCTTCAGCGGCGATTACGGCGGCACGTTCTTCGCGACGCAGGTGGTGGGCTCGGCGCGAGCCCGCGAGCTCTACTACCTCTCCGAGCGCGTCAGCGCGGCGGAGGCGCTGCGCATCGGCCTCGTGAACCGCGTGGTGCCGAAGAGCGAGCTCGAGAAGCAGACGCGCGAGCTCGCGCTGCGGCTCGCGCACGGCCCCAGCGTCGCCTACCGCTACATGAAGGAGAATCTGAACCGCGCGGCGAGCGGCGCGGACGTGATGACCTGCCTCGACCTCGAGGCGACGCACCACGTGCACACCGGTCTCACCGAGGATCACCGCGAGGCTGCGCGTGCGTTCGTCGAGAAGCGCGAGCCGAGCTTCCGCGGGCGCTGAGCGGGCATTCTCGTCGCCGCGGAGCTGGCGACGCTGACCCAGTGACGGCGAGGACGCTGTTGGACAGCCGCGCGGGCCGGGAGGGGCCGCGTCCGCTCCCGGGCCGTGGCGCGGCGGCGTGCGGTGAGGCCGCCCTCCCCGCTTCGGAGGCGAACGCGTCTGCGCGGCGGTGGCCCCGGCGGTCGACCCGGTTCTGCACAGCGGTGCAGTGCGGCGAGGCTTGCGGGGTCGCCGGCCCTCCGCGGGCCGCGCCCCGTCCCGGCCCGCGCGTGGAAACCTGCGGACGCTGCGGCGGAGCGAGCTGAGTCAGATGTCGAGCGGATGCCCCTCGCTTCCTTGCACTTTCAACGAGCGTCCCTCGCCCGCTCCACCGGGGAGCGGCTCTGGCGCAGCGCCTCCTCGTAGGCGGGCCCGAGCATGCGGCGCAGCAACCGCTCGCTGGCGTAGAGCCGCTCCCCCGAGAGCAGCCGCTCGCCGAAGGTGAGGATGCCGATCACGCGATGGCTCTCTTGCGTCCCGTTCGGGAGCGCCACGTGGATCCAGTACTCCTGGCCGAGCCCCTCGTCGCTCGCCCACTCGTTCACGAGCTCATAGCCGGCGATCAGCGGCTGGAAGGTCCCGAAGAAGTGCTCGTAGTAGGCCCGCGCGGCGGCGCGCCCGCGAAAGGCGAGGCCGACCGAGGCGAGCTCATAGACGGGCTCGCCCTCGAGCGTGGCCAGCGTCTGCTCGAGGTTGCCGTCCGCTTCGGCCTGGGCGTGGGCTCTCGCCACCTCGACCAGCGCTTCCCGATCCGCGCGCGCCATGGCGTTCCTCGCGTTGGATGCGCGACGTTACCGCGTTGGAGGTGCGCGCCGTGGGCCTGCCCGAGTCGGTGATGAAGCTCGTCGAGGGAGCCATCGTGCGCTCCCCCTTTGGTCGTTTGCTCGGCCTCGAGACGGTCGAGATCGCGCCGGATCGCGTGCGCGTGCGGCTCCCCTATCGCAGCGAGCTGACGACGCTCGGCGACACGGTGCACGGCGGCGCGATCTCCGCCCTGGTGGACGCCGCGGCGACGGGCGCCTTCTGGGCGCACGAGAAGATCAGCCCGAGTGCGCGCGGCACGACGATCGGCTTCAGCATCAACTTCGTCGCGGCCGCTCGCGGCCAGGACGTGACCGCCGACGCGCGCGTGCGCCGCCGCGGCCGCGAGATCTGCACCGGCGAAGTGAGCGTCGCGGACGCCGCGGGGCGCGAGGTCGCGGTGGCGCTCGTCACCTACAAGCTCTCCCTCGGCGCGTGAGCGAGTGGAGAGCGCGCTCACCGCGATCGTCACGGGCGCGAGCCGCGGCGTGGGGCGTGGAGCCGCGGAGGGCCTCGGCGAGGCCGGCGCGACGGTCTACTTGACCGGCCGCGACGAGGCGCTGCTCGCGAGCGCCGCGCGCGCCGTGGATGCGCTCGGCGGCCGCGGTGTCGCGCTGCGCTGCGACCACACCGACGATGCGCAGAGCGAGGCGATCTTCGCCCGGGCGCTCGCGGAGAGCGGCGGGCGCCTCGACGTGCTGGTCAACAGCGCCTGGGGCGGCTACGAGCGGATGGCCGAGGACGGCGAGTTCACCTGGCCGCGCCCGTTCTGGGAGCAACCCCTCTGGCGCTGGGATGCCATGTTCGCGGGCGGCGTCCGGGCGGCCTACGCGTGCTCGCGGCTCGCCGCGCGCGCGATGATCACGCACCGGCGCGGGCTGATCGTCAACGTCTCCTTCTGGGCCGCGCAGAAGCACGTCGCGAACGCCGCCTACGGCGTGGCGAAGGCCGCGACCGATCGCCTCACCAGCGACTGCGCGCACGAGCTCCGCGCCGACGGCGTCGCGGTGATCTCGCTCTACCCGGGCCTCGTGCGCACCGAGCGCGTGATGGAGGCGGCCGCGTTCCTCGATCTCTCCAACTCGGAGTCGCCGCGCTTCACGGGGCGCGCGGTCGCGGCCCTCGCGCGCGATCCCGACGTGCTGCGCCACAGCGGCCGAGCGCTGGTCGCCGCGCAGCTCGCGCTCGACTACGGCTTCGCGGACGTCGACGGCAAGCGACCGCGTCCGCTCACGCTCGCCGACATCTGAAAGTCCGAGGATGGATATGTCCACAGCGAAGCCCAAGAGCGATTCTGCACTGCGCTTCGCGCCCCTGACGCCCAAGCGCTGGCCCGATCTCGAGCGACTGTTCGGGCCGCGCGGCGCCGCGAGTGGCTGCTGGTGCATGTGGGGCACGCTCCCGCGCGCCGAGTATCGGCGCGGCTGCGGCGAGCCTAACAAGCGGGCCTTCCGACGGCGCGTGGCGGACGGGGCCGTGCCCGGCCTGCTCGCCTATCGCGACGGCGAGCCCGTCGGTTGGTGCGCCGTCGAGCCGCGCGAGCGCTACGAGGGGCTCGCGCAGTCTCGGCTGCACGCGCCGCTCGACGCGAAGCCGGTCTGGCTCGTGAAGTGTTTCTACGTGAGAGCCGGGCAACGGCGCCAGGGCGTGAGCCTCGCCCTGTTGCGTGAGGCCAAGCGCTTCGTGGCCGCGCGGGGCGGGCGCCTGATCGAGGGCCATCCGCTCGAGACCGAGGACGCCTTCCCGGGCGCGAGCTGGATGGGCGTCGCGTCCACCTTCGCCGCAGCCGGCTTTCGCGAAGTCGCGCGCCGCTCGCCGACGCGCCCGATCCTGCGAGCCGCCGTGCGGCGGCGCTAGGGCAGCGCGTCGGCGACGTCGACCAGGCCGCCCACGCCCTGGTTGTTCTCGAAGAAGTCGAAGTCGATCGAGACGGCGGCGCAGAAGATCACGGAGCGCTCCTCCGCGCTCCAGCGCGCGGGCGAGAAGTCGACGCCGAAGCTGTCGGCGTCGGCGAACACCTCCCGGAGCAGACCTCCCCAGCGCTTGCCGATCGTCGCCGCGCGGCCGTCCTCGGCGAGCACCGGGAAGGTCCACAGCCGGCAGAAGGGACTGCGCACGCGCGCGAAGGTGCGGCCGTGCGGGTCGCGCAGGTCGTACTTGCGGTGCAGGATGCCGAAGCGCCGGTGCACGCTGCCGACGTGGGCGCCCTCCGCGTCCTCGACGTTCAGCTCCGAGAAGAGGAAGAAGAACGGGCGGCGCAGGCGCAGCAAAGCGGCGCCCACGCGATCGCAGAGCGTCGCCTCGAGCGGGCGGTGCGAGCGCAGCACGGCGCGCGCGAGGAAGCGCCCGAACCCGCCGCCTTCTTCGACCAGCGTGCCGAGCTCCTCGCCCCCGCCTCCCAGCACGGCGTACTGATTGCGGGTCTCGAGGTCGATCAGGATCTCGACCCACTCCTTGCGCTGGCGCAGCACCAGTTGCGGCCGGTCGGCCAGAAAGCTCGCGGCGAGCGCGCTCACCACCACACCCGCGGAAGCAGGTTGCAGGCGCGCGCTTCCTTCTCGAGGGTCTCGCGGAAGTCCGGGTGCGCGAGTCGGATCAAGGCGCGCGCGCGCTCGGGTACGGAGAGGCCCTTCAGGTTCGCCATGCCGTATTCGGTGACGACGTACATCACGTCGGTGCGCGGGGTCGTCACGATGTTCCCCGGCGTGAGCGTGCTGACGATCCGGCTGGTGCGCACGCCGCCGCGCTCGTGCGTGGAGGGCAGGCACAGGAAGGCCTTCCCGCCCGGCGAGGCGTAGGCGCCGCGCACGAACTGGAGCTGGCCGCCGGTGCCCGAGATGTGGCGGTGCCCGGCCGACTCGCTGGCGGCCTGACCCTGGAGGTCCACCTGCGTCGTGCCGTTGATCGCGACGACGCGGTGGTTGCGCGCGATCACGCGGGGATCGTTGGTGTAGTCGACCGCGCAGCTCTTCGCCGCGGGATTCTGGTGGGCGAACTCGTAGAGGCGGTGCGAGCCGCCCGCGAACGTGAACACCATCTGGCCGGGATCGAGCTGCTTCCTCGCTCCGCTGATGACGCCCGCCTCGTAGAGCTCGCGCATGCTCTCGGTGAGCAGCTCGGTGTGGATGCCGAAATCCCGCACGCCCGCGTCGCGGAGCAGCGCGCACACGGCGTTGGGCATGCCGCCCACGCCGATCTGGAGACAGGCGCCGTCCTCGATCTCGCCGGCAATGAGCGCCGCGACGCGCCGGTCCACGTCGTTCACCGGCGGATTCGGGAGCTCGGGCGGCGGCGCCCCGTCACCCCGAATCACGAAGTCGACGTCGCTCGCGTGCACCGCGTTCTCGCTCCCGAGGATCCAGGGCAGCGCCGGGTTCTCCTCGATCACCACGCGCCGGGCGCGCTCGATCACGGCCGCCAGATAGGTCGTCGCGATGCCGAAGTTGAACCAGCCGTGGGCGTCCATCGGCGTGGCCTGGATGCAGATGAGGTCCACGGGCGGGAGGAAGCGCCGGTAGTAGTCGGGCGCCTCGCCGAAGTTCATCGGGATGTAGTGCGCGAGCCCGGCGTCTGCGTAGTGCCGGTCGATCGGGCTCATGTGCCAGGAGAGCCACGTAAAGTGTTCGCCGGTCGGATCCGCCGCCACGACGGCGCGCGGGAGCCCGGTGAAATTCGCGCGGATGCGCACGCCGCGCAGCTCGCCGGCGCGCGCCGCGAGTGCGCGGTCGAAGGCGACCGGCTGGACCGCGCCGGCGCCGTAGTCGAGCCAGTCGCCGGAGGCGACCAGCGCCGCCGCCGCCTCGGCCGAGAGGCGCGGCGGATGGGAGCGCGCCATCCCGCTCACCAGAACGCGCGCGGCAGGAGGTTCTTCTCGCGCGCCTCGCGCGCGAGCGGCTCGCGGAAGTCCGGGTGCGCGAGGCCGATCAGGGCGCGCGCGCGCTCGGGCACCGAGAGCCCCTTCAGATTCACCAGGCCGTACTCGGTGACGACGTACATCACGTCCGTGCGCGGGGTGGTCACGATGTTGCCGGGCGTGAGCTGGGAGACGATGCGGCTCTCGCGCCGCCCGCCGCGCTCGTACGTGGAAGAGAGGCAGATGAAGGACTTCCCGCCCGGCGACGCGTAGGCGCCGCGCACGAACTGGAGCTGTCCGCCCGTGCCCGAGATGTGGCGGTGGCCGCTCGACTCGCTGGCCGCCTGCCCCTGGAGATCGATCTGCGTGGTGTTGTTGATGGAAATCACACGCTCGTTGCGCGCGATGTTGTCGGGCAGGTTCGTGTAGTCCACCGGATAGCTCTGCGCGGCGGGATTCTGGTGGATGAACTCGTACAGGCGCGGCGAGCCGAGCGCGAAGGTGAACACCATCTGGCCGCGGTTCAGCTGCTTGCGCGCGCCG
The DNA here is from genome assembly GCA_963716275.1 of uncultured delta proteobacterium. GTDB lineage: Bacteria > Myxococcota_A > UBA9160 > UBA9160 > UBA6930 > VGRF01. The sequence continues at coordinate 489,326 of CAVQTC010000003.1, read as the reverse complement.
GTGACGAGGCCGGCCTCCCAGAGGTCGATCATGCCGTCCACCAGCATCTCGGTGTGGATGCCGAGATCCTTCACGCCGGCGTCCTTCAGCATCGTGCAGACCGCGTTCGGCATGCCGCCGATGCCGATCTGCAGGCAGGCGCCGTCCGGGATCTCGGCGGCGATCGCGCGCGCCACGGTCTTGTCGATCTCGCTGGGCGGCGCGTTCGCGAGCTCGGGCGTGGGCGCGCCGTCGCCCTCGAGCACGTAGTCGACCTCGCTCGCGTGCACGCTCTCCTCGGAGCCGTAGACCACCGGATACTTCGGGTTCACTTCGAGGATCAGCGTCTTCGCGCGCTCGGTGACCGCCTTCATGTAGGTGACGGCCGCGCTGAAGTTGAAGTAGCCGTGCGCATCCATCGGCGCGGTCTGGAGGCAGGCGACGTCCACGCGCTCGATGAAGCGCCGGTAGTAGGCGGGCGCCTCGCCGAAGTTCATCGGGATGTAGTGCGTGCGCCCGGCGTCGTGCTGCTTGCGGTCGTAGCCGCTGAAGTGCCAGGCGAGCATGCTGAAGTGCTCGCCCTCGGGATCGGCCTCGACCACCGCGCGCGGGCGCAGCGCGAGGCCCGCGCGCACCTTCACGCCGCGCAGCTCGCCCTTGCGCGCGGCCAGCGCCTGGTCGAACACGACGGGCTGGGCGCCGTTGAGTCCGTAGTCGACCCAGTCTCCGGACGAGACCAGCCCGGCGGCCTCGGCGGGCGAGATCTTCGGCGGTGCGGCGGCGCGAGTCACAGCGGGCTCCTCTCGCTCAGAATCGGATCTTGGCCACGATGCCGAAGCTGCGCTTGCGCGCGTCGGACCAGGGCAACAGGAAGACGCGGTCGTTCTCGGGATCCGTCAGAAAATAGGCCGAGAGCTCCGCGATCACGACGCTCGCGAGCACGTCGTGGACGTAGTGCTTGTCTGCCTCGACGCGGCTGGCCGCCACTCCGGCGGCGAGCAGATAGGCGGGCAGGCCGTACTTCCAGCCGTAGCGGAAGTGGAGATAGGAGGCGCCGAGGAAGGCGCTCGACGTGTGGCCGGAGGGAAAGGAGTCGTCGCCGCTCTCGTCGGGGCGCTCCTCGTGGACGACGGCCTTCAAGCCGTAGGTCAGCCCGAGCGTGGGGACCGCGGTCGCGGCCAGCTGCGCCACGCCGGCGCCGTCCCGCTTCACCGCCGAGATGCCCAGCGCCGCGACGGGCAGCGCCACGCGCATCACGTCGCCGTAGGTCTCGAAGCCGTCCCCCGCCCGCGCACCCGCAGGCCACGCGAGCCCCGCCGCCAGAGCGAGCGCGAGCCCGAGCGAGCGAGCCATCAGGCGCGGCCGATCGGCGCGAGGTGCAGCGCTTGCTCGGGGCAGGCGGCCACGCAGAGCTGACAAGCGTGGCAGTCAGCGGGGGCGACGACGTAGGCCTGGCGGCCGCCGTGCGCCCAGGCCTTGAGCTTGCCGACGAAGCCCAGGCCCGCGCGATCGACCGGCGTGAGCTCCTGGATCGCGAAGACGCCGTAGGGGCAGACCCGGACGCAGTCTTGCTTGCCTTCGCAGCGGTTGCGGTCCACGACGGGCGCCACGCGGCCCGGCGTGCCGTTGCACTCGGCCGGCGCGCTCACCAGAGCCTCCGCGCGGCGAGGTCGGCGCCGGCGCGGAGCGCGCGCAGCTTCTCCCAGACGACGGCGTCGGCCACCTGACCGAGGCCGGCGGTCGTGTCGAAGCCGCAGTCCGTGCCCGCGAGCACGCGGCGCGGGTCGCCCACGGCTTGCACGGCGCGCTCGAGGCGGTCCGCGACGACCTCCGGGTGCTCCACGTAGTTCGTGGTCACGTCGATCACGCCGGCCACCAGCACCCAGTCCTGGGGCAGAGGATGGCGCTCGAGCACGCGGATCTCGTGGGCGTGGCGCGGGTTGGCCAGCGAGAGCACCAGGCCGCCGACGTTGGCGGTGTAGAGCGCGTCGAGGATCTCCTCCAACGCGACGTCGAAGGTGTGGGGCGCCTCGTAGTTCCCCCAGCAGACGTGGAGGCGCACGCGCTCGCGCGGAACGGCTGCCAGCGCGCGGTTCAGCGCGGCGACCACGTGGCGCGCGAAGGCCATGAACTCGTCGAGAGGCCGATCGGCGAACAGCGTGTGGCGCTCCATCGCGAGATCGGGCGCGTCCACCTGGAGCACGTGGCCTGCGGCCGCGGCCGCCTCGTACTCGGTGCGCAGGGCGTCGGCGACGGCGTCGACGTAGTCGAAGAGCGTGGGGTAGTGCTGGTTCGCCATCGCGCTGCACACGATGCCGGGCGAGGGCACCGTCCAGAACGTCTCGGCGAAGCGCCCGCGCGCGAGCCTCGCGAAGCGCGCGAGATCCTGATCGAGCGCCGTGCGGTCGGCGTAGCGCACCGCGGCCGTCGCGGCCGGAGTGTGGAGCAGGCTCACGTTCGGGCGTGAGAGCGTGGCGCCGTACATGTGCTCCAGGAACCCGGGGTGAGCGGTCAGGTCTCGCATCGGCCGGCGCGTCGCGCGGCCGCCGAAGCCGGAGAGCCGGCTGCGCACATAGGTCACGAAGCTCTCGCGCGGCTGCTCGCCGTCGTTGCCGACGTCGATCCCGCAGGCGAGCTGTTGCTCGACGGCGCGCTCGGTCGCGGCCTCGACCGCGGCGGCCAGGGCGCCCGCGTCCACGGGCTCGCCGCGCGCCTGGTCGGCGTAGATCTTCACCAGCTCGGGCGGGCGCAGCAGGCTCCCGGCGTGGGTGGTGAGGATGCGCCCCTCGCTCTGCTTCACGGGCGCGAGAGCTCCGGGCCGGAGCGGCCCTGGTTGAGGAAGCGCGCGAAGGGATCGGAGGCCGCGTCGGTGTGCCACTGATACTCGGTGAGATCGGCGATCGTCTGAGCGGCCTCGCGCCCGTAGAGCTTGCCGATCACCGCGAGCGCCATGTCCATCCCGGCGGAGACGCCCGAGGAGGTGACCAGCGGGCCGTCCTCCACCCAGCGCGCCTCGCGCACCCAGTGGGTGCGCGGCCCGTGCTGCGCGGCGATGTCGAAGAACTGCTTGTTGGTGGTGGCGCGGCGTCCGTCGAGCAGGCCGGCCTTGGCGTAGAGCGCGGAGCCCGTGCAGACTGACATCATCACCTGCGCCTCGCTCGCGCGCTTGCGCAGGAAGTCCAGCATCGCCGCGTTCTCGAGCTGCGGGAAGGTCCCGACGCCGCCGGGCACGAGCACGAGATCCAGGCGCGGCGCATCGGCGAAGCCGTGCTCGGCCAGCGTGCTCGGCCCCTGGAACGACTTCACCGGCCCGGGCTGCTCGGCGATGGTAACGATGCGGAGCGCCGCACCCAGGCTTCCGAACATCTCGAGCGGGCCGTAGTAGTCGAGCAGCTCGAACTGCGGATAGAGGACGGCGCCGAGCGTGCGGGGGGTGGGGTCGGTCATGCGGTCTCCGGCAGGGGGCGCGCCCGCGAGCTTACCGCGGCGCGCGCTGTCGGCCGGCGCGCCACAGCAGAAGTCCGGGCAGCGAGAGGGCGGCGGCCTGCAGGAGCCCCATCCAGAGGCCCTGGCCGTGGGGGCTCGCCTCGCTCCAGATCAGATGGGACAGCGCGACGTAGAACGCGTAGAGCGCCGCGGCGAACGGGACCCACGGGCGCTGCGTCCAGAACGCCCACGCGCCGACGCCGAAGATCGCCCAGTGGAGCGGCGCCGTGAGCCGGGCGGCGCGGCCGTGCACCTCGAAGCCGAGCCACACCTCGGTGTCGCTCGCCGCCGAGCCGCGCAGGTCGTTCACCGCCAGAAACACGACCGTCGCGGCGCAGAAGAGCGCGAGCGCGCTCATCCAGCGCGGGCGCGGAGCCGTCAGAGGCTCACGGCCGCGCGGCGCACGTTCACGGGAATCGCACTCTGGCGCGCCATGCCCGTGATCGGGTCGAAGCCCACCTCGTTGGAGATGAGCGCATTCGTCGACGCGCCGATCTCGCGCAGCTCCTTCGGGTTGGCCGCCGGATCGCCCCAGGCGTGGGCCATCGAGACGACGCCGGCCGGCACGTCCTCGGCGGCCTCGGCCACGCCGTAGATCATGGCGTGGGCCGACTCGATCTCGACCACGTCGCCCGAGCCCACGCCGAGCTCCTCGAGATCGCGGGGATTCATGAACGCCGGGTTGGTCGTCCCCTTCTTGCGCGTCTCGGCGAGATCGCGAGCCGAGGAGTTGTAGACCTGGCGCAGCCGGCGACTGATCAGGCGGTGCGAGAAGTCTTCGACCAACGACTCGGCGCGGACCGCGGCCAGCTCCTCGAGGACGCCGGGCGGCGCGAGCTGGAGGCGCGCCGCGCAATCGGCGTCGGCCGGCGCAACCACGTCGTTCACACGGGAGTAGACCATCCCGCCGCGGTGTGTGCGCACCTCGTCGAAGGAAATGCGCCCGCCGGCCAGCATGCAGGCCAGCACCTCGTCCTTGCTCGGCTTGCGACCCAGCGGGAGCTCGCCCCCGGCCAGCCGAATCGGCGAGCCGAGGCGCTGCGAGAGCTCCCAGTAGAGCTCCCACTCCTCGATCAGCTCGGCGCCAGCGGGATCGTCCACGATCGCCGGCGTGTAGTGCGTGTAGGGCTGCTCGTACCAGGTGTCGCACAGGATCGGCACGTCGGCGCGCTCGAGGCACATGCGGCCCGGCAGCACGTAGTCGGCCTGCTTGGCGGTCGCCGAGCGCTTGATGTCGATGCACACCAGGAGCTCGAGCGCGTCGACGGCGCGCACCGCCTTCTGCTGGTCCGGCCAGGCGACCAGGGGATTCCCGCCGATGCAGAGCAGCGCGCGCACCTGGCCTTCGCCGGGCAGCAGGATCTCGTCGCTGAGAGCCGCGCTCGGCATCTCGCCGAAGAGCTCGCCGAGGCCGCGCACGCGGGACTTGGGGCCCACGCCGAAGGCCGGCCAGGGCGGGAGCGGCTGGGCCTTCTTCGGCGTCTTCGGCGTGAGCACGCCCGGGTTCGGCACGCGCTCGCCCGCGCGGTTCACGCGCCCGCACACCAGGTTCAGCGCGATCACCAGATGCTCGGTCAGGTTGGGGTGCGGCGACATGTCGGGGCCGGTGCCGGTCACCGCGATGCCGCGCCGCGCGCGCGCGAAAGTGCGCGCAGCCGCCACGATCTGCGCGCGCGGGACGCGCGTGCGCTGCTCCACGTAGTCGAGCTCGAACTCGCGGAGCACCGCGTGGAGCGCCTCGAGCCCGGCGACCCAGCGCTCGCAGAACTCCCGGTCGTGGAGCCCCTCGTCGAGGATCACGCGCAGCATGCCCGCGAGGAGCGTCGGGTCCTCGCCCGGGCGGACCTGGAGGAACAGGTCCGCGCGGCGCGCGAGGTCGGTGCGGCGCGGGTCCACGCAGATCACGCGCATGCCGCGCGCCTTGGCGTCGCGCAGCTCCTTCACGGGGTTCCAGGGCGGCGTGCCTCCAAAGGGCGTGTACTGGGACACGATCGGGTTGTTGCCGATGTGCATCACCACGTCGCTCTCGTGGAAGCCGTGGGTGCCCGCGCTCCACACGCCCACCCGCGACATGGCGATGAACTTGCTCGGCTGGTCGATCGTCACGCTCGTGTAGTAGGACTCGCTCCCGAAGCCCTGGTGCCAGGCCTTGGAGACCGCGAGCGCCGCCGAGTTCTGGAAGGCGTAGGTCCCGCAATAGCTCGCGATGGCGCGCGCGCCGTGGCGAGCGCGAATCGCGCCCACCCGCGCCGCGATCTCGTCGAGCGCCTGAGCCAGCGGGATCTCCTCCTGGGCCCCGTCGGGCATGCGCTTCAACGGGCGCAGCAGGCGCTCCGGGTGAGCGTGCGCCTCGGGGAGCTGGCGGCCCTTGATGCAGGTGTAGCCGCCGTAGATGGGGTCGGCGGCATCGCCGCGCACGGCCACCGCGCGCCCATCGCGGACGTCCACCTCGAAGGCGCAGTAGTTGTGGCAGAAGCGGCAGTAGGTCTTGTGGGTCTCGAGCGACATTCGGCTCCCGGGGTCGCGCCAGTGTAGAATGGGGCGATCGGCCCGGGGAACCCCCGGGTCGACGAGGAGGCGACATGCGGGCGAGTGGAGTCGTTGCGCTGGCGTTCTTGGCGGGCCTGTGCGGCTGCGCGGGCACCGCAAAGCCCGAAGTCGCGGAGCAGCCCATCGTCGTCTGCAAGAACGAGGCGCCGCTCGGCACGCGCTTCAAGCAGAAGGTCTGTCACGATCGACGGATCGAGAGCTCCCCCGAGGCGCGCGAAGCGACCCGCCAGATGATGTACGGGAACGGCACCGACACCGTGAGACCGCCCGGCGACTGAGCGGGAGCGGTACCCGTTCGCCCGCTCACCCCGCCTTCTCCTTCGCCAGCTGCGCGAGCGTCTGCTCGGTGGCGCCGATCAGCCCGGCCGCGCGCGGGTAGCCCGCGTAGTTCGCGACCGTGATGAGCGCCTCGCGCACCTGCGCGGGGGTGAGCTCGCCGTTCTTCAGCGCGGCGCGCACCTGGATCTGCCAGGTCTCCTTCTCGCCGAGCGCAGCGATCATGCCCATGATCAGCAGGCGCCGCTCCTTCACGGAGAGCGCCTCGCGCGTCCACACCTCGGCGAACACCTGCTCGAGCATCAGGTCCACGAAGGGCATGGCGCCGGCGGGCGGGATCGCGACGTCGCCGGCGTAGACGCGTTTCATCATCTCGGCGCCGCGCTCGCGGCGAGTGGCATCGGACATGGGACCTCCTGAGCTCGGGTGGGAATCGTCAGCGCTTCGCCACGATCTCGGCGGCCCGCTCGACCTCGGCGAGCTCCGCAGTCGCGGGCACCAGGAAGCACTCCTCGCAGCCGGCGGCCTCGAGACCGTCGAGCGCCTCGCGCACCGCGTCCGGCGAAGCGCGCTGCACGCTCGCCGCGAGGGCGCGCGCGGCGGCCTCGCCGAACACGCGGGTGTAGCCGTACACGTACTCGCGCAGCTTGGCCTGGGCGTCGCCGCGCGCGAGGGAGCACCAGAATCCCCCGATCCTTCGGGGCGGCGTGGAGCGCGACGCTCCGGCCCAGGCGGCGTCTGCGCGCGCGAGGAGCGCTGCGATCTCCGCCTTCTCGCCGTTGCCGCTCCAGACGTAGACGCCGTCCGCCCAGCGCGCGGCGCGGGCCATCGCCTTCGGGCCCAGCGAGCCCGCCAGGATCGGCGGTCCGCCCGCGCGGGTGGGGCGCTGGCCGACGGGGTCGCCGCCCGGGAAGGCGGGCTCTCCGCGCCAGATCGCGCGCATGCGCGCGACCTGCTCGTCCAGGCGCGCGTGGCGCTTCGCGAACGAGGCGCCCACCGCTCGGTAGTCGGCCTCGCGACCGCCGACGCCGACGCACACCTCGACGCGCCCGCCCGAGAGCACGTCGAGCGTGGCGACCTCCTGGGCGACTGCGACGGCGTCGCGCATCGGCAGCACGTAGAGCGTGGGAACGATGCGCGCGCGCGTGCTCCAAGCGGCGGCGGCTGCGAGCGCGGGTCCGAGCGCCAGGGTCGGCCCCACGACGCGCTCGCCGCAGGAGATGGCGTGGAACGGGCCGCCGTCGATCCCGCGCACCCACGCCTCGAGCGTGGCGCGGTCGAGGCCGGCCTTCGTGTAGGGCAGGCAGACGCCGATCTTCACGAGGCGCGCTCCTTCGTCAGTCGGTCGCGCAGCTCGCGCTTCAGGATCTTGCCGGCGGGATTGCGCGGCAGGGTCTCCGGCGAGAAGCGCACGACCGTCGGGACCTTGAAGTTGGCGATGCGCGGCGCGAGGTGCGCGCGCAGCTCCGCCTCGCCGAGCGTCGCGCCCGCCTTCAGGTGGATCATCGCCGCAACCTCCTCGCCGAGACGCTCGTGCGGGAGCCCGAACACCGCCGCCTCGTAGACCGCCGGGTGCTCGTAGATCGCGGCCTCCACCTCCGCGCAGTACACGTTCTCGCCCGCGCGCAGCACCATGTCCTTGGCGCGATCCTCGACGTAGACGAAGCCCTCCTCGTCGATGCGCCCGATGTCGCCGCTGCGCAGCCAGCCGTCGACGATCGTCTCGGCCGTGTCCTCGGGCCGATTCCAGTAGCCGCGGATCAGATGCGGCCCGCGGAACCAGATCTCGCCCACGCGGTCGGGGCCCAGCGTGCGCCCTTCGTTGTCGGTGACGCGCACCTCGACGACGGGCACCACGCGGCCGGCGCTGGTGGGCTTGCGCACGTAGTCGTCCCCGGCGTTCTGCGGGCCGTAGGCGTTGGTCTCCGTCATGCCATAGCCGATGTTGGGGCGGCCCTTTCCGCCGAAGCTCTTGTCGATGCGGTGCACGAGCTGCGGAGGCGCGGGCGCGCCGCCGCCGCCCACGGCGACCAGGCTCGAGGTGTCGCGCTTCGCGAAGTCCGGGGACTCGAGCAGGTCCCAGGCCATGGTCGGCACGCCCACGAAGTTCGTCACGCGCTCCCGCTCGATCAGCTCGAGGGCGCGGGCGGGCTCCCACTTGTACATCATCACGAGCTTCGTGCCGGCGGCGAAGGACGTGAGCATCACGGCGACGCAGCCGGTCACGTGGAAGAGCGGCACCGTCAGCACGAAGCAGGTGGGGTGCGTCTGCTTCTCGCGATCCTTCGGGAAGCACATCGCCTGGGCGGCGGCTCGACAGGCGAAGGCGCCGAGCGAAGAGAGCACCGCGCGGTGCGTGGAGACCGCGCCCTTGGGATGGCCGGTGGTTCCCGACGTGTAGAGGATCGTCGCGTCGTCGTCGTAACTGATCGACACTTCGGGCAGCGGGGCGCCCAGGCGCACGACGTCCTCGTAGCGCTCCGCGTTGGCGTGCAGCGCGGAGCTCGCGCCGCGCGCCACCAGCACGCGCACGCCGAGCCGCTGGGTCGTGGCGGCCGCGCGCTCGGCGCGCTCCACGTCGGCGATCAGCAGTCTCGCCCCGCAGTCCTCGAGGCCGTACGCGAGCTCGTCGGCCGTCCACCAGGCGTTCAGCAGGACGGCGATCCCGCCGACGGACGTGATCGCCGCGAAGGCGACGATCCACTCGGGATAGTTGCGCATGGCGATCGCCACGCGATCGCCCTTGCGGATGCCGAAGCGCTCGACCAGGGCCGCGCCCAACGCGTCGATGTGCTCGGCGATGCGGCCGAAGGGCCAGCGCTCGTCCTCGTAGACCAGGAATTCCTGGGCGGCGCGCAGCTTCGCGAGCGCGAACAGCATGCGCAGGGAGGGCGGCGTGCTCTTGAAGACCCGCATGCGCCGGCCGTGCACGTCGGCCTCGACGACCTCGAACATCCCGCCGGGCCCGGTCAACGTCGCCAGCGCCGCATCGTAGGAAGTGCTCATGCCTGGTCCTCCGGATGGGCGCAATCTAGCCTCTTCGACCATGCGCCGACTCACACTCGCGGGGCTCGCCCTGCTCGCTCTGCTCGCGCTCGCCTGCGGCGGCGACCCCTACGCGGGCATGCCCGAGCACGTGAAGCGCCGCCATCTCGCGCTCGAAGGGGCGCCCAACTTCCGGGATCTCGGCGGCTACGCGACGGCGGACGGCCACCACGTGAAGTGGGGCCTCTTCTATCGCTCGGACAACCTCGCCCACCTGACCGACGCGGACCTCGAGAAAGTCGCGAAGCTCGGCATCCACCTGGTGTGCGACTTCCGCGCGGAGAGCGAGAAGCAGGCGGAGCCCGATCGGCTGCCGGCCCCGAATCCGCCGGAGGTCGCCGCGCTCCCGATCAGCGCCGAGAGCTTCCTGGTGAAGGACCTGCGCGAGCGCATCACGTCGGGCAACACCGAGGGACTCGACCTGCGCGGCATGCTGATCGAGGGCAACCGCCAGTTCGCGACCACCTTCGCGCCCGAGTACAAGGCCATGTTCGAGCGCCTCGAGCAGCCGAAGAACCTGCCCGCGGTGGTGCACTGCACGGCCGGCAAGGACCGCGCGGGCTTCGCCGCGGCGATGATCCTGAGCGTGCTCGGCGTCCCGCGCGAGACGGTGATGGAGGACTACCTGCTCACGAACGTCTACACGCGAGCGGCGACGGAGCGCAGGCTCTGGATGATCGAGCTGGTGTCGCTCTTCCGCGCCGACCGCGCCGCGCTGCGCCCGCTCTTCGGCGTCGAGCCCGCCTACCTGGACGCGGCCTTCGCCGCGATCGACGAGCACTACGGCGACTTCGACCACTACCGGCGCGACGCCCTGGGCCTCGATGACGCCGAGGTCGCGGACTTCCGCGCGCTCGCGCTCGAGTAGCGCGGGTCACGCGCCTTCGCTCCATTGCTGGCACTGCCAGCGAACGACGTCGATGAGCGCGCCGCGGCGCTCGTGCTCCTCGCGCAGCCGCGACGCGTCGTTTCGCTTCGCGAGCGCGAGCGCGAGCAGCTCGCGCAGGCCGCGCTCGGCGCCGTGCTTCTCGGCGTACGGAAGCGCGCGCGCGATCGTGTTGCAGAGGTCCTCGGCGAGCGGCCGCGAGGCGCGCGTCGCCGGGTCGATCAGGGTCGCGTCGAGGCCGAAGCGGCAGGCCTGGAAGCGGTTGTAGGAATACACGTGCGCCAGCGCGCCCGGGTCGCTCGCGAGGTCGCCGTCGAGCTGCTGGGCCGCGAGGCTCTGGACCAGGCCCGCGAGCGCCACGGCCTGCCGCGCCGAGAGCGGCGTGTCGCACACGCGCACCTCGACGGTGCCGTACTCGGGCTTGGGACGGATATCCCAGTAGAAGTCCTTCATGCTCTCGACGATTCCGTAGCTCCGCATCTCCGCGAAGTACGCCTCGAACGCCTCCCAGGAATCGACCGGCGGCATCGTGCCGGCGAGCGGGAAGGCGCTCACCGCATTCGAGCGCGCCGAGTCGAAGCCGCTGTCGACGCCCTGCAAGAACGGCGACGCGGCGGAGAGCGCGATCAGGTGCGGCACGTAGCGACCGAGCGCGTGGGTCAGCCGGATCGCCGCGTCGCCATCCGGGCAGCCGACGTGGACGTGCTGTCCGAACACGGTGAACTGCTTGGCGAGGTAGCCGTAGAGCTCCGAGACGCGCCGATAGCGGGGCGCGTCGGTGATGCGCCGCTCGCTCCAGCGTTGGAAGGGGTGGGCGCCGCCACCGCACAGACCGAGATTCAGAGCGCGCGCCGCGGGCAGGAGCACCTCGCGGATCGACGCCAGATCGCGCGCGAGCTCGTCGAGCGAGCGCGCGACGCCCGTCGCGATCTCGATCATGCTCTCCGTGATCTCGGGCTTGATCTCGCCGCGGTGCGGGCGCTTGCCGAGGGCGGCGATCAGGTCGCTCCCGCCGCGCGTCAGGTTGAAGCTGCGCCGGTCGACGATCTGGAGCTCGAGCTCGACACCGAGCGTGAGCGCCTGCGAGGGCTTGAAGCCGAGCGCCATGGGTTCCCCTAGACGGCCGCGGGAGCGGCCTCTCCCGCCCAGCGCAGCGCGAGCTGGGTGCAGAGCGGCCCGACGAGCTCGAGCATCAGCACGGCGCCGAGCACGATCGGGACCACGGACGCCGCGAGATCGGGGCGCACGAGCGCAGTATCCGTGGCGAGCACCACCGCGAGCGCCGACATCGGCTGGAGCGCGAGGGCCAGGAGGCCCGCCTGGCGCAGGGGCTGCCGCGTCGGGCGCGCGAACAGGAGCACGGCGGTGCCCTTCGCGGCGGCCCGCACGCCCGCGTAGGCGAGCACGAGCGCGCCGGCGCCGAGCGCCGCAGCGGGCTCGAGGCTCGCGCCGGCCAGTGTGAAGAGCAGGACATAGAAGAGCTGCCCCGCCTTGCCGAACTCGATGGCGAGGACGCGCTCGCGGCGATCGACGCTGCGCAGGCCCGCCCCGAGCGCGAGCGACGTGAAGGCGGCCGAGAGGCCGAGGGCGGGCGCGAGGCCCGTCGCGAGCACGACCAGGCCCAGCGCCGCCACCGGCTGGCTCTCGCGGCTCTTGCCGACCACGCGGAACACCGCGAGGCCCACGATCGCGACGGCAGTCGCCAGCGCGAGCGAGCCGATCACCACGTGGAACGGGTGCGCGAGCGAGGCCCAGGGGCTCGCGGTCGGTGGCGAGGCGAGCGCCGGCGCGAGCAGCGAGGCGGCGAGCACGGCGACCGCACTGTTCGTGGCGGACAGGAGCAGCAGGCGCTCGGTGACCTGACCTTGCGCCTGCAGGTCGCGAGCGATGCGCAGCGCGACCGCCGGCGACGACGAAACGCCGATCGCCGCGCAGCAGGCGGCGACCTCGGAGGCGAAGCCGAAGCCGTGCGTGAGCAGCACGTAGAGCAGCGCCCCCACGGCGCTGCTCTCGACGAGCGCGAGTGCGGCGAGCCAAGGCGCGCGGCGGAGCCAGCCCAGGTCGATGCGCGCTCCGAGCTCGAAGAGCACGACCCCCAGCGAGACGTCGATCACCGCCCGCAGCTCCGGAGCGAGGGGCGCGGGCAAGAGCCCCACGGCGCGCAGCCCGATGCCCGTCGCCGAGTAGCCGACGAGGCGCGGCAGGTGCAGCGCGCGCGCGATCTCGCCCCCGATCAGGGCGAGCACGACCAAGAGACCCACCACGGCCAGCGGTGTTCCGAGCTGCCAGGTGCCGGGCACAAAGTTGGACAGGCCCATCGCGCCCTCCGCGCTAGGGAATCGATCAAGCTGGCGCGCGAGCTTCGTCCAGGCGGTGACAGTCGTCACATCCCCCGGGAACTCTCAGCCTCCGCCGGCGCCCATCGCGGCGAGCACGTTCGCGCGTGAGCCGAGCGTGTGGGCGATCCCCGACAGGAACGAGAACACGCGGCCCACCAGCACGAAGTCGCTGGGCACGCGCACGACGGGATCCTCGCGGATCGCATCGAACAGCTCGTCCGTCATCTCCTCGGTGAACTCGCCCTCGAAGGTGCCCGTGCGGCTGCGCGACATCATGCGGCGCGCGATCAGCAGGAAGGTGTTGGTGTCGCCGGTCTTGGTCTCGAAGCCGAGCTCGCGGAAGGCGCGGATCATCGCCGACTCGTTCATCGTCATCATCGAGAACATCAGCTCGAAGAGCCCGAGGCCGTAGCCCTCGGGCAGCTCCTTCGAGAGGCCGAAGTCGAGCACGATCAGCTTGCCGTCCGGCGTCACCATCAGGTTGCCGGGGTGCGGGTCGGCCTGGAAGAAGCCGGCGGCGAGGATCATGCGCACGTAGACGCGCATCAGGTCCTGAACGACGTCGGCGGCATCGAGCCCCGCCGCCTCCAGCGCCTCGCGGTCGGTGATCTTGATGCCCGAGACGCGCTCCATCACGAGCAGACGGCCCGTCGAGAGCTGGTGGTGGATGCGCGGCACCACCACGCGGCCGTCGTCGGCGAAGAGTCCGCGCACGCGGTCCGCGCTCTGCCCCTCGCGGCGGAAGTCGAGCTCCATGCCGAGGTGCGTGGTGAGCTCGCGCAGCAGCGGCAGGAGCTCGAGCGGCTGGGGATCGAAGCGCTCGTAGACCCGGCAGGCGCGCTCCATGTTGCGCAGATCGGTGCGCACGATGTCCTCGATGTCCGGGTACTGGACCTTGACCGCGACCTCCTCGCCGGAGCGCAGGCGCGCGGCGTGCACCTGGGCGAGCGAGGCCGCCGCGATCGGTCGCTCGGAGAACTCGCTGAACACGTCGGCGAGCGGGCGGCCGAGCTCGCGCTCCACGGCGGCGCGCACCACCGCGAAACTCCTGGGCGGGCACGCGGTCGTGGCACTCCTTCAGGCGCTGCACGAACTCGGGCGGGAAGACGTCGGCCCGCGTCGCGATCGCCTGACACATCTTGATGATCACGCCGCGCAGATCGAGCGCGCAGGCCAGGATCCAGCCGGCCGCGGTCGCGTGGCGCGCGCGCTTGGCCGCCTCGTCCTCGGCGGGGCGGCGCAGCAGGCGCCGGCGGGCCTCGGGCAGCTTGTAGAGCAGCCAGAGCCGCGCGGCGAGCGTGCCGACGCGGAGCGAGCGGCGCGCGCGGGTGAGCGGGTGCACCGCGCCGCTCAGGCCGCGAGCGGCTCGAAGCCCGTGCGCTCCGGCGGTGTCCAGGGAGACTCGAGGGCATCGAACTCCTCGAGCAGGCTCGCCGGTCGCCCCGCTGCGCGCATCGCCTCGAGCAGGCTCGCGCGCAGGTCGTCGCGCTGCTCGCGGGGCCGATCGCGGGTGATTGCGCGCAGCACGCGGTGCAGCAGACCGTCGACCACCGTGCGGCCCGCGAGCGTCCCGCCATTCTGGGTGCGCAGCGTGCGCGCACGCAGCTCCGAGAGGGCGGTGCGCAGGTACTCGACGTGCGGCTTCTCGTCGCTCTGGATGTGGCGCACCATCGCGCCCGCCGCCTCGGGCGCCGCCGAGACCTCGGGGTCACCCAGCAGGTCCACGCCCCACTGGAAGGTGCCCTCGGCGAAGATCTCCACGACCAGCACCTGGGCCATCATCGCGAGCATGCGCTCGAGCGTCTCGTCGAGCATCGGGTAGGGGCGCTCGCCGGGCGCCGCGCGCCGCCCCGTGCGCCCCATCATGCGCATCATCACGTCCGCCGGGATCTTGGGGCGCTCCAGGGCGAGGTCGCGCGCGGCCTCCCACATCTGCTTGTGGCCGCCCTCGTCGCGCCAGCCGGCCTCGTCGCGCGCGTGGGCCTCGAACAGGCCGTGTGCCAGGTGCGCGAGCGCGGTGCCCTCGATGGGCTCGACCACGAGCGCCGCGAGGTCGGGCACCCGCACGTCGCGGATGATCGCGCCGAAGCCCTCCACGATGGAGATGATCGTCAGCGTGCGCACGATCGGATCGCGCACGCCGTGCTGCAGCAGGAGCTTCGCCTGGGCCACGTTCGGGTACTGGGGCGGCATCAGCTCCGGCGCCAGGCGGATCAGGGGCGCGCCCTCGCGCGCGAGGCGCGCCTGCCAGGCGGCCACCGCGGGCCCGCGATGGAGGGTGCGCGGCGAGCGATACGCGCCGTTCGCTTCGAAGCCGCCGTGACAGCGCACGCCGCCGGCGATCAGGGGCGCCTCGTAGGCCCCGCTGTCGAGGAGCTCCTCCTCGCGAAACACGAGGCGATCGGGGGTCGCGAGGGCGGTGGCCATGGGCTTCCTGTTCGGCAATGAGGGGCGGGCGCTGGACCAGCGTAGCGCCCGCGCCAGCGAGCTGGCGGGGCTGCGCCGGCGCGACAAGACTCCGAGCCATGCACGGCGCCACGGAGTTCCTGACCGCGCTCACCACGGTGCTGTGCGTCGCCGGCCTGATCACGGTCACTTTCCAGCGCCTGAAGCAGCCCGTCGTGCTCGGCTACCTGCTCGCGGGGCTCGTGGTCGGGCCGCACACCTCCATCCCGTTGGTCGCAGACGTCGAGATCGTCCAGACGCTCTCCGAGCTGGGCGTGATCCTGCTGATGTTCTCGCTCGGGCTCGAGTTCAGCCTGCGCCGCTTGCTGCGCGTCGGCGCGAGCGCGGTGATCACAGCGGCCGTCCAGTGCAGCGTGCTGATCTGGCTGGGGATCGCCCTCGGCGAGGCGCTCGGCTGGACCACGCGCGAGGGGCTGTTCGCGGGCGCGATGATCGCGATCTCGAGCACCACCATCATCGCCAAGGCCTTCGACGAGCAGCGCGTGCAGGGCCGGCTCCGCGAGCTCGTGGTGGGAGTGCTGATCGTCGAGGACCTGATCGCCGTGCTGCTCCTGGCCGTGCTGCCCGCCTTCGCGGGCGGAGGCTTCTCGGCGCTCCTGCTCGCGCGCTCGGGAGCGCGCCTCGCCGGTCTGCTCGCGGGCCTTTTGGCCGTGGGTCTCCTGGTCGTGCCGCGCGCGATGCGCGCGGTCGTGCGCCTCGAGCGCGCGGAGACGACGCTGGTCGCGTCGGTGGGCATCTGCTTCGCGTTCGCGCTGCTCGCGCACAAGCTCGGCTACTCGGTCGCGCTCGGCGCGTTCCTCGCGGGCTCGCTCATCGCGGAGTCGGGAGAAGAGAAGACGGTGGAGCACCTGGTGCGGCCGGTGCGCGACGTCTTCGCCGCGATCTTCTTCGTCTCGGTGGGGATGCTCTTCGACCCCACGGTGTTCGTGCAGCACGCCCCCGCCGTGGCGTTGCTCACCCTCGCCGTCTTCGTGGGCAACATCCTCGCCGTCTCGCTGGGCGCGTTCGTCACCGGCAATGGCATCCGGCTCTCGCTCCAGGCCGGCATGAGCCTGGCTCAGATCGGCGAGTTCTCGTTCATCATCGCGGCCCTCGGGAGCGCGAGCGGCGCCACGCGCGACTTCCTCTACCCGGTCGCCGTCGCGGTCTCCGCGATCACCACGCTCACCACCCCCTGGCTGATTCGCGGCTCGGCGGGCGCCGCGGCCTTCGTCGATCGCAAGCTCCCGCACCGCCTCCAGACCTTCGCCGCGCTCTACGGCAGCTGGGTCGAGCGCCTGCGCGGGGCCGGCGGCCAGCCGACCCAGGCGCGCGCCATGCGCCGGCTTCTCGAGCTGCTGGCGCTGGACGCGGCGCTGCTCGGCGCGCTCGTGATCGGGGCCTCGCTCGCGAGCGGCGATGTCATCCGCTCCCTCGAGGATCTGGGCCTGGGCGGCGCCGCCGCGAGCGGGCTGGTCGTCGGGGGGTCGATCGCGCTCGCCGCGCCGCTCGTCTTCGGACTCGTGCGCGTCGCGCGCCGCGTCGGGATCACGCTCGCTCGCATCGCCTTCCCCCAGGAGGCCGCGGGCGCTCGATCTCGCCGCCGCCCCGCGGCGCTCGCTGGTGGTGACGCTGCAGGCCGCCGTGGTCGGGGCGGTCGGGCTCGTGGTGCTGGCCTTCACGCAGCCGTTCGTGCCCGCGCGCTCGAGCGCGTTCGGCCTCGCGGTGCTCGTCGTCCTGCTCGGGATCGGCTTCTGGCGCAGCACGCGCGATCTCGAGGGGCACGTGCGCGCGGGCGCCGCCGCGATCCTCGAGGCCCTAACAAGGCCGCGCGACCCGCGCGAGCGGCCGCTGGGCGAGGTGAGCCACCTGCTGCCCGGCCTCGGCGAGCCCACGCCGGTCCAGATCCCGGCGCAGAGTGCGGCGTGCGGGAAGACGCTCGCGGAGCTCGACCTGCGCGGGCTCACCGGCGCGACCGTCCTCGCGATCACGCGCGCCCAGGGCTCCGTCGCGCTCCCAGGCGCTCGCGAGGTGCTGCAGGCCGGCGACGTGCTCGCCCTGGCCGGGAGCCACGAGGCCGTCGCCGCCGCCCGGAGCGTACCTGACCAGAGACGCCGCGTAGGGGCAGGCGCGCCTACATCACCGCCTGGCGCGGAGGCGGGGGATCCTCGAGCGCGCCCGACGCGATGAGCGCGTCGATCTGGGCGTCGCTCATCCCGAGCAGCTCGCGCGCGATCTCGCGTGTGTGCTGGCCGAGCTCCGGCGCCGGGCGCACGTCGACGTCGCTCATGCCGGTGGCGCGGAAGGCAGGGCCCTCGAGCGCCATGCGCCCGAGGCCTGGCTGCTCGACGAAGCGGGCGTAGCCCCAGGCGCTGTAGTGCGCGTCGCTCAGCTGTTCGCTTCCGGTGAGCATGGGGCCGCAGGGCACGCCGTGCCGCTGGAGCAGCGCCGCGAGCTCTGCCTTCGGAAGCGTCCGCGTCCAGGCGGAGAGCGCCTCGTCGAGCGCGTCCTGGGCGGCCTGGCGCCCCGCGGCCGAGGCGAAGCGCGCGTCGCTCGCCCAGTCGGCGCGCCCGGCCGCCGCGCAGAGCGCGCGCCAGTCGCGCTCGTCGCGCACGCTGATCACGCACCACTGCTGCTCGCCCGCGCACGGGTAGGCGCCCCAGGGCGCGCCGCGCTCGCTGCGGTTCCCGCGCGGCCCGACGGAGCCGGGCGCGAGGCCCTCCTTCAGCAGGAGCTCCGCGAGCATGCCCGTCACGGCCTCGATCTGCGCCACCTCCGCGTGGCCGCCGCGGCCGCTCCGCTCGCGGCGCAGGAGCGCCGCCAACGCGGCGAGCGCGCACAGCCGCCCGGCGAAGTGGTCGGGGAAGATGGCGCCCGAGCCGGCGGGGAACTCCTGATCCGCGTAGTTCCACAGGTGGACGAGCCCGCCGACCGGCTGCGTGCTCGGGCCGTAGCCGATCCAGTCCCGCCACGCGCCGCGCGCCCCGAGCAGCTGGCTCGAGACCATCACCAGGCGCGGGTTCAGCTCGCGCACGACATCGAAGCCCACGCCCATGTCGTCGAGCGTCCCCGTGGCGCTGTTCTCGATGATCACGTCGGCTCGTGCGATCAGCCGCTTCAGGGCCGCGAGGCCCTCGGGCTTCTTGGCGTTCACGCCGAACGAGCGCTTGCTGCGGCTCGAGGAGACGAAGGACGGCGAGGTCCAGCTGCCGGTCACCGTGCGCATGAAGTCCGGGTAGGTGCGCGTCTCGATCTTGATCACGTCGGCGCCGTACTCGGCGAGGAGCCGGCCGGCCTCGACGCCCACGCCGCCGATGCCGAAGTCGAGCACGCGCAGGCCGGCGAGCGGGCGGGTCGGAGCCCGAGCCGGAGCGTCGGGCGCGCGCGCCGGCTCGCGGCCCGCGCTGAACGCGGCGAGATCGTCCTGCCCCTGCGCCGGTGCCGCGCTGCGGAAGCCCTGGCGCACGCCGTCGAGCGAGAGGAAGCCGCTCGCCACGGGCCCGCGCACCCCCGGCGCCACCTCGCGCTCGAGGAAGGTCTCGCGCGAGCGCAGGTGCACGTTCGCGAGCACCTCGCTCGGGCGCAGCACGGGCGTGCACACGATGCCGCGCCGCTGCGCCTCCGCGGAGACCTCCTCCATGGTGAGCTCGGCGAAGTGCGCCTCGTAGCGCTTGGTGAGCAGGTCGGCGTTCATGAGCCGCGCCGGGAAGGTCTCCCAGTGCGGATCGGCGAACTCCTCGGGCTTGCCGAGCCACTCCCACATCGCGCGCCACTGGCGCGGCGAGAGCACGACCAGCCGCACGAAGCCGCCCTTGCAGCGGTAGATCGTGTAGACGGGGCCGCTGCCGTTGCGCACCTCCGCGATCGGGAAGCCCTTCTCGCGCAGCAGGCTCGCGTTCGGGAAGGACCAGTCCGTGGTCTGCGCCATGCCGAGCAGGAGCGAGAAGTCGAGGTGCTGCCCGCGGCCGGTCGCGCGCCGCTGCCAGAGCGCGAGCAGGGTCGCGAGAGCCGCCGTCACCGACGCGACGTCGTGCGCGAGCGGCACGGGCGGAATCAGCGGCGGCTTCGTGGGGATGCCCGCCTTGAACATCATCCCGCTCATGGCCTCGAGGACCGCGTCCGTCGCCACCCAGTCGCGGTAGGGGCCCGCGCGCCCGAAGTCGGTGAGCGAGACGTGGACGAGCTGGGGATGGCGCGCCGCAATGGGGCCGGGCGCGAGCTCGGCCGGGCCGCTCCCGTCGGCGGGCAGCGACTCGAGCAGCACGTCGGCGCGCGCGAGCGCGGCCTCGAGGCGCGCGCGGTCGGCGGGCGCGGCGAGATCGAGCGTCGCGCCGAGCTTGTTCGCGTTGCGCCAGGCGAAGTGGAGGCTCACGCCGGCGTGGAGCGGCGGGAAGCGCCGCGAGCCCGCGCCGCCGGGCTTCTCCACGCGCAGCACCCGGGCGCCGAGGTCCGCGAGCAGGCGGCCGCACAGCTCGCCGCGCTCGTCCGCGAGATCGACGACGCGCAGCCCGGCCAGCGGTCGTTCCGGATCGTCCTGCGCCACGGGGCCTCCTTCGTGGGGCGGCCATTCTAGGCGGGCCCAGCGCTACTTGCGCGCCGGTCGCACGCCTTGCGCGCACCCCGGCCTCCGGCGGAAACTCTCGCTCCCGACCGGCAGGAGGTCCCCCCGCGATGCAGCCTCAGGAGATCCGCGTCGAGCGCCGCGGGGACGTCGAGATCCTCACCATCGATCGGCCCGAGGCGCGCAACGCCCTCACCTTCCGCACCTACGCCGAGCTCGAGCGCTGCGGTGCGCGAGACGACCGCGCGCTGCCTCGTGATCACGGGAGCCGGCACCGCCTTCTGCTCGGGCGACGACGTGAAGCAGGTCATGGGCGGCGGCGACGCCAAGGCCGGGGAGCGCCTCGCCGCGGCGGCGCCACGCCTCACGCCGGCGGCCGAGGCGCTGCTCAACAGCGACGTCCCCGTGGTCGCCGCGGTGAACGGCCCCGCGGTGGGCTGGGGCATGGAGCTCGCGATGATGTGCGACCTGCGCGTCGCCTCGGAGCGCGCCAAGTTCGGCGAGCTGTTCGTGCTGCGCGGGCTGTGCTGCGACGTCGCCGGCCTCTCGCGCCTCGCCTCGCTCGTGGGCCGCGAGAAGGCCGCGGAGCTGCTCTACACCGGCGAAGTGATCGACGCGCAGGAGGCGCTGCGCATCGGACTCGTCTCGCGCGTCGTCCCCGAGGCCGAGCTCCTGCCCGCCGCGCTGGCGCTGGCCACGCGCATCGCCGCCAACCCGCCGCTGGCGGTGCGCCGCTTGAAGGCGGGCCTGCGCGAGGCGCTCGACCCCGATTGGAAGACGCTGGGCGAGTGGGTGAGCCGCTCGCTCGCGGAGCTGTTCAAGACCGAGGATCACCGCGAGGGCGTGAAGTCGTTCCTGGAGAAGCGCGCGCCCCGCTACGTCGGGCGCTGAGCGCGCCGAGAGGAGAGCACGATGGGAGTTCTGGCCGGCAAAGTCGCCGTGGTGACGGGCGCGGGGCGTGGGATCGGGCGCGAGATGGCGCTCGACTTCGCGCGCGAGGGCGCGCGGGTGGTGGTGAACGATCTCGGCGGCGCGCCCGACGGGACGGGCGGCACGCGCATCGCCGACGAGGTGGTGGCCGAGATCCGCTCGATCGGCGGCGAGGCGGTCTCCAACTACGACAGCGTCGCCACCGTCGAGGGCGGCCAGCGCATCCTGAAGAGCGCGCTCGACGCCTTCGGCGCCTGCGACATCCTGGTCAACAACGCCGGGCATCCTGCGCGACCGCACCATCTTCAAGATGGAGGAGGCCGACTGGGACGCGGTGATCGCGGTGCACCTGAAGGGTCACTACTGCTGCTCGCGGCCCTTCGCGAACTACATCCGCGACACGAACCGGCAGGGCTGCCGCATCGTCAACTTCTCGTCGGTGTCGGGCCTGTACGGGAACTTCGGCCAGACCAACTACGGCGCCGCCAAGGCCGGCATCGCGGGCTTCAGCCGCGTGCTCGCCAAGGAGCTCGAGAAGTACGGCTGCACCGTGAACACGATCTCGCCGGGCGCGGCCACGCGGCTCACGATCCCGCTGATGCAGGGCCGCGGCGAGCCCGAGCGCGCCGAGAGCCCCGCGCAGAGCCCGGCGCAGATCGCGCCGGTCGTGACCTGGCTCTGCTCGCCCAAGGGGCAGCCCTTCACGGCGCAGATCATCAACGTGATGTGGCGGCGAGGTCGGCATCATGCAGCAGCCCGCCGTGATCCGGTCCTTCACGAAGGGCGGCGTGCACTTCACGCAGGCCGATCTCGACCACGTGATGCCCCAGCTCCTCGCCGCGCGGCAGGCGAACCTCGAGCGCGCGGCCAAGGAGGGCGCCGCGGAGAAGCTGTGACGGAGGCGTTGGACCCGCCGCGCGCTCCTGCAGTGCGGCTATCACGGCCGGCAGCTCGACCGCGCCGGCGAGTGTCGCTAGGCGAACGCCGCCCGGTTGCTCTCGATGTATTCCTTGACGGTACGCGGCGAGTGTCCGGTCAGCTCCAGCACCGCATCCGTCGGCATGGCGTAGAGATCTGATCGATTGATCTCATCCAACCCCAGAAGGAGTTCCACGCGCCATGGAGCGAGGCCGCTTTCTTCGAGATTCTTGCGCCGCTCTTCGACCGCCGTCGCGTGGTAGCGTATCGATCGCCCTAGCACGCTTGTCAGAAGAGCAGCGACGTCCGGCCAAGTAAGAGCTGCCGGACCCGTCAGGACGTAGCGCCCGCCGCGCTTCGCGGGCTCGGTGAGAACCGCGACCGCCGCGTCGACGACATCTCTTGAGTCGATCAGGGCATTGTGGCCGTGCGGCGCGCTCCCTGACCAGCTGCTTTCTTGACGTATCGACTGCGCGGCCAGCATGAGGACGTCGGTGAAAGTCGTCGGACAGAGCAGCGTGTGAGGGAGTCGGCTCGCATCAAGATGAGACTCGATCGCCGCATGCCATCGAAGCACCGAGGCGACTCCATTCGGATGTGCGTCGGCGGCCGATAGCTTCACGAGGTGAGACAAACCGACTTCGGAAGAGACATCGATGAAGCGTTGCTCGAGTTCCACTTGCTGTAGGCTGCTGCCGAGCGCCAGAAACGCTATGTCGATTTCGGCGAGCGCCCGCCGCAAGCCGTCCCGATCGGTCAACTCGCTCACTTCCATTTCAAGCGGGAGTGGTGAGCCTTGGTTATCCACCAGGACGGCACGAGCCTTGACAGCGTCTCGCACGAGCGCGCGCGTAGGTTCGCCCCGAGCACACAACGTAGCAGCCACACGTCGCGCGACTCGACCACCCGCGGCAACGATGAGAATGTGGCTCGTTCCGTGTGTCATGAGCGAACGCCTCGAAACGCATTGCGCAGTTCGTTGGTGAAGACGCCGGGTTGCTCGAATGCCGCAAAATGGCCACCGCGATCAACCTCGTTCCAGTAGATCAGGTTCGGCCACATCTGCTCGGCCCACGCCCTTGGTGCGCGCCATATCTCGCGAGGAAACACAGTCGCAGCCATCGGCAATTCGATCGTGCCGAAGTTGAATGCCGGCCCATGCGGCAAATTCTCCCAATAGATGCGGCCCGAGGAAGCCGCCGTATTGGTGAACCAATAGAACGAGATATCGTCGAGCATCTCGTCGATGCTCAGCACTTCCTCCGGATTGCCACGGTTGTCAGTCCAAGCTTGGAACTTCTCGTAGATCCACATCGCCAACCCAAGCGGACTGTCTGTGAGGCCATAGCCGACCGTCTGAGGACGCGTGCCCATCGCACGAAAATACCCGACGCCATCGTCGAGAAAGTTGGCGATCCCGTCGAGCGCGATCTTCTCGGACGGCGTCGGATTTGGTCGTGGCGTTTCGTCATGGACGAACTGCCAGTTGACGTGAGCCGCGATGAGTCCCTTAGGCCGCAGATGGCCGAGTGTGTGCACGACCGCGGAACCCCAATCCCCGCCCTGCGCCACCCATTGGTTGTAGCCGAGTCGCTGCATCAGCGCGGCCCATGCGATCGCAGTGCGTGAAAGATTCCAGCCGGTCTCTATGGGCTTGTCGGAGAAGCCGAACCCTGGCAGTGAAGGAATAACGAGGTGAAAGGCGTCGTCGGTCGTGCCGCCATGCGCGGTCGGGTTGGTTAGCGGATCGATCACCTTCAGAAACTCGATGATCGACCCCGGCCAGCCGTGCGTCATGATCATCGGCAGCGCTTTTTCGTGCGTCGAGCGAATGTGCAAAAAGTGGATGCCCAGGCCGTCGATCTGTGTGCGGAATTGCGGGAGGGTGTTGAGCCTCCTCTCGAACTTGCGCCAGTCGTAACGGTCGCGCCAATGCTCGATGAGCGCTCGCGCCTTTGCGAGCGGAACGCCTTGCGACCAATCTGCAACCGTTTCCCTCTCCGGGAAGCGCGTCCTCGCGAGCCGCGACTTCAGGTCGGCGATGTCCGCGTCGGGCACCTCCGCGCGAAACGGAATGATCGCGTCCGTCATGTTCACACTCCGAAGACGTTTCCCACTGACCCGGTTTCGACAACGTGACGTCGTTCCGTACAACCCCAATCAGAGAGTAGTGGGAGTCTTCCTGCTCGACGCGAAACTGGCTGCGCTCGGCTATTGCCAAACTACTTTGGCATTCAGAGCCTAGGTTCCATTGGCCTCGTTTGTCACCCTCAGTCGACTCTCCGTCGCTAGGCGGCCCAAACCACTGCTCGACAGCGACTCTCCCTGGCGCTTTTGGCTCGCCTTGTACGCGCGGTTGCAAAGCGCGTCGAACAGTGAATGAAGACCAGGAGTTCCGTAGACGAGGAGGAAAATGTCAGTGTCGACCCGGCGCACTTCCGCCTTCCTTGTCAACTGAAGACTCGACGGCAACGCGTTTCGCGCAGCGCGTTCACGCGTACCTGATTTGCGGCGCGCCCCTAAGAGCGCTCAGGGCGCAGGCTTCTCTTTCGGAGGCTCCGGCTTCCAGGTGCGCGGCGCGTGGATCTGCGCGAGCAGGTCCGGCCGGGTCTCGTCGCGCGCGAGGTGCGGGTTGCGCTCTCCGCCGCCCTTGTAGTCCACCTTCAGCGTGGTGAAGTACTCGGAGTTCTGGACGAGGAGCTCGATCGCCCCGCTCTCCTTCGCCGCAGCGAGCGCGGCGTCCATCACGTCATCGCTGAACGCGCGCGAGTTCACCGCCACGATCTTCGCGCCCACGGGGAGCCCCGCCTTCGCGAGTGGGGAGCCCGGGACGATGTCGCTCGCCGTGCCGTCGTCGCTCAGCCAGGCGCCCAGGCTGAAGCGCAGATCGAGGCCGGCGTCGGGACCGGACGAGTACGCCTTCGCGATCGCGTTCGGCTCGGCGCCGTAGACGAGGCTCCAGCCCGCGGCTGCGATGCCCTCGATCGGCGGGTCCGGGCGCAGGCCATCCACGCGCTTGGCGAAGAACGCCTCCCAGTCGTAGGGGGCCGTGGCGGCGAGCGCCGCGACCAGATCGGCGCGCGTGTAGGGCTTCACCTCGGGCCCCGTGTCGGGCGCGCCGAAGAAGCGCTTGCAGAAGTCGTCGAGCGAGGCCGCTCCCTTCGTCTGCGTGCGGATGAGCGTGTCCACCTCGAGCCAGAGCAGCTCGCCCTCCTCGTAGAAGTCCGTGCCGCGGCGCCACGAGACTCCGCCCCAGCGTGCGTCGTACACGTCCCGCGCGTCGCGCGCGGTGTCGAGCAGCGGGCGCCACTCGCGACCCTTGGTCGCGGCGAGCCCCGCCGCCTGGAAGGCGAGGCCGTCGCGCGCCTGCTCGGGCGTCAGGAGGCCCGCGCGCGCCGCCAGCACGTCGCCCAGGTAGGCGGTGAGCCCCTCGTAGACCCACAGGAGATCCGTCACGACCGGAGTGTGCAGATCTCCGGTCACGAGACCCTGGGGTCGCCGGTACTTCCCGTTCCACGAGTGCACGAGCTCGTGCGGCAGGAGGCCGGCGTTGGCCAGCGAGAGCGACTCGTCGAGCAGGGCCCGCTCGGAGCTGCGGTTGTCGCTCGACTCGTGGTGCTCGAGGCCGAAGTGGGCCACGTGATCGGAGAGTGTCAGCAGGAAGTCGTAGCGGCCGTAGTGGTGCGCGCCGAAGAGCGCCAGCGCCTCCGCGACCATCCGCTTGTAGGCGAGGACCGCCTCGGGCTTCGCGGCCAGGGCCGCCTCGCTGTCCGCCACGAGGTGGAGCACGTGCTCGGGGCTGCCGCTCGCGGTGTCGAGCTCGATCGCCTTGTAGTGAATGCCCGCCGAGACGGGCGAATCGATCAGGGTCTCGAGCGTGACGGGCGCATAGCGCACGCGGGCGCTGCGCTTCTCGGCGATGCGCAGCGAGGTCGCCGGCTCCCAGCCGGCGGGCAGCTCGAGCGTCGGCTCGAACTGCAGGTCGAGCGGCCGGGCGACGTCGGGATAGAGCAGCACCGTGTTCCACGAGAGCACCGCGAGGCGTGCCGTCGCCGAGGGTCCCTCGGAGAATCCCCCTTCGGAGGCCGGCACCAGGTAGTCGAGGGCGACCTCGATCTGAGAGACGTCCGCGGGCACCTCGACGCGGAAGAGATGCATGTCGACGGGATCGCGCTCCCAGGCGAGCGCGCGGCGCCCCGCGCTGATGCGGAGCCCGGCGAGATCCACGACGGGACCCGAGGGCGTGTGCTCGCCGGGCAGCCACTTCGGGTAGCGCAGCCCGAGCGAACCTGGCGTGACGGGAATCGTCTCCTGGGCGTGGAAGACGCGCTTCGGCGCTTCGCGCAGGTCCACGGTCAGGTGGATGCGCTCGGCGTGTGCCCCGGCGGCGAGCGCACAGGCGAGGGCGAGGATCAGTGAGCTGCGCAAGAACCCTCCTGAAGTTCTTGGTGGCGTCGCTCGGGCGCGCGCCGGCGCGCTTCTCGCGACGCGTCTGCCACTCCTCCGCGAGCGAGTGGCACTGCTCGGCCTGGCGCGAGTCGAGCTGGGCCTGGGCGTCCTGGAGCGCGCGCCGCGCGCCGGGATACGAGGCTCTCGCCGCGATCTCGAGCCACTTGCACGCCTCGAGCGGGTTGCGCCGCGCGCCCGAGGCGTAGAGGATGCCGAGCGCATACTGCGCGTCGGCGAGATTCCCGTCGTTGGCGGCGCGCAGGTACCAGTCCTCGGCTTCGAAGTCGTCCTCCTTCACGCCGAGCCCCATGTCGTAGTGGAAGCCCACCTGATACTGGTCGAGCGCGCTGCCCTGCTGCGCCGCGCTGCGATACCAGCGCATCGCTTCGCCGGGATTCTCCGGGACGCCGAGCCCGGTGTCGTAGCGGAGCGCGATCGCCGACTGCGCGTCCAGCTCGCCCTGCTCGGCCGCCGCCAGATACCAGCGCGACGCCTCGGCGTCGTCCTTGGGCGCGCCGCGGCCCTGCGCGAGCATCGCGCCGAGCTTCGCCTGCGCCTTCGCGTGCCCCGCATCCGCTGCCTTGCGCAGCCAGCGCACCGCTGCGACCGGATCCTTCGCGACGCCCGTGCCGAAGTCGTAGAGCACCCCCAGCCGATAGGCGCTCTCGGCGTCGCCGCGCTGGGCGGCCTGCGTGTACCAGCGGACGGCCTGGGCGTGGTCCGGCGGCACGCCCGTCCCGGTGAAGTAGATCTCGCCGAGCGCGCGCATCGAGGCGACCTCGCCCGCCGCGGCTTTCTGCTGGTGCGCCTCGAGATCCGCCTTGTACTGCGCCTCGAGCAGCGCCTGGCGGTTGAGCTGCGTGTTGGCGACCTGCTCGACCGGATTCGTCGGTGCGCACGCCGACCCGAGCGCGACCAACAGCGCGAACCCGAGCGAGGCGACCCGGGGATTCCAGGCGAGCAGCAGGCGGTCGACGGCGATGTCGCTCTTGCGCGGCGCCACGCGCAGCTCGCTGAGCTCGAGCTGCTCCACGCCGCCCGCACCGCGCAGGCGCTCGAGCTCGGCTTGGAACTCCGCCTCGAGCTGGGCCCGCTGCGCAGCGATGGCCTCGGCGCTGTCCTCGGCGCGCTCGACGTCCTCGCGCTGGCGCGCGGCGCGCGAGGCGCTGCGCGCGACGCTCGCGGCCCGGCTCGCGTTGGTCGCGCTCGCGAGCTTGCGTCCGAAGAGCGCGCCCAGCACCGAGGCGCCGAGCGAGACCGCAGCCTCGAGCTTCTGCGAGGAGTACTGGTCCTGCTCGCGCTCGGCGCGCTCCTTCGCGCGGCGCCCACGCTCCTCGAGCGCGGCGAGCTTGGGCGCCCAAGCCTTGCGCAGGCGCTCGAGCTCCTGATCGCGGCTCTCGCGCAGCCGCTCGCCCAGCCGCACGCGGAAGGCGCCCTCGCTCTCGCCGGGATTCGAGACTGCGCGCAGGGCCTTGCACTCGCGAAGCACGAGCGGGCGATCGCGCAGCAAGACGGTCTCGAGCATCTGGCTCCAGCGCGCATAGCTCGCGGGGCGCGCGGCCAGCGCGGGAAGCGGCGCGAAGCGCGCGCCCGGCGCCGGGGCTCCCTCGAGCGTGGGCTTCGCGTCGGGGAGCGGCTCGGCGCTCTCCCAAGGCGCGGACGCGGAGTCCTCCGTCAGAGGCGCACGCAGGGCGAGCGTTTGCCAGCTGTCCAGTCCCGCCGCGGCGTTCACGTAGTGCACGCTGGCCGTGGCCAGCAGCGCCGGCTCGTAGAGCAGCGCAGCGGAGGCCGCGACGGGCGCGCTCGGCGCGAGGAAACGCTCTTCGATGCCCGGGGCGAGCTGGGGGCGCTCGCCGCCCGGCGGCGTCGGGCGAGCCGCGGCCTGCGCACTCGGCACCGGAGCGGGGAGCGAGGCAGCGGCGGGCGGAGTCGCGGGCGCGCACAGCGCTCGGATCTGCTCGCGCGTGAGCGGCCCGCGCAGGTACGAGAGCGCCCAGCGCGACTCGAAGCAGACGGGCGCGTCCTCGTGCACGTTGTGCATCAGGAAGCGCGCGCGCGCCGAGCCCCGCGAGCGTGCGTTCGAGTGCGCCGCGATCGAAGGCGGCCCCGCTCGCGGCGGAGGCGCCCTCCAGCCCCTCGAGCACGCGCGCCTTGTCGCGCTCGGTCTGCAGGCGGCCGAGGAACCAGGTCCCCGCGTTCGCCAGGCCCTTGTAGTCGAGGTCGACCGGGTTCTGCGTCGCGAGCACGACGCCGAGACCGTAGGCGCGCGCCTGCTTGAGCAGCGTCAGCATCGGCGGCTTCGAGGGCGGATTCGCCGTCGGCGGGAAGTAGCCGAAGACCTCGTCCATGTAGAGGAGCGCGCGCAGGGACTCGCGTGCCGGGCTGCGCGCGCATCCAGGCCACGAGCTCCGAGAGCAGGCAGCGTGACGAAGAACATTCGCTCGCGCGTCGGAGAGGTGCGCGATCGAGAGGATCGAGAGGCGCGGCTTCCCGGCGGCGCGTGTAGCAGGAGCTTCGCGACGTCGAGCGGCTCGCCCTCGAGCCAGGCGGCGAAGCCCGGCGAGGCGAGCAGGTTGTTGAGGCGCAGCGCGAGCGCGCCGCGCTCCTGCGCGGGATAGAAGCTCTCGAGATCGAGGACGCCGACGCGCTCGAAGGGCGGCGACTGGATCGGCGCGGATCAGCTCGGCGAGCTCGAGGCTGCGGCCGGCACGCCAGGCGTGGGTCGAGCACGTTCGGGAGCAGCACGTGCTCGCGGCTGCGCAGCGGGTCGGCGTCGAGGCCGAGCAGCGCGAGGAGCCCGAGCGACCGTGCCTGGACGCGCTCGCGCAGCGCGTCGGCGTCGGCCGCGAGCTCGGCGGGCGGCGCCTCGAAGGAGCGCAGCAGCGCGCAGCGGGCGGCCCGCCGTGCTGCCCGGCGTGTAGATCGCGATCTCCGCCGCATCGCGCAGCGCGGATGCGCGCGGGCTCCTGTCCCCAGTCGGCGAGCCCCTTGCGCCAGCGCTCGGCCACGGCGCGCGCGTAGTCGGCCGGGCTCTGCCCGTTGCGCGCCGCATCCCCCGGATCGACCCAGGGCGCGAAGTCCTCGGGGCGCAGCGCGGGAAAGGTGAGCAGCAGGTTGCCGAGATCGCCCTTGGGGTCGATGGCGATCGCCGGGATGCCGTCGATCGCGGCCTCCTCGAGCAGCGCGATACACAGCCCGGTCTTCCCGCTGCCGGTCATGCCGACGCAGACGGCGTGCGTGGTCAGGTCCTTCGCGTCGTAGAGGAGCGGCGTCTCGGTCGGTGCGCCGTCGGGGCCGAGCACGCGGCCGAGATAGAAGCTGCCGAGCTTCTCGTAGTCCTGGGCGCGCAGCATGCATCCAGAATCCCTGGCGGAAGGCGCTCGAGCAAGCGAAATCGCGAACGATGGTTGAGAGTGCCCCGCCGCGCGCCGCTTCCCTTCCGTCGCAGGATGGATTACACACGCAAGCTCTCGAAAACCGGTGGGGGTCGGCTGTTGCCCGATCGCATCGTCCAGGAAGAGCTGGCGCTGCTCGCGCAGGTGCGCGAGACGCTCGACCGGGCGCGCGAGCCCGAGGGACCCTCCGAGACCGGCCTGGTCGAGGACCTCCACGACATCCGCGATCAGCTCCTGCGCGGCCAGGCCGACTTCTACGACCAGTCGGCGCTCACGGTGCGCTTCAACGTGCAGAGCGCGGTGCTCGACCAGCTGCGCCGCTCGCGGCAGTCGCCGCGCGTCGACCAGTCGTCGCCCTACTTCGCTCACCTGCGGCTGCGCGAGGGCGCGCGCGTGCGCGATCTCTGCATCGGCAAGGCGACGCGCCTCGACCACGGGCTGCGCATCGTGGACTGGCGCCACGCGCCGATCGCCCAGCTCTTCTATCGCTACCAGCAGGGCGACGAGTACGAGGAGGAGATCAGCGGACGCCGCATGGCGGGCCGCGTCGACGCGCGGCGCACCGTCACAATCCGCGAGGGCGAGCTCGAGCGCATCGAGTCGCCGGAGGGCGTGTTCCTCTCGGATCAGGCGCATCCCGAGGGCTGGCGCGTGTCGGCCAAAGCGCTCCCGCGCTTGGCGGGGGGCGAAGGCGCAGCGCTGCGCGTCCAGGCCGACGCCGACGGCGCGCGCCGGCTGGGCACCGATCCTACGGGGCGTCCGCTGCGCGCCGACAAGCGGCTGCCCGACATCGCGGGGCTCATCGACTCCGCGCAGTTCGACCTGATCACGCGGCCCAAGACGGGGCTCGTGGTGATCCGCGGCGCCGCGGGCTCGGGAAAGACGACGGTCGCGCTCCACCGGATCGCGTATCTCGCCTACGACGATCCGGACCTGGACTCGAGCGCCACGCTGGTCGTCGTGTTCTCGCCGGGCCTGCGCGACTACGTGAGCCACGTGCTGCCCGCGCTGGGCGTGGAGCACGTGAGCGTCACCACCTTCCACCAGTGGTCGAGCGCGGTGCGGCGGCGGCTCCTGCCGCAGCTCCCGGACCGCGTGCGCGAGGACACGCCCGCGCTCGTCGCCCGGCTGAAGCTGCATCCAGCGCTCGAGCGAGCGCTGACCGAGCAGGTCGCGCGCGCTCCCGGCGAGGCCTCGCGCGCGCGTGTGATCGACGACTGGGTGACGGTGCTCTCCGACCTGCCCTTCCTGCGCGACGTATTCGCGCGCGAGGCGCCCGACGCCTTCCGGCCCGGGCACCTGGCGGAGGCCGTCGCCCACAACCGCACGCAGCTCGAGGCCGTGCACGCCTGGCTGGCCGGCGACCAGACCAGCGAGGCCGAGCTCGACCCCGAGGACGACGCGCTCCTCTTGCGCGCCTGGCAGCTGCGCACGGGCTCGCTACCCGACTCGGGTGGCGCACCGCTGCGCTACCGGCACGTCGCCATCGACGAGGTGCAAGACTTCGCGCCCGTCGAGGTGCGCGTGCTGATGGAGTGCATCGACGAGAAGCAGAGCCTGACCCTGGCGGGCGACACCCAGCAGCACGTCATGCAGGCGGCCGGCTTCAGCGACTGGAGCCAGTTCTTCCGGCACCTGGGCCTCGCCGCCGCTCACGTGGACACGCTGCAGGTGAGCTACCGCTCCTCGGCCGAGATCACGCGCTTCGCGATGGAGCTGCTCGGCCCGCTGCGCGAGCGCGATCTCGCGCTCGTCACCACGCGCTCGGGGCCGCCGGTGGAGCTCTTCTCGTACGTCGAGCACGGGGCCTGCATCGCGGGCATCGCCGACGCGCTCTCCGCCCTCGCGAGCGCCGAGCCGCTCGCCTCCGTCGCCGTGCTCACGCCGGCCCGCGAGATCAGCGAGCTCTACTACCGCGGCCTCGCGCAGAGCGAGGTCCCGCGCCTGCGCTGGGTGCGCAACCAGGACTTCGCCTTCACGCCCGGCGTCGAGGTCACCGAGATCGAGCAGGTGAAGGGCCTCGAGTACGACTACGTCGTCATCGTGGGCGCCGACGCCGCCCACTTCCGCGCCGACGCGAAGTCGCGCCGCCTCCTGCACGTCGCCGCCACGCGCGCCGTCCACCAGCTCTGGGTGACCTGCGTCGGCGACTGGAGCCCGATCGTGAGCGAGGCGGCGCGCAGCTGCCTCGGCGCGGGCGATCCCTCCGCACGCTGAGCTGCTCCAGAGGGTCTTGAAGGGGTCATGGGCCCCGCGGGCGGCCATTTGTTGGGATTTCGTCTGCGAGGGGCTTGACAGATCTTAAACATCGCCCTATTCTTTAGGAGTGCGACGACCGAAGCAGCTCACATTGAACGATCATCGCCGCCACTGGGCCGAGGGGGACCGCGCGACGGCGCGGGACGACCGCCGGGGCCGCGCCGCCGGCCGCGCGTGATGGACGGCGCGGCGGTTCCGCGGCGCGCTGCCGCTTCACGTGACCCTTCGCGTGCGCGCTGGGTTGGTCGTCGCCTGACTGACGCTCGACGTGGCGCCGGGATCTGCGATCGCTCGCCGAGGCGGGAAAGACCGGAGCCCGGATTCGTGCTCGCGCATCACCCAGTATTCGCTGCAGGGCGATCACGTCCCCATCGATCGTCGAGGCGCGGCAGTCCGAGCGGCACGACGCCGCCATCCTCGCGGCCTACGATTTCTCCCCCTTCGTACGTGGCGGACATCGCGAGCGGGCATGGTGACGTCGGCCGCGGCCTCGCGGGAATCCGGTCCATCGAATCTGTCGTGTCCCGGAGCGGGACCGTGCTCGACGGGCGTTATCACCACCGCCTGCTCCGGACTCCGCGAGAGGTGCGAAGCGCGCTCGCCTACGTGCTCTTGAACGCGCGCAAGCACTGGTTCAAGCGAACAGGTGCGGCGCCGCCACCGCGTCTCGACGCAGCGTCCTCGGCTGCGTGGTTCGACGGCTGGCAGCGGCGCCCGAGAGCTCCCGACCTCGGACCCCCCGGCGTGGCGGCAGCGCGCACCTGGCTGCTCCGAACCGGCGGCTGGCGGCGCCAGGGCCGGTCTCTTGCGGCCGGTCCCCGTAGGACGTGGCTGAGTTGGGCCGCGAGGAGACGAATGCCGCCGGTCAGTAGACCCAGCCGGTTTCGATGACTTCCCGCTTGAAGGAGCGCGCGGTGTCGATTCGCGCTTTCAGGAAGCGCTGCGCTTCCGGCAGAGAGCGCAGGGCATCGCACGCAGAGGTTCGCGCCGTGTAGCCGTACTTTTCCTTCAGGAACTGAATGAACCCCAGTGTCCACGCGCGTCGATCGCCCTTGTTGCCATCGAACACCGCACTGAAATAGGTATCCCCCGTGTCGTGACAGACCACGTAGGGAGCCTGCGGCTTCGCGGCGGCGGCCATGGGGGCGGCGACCGCTGGCGAGCTCGGGGGTGCGGCCGATGTGGCGCTCGGGCTCGGAGTGTACCTCCAGCCGGTCTCGACGAGCTGGTACCGGGATTGTCGCTGGAGCTGGGCGTTGAGCCGCTGCTGGTATTGGATGATCTCGTCCAGCCTCTTCTGGGCCTCCTCGGAGGTTCGGCCGCCTTCGCAGGCACCCCCGTCTTTGCGAGAGTTGGCGTACGTCGCGGCGATGAACCGATTGAACTCCTTTACCCAGGGCGCCGGTCCTGGATTGGGCGCCCGGCCTCCGGCGCGCAGCTCTGTCTCGATTGCCGCATTCCACGCTCGGTAGTCCGCGTCGACGGAAGGGTCGATGACGAAGATGCCGCTGTAGTACCAGTTGGCCTGCGTCGAGTAGCAGAACAGATAGCTGGCTTGCGCTGCCTGCGGCTGCGCGGATGCAAAATCGGCGAGGCCCGCGCAAAGTAGGCCGGCGATGGACATCGCGAGAGCCCGGGGATGTCGGGGGGTCATGCGAGTTCCCTTCTACGCGGACGGAGCTAGCCGATGCGCTTCTCCAGCCAGATCACGTCCCAGTAGCGGCCGAGCTTGCGGCCGACTTCGCTGTAGGTGCCGACGGGCGTGAAGGCGAAGCGCTCGTGGAGACGCAGCGAGGCGTCGTTGGGGAGGGTGATGCCCGCCAGCGCGCGGTGGACGTCCTCGCCGGCGAGGCTGGCGAAGAGCGCCTCGTAGAGGCGCGGGCCGACCCCGCGCGCCACCTCGTCGGGAGCGATGTAGATGGTGGTCTCGACGCTGGTCTCGTAGGCCGCCTTGGGCCGGTACTGCATCGACCCGGCGTAGCCGATCACGCGGCCAGCGCGCTCGGCGACGAAGAGCTGGTGGCGCCCGCTCGGACGGAACTGCTCGAGCCAGGGCTCGCGCTCGGCCAGCGTGTAGGGCTCAACGTCGAAGGTGATCGCGCTGGATTCGATGTAGTGGTTGTAGATCGCCGTGATTGGCGCCGAATCTGCCGGCGCCACCCGGCGCACGCGCAGGTCGCCCTCCGAAGCATTGGGCATCCGGATATCCTCTCTCGGCGAGGGTGGCGCGCCCGCCGCCCTCAGTCGAGCGAGCCGATGACGCAGCGCAAGCCTCCCGACGTCCGCTTCGAGACCTGGATCGACGCGCAGATCCAGGAGGCGAAGG
Source organism: uncultured delta proteobacterium (assembly GCA_963716275.1). Taxonomy (GTDB): domain Bacteria; phylum Myxococcota_A; class UBA9160; order UBA9160; family UBA6930; genus VGRF01. Next base: position 455,482 of record CAVQTC010000003.1, on the reverse strand, counting down.
AGCGCGGTCTGTTCGAGAGCCTGCCCGGCAAAGGAAAGCCGCAGGCGACGCTCGACCAGGCGGAGGACCCCCTCTGGTGGGCGAAGGACCTGCTGCAGCGCGAGAAGGTCTCGATCCTGCCGCCTGCGCTCGAGGTGCGCGTGCGCGCCCAGAAGCTCCGCGAAGGGCTCGCCCGCGTGCCCAGCGAGCGCGCGCTGCGCGAGGCGGTGCTCGCGCTGAACGCCGAGATCGCGCGCGTGAATCGGCTGGCGAGCGAGGGGCCGCCCACGGTCCAAGCGCCCCTCGACGTCGAGGAATTGGTGACGCGCTGGCGCGCGCTGCGCGACGAAGGAGGGTGAGTTGGCGAAGCTCGAGTTCTTCTACGACTGCAGCAGCCCGTGGACCTACCTCGCCTTCCACAAGATCGAGGGCGTGGCGCGGGCGCACGGGGCCGAGCTGGTGTGGAGACCGATCCTCGTGGGCGGCGTGTTCAACACGGTGAACGACACCGTCTACGAGTCGCGCGCGAAGCCGAACCCGCGCAAGGCTCGCTACTCCAGCAAGGACCTGCAGGACTGGGCCCGCCTCTACGGTCTCACGATCGGCTGGCCGACCGTATTCCCCGTGAACAGCGTCCGTGCGATGCGCGCCGCGCTCGCGGCCCACGAGGTCGGCAAGCTCGCGCCCTGGTCGCGCGCCTGCTTCGAGGCCTACTGGGGCCGCAACGAGGACATCTCTCAGGACGCCGTGCTCGAGGCCGCAGCAAAGCAAGTCGGCCTCGACCCCGCCTGGTTGTTCGCGCGCATCGCCAGCGCCGACATCAAGGATCGCCTGCGCGCGAACACCGACGAGCTGATCGCGCGCGGCGGCTTCGGCTCACCCACGCTGTACGTCGACGGCGACGACATGTTCTTCGGCAACGACCGCCTGCCGCTCGTGGAGGCAGCGCTGCGCCGCGCCCGCGACGCGGCGCGTTGACACACCGCCCGTCGCCCGGAATGATTTCGAGCTTTCCGAGGAGCACCCCATGGCCAGCCCGCAGAACCGCAAGCGCAACGTGGCGGTGGTCGGTGCGACGGGCGCCGTGGGCGAGGTCGTGCTCGACCTGCTCGCGCGGCGCGGCTTCCCGTTGGGAGAGCTGCGCGCGCTCGCCAGTGAGCGCTCCGTGGGAACCACGGTGAAGTTCGCGGGGCGCGACGTGCCCGTGCACGAAGCGCGCCCCGAGGCCTTCGACGGGATCGACTTCGCCTTCTTCGCGGCGACGGGCGCGCTCTCCAAGACCCTCGCCCCGGAGGTCGCGAAGCGCGGCGGTATCGCGATCGACAAGTCGAGCACCTGGCGGCTGGATTCGCAGGTGCCGCTGGTCGTGCCGGAGATCAACCCCGAGGCCCTGGAGAAGCACAAGGGCATCGTCTCGTGCCCGAACTGCACCACGATCGGCTTCGTGATGGCGCTCGAGCCGCTGCGGCGCGCGGCGGGGGTCAAGAGCGTCGTGGTGACGACGCTCCAGGCGGTGACCGGAACCGGCAAGCCCGGCCTCGAGGAGCTCGAACGGCAGCTCGAGGAGACGAGCGAGGGAAGAGCGGCGACGCTCTCGACCTACGTGAAGCCGATCGCGCACAACGTACTCCCGCTGTGCGAGTCGTTCCGCGACGACGGCTACTCGACCGAGGAGGTAAAGCTCCTCCACGAGGCGCGCAAGATCTTCGGCGACGACAAGCTCGACGTGTCGATGACCTGCGTGCGCGTGCCGGTGCGCGTCGGCCACTCGGCGGCGATGCTGGTCGAGACGGAGCGGCCGCTCTCGGTGGAGGAGGCGCACCGAGCGCTGGCCGCGTTCCCGGGCGTGCGCGTGATGGACGATCCCCGCCACGCGGTGTTCCCGACGGCGCTCGACGTCGCGGGGACCGACGAGGTGCTCGTGGGTCGCGTGCGCCGCGACCTCGCCAGCAACAAGCTCTGGCTCTGGCAGGTGAGCGACAACCTGCGCAAGGGCGCGGCGACCAACGCGATCCAGACCGCCGAGGAGATGATGCGGCGCGGGCTCAAGTAGGGGGGTCGCGTGCGCGCTCGCCACGCGAGCCGGCGCGCGTACCTGCGCTACGCCGCCTTCCAGCTCCCGGAGCTCGGGCTCGCGGGCGGGCTCTCGCTGGCCGCGACCGAGTGGTTCGGCGTCCCGGCGTGGGCCGCGCTCGCGGCGCTCGCGGCCTGGATCGTGAAGGAGATCGCCCTGGCCCCGTTCCTGGCCCACGCCTACGAGGGCCACGCGCGGGGCGGCCTCCACGATCTGGTCGGAAAGCTCGGCGTCGCCGAGGGCGAGCTCGCGCCCTCGGGCAGCGTGCGCATCGGGCCCGAGCGCTGGCGCGCCGAGGCTGGCGAGGGCGAGTCGATCCCGGCGGGCGCGCGCGTGCGCGTCGTGGCGGTGGAGGGGCTCACCGCGCGCGTCGAGCGCGCATTCCCGTAGACTTTCTCCGTGTCCGAGTCCAAGCCGCGCCGTTCGCCGCTCGACAAGCTGCTCGCCCTGCTGACGCTCGAGCCGCTCGACCGCGACCTCTATCTGGCGGCGACGCCGCTCGGCGCCGGGCGGCTCTTCGGCGGGCTCGTCGCCTCCCAGGCCGCGCTCGCCGCCAGCGCCACCGTCGAGCCCACGCGCCAGCTCCACTCGCTCCACGCGTACTTCCTGCGCCCGGGCTCGCACGGCGCCCCGATCCGCTTCGTGGTGGACCGCATCCGCGACGGCCGCACCTTCACGACGCGGCGCGTGGTGGCTCACCAGGGCGGCGAGGCGATCTTCAACACGGACGTGAGCTACTGCGTGCCCGAAGAGGGCATCGCCCATCAGGATCCGGCGCCGCCGGCGCCGCCGCCGGACGGGCTCCCGGACTGGGAGGATCTCCGCGCGAGCATGCTCGGCGAGGGAACGCGCCGGCGCTCTCAGGCGGTGGAGGTGCGCGCCTGCGACCCCGACGACCCGAACGGCGCCCGGCAGACGCCCTGGAAGCGCAACTGGCTGCGGCCGATCGGGAAGCTCCCCGACGACCCGCGCATCCACGAGGCGATGTTCATCTACGCGAGCGACCGCACCCTGCTCTCCACGGCCTCGCGCCCGCACGGGCTGCCCTGGGGGCGCCGCAGCGTCGCGAGCCTCGATCACGCGGTCTGGCTGCACCGCCCGGCGCGCTTCGAGGGCTGGATCCTCTACGCCTCCCACAGCCCGGCGGCGTTCGGCGCCCGCGGGCTCGTGCTCGGAGCCATGTACGACGAGCACGGCGCCCGCGTGGCCTCGACCGCCCAGGAGGGCCTGGTGCGGGCGCCGAAGGGCCGCGGCTGAACCCCGGTCGGCCCCCTCGCGTATCCCCGGGCGCGAGGCGCCCACGAGGAGAAGTCGATGGTCTCGGACCCGTTCGAGGAGGTGCGCGACACCTTGCGGGAGCTCCATCGCAACCGCCCCGAGCGCCGGCTCGCCGGCGTCTGCGCGGCCCTCGCCGACCGGCTCGAGGTCCCGCTCCCGCTCGTGCGCGCGGGCTTCCTGATCGGCGCGCTGGTCCCCGCAACGTCGGCGCTCGCGATCCTGCTCTATCTCGCGGTCTGGTTCGTGACGCCGGCCGAGCTCCACGGCGAGAGCGCCTTCGACCGGCTGCTCGAGGTGGTGCGCGACTTGTTGGGAATGGACGAGGAGCCGCCGCGCCGTCCGGTCAGCTCCGACGAGCTCCCCAGCGATCCCAGTGGGTGAGGCGCTGCCCGGGGATGCGCTGCGCGCGCGCGAAGCTCGCGCCCGTGTAGTAGGCGACCGGGAGCAGCGCGACCTGGGTGACCCTCTCGAAGGGGATGCCGAGCAGCTCGGCCGCCTCCTTCTCGAAGGGCAGGTGCAGCGTGGTCCAGGCCGAGCCGATGCCCCGCGCGCGCGCCGCCAGCATGAACGACCAGACCGCCGGCAGGATCGAGCCGTAGAGTGAGGCCTGGGCGAAGGCCGGCGCGTTCTCGACGCGGCCCTCGATGCACGGGATGAAGTGGACGGGCACCTCGTGCAGGTGCTCCATCAGGTACATGGCCGACTCGAGCACGCGCGGGCGCTGTGCCCGCGCGGATCGCCTTCCCCGTACTGGGGCTGCTCGCGTCGGTTCACGTAGGGAAGGAAGGCGCGCTTGTAGAGCTCGGCGAGCGCGCGCGCGCTTGGCCGCGTCCGTCACGAACAGGAATTGCCAGCCCTGCGCGTTCGACCCCGTCGGCGCCTGCAGCGCGATCTCGATGCACTCCTCCAGGATCTCGGGCGGCACGGGCCGCGTGAGATCGAGGCGCTTGCGCACCGAGCGCGTGGTGGTCAGCAGCTCGTCGACGCTCTTCAGATCCATCCCGAGGGCTCCCTCTCCGCTCACGCCAGCTTTCGGACCAGCGGCTCGCTCTGCTCGATCGCGCGCAGCGCGTCCTCCTCGCTGCGGCCGGGCAGAAGGAGGATCAGGCGATCCACGCCGAGGTCCGCGTAGGCGCGCGCGGCGGCCTCGTCGGTGCGCGGCGGCGGGCTGATGCTGATCTCGAGGGCGCCGAGCGCAGCAGGCCGCGCGGCGCGCGCCCGCGCTGCGGCAATGCCCGCGAGGTCGGCCTTCGCGGTGGCGACGTCGCGCAGGAAGCCGTACCAGCCGTTGCCGCGCGCGACGGCGCGCGCGAGAGCGCTCGGGCTCGTGCCGCCCACGACGATCGGCGGGTGCGGCTTCTGGACCGGGCGCGGCTGCGCGTCGATGCCGGCGAAGCGGACGGTGCGGCCCGCGAAGCTCGGCTTCGGCTGCGTCCAGAGCGCGCGCAGGACGTCGATGTACTCGTCGGTGCGCGCGCCGCGATCGTGGAAGGCGGCGCCGAGCGCGTCGAACTCGGGCTTCAGGTAGCCCGCGCCGAGCCCGAAGATCAGGCGCCCGCCCGAGAGCACGTCCACGCTCGCGAGCTCCTTGGCGAGCACGAGCGGGTTGCGCTGGGGCAGGATGATGATCCCGGTGCCGAGCTTCACGCGCTGGGTCTGGCCCGCGAGGAACGCGAGCGCGACGGCGGGGTCGAGCATCGGGTGTTGGGGCGGCGCGGGCGAGGGCGGGGCCTGCGGGTCCGGCAGCACCACGTGCTCGCCGGTCCAGACCGAGTCGAAGCCCGCGGCCTCGGCCGCGCGCGCCACGCGCACCGCCGTCTCCGGCTTGGCGCACGGCCCCGTGTTGATCCCGAAGACTCCGAACTTCATGGCTTCGCCTCCGCTCCGAGCGCCGTACGATACCCCGCCGAGGGCCGCGTGGCGGAACCGGGAATTCTCGCGCTCGAGGAAGCGGCGTTCGCGGCCTGGCCCGCAGCGCGGGTCCGCGCGCTCGGGCCGTGGCGCCTGCGCTTCATGCACGGCATCACGAACCGCGGGAACTCGGCCTGGGCTGGGCCCGGCGCACCGCCGGGCGAGCTCGATGCGGCGATCGACGAGGTCGAGCGCTTCTACGCGGGCTACGCGCTCGCGCCCACGTTCCAGGTGACGCCGCTCTCGGATGCACGGCTCGACGCGCGGCTGGCCGAGCGCGGCTACCTTGTGGTCGACCCGACGAGCTTGCAGTGGGCGCCGGTCGAGCGCGTGGCGGCGCTGGCCGAACGCGCGCGAGCGCGCTGCGAGGCCGAGCTGTCCGAGGAGTGGTTCGAGGTCTCTGGGCGCCGCGGCCGCTTCCATAGCGCAGCGACGGACGTCTACGCCGCGCTGCTCGGGCGGCTCGCGGGCCGCGCCGGCTTCGCGAGCGCGCGCGACGAGCGCGGCGCCGTCGCCGCCGTCGGGCTCACCGTCGTGGCGCCGCCGCTCGCGGGCGTCTTCTCGATGCTGACGCTCGCCGCACAGCGCCGGCGCGGGCTCGGCGCGGCGGTGCTCGTCGCGATCGCGCACTTCGCGGCCGTGCGCGGCGCGCGACAGCTCTATCTCCAGGTGGAGACGAACAACCCGCCGGCGCTAGCGCTCTACGCGCGCTCGGGCTTTCGCGAGAGCCACCCCTACCACTACCGCCGGCGCGTCTGACTAGCTCGCCGCGCGCGGTCCCAGGAATCTCTCGATCTGGCCCGTGTCGAAGTACTCGTAGGCGCGCGTTGAGCTCAATCCGGGCTTGGAGGAAGGGAGTGCGCCGCTGCGACCACCTGTCCACGCCCGCTGACCTCGGCGCCCGCGTCGCGTGGCAGGCGCGCGAAGAAGCCCAGAGACAACAGGCCGATCGCCGCGATGGCGAAGTAGGCGGGTGCGAAATCGGCCGGCCCGAGCTCTTCGCGGCCTCGCGCGAGAAGCGTCATATGCAGCAAAAGGGCACCCACGCCCACGCCGAGCGTTTGCGAGAGCTGCAGTGACACGCTGGAGAGAGTCGCCGCAGCGCTCATGCGGCCCTCATCGATGTCCGCGTACACGAGCGTGTTCAAGCTCGTGAACTGCAACGAGCGGAAGAACCCGCCGACCAAGAGCACTCCGATGATCCAAGCATGGGGTGTGCTCGGCAGGAAGAAGCCGTACGCAGCGATGGAGGCCGCACACACGACGGTGTTCCCGAGCAGCACCGGTCGGAAGCCGAACGTGCGAAGGATGGGCGCTGCCGTGAACTTCATCGCCAACGCGCCCGCCGCGCCGGAGAACGTGATCATTCCAGACGCGAACGCCGAGAGGCCGAACCCGAGCTGCAGCATGAGCGGCGTCAGGAATGGGAGTGCGCCGATGCCCATTCGGAAGACGAACCCGCCGAGCACCGACGTGTGGAAGGTCTGTACTCGCAGCAGCGCCGTGTCCAGGACCGGCGCGGGCGTTCGCCCGGCATGCCATGCGTAGAGTGCGAGACACGCGACTCCGCCCACGATCAGGGCAGCGATGGCCCCGTTCGACAGGATGCCTCGACTCAGGTTCTCGAATCCGAACATGGTTCCCGCGAGGCCCACGCTCACGATGGCGAACCCGCGCCAATCGAGCGGATCTGCCGAGGGCTCGCGAACGTTCGGGACGAAGCGCATCGCGAGCGCGAAGCCCAGGATCCCGATGGGGATGTTGATCCAGAAGATCCAGCGCCAGGAGAACCACGTCACGATGAAGCCGCCGAGTGGCGGGCCGATCACGGGCCCAATTAGCGCCGGCACAGTGAGGTAGGCCATGGCGGCAACGAGGTCAGCCTTCGCGACGGTGCGCAGAACGGCGAGCCGGCCGACGGGAACCATCATCGCGCCACCGAAACCCTGGACGACGCGCGCGAGCACGAGCTGCTCGACGGATTCGACGGCCGAGCAGCCGATCGAGCCGAGCGTGAACACCACGATCGCCGAAGCGAACACCGTGCGTGCCCCAAGGCGATCGGCGATCCAGCCGGAGAGTGGAAGGAAGATGCCGACCGCGAGCAGGTAGCTCGTGATCGCGAGGTTCAGCTTCAGGGGGCTCTCGTCGAAGTCGCGAGCCATCGTCGGCAGCGCGGTCGCGATCACCGTCGCGTCCATGTTCTCCATGAACAGCGCGCACGCGACGATCATCGGGACGAGATACCGGGGGCGCGGGCTTTCGCGCGTCACCGACGGGCCGTCAGTCTGCGACACGCGACGGTGTGTCGAGCGCAGGCGCGCCTCGCGGCTCATCGACGGCGGTGTCGGCGAGAATATGCAGTCCGACCGCGATGAGCCACGCCGGCAGGAGGAAGCGCACGACCTTTCGCATGCTAGGCGCCACGAGCCGGTGGGTTCCGACCCACAGCGCGAGCGCGCTCCAAGCGATCGCGCAGGCGGAGATCACGACGGCTGCCGGTGACCTCGAGCGAGTTGTCGAACGCAGCGGCGCTCGCGCCGACGATCTGTGCCACCGGGTTCATCACGAGTTCCCAGGTCCCGGAGGTTCGAGGTTGGCGCGGGGAGCGAAACGTAACGGAGATTGGCGCGAGATGCGTGGCAGAGAGGAACCTCGGGGCGGCGCGTTTTCCACCGCGATGGCGTTCTGCTGATGCTGGGACTCGGTGTCTGCGTTGTCCTCGCGCTGTATATCACCCGGCGCGCGCGGGCGGCGATCGCCACAGTCGCGGGAGGCGAGCACGCATGCGGTGCTCGGCGCAGCGTCTGAGGCCAGTGGGCGTTCGGAAACGCCACGAAGTGCAGCGCCGGCGCCAGCGGCGGGAACGGCAGGTAGATCCCGATCGCCTTGATCGCCGCCGTGGTTGCGAGCAGTGCCGGCTCGCGCGGCTCTGCGGGAACGGGGATCCGCTGGGTGCGCTGATCGCGTGGATGACGAGCGCGTCTGCAGCGGCCGCGTTCGAGCTCGCGGGCGACGTCGATCTCGACGCGGAACAGTGCGGGCGCGGGCCTTCCTCGAGGCGCAGGGGGCTGAGGGCTAGCTGCGGCGCGACGGACGGCGCTTCGCCGCCTTGCGGCGCGACGGCCCCGCCGCCTTGCGGCCAGCCGGCTTCGCCTTGGCCTTCGCGACTCTCGCCTTGGGGCGAGGCTTCGGCGCAGCGGGAGCAGGCGCGGGCATGCTCGCCATCGCGGCCTGCATCTCCTCGGCGGAGACGTCGCGCACGCGCTGGTGGAAGTACCACTCCTGGCCCTCCGGATCGCGCGCCGTGTAGACGCGATCGCCGTAGAACATGTCGGAGGGTCCGCGCACGACCTCGGCTCCTGCCTCGCGCGAGCGCGCGCAGTGGGCGTCCACGTCGTCCACGTAGACCAGCACGGCCGCGCTGCGCTGCGGGAGCTTCCCGGCCGGTCGCTGCCCGTCGGGCGTTCCGAGGTAGACGACGTCCTCGCCGAGCGCGAGCTCGGCGTGCATCACCTGCTCGCCGGGCCCCGGCATCACGAGGCGCACCTCGAAGCCGAAGGCCTTCGCGATGAAGTCGATCGCGCTCTTGCCGTTCTTGTAGAAGAGGTACGGGATCACGCGTTGGGTCATGGGCTCCTCCGTCTCAGCGAGCGCGCCGGCGGGCGGGTCGCTTCGCCTTGCTGGGCTTGCGGGCGGCCGCGCGCGCAGCGCGCGCCTTGGGCTTCGCTTTTGCCTTCGGCGGCGGCGCCAGCGGCGTGGCGAAGAACCACTCCTGCCCTTCGGCGTCGCGCGCCGTGTACTCGCGCACGCCGTAGAACTGATCGGTCGGCTCGCGCACGATGGTCGCGCCGGCGCCTCGGGCCTTCGCGCAGTGTGCGTCGTTGTCGTCGACGTAGCACCACACACCGGCGTGACGCGCGGGGAGCTCGTTGGGGCTCGCGAAGCCAAAGCCGGCCTGCGCGGGCCCGAGCATCACTGCCGAGCGCCCAACGCCAAGCTCCGCGTGCATCACGGCTCCGGAAGGGTCCTTGTGGATGCCCCGGACGTCGAAGCCGAAGGCCTTGCTCAGGAACTCCACCGCGGCGGCCGGGTCGCGGTAGTAGAGGTACGGGATCAGCTCCTGATGCTTGGGGGAGAGCTTGCGCACCATCGGGGGTCTCCTCGGGCGGTTGCTCCGACGGAGAGAGCCTACACCCCCAACACCCTCAGTCGTCCAGATCTTTCTTCGTGAAGCCGTACTTCTCGGCCATCTCGGGGTCGCCCTTGGCGATGAGCTTGCCGAGGCCGAGCATCACCCGGCACTGCTTCACGGTGGCGTCGTCCTGCATCTTGCCGTCGAGCATGACGGTTCCCGAGCCGTCCCCCATCGCCTCGATCACGCGCTTCGCCCAGAGCACCTCGTCCGGCGGGGGGCTGAAGACGCGCCGCGCGATCTCGATCTGGCTCGGGTGCAGGGACCAGGCGCCCGACGCAGCCCATCAGGAAGGCGTTGCGGAACTGGTCCTCGCAAGCGATGGGATCGCCGATGTCGCCGAAAGGCCCGTAGAACGGGAGGATTCCGGTCGCGACACAGGCGTCGACCATACGCCCCATCGTGTAGTGCCAGAGGTCCTGCTGGGCCTTGGCGCGGGGCGCGTCGGGGTGGTCGGGATCCGGGTCCTCGCGCACGAGGTAGCCCGGGTGCCCGCCGCCGACACGCGTCGTCTTCATCCGGCGGGAGGCCGCCAGGTCCGCGGGGCCGAGGCTCATGCCCTGCATGCGCGGCGAGGCGAGCGCGATCTCTTCGACGTTCGCGACGCCGAACGCCGTCTCGAGGATGGCGTGGATCAGGATCGGGCGGGTGAGGTGGTGCTTCGCCTCGAGCTGGGCGAGGAGCTGATCGACGAAGTGGATGTCCCAGGGGCCCTCCACCTTCGGGATCATGATCACGTCGAGCTTGTGCCCGGCCTCGCCCACGATCGTCAGCATGTCGTCGAGGAACCAGGGACTGTCGAGGCTGTTCACGCGGGACCAGAACTGGGTCGCGCCGAAGTCGGTCGACTGCGCGATCTTCACCAGGCCTTCCCGCGCCGCCACCTTGTTCTTGATCTCGATCGCGTCCTCGAGGTTGGCGAGCAGGATGTCCACGCGCCGCGCGATCTCCGGCACCTTCGAGGCCATGCGCGGATTGCTGGGATCGAAGAAGTGGATCATGCGCGAGGGGCGCACCGGGATCTCGAGGAGCGGCCGCGGCGCGCCGATCGCGAGCGGCCGGACGATGCTGCGGGGGTTGCGCATGGGGCCCTCCGGAGAAGAGGCAGTCTAATGCAAGCGGCGCTTCGCGCCGCGCGCAGCGAGGCGAAGCCGAGCGGAGCTCAACTAGCTGGGTGCGTGTGCCGTCCGCGCGGCGGCGCCCTCGGGCTCGGGCGACGCGACCGCCGGAGCGCTGGCGCGCCGCTCGCGCCAGACCAGCCCGTGCAGCCAAGCCGCGAAGTCGTCGAAGGTGAGATAGAAGACCGGGACCACGATCAGCGTGAGCGCCGTGGACGAGATCATCCCCGCCGCCGCGACGACCGCCATCGGCGAGCGCGTCTCGGCGCCAGGGCCGATGCCGAGCGCCGCCGGCAGCGCGCCGAAGATCATCGCGATCGCGGTCATCAGCACCGGCCGCATGCGGATCGGCGCCGCCGTGCGGATCGCCTCGAGCTTGTCCATGCCGCGCTCGCGCAGCTGGTTGGCGTAGTCCACCAGCAGGATCGAGTTCTTGGTGACGAGGCCCATCAAGAGGATCAACCCGATCATGCTGAACAGGTTGAACGTCATGCCCGGCCGCCCGGCCACGTGGAGCACGAACAGCGCCGCGAAGGCGCCCACCCAGGCGAGCGGCAGGGCGAGCATCACCGTGAGCGGGTGGATCAGGCTCTCGAACTGCGCCGCGAGCACCATGTAGATCACGAGCATGCCGAGGGCGAGCGCGAAGAGCATCTGCTTCCCGCCGCGCATGAACTCCTCGGCGCCGCCGGCGGGAATCATCTTCACGCCCTCGGGCAAGAGCTCCTTGGCGACCTGCTGCGCATCCTGGAGGGCGCGCTGGAGGTCCTTGCCGTCGAGGTTCGCCGAGATGCGCACGGCGCGCTGGCGGTTCACCCGCGTGATGGTCGAAGGCGAGGCGCCGCGCTCGACGGTCACGAGGTTGCGCAGCTCGACGGTGTCGCCCTGCCGCGTGCGCAGGTAGAGGCCGAGGATCGAGTCGGCGTCGCGGCGGTCCTTCTCCTCGAGCCGCACGCGGATGTCGTAGCGGTCGCCGCCTTCGCTGAAGGTGGCGACGTCCATTCCGCCGATCATGGCCTGCACGGTGGTGGCGACTTGGTCGGCGTCGACGCCCAGCGCCGCCGCCTTCTCCCGATCCGGGATCACGCGCACCTCGGGCTTGCCGAGCCGCATGCTCTGGTTCAGGTCGACGAAGCCGCCCTTCTCCTCGAGACCCTTCAGGAAGCGCTCGCCGAGCGCCGAGAGCTCCTCCACCTCGAGGTTGCCCTGCAGCTCCACTTCGAACTGGCCCGAGTCGGAGCGCATCATCATGCCCGACATGTCGCTGAGCCGGACCTTCTGGCCCGGGATCGCGCCGAGCTCGCGGCGCCCCTGCTCGACGATCTGGTGGACGTCGCGGCGCTTCCCGCTCTTCAGCATCACGAACATGATTCCGCGCGTCGGATCCGAGCCGCCGTCGGGGCCGGCGAAGCCCACGCCCGCGAACACGCCGGCGACCTCGGGCTGCGCGAGCACCCACTGCTCGTTCCTTTTCATGATGTCGAGCGTGCCCTCGGGCGAGGTGCCAGGCGGCGTCTCCATCGACACGAAGAAGCGGCCCACGTCGCCGGGCGGGAAGAACTCGCCGCCGATTCGCGAGGCCAGGAAGAAGGCGAGGACGAGGCTCGCGACGGCCAGCCCCATCGTCTTGAGCCGGTTGAGCAGCGTCCAAGCGAGCACGCGCCGATAGCCCGAGTCGAGCTCGCCGAACCAGCGCTCGAAGTGGTAGTAGATGCTGCGGTGCCCGCGCTCCTCGGGCGGAGGGATGCGCGCCGCGAGCATCGGCGTGAGCGTGAGCGCCACGACCAGCGAGACGCCGACCGCGATCGCCACGGTCGCGCCGAACTCGCCCAGGAAGTTCCCCACCAGGCCCTGCACGAAGATCACGGGCACGAAGACCGCGGCCACCGAGACCGTCGCGGCGGTGGCGGCGAAGGCGATCTCGCGCGCGCCCTTCGAGGCGGCCTCGCGCGGCGCCTCGCCGAGATCGCGATGTCGCTCGATGTTCTCGAGCACGACGATTGCGTCGTCGATCACGACGCCCACCGCGAGGGTCAACGCGAGCAGCGTCATCGTGTTCAGCGTGAAGCCGAAGGCCCACATGAAGCCGAAGGTGGTGATGAGCGAGATCGGGATCGCGAGGCCCACCACCAGGGTCGGCCGGAAGCGGCGCAGGAACACGAACACCGTGGCTGTCGCGAGCAGCGCGCCGAACCACAGGCTGAAGATCGCCTCCGCGACCGCCTCACGGATCGACTTCGAGAAGTCCGCGATGCCGTCGCCCTCCTTGAAGCTCATGTCGGGCGGCAGCGTCGGCTTGATCTCCGTCATGCGGCGGCGCATCTCGTCGGCGATCGCGACCGTGTTCGCGTCCGATTGCTTCACGACCATGAGCCCGACGGTGGGCGTGGCGTCGAAGCGCGCGTACTCGCGGATGTCCTCGGAGCCGTCCTCGAGGCGCGCCACGTCGCGCAGGTGGACCGGTGCACCTTCCTCGTAGGCGACGACCAGGCCGGCGAGCTCGTCGACCGAGCGGTACTCGGCGTCGGTCTTGACCTGTAGCTCGATGTGCGCGCCTTCCACGACGCCGCCGGGGCGTTCGATGTGCTCGCGGCGCAGCGCGCTGATCACGTCGGCTGCGGCGAGCCCGCGGGCGCGCAGCGACTCGCCGTCGAGCCAGATGCGGATCTGGCGCTCGCGCTTGCCGAAGATCTCGATGCCGGCGACCCCCGGGATCGTCTCGACGCGGGGCTTGATGTGGTCGTCGACGTACTCGCTGGCAGCGACCGGCGAGCGATTCGTCATGATCGGCAGCCACATCACCGGGAAGCCGCTCGAGTCCATCTTGCTGACGATCGGATCCTCGAGCTCCTTGGGCAGATCCCAGCGCGCGCGCCCCACGCGGTCGCGCACGTCCTGCGTCGCGCGATCGATGTTCTCGCCCAGCTCGAACTCGATGGTGATCATCGAGTAGTCCTGGCGCGACTTCGAGGTGAGCCGCTTCACGCCGGCGATCGTGTTGAGCTCCTCCTCGAGGGGCTCGGTGACGTCCTCCTCCATGACCTGAGGGCTCGCGCCCTCCAGGTAGGCGGAGACGTTCACGGTCGGGAACTCCATCTTCGGGTACTGGTCCACGCCCAGCTGGGAGAAGCCCAACACGCCGAACACGACCAGCGAGAGCGTGAGCATCCAGGTCAGCACTGGACGCCGGATGAAGACGTCGATCCACTGCATCAGCGTGCGCTCCCGGTACTGGCTTGCTCTGAGGCCACGTTCATCGAGGAGGTCGCAGGCTTCCCGTCGGGCTGGCGGCGCGAGACCAGCGCGCCGTCCGCCAGGTCGGTGTGCCCGCGTGTGACGACGACGTCCTCGGGGCCCACGCCCGCGGCGATCTCGAGCTTGCCGTCGCGCTCGACGCCGGTCTTCACCTTCACGCGGCGGACGCGGTCGTCATCGCCGACCACGAACACCACCTCGCCGTCGGCGCGCTCGAGGATCGCCTCGCTCGGCACGAAGACGACGTTGCTGCGTTTGGCGACGCCGAGATCGGTGCGCGCGAAGAGCCCCGGCCGCAGGCGGCCGTCGGTGTTCGGGATGCGCGCCTTCACGCGCAGCGTGCGCGTTTTCGGGTCGATCACGGGCGAGACCGCGCTGACGCTGCCGGTGAAGGCCTCGTCGGGATAGGGGGCGACCGTCACCCGCACGGGCTGGCCCATCGCGACGCGCGCGGAGTCGCGCTCCGCCACGCTGAACTCCACCTCGATCGGATCGAGCGCCACGACCTCGAGCAGCGCCTGGCCGGGCCGCACGTAGTCGCCGCGCGAGACGTCGCGCCGCGCGACTAGCCCGGCGAAGGGCGCGCGCACCGAGGCGTCGCGCAGCGCGCGCGCCGCCACGCCGCGCTGGGCGTTGCTGGCGTCCACACGCGCCTGGGCGCGCGCGAGCTCGGTCTGGCGCTGGTCGAGGAGCGAGTCGGAGGCGACGCCCTGGTCGTGCATCGCGTTGGCGCGGTCGTACTCCCGCTTCGCCACGGCGACCGCGGCCTCCGCGTCGCGCAGCTGCGCGCTCGCGGCGTCGGCGTCGAGCCGCCGCTTCTCCGGGTCGATCTCGAGCAGCACGGCGCCCGCTTCGACGTGGATGCCCTCGTCCACGTTCACGGCCGTCACGCGACCATCCAGTTCCGCAGCGATCACGGCCCGGTCGGGCGCGGCGAGTTCGCCGGTGCCCTCGATGCGCTCCTCGAGCTCCCCGACCTCGGCGGGCGCGACCACCACGGGCGTCGCCGCCGCCGCGGGCTTCTCCTGCTTCCCAGCGCAGGCCTGCAGGGCGAACGCGAGCGCTAGCGCTGCAAGACGAGCCGGCGTCTTCATCGCACGTCCCCTTCGCTGCTCGCGTCCTCGTCGGGCGCGACGAGCCCGCGCAGCAGCGCATCGATCGAGTCTTCGGTCAGCGTCTTGCTCCATTCGACCTCGGGCCGCGCGATCTGGCTCCAGACGAGGCCGTGGCAAAGCACCCAGAGCGCTTGCCCCGCCGTGGTCGCATCGCCGTGCCGCAGCCGGCCGGCTTCCCAGAGCGAGAGCAGAGCGGCTTCGAACAGCTTGCGGGCCTCTTCGCCCGAGGGCGGAGGCCTGTCGTCTCCGGCGCGCGGCGTGAACAGTAGCTTGAAGTGCGTCGGGTGTTGGAGGCAAAAGCGCACGAACGAGGTCGTGAGCCCGCGAATCAGCGCGACGGGATTGTCCCGCGGCACGAGCCTCAGGCGCGCGTTGAGCTTCGCGAAGCGCTCCTCGATCAGCGCGTCGAGCAGCCCCTCCTTGTCGCGGAAGTAGTGATAGATGGAGGGCGCCGCGTAGCCGCAGCGCTCGACCAGCCGGCGGATCGAGAACTCGTCGTAGCCGGACTCGAGGAGCAGGGCCTCGGTCGCGTCCAAGATCGCGCGGCGCGCGAGGTCGCGTTGCGCCTCGCGGCGTAGCTCGTTGGTCTGGGAGGACATGGGGCTGGGGGGTGGGGCCGGGCGCTTAAGGTTCGTGAACGACGTGAAGGCTATCTAACGTCGTTACATCGGCAAGTCGGGGAGCGTGCGTTGAGCACGCTAAGAACCCGGTCGTCTCGTCGCCGGATGTGAACGGGGCGTTCCACCTTGTCAGCGGCAGGAGTTGCTCTGGCGGAGTGGACTGAAGGAACGTCCCCTGCGGCGCTTAGAACTCCACGTAGCCGGGTACCCGCGGGAACGGAATCACGTCCCGGATGTTCGCCATGCCGGTCGCGTACTGGACCAGGCGCTCGAAGCCGAGGCCGAAGCCGGCGTGGGGCACCGAGCCGAAGCGACGCAGATCGAGATACCACCAGAGCTCGTCGCTGTTCATGCCGAGCTCGCGCATGCGCGCGAGCAGGGGGTCGTGGCGGTGCTCGCGCTGAGAGCCGCCGATGATCTCGCCGATGCCGGGCGCCAGCACGTCCATGGCGCGCACGGTGCGCCCGTCGGGATTTTGGAACATGTAGAACGCCTTGATCGCCGCCGGGTAGTCGGTGACGACGAGCGGGCGCTTCACGTGCTCTTCGGCGAGGAAGCGCTCGTGCTCGCTCTGCAGATCCATGCCCCAGCGCACGGGATGCTCGAAGCTGCGGCCGCTGGCCTCGAGGGCCGCGATCGCCTCCGTGTAGCTCATGCGCGCGAAGGGCGCGGCGACCACGTGCTCGAGGTTCGCGACCACGCCCTTCTGGATGCGCTCGTCGAAGAAGCGCATGTCCTCGGCGCTGCGCTCGAGCACGCGGCGCAGCACGTGCTTCAGGAACTCCTCGGCGAGCGCCGCGTTTCCGTCGAGATCGCAGAAGGCCATCTCGGGCTCGACCATCCAGAACTCGGCGAGATGGCGGCTCGTGTTCGAGTTCTCGGCGCGGAAGGTCGGCCCGAAGCGTGTAGACGTTGGTGAGCGCGAGCGCGCCGATCTCGCCCTCGAGCTGGCCCGACACGGTGAGCCGCGCCGTGCGCCCGAAGAATTCCCGGGAGCCCGCGATCTCGAACATCTCGCCGGCGCCCTCGGCGTCGGCGGCGGTGAGGATCGGCGTGTGCAGCCACACGAAGCCGCGCGCCTGGAAGAACTCGTGCATCGCCGCGGCCGCCTCGTTGCGCACGCGCAGCACAGCGCCCAGCGTGTTCGTGCGCGGGCGCAGGTGGGCGATCGTGCGCAGGAACTCGAAGCTGTGCCGCTTCTTCTGGAGCGGATAGTCGTCGGGGGCGCCGCCGATCGTCTCGATGCGCGTGGCGCGCAGCTCCACACGCTGACCCTGCGCGGGCGACGCCACCAGCTCGCCTTCGGCGACGATGGCCGCCCCCGTGCCCAGGTGGAGGACCTCGCCGGCGTAGTTCGCGAGCAAGGGATCGGTCACGACCTGGAGGCCGGCCAGACACGAGCCGTCGGTCAGGTCCAGGAAGGAGACGCCCTTCGAGTGGCGCACCGAGCGCAACCAGCCTTGCGCCCGGACTCGCGCCCCGATCTCTCCGCGCGCGAGGAGCTCGCGCACGCGCATCGCATCGCTCGCCGCCACGGACGCCCCCTTCGCGCGGACGATAACGGGAGACGAACGCCTGGTGGGGATCGAGTTCCCGCTGGGTCCTGCCGAAGAGGGGCGGGGGATTCCACGTGGCTGCCGCGCAGGCCCAACGATCGCTCGGTGTGCTCCTGGTCAGCGCCTCACGGGACGAGGCGCGCGGCATCGAGCGCGTGCTCACGGCGGCGGGCATCCAGGCCGCCCACGTGATGACCGTCGTCGCGGCCGCCGAAGCGCTCCAGGGCGGCGGCTTCGACGCGCTGGTGCTCTCCCATCCTTTGCCCGACGCCGAGCTGATCGGCTCGTGCGCCACCCTCGCGGGCGTCCCGGGCGCCCCGCCCATCCTGCTGCTCGACGCGCTCGACCGCCGCGACGAGCTCGCGCGGACGCTGCCCGAGGATCTGCGCCCGGCGCGCAGCCTGGTGAAGCCGATCGACGCGGCCAAGCTGCCGGCCCTGCTCCACGCGCTCGTGTCGGGCAACGACCCGGCGGAGCCCGACCCGCGCGTGGATCGCGCCGGCCTCGCCCACGTGCTGCTCGACCTCGCGCATCGCTCCGAGACCGGGGCGCTGGAGGTGCGCGGCGAGGGCCCCGCGACGCGCGTCTACTTCCGCAGCGGAGCGCCCGTCAGCGTGGAGGGCGGCTCGCTGCGCGAGACGCTGGGCCGCTTGCTCGTGCGCGGCGGCGCGCTCTCGGAGGCCGACTACCAGAAGGTGATCCGGCGCATGACCGAGCGCGTGATCGACAACGAGCACCAGCGCATGGGCGAGGTGCTCGTCGAGCTCGGCCTGATGACCACCGCGGACGTCTACGCCGCGCTCTCCCAGCAGGGCGCCGAAAAGATTCGCGCCTGCTTCCAGTTCCCGCGCGTCGAGCTCGTCTTCCACGAGATGACGGAGCTGCAAGCCGGAATCGAGCCCCTCGCGCTGCCCTCGGTCCCCGCGCTCCTGATCGGCGCCCTGCGCGAGCACGCGAGCGAGGCCGAGCTCGAGGCGTTGCTCGCGCCGCACGCGCTGCTGCGGCTCGCGCCGCGCGAGGACGCGACGCGGCTCTGCCAGCGCCTGCGCCTCCAGGGCGACGCGCTGCGCATCATCGCGCTCTTCAACGGCCGGCGCAGCGTGCGCGAGATCGCGTCGAGCGATCCGGGGCTGCGCGCGGCGATCGTGGTGCTGCTGCTCGCCGACGTGCTCGGTCCCGCGGACGCCCCCGCCAGAGCGGGCGCGCCGCCGCCGCGCGCCACGCGCGAGGCCGCCCAGTTCACGAAGGACGTCGTGCGCGTCGCCAAGGCCGGGCCCCCGCCCGCGTCCCAGGCGCTCGACGAGTCGAAGGCGCGGCTCGAGGCCGAGAAGCTCTTCCAGCGCGCTCGCCAGCTCGTCGAGCGCAACAAGTTCGCCGACGCCCACGAGGCCATGCTGAAGGCCGTCGAGCTCCGGCCGCTCGAGCCCGAGTACCGCATGTACGAGGCCTGGGCGAGCTACTTGAACGCGTGCGTGGTGAAGCGCGTCGCGCGCGCCAAGGCGATCGCCTGCTCGCGCCGCCTCCTCGAGACCGACCCGCGCGCGGGCAAGCCGCACACGATCCTCGGCCGGCTCCTGCTCGACGACGGCGACCTGAAGAGCGCCGAGAAGGAGTTCCAGATCGCGATCACGCGCGATCCGGAGGACGAGGAGGCGATCAAGGGCCTCCACGCCGCGCGCGGCATCAAGTGACGTTCGGGGACGCTCCTACTTCCCAGTGACTTGTGGGGACACTCCTAGGACTGTCCCCGAAAGTCACTCTCAAGTAGGAACGTCCCCGAAAGTCACCTACGCGTGCTGCTGATGGATGTCCATGATCTCGTGGAGCAGCGCGACGCCCTCGTTCTTCGAGCGCTGGAAGGAGTTGCGGCCGATGATCGAGCCGAAGCCGCCGCCGTCGCGGATGGCGCGGATCTCGTCGCAGATCGCCGTCGGTCTCCTTGGCCTCGCCGCCCGAGAAGATGACGATGCGGCGGCCGTCGAACGCGCTCTGCACGACGTGGCGCACGCGATCGGCGAGCGTGCCGACGGGGATCCGCTCGCTTCTCGTAGACCTTCTTGCGCGGCGTCCTGCTCGATGTGCGCCGTCGGCGGCTTCACCTTGATCGACGTGGGCGCCGAGCTGCGCGGCGATCTGGGCCGCGTAGGCGACCACGTCGATCGCCGTCTCGCCCTCCTTCGAGATGCCCGAGCCGCGCGGATACGACCAGACCACCACGGCCAGTCCCTTGCGCTTCGCCTCCTCGGCGAGGTCGCGCGGATCTGCGGAACATCTCGTTGCGCGCCGCCGAGGCCGGGTAGATCGTGAAGCCGATCGCCGCGCAGCCGAGGCGCAGCGCGTCGTCGACGCTGCCGGTGAGCGCCGGGCACGGGTCGGCGCCGCCGAGAGCGAGTCGGAGTTGTTGAGCTTCAGGATCAGCGGGATGTCGCCCGCGAACTCCGCCGCGCCGGCCTCGAGGAAGCCGAGCGGCGCCGCGTAGGCGTTGCAGCCGGCGGCGATGCGCGAGCTCGAAGTGGTAGCGCGGGTCGTAGCCCGGCGGGGTTGGGCGCGAAGGAGCGCGCCGGACCGTGCTCGAAGCCCTGGTCGACCGGCAGGATCACGAGCTTGCCGGTGCCGCCCAGGCGGCCGTGGTTCAGCAGCCGCGCCAGGTTGGCGAGCGTCCCCGGGTTGTCGCTGCCGTACCAGGAGAGGATCTCTTTGACGCGCTTGCTCATCGCCGGGGGGCCTCCGTCGGAATGGCGCCGCAGCCGCGGCGCGCCTCGCCCGCGGGTTTTAGCCGTGCACCTGCGGGTCCGCATCGGTGGGTCCCATGCCGAGCGGAAAAGAGTCAGTAGGATTCGCGCCCCTGACAGAGGTGGGGCAAATGGCGACTCGGCGGTGGGCGGGATGGCTCGTTGCGCTCGGATTGCCGGTCCTGTGCATGGCGTCGAACGCGGCCGCCCAGACGGCTGCCCAAGGAGAGAAGCCGGTGGTGGTGCTGACGACGACGTTGGGAGAGATCGAGATCGAGCTCGACGAGGCCAAGGCGCCCGTCACCACGAAGAACTTCCTGCGCTACGTGGACGAGGGCTTCTACGACGGCCTGATCTTCCACCGCGTGATCAGCGGCTTCATGGTCCAGGGCGGTGGGTTCTCCCCGGCGATGCAGCAGAAGACCGGCCACGAGCCGATCCAGAACGAGGCGGCGAACGGGCTCAAGAACCTGCGCGGCACGGTCGCGATGGCGCGCACCAGCGATCCGAACAGCGCGAGCTCGCAGTTCTTCATCAACCACGCCGACAACGACTTCCTGAACCACACCGCTCCGACCGAGCGCGGCTGGGGCTACGCGGTCTTCGGCAAAGTGACGCGCGGCATGGACGTGGTCGACAAGATCGCGGCGGTGAAGACCGGCCGGAAGGGCAGCTTCAGCGACGTCCCGCTCGAGACGGTCGCCATCATCAGCGCGCGGCGGAAGAAGTAAAAACGCCCCGGAGGCTCGCACCTCCGGGGCGTTCTCGTCTGCGTCCCGAGCGGGACCTACATGTCCATGTCGGGCATGCCGCCCGGCATTCCGCCGCCCGGCATGCCGCCGCCCGGGGCCTTCTTCTCGGGCTTGTCCGCGATCATCGCCTCGGTCGTGAGCAGGAGCGCGGCGACGCTGGCCGCGTTCTGGAGCGCGTAGCGCACGACCTTGGTCGGGTCGATCACGCCCGCCTTCACGAGGTCTTCGTACTCCTCGGTCGCCGCGTTGAAGCCGAACGCGCCCTTCCCGTTCTTCACCTTGTCCACCACGATCGAGCCCTCGACGCCCGCGTTCTCCGCGATGCGCCGCAGCGGCTCCTCGATCGCGCGGCGGATGATCGAGACCCCCGCCGCCTGCTCGGCGGAGAGGCCCTTCTCGACGCCGTCGAGCGCGGGCTGCGCGCGGATCAGCGCGACGCCGCCGCCGGCCACGATGCCCTCCTCGACCGCCGCGCGCGTGGCGTGCAGCGCGTCCTCGACGCGCGCCTTCTTCTCCTTCATCTCGGTCTCGGTGGCCGCGCCCACCTTCACCACCGCGACGCCGCCGGCCAGCTTCGCGAGCCGCTCCTGCAGCTTCTCCTTGTCGTAGTCGCTGGTGGTCTTCTCGATCTGCTGGCGGATCTCCTGGATGCGGCCCTCGATCGCCTTCTTGGCGCCGGCGCCGTCGATCAGCGTGGTGTTGTCCTTGTCGATCACCACCTTCTTGGCGCGGCCGAGATCCTTCAGCGTCACGTTCTCGAGCTTGAGCCCGAGCTCCTCGCTGATCACCTGGCCACCGGTCAGGACCGCCATGTCCTGGAGCATGGCCTTGCGGCGGTCGCCGAAGCCGGGCGCCTTCACCGCGGCGACGTTGAGCGTGCCGCGGATCTTGTTCACCACGAGCGTCGCGAGCGCCTCGCCCTCGACCTCCTCCGCCACGATGAGCAGCGGCTTGCCCTGGCGCGCGACCTGCTCGAGCACCGGCAGCAGGTCCTTCATCACCGAGATCTTCTTCTCGCTGAGCAGGATCAGCGGGTCCTCGAGCACGGCCTCCATGTCGTCGGGGTTGGTCACGAAGTAGGGCGAGATGTAGCCGCGGTCGAACTGCATGCCCTCGACCACCTCGAGGGTCGAGTCCATCGACTTCGCCTCTTCGACGGTGATCACGCCCTCCTTGCCGACCTTCTCCATCGCCTCGGCGAGCATCTTGCCGATCGCCTCGTCGCCGTTCGCGGAGACGGTGCCGACCTTCTCGATCTCGCCCGAGTCGCGCGTGGGCTTGCTCTGCTTGACGAGGTCCTCGACGATCGCGGCCACGGCCTTGTCGATGCCGCGCTTCAGATCCATCGGGTTCATGCCCGCCGCGACGAGCTTGCTGCCCTCGCGGAAGATCGCCTGGGCGAGCACGGTGGCGGTGGTGGTGCCGTCGCCGGCGATGTCGGAGGTCTTGGAGGCCACCTCCTTCACCATCTGCGCGCCCATGTTCTCGAACTTGTCCTCGAACTCGATCTCCTTCGCGACCGTGACGCCGTCCTTGGTCACGGTGGGCGAGCCCCAGCTCTTCTCGATCACGACGTTGCGGCCCTTCGGGCCGAGCGTCACGCGCACCGCGTTCGCGAGGCCGTTCACGCCCGTGAGAAGCTTGTCGCGCGCGGCCTGCTCGTAGCGGATTTCCTTGCCTGCCATGGTGGTCTCCTACTTGCCGAGGATGGCCAGGACGTCGTCCTGGCGGATGATGAGGTGCTCTTCGCCGTCGAGATTGATCTCGCTGCCGGAGTACTTGCTGAACAGGATGCGGTCGCCGGCCGAGACCTCGAGCGGAATGACCTTGCCCTCGTCGGTCACCTTGCCGGTTCCGACGGCCACGACGCGGCCTTCCTGAGGCTTTTCCTTGGCGGTGTCGGGAATGATGATCCCGCCCGCGGTCTTCTGCTCTTCCTCGACCCGCTTGATCAGGATGCGGTCGTGGAGGGGACGAATTTTCATGGAGACTCCTTCCGAGGGGTGCTGGGTTCTGGGTTTTCCGCGCCCTGAGAGCCGGATCCCGGCGTTGGGTTGGCAATCGAAGGGCGCGAGTGCCAATGAGGCGAGCGCAGAGTGGGCACCGACCCTTGCCTGGTCAAGCGCCCGGGCACTTTTTTCGCCTAGCGCCCCAGCAGCCCGGCCAAGCGACGGGCAGCCTCGAGGGCCTGCTCGGGCGGAACGACGGTGAAGCAGAGCGGATCCACGGCCGTATGCCTCGCCAGCCGAGCTCCCGGGCGCCACGACGACACCGGCCTCGAGGCAATCCTCCAGGAAGCCCGTGAGGCCGCGCGCGTCCAGTCGGGCCCCTACGTCCACGAAGAGGAAGCAGCCCCCCTCGGGGGAGGGGACGCCGAGGATGCGAGCGGCCTCGCGACCGACCTCGGCGTAGCTCGCCTTGGCGTTCGCGACCCAGGCCGCGCCGCCCTCGAGCGCGCGCAAGCCGGCGAGCTGGGCGGCGGTGGGGGCCTGATACGCCGAATGGACGGAGACCTTGTGCGCCTCGTCGATGAGCACGCGCGGGCCGACCAGGTAGCCCGCGCGGTTGCCCGCCATCCCGTAGGTCTTCGAGAACGAGAACGCGGTGAGCGTGCGCTCGGGTGCGAGGCGGCCGATCGAGAGCCGCTCGCCCTGATAGACGAACTCCTCGTAGACCTCGTCGGCGAGGATCCAGAGATCGCGCGAGCGCGCCCAGGCCGCGAGCGCCTCCAGCCAGGCCGGCGACAGCACGCGCCCGGTCGGGTTCGACGGATTCGAGAAGTAGACGGCGACCGTGCGGGCTGTGCGCTTCGCCTCGAGCGCGGCGATCGCCTCGCGCTCCGAGGACACGCGATCGAAGAAGGGCACCTCCACCGGCGTGGCGCGCAGCGAGCGCGCGATGCCGCGGATCAAGGGCCAGAAGGGCGCGAGAACGAGCACCTCCTCGCCGGGATCGGCGAGCGCGCTCACCGCGCACGCCAGGCCGGAGGTGGCGCCGGCGGCGATCAAGACGTTCTCGCGCTCGCAGGCGAGGCCGCTGCGCTCGCGCGCGCGCTGGACCACCGCGTCGATCAGCTGGGGAAGGCCGCGCGTGTCCACGTAGCGGTGCAGGCCCGGCCAGTCGCGCTCGCGCAGATCCTCCATGCGCGCGCCGACGAAGGGCTCCATCCAGGTGTCGCCCACGTGGAGGGGGATGAGCGGGCGGGGGCTCCGTGCGAGATCGAAGGGCGTGTAGACGGCGCCCGGCATCGCGGCGACTGCGGCGGCGGCGCGGCCCTCGCTGGGCTTCGGCATGCCGCGCGACGGTAGCCAGAGAATCGAAATCTCGGGGTCAGACCCCGAGATTTCGATTCTCGTTCAAGCCCCCGCGTCGATGGGCGCCGGCGGCGGGCCGCTCGCGAGGAGCTCCTCCAACAGGGCGGCCATCCGGCGCGGCGCGAAGCGCTCCCTCGAGCTCGCGAGCTCGGGGAGCGTCCACCAGCGGTAGGCGGCGATCTCGCGCTGCTCGCTCGCGGTCGGGATGAGCGCGCGGCTCGGCTCGAAGCGCGAGCAGGGGACCCAGAAGTAGGTCTCCTGCTGGATGAAGGGTGGGGTGGCCCAGGCGATCTGCACGCTGCGGGTCCAGACCGGAGGGCCGATCGCGACGCCGGTCAGCCCGGTCTCCTCCTCGACCTCGCGCGCGAGGGCCTCCCGAGGCGTCTCGCCGGGCTCGAGCGCGCCGCCGGGCGTGATCCAGTACTGGCGGTCGATCGCCTCGGGCGCGTAGCGGAGGAGCAGAATCTCCCGCGTCGACGCCACGAGCAGCGCGCGTGCCGTCACGCGGACCTTGGGATCCATGGCCGCGAGCGTGGCACACTCGGACGTCTGCGACCGCGAGGAGGCTCTGCATGGCGTACACGACGCTCGATCTCAAGAAGGATGGACCGGTCACCTGGTGCACGCTCAACCGGCCCGAGGCGTTGAACGCGCTCTCGCGCGAGATGGTCGAGGACCTGCACGCCTTCTACGACGAGCTGGCGCGCGACACCGAGACGCGCGTGGTCGTGCTGCGCGGCGCGGGCCGCGGCTTCTGCGCGGGGCTCGACCTGAAGCAGGGCCCCGGCGACAGCCCCGCGCGCGGCGACGTGGGCGCCGCGCTGCGCGGGCAGCATCGCATCGCCGAGCTCGCGTTGAAGATGCACCGGCTCCAGCAGGTGTTCATCGCGCTCGTGCACGGCCCCGCCTGCGGCGGCGGCTTCATGCTGGCGCTCGCGAGCGACCTCCGCATCGCCGGCGAGTCGACGCGCATGAACGCGGCGTTCATCAAGCTCGGTCTCTCCGGCTGCGACGTGGGCGTGAGCTACCTCTTGCCGCGCCTGATCGGCGCCTCGGTTGCCGCGGAGCTGATCCTCACCGGCCGCTTCATCCACGCCGAGCGCGCGCGCGAGCTCGGGCTCGTCTCGCAGGTCGTCCCCGACGACCAGCTCGAGAAGGCCGGGCGCGCGCTGATCGACGATCTCCTCGCGACCTCGCCGCTCGGGCTGCGTCTCAGCAAGGAGGCGCTGAACGCGAGCCTCGACATGAACAGCATGGACGCCGTGGTGGCGCTGGAGGACCGCAACCAGATCCTCGCCGCCCAGAGCCCCGACTTCCGCGAGGGCATCCGCGCCTTCCTGGAGAAGCGCAAGCCCGTCTGGGGACGCGCTTAGCCGGGGGGCTCAATTCTTTCGCATCCTCGGTCGATGAGCAGGGATCGACGCGGGGGTCCGGGTGCGCGGAGCGGCCATCGCAGCGCTCGTCGTGTGCGGGCTCGCGAGCGCGGGCTTCATCCTGACGCGCCCGCACCGCGCGCCCTCCGCGGCGCCTGCGGCCGAGGCCGAGGCGCCGGCCCCCGAGGCGAGCGGCACCGGCAGCGTGGAGGTGGGGGAGTCCCCGTCCGGGCGCCGGGTCCTGGTGGCGCGGGGGCCCAAGGAGGAGGAGACCTCCTACTTCCAATGGGTGGACGAGCGAGGCGCCGTCCGCTTCGCGCGCAGCCTCGCCGAGGTGCCCCCGAAGTGGCGCCCGAAGGCCGGCCGCATCACGGTCGGGGGGTCCGACCTGATCCGGGCGACTCCGGCCCGGCAACGGCCGCGGGTCCAGAGCCCCGTCCCGGACGAGCCGGCCCGGCGCGCCAGCCACGATGTGACCGTCTACACCGCCCCCTGGTGCGGCTGGTGTCGAAAGACGCTCGCCTACCTGGACGAGCACGACGTCGAGTACGTCAACAAGGACATCGAGGCGGACCGCGAGTACCGCGAGGAGCTGATCGAGAAGACTGGCGGCACTTCGATCCCCTACGTGGAGATCGATGGCGAGAGCATTCGGGGCTACAACGCGCAGCGCATGACGGCACTGCTCCGCTGAGCGGCTAAGTTGCTCGCGGACTGTCGAGAGGAAGCACGGCCTTGGCACAGCTCCAGCGGCCCGGGGATCGCTTCGTAGTCGAGGGCGGCCGCAGCGTGGGCGGCGCGCTCACGCCGGCCGGCAACAAGAACGAGGCCTTGCCCGTGCTGGCGGCGACGCTGCTCGCGCCCGGCACGCACCGCGTCGCCAACCTGCCGCGCATCCGCGACGTCGCGACGCAGGTGGAGATTCTCGGCGAGCTGGGCGTGCGCGCGGTGCGCGATCCCGAGACGACCGAGACGGTGCTCGATACGTCCGAGCTCGCGAGCCGCGAGGCGAGCTCGCAGCTCGGGAGCTCGATCCGCGGCTCGTTCCTGCTCGCGCCGGGCCTCCTCCATCGCCTGGGCCGCGCGGTGCTGCCGCGGCCCGGCGGCGACCGCATCGGCCGCCGGCGCGTGGACACGCACCTGCACGCGCTGCGCATGCTCGGCGCCGAGATCGAGACGCGCGAGCGCCACTACCAGCTCTCGCTCGCCGGCCGCTTCCGCGGCACCGACATCTTCCTCGACGAGGCGAGCGTGATGGCGACGGAGAACGCGGTGATGGCCGCCGCCGTGGCCGAGGGCGCGACGCGCATCGCGAACGCCGCGAGCGAGCCCCACGTGCAGGGCCTGTGTCGCTTCCTGAATGCGATGGGCGCGCACGTGCGCGGCATCGGGACGAACGTGCTCGAGATCGAGGGCGTGCCCGAGCTCCACGGGGCGAGCCACCGGATCGGGCCCGATCACATCGAGATCGGCTCCTTCGTGGCGATCGCCGCGATGACGGGCGGCGAGCTCACCGTGAACGGCGTCGTGCCCGACGACCTGCGCATGATCCGCCTGGTGTTCCAGCGCCTGGGCGTGGAGACGCGCCTGCAGGGCGACGCGCTCACGGTGCCGGCCAAGCAGGAGCTGGTCGTGCAGGACGATCTCGACGGGGCGATCCCGAAGGTCGACGACGCGCCCTGGCCGGGCTTCCCGAGCGACCTCACCTCGATCGCGCTCGTGCTCGCCACGCAGGCGCGCGGGAGCGTGCTGATCCACGAGAAGATGTTCGAGAACCGGCTCTTCTTCGTGGACCGCCTGATCACGATGGGGGCGCGTGTGGTGCTGTGCGACCCGCACCGCGCGCTCGTGAGCGGCCCGACGCGCCTGTACGGGGAGACGATCACCTCGCCCGACATCCGCGCAGGTATGGCGCTGATCGCCGCCGCGCTCTGCGCCGAAGGCCGCAGCGTGATCATGAACGCGCACCAGGTCGACCGCGGCTACGAGCGCGTCGACGAGCGCCTGCGCCGCCTCGGCGCCTCGATCAGCCGCAGCTGAGCGCGAGTTAACAGCGGGGACGCTGGTTAACTGGGCTCGACTGTGGGCGGATGGACTGGGATCGGCGAGCCCAGTTAACCAGCGTCCCCGCTGTTAACTCGCGCTCCCCGCTCGCCTACTCGAGGAGCCACTCGCGCAGGGCCGCGACGTCGGCCTCGCGCAGGCCGGCGCGCTCGCGCAGATAGCGCTCGGGCCCGCCGTGGTGCGCGTCCAGGTGGTCGAGCGCCATCTCCATCAGCTCGCGCCGGGAGGAGAGCACGTGGGCAGCGCGCTCCGGGGTCGATGCCGCGCTCCGCGAACCACTGATCGGCCGCCGGGATGCGGTCGTTCGTGTAGAGCGACGTCAGCGTGTAGTCGCCGACGGCCACCTCGCGCGGCACGCCCAACAACAGCAGCACCAGGGCGGAGATCACGCCGGTGCGATCCTTGCCCGCCGTGCAGTGGAACACGGCAGGCGTCCGCGCACTCGCGAGCTCGCGCAATACTCCGCCCACGGGCGCCGCGCGCTCGTCGAGCGTCTTCACGTAGCCACGCACGAGCCAGGTGGCGTCCATCTCGCCGAACTCGCCCGCCTCGAAGCGCCGCCACCACTCGGCCGGCGCGAGGCCCTGCTCGCCGATCGGATGGCGCTGGTACGCGAAGCCCGAGCGCCCGGCCAGACGATTCGGGTGCTGCTGCACCTCGTCGTCGCCGCGCAGGTCGATCACGCGCGCGAGCCCGATGCGCTCGAGGTACGTGATGTCGGCGTCCGTGAGCTCCGCGAGCGAATCCGCGCGGAACAGACAGCCCCAGCGCACGCGCCGGCCCGACTCGGTCGGGTAGCCGCCGAGATCGCGGAAGTTGCGCGGGCCTGCCAGCGGGAGCTTGCGCTCGCTCACCTCGATGCGCCGGCCCTGCGCATCCTCGATCGCGAGCACGTGGCGGAAGCGCGGATCGAAGGGCCCGAGCAGGGCGTGGCTCCCCTCGCGCACGACGGCCACCGTGCGATCTCCGGCGAGCACGCTGAGCGGCTCCTGCGCCGGGCGGGCGAGATGCAGGACGAGCGCGTCGCCGTCGCGCTCGAGGTGCCACTCGCTGCCGGTCGCTTCCAGGAATCTCCGAGACATCGCCGGGAGATTGACGGCGCTCGCGCCAATGCGCCCGCTCGCGGGTATCGTGGATCGCCCATGGCTCTCCACACGATCGCCATCGTGGGCGCCTCGCTCGGCGGTCTGCGCAGCGCCCAGGCGCTGCGCAGGCTTGGCTACGCGGGCCGGCTGATCGCGATCGGCGCCGAGCCCCACGCGCCCTACGACCGCCCGCCGCTCTCGAAGGAGGTGCTCGCGGGAACGTGGGAGCCCGAGCGCACGCGACTCCTGCGCCCCGAGGACGACGCGCTCGCGATCGAATGGCGGCTCGGCGAGCGCGCGAGCGCGCTCGATCTCGCCAAGCGCGAGGTCGCGCTCGCGAGCGGCGCCCGCGTCCCCTTCGACGGTCTCGTCGTCGCCACCGGCTCGTCGGCGCGGCGCTTGCCCGGCACGCCGGCTCTGCCCGGCATCCACGTGCTGCGCACGCTCGACGACGCGCTCGCCCTGCGCGCCGAGCTCGAGCGCGGCCCGCGCGTCGCCGTGATCGGCGCGGGCTTCATCGGCGCCGAGGTCGCCGCGACCTGCCGCGGGCGCGGCCTCGCGGTGGCGATGGTCGAGGCGCTGCCCGCGCCGCTCGAGCGCGGCCTCGGCCGCGAGCTCGGCGACTTCGTCGGCCAGATCCACCGCGACCACGGCGTCGATCTGCGCTGCGGCGT
Organism: uncultured delta proteobacterium; assembly: GCA_963716275.1. Classification (GTDB taxonomy): domain Bacteria; phylum Myxococcota_A; class UBA9160; order UBA9160; family UBA6930; genus VGRF01. The sequence goes on along the minus strand of CAVQTC010000003.1, from coordinate 426,387 downwards.
GGGGGTGAGGCGCTTCCTGGGGACGTCGCGCGTCGAAGGGCTCGAGCTCGCGGACGGCGCCCGCATCGCGGCGGACGTCGTCTTGATCGGGATCGGCTCCGCACCCAACACGGACTGGCTCGCCGGCTCGGGCCTGGAGCTCGCCGACGGCGTGGTGTGCGACGCTGCGCTCCGCGCGGCGGGCGCGAGCGCCGTGGTGGCGGTGGGGGACGTGGCGCGCTGGCCGAACCCGCTCTTCGCCGAGTCGATGCGCATCGAGCACTGGACCAACGCCACCGAGCAGGCGGACCACGCGGCGGCGAGCCTGCTCGCCGGCGAGGGCGCGGCCGCCCCGTTCGCGCCGGTGCCCTTCGTCTGGTCCGACCAGTACGACCGCAAGATCCAGATCGCGGGCCGCATCCGCGGGGACGACGAGAAGGTGCTCGTCGAGGGCTCCCTGGCCGAGCGCCGCTTCGCGATCGCCTTCGGGCGCGGCGGCCGGCTCACGGGCGCAGTGGGGATGAATCGCCCGCGCGCCGTGCTGCGCCTGCGCGGACTGATCCGGGAAGGGGCCGCCCTGAAGGACGCCGCCAGCGCCTGAGCGCTCAAGACCCCCCCGCGCGCGACCGATTCCGGGGGGTCAGCGGGAGGCGTGGCCATGGTCCTCACCAACACCGAAGAGGTTCCCGGCAAGAGTATCCGCGAGTTCTACGGCGTGGTGAGCGGCAGCACCGTGCGCGCGAAGCACATCGGCAAGGACCTGCTCGCCGGCCTCAAGAACCTCGTGGGCGGCGAGCTCACCGGCTACACCGAGCTCCTGAACGAGGCCCGCAAGGAGGCCCTCTCGCGCATGGTCGAGGAGGCGCGCGGCCTGGGCGCCAACGCGATCGTGAACGTGCGCTTCGCGACCAGCTCGGTGGCCCAGGGCGCCGCCGAGATCTTCGCGTACGGCACCGCGGTGCGGATCGACTGAGCATGGTCGAGCTCACCGTCTCCGTGCTCTTGCTCGCGCTGGGTCTCGTGGTGGGGAAGACCGTCGAGCACCTCCACCACGAGGATCTCCGCAAGCGCGAGCGCCGCTACCGCAAGCTCCCCGCGCTCTCGACCTCGCGCGTTCCCGCGCACTGGAGCGTCGAGGACGCCGTGCTGCTCACCGGCTCGGTGGTGATCTCGATCGACTACTGGAAGCGCTTCGCCGCGCAGTGGAAGAAGATCGTGGGCGGCAGCATCCGCTCCTACGAGACGCTCTTCGAGCGCGCGCGCCGCGAGGCGATCCTGCGCCTCAAGGAGGCGGCCGGGGCGCGCGGCTGCGACGCCGTGATCGGCGTGCGCCTCGAGTCGGCCGAGATCGCCGACCTGCGCGGCGACAAGGGCACCGGCGGCGTCGAGCTGATCGCGGTCGGCACCGCGCTGCGCACCCGCCGCTAGCCGCGCAAGTTAACACGGGGACGCTGGTCAACTTGTCGGCGCCGGCGTGGCCTGTACGACTTGTCTCAACAAGTTGACCAGCGTCCCCGTGTTAACTTGCGCGGCATGGCTGGCTTCAACGGGCTCGGAATGCACATGGGCAACCTCGCGCGGCTCTCCCGGGCCGCGACCCGCTCGATCTGCCCCGAGAGCCCGAGCGGCGAGAAGGGCCGAGCGGCCATGGCCGAGACGGGGACCGGCGCCGAGGCCGCGCGCGATCTCGGCCGCGGCTGGAAGATCAACCCCTACGTCGTGATCGAGCCCGGGCAGACGCTCGAGCTCGCCGACATCCGCGGCCAGGGCGCGATCCAGCAGATCTGGATGACCCTCGCACGCGCGCGCTGGCGCCACGCGATCCTGCGCTTCTACTGGGACGACCAGGAGCAGCCGAGCGTCGAGTGTCCGATCGGCGACTTCTTCGCCTGCGGCTGGGAGCAGTTCGCCCAGGTCTCGTCCCTCGCGGTGTGCGTGAACCCGGGGCGCGCCTTCAACTGCTACTGGGAGATGCCCTTTCGCAAGCGCGCGCGCGTCACGATGACGAACCTCGCCGACGAAGCGCTCTACGTCTACTACCAGATCAACTACGCGCTGAGCGAGGTCTCCGAGGACGCCGCCTACTTCCACGCGCAGTTCCGCCGCACGAACCCGCTGCCCTACGCAGAGCCCTACACGATCCTCGACGGCGTCCAGCGGCTGGGGTCACTACGTCGGCACGTACCTGGCCTGGGGCGTCAACAACAACGGCTGGTGGGGCGAGGGCGAGATCAAGTTCTACCTCGACGGCGACGGCGAGTTCCCGACCATCGCGGGCACGGGCACCGAGGACTACTTCTGCGGCGCCTACAACTTCGATCCGGGCTCGCTGGAGCGCGTCCAGAAGCCCGGGGCTCGCGCTATCAGGAGTTCACGACGCCCTACGCGGGCCTTCCCCAGGTGATCCGGCCCGACGGCGTCTACCAGTCGCAGCAGCGCTTCGGCATGTACCGCTGGCACATCCCCGACCCGATCCGCTTCGAGCGCGACCTGCGCGTGACGATCCAGGCGCTCGGCTGGCGCACGCACCGCAAGCTCCAGTACCTGCCGCTGCAGGACGACATCGCGTCGGTCGCCTTCTGGTATCAGACGCTGCCGACCGCTCCGTTCCCGGCGCTGCCGAGCCGCGACCGCCTGGAGGTGATCTGACCATGAGCGCGACGATCTCCCGTCTGAACGCCAAGGAGCCGATCGACGCGATCGCGGCCGCCCTCGAGCGCGACGGCGCCGTGATGGTGGAGGACTTCCTCTCCGCCGACGTGGTCGCGCGCATCCGCGCCGAGGTCGCGCAAGCGCGCGCGGGTGCGAACCCGGGCATGAAGCACCTGAACCCCGCGATCCAGTTCTTCTACGGGGACAAGACGCGCCACGTGAACGGCATGGCCGCGCGCTCGCGCACCTTCGCCACGGAGGTCCTGGTCCACCCGATCTACCTCGCGATCTGCGATCGCGTGCTGCTGCCGTCGTGCGCGCGCTACCAGCTCAATCTGGGCCACCTGATCGACCGCGGCCCCGGTGCGCAGCATCAGCTTCTGCACCGCGACGAGGTGGTCTGGGTGCACCTGCCGCAGCCGCACGCCGAGATCCAGGTCGCCTCGATGATCGCGCTCGAGGACTTCCGCGCCGAGAACGGCGCGACGCGGGTCGTGCCCGGCAGCCACCGCTGGCCGCGCGCGCGCAAGCCCGAGCCCCACGAGATCGTCGACGCCGTGATGCCGGCGGGCAGCGCGGTGATCTACCTCGGCTCCACGATCCACGGCGCGGGAGCGAACTCCACGCGCGACGAGTGGCGTCCGGGCCTGCACATCTCGTACACGCTCGGCTGGCTGCGCACCGAGGAGAACAACTACCTGGCCGTGCCGCCCGAGGTCGCGCGCGACGCTGCCGCGCAGGGCGCAGGAGGTGCTCGGCTACGCCGTCCACGACGCGATCGCGAGCGCCGGCGGCTACCTCGGCATGCTCGGGCTGCGCGATCCCGTGGACCTGATGGGCGAGGGGAAGCTCTAGTCGCGCGCCTCGCGCGGCTTCCCGGTGATGGGAGACACCCGCTCGGGGTTCCAGAGCTCGCCGCCCGGCCAGCCGGGAAGCGGCGGATCCAGGCGCGGCGGCGGCTCGGGGTAGTCGCCCGCGCTGCGCGGGTAGGCGATCGGCGTCGCCGCGCTCGCGACCGGCTCTCCGTCGGCGATCGGGATCCGGTCGACGCACGGGTGGGCGAAGCCTTTGCCTCGCCGCGTCGTGCCATCGGCGAAGTAGATCATCGTGTGCGTGCGCCGCGTGCGGTCGCTGGTGTTGGGCTTTGCGCAGTGGATGGTGAGCCCGTGATGGAAGGCGACGTCGCCCGGTCGCACCGGCTCGAAGACCGGCGCGATGCCGTGGTTCTCCACACCCTGCGAGAGATCGAAGCCCGTGCCGGTGAAGATGTTCGGGAAGGGGCGCTTGTCGGAGAAGCGGTGCGAGCCCGGCACGTAGCCCATGCAGCCGGAGTCGAGGTCGGCGCCGTCGAAGGCGATCCAGGCGGTGATCGTGTTCGTCTGGGCGAGCGGCCAGTAGGCCTGGTCGTAGTGGGCATCGGTGGCGCGCCCGCAGAGCGCGTCCTTGTAGAGCGCCTGGTCGTGCCAGATGCGCAGCGCGGGCACGCCGAGCAGCTCCGCGGCCGCGCGCCCGATTCCCTGGTGGAAGGTGAGCGGGCGGACGTCCGGACAGTCCTCCCAGAGGTTCATCGCCTGGCGGAAGGACTGCTCGTAGCGCGAGCGCTCCTCGAAGCGGCCTGGGGTCGCCGGCGATGCGCGCCGCGACGCCGCGGTCGACGGCCGCGCCGAGGCGCGCGATCTCCTCGGCCGAGAGGAGACCGCGCAGCACGACGTAGCCGTTCTCTGCGAACACCTTTCGCGACGCTGCGTCGACCAGGCTCATGTCGGGCTCTCCGGGTCCGCCATCATCTCGACGATCACCCGCTGGAAGTGTGCGACGAGCTCCTCCGTCCCCGCCAGCATGCGCCCGGTCGGGGCCAGCCCCGTCGCGTGGCTGTCCTGCACGCGGTCGCAGATCTGCACGTCCTGCTGGATCGTCGCATCGCGGTCGAGCAGGCGCTTGCCGCGCGCGAGGGTCTCGGGCGGCGTGTCCGGCGGCAGGAAGCAGAGGTGGCGGAAGCCGATCCGATCGGGCGCTTGGACGTCGACGCTGCCGATGTCGAAGCCGACCCCGGAGAACTGCAGATACGTCGTCGGGAACACCCAGTGGTAGTAGTAGTTCCACTCGCCGCCGGACGCGGGCGGGGCGTAGGTGATGCCGGGCGGGACGCCGCGCCGGAAGGGAATGCGGTGGTGGATCCAGTAGCGGCCGCCGATCGCCATCTCCTGCTTGCGCGGATTCATCTCGAGCGCGCGCGCGAGCTCCGGGTGGGAGGTCGGGCAGTGGTAACACTCGATGGTGTTGTCCTGGAACACCTTCCAGTTCGCGCGAATCGACCACTCGTTCTCGAAGCCGAGCGCGTGCCTCGTCACGTCGAGCCCGCGCGCCGAGAGCATCTCCGGCATGCCGGCGATCCACTCCGGGAAGGAGGGCGCGTGCAGATCGAGGTTCACCCAGAGCATCGGGCCCCAGACGTGCGTCTGGACCGGCACCAGCCCGAGGCGCGATCCGTCGAAGGAGGGATCGGCCTCCGCCCGGGGCGCGCGGTGCAGGCGGCCGTCGAGCTCGTAGGTCCAGCCGTGGTAGGCGCACTGGAGGAGCTTGCAGGCGCCCTTCTCGAGCACGACCGGGTGACCGCGGTGGCGGCAGATGTTGAGGAAGCCCCGCACGGCCCCTTCGGCATCGCGAGTGAGCACGATCGGAACACCGGCGACGCGGCGCACGCAGACAGATCCCGGGCCCGGGAGCTCGCCCAGCTGCGTGGCGAAGTGCCAAGCCCGGCGATGGATGCGCTCGAGCTCGGCCGCGAAGATGTCGGGGTCGCTGTACCACTGCGTCGGCAGGGCGGAGCCCGCCGCGAGCCGCTGCGCGAGAGCGCGCGCGGCCGGCGCAGACAGCGCAAAGGCCGCGCTCACGCGCCCTCCAGCAGGACGAGCTCGCCCGGCGGGCGCGCGAAGGCCTGGAAGATGCGGATGCCCTCCTCGGCGGCGGCGAGATCGCCGTGGGCGGTGGGCCTGCGCTCCGCCACGGCGGCGAAGAACTCGCGCAGCTCCTCGAAGTAGCCGAGCAGGAAGATGCCCTTGTTGTAGAGCTGGCCGAGGCTCCACTCCGGCTCCCAGACGAGCTGCGCGTCGGCGTCGCCGCCGGTGAAATCGGGATCGCGCCCGTAGTGGAGCCCCTTGCTGCGCGGCGCGACGGCGGGCGCCAGGGGATTCGCGCAGTACGTCACGCGCGTGCCGTTCTCGACCAGGATCGTCGCGCCCTCGCCGTTCAGCTCCGTGCGCTCGGCGAGCACGCGCGTGTGGAGAGAGGCCAGGAAGTGCAGCGAGGCGACCGCGCCGCTCTGCATCTGGAGGGTCGCGAAGCCCGAGCCATCCGCGGCCCGCTCGAAGCGCAGCGCGCGGGTCGGGCCGGCGAGCCGGCGCAAGAGCGAGAGCGGGTGACCCAGGTGGTCGAGGAACGCGAGCTTCCAGCGCCCGGGCGGGTCCTCGCGCATCTTCTGCGCGGAGGGAATCGTCTGCGCGTAGCGCAGCGAGATCGTGCGCAGCGCCCCGAACTCGGGCCGCTCCATCAGCTCCGCCGCCTTGCGCGTCGCGGGGGTGAACGCCTTCTTGAAGCCCACGCCGAGAGTCGCGCCGCCGCTCCGGGCGAGCGCCGCGCGCAGCCGCGCGACGTCGCCGAGATCGTTCACGGGCGGCTTCTCGACCCAGGCCGAGACGCCGCGCTCGAGACAGTCGACGGCGAGCTCCGCGTGCTGCACGCGGCCCCGCGCGTCGTAGCCGGTGACGATCAGGACGGCGTCGAGCGCCTCGCTCTCGAGCATCTTGCGGTGGTCGCCGTAGGCGCGCTCGGCGCCGAAGCTGCGCCGGAAGATCTCGGCGCGCCCGATCTCGCGATCGCACACCGCGACCAGCTCGACGGGCAGGTAGCGGAGCGTCGGATAGAGATTGCGGAAGGCGTGATCGCCGCAGCCGATGAAGCCGACGCGTGCGCGGGAGGTGTACTCGTGCGCGTAGCGCAGCGCGTGGGGGCCGGGGTCCGCGCTCACGTTTCCGCGTCGCGCGGCTCGAGTCGGAATCCCCTTCGGCCGGCGTTGTACGCCACGACCATGCGTGCGGTCGCGTCGCCCACGTTGCGCGCCTGGTGCGGGGTCCCGCGCGGAATGCGGATCGCATCGCCTGGGCCCATGTGCAGCCAGCGGCCGTCGAGCTCGTGATCGAGCTCGCCCGCCACCAGGTAGAGCACCTCCTCGCAGTCGTGCGAGTGGCGGTCGTTCGACTGGCCGCTCTCGATCTCGACGACGCCGAGCGTCATGTTCGTGCCGGCCACGCGCTCGGCGTCGAAGAGCCAGCGCATCTCGCCCCAGGCGGTCTCGATCGGCGGGGTCTCGGCGGTGCTCGCGATCCAGGGCTTCCGCTGCGCTTCGCTCATGGGGGGCCGCCTCACTTCATTTTAGCTCAGCGCCGCAGACCCCAACGGTTCCAATAGGTGACCTCGGCGGCCGGCTTGCGCGCGGCGGGCTTCAGCACCGCGCCGTCCACGTAGCCAACCGGCAACAGCACGGTCTGCGTCACGCCGTCCGGGATGCCGAGCGCGCTCGCGGCCTCGCGCTCGTGCAGGAGGTGCAACGTCGTCCAGGTGGCGCCGAGGCCGCGCGTCCGCAGCGCGACCATCAGGGACCAGGCCGCGGGCAGCACGGAGGCGTAGAAGGCGACCTGCTGCGCATGGCTCGCCGGGTCCGGCACGCCCTGCGCGCACACCAGGATCAGCGCCGGCATCTCGTGGAGCCGCTCGGCGAGCGCGTTCACGCTGGCCTTCTGCGCCGCCTCGGCGCGCGTCTCGCGGTAGCGCGCGAGCGCGCGCCGATAGAGCGCCGCGAGAGCCGCCTTCGGCTCCGGCTCCGTCACGACCAGGAAGCGCCAGGCCTCCGCGTTCCCGCCCGTGGGCGCTTGCACGGCGATCTCGATCGCGGACTCGATCAGCCCGGCCTCGACGGGCCGCGCGAAATCGATGCGCCTGCGCACGGAGCGCGTGGTGGAGAGCGCGTGGTCCACCGCGCGGCGCGCCACCTCGTCCGGCGCCTCGCTATCGGCCATGGGCTCGCTCCTCGCGGATCCGGGCGTGCAGCCCGACGAAGCCGCGCGTCGCGATCGTAGAGAGGAGCGCGGCGAGAAGCATGGACCAGCCGCCCAGCGCCGGAATCCCCGGGAGCTCGAGCCCCGCGATCTCCTGGCGCTCGACGCCCACGTAGAGCGCGACGCCCAGGAAGGGCGCGATGGCGCCGCGCACGCCGGTCAGCGTCGCGTTCACGCCCATGTAGAGGCCCGCGCGCTCCGGCGGCGCGAAGTCGTTGTGCCCGAGATTCCAGGCGAGCGAGCCGCCTCCGCGCGCGATCCCGAGCAGCGCCCGGCCGGCCGCGATCCACGCGAGGGAGCCGAGCAATGCTCCCAGGCCGGTGAGGGCCTGGGAGAGCGCGAAGAGCCAGCTGTGGCGGGCGCGGAACTCGGCCACGTGCACCCGATCGACGTAGGCCGCCCAGAGCGGGAGCGTCAGCACGCCGAGACCGAGCGGGAGCGTCGTGATCAGGCCGACGCTCGTGGTCGTGTCGGCGGCGAGCTCGCGCGAGACGAGCACCACGACCGCCGGCTCGATCATCATGTTCGAAGCGCCGAGCAGGGAGAGCCAGAGCAGATAGCGGCTGTAGTGCGGGTCCTGGCGGATCAAGCGGAAGGCCGAGATGCGTGGGCCCGAGGCCTGGCGCCGCGTGCCGAGGGGCGGCGCGCTCGGCACCTCCTCACCGCGCATCACCAGGCGCGAGAACACGAGGGCCCCGGTCGCGCCGAGCACCGCGCCGAGCACGTAGGGGGCGCGGAAGGAGAGCGCGTGCGCGTCGAGCCAGAGGCCCGCGAGCCAGGCCCCGCCCGCCATCAGGCCTTGGTTGAGGAAGCTGAGCCGCGCCGTCACGCGCGCACGCGCCCCTGCGTCGTAGTTCTGGGTCCAGATCACGCTGCGCAGCGTGGTGACGCCGCCGCGCACGAGGTGGCTCGCGATGAGGGCAGCCACGAACAGCCTCGCGCCGGCGCTGGTCGTGGGCAGGAACGCCATCGCGCCGGCCAACACCGCCACCGATCCCTGCATGATCGCCAGCAGCGGAACCTTGTGCGCGCGCTCGCCGGCGCGGGCCCAGGCCGCGCTCGCGAGATTCCCATACAGCTGCGAGGCGCTGATCAGCGCGATGCCGAAGGGCGAGAGATGAAACGCCTTGTCGGCCAGCACACCGACGAAGCCGCCCTCCAAAAGGGCATAACAAGCGGGCAGCGTGGCGTCGGCGGCGAGCTCGCGCCGGTAGCTCGCGCGCGCGAGGGGATCGAGGGGCGGCAGCGCGAGCCAGTCCGGGAGGCGCACTCGGCGCAGTCTAGCCGCCGATCCGAAATCATCAAGGATTCCGAATAGTTACGCGCTCGGTCGCGAGCTCGCGAAAGTTTTCTGCGCGTTGCGCCGAGAGGTCTCTGCGAGAGCCTTCGAAGGAGAGCGCGATGCAGCTCGTCCTGCGAGACGGAATCTCGGCAGCCCTGTCGGCCTGGCGCGCGACGCGCGCTCTCGACGCGAGGGAGCATTGGTGGCGCAGCGCGCGCACGCGGCGCATCGCGCGCCGCATCGGGATCGCGCTGGCGCTCGGCGCCACGATCGCGGTGGGAGCGCTCCAGGGCGCTCGCGTCGCGATCGGGGCCGCGGGAATGCGCGAGCTGGCCCAGAGCGCGCGGGTGGCGGTGGACTGACGCGGGGTGGCATGCTGGCGCGCCTCAGGAGGCGCCTCGTGAAGCAGCCCATCGTCGACGCCGTGCTGGTGGCGGCCGGCAAGTACCACGACATCGACTTCGCCCGCCTCGAGCTCTTGAAGCTCCTCGCCGAGCACGAATCGGTGCGCGTGCGCGTGGCGTCCGACTACGCGGACAGCGCGGCCATCGCGCGCAGCAAGCTGCTCGTGACCTACACCTGCGACGTGCGCCCGAGCGCGGCGCAGCAGGACGCGCTCGCGTCCTTCGTGCGCGGGGGCGGACGCTGGCTCGCGCTGCACGGCACGAACTCCGCCCTGGACTTCACGCCCAAGGGCGTGGACTCACCCCGCGTCTTCCCGACGCTCGCCCACACACTCGGGAGCCAGTTCATCGCCCACCCCCCCATCCAGCCCTATCGGGTGCGGCCGAGCGCGCCCGACCACCCGCTGGTGGCGGGCATCGACGCGTTCGACACCGACGACGAGCTCTATCTCTCGGAGTACCACGACCGGGAGAAGCTCCAGCCGCTGCTCGAGACCGAGTACTCGGGAGATGCGAAGGGCTTCGTGGAGGCCGACTGGTCGCACACCCGCCAGCAGCTGGTCATGTATCTCCGCCCGCTCGGCTCCGGAGCCGTGCTCTACAACACGCTCGGCCACTGCCGCGGCCACTACGACATGCGCCCGGTGATGGACTACTACCCGCAGATCGAGCGCTGCTCCTGGAATCTCCCGCAGTACTACGAGCTCCTGCGCCGCGGGATCCAGTGGGGCCTCGCGTAGGGGACGTTCCTACTTCCTGGCGACAGCTCGACCGAGCGCGTTTCGCGGCCGAGTGTTGCCAGGAAGTTGGAACGTCCCCCGGCGCATCCGGCATCGATCCGACCGGGTTCGAAGCGCCGTAGTACTCTTCCGCCATGGCCGCACCGCCGGTGACCGAAGCGACCCGCCGTGGGATCGAGCTCAAGCTCGAGGCGACCCGCGAGGTCGTCGAGGCCGCCTTCCGCCACCCGCTCCTGCGCAGCGGCGCCGAGGGGCGCGTCGCGCGAGAGAGCGTGCGCAGCCTCTACTTCGACACCGACGACGCGGCGCTGCGGCGCGAGGGCATCGTGCTGCACCTGCGCTCGACCCCCGCCGGCACGCTCCAGACGCTCGGGCGCGAGCGCGACCCCGTGGCCGGCCTCTTTACGCGCGACGAGTCGGAGACCCTGATCGCGAGCGACGCGCCGGACCCCGAGCGCATCGTCGCGGAGGAGCTGCGCTCGCGCGTGCGCGCGGCCGGGGGCGAGCGCTGCGAGCGGCTGCGCCCGGTGGCCGAGACCGAGGTGGCGCGCGTCCGCCAACGCGTCGAGTGCGGGGGGGCGCGCCTGGAGGCGGTGCTCGGCGTGGGGGAGCTGCGTGTCGCGAACGGGGCGGCGCCCATCGCGGAGCTCGAGCTCGGGCTTCGAGAGGGAGAGCCCGCCGACCTCTACGACCTCGCGCTCGCGCTCCAGCGGGAGCTTCCCAGCCTGCGGCCGGCGCGAGAGGCCGGCCGCGAGCGCACGCTCGCCCTGCTCGCGAGCGAGGTGCCGCGCATCGTGCCGGCGCGCGCGCCCGCGCTCGCGCGCGATGCCACGCTCGACGCCTGGCTCTCCGCCTGCCTCGCCGACTGCGCCTCGCAGATCCACGCGAACGAGGCGGCGGCCCGCGCCGCCCTCGTCGAGGGCGTCCACCAGATGCGCGTGGGCACCCGGCGCGGCCGCTCGCTGCTGAAGCTCTTGAGCGACTTCCTCCCGCCGGCGACCACGACAGAGCTGCGTGGCGAGCTGCGCTGGCTGGGAGACGCCCTCGGCCGCGCCCGCGAGTGGGACGTGCTGATCGCCGAAGTGCTCACTCCCCTGCGCGAGCTCGAGCCCTCGCTCGGCGAGCTCGCCGTGCGCGCCGAGGAGCGCCGCGCCGGCGCCTACGCCGACCTGCGCGCGGCCCTCGACGAGCCGCGCTTCGGGCGCCTCTTGCTCCTGCTCGGGCGCTTCGCGACGGGCGGCCCCTGGCGCGCCCAGGAGCTGGCGCCCCACACGGCGCGCCTCTTCGCGCCCGCGCGGCCCACGCTGGCCGAGCTGCTGGAACGGGGGGGCAAACGCGTGCGCAAGGCCTGCCGCGGCCTCCCCGACCGCTCGAGCGCGGAGCTTCACCGGCTGCGCCTGCGCGTGAAGGAGATGCGCTACGCGGCCGAGCTGGCGGAGCCCTTCTTCGGGCGCCCGGCCCGCCGCTTCGCGAAGCGCGCGGCGCGCCTCCAGGACGCGCTCGGCGCCCGCAACGACGCGGCCGCCGCCCAGGCGCGCGTGGCGCAGCTCGCTGGAAGCGCGAGCGACGCAGCCGCCCAGCGCGCCGCCGGCTTCGCACTCGGCTGGCTGGCGCGCGCGCCCGTCCCGCAGGGCGAGCTCGAGCGGCGCCGCCGTCGGCTCGCCAAAGCGATGGGATTCTGGGAGTGACCCTCCGTCTCCTGGTGCTGCGCCACGCCAAGTCGAGCTGGAGCGACGCCGACCTCGCCGACCACGATCGGCCGCTGAACGACCGCGGCGAGGCGGCCGCGCGCGCCATGGGGCGCTTCCTCGGCCGGCGCGCCACGCAGCCCGGGCTCGCGCTGGTGTCCACCGCGCGCCGCGCGCGCGACACCTTCGACCGCCTCGGCTTGGCTCTGCCCGTGCGCTTCGAGCACGAGCTCTATCTCGCGCCCTCGGGCGCGCTCCTCGAGCGCCTCGCGCGCGTGGAGGACGACGCGGCGAGCGTCCTCCTGATCGGTCACAACCCGGGGCTCGAGGAGCTCGTCCGCTCCCTCACCGCCGAGGGTCGCCCGCGTCCCCGCCGCCGGCTCGAGAAGGGCCTGAAGACCGCGACCCTCGCCGAGCTCTCGCTGCCGATCGAGCACTGGCGCGATCTCACGCCGGGCAGCGCGCGTCTCGTCCGCTTCACGCGCCCCAAGGACCTGCGCGAGTAGCCGCAAGAGAAAGGCCCGCTGGCCTCTCGGCCAGCGGGCCCTCGCTTCTCACGAGTCTCGCGAGGCGATCAGCCCTCGCTGTCACCCCACCTGAAGCGCACCGTTCCGCCGAACGTGCGCGGCTCCAGGAGGAACAGGTTCGTGAAGTTGGCCGACGTGGCGTCCGTGAAGTAGTGGCCCGTCACGTCGTCGTTGTCCTGCAGGTTCTTGGCCCACAGCTCGAACTGCCAGTGCCCATCGGGCTTGGCGAAGGTGATCTGTGCGTCGAGCTGCTCCCATGCGTCGATCGTGTCCTTCCTGGTGTTGTAACGGCGACCCCACTGATCGCCGTGCCAGTAGAAGTCGAGCCGGGGCGTCATCTCCCAGCCTCCCCAGATCCCGAGGAGGTACTGCGCGCCGACCTTCACGTTGAACTCCGGTGACGACGGGAGCTCGTTGCCCTTCAGGTCCTGGATGAAGCCGTCGGGGCAGTAGCCGTCGCCCTCGCACTCGAGGATGCCCTTGGGCGCTGCCGCCGTGATCGCGCCCGTGAACTCCAGGCACTCCGGGTTGTCCGCCGTGCCGTCCGGCGTCCGCACCGACGTCGCCCCGTACGGAGCCCCGGTCCAGAGGTCCTGGGTCGGATTGCAGATGGCGTTCTGGCCCGCCGGGAACGGATTCAGCTGCTTGATCGTCGTCCAGCCAGAGCTAGCGCCCCGTCCCGCAAGCGGATCCGCGGGGTCCACGCTGTCCAGCTTCTGGATAGTCGGTGTGCAGGTAGGCCCAGTTCAGGTCGACCCGGAGCGCGTCCGTGATCGAGTAGACCGTCTCGAGCTCCACCCCGTACAGCTTCACGTCGGCGTTCTCGTTCACCGCGGTGCGGTTCACGATCTTCGCCATCTGCATGCCTTCGTAGTTGTAGTAGAAGCCGGTCACGTTGAAGACCATGCGGTCGAACAGGATGCCCTTGTAGCCGCCCTCGTACGCGGTGACCTTCTCCTCGTCGAAGGTCGGCGACACCGGCGTGCCGCCCGCCGAGGTGTCGACTGCGGGGTTGAAGCCGCCGCCCTTGAAGCCGGTGGTGATGTTGAAGTAGGCCATCGAGTCGGGCGCGAAGGGCAGGTCGAAGTCCTGGGCGACGCCGACCTTCCACGTCACGTTGTGCCAGCCGCCGGCGTGGTGCTCGAACGGATTCAGGTCGCAGACGTCCGCCGTCGACGGGTCGTTCACGCACGTCCACAGGTTGACGCGGTCCTCCGCCTCCTTGTGGTCGTCCGTGTAGCGCGCGCCGACCGTCACGTGGGTCTTCTCGAAGGGGTCCCAGTAGACCTCGCCGAAGAGCGCCCAGCTCGAGACCGTGGTCGGCTTCGTCTCGTTCAGGTAGTAGCTCGCGCGCGAGTTCAGGTCGTGGCACGAGGTGCCAGGATTCGCCGTGATGAACGCCCCGGCGTTCGGGCACAGCAGGAAGTTGTCCGTGCATGTCCCAGGTCGCCTCGAGGCCCGACGCCCACACGCCGTACTCGAGGTGCGCCTCGCCACGGTTGTAGTTCGCGCCGAAGGTGGCGTTCACCGGGCCGTCAAAGCTCGTGGACGCGCGCAGCTCCTGGGAGAACGAGTCCCCCTTCCCCCACGACCGGTCGAACACGAACTCCGAGTTGTAGTTGCCCTTGAGCGATCCCCAGTCCGAGTCGTGGTGGCTGCTGTCGGTGAAGTCGAAGAAGCGCGGCCCGCCGGCGAACGGCACGGTCGGATCGGACCAGAAGTAGTCGGTGCGGCTGTTGTTCTTCCAGTTGTGGTAGCCGGTGACCGACGTGACCTTGACGTTCTCGCTGACGTTGTAGTTCACCACCAGGGTCACCATCGCCTCGTCGGTGTAGTACTTGGGATCGAGCTGCGTGTTGACCTTGCGCAGGCTGCTCGGGTTCACGGCGCCCTGGTAGAAGGGCGTCGGAATCCCGTAGTTGTCCGGCCCGAAGTTCGCGTCGGCGATCGCGTCGGGGACGAGGTACCCGAGCGCAGACGTGCCGATCGCGTACGGCGCGAACACACCGACCGGACCCGGTCATGTAGCGCGGCGTCTGGGTGACGGGGCGATTCGGGAAGCCGAGCGCGACGTAGGGCGAACCGCCGGGCTGCGTGAGCAGGAAGTTGTGCACCGGGCCCAGCTTGTTCATCGTGTCGATGATGATGCCCGTCGAGTAGACGAGGATGGCGCTCGAGTTGATCGGGTCGCCCTTCATCTTCACGTCGCCGCCCTGGCAGCCGATCGAGAAGGGCCAGGCGCGCGCATCGGTGGTGCACGCCTGCTTGTTGATGCGCATGCGCTCGTCGTCTTCGGCGAAGTAGCTGCCCATCAGGTTGAAGTCGACGTCGTCCCACTCGCCTGAGATCGAGCCGCGCAGCATGTAGAGGCTGCGGTCGTCGACGTCGTGGTCGGTGGCGACGTTCTCGGTCACGCCGTCGCGGCTCCAGTAGTAGCCGCCGAAGCGCGCCGCGAAGTGCTCGCCGAGGGGGATGTTGACGGCGGCCTTGATCTTGCCGTGGTTGTAGTCGCCGTACTCGCCCTCGATGAAGCCGCCCCACGCCTCCAGCACGGGCTTCTTCGTGTAGACGTTGACGGCGCCGCCGGGAGCGCTGCGTCCGAACAGCGTGCCCTGGGGACCGCGCAGGACCTCGACGCGCTCGACGTCGAAGAAGTCGGTCTCGAAGATGCGCGCCGCGGCCATCGGCGCCTCGTTGATGTGGATGCCGGTGCCGGCCTCGCCGGTCGCCGCGATCGACAGGTTGCCGACGCCGCGCAGCGAGATGTTGCCGGCGCCCATGAAGTTCGTCTTCGTGAACTGGAGGTTCGGGACGTTGAACTGCACGTCCGCGACATCGTCGATGTTCGAGGTCGCGAGATCGTCGCCCGAGAACGCGCTCACCGCGATCGGAATGTCCTGGATCGACTCTTCGCGCTTGCGGGCGGTGACGAGGATCTCCTCCACGCCCTTGCGCTCGGGCTGGTCGGCCTGCGCCTGCTGCGCATCGGCAGCCGGCTGCGCATCCTGCGCGAGTACGGGAGCGCCGAAGACGAGAGTCGCGAGGAACGCGAGGCTCGACGCCAAGCCGCGTTGACGCAAGGACATACACGAATCCCCCTGTGTGGATTTCCGCAATGCCCCGCCAGGGGCGCGATCACACTACTCCGCCCGAGCGAGCAAAATCCAGCATTTTCGGTGGCGGGATTGCTGGATGCGGCTAGGGGGGTCCCGGTCGGGCCGGGGGTGCCTGAGCCGGCTTCTCGAACACGAGCACGAAGCGATCCGTCTTGCCCCGAATCGCCTCGTTGAACACGCTCAAGCGCCGGTCGTCGGCGGGGTTGCGCAGCGCATCGCTGGTGGCGACCAGCCGAAAGCCGGCTCGCGCGAAGTCCGCGCGCTCGAGCGTCTCGTCGATCCGGTGGAGCTCCTGCACGCCGCTTGACCCGGAGTCAGCGAGCGCCGAGTGGTCCACCACGAGCACTCGGCCTCCCGGACGAAGCGCAGAATGAATCGCGTTCAGAAGCGGGTCGCGCGTGACCGTCCAATCCTTCTCCTTCCAGTAGGCGTCGTGGTACGCCATCACCAGGAGGACGACGTCGATCGAGTCCGCCGGGAGCCCGAGCGCTTCGATCTCGCGATCGAGCCGTTCGAGCTGCGGGAAGGGGTGCGCGGCGAGGCGCGCGGCCAGCTCCTTCCCGGTATAGCCCTCGTACGCGGCGTTGGAGTGCGCGTAGACCCTGCCCTTGGCTCCCACCACGCGCGCCGCGAGCTCCGAGTAGTACCCGCTGCCGCAGAACAGATCGAGGACGCGCATCCCGGGCGCGAGCCCCACCAGCGCGAGCGTCACCTCCGGCTTGTCGCGCACGTCGCGCGCGCGGTCGGCGCCGCTGCGATCGGGCGCCGCGATCGCCGCAGCGATCGCCGCGGAGGGCGCAGGCGCCGGCTGCGCATGCGCGGGGAGAGCGACCCAGGCGAGCGAGAGGGCGAGCGCGAGGCGTCTCATGGCGGCTCCGAGCGGGGGCGCAAGCCTATCGCGCCCGAGCGCTGCGGAGAAAGCAACGGCCCCAGCGCCGCAGGCGCTGGGGCCGCTGTGGATGGCGCGCCCAGCATGACTCGAACATGCGACCTTCAGGTCCGCAACCTGACGCTCTATCCAACTGAGCTATGGGCGCGAGACAGGGCGGAGCAATCTAGCGAAAACCCCAGATCCGCAAGAACCGGGCTCCCGAGACCGTATCGTCGGCAGCAAGCGGCCACGCGAAGCAGTGGCCGCGCGCAGCGAGGCGGAGTCCGCGGAGCCGAGCGGAGGTCGATCGGGCCACAGGAACCTCCCGAGCGATGCGGGGGACGCGGTGGGTCGTGGGCAGCAAGCGGCGGCCGCGCGAAGCGCGTCGCCGCCGCGCGCAGCGAGCCGCAGGCGAGCGGAGTTCGCACGGACTGGCGGAGAGGGAGGGATTCGAACCCTCGGTACCGTTTCCGGTACACGCACTTTCCAGGCGCGTGCCTTCAGCCGCTCGGCCACCTCTCCGCAGGACTGTGATTTCGATGGGAGGAGGCGCCCGCTCGGCTTCCGCGCTCCTGTCCGATCGAGGCATTGGCGGAGAGGGAGGGATTCGAACCCTCGATACGGTTTCCCGTATGCAGATTTAGCAAACCTGTGCCTTCAGCCTCTCGGCCACCTCTCCGACCTTTGCGATCTCCGCTCGGCTTCGCCTCGCTGCGCGCCGCCACATGCTCCGCGTGGCGGCTTGCTGTCTTTGCGATCTCCGCTCGGCTTCGCCTCGCTGCGCGCCGCCACATGCTCCGCGTGGCGGCTTGCTGTCTTTGCGATCTCCGCTCGGCTTCGCCTCGCTGCGCGCCGCCACATCCTCCGCGTGGCGGCTTGCTGTCTTTGCGAACTCCGCTCGCCTTCGGCTCGCTTGCCCTCGGCTCCCGAAGAGCGCGGCAGGATACCGGCTCCCCCTTCGCCGGACAGTCCTTCGCGTCCCTATCTAAGAATTGGCGGAGAGAGAGGGATTCGAACCCTCGAGGCGCTCGCGCGCCTAGCGGTTTTCAAGACCGCCGCCTTCGACCGCTCGGCCATCTCTCCGCGGAAAAGGCTAGCGGGCTCGTGGGGCTAGGTGCGGGCCAGCGGAAGTCTCGCGGCATACTTGCGCGAGGTCGGAGAGCGGAACGGGAGGTGCAGCGGTGGAACGACGCACGGGTTTGTTGCTGATCTCGATCGCGCTAGCCGTGTACGGCGCGTACCACGCGCTGTACGCCATCGCGATGCTGCCGGGGCCGGCGTCGCCTCTGCTGTTCCTCGCGTTCGCGCTGCAGGCGGTGCTCGCGATCCTCGCCGCCGTCGGCGTCTGGCGCCAGCAGCGTTGGGCCGCGGCCGTGTTGCTCCTGCTCGGAGCGACCGTCGCGGTGACGGCGCTGGTCGAGGCCCTGGTCCTCGGCCTGATCGGTTGGCTCTACGCGCTGCTGATCGCGATTGCGGCAATCGCGATCGCGCTCCTCCTCGGCGCCTACGTCAACCGCTCGAGCCCGCCGGTCGGAGAGGGCTAGCGAGCTCCAGCCAATACGCTGCGGATGGTCTCCGCCAGTGCCCGGATCGCGCGAGCGCCGTCGCCTCTGAACGAGGACCCGTGCATCGTCGCGAGGACGCGCGGCTCCAGGGCGGCGAGGCGCTGCAGCGTCGCATCGGTGTAGGGCGTGTAGGGCATGTCGTTCGCGAGGGGGCCGCTCTGGCCGCCGAGGATCGCCTCGCGGGCGGCGGCGGCGATGTCGCCGCTCGTGATCGGCTCGGGTTCTCCCGGTTGGAAGAACAGGTCGGACGTGAAGAGCGCCCGAGCGGTCTCGTCGTAGAAGAGCCCCGCGTCCCAGCCGTGGGGCACGTGCGGCGTGGCCAGGTAGCGCAGCCTGTGCCGGCCGGTCGCCAGCACTTCGCCGTCCGCGAGCGGGCGGGCGGGCCGCGCGGCGAAGTCGGCGAGGTTCACGAGCGCGCCCACGACGCCGCACACCGCCTGGGCGGATGGGGCCGCGGCGAGCCAATCGTTCAAGGAGCCGCACTCGTCCGATTCGAAGTGGCTGAAGCCGATCCAGCGCAGCCGCGCCGGGTCGAGCACCTGGGACACGGCCGCGCGAATGGAGGCGAAGTCGCGGCGGAAGCCGGTGTGCATCAGGAACGGCTCGTCGTCGCGAACCAGGAACTGGTTGAACTGGATGCCGTAGTCCGACGCGAACGTGGAGAGCCGGAACACATCCGGCGCGATCTCGGTGACGACGGTGCTCACGGCAAGCCTCCCGCGCCATCTCGGCGCACGGAAGGCTACATAAGTGAGATGGCAGCTCCGCCGACCGCGCCCAGCGCCTGGGCGCCGCTCCAGCGGCAAGTGTTCCGCGCGCTCTGGATCGCGGGGCTCGCCTCGAACCTGGGCACCTGGATCCAGAACGTCGGCGCCGCGTGGCTGATGACCTCGCTCGCGCCCACGCCACTCTGGGTCTCGCTCGTCCAGGTGGCCTCGAATCTGCCCTTCTTCCTGCTGGCGATCCCGGCGGGCGCGCTCGCCGATGTCGTCGACCGCAGGCGGCTCGCGCTGACGGCGCTCGCCTGGCTCAGCGCCGCCGCGGCCATCCTCGCAGCGCTCACGCTCGCGGGAGCGACCGGGGCAAGCACGCTGCTCGCGCTGACCTTCGCGATCGGCATCGGGAGCGCCCTCCTCTCGCCCGCCTTCGCTTCGATCGTCCCGGAGCTCGTGCCGGCCGAAGAGATCGAAGCGGCGGTCTCCTTGAACGGCATCTCCGTGAATGCGGCGCGCGCGGTCGGGCCGGCGCTCGGCGGCCTGGTGGTGGCGGCAGCGGGACCCGGGGCGACCTTCGCGCTCAACGCGGCCTCGTTCCTCGCGGTGATCGCGGTGCTCGCGCGCTGGCGGCGCGAGCCCGTCGCGCGCCAGCTCCCGCCAGAGGAGCTCTTCGGCGCGATGCGCGCCGGGCTCCGCTACGTGCGCCACAGCGCGCGCCTCCAGACCGTCCTCGTGCGCACGGGCTCGTTCGTCACGCCGGCGGGCGCGATCTTCGCTCTGCTCCCGCTCTACGCGCGCGCCGAGCTCGGGCTCGGGCCTGCGGGCTACGGCATCCTGCTCGGCTTCTTCGGCGTGGGCGCCGTGATCGGCGGCCTCGCACTCCCGGGCCTGCGCCGCCGGCTCGGCGTCGAGGGTCTCGCCACCACCTCGGCGCTGATGTTCGCGGCGGCGCTGCTGGCGCTCGCGATCGCCCCAGTCTTCGCCGCGGTGGGCGCTTCGCTCTTTGTCGCGGGCGGCGCGTGGCTTACGCTGCTCTCCACGCTGAACAGCGCGGCGCTGGTGAGCATCCCCTCCTGGGTGCGTGCGCGCGCGCTGGCGACTTACATGCTCGTGCAATTCGGGGGGCTGGCCGCCGGCAGCGCCGCGTTCGGGGCTCTGGCGAGCTGGCTGGGCGTTCCCGAGAGCTTCGGGCTCGCCGCGCTGGCGATCGCGCTGGGCCGCGCGCTCTCGTGGCGCCGCTCGCTCGCGCAGGGCGCGGCCCCCGATCTCGCGCCCGCGCCGCGCTGGCCCGATCCCGAGGTGCTCCGAGCTTTCACGCCGGACCGCGGCCCGGCGCTCGTGCTGATCGAGTACGAGATCGATCCCGCCGACGCGGCCGCCTTCGCCCGGGCGATGCGCGCGCTCGGCGACATCCGCCTGCGCGACGGCGCGATTCGCTGGGGCCTGTGGGACGACCTCGCGCAGAGCGGGCGCTACCTCGAGTCGTTCGTGGTCGAGTCGTGGCTCGAGCACCTGCGCCAGCACGAGCGCATCACCACCGCCGACCGCGAAGTGCAGGCGATCGCGCACGCCTTCCATCGCGGGGGCGCGCCGCCCCGCGTTCGGCACTTCATCCACGAGCGGATGCGCTGACCACCGGCCTCAGGCGAGGTCGAAGACGAGAACCTCGGCGCCCCTCGGACTTCCGATGCGGAGCTCGCGCTCGTCCGAGAGCGCTGCGCCATCGCCGGCTTCGAGCGCGTGCCCATTCAGCTCGCAGCGACCGCGCGCCACTTGCACCCAGGCGTGTCGCCCGGGAGCGAGCGTGTGCATCACGGCGTCGCTCTCGCCCAGCAGGGCCGCGTAGAGGGACACGTCCTGGTGCACGGCGACCGAGCCCTCGCGCCCATCGCGCGCGGCGACCAGGCGCAACGCCCCCGTCCGCTCCGACGCGGGAAAGTGCTTCTGCTCGTACGAGGGCGGAAGGCCCTCGCGCTCGGGCAGCAGCCAGATCTGGAGGAAGTGCACGAGCTCGCTCGGCGAGTGGTTGTACTCGCTGTGGGTCACGCCCGTGCCCGCGCTCATGCGCTGGACATCGCCAGGCCGGATCACCGAGCCGGTGCCCAGGCTGTCCTTGTGCTCGAGCGCGCCCGAGAGCACGTAGCTCACGATCTCCATGTCGCGGTGCGAGTGCGTCGCGAAGCCGCGGCGCGGCTGCACGCGATCCTCGTTGATCACGCGGAGACCGCGGAAGCCCATGTGCTTCGGGTCGCGGTAGTCGCCGAAGGAGAAGGTGTGGTAGCTCTCGAGCCAGCCGTGGCGCGCGTGGCCGCGGTCTTGCGCCTTGCGGATCTCAATCATGTCGCCCCCCTTCGCGTTGAAGAAGCTAGCGGCGAGCCGCTCGCGGGGCGTCGCCGGCTCGGGGTGTGACCGCGCCCGGTCAAGGAGTGCTCGCGCTCGAAGCGTTGGGCTCGCGGCGCAGGTACTTGGCGTGGTAGGCGGTGAGCCCCTGGGACTCGACGATCGCCTGGAAACGGGGGTGGTCGCGGAATCCGTCGAAGATGGGCGACTCGAGGTATGGGGGGAAGGTACTTAGGGAGGCGCTGCTCTCGAGCGCTGCCACTGCGCTCTCCTCTTCACCTGCCTGCGAATACAGGACCGCGGCAACGACTTCGTGAACCGACCGAGGCGCGAGCGGGTCGAGCCGGTCGGCGTGGTCGGCGGCCCAATGTGCCACTCCCCTCGGACCTTCGGCTTCGTGGATGCGATCCACCTCTGCGACGGCCGCCTGGTCGCCAAGCTGCACGAAGAGCAGGCGCAGGTCGACCACCCAGTCATCGGGGTAGCCGGCCAACCAGCGAGCGCCACTATCGTTCAAACTGAAGGCGGGTTCGATTTGCTCCGCGCGCGTGAATGCCCGCTCCGCGTCGGCGTAGTTTCCCTGTGCCTGCAGTTCAAAGCCCAGATTGGCGTGGCAGACAGCGCTGTTCGGGAACACGTCCAGCTGGCCACGGGTGATTTCGCTGGCTTCGCGCGCGCGGCCCGTCCAAAGGAGCACGGACCGGAGCCAGTAGCAACCCAGCGCCATGCGCGAGGTGCTCAGGTCGCAGGCAGCCCGCGCTTCGCGTTCGGCGGCCGCCCAATTTCGCTCGACGATGAACACGAGGGCCGTCGCCGCGTGAGCGTCCTCGCTCCCCGGCGCGATTCGCCGAGCCTCGGAGGCGTGCCACTTCATCTTGGCGATCGCCTTCTCTTGGTTCCGCTTTTCGGAATTCGCGAGGTGCACCCAGATGTTGGCCAGGCTCGCGTGCGCTCGGAGGTTGTCAGGGTCCCGAGCGAGCACGCCTTCCAGGAGCGACAGCGCGGTCTCGCCTTGTCGCATCGTCAGTTGCCCAGTCCATACCAGACCTATCGAGAAGTCGATGGCGTGGTCGACTGGCGCGAGATCAGGATCCTGAGTGGCCGTGAAGGGCAGAAGGAAGGGGACTACCCCCGCCACCCGGCTCGTGATGGCAGTTTGCACGGCGAGCAGATCGCGGCGGGGCTGCTCGTAGGTCTCGGACCAGCTGAGATGCGCGCCGGTCGTCTCACGCAGCTGAATCGTGACCCGCACTTTGTCGCTCGCCGCCTGCACGGTGCCCTGCAGCACATGCGTCGCGCCGAGTGTGCGCTGCAGGTCGCGCACGTCGACGTTCTTGCCCTTGAACGCGAGCATGGTGGTGGTCGGCACCAAGATGGCGGGCCGCAGCCCCTCCGAGATTTCTGCTGTGAGGCCATCGGCCAGGGGATCGAGCGCGGAATCGCCGCTGACGTTCCGGAAGGGAATGACCGCAAGCATGTGCAGCGGCGCGGCCTTGGCGGGCGCAGAGACCGCGCGCTCGTGCAGGACGAACGCGGCAGCGAGCGCGGCGATCGCGAGGCCGGCGGCGCCGAGCGCGAGCCAGCGTCGCCGGAGAGTCGCGGTGAAGGTGCGGAGCCCGGGTTGAGCCGGAGACGTCGCTTCCGAAGGCGCTACCGCCGCGACCTCCGCCACGAACCGATACCCGGCGCCCTTCTGCGTGCGAATCACTTGCTGCGTGTCGCCGTGGTCGCCGACCGCGCGGCGCACCTCCGCGAGCGCTGTCGTGAGCGCCTCGTCCCCCACCACGACGCCGGGCCAGACCGCGTCGAGCAGCTCGCGGCGCGGCACGGTGCGGTCGCGGTGCTCGGCGAGATGGAGCAGCACGCGCAAGGGCGTTGGCTGGAGCACCACGGGCGCCCCCGCGCGGCGCAGCTCGTGGCGCCCGAAGTCGAGCTCGTACTCGCCGAAACGGAGGATTTCCGTGGCGCCTCCCATCTCCGCGTCCTCGCTGACGAATCTCGCAGGTGGGCTGCTTGGGCATTCTAGGCTCAAGCGGTCGGGAACAGCGCGACGATTGCGATGACGCCCGGCGTCGGCGCCCTCAAGTCGGCGGCACCCAGGTCCGATGCGGCTCGAATGGGCAACGAGGGTCTCGCCCTCCTGGTCACGATCGCGAGCGCCTGCCGCATCGCGGGTCTCACCTGGGTGGGCGGGCGCATGCTGTGGCTCGCGCGGCGGACCGGCTCGCTCCCCGAGCTCCTGCTGGGAACCTCCTTCCTCAGCTTCTGCACGGTGGGCGTGCCCTTGCTCACGTTCTCCGGCTTCACTGCCGAGCGCGTCGCGGACGTCGATCTTCCGCTGCTCGCAGGGGCGCTCTTCTTGCTCGACTTCGGAACGCTCTGCTTCGCAGCCTTCGTGCGGTGCGTCTTCCGACCCCGCGCGACGCTCGCGACCCTGGCGCTGGCGGCGGCCGGGATCACGCTCGCGGTCCACGTCGTCCTGACCCCGCGCGCGATCGCCGGGGCATCTCCCGGAAGCTCGCCCACGGAGGCAATCGGCGGCCTCGCGCTGCTGCTCGCCGGCGTGATGTCCGCGAGCTTCGCCTGGGGAACCGCCGAGGCGTTCTCCTATTGGGATCGCCTGCGCCGGCAGCAGGGCCTGGGGCTCGCGGACGGCGCCGCCGTGCGGCGCATGGGACTGTTCGCACTGGGCTGCGCCGCGCAGCTCGCCATGATGGGCTTCAACGCGCTCGCCACACTGCGCGGCACGAACCCCCTCGCCGACCCGCTGCCCGCGCTGGGCATCGCGGCGACCTCGCTGGCGACGGGTGTCGCCTTCGCCCTCGCGTTCGGCGCCCCGGCTAGCCGGCCCTCCGTCGCCACCGCCTGAGCGGAAGGTAGGGCTAGAGTTTCCGGGCCACGTCGGCCGCAGCCGAGCCGGGCGCGACGGCCGGGAGCTGCGCATGCCCATCACGTATCGCTTCGACCCCGAAGGCTTCGTTCGCACCGAGTGTTCCGGCGCGGTGACGCTCTCCGAAGTGCACGCGCACTTCCGCGCGCTCGAGGCCGATCCGGCGACCCCCGCGCAGCTGAACGTGCTCCTCGACATGAGCCGCATGACCTCCCTGCCCGAGAGCGACCAGCTCCAGGCGATCGTGGGCGACCTGCGGCGCCTCGAGCCCAAGGTCGTGTGGGGCGCCTGCGCGATCGTCGCCACCAGCGACGCCCTCTTCGGCATGAGCCGCATGTTCGAGGTGTTCGCCGAGCGCCAGTTCTCGCGCACCGGCGTCTTCCGCGCGACCGAGAAGGCGCTGCGCTGGCTGGCCGAGGGCCGCGCAGAGTAGAGTCCCCGCTCCTCTGCAGGGAGACGCCTTGGCCAGCTCGAAGCGGGACGCCGCGATCGTCGGCATCCACGAGTATCCGTCGCGCGACGTCGAAGGGCGCGTGAGCCCGCTCCAGATCAAGGCGGAGTGCGCGGCGCGCGCGCTCGCCGACGCCGGGCTCGGCTGGAAGGACGTCGACGCGCTCTACGACGCCGGCGAAGGCGCCGGCGCCATGTCGGGCCTCTCGCTCGCCGAGTACTTCGGGCTCAAGCCGAACGTGATCGACACGACGATGGTCGGCGGCAGCTCCTACGAGTATCCACGCCGCGCACGCCAAGCGCGATCTCGCGGCGGGCAAGGCGCGCGTGGCGCTGCTCAGCTACGGCTCGACGTCGCCACAGCAACGCCTGGGCGATCGGCGCGGGCGGTCGGGGCGGCCCGGGCGTGCCGGCGCCGGCGGACAACATGGAGGGCTTCACGGGCATGACGCTCGTGTCGAACTACGCCATGGTCGCCCACCGCCACATGCACCAGTACGGCACCACGAGCGAGCAGCTCGCCGAGATCGCCGTCGCCACGCGCTGCCACGCGATGCGCAACCCGGAGGCGGTCGCGGCGATGACAGACGCTCGAGTTCCTCGACATCCGCGAGACCACGGTCGCCGACGTGGTGGGCTCGCGCATGATCGCCGATCCCGCTCCACCTGCTCGAGTGCTGCATGATCTCCGACGGCGGCGGCGCGGTCGTGATCGCGGTGCCCGAGGTCGCGCGCAACTGCAAGAAACGCCCGGTGTGGATCCTCGGCGGCGGCGAGGCGACGAACTACCCGAAAACGGCGGCGACATCACCACCAGCGCCGCGCTCCAGTCGGGCCGCTCCGCGTTCGGCGAGGCGGGCGTGAGCGCCGCCGAGATCGACATCGCGATGATCTACGACTCGTTCACGATCACGGTGCTCACGATCCTCGAGGACCTCGGCTTCTGCAAGAAAGGCGAAGGGGGCCCCTGGGTGGAGGGCGGCCGCTTGCGCTTCGATCGCCCGGGCGGTCCCGCGCTCAACACCGACGGCGGCGGGCTCTCCTCCAACCACCCCGGCATGCGCGGCATCTTCCTCCTGATCGAGGCCGCGCGTCAGCTGCGCGGCGAGTCCACGTCTCAGGTGAAGGACGCGCGCCTCGCCGTCGCCCACGGCAACGGCGGCATGCTCGGCAGCCGGCACTGCGCCGGCACCGTGATCCTGGCGAGGGATTGAGATGGCCGACCCGACCCGCCCGCTGCCCAGCTTGAAGGAGCCCGACACGCGGCACTTCTGGGCCGCCACCCGGGAGCGACGCCTCGAGTACCAGAAGTGCGACGCTTGCGGGACCGTCGTCTTCTATCCGCGCAGCCACTGCACGAGCTGCCTCGGGGGCAAGCTCTCCTGGCACGTCGCGAGCGGCCTCGGCACGGTCTACTCCTACAGCGTGATCCGCCAGAGCTATCACCCGTTCTTCCGCAGCCGCGCGCCCTACGCCGTGGCGTGGATCGATCTCGACGAGGGCCCGCGCCTGCTCTCGAACCTGACGGGCGTGGCGGATCCGGGCCGCGACGTGAAGATCGGCATGCGCGTGCGGGTGGAGTGGGAGCCCCACGACGAGCTCGCGATCCCGCTCTTCCGGCCCGCCTGAGGCCGGCGTGAGCGAGCCCGAGCCGGCGCTGCCCCCCGCGGAGAGCCCGCCGGTCGCCCCGCCCGAGGCCGCGCCCGAGCCGGAGAAGAAAAAGAAGAAGAAAAAGCGCGACGAGTTCGGATCCGGCCGCGCGGTCGAGACGCTTTTCAAGATCGTCTACCGCAACCACATCGAGCTCACCGCGATCGCCGACACGAAGGCGAACATCATGGTCGGCATCAACGGCCTGCTGACCAGCGTCTCGCTCGGGCTCTTGGTGCCGCGCCTCGGGGGGAGCCTGTTCGGCGCCGCATTCCCCGTCCTGCTGCTGGTGCTCGGCTGCTCGGTGTCGCTGGTGTGCGCGATCCTCGCCGCGCGGCCGCGCATCTCGAGCGCCCCCGTGAGCCTCGCGGACGTGCGCGAGAACCGCGCGAACATCCTCTTCTTCGGCCACTTCTCGCGCCTCTCGAGCGACGACTACATCGAGGGCATGCACGACCTGATGGAGCAGCCGCGGCTGCTCTTCGACGAGATGTCGCGCGACGTGCACGGCCTCGGCGCCGTGCTGACGCGCAAGTACCGCCTGCTGCGCGCCTCCTATTCGGCGCTGCTCCTCACCGTGGTGGCGAGCGTCGGAAGCGCGCTGCTGCTCGCCTCGGGCGTCGCGGGGTGAACGCGCGCCTGCGGCGCGGCGCCGCCGCGCTCCTGCTCTTGGTTTTGTGGCTCGCGGCGAGCGTCGCCGCGCATGCGCGCCCCCGGCTGATCGCGATCGGCGACGTGCACGGTGCCTATGAGCCCCTGCTCGGGCTCTTGAAGGCCGCGGGCCTCACCGACGGGGCCGGGCACTGGATCGGCGGCAATGCGCGGCTCGTCCAGCTCGGCGACTCGCTCGACCGCGGGCCCGACGATCGCCGCGTGCTCGAGCCTCTGGATGCGGCTCGAGCGCGAGGCGGCCCGCCAGCGCGGGCGCGTGATCGTGCTGCTCGGCAACCACGAGGTCATGAACCTCGTCGGAGACTGGCGCTACGTCTCGCCCGCGAGCCTCGAGAGCTTCGGGGGCGCCAGCACGCGGCGCGAGGCGCTGGCTCCGAAGGGCCGCTACGGACACTGGCTGCGCGAGCACGCCGCGATCGCCCAGCTGGACGGCGTCGTCTTCGTGCACGGCGGCGTCACCCCGGAGGTCGCACCGCTCGGCGTGTCGGGCATCGCGCGCCGCGTGAGCACTGAGATCGCTTGGCTCGACAAGGCCCGAGCGGGAGCCGTCGCCGCGGGGACTCTCCCCCCGGAAGCCGACCTCGACGCGCTGCTCGCGCTCGCGCTCCCGGCGCTCGCGGAGTATCCGAGCTGGCTCGTCGCCCACCCGCGCGGGCCGCTCTGGTTTCGCGGCTACGCGGAGGAGACGGATGCGGAGCTCGCCGAGCAGATCGGCCCCGTGCTGCGCGCTTTGAAGGCGGAGCGGATCGTGGTGGGCCACACGCCGCAGCTCCCGGCACGCATCCGGGCCCGCGCGGGCGGCCGCGTGCTCCTGGTGGACACGGGCATGCTCGACGGGGAGTTCTTCCCGGGAGGCGCGGCGCTCGCGCTCGAGCTCACCGGCGACCGCCCCGTCGCGATCGACGCGAGCGGGAAGCGCACGCCCGTCGAGACGGGAGAGCGGTCCGCGCTCGACTGAACGCATCCTGGGTGAGCGTCGCGCTCGACGGCGGCCGGATCGCTCGCCCATGTGTAGAAGCGCTCGAGGAAACCGAGCGCCTTGCGCTGGGGAGCGGCCTCGAGTCCCTCCTGCGCCCGGAAGAGCGTCTCGATGTCGGCGCGCTTCGCCAGCAAGAGCGCGATCGCGCGCTTCTGCGGCTCGGCGCGAGCGCAGGCGCCGCGGAACAGCCGCTGCGTCACGCGCCGAATGCCGAGCTTCGGCTCCGGCAGCGCGTAGGGAGGATCGACCACGCCCGTCTGATCGAAGTCGTAGGGGATCGGGAAGAGCACGCCGCTCGGGAGCCGGAACATGCGCGCGTTGTGGCAGCAGGCCTTCTCGCTCCCCGCCCTGAGCGAGAAGTCCGTCATGCCGGCCCAGTAGAAGAAGACCTCTGCCCGCGCAGCCGCCTCGGCGTCGACACGCGCGAGATCGACGGCACGTTCGACGACGGCATCGGCCCCGAGCCGCTTCGCGACGCCTTCGGGGTCCTCGATCACGAAGCCGAGACGCTCCCAGCGCGGCTTCGTGGCGCCCGGATCGCGGTAGGCGATGCGCAGCAGGCGCACGCGGTAGCTCTGGTCTGTGAGGAGCGCGTAGCTGCGATAGACCAAGTACTCGAGCAGCACGTACTGCTGGAACTTGGAGTCCGTCCTGCAGTGCGTGACCAGCTTGAGCTCGTCGATGCCGCGAAAGAGGGTGCCCTTCGCGGCGCCTTTTGCGAGCTCGAGCCGCAGCGGCGGGAAGTCGCAGGTGTCCTTCAGCAGGCGCGAGTGGCCCCGGGTCTCGAGCTCGAGCGCGAACGACACCGCGCCCTGGGGCCCCGCGTACGAGAGCGTGCCCGGATGCTTCTCCGGCTCCTTGCGGTCCTGCCGGATCGCGCCCCAGTCGGCCTCGAGCTCGACCGCGAGGGGCGCAGGATCGTCGAAGATGCGCGCCTCGTCGGCCCGCGCTGCGGGGGGAGCCGCGAGCCAGGCGAGTGAACCGAAGACGATCAGACAGCGTCGCACGGCTGCACGTTACTCGAGCCTTCTGGTGGGCGTAGGCTCATCCCGGCCCGACCTGCTCGGCGCGCCTCCGCCAAGGTCTGGGTCGATTTCGATCGCGGGCGAGATCGGCCGGCAGAATCGAAATTTCGGGGTCTGACCCCGAAATTTCGATTCTCGGTCAGGTCGCCCTGGATTCAGGGCAGGCGCACGAGGGCGGTGCCCAGCACGCGCGTCTCGCCCGCTGCGTTGGCGACGGTGAGATCCACCTCGGCCGTGCGGGCGGCCGCGTCGAGGTTGGTCACGACGCCGCTCACGTGGTGGGGCTGATCCGCGATCACGGGCGCGCGGAACACGCAGTCGATCTTCAGGACCTCGGCCTCGGGCGCCCAGCGGTGGATCATCGCCACCAGGATCGCCTGACTCATCACGCCCGGCACGAGCGCGCCGGGCAGGCCCTCCTTGCGCGCGCCCTCGTGGTCGGTGAAGCGCGGAGCCATCATCTCGGCCGCGCGCGCGAACTTGCGCACGTTCGCGAGGCTCAAGTCCGGGTCGACGGGCGGGAGCTCGGCCCCGAACTCGACGTCCTCGAAGCGCTTGACAGTCATTCGCCCGCCGCCGGCTTCTCGCGGATCACCATGCGAGAGTCAACGATCGAGACCAGCGTCTGGCCCGGGTCGTAGACCTCCATGCGCGCGACCAGGAAGATCATGCGGCCGGAGCGGCCGGTCTTCTCGTAGATCTCGTGCAGATGGCTGCGCCCGACCAGCGTGGTGCCCGCGCGGATCGGCGCTCTCGGCATCACGGCCTTGCCGGCGTCGAGCGGGATGCCGCCCAGGCGCGGGAAGTCCTCGGGCAGCATGCGCCGGCCGTGGAAGCGCGCCGGGAAGGTGGGCACGGCGCGAAAGTCCGGATGGCTCGGGTCGATGTAGTAGGGCGCGCGCTCGCCGCAGGCGGTCGCGAAATCGACCATCGCCTCGGCGCGCACCGCGAACTCGCGCTCGTCGAAGTCGAGATTCAGGAAGCGTCGCTTCAGCTCTTCGATTTCCACGTGACCGCCTCGAACTCCCCCGCGCGCAGCGCCTCGGCCAGCTCGGCCTCGCTGCCTACGCGGCCCGGGAAGCGCGTCGCACAGCGGCCGATGTGGCTCACGATGTGGGCGTCGCTCCCGCCGATGCCGAGGTAGCCGAAGCGCGCGGCGAGCGCCCGCGCGTCCTCGTCCTCAGCGCCGCGGCTGCCGCCGTTGAAGATCTCGATGATGCGCACGCCGGGCACGCTGCCGCGCTCGGCCACGTGAGCGCACATCCCCACGCGCGGCCGGCCCGGATGGCAGGGCACGGCCACCGCGCCGTGGCTCTCGCAGGCCTCGAGCACGCGCGGGAGCGGGAGGCGCACGCTCGCGAAGTCGAAGGCGCGCACCAGCTCCGGCGTCACGCCGAACACGAGCACGTGGCCGTAGTCGGTCTCCACCTCGCTCGCCTTCAGGATGGTGAGCCCGTGCTCGCGCGCGAGCTGTGCGTAGTCGTTGCTGAAGTCGAACTGGCGGTGCTCGGTCAACACGAAGCCGTCGATCGGCAGCTCGCGCTTGCGCACCCACTGGCAGTAGTTCTCGACTTGGGCGCGGCCGTCGTCGGAGGCGACGGAGTGGCTGTGGAGATCGAGGATCATGCGCGCGCCGCGTCCAGCGCGCGCCGCCAGAGCGCGTCGAGCTTGGCGACGAGCTCCGCCTCGGTGCCGGAGTTGTCGATCACCACGTCGGCCCGCGCGGCGCGCTCGCTGTTCGAGAGCTGCGCGTCGAGGCGCGCCTCCACCGCGGCGGCGTCGAGCCCGCCGCGCGCGACAGCGCGCGCCACGGCGGTCGCGCGGTCCACGAGCACGACCCAGATCTCGTCGACCAGCGGCTCCCAGCCCGCCTCGAGCAGCACCGCCGCCTCGAGCACCACGACGGCGTCGCGCTCGCGCGCGGCGATGGCGGCGATCTCCGCCCGCGCGAGGCGGCGGATCTCGGGCCAGACGATGTCGGTGAGGCGCTTCAGCTCGGAGGGCTTGCCGAACACGCGCGCGCCGAGGGCGGCGCGGTCGATGCGCCCGTCGGCGCCGACGATGCCCGGCGCCGAAGGCGCGCAGCACGGCCGCGTGGGCCTCGCTGCCGGGCTCGTAGGCGCGGTGGCCCAGGCGATCCGCGTCGATCACGCGCGCGCCGCGCCGCGCGAGCTCGCGCGCCACGGTCGATTTGCCCGCCGCGATGCCTCCGGTGAGGCCGACCGTGATCACCCTGTCCCCGTCTCCTCGGAAGGGATCAGGGTATCGTCTGGGCGAGGCCGTCGCGACCGCGCGCCGGGTCCGCGCCCCCCGCCACGACGGGCAGCGCGAGCGAGGCCTGACCGAACGCGTAGCGCCAGCCGCTCTTCGTGCGCACGTAGGTGTCGCTGAACCAGAGCCTGCGCTCGAAGGCTCTGCCCTGGTTGGTGCCCTTGAGCCAGAGCCGCGCCGTCACCACCGCGGTGTCGCCCCACACGCGCACGGTCTGGGTGCCCGGATCCTCGACCTGGCGCTCGTAGAGGACGTCGCGCTTGCGCGCCGACTCGAGCAGGTCGTCGCGCGAGAACGTGCGCCCGTCGCCGAGCACGAGCACGAAGCCCTCGTGCAGGATGGCCGCCATGGTGTCCGCGTCGTTGCGCTCGACCGCCGCCTGGTACTTCGTGTCGAGCGCCGCCACCGCGGCGCGATCCTCGGCCTCCGAGGCGAACGCCCCGGCCGCGCCGAGCGCCGCCGCGAGCGCCGCGCACGCGATGCTCCTGCGCATGAGCTTTCCTCCTCAGAGCCCCGCGTCGCGGAGCTCGCGATCGGCGCGCTCTGCCAGGCGCGGCGCGCGGTCGGCCATCGCGGCCATGCGCGCGTCCCCGCCCTCGCCGCGCGCGAAGCGGTTGTAGAGCTGCTGGACCACGACGGCGGTCTTCCAGTAGGCGAAGGCCTCCTACCAGGCGAGCGCGTCCACGTCGGCGTGCCGGTGCGCTCGGCGTAGCGCGCGACGATCTCGCGCGCGCGTGGGCAGCCCGAGCGCCGAGCAGGCCCGGGTGGCTGGTGAGCTCGCGCGTCGCTCGGGTCGGCCGGGTCGGGCCAGTAGTTGCAGCGAGCGTGCCGAGGTCGACCAGCGGATCGCCGAGCGTGGTCATGTCCCAGTCGAAGATCGACTGTCACGCGGTCGGGGTCGGCGGGGTCGAACTGGCAGTTGTCGAGCTTCAGGTCGTTGTGGACGATCGACGTGCGCGGCGCGCGCCGGGACGCGCCGCTCGAGGCGCCCGGCGAAGCTCGTCCATCAGCGCGCCGGCCTCGGGCGGGCGCGCGAGCTCCCAGCGCTTGCGCCAGCCCGCCACCTGGCGCGCGGCGAAGCCCGTCGGGCTTGCCGAGGTCGGCGAGCTCGCACGCGGCGGGATCGAGCCGGTGCAGCTCGGCCATCGCGTCGACGAGCGCGAAGCCGACGCGGCGGCCGACGTCCGCGTGGTGCGCGCAGCGCGGCGCGGCATCACGCCGCGCACCACCACGCCCGCGCGGCGCTCCATCACGAAGAAGTCGGCGCCGCACACGCCGTGGTCGTCGCAGAAGGCGAGGCGCGCGGCGCGAGGCGCGAAGTGTCGCCAGAGCCGCGAGAGCACTCGGTACTCGCGGCGCATGTCGTGGGCGCCCGGCGCGATCGTGCCGAACGGCGGCCGGCGCAGCACGAGCTCGGTCTCGCCGAAGCGCAGCAGGTAGGTGAGATTCGCCGCGCCGTTCGGGAACTGGAGCACGGCGAGCTCGCCCGTCGAGCCCGGGCACGCGGCCGCGCAGCGAAGCCGTCGATGGCCCGCCAGTCCAGCTCCTGGCCGGGCCGGACGGGCGCGAGCTCCGGCGCCTCGCTCACAGCGCGGCGTCCGCCTCCAGCTCCTCGAGCACGTCGCCGAACTGGGCGCGCGCGGCGTCGCGCAGCTTCGACAGGTGCCGCGTCGGGAAGAGATCGTCGGCCGCGCTGTAGCCCGAGAGCACCTCGCGCGCGAGCGTCACCTTGTGCACCTCGGTCGGGCCGTCGGCGAGGCCCATGTGGAACGACTCGATCACCATGTCGACGAACGGCATCTCGTTCGAGACGCCGAGCGAGCCGTGCAGCTGCAGGGCGCGCGCCGACACGTCGTGCAGCACGCGCGGCATCATCGCCTTCACCGCGGAGATGTCGCGCCGGACGCGCTGGTAGTCCTTGTAGCTGGTCGATCTTCCACGCGGTGCTGCAGCACCAGCAGGCGGAACGGCTCGATCTCGGATCCACGAGTCGGCGATCATCTCCTGCACCAGCTGCTTGCTGCGCGAGCAGCTCGCCCTGCGTGGTGCGCGAGACACGGCGCGCTCGCACATCATGTCGAAGGCCCGCCGGCACAGGCCGACGGTGCGCATGGCGTGGTGGATGCGGCCGCCGCCGAGCCGGGTCTGCGCGACCACGAACGCGCCGCCGCGCGGTCCGAGCAGGTTGTCCTTCGGGCATGCGCACGTTCTTGTAGCGCATGTAGGCGTGCGCGCCGTGCTCGGGCGCCTCGTAGCCGAGGCCGACGTTGCGGACGATCTTGATGCCCGGGCGTGTCGGCGGGCACGAGGAACATCGACATGCGCTGGTAGGGCGGCGTCGTCGGGGTCGGTCACCGCCATCACGATCAGGAACGAGGCGTAGCGGGCGTTCGAGGAGAACCACTTCTCGCCGTTGATCACCCACTCGTCGCCGTCGAGCTCGGCGCGCGTGCGCGAACACCTTCGGGTCGGCGCCGCCCTGGGGCTCGGTCATCGAGAAGCACGACACGATCTCGTTGCCGCAGCAGCGGCTCGAGGTAGCTGCTCCTTCTGCTCGGGCGTGCCGTAGTGGGCGAGGATCTCGCCGTTGCCGGAGTCGGGCGCCTGGCAGCCGAAGATGATCGGCGCGCAGCGCGCGCGGCCGAGGATCTCGTTCAGCAGGGCCAGCTTCACCTGGCCGTAGCCCGGGCCGCCGAGCTCGGGCCCGAGGTGGCAGGCCCACAGGCCGCGCTCCTTCACCTCCTGCTGGAGCGGCGTGATCACGCGGTGGCGCAGCGCGGTCCTGCATGTCGTAGGGCGCGGGCACCACGAAGTCGAGCGGCTCGATCTCGCTTGCGCACGAACTGCGTCGACCCAGTCGAGCTCCTCCTGGAACTCGGGGTCGGTCTCGAAGTCCCACGCCATGTGCTGGCCTCCTCCGAACGGCCGAAGTCTAGTGAGTCAGCCCGCCTCGCTTCCAACCCCGATGGAGCGCAGGCTCTCGAGCAGGTAGCGCTGGAAGAGCCCCGGCTCCTCGAAGGGCACGTTGTGCGCGGAGCGCTCGAACCAGAAGAGACGCTTGGTGCGCGCGGCGAGCGCAGCGAAATAGGCCTCTGCGATCCGCGCGTCGGCGTGGCGGTCGAAGCGGCCCAGCAGGAAGAAGACCGGCACCTGCAGCGCCGGAACCGAGCGAGTCAGATCGAGCGAGAGCAGCTCCGGCGTCATCGCGTCCAGCGAGACGCGATTGGCGCTGAAGAAGCGCCGGAGCTCAAGGGGGCCATAGAGGCCGTCCCACCAGCCGCGCACCAGCGTCCAGCCGCGATTGGGCGTCTCGTGGAATACTCCGCCGTAGGCGGTGGAGAGCTCCTCGAGGGTGAGGACCTGCTCGGCGCTCCGATAAGGGGGCGCGCCGAGCTGCTCGAGGCGCTTCCCGGTCGTGGCGTCCCGTCGCCTAGCGGCCTCGTCACGAACGAACTCGTACTCGGCCTCCTGGCTGGCGCGGCCTGCGACGAGCGGCGCGATCGCGAACAGCGCGGCGACCTTCTCGGGATGATCGTGCGCATAGAGGAGCCCCAGGGCTCCGCCCCACGAGTGGCCGAGCAGAACGATCGACCGGTGACCGAAGCGCGCGCGCAGGTGGTCCACCACGACATCGAGGTCGGCCAGGTGACGCGCCACCGTCAGCTGCTTCGAATCTGCGTCTGGATCGAAGGAGCGCCCGGTCCCGCGCTGGTCCCAGTACGCGACCGCGAGCGACGTCTCGAGCCCGCCGTCGAAGTAGCGGAACAGCGGCCGCTCCGGGCCGCCCGGGCCGCCATGCAGCCAGAGCGCGAGGGGCGCGCGGGGATCGACGCCGCGCGTCTCGAGGTAGAGGCTCGCCCCGTCGACGTCGAGCCGCTCCGTGAGCTCGAAGGGCGTCGGCCGCGCGTCGCCCTCGGCACTGGCCGCCACCGCCCCTCCGAAGAGGACCAGCAGCGCGAGGAGGGCCCCCGCCCTCAGGAGTGCTGCGCCTCGCGCATCCGGTGCAGCTCCTCCCAGCCCAGGTAGGACGTGAAGCCGTCGTCGTTGTAGAAGAGCACCGGGCCGTCGCACAGGAACAGGTACTCGGTGTCCTCGAGCGCGGTCGTCGCGCCGTGCAGCACGCCGTTGGGCTCGTAGTCGTAGTCGCCGGTCTCGAGGATGCCGTGTCGCACCTGGAGCTTGCCCTTCAGGATGAAGGTGTGCGCGGCGGAGAGGTGCTTGTGGGGCGGCGCGACGTAGCCCTTGCGCCAGCGGAACAGCGCACCCCAGCGGCCCGTCTCGGAGCCGAGGTAGAGCACCTTCAGCCAGGCCTGGTCCTTCTCGGTCTCGATCCAGGGCTCGCTCGAGCGCACGATCAGGTCGGCGAGCTGGTCGTTCACGGGGCGGATGTCCTGCGGAAGGCCCATGGCGATCTCCTCGGATTCTGGGTGGCAGGGGCGGGCCCGACGATGGTACCTCGTGCCCCATGCCTGCCTATTTCATCGCTCAGTACGTCGTCAAGAATCCCACGCTCTATCGCGAATACCAACAGGGGGCCGGTCCGACGATCGGCGCGTTCGGCGGGAAGCTCGTCGCCTTCGACGTCAGCGCCACGACGATCGAGGGCAAGCCGCCGGGCCCGCAGACCGTGATCATCGAGTTCGAGTCGACGGAGAAGGCCATGGCCTGGTATCGCTCGCCCGAGTACCAGCGCGTGGTCGGGAAACGCCTGGCCGCCACCGAAGGCCACGCGGTCCTCTCGCAGTCGATGAACGCGGGGGCGCGCTAGGAGCGCAGCCGAGCGGAGTCGTAGCTACCAGCGCTTGGTGACGATGCGCTCGCGGATGCGCCAGCCGCGCGGTGTCTTCACGAGCACGTCGCGGTAGTCGCCCCCGAACATGCGGCCGCCCTCGCCGGGCACGGCGTACTTGCTGAGAGCGCGGGTCTGGCCGGCCTCTTGGAACACGTAGAGGTTCGTGGCGTGGTGGGCGGGCGGATGGGCCGCGCGCTCGAAGAAGGCGATCACGCGCGCGAGGCCCTCGTGGCGGCCGGCGTCGTAGGCGAGCACGTCGAAGACGCCATCCTCGCTGAAGATCTCGCCCAGGCGCGGCCACTGCTTCGCGTCCACCAGGTGGCCGTAGTGCGCCATCAGCTGTCCGACGGCGACGATCTCGCTGGCTTCCATCGCGGCCCCCTCGGCCGCGCCGAGCGTGCCACAGCCCTCTCGCGCCTTCCGCTCCGGCACGCCAACTTCGCGCCGTGAACGCGGAGCTCTCGAGACTCGACGCGGTGGCCCAGGCGGAGCTCGTGCGCACGCGGGCGGCCTCGCCCCTCGAGCTCGTGGACGCCGCGATCGCGCGCATCGAGCGCGACGACGCGCGGCTCAACGCCGTGGTGATCCGCTGCTTCGAGGAAGCGCGCGCGGCGGCCCGCGCAACCCAGGCCGGCCCCTTCCGCGGCGTCCCCTTCCTGCTGAAGGATCTCGGCGCGACCCAGGCCGGCTTGCCCTACACCGCCGGGAATCGCGCGCTGCGCGCCGCCGGCTACCGCTCGCCCGAGGACAGCACGCTGGGCGCGCGCTTCCGCAGCGCCGGCCTGCTCGTGCTCGGCCGCACGAACACCCCCGAGTTCGGGCTGCAATCCATCACGCAGCCCGCGGCCTACGGGCCGACCCACAACCCCTGGAACCCGGCGCACACGCCGGGCGGCTCCTCGGGTGGCGCCGCGGCGGCGGTCGCGGCGGGCCTCGTGCCGGCCGCCCACGGCAACGACGGCGCGGGTTCGCTGCGCATCCCGGCCGCCTGGTGCGGCGTGGTCGGGCTCAAGCCCACGCGCGGACGCATCCCGCTCGAGCGCCACTGGGTCTCGCGCCAAGAAGTCGGCTTCGTGCTGGCGCGCAGCGTGCGCGACGCCGCGGCCTTCCTGGACGCGCTGCACGGCCCGGAGCCCGGCGACCTCTTCCGCGTGCCTCCGCCCGATCGCCGCTTCGTGCGAGAGCTCACGCGGCCGCCCGGCGCGCTGCGCATCGCGCTGGTGAGCGAGCTCCCCGACCTGGCGCTCCACCCGGAGTGCCGCCTCGCGATCGCGCACACGGTCGCCCTGCTCGAGGGCCTGGGCCACCGCGTGGAGGCGCAGGCGCCGCCCGCGCTCTCCGAGGCCGCGCGGCGGCTCGAGACCCTCGTGCTGGGGCCCGTCGAGTACCGGCTCTGCCTGCGCACGCTCGCCGAGATGTTGGGGAGGCCGCTCACGCGCGACGACGCCGAGCCCTATCTGTGGACGCTCGCGGACTTCGAGGGTGCGACGATTCGCGCCGAGGACTTCGTGCGCGCCGCCGAGTGGGAGCAGGGCTGGGTCGCGCGCGTCTCCGCCTGGTGGGCGCGCGCCGGCTTCGACCTGCTGCTCTCGCCGACGGTGTGCGAGCCCGCGCCGACCACCGCGTCCTTCGCAGCGCTCGCGGCGAAGCCGTGGGAGCTCTTGGGCCGCATGGTCCCGCACATGGCGTTCACCGAGCCCTTCAACGCGACGGGCCAGCCCGCGATCACGCTGCCCTTGCACTGGACCGCGGATGGGCTCCCGGTGGGCATGCAGCTCGTGGCGCGCTTCGGGCGCGAGGACCTGCTGATCCGCATCGCGGCCCAGCTCGAGAGCGCGGCGCCCTGGGCGGAGCGGCGGCCGCCTGCGCGCGCCGAAGCCTGAGCGCATGCAGCGAGCGCCAACGAGGAGTACCCCATGCCCAGCTGGCTCGTCTTCGTGATCATCGGTCTGGTCGGCGGCCTCGCGTCCGGGCTGTTCGGCGTGGGCGGCGGCATCGTGATCGTGCCCGCGCTGATCTATTGGGCCGGCTTCTCGCAGCATCTCGCGACGGGCACCAGCCTGGCGGTGCTGCTCCCGCCGATCGGGCTCGCGGCGACGCTCGAGTACTACCGCCACGGCAACGTCGACTTCCACGCCGCGCTGATCCTCGCGGCGTGCATGGTCGCCGGCTCGTGGGTGGGCGCGCTCTTCGCGAACCAGATGAAGGGCCCGCACCTGCGCCTCGCCTTCGGCGTGTTCCTGACGGGCCTCGGCGTCTACCTGGTGCACGGGGCTTTCCGGCGCCTGGGATGGACCTGAGCGGCGGTAGGCTCCTAGCCCGCCGGGGCTCGCCCCCCTTCGCTGTGCGCCACCACCACGGCGGCGGCGAGGTCGCCCGTCACGTTCACGGTCGTCCGGCACATGTCGAGGAAGCGGTCGACGCCGAGCACGACGCCGATGCCCTCGGGCGGGACGCCGATCTGCCCGAGGATCATCGCGACGACGGGGATCGAGCCCGCGGGCACGCCCGCCGTGCCGATCCCGCCCAGGATGCAGATGAAGGCGACCAGGATCTGATCGCCCAGCGTGAGCTGCGCGCCGAAGAGCTGTGCCAGGAAGAGCACGGTCACGCCCTCGAAGAGCGCCGTCCCGTTCTGGTTGGCGGTCGAGCCGAGCGTGAGCACGAAGCGGCTCACGTGCTGGGGCAGGCGCAGCTCCTCGTCGGCCACGAGCAGCGCCGTCGGGAGCGTGGCGTTGCTCGAGGAGGTCGAGAAGGCGGTGAGCATGGCCGTGCGCACGCGCCAGAAGAAGTCGAGCGGGCGCATGCCGCCGAGCCACCAGACCGCGAGCGAGTAGACGCCGAACTGGTGCAGCGCGAGCGCGAGGAGCACCACGCCGACGTAGGCGCCGAGCTGGACGAAGATCTGGAGCCCCAGGCGCGCGGTCAGGCTGAACACCAGGCAGGCGACCCCGAGCGGCGCCAGCCGGATCACGTAGCCCATGAGGCGCATGGTGACGTCGTAGAGGCCGCGCACCGCCGCCTCGAAAGCGCGCGCGGCCGCGGTCGGCGTGCTGGCGAGGCCGATGCCGAGCAGGAGCGCGAAGACCATCAGCGCGAGCATGTCGCCGTCCGCCATGGCGCGGATCACGTTGCTCGGGACGAGGCTCACCAGGAACTCGGCGCCCTGACGGCCGGCTGCGGGCGCAGCCGCCGCGAGCGCGCTGCCCGCGCGCACCTGCTCCTTCAACGCCTCCGGGAGCCCGGCACCCGGCTGAAGCCAGTTCACCAGCGAGACGCCGATCGCCACCGCGATCGTCGAGACCACGACCGTGTAGGCCAGCGTCTTCGCGCCGATGCGCCCGAGCGCGCGCAGATCGCCGAGCTCCGCCACCGCGAGCACGAGCGAGCTCGCGATCAGCGGGATCACGAGCATGAAGAGCAGGCGCAGGAAGATCTGGCCGGCCGGCTCGATCGCGTTGCGGAGCAGGGCCTCCAGCCAGGCCGCATCACCCCCGACGAAGTGGGCGGCGAGGCCGAGCGCGATCCCGGCGCCGAGCCCAGCGAGCATTTGCAGCGGGAGGCCGCGCGCCACGGGCGGGGATTAGCAGACACCGCGCGTCGTGCGAGGGCGCTCGCTACGCGGCAACCGCGCTCGGGAGCTCTGGCGCCGCGGGGCGCCGGCGCTTGCGCTCGAAGGCCTCGGCGGCGTGGCGCGCGCCCGCCTCGCTCGCGAGAAAGGCGCTGATCGCGGCGTACGCTTCATCGGGCGGATGCGCGACCAAGCTCTCGGGGAGCTCGAGGAAGGCCGCGAGCTCGGCCAGGTAGGCGCGGTCGTGGGCCGCGTGCCAGGTCGCGAGCACCGCGGGCGCGATCGCGCGCTCGTCCGTATCGAAGGCCCAGAAGGAGTTCGCCGTCTCGGGGCGCAGCGCGCTCGCGGGCTCGCCCCAGGGCCGGTCGATGGCCGCGCGCGGCGCGACGATCGGGTCCGCGTCGCCGACGTCGCGCAGCACCACCTGGCCGGTCGGGCGCAGGCTCGCGTCGAGCTGGAGCAGGAGATTCTGCGGGTTCGGAGTCTCGTACTGGAGGCCGTAGCGCGCGAGCAGGAGCGCCTTCGCGCGCCCCACCGCCGCCGCGTAGTGGCGCGCCCAGAAGGCGTCGAAGCCCTCGCCGTGGAGCGCCGCGATCTCGCGCCCGCACCACGGGAGCGAGAAGCCGGGCAGGTAGAAGTGGCCGTCGGCGAGGGGGCGCAGGTCGCGCACCAGCATGCCGCTCTCGCTGCCGCGCACCATCACGACGAGTGCCTCGCGCAGGATGCGCAGGCGCGGGTCCGACCCCAGCGCGGAATCGACGCGCCCGATCAGCGCACCGCTCGCGAGGGCGTCGCGCGCCTCCTCGCGCAAGCGGGTCTTCTCGGGCTGGACGAAGTCCGGATGCGGATGATCCGTGGCGAGCTTCAGCGAGATCGGAAGCGAGGCGTCCTCCACCAGCGCGAGCGTGCGCGAGGACGTGAAGCGCGCGCTCCAGCGCTCGGCCGGGCGCGCGTCGAAGAAGGCGACGCCGGCGTCGCGGTTGAGCGGGTGCTTGGGCAAGAGCACGCGCTCGGCGCGCACGAAGCGGCGCACGAGCGCGGCCGGCGTGCCCGGCGCGACGTCGAGGGTGAGCGCCTCGGCGGGGACGTCCACCACGTCGATGGCGACGGGGCTCGTCGGCACACGGAAGCCGACCAGGTTTGCGCGCTCTTCCCAGTGAAGCCATTGCGCCAGGGGGCCGCGCTCCCCGGCGAAGAACTCTGGAACGCGCGCAGCTCGCGCGCGCAGCCCCGTCACGACACTCACCCCCGAGCTTCCTGGATCGGTGGACGCACCCGGGGCGCTTGAGCTTCAGAGGGGCCCCGCGGGCGCGCCGCGCGAGCAGCGAACGCCGCTAAGCCCCCGAATCCATTGGCCTTGGGTGCTATGGTGCCGCGCCTCACCTGGGGGAAGGCCCGATGGAGATTCGCAGCGAGCGCGTTCGCATCCCGCTCACCGGCGGGGGCACGATGGACGGCTATCTGGCGCGCCCGGTCGACGCCAGCGCGCGGCCCGGCGTGATCGTGTGGATGGAGATCTTCGGCGTGAACTCGCACATCCGCGACGTGACGGAGCGCGTCGCGCGGGAGGGCTACGTGGCCCTCGCGCCGGACTTCTTCCACCGCACGCTGCCCGGCGTCGAGCTCGGCTACGACGAGACGGGCATGCAGCAGGGCATGAAGGGCCTGATGGCCCTCGACGCCGATCAGATGATCCAGGACGCGCGAGATGCGATCGCGTTCCTGCGCAGCCGCCCCAACACCACCGCGAAGACCGGCGTGATGGGGTTCTGCATCGGCGGCCACATGAGCTACCTGACCGCGTGCGAGACCGACGTGGCGGCGGCCGCGCCGTTCTACGGCGGCGGCATCGCAGCGCCGCGCGGCCCGGGCGGAAAGCCCTCCACGATCGGCCGCACGCCGAAGATCAAGGGCCGCATGCTGGTCCTGTTCGGCTCGAAGGACGCGCTGATCCCGAAGGATCAGGTCGATGCGGTGCGCAGCGCGCTCGCGGCGGCGAAGACGCGGCACGAGGTCGTCGTCTACGACGCGGACCACGGCTTCTTCTGCGACCAGCGCGGCACGTATCACGAGGCGTCGGCGAGAGATGCTTGGCGCCGCGTGCTCGAGCTCTTCGCCCAAGAGCTGCGCTAAGCCGCGTGCTCGACGCCAAGAGCCTCGCGGAGCGCCGCGAAGAGATCGCCGCGAGCATTCGGCGGCGCGGCGTGCGCGCCGACCTCGAGGCCGCGATCGCGCTGCACGAGCGCGTGGCCGCGAAGCAGCACGAGGCGAACGAGACCAACCGCCGCCGCAACGAGCACCAGGAGCGCGGCAAGAAACCGCTCGCGCCGGAGGAGCGCGCCGCCCACACGGCCGAAGGCCGCGCGCTGAAGGAGGCGGTGAGCCGCGTCGAGTCAGAGCTCGAGGCGCTGCGCGCGAAGCTCGACGCGAGACTGCGCGAGCTCCCGAACTTTCTGCACCCCGAGGTGCCGGACGGCGGCGAGGACGATGCGCGCGAGCTGCGGCGCGTGGGAGAGCCCCCGCGTTTCGCCTTCGCGCCGCGCGACCACCTGGCGCTCGTCGAGGCGCTCGAGCTGGTGGACTTCGAGGGCGGCGCACGCGTCGCCGGGCAGAAGTTCTACTACTTGAAGAACGAGGCGGTGCTGCTCGAGCTGGCGCTCCAGCGCTTCGCGATCGACGTGCTGCTCGAGGAGGGCTTCACGCCCTTCGTGACGCCGGACGTCGCGCGGCCCGAGATCCTCGAGGGCATCGGCTTCAGCCCGCGCGGCGAGGAGACCCAGATCTACTCGATCGCCAACGCCGATCTGTGTCTGGTCGGCACGGCGGAGATCACGCTCGGCGGCCTGTACGCCGACGCGCTGCTCGACGAGGAGCAGCTGCCGCTCCTGCTGGCGGGCATCTCGCACTGCTTTCGCACCGAGGCCGGCGCCGCCGGGCGCGAGAGCAAGGGCCTGTACCGGGTGCACCAATTCACCAAGGTGGAGATGTTCGCGATCACGCGGCCCGAGGACTCCGAGGCCATGCACACGCGCCTGCTCGCGATCGAGGAGCGCATCTATCAGGCGCTGGAGCTGCCCTACCGCGTGGTGGACATCGCCGCGCGGGATCTCGGCGCGCCCGCCTACCGCAAGTTCGACGTGGAGGCCTGGATGCCGGGGCGCGGCGAGCGGGGCTCCTGGGGCGAGATCTCGAGCGCCTCGAACTGCACGGACTATCAGGCGCGCAGGCTACGCGTCCGCTTCCGCCGCAAATCCACGCGCAAGAACGAGTTCGTGCACATGCTGAACGGCACCGCGGTCTCGAACGCGCGGCTGATCCTCGCGTTGCTCGAGAACCACCAGCGCGCCGACGGCAGCGTCGCGATCCCGCGCGCGCTGCAACCCTACGTGGGGCGCGAGGCGATCGGGCCGCGCTGAGCGAGCCGCGACCCGGCTGTGCCACTCTCGCGCCCATGCGCCTCCTCGCCGCCGCTTTGCTGGCGCTCGCGCTGGGCCTGGGTTCCGCCTACGCGGTGGTGAAGCGCGGCCTCGCGGCGGGGAGCGTCGCGAACGGGCCCTGGCGCACGAGCCTCACGACCGGGAGCCCCGACGCGGACCCCTGGACGCGAGCGCGCGTGGCGATGGGGGGCCTGCTCGCCCTCGCGCCCTCGGAGACGATCTACTTCAACGCGAGCGTGGACGATTCGGGCGAGACGCTCCGCGCGCGCTGCGACTACCGGCTCACGGGGGCCGAGCTCGCGGCGCGCTGGTGGAGCGTCACCGCCTACGGGTCCGACGCGTTCCTGATCCCCAACGAGGCGGGCCGCTACTCGCTGAGCCAGACCACGCTCGCGCGCGAGCCCTCGGGCGCGTGGAGCGCGCTCGTCTCGGCGCAGCCCCAGGCTGGGAACTGGCTGCCGTCGGGGAACCCGGGCGAGTCCCACGCCTTCGAGCTCACGCTGCGGCTCTACAACCCGGCGCCCGAGGTGTACGAGCACCCCGGGGAGACCCTGCTCCCGCGCATCGAGCGGGGGG
This sequence comes from uncultured delta proteobacterium, assembly GCA_963716275.1. Taxonomy (GTDB): domain Bacteria; phylum Myxococcota_A; class UBA9160; order UBA9160; family UBA6930; genus VGRF01. The sequence continues at coordinate 383,080 of CAVQTC010000003.1, read as the reverse complement.
CGTGCCGATGATGCGCTGGCTGGTGGGCGTCCTGCTGGGAGCCGCGCTGGTGCACGTGGCGGCGGTGGTGGCCGCGCCGCGCCTGATCATGCGCGGGGCGATGGCGCGCCTGGCCCGCGCGGCGCCCAATGAGTTCGCCCACGGCCCGCTCGCGACGGCCGAGTCGCGCGGGATCGTGCGGCCGAGCCCGGACCTCGCCTACTCGACGTTGGTATTCGACGTGTCCGAGCGCCCGCTCGAGGTGCACGTGCCGCTCACGGCGCCCTACACCTCGCTCTCGGGCTTCGCGGCCAACACGGACAACTTCTTCGCGCTGAACGACTTGACCGCGGGCGGTCCGGAGATAGCGGTGGTGCTGGTGGGGCCGCACAGCGCGCGCGGGGCGCTCGCGGGGGCGCGCGTGGTCGAATCGCCCAGCGACCGCGGCATTCTGCTCGTACGCCGGGTCGTGCCGAACGCGGCGGCTCTCGCGGAGATCGATCTCGTGCGCCGACGCGCCACGGCCCGCCCGCGCTGACCGGGATGGCGGCCGCTCGCGACACCTTGATCCTCGGCACCGCCGGCCACGTGGACCACGGCAAGACCACGCTGGTGCGCGCGCTGACCGGCGTGGACACGGATCGCCTGCCCGAGGAGAAGGCGCGCGGCATCACGATCGAGCTGGGCTTCGCGCCCCTCGCGCTAGGCCCCGGGCTCGCGCTCGGCGTGGTGGACGTGCCCGGGCACGAGGCTCTCGTGCGCACGATGGTGGCCGGCACGACCGGCATCGATCTCGTGCTCCTGGTGGTGGCCGCCGACGAAGGCGCGATGCCCCAGACGCGCGAGCACGTCGCGATCCTCGACTTGTTGGGGGTGGAGACGGGCGTCGTGGCGCTCGCGAAGTGCGACCTGGTGGCGGCGGACGTGGCGGAGCTCGCCGAGGCCGAGGTGCGCGACGCTGCTCGCGGGCACCTCGCTCGCCGAAGCGGAGTCGGTGCGCGTCTCGGCGGCGAGCGGGGCGGGGATCGCGGAGCTGCGTGCGGCGCTCGCGCGCGCCGCGCAGCGCGCCCGGGCGCGCACGCCGCGCAGCGGGCCGCCGCGGCTCTGGGTGGACCGCTGCTTCGAGATGCGCGGCTTCGGCCCCGTCGTAACGGGGACGCTCACCGGTGCCCCGCTCGCGGCGGGGGACGCCGTGGAGCTGTTCCCGAGCGGCGGGCGAGCGCGCGTGCGCGGGCTCCAGAGCTTTGGCGCGAGTCTCGCCTCGCTCGCGCCGGGCGCGCGCTGCGCGGTGAATCTGCAGGGCGTCGAGCTCGCCGCGCTCGAGCGCGGGCTCGCGCTCTCGGCGCCGGGTGCGCTGGCGCCGACGCACAGCTTCGACGCCGAGCTGCGCTGGCTGGCGAGCGCCCCCGAGATCGGGCGCGATCCCCTCGCGTGCGAGCTGCTGGCGGGCACCGCGTCGCGCCGCGCGCGCATCGCGCCGCTCGGCGCGGAGCCGCTCGCGCCCGGCGGCCGCGGCTTCGCGCGCATCCACCTCGACGACGGCGCGCTCCCGCTGCTGCCCGGCGATCGCTTCGTGGCGCGCGGCTTTGCCGCGGGCGCGACGCTCGGGGGCGGGCGCGTGCTGGACGTCGCGCCGCCGCGCCGGCGGCGGAGCGATCCCGTGCTCGCGCAGCAGCTCGCAATCCTCGCGCGGCCGCGACGCGGCGGCGGGGGTGGCGCTGCGCATCGACCGCGCGGGCTACGGGGGCATCGAGCGGAGCGCGCTCGCGCAGCAGACCGGGCTCGCGCCGGCGGAGCTCGACGCTGCGCTCGCGCGGCCCGGGCTCGCGGCGCTCGAGGGCGGCGCGTGGGTGTCCGAGCGCGTGCTCGGAGAAGCGGCCGAGCGCGCGCGAGCGGCGCTGCGCGCCTTCCACGCGGCGCAGCCGCTGCAGCCCGGCATGCCGAGGGGGGCGCTGCGCGGCGCGCTCCCTGTGAACGCGGCGCGCGGCCTGCTGGAGGCCGCGCTCGCGCGCCTCGCGGCCGCGGGGAAGCTCGCGCTCGAGCACGAGCTGGTGCGCGCGACGGACTTCGCCCCACAGCTCGCGGGGCGGCAGCGCGAGCTCGCGGACCGCGCGCGCGCCCTCCTCTCGGGCGCCGGCCTCGCGCCGCCGACGCTGCGCGAGCTCGGCGAAGGACTCGCGGCGAGCGCTGCCGAGCTGCGCGACGTGCTCGCGCACCTCGAGCGCGAAGGGGCGCTCGTGCGCGCGCCGGGCGACCTCTGGTTCGCGCGCGCCGCGGTGGACGCGCTGCGCGCGCGCGTGATCGAGCACCTCGAGCGCCACGCCTCGCTCGAGACCACCGCCTACAAGGAGCTGATCGGCACCACCCGCAAGTTCGCCGTCCCGCTGATGGAGCTCTTCGACGCCGAGCACACGACCCTCCGCCGCGGCGACGTCCGAGTTCGCGCCCGAAGTCACCGAGCGGGGACGTTCCTCCTTCGTTCGTGACTTTGGGGACACTCCTGGACCGCGGGGAGCAAGCGAGCCGCGCTGCGCGCTGCGGACGAGCGCGTTCGGGGTGACGCCGAGGTGGAGCGCAACCTCGCACAGAGACACCTGGTAGCACCGCGAGCCAGGTACGCGATCGCAGCCCGGGCCCGAGACACCTCGAGTCGCTTCGCGATCCGCGGGCGATCTCGTCCGGGTCGACTCCGAACTCCCGCGCGACCCGCGCGATCTCGAGCTCAAGCGCGGGGACGCGCAGTACCGGAGGAGCTTCGCTGAGCCACGCTGTGTCGCACGCGTCGCCTCCGGCGACGAACGCTCGCAACGCCGTACGCGCGCTCGCTGGTGTGGAGCCGAACAACGACGGACGGCCTCTGCGACGCTCTACGAGTTCGTCTCCACTCCGTGCCACGCAGGCGGCCGTGACTCGTCCAGAGGTAGTCCTCCAGCTGCTCGAACATCGACCAGACCTGCCTCCACCGGATTGCGGTGCACGTACCGAATCGTGGTGCGAAGCTGCGTCTCGTCGAGGATGCGAACGGCCTTGTAGCGGTTCTGGAACAGGTGGCCGACGCGCGCATGGCGCCGGTTGAAGTAGACGGCGTGGCCGGTCCCGATGCGCGCCATGGCGCGCGCCAAAGGCGTCGAGCCCGTCCGAGTGACGATGTGGACGTGATTGGGCATCAGCGCGTACGCGAGAATCCTGACCCGGCACTCGCGCGACGACCAACGCGAGGCGCGTCAGGAAGTTCTCGCGGTCCGCGTCGTCTCGGAAGATGTCTCGCTTCTCGTTGCCGCGGAGCATCACATGGTGAAATGCGCCGGGCTCGTCCCGTCGAGGCGTGCGGGGCAGCGGTTGCCGCCTCGGGACCGCGGAGTGAGCGACGGGGAAGTATGCTAGCGCCGCCCCATCGAGCCGAGGAGTGTCCCCGAAAGTCACCACCAAGTAGGAACGTCCCCGAAAGTCACCTAGCGGCCGGCGAGGGCCGCCATCGATTCGCGGGTCCAGTCGAAGGCGCGCAGGAAGGAGAGCAGGTCGCCGGGGCCGTTGTTGGGGAGGATGCCGAGCAGGATCACGGCGACGGCACAGGTGCCGAGCGCGACCACTTCGCCCGTCGAGAGGCGCAGGCGGCCGGCGGCGTCGCCGGGCTCGCGCATGTACATGAGCACCGGCAGGCGCAGGTAGTAGTAGATCGAGACGAGGCTGGTGAGCACCGCGATCACCACGAGCGAGACGTAGCCCTGCTGCACCGCCGCCATGAAGATGCGGAACTTCGCGACGAAGCCGGCCGTGCCCGGGATGCCCGCGAGCGAGATCAGGAACAGCGTCATCAGGGCCGCGAGCGCCGGGCGGCGCTTCGCCAGCCCCGCGTACTCCTCGAAGCGCTCGGCGTCCTGCCCGTTGTGCGCCAGCGCGACCACCACGCCGAAGGCGCCCAGGTTCGTGAAGACGTACGCCAAGAGGTAGAAGAGCACGGCGGCGTACGCCTCGCCGTAAGCGCCCGGCGACGCGGCCACCAGGCCGATCAGCAGGTAGCCCGCGTGGGCGACGCTCGAGTACGCGAGCATGCGCTTCACGTTGTCCTGGATCACGGCCATCAGGTTGCCGAGCACCATCGTGGCGGCGGCGAGCCACCAGAGCACGTCGCTGAGCGGCCCCTCGACCGGCCCGAAGGTGGCGACCGCGAGGCGCACCAGCGCCACGAAGGCCGCCGCCTTCACCGTCACCGACATGTAAGCCGTCACCACGGCCGGCGCGCCCTCGTAGACGTCCGGCGTCCACTGGTGGAACGGCACCGACGAGATCTTGAACGTGAAGCCCACCAGCACGAGCCCGAGGCCGATCAGAGCCAACGGGCTCGTCGCGTCGAAGGCCACGCGGATGCCCTCGTAGTGGGTCTCGCCGGTGGCGCCGTAGACCAGCGCCATTCCGTACAGCATGAGCGCGCTCGCGAAGGAGCCCGCCAGGAAGTACTTGAGCGCCGACTCGTTGCTGCGCAGCTTGCGGCGGTCGAAGCCCGCGAGCACGTAGATCGGGATGCTGAGCAGCTCGATGCCGAGGAAGACCGTCACGAGATCCACGGCGCCGACCAGCAACACCATGCCGCTCGTCGCGAGCAGCAGCAGCACGTAGTACTCGCCGTGGTCGATGCCGACCTCGCGCAGGTAGTAGGTCGAGAGCAGCACCGAGAGCAGCGCGCCGATCGCGACCACCGCCACGCCGAAGCTCGCGAGCCGGTCGAGCTGGAACATCGGGTGCGCGGGGCTGAACTCGGGCGCGCCGCCCACCGCGAACGCGGCGCAGGCCGCCGCCAGCACCACCGCGAGCGTCGCCGCGGCCGCCAGCGAGAGCACGGTGCCCTTGTAGCGCGGCGCCCCCGTCAGGAGCAGATCGAGCAGCAGCACCAGGAACGCGCCGCCCGCCACCGCGAGCAGCGGCAGCACCGCGCCGAAGTGGAGCTCCGGGGACGGGATCATCGCGGGGCCTCGCGCGCGACCGGCGGCGCCGCGGGCTCCATCGCCACCGCCGCGGGGAGCGCGCGCTTCAGCTCCATCACGCGCAGCACTTCGCCCACCGGCGCGTGCAGGCGCGCGAGCAGCGGGCCCGGGTAGACGCCGATCCACACGATCGGGATCAGCACCGCGATCATCACGGCCTTCTCGCGCAGATCGAGGTCGATCAGGCCGCGGTTCTCAGGGACCTCGACGGGCCCGAACATCATGCGCCGGTAGGCCCAGAGCAGATAGACCGCTGCCAGCACCACGCCGAAGGTGGCGGGCACCGCCACCGCGGGCGACGCGCGGAAGGTGCCGAGCAGGATCAGGAACTCGCCCACGAAGCCGTTGAGCAGCGGCAGCCCGATGCTCGACATCGCGACGATGCCGAACAGCGCCGCGTAGACCGGCATCGGCTTCGCGATGCCGCCGAAGGCGCTGATCTCTCGCGTGTGGCGCCGCTCGTAGAGCATGCCGACCAGGAGGAAGAGCGCGCCGGTCGAGAGCCCGTGGTTCACCATCTGGAGCACGCTGCCCTCGAGGCCCTCCACGTTCAACGCGAAGAGCCCGAGCATCACGAAGCCCAGGTGCGCGACGGACGAGTAGGCGACGAGCTTCTTGATGTCCTTCTGCACCATCGCGACCAGCGCGCCGTACAAGATGCCGGCCAGGCCGAGCCCGAACACCAGCGGCGCGAACTCGAGCGAGGCGTCCGGGAAGAGCGGCAACGCGAAGCGCGCGAAGCCGTAGGTCCCCATCTTGAGGAGCACGCCGGCCAGGATCACCGAGCCCGCGGTCGGCGCTTCGACGTGCGCGTCGGGGAGCCAGGTGTGGAACGGGAACACCGGCACCTTGATGCCGAAGGCGAGGAAGAAGGCGGCGAACAGCCAGGGCTGCGTCTTCCACCAGATCGGCCCGCTCGCGGCGATGCTGGTGTCGAGCAGGCCCGGCAGCGCCCCGCCCGGCGGACTCACCAGATCGAAGGTGAGCGTCCCGAACTGCTCGGCGTGCAGGCCGTAGATCACGAGCAGCGCGACCAGCATGAGCAGCGAGCCCGACATCGTGAACAGGAAGAACTTCACCGCTGCGTAGACGCGGCGCGGCCCGCCCCAGATCCCGATGATGAAGTACATCGGGATCAGCATCAGCTCCCAGAACAGATAGAACTGGAACAGGTTCAGCGCCGCGAAGGTGGCGACCATGCCCGTCTCGAGCGCGAGCATGAAGAACACGTAGGACTTGACGCTCTGCTTGATGTCGTGCCACGAGGCGATCAGCACGATCGGCTGCAGGAACGTGGTGAGCAGGATCAGGAGCAGGCTGATCCCGTCGATGCCGACGAAGTAGTTGACGCCCCAGCCCGCCAGCCACGGCACGTGCTCGACGAACTGATAGTCCGCGCGGGTCGGGTCGTAGCCTTGCCAGAGCCCGAGCGAGAGCGCGAAGGTCACGCCGCTCGCGGCCACGCCGAGCGCCTTCCAGAGCGACGCCGGGATCTCGCTGCCCGCCGCGCGCAGCGCCGCGTTCACGGCGAGCAGCGCGAGCGCCGCGCCCAAGGGCAGGAAGGAGACGACGCTCAGCAGGTGGTCGGCGATCACGTGGGCCACCCCATCTCGCCGGCCAGCCAGACCAGGATCAGCACCGCGCCGAGCGCCATCCAGACCATGTAGCCCTGCGCGAGCCCCGACTGGACGTGCTTCAGCACGCCGCTGGTCAGGCCGCGCAGCGTGCGCGCCGAGCCGTTCACGACGACGCCGTCGATCAGCCCCGCGTCGACGCCGCGGTAGAGCACCACGTCCGAGAAGGCGACCAGCGGGCGCACGAGCACGCGGTCGTAGAGCTCGTCCACGTAGTACTTGTTACGGACCAGCGCGTACAGCCCGCCGAGCCCGCGGGCGATCACCGCCGGCAGCGCGGGCTGCTGCACGTAGAGAAGCCAGGCGAGCGCGCCGCCCGCCGCTGCCGCCCCCACCGAGACCAGCGCGAGGCCGCGCTCGACGCTCGGGTCCACCTCGTGGTGGACGGAGTGGACGGTGTGCGCCAGGAAGTTCGCGAAGCTGTTGCTGTCCTCGGGCGCGATGTGGAGCGCCCCGAGCAGCGGGTTCAGGGCGGCCGCGGGCCCGAAGAAGCCGCCGAAGATCGAGAGCAGCGCGAGCACGAGCAGCGGCCCGATCACCACCATGCCGGGCTCGTGCACGTGGGAGCGCACGTCGGCGGGCGCCCGGGACTCGCCGTAGAAGGTGCGGAAGTGCAGGCGCGCCATGTAGAAGGCGGTGAGCCCCGCGGTGCCGAGCGCGATCCCGTAGAGCCAGTCGTGGCCGGGCAGCTCCGCCATGCGCGCGGAGAGCAGGATCTCGTCCTTCGAGAAGAAGCCCGACATGAACGGGAAGCCCGCGATCGCGAGCACGCCGGTCGCGAACACCTTGTGGGTCCAGGGCAAGAGGCGCCGCAGGCCGCCCATCTTGTCGGTGTCCTGCTCGTGGTGCATGGCGAGGATCACCGCGCCCGCGCCCAGGAAGAGCAGCGCCTTGAAGAAGGCGTGCGTCACCACGTGGAACATCGCGGCCGAGAAGGCGCCGCAACCCGCGGCCAGGAACATGTAGCCGAGCTGGGAGACCGTCGAGTAGGCCAGCACCTTCTTGATGTCGGTCTGGGCGATCGCGATGGTGGCCGCGAAGAGCGCGGTGATCGCGCCGGTCCAGGCGATGAGAGCCTCGGCGCCGGGTGCGGCGGCGTAGACGAAGCTCATGCGCGCCACCATGTAGACGCCGGCGGTCACCATGGTCGCGGCATGGATGAGGGCCGAGACCGGCGTGGGGCCGGCCATCGCGTCCGGCAGCCAGACATAGAGAGGAATCTGCGCGGACTTTCCGGCGGCGCCGAGGAAGAAACACAGGCCGATCAGCGTGGCGAGCCGCCACTCGGGCGCGCCGGGCAGGAAGGAGAGCCAGCTCGGCAGCAGGACGGTGCGCTCGGCGATGCTCGGGAAGGCGGCCGCGAGCTCGCGGAACGAGATCACGCTCTGGCCGGCGTCGGCGAGCGACCAGAACAACAGGAAGATGCCGAGCAGGAAGCCGAAATCGCCGATGCGGTTCACGATGAACGCCTTGCTGCCGCAATAGGCGTTCCAGGAGTCCGAGTACCAGAACCCGATCAGCAGATAGGAGCAGAGGCCGACGCCCTCCCAGCCCACGAACATGAGCAGCAGGTTGTCGCCTAGCACCAGCACGAGCATCGAGAAGGTGAACAGGTTCAGGTAACAGAAGAAGCGCGCGAAGCCGCGGTCCTCGCGGTGGTCGTCGTCCATGTAGCCGACCGAATAGACGTGGATCAGCGAGCCCACGCCGGTGACGACCAGGATCATCACGGCCGAGAGCGGATCGAGCAGGAAGGCGGCCTCGGCGCTGAACTCCCCCGAGCCCACCCAGGTGTAGAGCGCGTCGGTCATCACGCGGCTCTCGGCGGGCAGCGCGGTCAGGTCGAGCAGCAGCTTCAGCGAGATGCCGAACGCCGCGATCACCGACCCGCACGAGAGCACGATGGTGGGCGTGCGCCCGAGCGGCTTGCGCGCCACCGCGAGCAGCACGCCGTGCACGACCGCGCCGAGCAGCGGCAGGAGCACCACCCAGCGGATCCAGTCGTTGGTCGGCGCCTCTACCACTTGAGCAGGCTCGCGTCTTCGACGTTCACGGACTCGCGGTTCCTGAAGAGTGCCAGCACGATGCCGAGGCCCACCGCCACCTCGGCCGCCGCCACCACGATCACCATCAGCACGAAGAGCTGGCCGGACGGGTCGGCGTGCAGGCGCGAGAACGCCACGAACGCCAGATTCGCGGCGTTGAGCATCAGCTCGATCGACATCAGGATCGCGATCAGGTTGCGCCGCGTGAGCGCGCCGATCGCGCCCAGCACGAACAGCACGGCGGAGAGCGCGATGGCGTGGTCGATCGGCACCATCAGCCGATTCTCCGCTTGGCGAGGATCACCGCGCCCACCATCGCGGCCAGCAGCAGGAGCGAGGTGACCTCGAAGGCCAGCACCCAGTCCGTGAACAGCAGCGCGCCCACGGCGCGGTAGCCGCCGAAGCCGTCGGGGAGCGGCTGCGCCGGCGGGAACGCCCCCGGCAGCAGCAGCACGAAGTTCGCGACCAGGACGAGGCCCACCAAGGCGGCGAGCGCCTTCGAGACGATCTGCCGGCGCGGGCCGAACTCGTCGCGGCGCAGGTTCAAGAGCATCACCACGAACAGGAACAGCACGAGGATCGCGCCGGCGTAGACCATGATCTGGAGCGCGCCGATCAGGTAGGCGTCGAGCAGCACGTAGATCGCGCCGAGCGAGACCATCGTGCCGACCAGCGAGAGCGCGCTCGCCACGGTGTTGCGGTTGTTGAGGAGCATGCCCAGGGCGCCGCCGACCGCGATCGCCGCGAACACGTAGAACAGCGCGCTCACCATCACGCGCTCCGATCCACGAGCAGGATCACCGCGCCGGTCACGAACGCGTTCGCGATCGAGAGCGGCAGGATCATCTTCCAGCACAGATCGATCACCTGGTCGTAGCGGAAGCGCGGCAGCGTCCAGCGCAGTGCCATCTGGAGCCAGATCATGATCACGACCTTCACCAGGAAAGAGAGCACGTGCAGGATCATGCAGAGCGCGGTGGCGAGCCCCAGGCCGGTGGCGGGGGTGAGCGCGCCGATCAGCGTCGCCTGGGAGAGCCACGGGATCGACCAGCCGCCCAGGAAGAGCGTGGTCACCACCGCGCCGATCACCGGCACCTCGAGGAACTCGGCCGTGTAGAACAGGCCGAAGCGCATCCCCGAGTACTCCATGTGGTAGCCGGCGACGAGCTCGCTCTCGCCCTCGGGCGCGTCGAAGGGCGGGCGCTTGTTCTCGGCCATGATGCAGGTGAGGAACAGCACGAAGCCGAGCGGCTGGAGGAAGAGCCCCCACTGGGGGAGGCGCAGCCAGGACAGCGGCGCCGGCAGCTGCGCCACGAGACCGAAGTGCTCGAGGAAGCCGAGCAGGCGGAAGCTCGCGTCCTGGGCGGCGGCGATCTCGGTCAACCGCAGCGTGCCGAAGCACATGAACAGCCCGACGATCGAGAGGCCCATGGTGACCTCGTAGGAAATCATCTGGGCCGAGGCGCGCATCGAGCCGAGCAGACCCCAGTTGTTGTTGCTGGCCCAGCCCGCCATCACCGCGCCGTAGGTCGCGATCGAGCCGACCGCGAAGACGTAGAGCATCCCCCAGTCGATGTCGGCCACGACCAGGTTCCAGGTGGACGCCCCGAACTGGTAGGTGCCGCCGAACGGGATCACGGCGAGCGTGATGATCGCCGGCACCAGCGCGACCACGGGCGCGAGCTGGTGGATCACGCGGTTGGCGCCCGCCGGGACCACGTCCTCCTTGGTGAGGAGCTTCAAGACGTCGGCGGCCGGATGGAGGAGCCCCAGCAGCGTGATGCCCATCAGGTCGGCGCGGTTCGCGCCGACGCGGTCCTGCATCACCGCGCTCTGCTTGCGCTCGACCCAGGTGATCAGGGGCAGGAACGCCGCCATGATCACCAGCACGATGAAGAGCAGCTTGATGACGACGGCGAGCAGCACTCAGGCGGCTCCCGAGGCGCGCAGCGGCAGCCCCTCGAGACCGACCGAGTCGAAGTCGATGCCGGCGAAGGCGGGCAGCGCCTGGGCCAGTTGCTTCGAGACCGCGCGCGCGTCGTAGCCCTCGCCGGGCGCGAAGCCCGCGAGCCCGAGCCCCTGCCCGATGCGCCAGAGCACCTCGCCCTCGCTGAGCGCGGGGAATGCGGGCTCGACCGCGGGCAGGATGCGCTGCACGCGGCCGGCGTGATTCGTGAGCGTGCCGGTCTTCTCGGCGGCCATGCGCACCGGGAACACCACCGAGGCTGCGCGCTCGAACGCCGAGTGGTGCGTGTCGAGCAGGATCACGCAGTCGAGGCCCGCGAGCGCGCCCTCGCCGCCCAGCTCCGCGAGAGCGTCGTGGCCGAGCGCGACCAGCGCTCGCACGCCGCCGCCGCGGATGCGCTCGCCGACGCTCGCGGCGTCCGAGAAGCCGAGCGCGCGGGCGCCGGCCGCGTTCGCCGCTTTCTCGGCCTTGATCAGCAGCGCGTCGGAGCGGCCCCGGGGCACCGCCAGGCCGCGCGTGTCGGTGCCGAGCGCGTCACAGAAGCGGCGCAGCACGAACAGGTCCTCGTTGGTGGCGTGGGCCGACGCGAGCGCCGCCACCACGCCGGCGCCCGCGCTCGTGGCCGCGCGCAGCCTCGCCACGGCCGCGGAGACCGCGGCGCCGAGCGACGCGCTCGCGAGCCCGGCCGCGCCGCGCACGCAGGCCTCGCGGATGCGATCGGGCGCGGCGATGCGCTTGTAGGAGAGCCGGCCCTCGTCGCACATCCAGGTGGCGTTCACCGCGTCGTTGCGGCGCGGCACGTAGCGGTAGACGCGGTTGTTGGCGACGTCGGCGTGGATGTTGCAGCCGTTCGCGCAGCCGCCGCACACGCTCGGGCGATCCTCCAGGAACCAGACGCGGATCTTGAAGCGGAAGTCCTTGGTGGTGAGCGCGCCCACCGGGCAGATGTCCGCCACGTTCATCGAGTAGTCGTTGTCGAGGGGCACGCCGGGGCAGCGTCTCGATCACCGAGCGATCGCCGCGCGCCAGCACCGCCGAGCTCGTCGGTCTTCGAGATCTCGCGCGTGAAGCGCACGCAGCGCCGGCACAGGATGCAGCGCTCCTGGTCCAGCGTGATGGTGGGCCCGAGGTCGACGCGCTTCTTCAGCGCGCGGCGCGGCTCGCGCGTGCGCGCGTGGGAGACGCCGTACTCGAAGGCGTAGTCCTGCAGCTTGCACTCGCCCGCCTGATCGCAGATCGGGCAATCGAGCGGGTGGTTCACCAGCAAGAGCTCCATCACCCCGGCGCGCGCGGTCTTCACGCGCTCCGTCGCGGTGCGCACCACCATGCCCTCGGCGACCACCGTGTTGCAGGCGATCTGGAGCTTCGGCTGCCCCTCGATCTCGACCTGACAGAGCCGACACGAGCCGTCGATGGAGAGCTTCGGGTGCCAGCAGTAGTGCGGCACGTCCACGCCGTTCATGAGCAGGCCCAGGTCGTCGAGCGCCTGCAGGATGGTGCGGCCCTCGGCGACTTTGACCTCGGCTCCGTCGATGGTGAGCGTGACCATCGGCTACAGCTCGAAGCTCGCGGGGAACGGACACTTCTTCTCGCGCACGTGGGCCTCGAAGTCCTCGCGGAAGTGGCGCAAGAGGCCCTGCACGGGCCAGGCCGCGGCGTCGGCGAAGGCGCAGATCGTGCTGCCCTCCATCTTGCCCGCGACGTCGAGCAAGATGTCGAGATCGGCCTCGCTGCCCGCGCCGCGCTCGAGGCGCATCAGAATCTTGTGCAGCCAGCCGGTGCCCTCGCGGCACTGCGTGCACTGGCCGCAGGACTCGTCGCGGAAGAAGTACGAGATCACGCAGCCCACGCGCACCATGCAGGTGGTCTCGTCCATCACCATGATGCCGCCGGTGCCGAGCATCGACTTGCGCTCGCGCAGGAACTCGTTCGCCATGGGCACGTCGAGCTGGCCGGCGGGCAGGATGGGCATGGACATGCCGCCCGGGATGACCCCCTTCACGCGCTTGCCGTCGGGCACGCCGCCCGCGTGCTCGAACACGATCGTGTCGAGCTTGGTGCCGAGCGGGAGCTCGTAGAGGCCGGGGCGCACCACGTGGCCCGAGACACCGAAGAGTGTCGTCCCGGGGCTCTTCTCCGTGCCGAAGCCGCGGAACCACGCCGCGCCGTGCTTCACGATGTGGGGAACGTGGCTGAAGGTCTCCACGTTGTTCACGGTGGTGGGCATGCCGAAGGCGCCGTACTGCGCCGGGAAGGGCGGCTTCTTGCGCGGCTGACCCTTCTTGCCCTCGAGCGACTCGAGCAAGCCGGTCTCCTCGCCGCAGATGTAGGCGCCCGCGCCGCGCACCACGACCACGTCGTGGGAGAAGCCCGTCCCCATGATCTTCTTGCCGAGGTAGCCGCGCGAGTAGGCCTCCTCGATGGCGCGCTCCACCTGTTGGGTCGCGAACGCGTACTCGCCGCGGATGTAGAGGAAGGTCTTCTCGGCGCCGGTGGCCCAGGCGGCGATCAGGATGCCTTCCAGCATCTGGTGCGGGCCGCGCTCCATCAGCAGGCGGTCCTTGAAGGAGCCGGGCTCGGACTCGTCGGCGTTGCACACCAGGTACTTGGGCTTGTCCGCGCCCTTCGGCATGAAGCTCCACTTGAGCCCGGCCACGAAGCCCGCGCCGCCGCGCCCCTGCAGCCCCGCGTCCTTCACCAGCGCCTGCACCTGCTCGGGGGCCATGCGCGTGAGCGCGCTGCGCGCGGCCTCGTAGCCGCCGCGTGCGACGTAGCCGTCGACGCCCACGAACGCATCGTCGGCGAAGTGCTGGGTCAGGTAGCCGGTGACGTAAGGAGCTTTCAGGCCCATCGGCTACTCGAGCGCGTCGATCAGGCGCTTGGCCCCGTCGACGTCCAGGTTCTCGTGGTAGGCGTCGCCGATGCGCAGCATCGGCGCGTAGGCGCACGCGCCGAGGCACTCCTCGTGGCCGAGCGTCACGCGGCCGTCGCTCGTCGTCTCGCCGGCGCGCACGCCGAGGTGCGCCTCCAGCGCGCGCAACAGGCCGCGCGCGCCGCGCAGCGAGCAGGGCAGGTTCGTGCAGACGTTGACGTGGTGCCGGCCCTGGGGCCGGTCGTAGAACATGTTGTAGAAGGAGACGACCTCCATCACCTCGATCGGCTTGATCTCGAAGAGCGCCGCCAACGTCTGGCCGAGCTCGGGGGAGACGTGACCCTGCTCGGCCTGGGCGATGTGGAGGGCCGCGAGCAGCGCGCCGCGCTTCACCGGGAACTTCGCCATCTCGCGCTCGATGCGCGCGCGCGCCTCGGCGGAGAGCTCGCCGGCCTTCGCCGCTCTCACCACTCGAGCGCTCCCTTGCGCCACTCGTAGAGCAGCCCGAGCACCAGCGGAACGCCGAAGACCGCCATCGCCCCGAGCCCGTACAGGCCGAGCTCGCGGAAGAGCGCTCCCCAGGGATAGAAGAAGACCGCCTCGAGATCGAAGAGCACGAACAGCATCGCGACCAGGTAGAACTTCACCGAGAAGCGCTGCTTGGGAGACACGATCTGCTTCTCGCCGCACTCGAAGGGGTCGAGCTTCTCAGGGAACTCCCGCTTGGGTCCGAGCAGCTTCGGCGCCGAGACCATGAGGCCCGCGACGACCACGGCCAGGCCCAGGATCAAGAGGACGCCGACGAACTCGGCGAGCACGCTCCCCCCCGTTCCAGCAGCGCCGCGTGGCGTGCGTCGAAACCTCGATTAACTACGCGTCGGGCCTACGAAAAGCGCGCGCATCGTAGCGCTGGGCAAGGTCGAGTCAACGAGATTTGCAGGGTTTCTAGACTATGAGAACGTGATCTCAAAGTGGTCTCCACGACCCTGCTGCGACCCGTGATTGACTGCCCGTCGAGGCCCCCGTACGCTGTCAACGGAATTGAAAATCATTTTCAGAGTTCCCCATGGCCCAGCCGCTGACCCAGCCTGATCCGCTCCCGCAGCTCGTCGGCCTCGACGCGCTCGGCCTGGGGGCCGAGGCGATCGTGGTCGAGCTCGCGGCGAGCGAGGCGCTCGCCCAGCGGCTCGAGGATCTCGGCTTCGTACCGGGCACCCCGGTGCGCTGCCGGCGGCGCGCGCCGCTCGGCGATCCGCGCGTCTACGAGCTGCGCGGCGGCCGAATCTGCCTGCGCAACCGCGAGGCCAAGGCGGTGCGGATCGCCCTGCGTGGCTAGCGCGAGCGCGGAGCTCGCGCGGCCCCTCCGGCTCGGGCTGGTGGGGAGCCCGAACTCCGGGAAGACCACGCTCTTCAACGCGCTCACCGGCCTGCGCGCGCGCGTCGGGAACTACCCGGGCGTGACCGTGGAGCGTCGCGAAGGCGACGCGCGAGTGGGCGGACGGCGCCTGCGCGTGATCGACCTGCCGGGCACCTACAGCCTCTCGCCCTTGAGCCCGGACGAAGCGGTGGTCTCGCGCGTGCTGCGCGGCGAGGTCGCCGACGTGCCCGCGCCCGACGGCCTCGTGATCACGGTGGATGCCTGCACGATCGAGCGCTCGCTGGCGCTGGTGGCCGAGGTGCTCGCGCTCGGGCTCCCGGCCTGCGTCGTGCTCACCATGGTGGACGAGCTGCGCGCGCGCGGCGGGGAGATCGACCTCGCGAAGCTCGAGGCGGCGCTCGGCACGCCGGTGGTTCCCGTGGTCGGCCACCGCGGCCTCGGCCTCGACCAGCTTCGGCGCATCCTCCCTCACCCGGAGCGCTGGATTCGGCCCGTGATCCCGCCGCCCCGCGCCGGCCCCGACCGCAGGGCCTGGGTGGAGTCGGTGCTCGGCCGCGCGATCGTGCGGCGCCCAGGCGCGAGCCGCATCACGGAGCGCGTCGACGCGATCGTACTCCACCCGCTCTTCGGGACGCTGCTCTTCGCCGCGGTGATGATCTTCTTCTTCCAGCTGATCTTCGCGTGGGCGCAGCCGGCGATGGACGCGATCGACGCGGCGGTCGGCTTCGCTGCGGCAGAGCTGCGCAGCGCGCTCCCGCCGGGTGCGTTCGCCGACTTCCTGTGCGACGGCGTCGTGGCGGGCGTGGGCTCGGTGATCGTCTTCCTGCCGCAGATCTTGCTGCTCTTCACGCTCGTCTACCTCCTCGAGGACGTGGGCTACATGGCGCGCGCCGCCTTCGTGGTGGATCGCGCCATGGCGCGCATCGGCCTCGAGGGCCGCGCCTTCGTCGCGCTGCTCTCCTCCTATGCGTGCGCGGTGCCCGGCATCATGGCGACGCGCACGATCCCCTCGGCGACACAGCGCCTGGTGACGATCCTGGTGGCGCCGCTCATGACCTGCTCGGCGCGGCTCCCGGTCTATGCGCTCCTGATCGGGGCGTTCGTCCCGGCGCGCAAGGTGTGGGGGCCGCTGGGCCTGCAGGGGCTCGTGCTGCTCGGCCTCTACCTGTTGGGGGCGCTCGCAGCCTTCGCGGTCGCGGGCCTGCTGGGCCGCACGCTCTTGAAGGCCGACGCGATGCCCTTCTACCTCGAGCTCCCGCCGTACCGGATGCCGCCGGCAAAGCTCGTCGCCGTCCAGGTGTGGGGGGCCGCGAAGAGGTTCCTGCGGCGGGCGGGGACGATCATCCTGGCGGTGTCGATCGTGCTCTGGGCGCTCCTCAACTTCCCGCGCGTCGCGCCGCCGGCCGGGACCCCGCCCGAGCGCGCCGCGGCCTACGCCCTCGAGCACAGCTTCGCCGGGCGCATCGGCCACGCGCTGGAGCCCGCGATCGCGCCGCTCGGCTTCGACTGGAAGATCGGCGTGGGCCTGATCGCGAGCCTCGCCGCGCGCGAGGTGATCGTCGCGACGCTCGCCCAGATCTACGCAGCCTCGGACCAGGGCGAGGGCACGCTGCGCGAGGCCCTGGCGCGCGACGTCGATCCGCGCACCGGCGCGCCGGTGTTCACGCCGGCAACCGTCGCGGCGCTGCTCGTCTTCTTCGTGTTCGCGCTCCAGTGCACCTCGACGCTGGCCACGATCGCGCGCGAGACCAACTCTTGGCGTTGGCCCGCCTTCGCGTTCTGCTATCTGCTCGGGCTCGCCTATGCCGCGAGCTTCCTGGCGCAGCGCGTGGTGCATGCCCTCACCTAGGGCGGCCCTCGCCTGCCTGGCGGCGTTGCTAGTCGGCTGCGCGACGAAGACGGTGCGCGTGCCGATCAGCGAGGCGCCGGACCTGATGGTCGCGCTGCGCTCCGAGGAGCGCGACGGCGCTCCCGTGCCGCGCGGCTTCTCCCACCCCGCGACCATCTCGGCGCTGCGCATGGCGCACGTACTCGCGCGCATCGACGTGCGGCTGAGCGACGCGAAGGGCAAGGACGACCAGCGCCGCGCCCTGCCCGGCGAGCTCGCGAGCGGCCTCGCCCCGGTGCTCTCCGAGGCCTTCGCGCGCGCGGACGGGAGCCAGGAGATCGTCGTGCGCGCGAAGCGTCGCGAGCGCCGCCTGGGGATCTTCTCGCGCACCTACGCCACGAGCTTCGTCACCTTCGTCGACGCCGAGGGCCGGCTGGAGGTCCACTTCGCGAACGTGGACCGCGAGCTTCCTGCGGGCGAGGACGAGACCCTCCCCGAGCCCCAGGTCGGGCAGCCCACGCACGCGTTCAAGGTGCTGCCCGGCCCGCACATCGCCTCGCTCGGACCGAGCGGCGTGGCGATCGACTGGCGCGCCGAGCTCTTCCGCGATCCGGTCGCTGCGAGCGAGAGCGGGCGGCGCACGATCCTGTTCGACAGCCCGGTGTCCCAGGCCGAGCTGCCGAGCGCGCCGAGCGACGCACGCCCCGCGGACACCGAGACCCAGCGCGCGCTCGACGCACTCGACGCGGACCGCCGCGCGGGGCGCATCTCCGAGGCCGACTACCAGCGGCGCCGCAGCGAGCTGCTCGCGGCGCCGAACCCCTAGCGCGCCGGCCGATGCGCCTGCTGTTTTTGCTGGGAGAGCTCGCCGCCGTCGCCGCGGTGGCGCTCTTCGCGCGCGCGCGGCTCGCGCCGCCCTGGCGCGGGCGTGTCGGAAACGCGCTCAAGGCCTGGCTCACGCTGCGCATCTTCTGGCTGCTCTTCGCGCACCCGGTGAAGGACGTGGACGGGACGCTCGTCTCCACCGGCACGCTGCTGCTGCGCACGCTGCGCGGCATCGACGCGCGCGAGTTCGCGCTCTTCTGCGCGGCGGCGGCCGGCGTGAAGCTCGTCGGCATCCTCGCCTCGATGCAGCGCTGGCGGCTGATGCTGCGCGGCCAAGGCATCGAGCTGCCCTTCCGCCACGTGTTCGGCTCGTTCCTGATCGGGCGCTTCATCGGCACCTTCCTGCCGAGCACGCTGGGCCTGGACGGCTACACGCTCTACGACGCCGCGCGCTTCAGCGGGCGCACGGTGGAGGTCACGGCCGCCAAGTTCCTGGAGAAGCTGATCGGGCCGGTCGGCATCTTCCTCTCCTTCCTGGTGGCGCTGCCCTTCGGCATGGCGCTCTTCGACGCGGCGTTGCCGACGCCGGCCGCCGCGCGCGCGAGCGCCCTCGCGGCGGCGCTCGTCTCGCTCGCGATCGTGGCGGCGCTGCTCGCCCTCCTCTGGTTCCCCGGCCTCGTGCAGTGGGCGATCGAGCACTTCCCGCTGCCGGGGCGCGCGCGCCTCGCGGGCCTGGTGGGGCGCATCTCGCGCGCGGCCGCCGCCTACGGGGAGCGCAAGGCGATCCTGCTCCAGGCGCTCGCGCTCTCCTTCGTCGTCCACTTCACGACCGCGGCGATGTACTTCTTCACGGCCCTCGCGATCGGAGCGCCGGGCGCGTCGTTCTGGCCGATCGTGCTGGGCTCGACCGTGCAGATCCTCGCCACGGTGCTCTCGCCGATCACGATCGCCGGCGAGGGCGTGCGCGAGCTCGCCCACCTGCTCGTGCTGCAAAAGCTGATCGGCGCGGGGGCGGCGGTGGCGTCGGCGGCGCTCGGCTTCTGGGCGGCCGAGGCGCTGACGCTCGTGGGCGGCGTGGTGTGGTGGGCGCGACCCGCGACTACACGCCCGGCTACTGCCGCGTGAACGGTGTGCAGGTGGACTACGCGGAGGCGGCGCGCGCGGCCCGCGAGCTCGAGCCCGACGCCCCGGTCGCCGACCGGCGCGCGGCTCCCGCCCTCCCCGGCGCGGCGCGCGCCCGCGCGGGCGCCGCGTACGGCCTCGGGGCCGGCCTCGTGGCAGGCCTCGCCCTCGGGCTCGGCGAGGCGGGCGCGATCGCCGCCCAGGGCTTCGCGCGCGAGGCGCAGGTGCTCTGGTTCGCGCCGCTCGCCTACGCGCTCGTGCTCGGTCCGCTCTGCGCGCTGGGCGGGCTCGCGCTCGCCGTCTTCCCGATGGACGCGCGCGAGGTGCGCGGGCACACCGCGTCGCTCGCGCTGCTCGCGACGCTCGTGCCGATCGGCGGCGCCGTGCTCTTCTTCCGCCTGCGCCGCGACGTCTACTCGGAGCAGCTGCCGCCGCTCCCGGTGCTGCTCGCCCTGCTCGCCGGCTCGGGCTCGCTCGCGCTCGCGCTGCTCTTCGGCGGGCCGCGCCTCCTGCGCGGAGCGCTGGGCGAGCTCTTCCGCCCGCGCTGGGCGGTGGCGCTCGCGATCTTTGCGATCGGGCTCGGCGGGCTCGTCGCCGGGCGCGCCGCGCGCCCGGCCCCGCTCGTGCCGCCGCGCGCGGTGCCCGCCGAGCTCGCCGCGCGCCCCAATCTGATCCTGGTGATGGTGGACACGCTGCGCGCCGACCACCTCTCTTGTTATGGCGGCGCCCGACCGACGCCGAACTTCTGCCGCATCGCCGCGGACGGTGGCACGATCTACAGCGGCTTCTCGCACGCCTCCTGGACCAAGCCCTCCACCGCGACGCTGCTCAGCTCGCTCGTGCCGAGCAGCCATCAGACCATGTCGAAGAGCGCGGCGCTGCCGGAGGGCGTCGAGACCGTGGCGGAGGTGCTGCAGCGCCGCGGCTACACCACGGGCGCGTTCGTCTCGAACACGAACCTGACCGAAGCCTTCGGCTTCGCCCAGGGCTTCGACGAGTTCCACTACCTCGGGCCCGACTACCTGTTCGGCGCGCTCGAGTCGTCCTCGAAGCTCGTGCTCTACCAGGTGGCGCGCCGCGCCTACTTCACGTTCGCCCCGGGCCTGCGCGTCGGCGATTTCTATCAGGACTCGGCGGTGGTGAACGCGCACGCCTCGGCCTGGCTCGCTCGACAGAGAGACGCGCGTTTCTTCTTGTTCCTCCACTACATGGATCCGCACGATCCCTACTTCGCGCATCCCTACGACGGCCACGGCATCGCGCGCGCCGCCGAGCAGACGCCGCCTCCCGAGCAGGCCGCGGAGATGCACGCGCTCTATCAGGGCGAGATCGCCTACGCCGACCACAACTTCGGGGCGTTCCTGGCCCGCCTCGAAGCGCTCGGCCTCTACGACGCGAGCGTGATCGTGCTGGTCGCCGACCACGGCGAGGAGTTCCAGGAGCACGGCGGCTTCTGGCACGGCCTCACGCTCTACGACGAGCAGATCCACGTGCCGATGCTGGTGAAGTGGCCGCGCGGCGCGCCGGCCGCGCCGCCCGACGCGCGCGGCCAGCCGGCGCGTCTCATCGACGTGGCGCCGACCCTGATCGCCCGGGCCGGCGCGCCGCTGCCGCCCGCGATGCAGGGCCTCGACCTGGCGACGCTCCCCGCCAGCCGGCCAGCGGCGGACCAGCTCGTCTTCGCCGAGGAGAACCACGAGGGC
Source organism: uncultured delta proteobacterium (assembly GCA_963716275.1). Classification (GTDB taxonomy): domain Bacteria; phylum Myxococcota_A; class UBA9160; order UBA9160; family UBA6930; genus VGRF01. The sequence continues at coordinate 362,746 of CAVQTC010000003.1, read as the reverse complement.
AACGTGCTGCGCGCGCTGCGCTCGCGCGACTGGAAGTGGATCGAGGCGAACGAGAGCAACCCGCGCGGGCTGCCGCCGCGCGAGCTGTTCCGGGTCGAGCGCGACCCGGGCGAGCGCGAGAACCTGGCGGAGCGCGAGACCGGCGTAGCCCAGGAGATGCGCCGGCAGGCCGCGGCGATCGCGCTCGCCGCCGAGCAGCACCGCTCCGGCCACGGCACGGCGGCGCGCATCTCGGCCGAAGAGTGCGCGCAGCTGAAGCAGCTCGGCTACGTGCAGGACTGCGGACCCGAAAGCGGCGCACCCTGAGCGCGGAACGCTGGTTGGCGCGGCCTGCCGGCCGCCGGTAACTTGCGGAACTCGCAGGGGAATCTCGACCCGGCATGAGCGACGCCAAGAAGCCGCAAGGGGAGTCGACGCGCGCCGTCCACGGCGGCGAGCGCGAGGCCAAGGAGAGCGCGGCGCTCGCCACGCCGATCTACCAGACCTCGACCTTCTGGTTCCGCGACTCGGCCGAGGTGCAGGCCTACGCCGAGGGCCGCCTCGAGCGCGACGAATACGGCCGCTACAGCAACCCCACCTGGCGGGCGGTCGAGCGCAAGCTCTGCGAGCTCGAGGGCGCCGAGGCGGCGGTGCTGTTCGCGTCGGGCATGGCTGCGGCCACCACCACCTTCCTCGCGCTCCTCCCGCGCCGCGGCCACATCGTGGTGACCAGCGACTGCTACCGGCGCACGCGCCAGTTCATTCGCCAGTACCTCGCGAAGCTCGAGGTCGAGGCGACCGTGATCGAGCCCGCCAACACGAGCGCGCTCAAGGCGGCGCTGCGCGACGACACGGTCTTCTTCTTCACCGAGTCGCCCACGAACCCGTACCTGCGCGTGATCGATCTCCCCGAGGCGGCGCGCATTGCCCACGAGCGCGGCGTCAAGGTGATCGTGGACTCGACCTTCGCCTCTCCGGTGAACCACGCGCCGCTGGCCGACGGCGCCGACCTCGTGCTCCACAGCGCCACCAAGTACCTGAGCGGCCACAACGACCTGATCGCGGGCGTCGCCTGCGGGCCGGCCGCGGTGATGAAGCCGATCCGCGAGGCCGTGGGCGTGCTGGGCGCGATCCTCGACCCCAGCGCGAGCTATCAGCTCCTGCGCGGCATGAAGACCCTCGCGCTGCGCGTCGCGCGCCACAACGAGAACGGGCTCGCCGTCGCGCGCTTCCTGGAGGAGCACCCGCGCGTGCGCCGCGTCTGGTACCCCGGCCTCGCCTCGCACCCGGACCACGCCGTGGCGACGCGCCTGCTGCGCGGCTTCGGCGGCGTCGTCACCTTCGAGATCGAGGGCGATCTCGCCGCCGCGACCCGCTTCGTGGACGCTTGCCGGCTGCCCTACATCGCGCCCAGCCTGGGCGGCGTCGAGTCGCTGGTCGAGATGCCCGTGCTGATGTCCTACTGGGACCAGCCGCGCGAGGAGCGCCTGCGCTGGGGCATCACCGACACGCTGGTGCGGCTCTCCTGCGGCATCGAGGACTCCCGCGACCTGATCGCCGACCTCGACCAGGCGCTCGCGCGGGTCTAGGGCGCCTCGCTCAAAGCAGCTCGCCCTGCTGGGGGTGGCGGCCGTGCTCGAGGGCGAGGAGCCGCTTCTTCAGGGGGAGGCCGCCGCCGAAGCCGCCGAGCTTGCCGCGCGCTGCGATCACGCGGTGGCAGGGGACCACGAGCGGCAGCGGATTGGCGCCGTTCGCGGCGCCGACCGCGCGCGACGCGCCGGGCTCGCCGATCGCCCGGGCGATCTCGCCGTAGCTGCGCGTCTCGGCGTAGGGGATCGCGAGCAGCGCCGCGTACACGCGGATCTGGAAGTTGGTCGCGCGCAGATCGAGGTCGATGCGGAAGGTCTGGCGCTTGCCGGCCAGGTACTCCTGGATCTGGCCGATCGCCTGGCGGTTGGGCGCGAAGCCGGTGCGCACCTGCGCGCTGGGCGCGAAGCGGCGCAGCCAGCCCGCGAAGCCGCGCCCGCTCGCGCGCGGCAGCTGGATGAAGCAGAGGCCGCGATCGGTCGAAGCGCACGTCATCCGGCCTTCGGGCGTCTCGAACTCCGCCGTGTGCACGACGTCGGCCACGCGCGCAAAATACCACGCCGAGCGGAGAAGACGTTGGCGCATCTACTCGTGACGGGCGGGGCGGGCTACATCGGAAGCCACGCGCTTCGCCAGCTGCAGCGCGCGGGCCACAGCGCAGTCGTGGTGGACGATCTGCGCGCGGGCCGCGCGGAGCACGTGCGGGGCGCGCCGCTCGTGCGCGCCGACCTCGCTGACCGCGCTGCCCTCGGGCGAGTGTTCCGCGAGCACGGGCCGATCGCGGGCGTGCTCCACCTGGCGGGCTCGATCTCGGTGGCCGAGTCGGTGGCGAAGCCGCTCGCGTACTTCGAGAACAACGTGGGCGCTTCGGTGAACCTGATCACCGAGGCGCTCGCGCACGGCGTGCGGGCCTTCGTGTTCTCCTCGAGCGCCGCCGTCTACGGGCACCCCGAGCGCCAGCCGATCGCGGAGAGCGCGGCCTTGGCGCCGATCAACCCCTACGGCGCGAGCAAGCTCGCGGTCGAGCGCCTGCTCGCGGACGTGGAGCGCGCCCACGGCCTGCGCTCCGCGTCGCTGCGCTACTTCAACGCGGCCGGCGCCGACCCGGCCGGCGGGATCGGCGAGTGCCACGAGCCCGAGACGCACCTGATCCCCGTCGCGCTCGAGGCGGCCGCGGGCCTGCGCGGCCCGCTCTCGCTCTTCGGCAGCGACTACCCGACCCGCGACGGCAGCTGCGTCCGCGACTACATCCACGTGACGGATCTCGCCGAGGCGCACGTGCGCGCGCTCGAGGCCCTGCTCGGGGACGGGCCGAGCGGCGCTTACAACCTGGGGAGCGGGCGCGGGGCTACGAACCGGGAGGTGCTGGCCGCGATCGAGCGCGTGCTCGGCCGGCCCGTGCCCATCGTGAGCGCGCCGCGACGGCCCGGCGACCCCGCCGAGCTGGTGGCGGATGCGACGCGCTTCCAGCGCGACTTCGGCTGGCGCCCGGAGCGCTCCGATCTCGACTCGATCGTGCGCAGCGCCTGGGCCTGGCTGCGCGAGTGGCGGGGCCTGGCAGGCTGAAGCGACCGCTCAGGGCTCCTCGGCCACTTCCCGCAGGCCGAGCCGCTTCATCATCTTCTGGAGCGACTGGCGCGGGATGCCCAGGCGCGCGGCGGCGCGGGTCACGCTGCCCGCTGCTGCGAGCGCGTCCTGGATCATCGCCGCCTTCAGCGCCTCGACGGCGCGGTTGAGATCGGTGTCCTTGGGGAGCACGACCGCGCCGGCGGCCTGGGCCGGCGTCGGACCGCGCACGTGCTCCGAGAGCATCTCCTCGCTGATGCGCTTCTCGCTGCCCGCCAGCGCCACGGCGCGCTGGATCTCGTTCTCGAGCTCGCGGACGTTCCCGTTCCAGACGTGGGCGCCGAGCCGGTCCATCGCCGCGTTCGCTGAAGCCCTCGAGCGCGCGGCCCATCTTCTTGTTGGCGAGGTCGAGGAAGTGGTGCGCCAGCGCGGGCAGGTCCTCGCGCCGCTCGCGCAGCGGCGGGAGCGGGATCTCGACCACGCGCAGCCGGTAGTAGAGGTCCTCGCGGAAGCGGCCGATCTGCACGAGCTTGCGCAGGTCGCGGTTGGTGGCCGCGATGATGCGCACGTCCACGCGCCGCGTCTCCGAGGAGCCGAGCGGGCGGATCTCGCCGTCCTGGAGCACGCGCAGCAGGCGCACCTGCATGCCCGGCTCGGTCTCGCCGATCTCGTCGAGGAAGATCGTGCCGCCGTCGGCGATCTCGAAGAGCCCGCGCTTGTCCGCGTAGGCCCCGGTGAAGGCGCCGCGCCGGTGGCCGAAGAGCTCGCTCTCGAGGAGCGTGTCGGGGAGCGCGCCGCAGTTCTGCGCCACGAAGCGGCGCTCCTTGCGCGCGCCCGAATAATGGATGGCGCGCGCGACGAGGTCCTTGCCCGTGCCGGTCTCGCCGGTGAGCAGCACCGTCGCGTCGGTCTGGGCGACCTTCTCCATCACGTCGAAGACGCGCTGCATGGCGGGGCTCGTGCCCACCAGCTGGTCGAAGCCGTAGCTGCGCTGCACCTGGCGGCGCAGGTAGAGGTTCTCGGCGCGCAGGCGCTCGTTGGCGCGCGCGAGCGCGCTCGCGAGCTGCGCGTTCTCGGCGGTGAGCCGGTAGGCCTCGAGCGCGCGCTTCACGTCGAGGCGCAGCTGGTCGGAGTCCCAGGGCTTCTGGATGTAGCGGTAGATGTGGCCTTCGTTCACCGCGTACACGATCGCGTTCAGGTCCGCGTAGCCGGTGAGCATGATGCGCACGGCGCGGGGCTGGATCGCGACGGCGCGCTCCAGGAACTCGGCGCCGCTCATGCCGGGCATCACCTGGTCCACGATCACGAGCGCGACTTCCTCGCGCTCGAGGATCTCGATGCCCGCGCGGCCGTTGCCGGCGGTGAGCACGCGGTAGTCGTCGCCGAGGGTGAGCTCGATCGACTCGAGGATCGCCGGCTCGTCGTCGACGACCAGGACCGCGAAGGGGTGGGCGCCCGGCTCCTGGCGCGCTCCCTGGATAGTGCTCGGCGAATCGGGCATGGGCACGCTCGCGGAAAGGCTAGCGGGCGCGACGTGCGGGCTCGAAGTGCAGAGGGCCGGCGCCGCGAGGCGCCGACCCTCCTGACTGTGCCTGAGAGGCGCTAGCGCGTGCGCCGGCGTCCCGTCGATCGCCGGGCCGCCTTGCGGCGCGTGCCCTTGCCGCGCCGGACCATCTTGGCGCGCGACACGTCTCCGTCGCGATCGATGAAGTAGAGGTAGCCGTCTTCCTTCTTCAGGCCGACCTTGGCGACGACTTGGGTCGTGCCTTTGCGGGCCTTGCCGCCGCCTTCGGCGCGGCGCACGCGGCTCACGTTGCCGCGGCGATCGAGGAAGTAGAGCCAGTCCTTCTCACGCTTGATGCCGGTCCGTTCGACCTTGGATGCGGCCATTGGGCCTCCTGTTTGGGTTCCCGAACACTGGAGGAAGCCGCCCGCAGGCCGAGGGTGGGGGCCGCGTTCGACGGAGCGCATGATCCCCACCGTCGGAAGGCGTGTCAATAGCCTTTCCGAGGGGTTACTGACGGAGTTGCGAGGCCCCCGGGTCGGGCGGCGGGGGCGCCTACCGACGGCCGCCGGCGCGCTCCTCGACGGCCTCGAGGACGCGCGTCTCGTAGCGGGCGCCGTCGAGGGCGTTCATCTCCTGGAGGCCGGTCGGGCTGGTGACGTTCACCTCGGTGAGCTTGCCGCCGATCACGTCGATGCCGACGAGGAAGAGCCCGTCCCGCACCAGCCAGGGCTTGAGCTTCGCGACGATGCGCTGGTCGTCGTCGTCGAGCGCGGTCTTCACGGCGCGGCCGCCCACGTGCAGGTTGGCGCGCGACTCGCCCTCGGCCGGGACGCGCAGCAGAGCGCCGAGCGGCTCCCCGTCGAGGAGCAGGATGCGCTTGTCGCCGCGGCGCACGGCCGGCAGGTATTGCTGGGCGATCGTCCAGCGCGTGCCGAACTGGGTGCTCTGCTCGAGGATCGAGAAGAGGTTCCGGTCGTCGTTTCGCACGTGGAAGACGCCCTCGCCGCCCTTGCCGTGCAGGGGCTTCACGATCATCTCGCCGCCCATCTCGGCCAGGAAGTCCACGAACTGGGGGATCTCGCGCGCGATCAGCGTCGCCGGCATCAGCTCGGCCAGGTGCATGGCGTAGAGCTTCTCGTTTGCGACGAGGATGCCCTGGGGACGGTTCAGGACGAGGGCGCGCCGGCAGAGCGAGAGGATCTGGGTGGCGGTGACGTAGGCCACGTCCACCGGGGGGTCCTTGCGCTGGAAGACGACGTCGAACTCCTCGTCCAGGGCGGCCAGGCGCGGGGGCGAGACGGTGACGTGGTTGCCCGGCTCGCGGCGCAGCTCGACCGCGCGGACCTTGGCCGTGACGCGCGCGTCGCGCACGCCGAGATCGCTCGGGTCCACGCTGAAGACCCGGTGGCCGCGCGCCTGGGCCTCGAGCATCAGGGCGAAGGTGGTGTCCGCCGCGATGTTCACGGCCTCGATCGGATCCATCACGAAGGCGAGCGCGAGGCGGGCATCCGGCACGCGAGGTCTCCAGCGCGGGGCGCGCGCTGCCGCTTCCTAGCCCACCGGAAGAGGCGTCGGCTACGGTCCGCTGCGCAGCGGAGTGGCGCTTCGACCGAAGGGGGACGGCGGGGCGATGCCGGTCAACAAGAGGGTGGTGCGCGCCGGCGCCGCGCTGGGGGGGCTCGCCCTGCTCGGCGGGCTGGGCCTGGTCGCCCTCTACTTCGCCTTCCTGCGCGATCTCCCGGACCTGCGGGCGCTCGACGACTACCGGCCCGCGCTCACCAGCAGCGTCTACGACCGAAGCGGCGCGTTGATCGGCGAGTTCTACGAAGAGCGCCGCCAGCTCGTGCCCATGCAGCACATCCCGAAGGCGGTGGTGCAGGCCTTCCTGGCCGCCGAGGACGACAAGTTCTTCGAGCACGGCGGGATCGACATGTCCTCCATCCTGCGCGCGGCCTGGGTGAATCTCTTCTCGGACGAGACGCAGGGCGCGAGCACGATCACGCAGCAGCTCGCGAAGAATCTCCTGCTGAGCTCGGAGCGCACCTACACGCGCAAGGTTCGCGAGATCCTGCTCGCGCGCGAGATCGAGCAGCGCTTCGACAAGCAGGCGATCCTCTACCGCTACCTGAACCACATCTACTTCGGGAGCGGCGCGTACGGCATCGCCGAGGCCGCGCGCACGTACTTCGACAAGCCCCTCGAGCAGCTCCAGGTGGGCGAGATCGCGCTGATCGCCGGCCTCCCCAAGGCGCCCGGGAAGTTCTCGCCCTTCCAGAATCCGGAGCGCGCCGAGGAGCGCCGGCTGTACGTGCTGAAGCGCATGCTCGAGGTGGGCTTCCTCGACCAGACGGCGCACGACGCGGCGGTCGCGGCGCGGCCGGTGGTGCGCGGCCCCGACCCCGAGCCCTTCGAAGTGGCCGCCTACGTGACCGAGGAGGTGCGGCGCCGGCTGCTCGACCAGTTCGACAACCAGTTCGTGCTGCGCGGGGGCCTCCGAATCGAGACGACGATCGACCTGGCGCTGCAGCGCGACGCGGTGGCGGCGCTGCGCCGCGGGGTCGAGGCGCTCGACCACCGGCGCGGCTACCGGGGGCCCGCGCGCCGGGTCAAGCCCGACGCCATCCCGGCCGAGCTCGAGGCGCTCGCGACGGAGAACGCGCTCGCGCCCGACGTCGCGCCCGAGCCGAGCTTTTTTGCGCACCCGCACCTCGGTGTGGTGCTGCGAGTGGACGACGCCAAGAAGCTCGCGCGCGTGGCGTTCGCGCCCGGGCGTGAAGCCGACGTCGCCTTCGACGCGACGAAGTGGGCGCACCGCGCGCGCCCGGACACGCACGGCGCCGAGGTGGGCCGCCTCTCGCAGGTGTTCGCGGTGGGCGACGTGGCGAGCTTCCAGGTGGCGCCGGCGGCCGCGGGAGAGACGGCGTGGCACGCGGGGCTCTATCAGGTGCCCGACGTGCAAGGGGCGCTGCTCTCCTTCGACGTGGCGAGCGGCGACGTGCTCTCGCTGGTGGGCGGCTACGACTTCGCGAACAGCGAGTTCGACCGCGCCACCCAGGCGCAGCGGCAGGCGGGCAGCGCGTTCAAGCCGATCGTCTACGCCACCGCGCTCGCGAACGGCTTCACGCCGGCGACGATCGTGTACGACCGCCCGGCAGTCTACGACGACGGCAGCGGCTCGCTCTGGCGCCCTGAGAACTACGGTCGGCGCTTCCTCGGCCGGCTCACGCTCACCGAGGCGCTCGCGCGCTCGATCAACAACGCGGCGGTCTACGTGCTGCACGACGTCGGCGTTCCGCCCACGATCGAGATGGCGCGCCGGCTGGGGGTGCGCTCGAAGCTCGACACGGGGCTCTCGCTCGCGCTCGGCACGAGCTCGCTCACGCTGCTCGAGCTGACGCGCGCCTACGGCGTGTTCGCGTCTGGCGGACGGCTGGTGGAGCCGCGCCTGATCACGCGCGTGCTCGACCGCGAGGGGAAGGAGATCCTCGCGCACGCGGCGCTCGATCGGCCGACCCAGGCGCGCGGGGCGGAGGCCGCGGCGGCGGGGGCCGGGGCGGAAGGCGCGGCGAAGCCCGGCGAGGCGCAAGTGGTGACGGAGAGCGAGGAAGAGGAGGCTCCGGCGCCCGAGGGCGCGCCGGAAGCGAGCGGCGCGGAGGAGAGCGCGGCCGACGCCGCCGACCTCGCGCCGGAGCCGCCGCCCGAGCAGCGCGCGTTTCCGAAGCTGCCGGTGCCGCAAGGCTACGCGCTCGCGCCCGCTCACGCCTTCGTCGTGGCGTCGATCCTGCGCGCGCCGGTGGAGCATCCGGCGGGCACGGCCGCGGCGGCGCGCTCGCTCGGGCGGCGCCTCTCGGGGAAGACCGGCACCACGAACGACCACACCGACGCCTGGTTCATCGGCTTCTCGCCGGAGATCGTGACGGGCGTCTGGGTGGGGATCGACGCGCGCGAGGTGCTCGGTCCGAAGGAGACCGGCGCGCGCGCCGCGCTCCCGATCTGGATGGAGTACATGAAGGCGGCGCTGGCCGCGCGCGAGCCGCTCGAGCCGGAGCCGCCGGCGGGCATCACGATGGTCCGCCTCGACGTGAGCACCGGGAAGATCGCCGGCCCCGACAGCAAGCCGGTGTTCCTGATGCCCTTCCTTTCCGGCACCGAGCCCCTCGAGCGCGCCGGCCCCGGCGCCGTCGAAGACCCCGAGCACCGCCTCCGCCGCGACTTCTAGTTAACAACGGGGACGCTGGTTAACTCGGCAGCGCCCGTCGGGCGGACCTGCCTGCATCGGTTAGCTTCGACGCCCCGGTCCCGCGGAGACTCCAGTGCCCCGGGGACCCCGTCTCGACGCGCCGGGCGCCGCTCACCATGTGATGCTGCGCGGAATAGAGCGCAGCGTCCTGTTTCGTGACGAGGACGACTACGAAGAGTTCCTCGCACGGCTGGAGAAGCTCGTCCTCGAGCTTGGCTTGATCTGCTTCGCCTGGGTGCTGATGCCCAACCACATTCACCTCGTTTTGCGATCGGGCGTGGTTGGCATCTCGCGGTTGATGGCGAGGCTGGGGACGAGCTACGCGCTCTACTTCAACCAGAAGTACGACCGAGTCGGCCACCTCTTCCAGAATCGCTTCCGGTCCCGCCGAATCCGAGACGACCAGGATCTCATCGGCGTCATACGATACGTCCACCGAAATCCTCTGGAGGCGAGACTTGCCTCGCCTGCGAAGCTTCCGGGGTATCGGTGGTGTGGCCACGGAGCGTTGGTCGGGAGCCAACCTCCGCGCGGGTTCCACGCGATCTCTGAGTCGCTTGCGCTGGTGGACCCCGACCCTCTCGCGGCGCGTGCCGCGATCGCGCGCTGGGTCGAGGCGCCAGGCGCCGACGTGATGACCCCTCTCGAGCCTGCCTGGTTGCGCTCGCGGTCCAACCCGAATCGGGCGATCGAGGCGGCCTTCGCTGCTCTCCTCGCGGCCTCGTGCAGTGACCAGCAGGTCAAACCGGAGGTAGTCCTGTCATCCGCCCGGTCGCTCAAGCTGGCCGAAGTTCGGCGAGCCGTCGCTGCCAAAGCGGTGCGAGAACTCGGCATGTCGGGCGCTGACGTCGCGCGGCGCCTTCACGTCTCGCGGGCCGCGGTCACCAAGATGCTCGCGGTTGGTGATGAGACGTCGAAGGGCTCGCTTAGTTCAAGTTAACCAGCGTCCCCGTGTTAACCGTTTGCGGCGGCGTTGCCGCCTCCGGCGAGCCAGGTGCTGGCGAGCGAGGCGAGGGTGCGGGTGCCGGCGCCGAAGAAGTGGTCGGCGCCCGGAATCACCTCGAGGCGCACGTTCGCGGCGCCGGCGAGGCCCGCCTCGAGGGCGGCCAGCGGCACGAAATCGTCGCGGTCGCCGGCCAGCACGAGCGTGCGCGCGCGCAGCGCCGCAATGCGGGCGGGAGCGATCAGGGCGGGCGGCGGCGCCACCAGCACGAGCTTGCGCACGCGCGGCGTCTGCTCGGCGGCGCGCACTGCGGCGGCCGCGCCGAAGGAGTAGCCGCACGCGAGCAGCACTCCCGCGGCGCCCTCGGCGGCGTGGTCGAGCGCCGACGCGTAGTCCTGGTCCGCGTCGCTCGCGTCTCCGGACGGCTCGCCGGCGCTGGCGCCCACGCCGCGCCAATTGAAGCGCAACGACGCGATGCCACTCTGGTGGCACGCGAAGGCGAGCTCCGTCACGACCGGCGAGTCGAGGCTCCCGCCGTAGAGCGGATGCGGAGGCGCGATCACCGCGCAGCGGTCGTCGTCGCTCGCGCCCGCCAGGAACACGCCTTCGAGGGCCGCGCCAGCGCCGCCGCGCAGCGCGATCGCCACCATCTTCTCCTGCAGCTTCACGCTCGCTCTCCCCACGCACGGATGTTGGGCAGAGCCGAGTCCGCGCTCCCACACGCTACCGTGCCGCCATGCCGAGCGAGAGCCAGAGCGCGCGACGCGCGCGGGCGACGCGCATCGCGAAGCGCCTGGCCCGCGCCTACCCCGACGCGCGCTGCGCCCTCGACCACCGCAACGCCTTCGAGCTCTTGATCGCGACGATCCTCTCGGCGCAGTGCACGGACGCCAAGGTGAACGAGGTGACCAGCGAGCTCTTCGCAAAGTACGGCGAGCCGCGCGCCTTGGCCGACGCCGTTCCCGCCGAGATCGAGCGTCTCGTGCGGCCCACGGGCTTCTACCGACAGAAGACGAAGTCGATCCAGGCGGCCGCGCGCGAGATCGCAGAGCGCTTCGGCGGCGAGGTGCCCCGCGCGCTCGACGACCTCGTCTCGCTGCGCGGCGTGGCGCGCAAGACCGCGAACGTCGTGCGCGGCGTCGCCTTCGGCGAGCCGGGCCTCGCGGTCGACACGCACATGCAGCGCGTGAACCGACGCCTGCGCCTCACGCGCGCCTCGGATCCCGACCGCATCGAGGAGGACCTCGCGCGCCTGCTCCCGCCGGCAGAGTGGACGCCCTACACACTGCGCGTGATCCAGCACGGCCGCGTCTGCTGCCACGCGGCGCGCCCGCGCTGCGCCGAATGCCCGATCGCGAGCGAGTGCCCTTCACGCGAGGCCGCGCGGTGAGCGATCGCGTCGTCTATCGCGGGCGCTCGATCACGGTCTGCGTCGAGGAAGTGGAGCTCCCGAGCGGCGCGCGCGTGGAGCTCGACATCGTGCGTCACCCGGGCGCGGCTGCGGTCGTCCCCTTCGAGGACGACGACACCGTGCTCCTGATCCGCCAGTTCCGTCACGCCGCCGGCGGCTTCATCTGGGAGGTGCCCGCCGGCAAGCTCGACGGCGATGCGCCCGAGGTGTGCGCGCACAAGGAGCTCGCCGAGGAGGCCGGCCGGCGCGCCGGCCGGCTGGTCGCGCTGGGCTCCATCTTCACCACGCCCGGCTTCACCGACGAAGTGATCCACCTGTTCGCCGCCTTCGAGCTCACGCCCGTCCCCCAGGCGCTCGAGCACGACGAGGTGATCGAGGTGGTGCCGACCCCGCTCGCGCGCGCGCTCGCGATGGTGTGGTCCGGCGAGCTGCGCGACGCGAAGAGCGCGCTCGCGCTCGTGCACGCCGCGCGCCGGCTCGGGCGCCTCGCGTGAGCGCGCCCCTCGGCGTCGCCTTCACCTGGCACCAGCTCGCCTACGAGGAGCTCGCCGAGCTGGTCGAGCGCGCCGAGGCGCTGGGCTACGCCGCCGCCTACGTCGACGGCGACGTCTCGCAGATGGCGCGCTTGGGCGAGCGCGACGTGCTCGACGGCCGGACGGTCGCGACCGCTGCTCGCCGCTCGCACGCGCCGCATCGCGATCGCCTCGATGCGCCTCGTGCACTGGTGGAACGCGGCGCACCTGGCGCAGGCGATCGCCACCTTCGAGCGCATCTTCCCGCGCCGCCAGCGCGTCTTGATCGCGATCGGCGCGCAGAGCTCCGACCGACGCTTCGGCCTCCCCTTCCCGAGCGTGGGCGAGCGCATCGCCTGGCTCGACGAGACGCTCGGCGCGCTGCGCGCGCTCTGGCGCGGCGAGCCGGTGACGCGGAGCGGGCGCTTCGTGGCCCTGGACGGAGCGCGCGTGCGCCCGCCGCTCCCGGAGCCGCCGCCCCTCGAGGTCGGCGCCGCCGGCGCGCGCATGCTCGCGCTGGTCGCGCGCCACGCCGACGCCTGGAACATCAACCTGCCCGCGCTCGAGGCCCGCATCGCGCCCGCCGCGGCGCGCCTCGACGCGGAGTGTCGCAGCCTGGGGCGCGACCCCCGGGCCCTGGCGCGCGTCCTCCCCGTGTTCGCCCGCCCGGGCTGCGACCCGGACGACCCCGCCCTGGAGCGCGCCTACCGGCGCTTCCACCCCTGGTTCGCGGCCGTCTCCCGAGAGGAGCTCCGGGAGGCCGTCCTGGCGGGTGACCCGGCCGCGTGTCGGGGCCGACTCGAGCGCCTCCGCGAGGCGTTGCGCCTCGACTTGCCGGTCGTCGACCTCACCGGCCTCCCCCGCGAAGCCGCTCTGCGCGCCCTCCAGGAGCTCGCGCCGGTGAATTCTCATTGACGCTCGCGCGACGTTGCCGTTAGCTTGCAGTGAACCACCGGGAACGCGCCCCCTGCGTGGCCAAGATCGGCAGCGGAATCCGGTCGCTCCAGCGAGCGGCCGCCCGATCGGAACGCCAGCGAGACGAGCTTGTACGGACGCGGTCCCCAGCTTCGCATCGGCCCGGCGCACACGCCGAACGTCATCAAGGCCCTGCTGGCGGCCAACGTCGCGGCGTTCCTGCTGCAGCGCTGGGATCCGATCCTGTACTGGGGCGTGCTCGACGCCGACAGCTTCTGGAATCACGCGCAGCTCTGGCGCGTCGCCAGCTACATGTGGCTGCACGCGGGCACCTGGCACCTGCTCGGCAACATGTTCGGGCTCTGGATGTTCGGCAGCGACGTCGCGGCGCGCTGGGGCACGGAGCGCTTCCTGCGCTTCTACCTGATCTCGGGGATCGGCGCGGGGGTGGTGATCGCCTGCTGGCAGGGCGCGATGGCGCTGCTCGGCTGGGGTGGGGGAGCGGTGACGCTCGGCGCTTCCGGAGCGGTCTACGCCGTCCTGCTCGCGAGCTCGCTGCTCGACCCGGACCGCGTGATCTACCTGCTCTTCCCGCCGATTCCGCTGCGCGCGATCTATTTCATCCCGTTCCTGTTCGTGATGGATCTGATCAATGCGCCGCCGAACGTGAGCCACGTCGGTCACCTGGGCGGCGTGCTGGTGGGCCTCGCGCAGCTCTGGTGGAGCCCCGATGCCGGCGTCGGGCTCGCTCAGCTGCGCTACCGGTTCCGGCGTTGGCGCATGCGGGGCAAGCTCCGCGCCCTCGACAGCGAGAGCGAGCGCCGCAGGCGGACCCACTGATGGATGCGGACGATTTCACGCTCACGCGGGCGCTCGATGCGGAGATCGCGCGAGCGGCGCGGTCGCTGCGGGACGCGCGCTCGGTCGTGGCGCTGACGGGCGCCGGGCTCTCGGTGGAGAGCGGCATCCCGCCCTTCCGCGGTCCCGGCGGCCTGTGGACCAAGTACGGCGAGCCGCCCCTCGACGGCTTCCAGCGCTTTCTGCGCGACCCCGCCAAGGCCTGGCGCGAGCGCCTGCACCCCCAGGAGTCCTGGGCACTCGGGCTCGCCGAGACGCTCGCCGCCGCGAAGCCCAATGCGGGCCACCGCGCGCTGGCGGCGCTGGAGGAAGACGGCCTGCTCGACGCCTTGATCACCCAGAACGTCGACGACCTGCATCGCCAGGCCGGCCAGCGCAACCTGCTCGAGATCCACGGCAACCATCACTGGCTGCGCTGCATGGACTGCCACACGCGCTTCGAGCCGAAGGGCTTCGCGATCGACGAGCAGAACCTGCCGCCGCGCTGCCCCGAGTGCGGGGGGATCGTGAAGGGCGACACGGTGAGCTTCGGCGAGCCGATCCCGCCGCAGGTGCTGCGCGCTTGTTACGCCGCGGTGGAGCGCTGCGACACCATGCTGGTGGTGGGCACCTCGGCGACCGTCTACCCGGCCGCCGAGTTCCCGCTGGAGGTGCTGCGCAGCGGGGGCCGCGTGATCGAGGTGAACCCCTACGAGAGCGAGCTCACCCCGCTCGCCACGCTCTCGCTCCAGGGGCCCGGCGGCGCGGTGCTCTCGCGCCTCGTGCAGCACGCGCGAGGTGCCGCGTGAGCCGCGAAGGGGGCCAGCGCGACGCGCGACGCGGCGAGGGCATGAGCCTCGGCGGCTTCCTGCGCTCGCTGCTCTCCGGGCTGCCCTGGCGCGAGCGCGCCGACAGCGAGGAGACGCACCAGTTCCCGGCCCCGCGCGCGGGCGTGCGCATCGAGAACGAGAACGGCCGCACCCAGGTGATCGGCGAGGAGCGCGCCGACGTGGAGGTGCTCGTGCGCCGCTCGGCGCGCGGCGAGTCCGAGGAGGCGGCCGAGAAGCTCTTGCGCGGGATTCGCGTGACCTCCCAGGACGTCTCCGGCGAGCTCCTGATCGAGGTAGATGTCCCGGGCCGCTTCCTGTTGCGCGGGCGCGCCGACCTCGAGCTGCGCGTGCCGCGCGCGACGAAGGTGGCGGTGAGCTCCGCCAACGGGCGCGTCTGCCTCTCGGGCCTGCGCGCGGCGGTGCGCGCCCACTCGAGCAACGGCCCCGTGCGCGTGACCGACGTGATCGGCGACGTCGAGATCCACACCTCGAACGCGCGCGTCCACACGGAGTGCACGTTCGGCCACCTGATCGCGCGCTGCTCGAACGGCAAGATCGACTGCAGCGAGCACAGCGGCTCGGTGGACGCGGCCACCTCGAACGGGACGATCTCCTGTGAGCTCGACGCGCTGAACGGCGCGGGCGTCGTGCTCGCCACCAGCAACGGCCGCATCACGCTGGAGCTGCCGGACCCGGTGGACGGCGACGTCGACATCCGCGTCGACGCGGGCGTGATCCGCACCGAACGCGAGATGCCCTGCGAGAAGCAGGAGAAGGCGGGCCGGCTCAAGTGCACGCTCGGCCGCGGCGGCGTGCCGATCCGGCTGCGGGCGAGCAACGGCAGCATCTCGCTGCGCTAGGGCGAACCGCCGAGGCCGCGCCGGAACTCCTCGCCCTGGAAGAGAAACACGACGCCCGACGGCTGGATCTCGCGGATCACGAGCGCGCCGATGGCGTCGCCCTCGGCGAGCTCGCGCGGCTGGTCTCCGGCGAGCCGGACGAGGGCGCGGCGCCGCTCGGGCGTCGGGTGCCACTGCGTGCGCTCGACCCATACTTCGGGGCGCGGGGCGATCGTCGCCACTTCGGGCTCGGCGGCGGCGGGCTCGGGCTCGGCGACCGCTACCGCGGGGACCGGGGCTGCTTTCGGAGCAGGAGCGGGCGCGGGCGCCACAGGCGGCGCGGCCGCGGCGGGGGGCGGCGGCTCGACCGCGGGCTCTGGCGCGGGCGCAGGGCGCGCGATCGCCTCGTGATGGGCAGGCGTCGCGCGCGGAGCCTCGACCACGGCGACGGGCGGCGGGACCGGCTCCGCCTCGGGAGCCTCCTCGAGCGGTGCTCCCGCAAGCGGCGCTCCCTCCAACGAGGCGGGAACGGGATGCAACCCAGGCTCGGGTTGTTGGGGAGCGTGCGCGGCCAGCGCGCTCGTGGGCCGGGACGACCGCAGCCACCACGCGCCCGCGCCCAGGAGCACAACGGCCGCGAGCGCCACGACCACGAGGAGCGGCGAGCGCGCGCGCGGCGCCGGTCGCTTCGCGCCACCCCGGGCGATCACCTGCTCCTCGAGCGAGCGCCCGGCTTGGGCGCGCTTCTCCTCGTCGAGGCGCTGGAGCGCTTTCAGGATGGTGCTCACACGCTGGGCTCCACGAGCCGCGGCCCCGGTGCAGCACCCGGCGCGCGCTGATAGAGGAAGAGCTGGGTCACGGGACCGAGTGCGCCGTCGGCGTGGAGCCCGGCATGGCTCTGGAACGCGCGGACCGCGCGCTCGGTGGCCGCGTCGTAGCTCCCGGTCACAGGGCCCGCGAGATCGCCGAGGTCGATCAGCGTGCGCTGCACCCAGCGCACGGGCTCGCCGCGCGCGCCGGCGATCAATAGCTCCGGCAGGGCGGCGGGATTGTGCCAGGCGACGAAGGCGCTTCCGCCCCAGTGCGCCGCGAGGTCCGTCTGGGCGACCTGCACGCCGTCCGGCCCGCCCACGCCGCGCAGCATCGCCTGGTCGCCCGCGAGCTTCGCGAGCAGCACGGGGCGCGGCGCGCCGTCGAGGGCCGCGAGCAGGAGCAGCGCTGGGTGACCGAGCGAGCGCAGCATCGCGAGATCCGCGCCGGTGAGCGCGAGCACGGCGAAGCCGCGCGAGCGGAGCTCGTCCTGAACCTGTCCGATCGAGAGCAGCTCGCGCCCGGCTTTGGGCTCGCCCCAGGCTTCGAGCAAGGCGTCGAAGCTCGCCGCGGTGGTCTCCGCCGGAGAGAGGCGCGCGAGCGTCAACGCGAGATCCACGGGCGCCGGCGCCGCGGCGGGCGGAGCCGCCGAGACGTCGCTCGGGGCGGGCGCTGCAGGAGCCGCAGCGGCCCTGGCCTCGCTCGCCGCCGGCGCGGGGCTCGCTGCGGCCGCGCCGGGGCGCAGCCCCTTCGCCATGCGCTCCCCGAAGCCGGTGGTGAGCGCGAGACCCAGCAACAGCGCGACGGCCGTGGCGCCGAACAGCGCGGCGAGCAGGAGCTCCGGACGCACGGAGAAACGCTCGAACCAGCGGCGCGCCCGCTGCTTCGGGCGCGGCGCTCCGCTCACCTCGCGGTCCACCTCGGAGAGCAGGCCCAGCCCGATGCTCGTCACCTGGGCGGCGTAGCCCGAGAGCAGCGCGCGGTCGCAGAGCAGGTTGATGAGCCGCGGGATGCCGCGCGAGCGCCGGTGGATCTCGCGCAGCGCGAGCTCCGTGAAGAGCTCGCGCGAGCCACCCGCGGCGATGCGCAGGCGGTGCGCCACGTACTCGCGCGTCTCGCTCGAGGAGAGCGGCGCGAGCCGCCAGCGCACGGTGATGCGCTGGCGGAGCTGGCGCAGATCCGGCGACTCGAGCTTGGTGTCGAGCTCGGGCTGCCCGAGCAGGATGATCTGGATCAGCTTGGCGGTGTTCGTCTCGAGGTTGCTCAGCAGGCGCACCTGCTCGAGCGCGTCGCGCTCGAGGTTCTGCGCCTCGTCGATGATCAGGAGCACGCGGTTCCCCTGCTCCTTCTTCTCGAGCAGGAAGGTGTTGAGCTCCTCGGTCAGCTCCTGGCGGGTGGCCTCGCCGCCCAGCAGGCCGAGCTCGTGGTGGATCGCCTGGAGCAGCTCGAGCCCGGAGAGCGGCGGGTTGAAGACGAACGCCACCTCGGTGGCGGGATCGAGCCGCTGGATCAGCGTGCGGCACAGCGTCGTCTTGCCGGTGCCCACCTCGCCCGTGATCGCGATGAAGCCCTCGCCCTGCTCGATGCCGTAGAGCAGGTGCGCGAGGGCCTCGCGGTGCGAGTCGGAGAGATAGAGGTATTTGGGATCCGGGCTAAGCGTGAAGGGCTTTTCCCGGAGCCCGTAGAACTGGGTATACATGGCGCGCTCGAGCGGTTCGCCGAGTTATATCAAGCGCGTGGGCAAGGGCGAGCGGAGGCGGATGCGGAGATGGCGGTCGATGCGATCGGGATCGATTTCGGCGCGAGCTTGATCAAGGTCGCGATCCGCCGCGGGGGCGAGACGCAGTACCGCGTGCTGCCGGCCTCCGACCCGGGGAGCGCCGAGGCGCTGGTGAGCCAGCTCACGCCGCGGCGCATCGGGCTCACGGGCGGCGGCGCCTCCGAGCTCGCGCGCCGGCTCGGCAAGGACGCGGTGCGCGTGAACGAGTTCGCGGCGTGGGGCGCGGGCGCCTCGGCGCTGCTCGAAGCCCAGAGCATCTCCGCCCCGAGGCCCTTCATGCTGGTCTCGCTCGGCACGGGCACCTCCGTGATGCTCGCCGACCGCATGGCGATGAGCCGCGTGGGCGGGACCGCGCTCGGGGGCGGAACCCTGATGGGTCTGGGCCGGCTCCTGCTGGGCGACTGCAGCTTCGAGCAGATCTGCGCCCTCGCCCTGCGCGGCGACCGACGCCACGTGGATCTGCTCGTCTCGGACATCTACCGCCCCGGCGAGATACCGCTCGGCGGCGACTTGACCGCCGCGAGCTTCGGCAAGGCCAAGCTCGGCAGCGGCGAGGCGCCGCGCCCGGAGGACGTGGCGGCGTCGATCGTCACGATGGTGGGCGAGAACGTGGCCCTGATCTGCGGCGGGCTGGCGGCGCCGCTCGCGCTCCGCCACGTCGTGTTCGGGGGCTCGACGCTGCGCGAGAACGCCCCGCTGAAGCGCGTGCTGGCGGAGATCACCGGCGCCCTCGGGCGCGAGGCGGTCTTCCTCGCGAGCGGCGAGTACGCGGGCGCCCTCGGCGCCTTGGAGCTGGCCGCCTCGTAGCCACCTTGGAGGAGCTGAGGCGGTGCGGGCCGCTGAACCTCGCGCCCGCTTCGGGCGGAGGGTGTGTCGTCTTGCAAGCCGCGACGCGAAGCGGGTCGCGGCGCGCAGCGAGGCGAAGCCGAGCGGAGATCGTCAAGGCTTCGGGACGGGCTCGCTCGCCTCTTCCTCGGGGCGCACCACCGTGCGGAGCACCCGCTGAGTGCGCGCTATCGCCGCCCGCTGGACGCGCAGCTCCTCGGTCTGAGCCGCCACCTGGCGCTCGAGGCGCTCCTTCGAGTGGATGAGCTCCTGGATCTGCGCCTCGAAGTGGGCCAGGCGATCGGCCAGGCTCTCGGCCTCGACCCCATTGGTGGCCGGCGGCGCAGCGTCGAAGGCGACTCCCGCGCTCGCGAGGGCGGCGCCGATCGTTGAGCCGGGGCGCGGCGGCGGCTCCGGGTCGGGCTCGTCGAAGGAGAAGGACGACGCGTCGGCTGCGGTGGGCGCGGGCTCGTAGCTCGGCGGCTCGGCCTGGGTCTCGGCCGCGAGCGGCTCGGTCGACTCCGGCGGCGCCTCCTCGTGCGCTTCCCGTCCGAACAGGGAGCCCACCTCCTCGGTCGCCGCGACGGCCTCCGGCCTCGCGCTTCCGCGCCGGCGCAGGATGAAGAACAGCGCGAGCGCGACGATGGCCAGGATCAGCCACACGAGGGGCTGGCCGAGCCAGCTCAAGACTCCGCCCGGGCGCTCCTTGCGGACGATGCGCACGGGCGCAGGCGCGGGCTCGGCGGGCGGGGTGGGTGCCGCCTCGGTCTCGCTCTGCGCGACGGGCGGCGCGGCCTCCGCGGGAGGACTCGCCTCGGCTGGGCCCGCGCTCGCGGGCGCCTCGGCCTCGGGTGCCCCTTCCGCCGCCGCGATCTCGTCGGGCTTCGGCTTGCTCGCCGGGCCCAGCACCTGATCCGCCTCGGCCAGCAGCGCCTCTTCGTCGTCGATGGCGACGGGCTTCGGCGGCGGCGCGGGCTTCGCGGGCTCGGGCGCCTTCGCGACGGGCGTCGCCTTCGCGGGCTGCGCTGACGGGGCAGCCCCGCCGGGTGCCGAGAA
The DNA here is from genome assembly GCA_963716275.1 of uncultured delta proteobacterium. Classification (GTDB taxonomy): domain Bacteria; phylum Myxococcota_A; class UBA9160; order UBA9160; family UBA6930; genus VGRF01. Next base: position 343,109 of record CAVQTC010000003.1, on the reverse strand, counting down.
CACGTCGAGCACGATGCGCGGCGGGCCCGTGAGCACCATCTGCTTCACGCGCGCCTGACCGCGCAGCTCGAGCTTGACCGTGGTGGCGGAGCCGCTCGGCTCGACGCGCACCCAGGCCAGATGCGGACCCTTCGCAGCGACGGCCTGCGGGCGCCCACTCGCCTGGAGCGAGAGGGTGACGACGCCCTCGCCCTCGTTCAGGCTGAACGAGGCCTTCGTATCAGTCTCGAGCACGACGCGCGTGTGGTCGGCGTAGACGCCGACCCGCACGTCCTTCAGGTTCGCTCCCCAAGCGGCGGGCGCGAGCCAGCCGATCGCAAGAGCGGTCGCGAGCCCATGGCGCACTCGACCCGGCAACGCGCTCACCCCCCCGTCGCGCCGAGGAGGAGGCGGCGCAACGTCTCGATTGCCCGGTGGATGCGCGGACCGTACCAGGAAACGAAAGTGCCGTCGATCAAATGGATGCGGCCGCTGGCCGCGGCCGGAATCGGAAGGCGAGCGAGCTCGGCCACGTCGCGCGGGCCGAAGGCGTAGGGCTCGTCCGGCAGCAGCACCACCTCGGGCGCCGCAGCCTCGACCTCGCCGAGGCCGACGCGCGGGTAGCGGCGCTCGCGGTGCTCGGCGAACACGTTCGCGCCTCCGCAAAGGCGGATCAGGTCATTCGCGTAGGTGGGCGCTCCTACGGCCATCCAGGGATCGCGCCAGATCGGGCAGAAGACGCGCGGCGCCTGGACGGGGCGGGCTGCCTCGGCCTCGGCGACGGCTCGAAGCACCGGGGCGACTACGCGCTCGCGCGTCTCGGCAGTCGCACCGAGCTCAGCCAGCTCCGCGAGGAGCTCCGCTCCCTCGCGCACGGTGCACGGGTAGGTGAGCCAGACGCGTAGCCCCTCGGCCTCGAGGCGCTCGACGTCGCGCTTCCGGTTCTCCTCCTGGTTCGCGATCACGAGGTCGGGCGCGAGCGCGCGAATGGCGGCCAGGTCGGGTGTCTTCGTGCCGCCGACGCGCGGGAGGCCCACGAGCTCCCGCGCCGGGTGAACGCACCAGTCCGTGATGCCCACGACCCGCGGCCCGAGGCCGAGCGCGAATAGCCCTTCCGTCAAGCTCGGGACCAGCGAGACGATCCGCTCCGGAGCCGTGTTCGGCCGACCGCGTTGCACGCGGCCAGCGTATCAAGCGGCGGCGTCCACTGGAGCCGCGCTCGCCGCGAGCGGCACCGCCGTACGCGCGCGCTCCGTCCAACGGTGCTGGCAGCGCGGGCACTCCGAGAGGAGCACGACGCCGTGGTCGATCACCTCGTCGGTGCGGACCTCCCGCGATCCGCACACGAGGCAGCAGGAGAGCGTCCGCAGCGGGCGAGCCAGCTCCGGCAAGCGCACCGCCGCCCGTTCACGTCGAGTCGCCGTCATCGAGAGCATCGCATCCTCCTCACCCCCGATGCGTCTTCGGGCGCTCTCGGTGGGGGCGGGGGGCGTCCCCACCGAGGCAGCGCGCCAGGGGGTTCGCACTGCTCTCCCAGGAGACACCACGGGCGTGTCAGGGGCGGTCACGCCCTTCTCGGGCTCTCAGAAGCGGTAGACGAGCAGGAGCTGTGCGACGGGCCAGAGCCCGCTCGCGCCCACCTCGCGCTCGGCTCGACCCTCCTCCAACACGCCGACCTCGAGCCCGAGCGTGAAGACGGGGCTGAGGTCGCCGGCCAGGCCGACGGTCACGAGCGGCGCGAAGGGGTTCGCCTCCACGTCGGCGCTCGTGCTCGGGCGAGCCCCCGCGGCGAGACGGAAGGTTCCGCCCGAGGGTGTCGAATCGGCGAGCGCATCCAGCGCCACGAGCTCGAGATCGCCCGAAGGAGCGAGCTCATCGACCGCCAGGCCGCTCCGCAGGCGCGGGAGCTCCAGCTCGCCGGACCCGCCGAGCCCGTCGTCCAGGCGCAGTGCGAGCTCGAGCCCTACCGCCGAGCCAGCGCTCGCCGCCTCGGCCGGCTGGTCGGCGCTCGCTGGGCCGGCGGCACAGCAGAACGCGAGGAGCCAAAGCGCGCGGCGGAGCGGCCTCACGGGAGCCTCCCGGCACTCTCCCTGCATCGGCGCCCACCCGTCCGCGGTGGGTGGCGGGCGTCACATCCGAGCGGCGGCGGGGAGCCCCAGCTGGCCGGCGAGCTCGGCGGCGCGCGCCCGCGAGTCCCCGAACGAGGCCTCGAGGGCCCTCGCGCGCCGGTAGTAGAGATGGGCGTCGTGCTCCCAGGTGAAGCCCATGCCGCCGCAGACGTGGATGGCGTCCTCGGCGCAGCGCGCGTAGGCCTCGCCGCCCAATAGCTTGGCCACGTGGGCGGCCTCCTCGAGCTCGGGGCCACCGCGCGCGGCGACCCACCAGCCCCAATAGACGGCTGAGCGCGCGAGCTCGAGGAGCATCAGCGCGTCGGCCGCGCGGTGCTTCAGCGCCTGGAAGGAGCCGATCGGGCGGCCGAACTGGAAGCGCTCCTTCAGCTGGGCGACGGAGCGCTCGAGGCAGCGGGCGGCGCCGCCGATCTGCTCGGCGCTCGCCGCGATCGCCGCCTCGCTACGCAGGCGCGCGAGGGCGACGCGCGCGTCCGTGCCGCGGCCCAGGCGGCGCGCGCGCACGCGGTGCAGCGAGAGATGCGCGCTGCGCCGTGTGAGATCGAGGGCGCGCGCGGGCTCGCTCGCGAGGCCCGCGCTCCCGCGCGCGATCGCGTACCAGGCGAGCTCGCCGCCGGGGGCGCTCGCAGGGACGAGCAGGAGATCCGCGTCGGCTCCGTCCAGGGCGTAGCGGACCTCGCCGCTCAGCTCGGGCGCCGCGCTCGCGCCCTCGGCCCGCACGCGTGCAGCGGGCGCGGTCTCGCCCGCGAAGGCGACGCTCGCGATCTGCTCGCCGCGCGCGAGCGGCGGAAGGAGCTCGCGCTGCTCCTCGTCGGTCGCCGCGTGCTGGAGCGCGCGCGCCGCGAGGGCGGTCGCAAGGAAGGGCCCGCCGGCGAGCTCCCGGCCCAGCTCCTCGAGGACGATGCCGAGCTCGAGGAAGCCGCCGCCCTGCCCTCCGAGCGCCTCGGGGATGGCGATACCCGGAAGCGCGAGCTCTGCGGCCAGGCGCTGCCACACGGCGGGGTCGCGGCCGCCGGCGAGCGCGCGCGACGTCCGCACCGGCCAGTGCTCGCACACGAATGCGCGCAGCGTCTGGCGCAGGTTCTCCTGCTCTGCGTCGAAAGCGAAGTTCATCGCGCGCGACCGCCGCGCGGGAGCTCGGCGAAGGGGGTGTTGCGCAGCGGATCGGGATCGCGCGGGAGCCCGAGCGCCTGCTCCGCCGTGACGTTCTTCATCACGTCGTCGGTGCCACCGCCGATGTGGAGCGAGGGCGCGTAGAGGTAGCGATGTGCCCACTCGCCGGTCCCGCCCAGCGCCTCGGCGCCGCTCGCTTCGAGCCCGAGCCGGGCGACGCGCCCGCCCACCTCACCCGCGGCGTTCTTCAAGAGCGGAGCTTCGGCGGCGCCTTCGCCGCGCGCGATCTTCGTGAGCACGCGCGCGCCGAGCAGCTCGAGGCCCTTGGCCCAGGCGTAGACGCGCGCGGCCTCGGCGGCGAGCCCGGAATCGCGCGCGACGCCGCGCTCGCGCAGATGTGCGAACAGGCGCTGCACGGGCTCGAGCGGCGCGCCCTGGCCGATTGCCAGCCGCTCGTTCGCGAGCGTGGTCCGCGCGATGGCCCAGCCCTCGCCGCGCGGGCCGACCCGGTTCGCGTCGGGCACGCGCACGTCGGAGAAGAAGACCTCGTTGAAGTGGTTCCCGCCGGTCATCTCGATCAGCGGGCGCACCTCGACGCCGGGCGAGCGCATGTCGACGAGCAGGTAGCTGATGCCCGCGTGCTTGGGCCGGTCGGGGTCGCTGCGCACGAGCAGGAAGCCCCAGTCGGCGTGATTCGCGAACGAAGACCACAGCTTCTGGCCGTTCACCAGCCAGTGGTCGCCAAGGAGCGCGGCGCGCGTGGCGAGCGCCGCCAGGTCCGAGCCGGCGCCCGGCTCGCTGAAGAGCTGACACCAGACGATGTCGGCCCGGGCGGTGGGCGGCAGGAAGCGCTGCTGCTGCTCGGCGCTCCCGTGCTCGATCAGGGTGGGGCCCAGCATGTCGAGGCCCGCGGTGAGCAGGCTGCGGCCGCGGCCGGCGCGCGCGCACTCTTGTCCCCAGATCACGAGCTCGGCGAGCGAGAGCTCGCGCCCGCCGAAAGCGCGCGGCCAGGCGGGCGCCGCCCAGCCCAGCTCGAAGAGCGTACGCTGCCAGGCGCGCGCGTCGGCCACCAGGGCCGCGAGATCGTGGCCGCCGCCCGCGTCGACGGAGGGCGCCTGAGCGCGCGCGTGCGGGGCGAGCAGCGCCCGCACCTCGGCTCGAAAGTCCGCCTCGCGCGGCGAGTCGTCGAAGTCCACGGCTCAGGCTCCCGGCAGAGTCAGCATCACGCTGCCGGTCACGTGGGGGCCGAGCCGGTTGTCGCCGCGCAGGGCGAGCTCGAGCTCGCCCCCGCTCGCGCGCGCGACGCGGCCCGCGAGCACCATCGTGTCGCCCGGATGATTCGGGGCGCCGAGCCGGATCGCGAGCGCGCGCAGCCGCGCCTCGGGCCCCGCCCAGTCGCTCACGTAGCGCGCCACCAACCCGCTCGTGGTGAGGATGTTCATGAAGATGTCTGGCGAGCCGCGGCGTTTCGCGAGCTCGCGGTCGTGATGCACGTCCTGATAGTCGCGCGACGCGATCGCACCGGCGACGATCAGCGTGGCGCTGATCGGGACGGGGCAGGGCGCGAGCTCCTGCTCCGCTCGGACCTCGCCCGCGCGCAGCGTGGTCTCGCGGCGGGGCGGGCGCGCGAGGCCGGCGACCGGCGGCGCCGCGGCCGGCGCCGGGGCGCGCGCGGCGCTGCCCGTGCCCGGCTTGAACTTGAGCACGCGAAAGCGCATGCGCCCCACGAGCTCTCCGCTCTCCGTCGTGTAGCTCGTCTGCGTGGTCACGAAGTGACCGACCCCGAGCGCGGTCTTCTTCTCGTCGCTCACCTCGACGAGCTCCCCCACGCCGCGCAGCGCGTCGCCCAGCCGCAGGTAGCGCACGTACTCGTGCGCGCTGTCCGTCGCCACCACCGAGTCGAAGCCGGCGCGGTCGAGCGCGCGGTACGCGGCGCGCGCGTGGTCGCCCGGGTCCTCGCGCCGGCCGGGGAGCCCCGGCATGGTCCACGCGTTCAGCATCGCCGGCGGAGCGACGATCCCGCCGTGCAGGGAGCGCGCGGCGAACGCGGGGTCCGTGTAGACCGGATTCGCGTCCTCCATCGCGTCGCACCAGTGGCGGATCATGGCCGGGTTCACCGGATCGCGCGCGAGCTCGGGCGGTCCGAGTCGGCCGATCCCCGCGCGCAGGCCGCGCACGAACGCGTCGCTCTCCATCTCGCCTCCCGGCGCGAGAGGTAGCGCGATCGCCCGCCTCCGAGCACCCCGACCGCGCGGTATCGTGCCCTCGACTGGAGGCGTGCCGTCATGCGCATGGGTCTCGTGCTGACCAGCGGATCGGTGAAGGGCGACGTCGCGCTGGCCACGCGTGCGGAGCGCGCCGGCTTCGACAGCGTGTTCACGATCGAGTTCTTCAACCGCCACGGCTACGTGCCGCTGGGCGCGATCGCGACGCAGACCTCGCGTATCCGCATCGGCACCGGCATCGCGAACGCCTTCACGCGCACGCCGCTCCTGCACGCGAGCGCGGCGATGGACATCGACGAGCTCTCGGGCGGGCGCATGATCCTCGGCCTGGGCAGCGCGACGCGCCGCATGAACGAGGACTGGTACGGCGTGCCCTTCGCGCGCCCCGCCGCGCGCATGCGAGAGCTGGTGCGCTGCCTGCGCGCGGCCTTCGCCGCCCAGCGCGGCGGCGGCTTCCGCTTCGAGGGGGAGTTCTGGAAGCTGAACGTGCCGGCCTTCTCGCGCCCCCAGGCCGCGCGCGAGCAGATTCCCATCTGGATCGCCGCGGTGAATCGCGGCATGGCGCGGGCCGCCGGCGAGGTCGCCGACGGCCTGGTCGGCCATCCGATCGCGACGCGGCGCTGGCACCGCGAGGTGATGCTGCCCTGCATCGCCGAGGGCGCGCGCGTCGCGGGGCGCCCGGCCGACGCGTGCCTGCTCGCGCCCTACGTGCTCACCTCGCTCGCGCCGACGCGCGAGCAAGCGGTGCGCAACGCGAAAGGACAGATCGGTTTCTACTACACGACCGACCTCTACCACTCGATCCTCGACCTGCACGGCCTGCGCTCCGTCGGCGAGGCCTGCCGCGCCGCGCTGCGCAAGTTCGACACGCGCGCGATGGCCGAGGCGATCCCGGACGCGCTGGTGGACGAGATCGCGATCGCCTGCACACCCGACGAGGCGCGCGACCGGCTGGCCGAGTGGAAGGACCTCACCCAGGACCCGCTGCTCTACCCGCCCAGCGTGGGCGTGCGCCCCGAGCAACAGCGCGAGAACCTCGACGCCATCCTCGCCACCTTCGGAAGCGCGGCGTGAGCTCGGACCCGGAGGAGCTGCGCAGGCGCTTGTTCCGCCGGCGCTGGGAGTCGGGCCCGGAGGAAGCGGCGACGGGGATCTGGGCAGCGCGCCGGCGCCTCGCGGCGGCGATGCGCGCGGTGATCGAGCGGCTGATCACGAGCGACGCGCCCGGCGACGAGATCGAGCGCGCGGCCGTGCGCCTCGAGCAGTACGCGGCCCAGCTCGGCCAGCACCCCGTGCGCAAGCGCTACGTGGGCTTCGCCGAGAGCGCGCTGGCCGACGCCGGCGCGGAGGATGCCGAGGCCGCCGCCGGGGGGCACTTCGACTTCAGCCCGCTGATCGGCCGCTCGAATCCGCTCTCGCCGCCGATCTCGATGAGCGCGTCAGCGGAGGGCGAGGTGACGGGCCGCGTGACCTTCGGCTCGGCCTACGAAGGACCACCGGGCTGCGTCCACGGCGGCTACATCGCGGCCGCCTTCGACGAGGTGCTGGGGTATGCGGAGACCTTCACGGGCAACCCGGGCATGACGGGCACGCTCACCGTGTACTACCGCACGCCGACGCCGCTCCACGTCGAGGTGGTGTTCCGCGCCGGCGTCCTGCGGATCGAGGGCCGCAAGATCTTCGTGCTGGGCACGCTCCACGCCGGCCCTCGCCTGTGCGCCGAGGCGGAGGGCATCTTCATCTCGATGAAGCCGGGTCGCTTCGCCCAGCTGATCGCCGAGCGCGGAGAATCGAAATCCTAGGGGTCAGACCCCGAAATTTCGATTCTCCGAGCTGGGCTCGAGCACCACGACCGGGATGCGGCGCGCGGTCCCGCGCTCGTAGCGGGCGTAGTCGGGGAAGGCCGCCACGAGCTCTCGCCAGAGCCGCTCGCGCTCGTCGCCAGCGGCGAAGCGCGCGCGCACGGCGTGCTCGCGCGCGCCCACCCGCACGCGGGCGTCGGGCGTCGCGCGCAGGTTCGCGCACCAGGCGGGATCGCGGTCGTCGCCCGCGTTCGAGCCCGCCACCACCCAGCGCGCGCCGTCCTCGACGTAGAGCAGTGGCAGCGTGCGCTGCCTGCCCGTCACCCGGCCGCGCTGCGTGAGGAGGAGCGTGCGCCAGCCCGTGAAGGGCGCGCGGTGCCCCAGCCGACCGCCGCTCCAACGATATAGCCACGTGTGCAGCCGAGTGATCAGGGCCAGCAGCCAGCGGATGTTAGGCAAGCGGGGCTTCGCGCCCACGCCGCGCCACGCGGCGCTCGAGCAATGCGAGCGAGGCGAAGCCGAGCAGCAACGTCTGCCAACCCCAGGCCAGCGAGGTCTCGCGGTAGCCGGCCCGCTCCGCGATCCGCACCGCGCGCAAGCCCTTGTGCGCGTGGAGCGCGCAGGCCCAGACGAAGATCGCGGCGAGCGCGGCGCGCGGAATCCAGGAAGTCACGTGCGCGCTCCACCAGGCGTAGGCCGCGCCCGAGATGGCGAGCGCGCCGGTCGCGGCCATCCCGGAGAGGATCGCGATCCACCAGAGCCAGTGCGGGCGCTCCACCACCTCGACCTCGGCGATCAGTCTCCGGCAGTAGTCCAGACAGGGCGCGAAGGCCTGCGCGGGCGTCACGCGGGGGGAGAAGCCGAAGTCGCGGCGCGCGCGCTCGTTCTTGCTGTAGTGGCTGACGACCATCTTGCGCACCTCGAGCGGGAGCAGGAAGGGTGCCGGCCCGCCGAGCTGCGCGTGCACCCACTCCCAGGCGGTCATCAGCGCGAGCAGAGGACCGGCCGGGATGCGCAGGCGCGGCTGGCGGTAGCCCAGCGCCTCGACCCAGGGCCGGAAGAACGCGAAGTAGTTGATGGGCTCACCGTCCGTCACGAAGTAGGCCTGGCCCGCGAGGCGCGCGCCCGGCACGAGATGGCGCGCTGCCTCGATGTGCCCCTCCACCAGATTCTCGATGTAGGTGTTGTCGGAGAGGGCGTCGCCCCGCCCGATCGTCGCGCGATAGCGGCCGCGTGCGAGCTGCTGGCACAGGCGCGGGAAGAGCAGTGGGTCGCCGGGCCCGTAGATGCCGCCGGGTCGGATCGCGCAGGTGAGCAGGCTCTCGCCGCTCGCGGCGAGGGCGATGCGCTCGCCCTGGATCTTGGTCTGCGTGTAGAGGTCTCGCGCGGCCGGCGCATAGGGCCGAGTCTCGTCTCCGTCGATCACCGGGCCGTCGAAGGTGACGTTGTTGGTGCTGGTGTGAACGAGGCGCGCCACGCCGGCCTCGCGCGCCGCGCGCACCAGGTTCTCGACGCCGCGCACGTTCACGCCGAAGGATCGCTCGCGGCGAGAGGTCGACGCGAAGCGCGCGAAGTCCAGCACCGCGGCGGTGTGGAAGACCGTGTCCACGCCGCTCACGGCCTTGCGCACGTCCTCGTAGGAGCGCACGTCGCCGCGCATCACCTCCACACCCGGTAGCGCCGGCGTGGGCTCGCGCGTGTCGAAGATGCGCACCGGCTGGCCGCGCCGCGCGAGCTCCTGGGCGAGCGCGCGGCCGAGGTAGCCGGCGCCGCCGGTCACCAGGCAGACACCGAGCTCGGCGGTCGGCCGCACGCCGCGCGCCTCGAGCTCGAACAGCGGGACGTCGGCGGGCTCGGCGCTGCGCGCGGACTTGGTCATGCGGCTCCCGTGGGCGAGACGTTCGGCTCGCCCGCGGCCGAGCCTGATAGCGGATTCCCGGCATGCGCGCGCTCAAGTGGCATGCGCGCAGGGGCGAAGAGCGCCGCATGCCGCCTCGACTCGCGCTGGCCGCGCTCCTGCTCGCCCTCGCGGCGCCACTCGCTGCGGCCGGAGAGGCGGCGGACGCCGAGCTCTCGCGCGCCGGCTGCAGCGTGCGCAGCGCAGCCGTGGATGCCCAGGGGATCTCGCGGGTGGAGGCGGCCTGCAGCTGGCAGGACGTAGCGCCCGAGGCGGTGCTCGCGGTGCTGCGCGATCCTGCGCGGCTCGCGCGCGCTCTCTCGACGCTGGCCGAGTGCCGAAGGCTCCCGGACGGGCGGCTCCTCCAGGTGCACACGGTCGGCTGGCCGATCGACGACCGGCAGATCACGCTCGACTGGAAGGAGACGGCGCTGCCGGGCGGGGGAACCCGCTTCGACTACCGCGGCAGCGCACGCCAGGAGCCGCTCAGCACGGGACGCGTGCTGATCCGCGTGGACGAGGGCAGCTGGGAGATTCGCGCCAGCGCCTCGGGCGGCACGCGCCTCCTCTACACCTCGCGCTACGACGCCGGCGGAAACCTGAAGCCTTGGGTGGTGCGCGCCTTCCAGAAGAGCGGGATCGCGACCTCGCTCGCCGAGCTGCGCGCGTCAGCGCTCTAGATTCCTCCGCGCAGCCGCGACACCGGCGCGCGCCCCGGCCCCACTCACCCGCAGTCCAGCGCTCGGGCATTGCGCTGGCGTATGGTGGCGTCGTGCGCGGCTGGACCCGAATCCCCCTCGGCCTGGGCATCGCTCTCGCGGGCCCTGCGCTCGCCGACACCGGGCCCAGCTGCGACGTGCGCGTGGCGAGCGTCGACGCCCACCAGGTGGCGACCTTCCGCGCCGATTGCCATTGGCGCGTGGCGCCCGCCTTCGTCTCCAACGTGCTCTCGGACCCGGCGCGCCTGGCCGCCTCGTCGTCCGCGCTGCTCTCGAGCCAGAAGCTCCCGGACGGGCGCCTCGTGAACTTGCAGGACACGCCGTGGCCTGTGACGGATCGCCAGAGCACGATCGTGGTCGAGCAGACGTCGCTTCCGGAGGGGGGCCTCCGCCGCCGCTATCGGCTCGCCGAGGTGCAGGCGCCGCTCGCGAAGGACACGGTCCAGGTCGCGGTGGACGACGGCGTCTGGGAGATCAGCGCGGCGCCCGACGGCGGGACCCATCTCGTCTTGACGATGCGCTACGAGCCCGGCGGCAACCTCCCGCCGCGCTTCGTCCACGAGATGTCGCCGCGCCACATCGCGCGCGGCCTCGACGAGCTGCGCGCCTCGGCGGAGAAGCTCGCGAGCGAGACGCCGCGCACCCCGGACGTCGCGAGCGGCCCCTCGAGCCCGTAATTCCACACCGCGAGCCGCGTGCTGGACTGAGCCTCACGCACGGCGCGCCGCCGCATCCTGGCTGAGGCGGCGCGCGGTGGCCGCCGCAGCGAGCTCGGCTCGCGTGCGGAGATCGAGCTTCCCGTAGACGTGCACGAGATGGGTCTTCACGGTCGCGAGGCTCACGAAGAGCTTCCTCGCGATGGCGGCGTTCGGGAGGCCCTCGGCGACGAGCTCGACCACACGCTGCTCGCTCGGCGTGAGGCTCGCCCAGCCGTGCTCGGGGCGCCCGCGCTGTCCGCGGCCCCGCGACGCGTACTCCCCAGCCTCCTTTAGCGAGAGCGTTGCGCCCTCGGCGAGCGCCTGCAGAGGCAGCTTGGGCCGCAGCTCGTCGAGCGCGCGCGCTTGGTCGGGCCCGCGCACTCGAAAGAGCGAGCGCGAGCGGAAAGCGTCGGTTGCCCCGAGCAGCCGAGCCGCCGTCTCGGAGTCCCCAGCCTCCCCAGCCAGGATGGCCAGCAGCTCGAGCGCGTTGGCCTGCAAGAGGGCGTGGCCCATCTGGCGCCCGGCGGCAAGGACGGTGTGAGCGCGCTCCTCTGCGACGGCGTTCTCGCCGCGCGCCCGCGCGAGCAAGGCCGTCTGGAGACCGTGCATCCCGCGCGCAAAATGCAGCTCACTCCCCTCCAAGATCGGCTCGAGCTTGGCGAGCAAGGCCTGAGCTCGATCCAGATCGCCCTGAGTGAGGGCCAGCATGGACTCCATCCCAACGAGCTCACGCTCGAGAACAGAGCCCGCTCGGAACCCAGGGGCTAGCTCGCCGCGCACAGTCGCAGCATCGAGCGCACGCTGGGCTGCTTCGAAATCGCCCTGTGCGACCAGCCGCTGGACCTCCGCGAGCAGGGGGAGGCCGGCGTAGATGCCGACGAGCTCGAACCGCTTCGAGCGCGCTGCCACCTGCTCGAGCAGCTCGGCGTCCATGCTGAGCATGCCGATCAGGGCAGCCAGCGCCAAGAGCCCCACCCGCTCCTCACGCGCCAACGCCTGCTCCACGAGCCGCCGTCCGAGCGTGAGGTCTCCGTCGAGGACAGCGAGCAGAACCTGGCAAGACTCGTAGATGACGTACGATCTCGAGTCGCGAGCCAGGTTGCGGCCCAGCCACGGCATCAAAGCGCGAGCGGCCGCCACGTCCCCGTTCTGGCTCATCACGTTTGCGAGCAGCCCCTTGGTGTGAACCTCGAGCTTGCGATTGCCGCACCGCCTTCCCACCTCGGAGGCTTGGCGCAGTGCGGCGTACGCTTCGCTGCGGCCGACGAAGGCCAGCGGCAGCGCGACTGCGGCCTCGACCGTGGCGCGCGCCACCGGATCGAGCTCGGCGCCCCAGCGCTCGAGCGCTTCCCGCATTTCGCCGAGCAGCGCGTAGTCGCCCCCCGGCACGAGGATCATGGCGACCGGGGCCGCAGCCTCGAGCCACTCGCGCGACCCGGCCGAGAGCGCACCTAAGATCCGGCGACTCACCAGGGCCGCCTCCGCGTAGGCATCGCGCCCAGCCCAGGTTTCACTGAGCGCGTGGAGGATCGCGACGGGCGCTCTGCCTTGCGCCGCGCTCCACTCCGCCGCAGCGATGAGATCGGGCGCCTCCACGCCCACCTCGGCGAGGACTGCGCTCCGGCCGATCTCGCAGTCCAGGCGCCAGCCGCGGGCGCGCCGCTCGAGCCAGGTGAGCTGGCGCTCGCGCAGCTCGGCGAGCTCCCCGGCATCGTCCGCGCGCTCCAGCGCGTACTGGCGGATCGTCTCGAGCAGCCGGTAGCGATCGCCCGCGTGCACGACCAGGCTCTTGTCCACGAGCCGCGCCAGCAGGTCGAAGACCGAGGTCGCATCGAGGTCGTCGTCGGCGGCGACGGCCTCGGCTGCCTCGAGCGAGAAGGGCGCCCCGAAGACCGCGAGCCGGCGGAAGAGCGTGCGCTCCTCCTCGTCGAGCAGATCGTGGCTCCACTCGACGGAGGCGAGCAGCGTGCGCTGGCGCGCCACCGCGCTGCGGGCGCCGCCGGTGAGCAGCCGGAAGCGGTCGTCGAGGCCGTCGGCCAGGCGCTGAAGCGAGAGGGCGCGCATGCGCGCGGCTGCTAGCTCGAGGGCGAGCGGGATCCCGTCGAGGCGGCGGCAGACGCGGGCCACGAGGGGTGCGCTCTCGGCGTCGAGCACGAAGTCCGAGCGCGCGGCCCGAGCGCGCGCCACGAACAGGCTCGCGGCGTCGCTCGCAGCCACCGCGACGGGATCGCGTTCCCCGGGCTCGCACAGCCCCAGCGAGGGGACGCGCCAGGTGACCTCCCCTGCGACGCCGAGCGGCTCTCGGCTGGTCGCGAGCACACGCACTTGCGGACAGGCGCGCAGCAACGCCTCGGCCAGCTCCGTGCAGAAGGAGAGTAAGTGCTCGCAGTTGTCGAGCACGAGCAGGAGCTCCGCGCTGGCGAGATGGCGGACCAGCAGGTCGAGCGCCGCGACACCCGGTGTCTCGCGCGCCCCGCACGCCGCGACGGCGGCGCCAACCGCCTGCTCGGGCGCCGTCAGCCGCGCCAGATCCACCCACGCGACGCCGGATCGGAAGTGTCTCTGGAGATCCTCCGCTACGGCGTGCGCGAGTCGCGTCTTCCCCGAGCCGCCCGCGCCAGTGAGTGTCACGACGCGGCTCTCCCCGATGCGGTCCGCGACGGCCTGTCGCTCCTGGACGCGGCCGATCAGCGGGGTCGGCCAAGCCGGTAGCGCCATCGCGACCGAGCGGCGCAAACCCGCTGCGGTCGGGGGAGCTCGGCGTGGCAGAGCAGGTGCAACCGCTCAGGTCGCTCGAAGCCCGCGAGCGCGATGGCCTCGAGCTCGAGGAGGGAGGCCCCGTTCGGAAGGCGTTCCCCCACGAGGGCTGCAGTGGCGTCCGAGACCAACACCTGCCCGCCGTGAGCCAGCGAGCGCAGCCGCGCGCCACGGATCAACGCGAGGCCGCCGTAGTTGTGTGGGTCGCGCAGCTCTGCCTCCCCAGTGGTGACCGCCATTCGCACTCGCAGGCCTCGGCCCTCCGGCCACGGCTCGCGCGCGAGCGCGCGCTGGGAGTCGAGTGCGGCTGCGAGAGCCTGCGCAGGCGCCGTGAAGGCTGCGAGCACGGAGTCGCCCTCGCCCTGGTCCTTGGGCCGCACGCCTCCGTGCGCAGCCACCGCTTGCCCGATCAGCTCGTCCTGCCGAGCCATCAGCGCCGCGGCCCCGGGCACGTCCCGCCAGAGCGCCGTCGAAGACTCGACGTCGGTGAGCAGGAAGGTGACCACGCCGCTCGGAAGCTGGCTCGACACGATCTCCACCGTACTCGACTGGGGGCGGGGCAACCTCAACCGAAGGGTTGATTTCTAAACCGGCAGATCGCTGCGCGTGAAGAGCGGCTCGAGGGCGACCCCGCGCGCGGCGAAGGCCTCCTGGGCGCCCTCGCCGCGGTCCACGAGGCAGAGCACGCGCGCCGACCTTGCCGCCCTCGGCGCGCACGAGCTCGAGCGCCTCGAGCGTCGAGCCGCCGGTCGTCGTGGTGTCCTCGACGAGCGCGACGGTCATGCCCGGGCGGAAGGCGCCTTCGATGCGCCTGCCGAGGCCGTGCTTCTTCGCCTCCTTGCGCACGAAGAAGCCGACGAGCGGTGTGGCCGCGTCGTGGTGGGCCGCGGCCGCGAGCACGGCGGAGACGAGCGGCACGGCGCCCACCGCCATGCCGCCCACTGCGTCCACCCAGGCGCCCGCCATCAGCTTGGCGAGCAAGAGCTCGCCCGCGAGCTTTTGGCCGAGCGGGCGCATCAACGTCGTGCGGAGGTCGAGATAGAAGTTGCTCTGCTTCCCGCTCGAGAGCGTCACGGCGCGGCGCTCGAACGAAACGGCGAGGATCAGCTCGAGGAGCTCGCGCCGCTTCTCGGCTAGCGCCGGGAGGCCGGGAGTTGCCACTACTGCTTCCGAATCCCGAGCATGAACTCGGCGATCATCTTCGTGTGGAGCTCGCTCGTGCCCTCGCCGAACTCGAGCGACTTGGCCTCGAGCAGGAGGCGGCCCACCTCGTACTCCTCGCTGAGCCCGTAACCGCCGTGGATCTGGATCGCGTCGAGGGCGTTGGCGACGGCGGCCTGACTCGCCATCAGCTTCGCCATCGAGCTCTCCATCGAGGCGCGCGGGATGCCCTGGTCCTTCATGCGCCCGAGCTGGTAGACGATCCCGCGCGCAGCCTGGGTGCGACAGGTCATGTCGGCGATCTTCTGCTGGATCAGCTGGAACTCGCCGATGCGCTGGCCGAAGGCCTCGCGCTCGAGCGCGTAGGGCAGCGCGAGGTCGAGGCAGCGCTGTGCCTGGCCGACGCAGCGCGCGGCCACGGAGAAGCGCCCGGTGTCGAGAGCGGAGCCGAGCACCGGGAAGCCCTTGCCGGGTTCACCGAGGAGCGCGTCGTCGGGCAGGAGCGCGTCCTCGAAGTGCACCTCCGCCAGGTTGTCGCGCTTCAGCGTGCGCATCGGGAACTCGCCGATCGTGAGGCCGGGCGTGCGCTTCGGATCGACCAGAAAGGCGGTCACGCCGCCGTGCTTTTTGGCGAGATCCACGCTCGCGACCAGCAGGAACAGCCCCGCGTGGGCCGCGTGCGAGATGAAGACCTTCGTGCCGTTGATGCGCCAGCCGTTCGCGACGCGCGTCGCCGTGGTCTTCAGGTTGCCGAGGTCCGTGCCCCCGCCCGTCTCGGTGAGGCACGCGGAGCACAGCACGTCGCCCTTGGCGATCGCCGGGAGCCAGCGCTCCTTCTGGGCCTTCGTCCCGTAGGCGAGGATCGAGCGGCTCGCGAGCGAATTAGCGACCGAGACGACCGAGGCGATCACCCAGTCGACGCGCGCGAGCTCCTCGCAGATGATCCCGTACGAGACGTGGTCGCTGTAGGAGCCGCCGTACTCCTCGGGGATCATCGGCCCCATGAGCCCGAGCGGCGGCAGCTTGGCGATCAGCTCGAGCGGGTAGCGCGCCTCGCGCTCGTAGCGCTCGACGTGGGGGAGGATCTCCTTCTCGGCGAACTGGCGGACCGAGCGCCGCACCTCCCGCTGCTCGAGCGTGAGGTCGAAATCAGCCATCCGGTCGAGGGGGGTCTGCATGCTGCGCTCTCCGAGCCCGCGCGGGGCCGCGCGAGGGTAGATTTTCCGACCCGCGTCGCCTAGCTTGCGCCGCCCTCGCCCGGAGCCCGCATGCGCAAGGTCACGAAGCTTCCCCATCGCAACCGCCGAAAGTCCGCGCGCCACCGCGCCAAGCTGAAGAAGAAGCAAGAGCGGAGCCACCTGCGCGTCAGCAAGGGCGTGCGCAAGACCTACCGCTAGGACGGCGCGCTGCGGCAGAGCTAGCCGCGCAGCTCTGCCTCGCTCCCGTAGGGGCGCGTGATCACCTCGAGCAGGTGCCCGTCGGGGTCGTGGAAGTAGACGCCGCGGCCTCCCCAGTGTCGGTTGATCTGCCCGGGCTGGGTGCGCGCCGGATCCGCCCAGATCTCGGGGGCGCGCTGCTTCACGCGGCCCAGGATGGCGTCGAACTCGTCCTCGCGGACGAGGAACGCATAGTGCTGGAGCGCAATCGACTCGCTCGTCTCGAAGTAGTCCAGCGACACGCCGTTGTGAAGCTCGACGACCAGGAAGTGCAGGAAGCGCCGCGGCGCCGACAGCCCGAGGATCTCCGTCAAGAAGGCGGCCGACTTCCGCTGGTCGCGGCACCACACGATCGTGTGATTCAGCTGGGGCACGCGAGCTCCGGGTTTCCGATCATAACCGCGGCACGCGCCGCCGGTCGCGGACCGCGTGGGCGAGCTCGTGGCTCGCGCTGGCGAGCGCCGCGTCGAAGGCTCTCTCCCAGGTCGCGGCGCGGCCGTCGTCGCCGTCGGGCGGGAAGCTGATCGCGCGCGCCGAGCTCACCAGGCCCCCTTCGAGCGTGCCGGCGGGGCCACGCCGGAAGCCGGCGACCGCGTCCTCGGCGCTGCCACCCTGGGCGCCGTAGCCTGGCACGAGGAAGAGGCTCCCGGGCAGGAGTGCGCGGATGCGGCGGCTCTCCTCGGGCCAGGTGGCGCCCACCACGACGCCGAGACCCGACCACTCCGTCTCCGGGCCGCGCAGCTTGAGCGTCGCGGGCTGCAGGAGATCCGCCAGGTGCTCGTAGAGGGGTCGCTCGCGCACGCGCAGGTCCTGGAGGTCGGTCGCGCCCGGATTGCTGGTTCGCAGCAGCACGAACACGCCGGCTCCCGCCGCGTGGGCGGCTGCGAAGTAGGGCTCGAGCGAGTCGAGGCCCAGGTAGGGGTTCACGGTCAGCGCGTCGGCGCGCAGCGGGGCGTCGGGCGCGAGGTAGGCGCTCGCGTAGCTCGCTGCGGTGCTCCCGATGTCGTTGCGCTTCGCGTCGAGCACGACGAGGAGCCCGCGCCCACGCGCTTCGCGCAGCACGCGCCCGAGCACCGCCGCGCCCGCCGGGCCGAGGCGCTCGAAGCACGCGCTCTGAGGCTTCACCGCGGCCACGCGCCCGGCGACGCGCTCGAGCAGCGCCAGGCAGAACGTCTCCACCGCGCGCGCCGTGCTCGCATCGCCCGCCGCCATCGCGCCGCGGCGGAACACGCGAGGCAGGAGCTCCAGATGCGGATCGATGCCGACGCAGAGCGGATGGCCGACCTTGCGCTGGCTTCGGATCAGACGGTCCGCGAAGGCCTCGGTCACGGCGCGCGCACGGTACCGCTAGGTTGTCGGCGTGCGCGAGCCCTTCTCCTTCCGCCTCGAAGGGACGTCCGGCGCGGCGCGCGCGGGCGTGTTCGAGACCCCGCACGGGAGCGTCCACACCCCCGCCTTCATGGTGGTGGGCACCCAGGGCGCGGTGCGGGCGATGACGCCCGACCAGGTGCGCACCTGCGGCGCCGAGGTGCTGCTCGCGAACACCTACCACCTGGCGCTGCGGCCCGGCGAGCAGCTCGTCGAGAAGCTCGGCGGGCTGCACGCCTTCATGCGCTGGGACGGTCCGATCCTGACCGACAGCGGCGGCTTCCAGGTGTTCTCGCTCGAGAGCAAGGAGATCAGCGATCAGGGTGTGCGCTTCAAGAACGAGGTGACGGGCGACGTCATGGAGCTCACCCCCGAGCGCTCGATCCAGATCCAGAACGCGCTGGGCGCCGACGTGATCATGGCCTTCGACGAGTGCACGCCCTACCCGGCGACGCAGGAGCAGGCGGCCGCGGGCGTCGCGCGCACGCTCGCCTGGCTCGAGCGCTGCGTGCGCGCCCACGCGCGCACGGACCAGGCGCTGTTTCCGATCGTGCAGGGCGGCGTCTACGAGGAGCTCCGCACGCGCTGCGCCGAGGCGGTGCGCGGGCACGCGGCCGCCCGGCTACGCCATCGGGGGCGTCTCGGTGGGCGAGGGGCACGAGCTCCTGTGCCGCATCACCGCCCACACCGCGCCGCTCCTGCCGGAGACGAAGCCTCGCTACCTGATGGGCGTGGGCCTGCCGGAGGATCTGATCGCGGCGATCGGCTACGGCATCGACCTCTTCGACTGCGTGATCCCCACCCGCTACGCGCGCTCGGCCTCGGTGTTCACCTCGCGCGGGCGCCTGCGGCTCACGCACCGGAAGTACCGGCGCGACGCGTATCCGATCGACACGAGCTGCGACTGCGCGGCCTGCGCGGGGGGCTTCTCGCGCGCCTACCTCCACCACCTGTTCGCCGCCAACGAGGTGCTCTCCGCGATCCTCGCCTCGATCCACAACGTGCGCTTCTACCAGCGCCTGGTGCAGCAGGCGCGCGCGGCGGTGCTGGCGGGGCGCTACGAGGACTGGCGGGCGGGCTTCCTCGCCGACTACGCACGCGGCTGAGGGCGCTGGCGCGCGGCGGGGATCGCTAACGCTCTGGCCCCCCTGGCCCTCCGCTGCGGAATCGTCGGTCTCCCGAACGTCGGCAAGAGCACGCTCTTCAACGCGCTCACCGAGGCGCGCATCGCCGCCGAGAACTATCCGTTCTGCACGATCGAGCCGAACTCGGGGGTGGTGCCGGTCCCGGACGCGCGGCTCGCCGCGCTCGACGCGATCGTGCATTCGAAGCAGGTGATCCCGGCGACCGTCGAGTTCACCGACATCGCGGGCCTGGTGCGCGGCGCGAGCCGCGGCGAGGGGCTCGGCAACCAGTTCCTCGCCCACATCCGCGAGACCGCAGCGATCCTGCACGTGGTGCGCTGCTTCGAGGACCCCGACGTGACGCACGTCGAAGGCGGGATCGACCCGGTGCGCGACGTCGAGACCGTGGACACCGAGCTCGGTCTCGCCGACCTCGACACCGTGGAGAAGCGCCTCGAGCGCGTGAAGCGCGCCGCGCGCTCCGGGCGCAAGGAGGAGCAGGCCGAGGCCGCTCTCTTCGAGGGGCTCCTGGCGCACCTCTCCGCGGGCCGGCCCGCGCGCTCCTTCCCGGTGCCGCGCGAGCAGCAGGAGGTCTACCGCGCCTGCTTCTTGCTCACCGCGAAGCCCGTCCTGTTCGTCGCGAACGTGGACGAGGCCGGGCTCACGCAGGGCAACGCGCACGTGCGCGCGCTCGAGGCCTACGCGGAGAAGACCGGCGCGGGGATGATCCGCATCTGCGCGAAGGTGGAGGCGGAGCTGTCCGAGCTAGACGCCGCCGCGAGGCTCGAGTTCCTCGCCGAGCTCGGCCTCGAGGAGCCCGGTCTTCATCGCCTGATCCGCGCCGCCTACGCGCTCCTCGACCTGATCACCTTTCTCACCGCGGGCGAGAAGGAGGTGCGCGCCTGGACGATCGCGCGGGGGACGCGGGCGCCGCAGGCGGCGGGGACGATCCACAGCGACTTCGAGCGCACGTTCATCCGCGCCGAGATCATCCCCTTCGCGGACTACGTGGCGTGCGGCGGCGAGGTCGGCGCGCGCGCGGCCGGGAAGCTCCGCCTCGAGGGCAAGGACTACGAGATGCGCGACGGCGACGTCGTGCACTTCCGCGTGAGCGCCTGAGTGCAGACGCCGGAGGAAGCGCTCAGCCGCTACACGGCCGGCCCGAAGACCGGCGTCTTCACCGACGGCTCGTGCGAGGGCAATCCCGGTCCCGGCGGCTGGGGCTTCGTGTGGGTGGAGGACGATGTGGTGCGCGCCGAGGCGAGCGGCCACGACCCGGCCACCACCAACAACCGCATGGAGCTCGCCGGCCTGATCGCCGCCTATCGCGCCCTGCCCGCCGACACCGCGATCACGGTCTACAGCGACAGCCAGCTGTGCGTGAGCACCGTGAACGAGTGGGCGCGCGGCTGGGAGGCCCGCGGCTGGCGCCGCAAGGGCGGCGCGATCGCGAACCTCGCGCTCGTGCAGGAGCTCTGGGCGCTCGCCAAGGCGCACCCGCGCGTGCAGCTGCGCTGGATCAGAGCGCACGACGGCTCGCGCTGGAACGAGTACGCCGACGCCCTCTCCACCAAGTGGATGCTGGAGCGCTGAAATCACGAGCCCGGTGAATCGAGGCGTCCGGGTGAACGGGGACGTTCCAACTTGTCACGGCGCGGAGGTCGGTTCCCCGATCGCATGGACAAGTAGGAACGTCCCCGCGCACCATGAGTCGCTACCGGTACTCGATCAGCTCGATCAGGTTGCCGTCGGGGTCGCGGCCGTAGACCATCGAGATGGTGGGCGTCTGGTCCACCACGCCCGACAGGAAGCGCATGCCGAGCCCGCGCAGGCGCTCGACCTCCTTGGCGAGGTCGGAGACCTGCACGCAGAAGTGCGAGATGCCGAGGTCGGCGTTCATGCGCGGCGCGTGGTCGCCGCGCGGCGCGGGCTTCGCGTACTCGAAGATCTCGAGGCGCGAGCTCCCGTTCGAGATCATCGCCACGCGCCCCTTCGTCTCGCCGACGCCGTGGGTCTCGCGGAAGGCCTGGTTCGACTCGTCCCAGGGAAAGACGAACTCGACGTTCATCTGGAACGCCTCGCAGTAGAACTTCACGAGGCGATCGAGGTCCGGGGTCGAGAGCGCGGTGTGATGGATGCCGTGGATCATGGCGGGTCCTGGGCTTTGGGTGAGGTACCTATCGTATCGTGCGCCGCATGGGTCCGAACGATCTGGTGCTCCACGCCGGTACGCTCCGGCGAGCGAGCTTTCTCGACTTCTGCGACGCCGGTGTCGCCGGGGGCTTCGCGGCGATCTCGCTCTACCCGACCCTGGTCCGGCGCGCGCGCGCCGCGGGGCTGGGCTGGGCGGAGATGCGCGCGGCGCTCGCCGAGCGCGGCCTGGTCGTCGCCGACCTCGATCCGCTGCTCAACTGGCTGCCGGGCGACGAGGTCCCCCACGAGCTGGCGGCGACGGAGGCGGAGTACTACGAGATCGCCGACCGCCTCGGCGCGCGCTCGCTCAACGTGGCGACGGCGTTCCGGCCCCACGTGGACGTCGATCAGGCCGCCGAGGCGCTCGCGGGCGATCTGCGACCGCGCGCGCGAGCACGGGCTCCTGATCACCCTCGAGTACCTCCCCTGGGCCGGCGTCCCGGACGCGGCGACGGCGCTCGCGATCGTCGAGCGCTGCGGGCGCGAGAACGCGACGCTCATGATCGACACCTGGCACACCTTCCGCGGGCCGACCACCGAGGAGCAGCTGCGCAAGATCCCGGCCGCGCGGATCGGGAGCCTGCAGATCAACGACGCGCCCCGCGAGCCGAGCGGAGATCTGCTGGAGGAGACGACCCGTGCGCGCCTCCTGCCCGGCGAGGGCGCGATCCCGGTTGCGCGCTGGCTGCGCCTGCTCGACGAGCTCGGCAGCCGCGCGCCGATCGGCGTCGAGGTCTTCTCCGACGCGCTCGACGCGCTCCCGCCCGTCGAGGTGGGGCGACGCTGCGGCGAGGCGGCGCGGCGCGTGCTGCGCGAAGCGCGCAGCTGACCCTCTCGCGTGGGCGCCGCGCAGCGCGCGCGCAGCTTCTCGGGATTCGCTCGCATCTGGGCACGTTCGCGTGGGCCGCGACTACCCACTCCACAGCGAGGAACCCATGCGCGCGATTCATTGGCTTCTGCTCCCGACCCTGCTGGCGACGGCGTCCCCGGCGCTGGCGACGCCCTTCACCGTGCTGGGCTGGGAGAACGGCCTCTCGGTGAGCGTGAACCTCTCCGGCGCGAACATGAGCGTGCTCGCGGTGCAGTTCCACGAGGACCTCGCCGGCGTGATCGGCACGAGCTTCTGCACCGAGCTCACCCAGCACATCGGCACGGGCGGCCCTTGGGAGTTCACCGTGTACGACCCCACGGTGGCGGAGACGGCGATCGGCGGCGGCGACCCCTCGCGCAGCTTCGTTTGGGCGGCCCAGATCTCGAACGCCTGGGCCAACGGCCTCGACGCGCTCGACGCGCTGGCCGGTGTGACGCGCGCCGAGGCCATCACCGGCGTGCAGCTCGCGGTGTGGGAGGCCGTCTACGGCGACGCCTTCACGATCAACGCGATGACCGCGGGCACCCAGAGCGTCTACGACTACGTGCTTCACCCGTACAGCGGCTACGGAAGCACGGTGATCGTGGCGTCGAGCGTGCGTCAGGACCAGCTCTTCACGCCGCCGGTCCCCGAGCCGGGCGCCATCGCCGTGTTCGGGCTCGGCGCGCTGCTGGTCGGTGAGGCCGTGCGGCGCCGCCAGCGAAGCGGCACCGCCTAGGGCGTCACTCTTCGGCGTCGGGCTCCCGATTCGCGGGATCGCGCGCCGCGTCGTAGCGCTCCCAGAAGAGCGCCTCGTCCACCGGGCGGCGGGGCGGCGTGCCGTACTTCCCGCGCGGCCAGCCGATGGGGATCAGCGCGCAGGTCGGGCAGCCCTCGGGCAGGCCGAGCCAGCGATCGCACTCCGCGCCGAACGAGCGATGCAGCGTGGTGAGGCTCGCGCCCAGGCCGACCGCGCGGCAGGCGAGCAGCAGGTTCTGGATGGCCGGCATCAGGGCCTGGAGCTGCGGCTGCCCGCGCCGCGTCCAGCCCGCGACGAAGAGCAGCACGGGCACGTCCTGCATGTTCTCGGCGAGGTGCAACGCCGAGCGCTGGTTGCGCCGCTTCGCGTCGGGGTAGTCGGGCGCTTCGGCGGCCCGCTGGGCCGGCTCGATGTAGGCCAGGAAGCCGCGGCGATAGCGCTCGGCCACCCAGCGGCGCCGCTCGGGATCGCTGACGGCGACGAACTTCCAGGGCTGACGATTGCCGCCGCTCGGCGCGAAGGTGGCGGCCTCGCACACCTTGCGAATCAGCGCGGGGGGCACCGGGTCGGGGAGCAACCGGCGGATCGCGCGCGTGGTGCGCATGGCCTCGAAGAGCCGCACGTCCTCGCCCAGGGTCGCGACGTCGATGGCGCTCACGGGCGCGTCTTCCCCATCGCGAGGATCTTCGTGAAGGCCGCCGCGGGGAGCGGCATGACCGAGAGCCGCGAGAGGCGCACGAGCGGAATCTCGCGCAGGCTCGCCTGGGCCTTGATCTCGGCGAGCGTCACGGGCTCTGCGAGAGGCTTCACGGGGGCGAGATCGACGGCGAGCCACTTCGGATCGTCGGCGGTGGGATCGGGGTGGGCCTCCTTGGCGACGCGCGCCAGGCCGACCACCGCCTTGCCCTCGCCCGAGTGGTAGAAGAGCACCGCATCGCCGCGCTTCATCGCGGCGAGGTGGTTGCGGGCCATCGGGTTCCGCACGCCCGTCCAGACCGTCCCCTTCTCCTTCACGAAGGTCTCCCAGGAGTACGCTCCGGGCTCGCTCTTCACGAGCCAGTGCTCGGCTGCTCGGGCCATCGCGCGGCGACCTCCGTATGCTGTGCGGCCCGGGGAGGTAGCCCGTTGGGCGCGGAAGTGCTCGAAGAGCAGGCGATCGGCCGAGTGACGGTGCTCTACGGCGCGGCGCGCGGGAAGTATCCCCAGGGCAACTCGCTGCTCGTGCGCGGGGCGGGCGAGAGCGTGATGATCGACCCCTCCCTCGGCGTGGTGGCGCGGCGCGGCGCGCTGCCCGCGGTGGACCGGGTCTGGAACAGCCACTGCCACGAGGACCACATCGCGGGGAACCACCTCTTCCCCGACGCGGTCTGGGAGCTCCACGAGGCCGACTTGTTGGGGATGCACTCGCTCGCCGGCCTGCTCGAGATCTACGGCTACGGCGACGACGTGCCGGACTGGGCGCGCGTGCTCGTGGAGCGCTTCCACTACGTGCCCAAGCCGAGCGCGCGCGGCTTTCGCGACGGGCACGTGCTCGAGCTCGGCGGCGGCGTGCGTCTGCGCGTGCTCCACACGCCGGGCCACACGCGCGGACACTGCGCGTTCCACATCGAGCCCGACGACGTGCTCTACATCGGCGACATCGACCTCTCGAGCTTCGGCCCCTACTACGGCGACGCCTGGAGCGAGCTCGAGGACTTCGAGCGCTCGCTCGCCCTCGTGCGCGAGACGCGCGCCACGCACTACGCCACCTTCCACCACATCGGCGTGGTGGACCGCGAGACCTTCCTGGCGCGGCTCGACAAGTTCAGCGCGGTGATCGCGAGCCGCGAAGAGCGCCTGCTCGGCTACCTGGCCGAGGCGCCGCGCACGCTCGAGCAGATCGTGAAGCACCGCTTCGTCTACCGCCCGAGCGACCCGGTCTCCTTCGCGGATCCCGTCGAGCGGCGCAGCATGTCGCAACACCTGGCGCGGCTCCTGGCGCACGGGCGCGTGCGCGAAGTCGCGCCCGGCGAGTTCCTGGCCGACGTGGTATAGAGACGTCCTTGCGCCGGCGACGGTCGGCGCAGCGGGAGGCAGCCATGCGAGTCAAAGTCGACTGGGATCTGTGCGAGGCGAACGCCGTCTGCATGGACGTGGCGCCCGAGCTCTACAGAGTCGACGACAACGACGCCTTCCACCACGTCGTTGCGGGCGCGAGCGACGACGTGTCCGGCGACGTGCCCAAGCAGCTCGAGGCCAAGGCGCGCGAAGCGGTGCGGCTCTGCCCGCGCCAGGCGCTCTCGATCATCGAGAAGTGAGCGGTCAGCCCTCTTTCTTCTCGAGCTTGAGCGCCAACGAGTTCATGCAGTAGCGCAGCCCGGTCGGGCGCGGCCCGTCCGGGAAGACGTGGCCCAGGTGCCCGTCGCAGGTGGCGCACAGCACCTCGGTGCGCAGCATGCCGTGGCTCGTGTCGGTGCGCTCGGCGAGCGCCTCCTGCGTCTTGCTCTGGGTGAAGCTCGGCCAGCCGCAGCCCGAGTCGAACTTGGTGTCGGAGTCGAACAGCTCCGCGCCGCAGCCCGCGCAGCGGTAGGTGCCGGCCTCGTGGTTGTCCCAGTACTCGCCGCTGAAGGGCCGCTCCGTCGCGGCCTGGCGCAGCACGGCGTACTGATCGGGCGCGAGCTCCTTCCGCCACTCGGCGTCGCTCTTCTTGACCTTCTCGGACATGGTTCGACTCCTCGGATCGGTCGCCTTAGTTGACGCACGCGCGCGCGAGCGAGCTCAGCACGGCGAGCACCGCGAGCACCGTCCAGAGGATGGAGCGGCCCCGCCCGCTGGGAGCGCTCGGGGCGCCGGTTGCCGTGCCGGCCTCGCCCGCGAGGTCCGGAGTGTCGGAGGCGAAGCTCGCGAAGAGCTGGCGCCCGATCGGCTGGCCGCAGTGGATGCAGCGCCGCGTGGCGGGCGCGAACGAGGTGTGGCACCGCTCGCAGCGCACCTCGTAGTAGCTCGAGTCGGCCACGGGCTAGGCCCTCACGACCACCGACGAGCCGTGGCCGAACAAGCCGAGGTTGGCGGTGACGCCGGCGCGCGCGCCTTCGACCTGGCGCCCGGCCGCTTGGCCGCGGATCTGCCAGGTGAGCTCGCACACCTGCGCGATCGCCTGCGCCGGAATCGCCTCGCCGAAGGCGCCCAGCCCGCCGCTCGCGTTCACGGGCTGCTTGCCGCCGAGCGAGCTCACGCCGTCGCGCAACAGGCCCGCCGCCTCGCCGGGCTTGCACAGGCCGATGTTCTCGCACCAATCGAGCTCGAGCGCCGAGGAGAGGTCGTAGACCTCCGCGAGGCTCATGTCCTGGGGCCCGAGGCCCGCCTGCTCGTAGGCGAGCTTCGCGATCGAGTCCTTGAAGGAGACATCGGGCACGCGCACCGCCGCCGCCGAGTCGCTCGCGAAGTTGGGCATCTCGAGCTGGGTCTGCGGATAGCGCGGCGTCACCGTCGAGACGCCCGCGATCTTCACCGGGCGCGTCGTGTGCTTGCGGGCGAACGCCATGCTGGTCAGCACGAGCGCGGCGCCGCCGTCGCTGGTGGCGCAGATCTGCAGGAGGCGCAGCGGGTCGCTCACCATCTGGGAGGCGAGCACCTCCTCGACGCTGTAGGTCTTGCGGTAGCGCGCGTTCGGATTCGCTGCGGCGCAGTGGCTGTTCTTCACCTTCACCTGCGCGAAGTCGCGCTCGGTGTCGCCGTACAGATCCATGCGGCGGCGCGCGTACAGTCCGAAGTAGACCGGGTTGGTCGCGCCCAACAAGCGAAAGCGCAGCCAGTCGGGATCTTGCTGGCGATCGCCGCCGCCGGTGGGCGCGAAGAAGCCCTTGGGCGTGGTGTCGGCGCCGACCACCAGCGCCACGTCGCACACGCCGGCGAGGATCTGGGCGCGCGCGAGGCTGATGGCCTGGGAGCCCGTCGCGCAGGCGCCGTAGCTGCTCCCGACCTGCGCGCCGTTGAAGCCCAGCGCTTGCGCCACGCTCGCGCCGGCCACGTAGCCCGGGTAGCCGTTGCGGATCGTCTCGCCGCCGGAGACGAGCTGCACGTCGCTCCACTCGAGCCCGGCGTCGGCGAGCGCGGCGCGCGCCGCGGCCACGCCGTACTCGACGAAGTTGCGGCCCCACTTGCCCCAGGGATGCATGCCGACGCCCAGGACTGCGACCTCACCGACCGTCATCGATTTCTCCGCGCTCACGCCGGCTTCCATTTCCACACCACGTATTCGTTCTGCTCGTCCTCGTAGAGCGTGTCGAGCACGAGCTCCATCGGCATGCCGACCTCGAGCTGGTCGACGCCGACGCCTCCCACGACCTGGCCGAGCACGACCATCTTCTCGCGCTCGAGCTCGACCGCCGCGATCGCGTACGGCTCGAAGGGCTCCTTGGGCGAGACGTAAGGGGCCGGCGGCGGGTAGCAGTTGTTCGTGTAGGACCAGAGCCGGCCGCGGGACGAGAGCTCGAGCGGCTCGAAGCTCGTGCCCGCGCAGGCCGGGTTGCGGCAGAACGTCTCCTCGCGCGGGAAGAACACGCTGCCGCAGCTCGTGCAGCGCGTGCCGAGCAGGGCGGGCTTCCCCGCATCGAGCGTGAACCAGCCGGCGACGGCAGGGGTCCGGGTCTTCGGCAAGCGACACCTCTCGGAGGGAGAGGTTTTAGCTCATCGGGACCCCGAGGGCCGAGAGGCGCGTACCATGAGCTCCGTGCGGGATTCCCAGCGCTCCTGGCTCGACGACGCCTTGGCCGCCGTGCGCGCCGAGCTCTCCCCCGCGCGACCCGCGGACCTCGACGCCTTCCTGGACGTGATGATGCGGGACGTCGACCGCCGGCTCTGGCGCGTGCGCGGGGCGCGCGGCCTCGCCGCGATCGCCTGGCGCATGTACGAGTTCGCGCGCGACAAGCGCAGCCCGCTCTCGCTGCGCGTGTGGAACCCGCCGGACACGCCGGGCCGCACCGCGATCGAGGCGGTGCAGAGCGACCGCCCCTTCCTGGTGGACACGACCCGCCTGCTCCTGCGCGAGCGCGAGCTGCGCGAGGAGTGCTTCGTGCACCCGGTGCTGCGCGTGAGCCGCGCCGGCGGCGGCTTCGCGCTCGGCGAAGGCGAGAGCGAGTCGGTGCTCTACGTCGAGGTGGCGCCGCGCGTCGCCGACGCGGAGAAGCTCGAGGCCGAGCTGCGCGCGCGCTTCGCGAGGCTCGCCGCGGTGACCGAGGACCACCGCCCCATGCTGCGCTTGCTGCGCGAGGTCGAGGGGAACGTCGAGTCCGCGGGCAAGTTCCCAGGCGCCGCCGGCCGCGCCGACAAGATCCGGCGCTTCCTCGCCTGGCTCGCGAGCGAGAACTTCGTGTTCATGGGCACGCGGCGCTACGGGCTCGACGGCTCGGCGGGCAAGCCGCGCGTCACCCTGCGGCCGGGCTCGGGCCTGGGCATGTTCCGGGACGACGCGAGCTCGCGCTTCGCCGAGCCGCTGGTCGGCGACGAGATCCCCGAGGAGATCCGCGAGCAGCTCGCGGACCCGCGCATCATCCTGATCGGAAAGTCGCGCATCCCCTCCACCGTGCACCGCGCCGGCCGGCTGGATCGCATCCTGGTGAAGGAGCACGACGAGCGCGGTGCGCCGAGTGGCTTCTCCGTCGTGTGCGGCCTGTTCACCTTCCGCGCGCTGCGCACGCCGGGCTCGCAGATCCCGCTCTTGTACGAGCGCCTGGAGGCCATCCTCGGCGACAAGACGGGCGCGCCCCAGTCGCACCGCCAGAAGGCGATCGTCACCGCCTTCGACCAGATGCCCGCCGAGTTCCTGCTCGCGAGCCATCCCGACGCCGCCGGGCGTGTGATCGAGGACATCATCGCCGCCGAGGGCAGCGACGAGCCGCAGCTCGTGCTCTCGGTGGACCCGAACCTGCGCTCGCTCTACGCCGCGGTGGTGCTGCCGCGCTACCGCTACCACGACGACCTGCGCGCGCGCGTCGAGGCCGCGCTGGTCCAGCAGTGCGGGCCCCTGCACGTGGACTGCCGCACCTCCTTCATCGAGGAGGACACCGCGCTGATCCACTTCTTCTGCACACCGGTGGCGGCTCGGCTGCGCGCTCCGACCTTCGAGGCGCTGGAGCGCGCCGTGCGCGAGTGCGCGGCGGCCTGGACCGACCTGCTCTCCGACGGGCTGGAGCTGCGCCTCGGCGTCGAGCGCGGGCTCGAGCTCGCGGCCTTCTACGAGGAGGCCTTCTCGGAGCCCTACCGAGTCGACACGCACCCCGCCGACGCGGTGCTGGACGTGATCGCGCTCGAAGCGCTCCACGCGAGCGGCCGCACGCAGTTCGCGCTCTACCTCGAGCACGACGCGCCGCACGACTCGCTGCTGAAGATCTTCCTGGCGCAGCCGCGCCTGCTCTCGGACCTGCTTCCGATCGTGGACCGCTTCGGCATCCGCGTGCTCGACGCGCGCCGCGAGGAGGTGCGCGCCGCCAACCGCGCCCAGGCGACGGTCGTCGCGCTGCGCACCACCGAGCTCGGTGAGCAGGAGGATCTGGACGCGCTCGCGCCGCGTCTGGAGGGCGCGCTGCGCGCGGTGCTCGACGGCACGGTCGCCGACGACGCGCTCTCGGCGCTCGTGCTCAACGCCGGGCTCGACTGGCGCGAGATCGACGTGATCCGCACCTACGTCGCCTACTACCAGCAGATCCAGGGCACGCTCACGGCGGCGTACGTCCAGGAGACCCTGCTCGGCGATCCGGTCGCGGTGCGCCTTTTGCTCGCGTACTTCCGGGCGCGCCTCGATCCCACCGTCGGCGACGGCGATCGCTCGGCGCGCGAGGCGCGGCTGCGCGCGGACTTCGAGCAGTACCGCGCGCGCATCCCGTCGCTCAACGAGGATCGCGCGCTGGCCGGCCTATTCGGCCTGGTCGATGCCAGCGTGCGCACGAGCTTCTTCGCCGAGCGCGCGCCGTACCGCTTGTCCTTGAAGCTAGACACCGAGCGCATCGCCGAGCTCGAGACGCCGCGGCCCTTCCGCGAGATCGTCGTCTCGGGGCCCGGCTTCTTCGGCGTGCACATCCGCGGCGGGCCGATCGCGCGCGGCGGCATTCGCTACAGCGATCGCCCTGGCGACCTGCGCACCGAGATCCTCGGCCTGATGCGCACGCAGATGCTGAAGAACGGCATCATCGTGCCGGTGGGCGCGAAGGGCGGCTTCGTGGTCTTCCCCGCCCCGGCGAGCCCCGCGGACGCGCGCGCGCGCGGCGACGCCAAGTACCGGGAGTTCATCGCGGGCCTGCTCGACGTGACCGACAATGTCGGGCCGCAGGGCGCGATCGCGCCGCCGAAGGGCGTCTTCCGGCGCGACCGCGACGATCCCTATCTGGTGGTCGCCGCCGACAAGGGCACCGCGCACCTCTCGGACACCGCCAACGCCGTCGCGCAAGAGCGGAGCTTCTGGCTCGGCGACGCCTTCGCCTCGGGCGGCAGCGCGGGCTACGACCACAAGAAGTACGCGATCACGGCGCGCGGGGCCTGGGAGTGCGCGCTCCACCACTTCGCCGAGCTCGGCATCGATCCCACCCGCCAGAGCTTCACGGCGGTCGGCATCGGCGACATGTCGGGCGACGTGTTCGGCAACGGCTTCCTGCTGCTCGAGCGGGTCAAGCTGCTCGGCGCCTTCGACCACCGCCACGTCTTCCTGGATCCGGACCCCGACCCCGCGCGCGCCTGGGCGGAGCGCAAGCGGCTGTTCGAGAAGCCTGGCTCGAGCTGGGCGGACTACGACGCCAAAGCGATCTCGAGCGGCGGCGGCGTGTTCGCGCGCGACGCGAGCCGCATCCGCCTCTCGGCGGTGGCGCGCGCGATGCTCGGCCTCGAGCGCGACGTGGCCTCCGGGGAAGAGGTGATCCGCGCGCTGCTCAAGATGCCGGTGGACCTGCTCTGGAACGGCGGCATCGGCACCTACGTGAAGGGCTCGAGCGAGAGCCACGCCGACGTGCGCGATCGCGCGAACGACGCGGTGCGCGTGGACGGACGCGAGCTGCGCGCCAAGGTGGTGGCCGAGGGCGGGAACCTGGGCTTCACCCAGGAGGGCCGCGTGGAGGCGGCCCTCGCCGGCGTGCGCATCGAGACCGACTCGATCGACAACTCGGCGGGCGTGGATCTCTCCGACCACGAGGTGAACCTGAAGATCGCCGTGGCGCCGCTCGTGCAGAGCGGCGCGCTCTCCGCCGCGGAACGCGATCGGCTGCTGCACGAGGCGGCGGACGAGGCCTGCGCGCGCGTGCTCGAGCACAACCGCGCTCAGGCGCTCTGCCTCTCGTTGGACGAGCTGCGCGCGCGGCTCGATCGCGAGGGCTTCCTCTGGTCGATCGAGCAGCTCTGCAAGGCCGAGGGCATGCGCCCCGAGCAGGGGAGCCTCCCCGGCGCAGCCGAGCTCGAGGCGCGCCACGGCGGGCTCGTGCGCCCAGAGCTCGCCTGGCTGCTCGGGCTCGCGAAGCTGCACCTGCAGCGGGCGCTGCTCGCGGACTCGGCCTGGCGGCTGCCGGACTTCGCCGAGTCGCTCTACACCACGTACTTCCCGGCGGCGATCGCAAGCGCGAAGCCCCGCGCGATCGCCGAGCACCGCCTGCGCCGCGAGATCGGGGCGATGGTCGCGACCAATCGCCTGATCGACGCGGGCGGCGTCACGCTGATGCCGTTGCTCTGCCGCGAGCTCGAGGCGCCCGCGCCGCGCGTCGCCGACGCGCTGCTCCTGGCCCACGAGGTGCTCGCGGGCTTCGACTACCGCGAGCGCGTGCTGGCGCTGTCCGGCGTCCCCCGCAGCGCGGTCTACGACGCCCTGCTCGTGCTCGACGCCGCGGTGCGCGGCGTGGCGCGGCTCCTGATCCGGCGCACGACCGGCGCACCGCCGCGCGAGCGCATCGCACGTTGGCAGGCCGCCCTCGGCGAGCTGCGGGCCCTGCGCACCGACCTCCCCAGCCAGAGCGAGGCCACGCGCGGCGAGGAGCGCGTCGCGCGCCTCGCAGCCAGCGGGCTCTCGCCCGACCTCGCGCGTGACGTCGCTGGCGCGGCGGTCGCTCCCCTCGGGCTCTCGATCGTGTGGGTGAGCGAGGACTCCGGCGCGGCGCTGCCCGCCACGGCGATTGCCTACACCGCGCTCGGCGAGCGAACCGGCCTCAACTGGGCCTACGAGCGCATCGCCCGCGCCTGGCCGACCGATCCCTGGGATCGGGTGGAGCTCGAGCTCCTACGCGGCGAGCTGCTCGACCTGCACGCCGCGCTCGCGGCGGAGGTGCTGCGCGAGCCGGCCGCCGACCCGCTCGCCGCGGTGGAGCGCTTCCTCGGCACGCGCGCCGAGCTGCTCGAGCGCATCGGAGACCTGCGCCGGCGCGCGCTCTCCTCGGATCGCCCTTCGGCGCTGGCTGCGGTGACGAAGGCCCTGCAGCGGCTGCGCAGCCCGGCCGCGGACGCGAGCGCGTGAAGCACCTGCTCGACATCGACGTGCTCTCGCAGGTTGGCCCTCCCCACGAGCGCTACGCCGAGGTGCGGCGCAGCGAGCCCGTGAGCTGGCAGGAGATGCCCGGCGTGGGGGGCTACTGGGCGGTGATGAAGCACGCCGACGTGCTGCGCGTCTCGCGCGACTCCGAGCTCTACTCGGCGCAAGCGCGCGGCATGCAGCTCGTCGACTACACCGATCAGCTGCCCACGCTGCTCTCCCTCGATCCGCCGCGCCACACCGAGATCCGAAAGCGCGTGCTCCACTCCTTCGCGCCGCGCGTGGTGCGCGCCCTCGAGCCGCGCATGCGCGCCGTGGTGCGCGCCGCCTTCGCGCGCGCCGCCCGCTTGCGCGAGTGCGACCTCGTGCTCGACGTGGTGCGGCCGCTTCCCCTCACGATCGTGTGCGATCTGCTCGGCGTGCCGGAGGCCGACCGCGCCCGGGTGGGCGAGTGGGCCGACCTGCTCGCCGGCGCCGCCGATGCCGAGATCGCGGCCGGGCGCGAGACGGGGACGCAGAGCGCGCTCGCCTTCGGCACCTACGCCTTCGGCCTCGCCCAGACGGTCGCCAGCGGGGAGGGCGACGACCTGCTGCACGTGCTGCGCGATGCACGCCTCGAGGGCGAGCAGGTCGATCTCCCCACCTTCGCGGGGCTCTTCGTGCAGATCGCGATCGCGGGCAACGAGACCACGCGCTCGACGTTGGTGGGCGGGATGCTCGAGCTGATGGAGCGCCCCGAGCAGTACCAGCTGCTCGAGGCGCGGCCGGAGCTGATCGAGCGCGCCGTCGAGGAGTTCCTGCGCTGGCTCACGCCGGTCCACTACTTCCGCCGTACGGCCACGCGCGACACCGAGCTGCGCGGCACGCGCATCCGCGCGGGCGATCGCGTGGTGATGATGTACGCCTCGGCGAACCGCGACGAGGACGTCTTCCGCGAGCCCGAGCGCTTCGACGTGACGCGCGATCCGAACCCCCACGTCGCCTTCGGCTTCGGGGAGCACTTCTGCCTGGGCGCCGCGCTCGGCCGCCTCGAGGCGCGCGTCTTCCTGGAGGAGTTCTTCCGCTCGTTCTCCGCGATCGAGCCGATCGGCCCGGCGCAGCGGCTGCGCTCGAACGAGCTCAACACCTGGAAGCGCCTGCCCGTGCGCCTCACGCCGCGGCGGGAGGGGGCGTGAGCGAGCCCCTTCGCGCTGCCGAGATCGTCGAGATCCAGCAGCTCGCCCAGCGCTACGCCGTCTATCTCGACGCGCGCGAGCTCGACAAGCTCGTGGAGTTGTTCGTGCCCGACGTGCGGGTCGGGAGCGCGGGGCGCGGGCGCGAGGCGCTGCGCGCGGACTTCGATCGCTCGCTGCGGGCGGTGGGCGCAAGCTTCCTCCAGGTGGGCGGGCACGTGGTCGATTTCGCGGGCGAGGAGCGCGCGAGCGGCGTCGTCTACTGCCGAGGCGAGATCCAGGACGGCGGCCCGGAGAGCGCGCGCTGGATCGTGCAGGCGATCCAGTACCACGACGACTACGAGCGGCGCGAGGGCCGCTGGCTCTTCGTGCGCCGACGACACCTGCTCGTGTACGGCGCCGAGCTGGGCGAGAACCCGCTCGGGCTCCCGCCCGCGGAGTGGCCGCGCCGCTCCACCGGGCGGGGCAGCGTGCCCTGGTCGCTCGAGAGCTGGCGCCGCTTCTGGAGCCGGGCCTAGGCGTCGTTCAAGAGCCCCGGGCGCGCGGCCGATGCAGCAGGGCGGAAACAGGGGCGCTCGTGTACACGCGGCTCGTCCTCTTGTGTGACGGGGAAGAAGGCGAGCTCGCCGAGGCTTCGCTCCAGCTCACCTCCGCGGGGCTCTCGGTGCTCTACAGCAACGACCCCGACGAGACCGTGCTGCTGGCCCGCGAGTACGCCGAGCAGATCGGGGCACTCCTCGCCTGCGCGCGCACGGCGAGCGAGCGGCTGCCCAAGCTGTTGAAGCATGTGGTCGAGCCGCTCGGTCTGAGCGCGGCCGCCGTGCTGCCGGTCGGCGAGAAGCTCGCCGACAAGGAGATCCTCTCGCTGAAGGAGCAGGGGCTCTGCTTCGCGCTCTGGAGCCCCTACCAGCCGGCGGAGCTCGCCTTCTCGGTGCGCCTGCTCATGCACACCCTGGCGACCGACGAGCGTCGCACGCAAATCCGCGTGCCGCTCGGGCGCCCGGCGCGCGTGGCGGACGCGGGCGGCGAGCAGCCCTGCGTGGTGCGCGACGTCTCGCTGGGTGGGGTGTTCGCCGCGATGTCGAAGCCGCTGCGCGCGGGCACCGAGCTGACCATCTCGTTCCGGCTGCCGAGCGGAGAGATCGCGGCGCGCGGGATCGTGGCGTGGAACACCGACGAGCACGGTCCGCATCAGGGACATCTCGGGATGGGCGTGAGCTTCGCGGCGCTGCCGCCCGACGC
Source organism: uncultured delta proteobacterium (assembly GCA_963716275.1). GTDB lineage: Bacteria > Myxococcota_A > UBA9160 > UBA9160 > UBA6930 > VGRF01. Next base: position 309,006 of record CAVQTC010000003.1, on the reverse strand, counting down.
GCAGGAGTGCATCCACCGCTTCGTCGACTACCGGGCGGAGCAGTTCAAGCTCTAGCAGCGAAGCGCCCGGCGCTGGGCGTGTCTTCGCGCTCGCTGAGGGCCGGGAGAGGCGGGGCCGGCGGGGTCTGCGGCTCGTGGCTCGCCCAACCCAGCCACCGGGATCAGTCAGTGACCGCTTCAGTGCTAGCGGGTTGGACAGAGACGAGGGGCCCAACTGCGCTTTACCTCGCCGCAGACCCCCCGGCCCCGCCCCTCCCGGCCCAGCACTGGTCACGTGAGTCGACACCCTGCGCTCTCTGCGGCTCCACCTTTGGAACGGGGTGTCGGTGCGCCCGGCGTTGAGCCGAGCGCACCGACACACCCGTCGCGGCCCGCGCGCCTCGAAGGCGCGCGGCCGCAACCAGAAACTCACAGCGCGATCGCGAGCGCGACGGGCTCGCGCCGAAGCTGCAGCAACGAGTCGACGGGCGGAGGCCCCGCTCTCGTCCCTGCGTGCCTTGCTTGGTCAGCGCCAGCTGCGCGGCATCGAGCCGCACGGCTGGCGCAAAGGGCTCCATGAAGCGGCCGGTCGCCTCGCGGCCGATCACGCAGATCGGCTTCTCGAACGTCGGCCCCTCCCCAGATCGCGTCGTCGTGAAGGCCTCGGCCCAGATCCGGCGCTGCTCCGCGAGCGTCGTCACCTTGCCTCCCCATCGCGAGCCGACCAGCCCGCCCGGGCTGGCGGACTCTGATACGTTGGACCGAAGACACCCCGATAGCATGGCGAGCCAAGACACCCCGGCAGCAGTGGAGCGGCGACTCGCGGCGATCCTGCATGCGGACGTCGCAGGCTACAGCCGCGCCATGGCGAGCGACGAGGACGCGACCGTGCGCGCGGTACGCGCGGTGCGCGGCGTCGTCGAGGGCGTTGTGCAGCAGCACCGCGGGCGGCTCGTCGACTTCACGGGGGACAGCTTCCTCGCGGAGTTCCCGAGCGCCGTCGACGCGGTCAGCGCCGCTCTGGCGATCCAGCGCGAGAGCGCAGCCCAGCAGGCGGCGCAGCCGCCCGCGAAGCACCTTGAACTGCGTATCGGAGTGCATGCCGGCGAGGTGCGCGTCGAGAGCGAGGGCATCTTTGGCGACGCGATCCACGTGGCAGCCCGGCTGCAGACGCTCGCGGAGCCCGGCGGCGTGGTGATCTCGGGCGCGCTCCACGAGCAGGTGGCCGGGAAGCTCCCGCTCCGCGCGAACGACCTCGGCGCACAGTCGCTCAAGAACCTGGCCCGGCCCGTCCGCGCCCTGGCCGTCTCCTCCGCGGCCGCCGCCGACGCTTCGGCCCCCGTCCCCGGCTTCTCGGGCCGACCGGCGATCGCAGTGCTCGCGTTCGCGCCGCTGGGTGGCGATCCAGAGCAGGAGGCCCTCGGCGACGGCATCGCGGAGGACCTGATCACGCGCCTCGCCATCCACCGCGACTTTCCCGTGATCGCGCGCAACTCGTCTTTCGCCTACCGAGGACGTTCGGTCGACGTGAAGCAGATCGGGCGCGAGCTCGGCGTCGCCTATCTCATCGAAGGCAGCGTGCGCCGCGCGGGAACGCGCGTGCGCGTCACCGCTCAGCTCGTCGACGCGCGTTCGGGCCATCACCTCTGGGCAGAGCGCTACGACCGGGAGCTCGCCGACGTCTTCGCGATCCAGGACGAGATCGTCGACGCGGTGGTCGGCCGCGTCTACCCCGAGGTGATGCGCGCGGAGCGCGATCGCGTGCGCCAGCGGGATCCGACGAGCCTCGGCGCATGGGAGCGGATCGTGCTCGCGCGCTCCCTCGCCGCTCTCGGCACGCGCGAGCACAATGAGCGCGTTCGCGATCTCGCGCTCGGCGCGCTGGAGCTGGATCCCGGCTCCCCGGAGGCGGTGCGGATCCTCAGCGCTTCCCAGATCGTCGCGCGCGGGAACCAGTGGGCGGATCAGCTCACGCACGATCCCGCGGCGCTCGCCGCGCTGGCGCGCAGGGCGCTCGAGCTGTCGGGAGAGAGCTGGCAGGCACAGCTCGCGCTCGGGATGGCGCTGACGCTCACGGGCGAGTTCGGCGAGGGTCTCGACGCGCTGCGACGAGCGCTGCGGCTCAACCCGAGCTCCGTGGACGTGCTGCTCATGCTGGCCAACAGCCTGGCGCGCGCCGGCCGCGCCGAGGAAGGCGTGGCCCTCCTGGAAAACGCGCGAAGGCTGGAGCCCACGCCCTCCGACCCGGTCGGTTTCGCGTTCCAACACGCGCTCGTGTACAACGCGGCCCGACGCCCGGAAGAGGCCCTCCTCTGGATCGAGCGGGCCCGACGCCTAGGTCCACCCCTTCCCCAGAACGAGCGCCTCAAGGCCTGCGCCCTGGTCGAGCTCGGACGCCTCGAAGAGGCGCGTGCCGCGGTGGCGGAGCTGATGAGACTGTCACCCGACTTCCGGCTCTCCATCTACGAGCAGATCATCCCGCCCCAGCCCGCAATGCTCCCGCGCGCGATCGCCGCGCTGCGCGCCGCTGGCGCCCCCGAGTAGCCCGCAATGCGCGCGCGAGTCTCGCGCCGTGCGCCGGGAGGGCCGGGTCCGGGGGGTCTGCGGCGAAGTAAAGCGCAGTTGGGCCCCTCGTCTCTGGCCGACCCGCTAGCACCGGACGGGTCGCTGACTGCTCCCGGTGGCTCGGTTGGGCGAGCCACGAGCCGCAGACCCCGCCGGCCCGGCCCTCCCGGCGCAGCATCGGTCACATGAGGCGCGCGGCCCCGACCCTGAGGGCCGCGCGGAGCAGCTCAAGCTCTAGCGTTCAGGAACGCAGTGAGCGCCCGCCGAAACTCGTCCGGATGATCCAGGTTGGGTAGGTGCGCCGCGTCGGCGATGTCGGCGCGAGTCACCTGCGACAGGTGCGCGGCCATGAAGTCGGCGGCCGCGCGGATGTACGGGATGTCGTACTCGCCGACGACCAGCAGCACCGGAATGCGGAGCTCCGCGAGCCGACCGGCGGCAGGCTCGTCCGCATCCCTTCGGCGCTCGCCGAGATGTCGCGCTTCGTGCATGAGAACCGTGCGATTCATCTCGTACGCGAGCCTGCGCATCGACGGGTCCACTTGCCAAGGCGTGCGGCCGACGCCGTCGAACCAGATTTGCGTCTCGAGCTCGCAGACGCGCTCGAGATCTCCCGCGGCGGACGCCTTCGCCACTTCCGCGAACTTCGGCAACGTCGGCACGTCGAGCTCGAGGCCGCTCGGACCCGAGCCGACCATCACGAGCGCGCGCACGTCCGCGGGTCGCGCGAGCGCATAGTCCATCGCGATCCCCCCGCCCATCGAGCAACCCATCGCGATGATCGGTCGTGGAATCTCGAGATGATCGAGCAGCGCGATCAAGTCGCCGAGATGCGTGAACTCGCCCGCGACGGGCTCACTCTTTCCGTAGCCGCGCAGGTCGTAACGAAGGACTCGAGCCCGCTCCGCGAGCCAGCGGAATTCGTTGCCCCACTGCCGACTGTCCGCCACACCGGCGTGAATCATCACGAGCGGCGGACCGCTGCCAGCCAGCTCGTAGTACAGGCGCGCGCCGTTGATCGCTGCGAAGCCCGTGTCCATCGAAATCCCTACTGGGGGGCGCGCGCGAGGCGCGCCTCGCGCAGCGCCGAGCGCCGCACCTTGCCCGCATCGTCGCGCAGCGGCTCGCGCACGAACTCGAAGCTCTTCGGCACCTTGTAGTGCACGAGCAGAGGCGTGAGGTGTGCGCGCAGCTCCGCCTCGCCCACGCCCTCGGGCGCGTCCACGATCGCGTGCACGCGGTTGCCCAGGTCCTCGTCGGGGAGACCGATCACCGCGCTCGAGCGCACGCGGGGGTGCGCGTCGAGGGCCGCCTCGATCTCCGCGGGATACACGTTCGAGCCACCGACCAGGATCATGTCCGTCTTGCGGTCGGCGAGATAGAGGTAGCCCTCCGCGTCGAACCAGCCGAGATCGCCGAGCGTCTCCCAGCCGTCGGGGGTCGCCTCGGCGCGGGCGCCGATGTAGCGGTAGGTCGTGCCCTGGCCCGCAGCGGGCTTCATGTAGATCTCGCCCACTTCCCCCACGGCGCACGGCGCGCCGTCGCGGCGCAGCGCCTTCATCATGCGGCCGGGCGGCGGCTTCCCCACCGAGCCCGGATGCGCGAGCCACTCGACGCCGTCGATCACGGTGCCCGCGATGCGTTCGGTGCCGCCGTAGGCTTCGTAAATTTTCTCGGGCCCGAGCCACTCGATCCAGAAGCGCTTCAGCCACTGCGGGCTCGGCGCGCCCGAGCACATCACGCGCCGCAGCGACGAGACGTCGTAGCGCGCGCGCACCGGCTCGGGGAGACGCGCGATGCGCTGCATCATGGTGGGCACGAAGAGCACCCAGTCGACGCGCTGCCGCTCGATGCACGCGAGCGCCTGCTCGGCGTCGAAGCGCTCCAGGAGCACGAGCGTTCCGCCGGACAGGATGCACTGCCAGGCGACCAGGAAAGGCCCCGCGTGGTAGAGCGGACCCGGCGCCAGCGCCGTGCCGCGCACGCGCATGAAGTTCTCGGCGACGGTCGGATCGACGAGCGCCGGCGTGAGATCGATGACGAGCTTGGGGCGGCCGGTGCTCCCGCCCGAGGTCATGGTGCGGACGTGCGGCGGCACCACGTCGGGGAGCGCTGCGTCCGAGAGCGCGGCGTCCGGGGTGAAGCCCGGCGGCACGCTCGCGAAGCGCGGGAACTCGCCGGGCGCCACGCCCACCACCAGCGAAGGCTCCGAGAGCGCGACGATCGCCTCGCGCTCCTTGGCCGGCAGGCGCGCGGAGATCGGCTGCGGCGAGGCGCCGAGCTTCCAGGCCGCCATGCAGGCGACCAGGAACTCGAGCGAGTTCGGGAGCGCGATGGTGACCCGGGTCCCGGGCGCGACGCCGAGCGCCTGATAGGCCCGCGCGAGGCGGTTGCTCTGCCGCTCGAGCTCGCTGCGTGCGAGGGCGGCGTCGCCGCAGATCGCCGCGACGCGCGCCGGCTCCTCCGCCGCGAGCCAGGCCAACGCGCGGCCGTACGAGATCTTCTCCATGGGAGCGCGCATGGGTAGCGCAGGGAGCCGGCCCGTCGGCTCGTCCCTGCGGGGCCCGTTGAAACGATACGCTCCGTCTCGTTATCGTCCGGTCATGGACAAGCGCACGACCGCCGCCGCCGCCGTGGCCGAGCTGCGCGACGGGATGACGGTCGGCATCGGAGGCTGGGGCTCGCGCCGCAAGCCGATGGCGCTGGTGCGCGAGCTGCTGCGCTCGCCCGTGAAGGACCTGACGCTCGTGAGCTACGGGGGCCCGGACGTGGGCCTGCTCTGCAAGGCGGGCAAGCTGAAGCGCCTGATCTCGGGCTTCGTGTCGCTCGACTCGATCCCCCTCGACCCGCACTTTCGCGCCGCGCGCCAGGCGGGCGCGGTCGAGTTCCGCGAGCTCGACGAGGGCATGCTCCAGTGGGGCCTCTACGCGGCCTCGCTGCGCCTTCCCTTCTTGCCGACGCGCGCCGGCCTGGGCACGAGCGTGATGGAGATCAACCCGGAGCTCCGCACGGTGCGCTCGCCGTACGCGGACGGCGAGGAGCTGGTCGCCGTGCCCGCCCTCGAGCTCGACGTCGCCTTCGTCCACATGAACCGAGCCGACGCGCGCGGCAACGCCCAATACCTGGGCCCCGATCTCTACTTCGACGACGTGATGTGCGGCGCGGCGAAGCGGCGCTTCGTGAGCTGCGAGCGCGTGGTCGAGACGAAGGAGCTCCTCGCGGCGGGCTCGCTCCACACGCTGAAGCTCAACCGCACGCTGGTGGACGGCGTGATCGAGGCGCCCGGCGGCGCCCACTTCACCGAGTGTCCGCCCGACTACGGGCGCGACGAGGCCTTCCAGCGCGAGTACACGGCCAGCGCGAAGGACGAGGAGAGCTGGCAGCGCTTCCGCGCGCAGTGGCTCGCGGGCTCCGAGGCGGAGTATCAGGCGAAGCTGCGCGCCGAAGGGAGACGGGCGTGAGCGACGCGACGCGCGCCGAGGTGTGCGCCGCGGCGGTGGCCGACGGCTTCCGCGACGCGGGCGAGATCCTGGTCTCGTGCTTCGGGAGCGTGCCGTCGCTGGGCGCACGGCTCGCCAAGGCGACGCACGCACCCGACCTGCTGCTGACCGACGGCATCGCCGCGCTCGTGGACGGCGTGCAGCCGATCTCGGGCCCGCGCACGCCGCCGGTGCTCGAGGCCTGGCTCCCGTTCCGCAGCGTCTTCGACCTGCTCTGGGGCGGCCGCCGCCACGTGATGATGGTGGCGAGCCAGATCGACCAGTACGGCAACCAGAACTTCTCGGCGGTGGGGTCCCACGCGAAGCCGACGGCGCAGCTGATCGGGATGCGCGGCGCGCCCGGCAACACGATCTCCCACGCGACGAGCTATTGGGTCCCCAATCACTCGAAGCAGACCTTCGTGGCGAGAGTCGACGTGGTGTGCGGGCTCGGTTACGACCGCGCCGCACGCCTTTCGGAGCGGCAGCGCCGCTTCCACGACCTCCGGCGCGTGATCTCGAACCTGGGCGTGTTCGACTTCGCGACCCCCGACCACCGCATGCGGCTCGCGTCGCTGCACCCGGGCGTCGCGCTGGAGCAAGTGGTCGCGAGCACGGGCTTCGAGCTGGCGCTGCCGGAGCGCGTGCCGACCACGCGCTCGCCCGACCCCGCCGAGCTCGCCCTGATGCGCGAGCAGATCGACCCCGAAGGATTCGCGAACAAGGAGGTCCGCTAGCGCCGCGCGAGCCCGCCTCGCCGGCCCGGCGGATCCAGGAACCCGCGCTTGGCCTCCTCCCCCCTGCATACCCGCCTGTGCGACCTGCTCGGCGCGCCCACGCCGATCGTGCAGACGGGCATGGGCTGGGTGGCGACGCCCGAGCTCGTGGCCGCGGTCTGCAACGCCGGCGGCTTCGGCTTCCTCGCCGCCGCCACGCTGCGGCCCGAGGAGGTGCCCGCGGCGATCGAGAAGGTGCGCGCGCGCACGCCGCGGCCCTTCGGCGTGAACTTCCTGATGGATGCGCCGGGCGCCGAGGAGATCGTGGACGCGCTGGTGGGCATGCGCGTCCGGGCCGCGGGCTACAACCGCGCCCCCGACGCGCGCTTGATCGAGCGGCTCAAGGCGGGCGGCGTCCTGTGCGTGCCCACCTGCGGCGCGCCGCGCCACGTGGTGAAAGCCGAGCAGCTCGGCGCCGACGCGGTGGTGGTGCAAGGCGGCGAGGGCGGCGGCCACACCGGCACGATCCCGAGCTCGCTCTTGATCTCCGCCTGCGCCGACGCCGTGCGCATCCCGGTGATCGCCGCGGGCGGCTTCAAGGATGGGCGCGGCCTGGTGGCGGCGCTCGCGCTCGGGGCGGCGGGCATCGCGATGGGCACGCGCTTCCTGCTCACCGCCGAGAGCCCGGTGCCGCGCAGACCGCGGAGCGCTACTTCAAGGCGGGCCTCCACGACGTGATCGTCACCGAGCAGATCGACGGCCTCCCCCAGCGCGTGATCGAGAACGAGCTCGTGCACGCGCTCGAGGGCAAGTCCGCCCCCGCGCGGCTCGTGTTCGCTTTGCGCAACGCGCTGGCCTTCCGGCGCGCGACGGGCGCTTCGCTCGCGCGAGCTCCTGCGCAGCGCGCTCGCGCTCTCGCGGAACGAGCGCCTGACGCGCTCCCAGCTTCTGATGGCGGCGAACGCGCCGATGCTCGCGCGCCGCGCGATGACCGAAGGCGATCCGATCGGCGGCTACCTGCCGAGCGGCACGGTGGCGGGCGTGATCGACGACCGACCCACCTGCGCCGAGCTGATCGAGCGCATCATGCGGGAGGCCGAGGCGACGCTCGCGCGCCTGGCCCCCGCCCAGGAGGCGTGATGGCGTTCCGCATCGACGTGGACGAGCGCGGCATCGCCGAGCTCGCCATCGACAATCCCCCCGTGAACGCGCTCGGGCGCCAGGGCTGGTTCGACTTCGCGCGCCACGTGCAGGAGCTGGGCCGCGACCCCAGAGCGCGCGTGGTCCTGATCCGCGCCGAGGGCCGCGGCTTCCAGTGCGGTGTCGACGTGAAGGAGCTCGCGAAGGACGGCTCGCTGATCGCGGACGTGAACCGCGGCTGCTACGAGACCTTCGGCGCCATCTACGACTGCCCGCTGCCCGTGATCAGCGCGGTGCACGGCTTCTGCCTGGGCGGCGGGATCGGGATCGCCGGCTCCTCGGATCTCGTGATCTGCTCCGACGACGCGACCTTCGGGCTGCCCGAGATCGACCGCGGCGCGCTCGGCGCCGCCACCCACGCCATGCGTCTGTTCGGCATGCAGGAGGCGCGGCGCATGCTCCTCACGGGCGAGCCGATTGCCGCGGCGCAGGCCCTCGCGCTGGGAGGCGTCCTCGCGGTGGTGCCGCGCGCGCGGCTCCGCGAGGAGGCGCTCGCGCTCGCGGCGAAGATCGCGAGCAAGAGCCCGCGCGCGGTGAGGCTCGCCAAGGCGTCGCTGAACGGCATCGAGCCGATCGACGTGAAGCGCAGCTACCGCTTCGAGCAGGGCTTCACCTTCGAGCTCTACACCGCGCCCGACTCGCAGGAGGCGCGCGACGCCTTCGTCGCGAAGCGCGACGCGAAGTTCGAGTAGCCGTGGACCTCGCCTACGGCGAGCGCGAGCGCGCCTTTCGGGCCGAGGCGCGCGCCTGGCTCGCGGCGAACGTCCCGCGAGAGCCGCTCGCCTCCTTCGACACCGCAGAGGGCGCGCAGCAGCACCGCGCCTGGGAGAAGCGCCTCAACGCGGGCGGCTGGGCGATGGTGCCCTGGCCGGTCGAGTACGGCGGGCGCGGCGCGAATCTCCTCGAGTGGTTGATCTTCGAGGAGGAGTACTACCGCGCGCGCGCGCCCAAGCGCATCAACCAGAACGGCATCTTCCTGCTGGGCCCGACCATCATGGAGTACGGGACGCCGGAGCAGCGCGCGCGCTTCCTGCCCAAGATCGCTTCCAGTGAGGAGGTCTGGGCACAGGGCTGGAGCGAGCCCAACGCGGGCTCGGACATGGCGGCGATCGCCACCACCGCGCTGCGCGACGGCGACCACTACGTGATCCGCGGCCAGAAGACCTGGGCCTCGCGCGGGGCCTTCGCCGACTGGCTGTTCGGCCTGTTCCGCACCGACCCCGCGAGCGAGCGCCACCACGGGCTCACCTTCGTGCTCGTGCCGCTGCGAACGCCGGGCGTCAGCGTGCGGCCGATCGCCCAGCTCGACGGCGAGACCGGCTTCGCCGAGGTGTTCTTCGACGACGCGCGCGTGCCCGTCGCGAACGCGCTCGGCAAGGAGGGCGAGGGCTGGAGCGTCGCCATGTCCACGGCGGGCTTCGAGCGCGGGCTCATGCTGCGCAGCCCGGCGCGCTTCCAGGAGACCGCCCAGCGCCTGCTGGAGCTCTTGCGCGCGAACGGCGCCGGCGTGGCCGAGAGCGTGCGCGACGAGGTGGTGCGCTGCTGGATCGCCGCCGAGGCCTACACGCTCGACACCTACCGCACGGTCTCGCGGCTCCTCGCCGGTGGCAAGATCGGCGCCGAGGCGAGCCTCAACAAGATCTTCTGGAGCGAGCTCGACATCCGCATGCACGAGCTCGCCCTCGAGATCCTGGGCGACCGCTGGGATCTGCTCCCCGAGGCGCCCGCCGCCCACGGCGTCGGGGGCTGGCTCGACGCCTACCTGTTCTCGCTCTCCGGCCCGATCTACGCCGGAACGAACGAGATCCAGCGCAACATCATCGCCGAGCGCATCCTCGGGATGCCGAGGTAGCGATGGACTTCCGCTTCGACGAGGACCAGCTGCTGCTCGCGAGCACGCTGCGGGACTTCCTCGCGAAGGAGCACACGCCCGAGATCCTGCGCCGAGTCTGGACGCTTCCACAGGCGCACTCGCCGGAGCTCTGGCGGCGTCTCGCGAGCGTGGGCCTCGCGGGCCTGCTCGTGCCCGAGGAGCACGGCGGTCTCGGCATGAGCGAGCTCGAGGGCGTGCTGCTCCACGAAGAATCCGGGCGCGCGGCGCTGGGCGAGCCCGCGATCTCCACCGCCGCCGTGGGCGCGCCGCTCTTGCGCGAGCTGGGCGGCGCCCTCGCCGCCGAGTGGCTGCCGCGCGTCGCCGCCGGCGAAGCCATCGTCGCGGTCGGACACCCGATCTCGCCGCACGTCGAGGACGCCGCCATTGCGGATCTCCTGCTGCTGCCGCGCGGCGAAGAGCTCTTCGCCGTGCCGCGCGCCGCGGCGCGCTGCGAGGTCCAGCCCGCCAACGATCCCTCGCGCCGGCTCGCGAGCGTCGAGTTCGACGCGGGCAAAGGCGCGCGCGTGGCGAGCGGCGAGCGCGCGCGCGAGCTCCTCGCCGCCGCGCTCGATCGCGGCGCGCTGGCCGCAGCGGCCCAGGCCCTGGGCGCGGCCGATCGCATGCTCGAGTCGAGCGCGAGCTACACCTCCCAGCGCAAGCAGTTCGGCAAGCCGGTGGGCTCGTTCCAGGCCGTGAAGCACATGCTCGCGAACGTGAAGGTGAGACTCGAGTACGCCCGCCCCGTGGTGCAGCGCGCCGCGCACTCGGTCGCGCGCGCAGCGCAGCAGCGCGCGCTGCACGTCTCGATGGCGAAGTGCGTCGCGACCGAGGCGGCGCGCTTCGCGGCGCGCATGGCGCTCCAGTGCCACGGCGCGATCGGCTACACCTGGGAGCAGGATCTGCACCTGTGGATGCGGCGCGCCTGGTCGCTCGACCAGAGCTGGGGCCGCGCCCCCTTTCACCTGGACCGGGTGCGCCGCACGATCCTCGCGCAGGGCGCGCCGATCGGCCCGGGTCGAACCTTCGAGGACGTCGGATGAGCGGAATCTGCCAGGGTCGCGTCGTGATCGTGACGGGCGCCGGGCGCGGCCTGGGGCGCGCGCACGCCCTCGAGCTCGCGCGCCAGGGCGCGCGCGTGGTGGTGAACGATCTCGGCGTCGCGCTCGACGGGGGAGCCTCCGGCGAGTCGCCCGCGGAGCAGGTGGTCGCCGAGATCCGCGCGCTCGGGAGCGACGCCTTCGCGAACGGCGCCGACGTGGCGGACTGGAGAGCCACGCAGGCGCTGCTCGCGGAGACCCTCGAGCGCTTCGGGCGCCTCGACGCCGTGGTGAACAACGCGGGCTTCGTGCGCGACCGCATGTTCGTCTCGAACAGCGAGGAGGAGTGGGACGCGGTGATCCGCGTGCACCTGAAGGGCCACTTCTGCCTCGCGCACCACGCGGCCGAGCACTGGCGCAACGAGTCCAAGGCCGGGCGCCAGCCCGATGCGCGCATCCTCAACACGAGCTCCGGCGCGGGCCTCCAGGGCAGCGTCGGGCAGAGCAGCTACTCGGCGGCCAAGGCCGGCATCGCGACGCTCACGCTGATCCAGGCGGTCGAGCTCGCGCGCTACGGGGTGACCGCGAACGCGCTCGCACCCTCGGCGCGCACGCGCATGACCGAGGGGCCCTTCGCCGAGCGCATGAAGAAGCCCGAGACGGGCTTCGACACGATGGACCCCGCCAACGTCTCGCCGCTCGTGGCGTGGCTCTGCAGCGCCGAATCGCGCGGGGTCAGCGGGCGCGTCTTCGAGATCGCGGGCGGCGAGCTCTCGCTCGCCGACGGCTGGCGCAGCGGCCCCAAGCTCGACAAGGGCGCGCGCTGGGCGGCGGACGAGATCGGCGCGGCGGTGCACGATCTCTTGCGCAAGGCGTCGGCGCCGCAGAAGGTGTATGGGTCGTAGCGCGGCGCCGCGCGGAGGGCTCCCCTTGAACTTCGCCTTCACCGAGGAGCAGCACGCCCTGCGCGAAGCGGCGCGCTCGTTCCTCGCCGAGCAGTGCTCCTCCGCCAGCGTGCGGCGCGCCGCCGAGAGCGAGCTCGGCTACGACCCGGCGCTCTGGAAGGAGATGGGCGCGGAGCTCGGCTGGACTGCGCTCCTCATCCCTGAGGCTCAGGGCGGGCTCGGGCTCGGCTGGGTCGATCTGGTGGCGCTCCAGGAGGTGCTCGGCGAGGCGCTCGCGCCCTCGCCCTTCTTCGCGAGCGTGTGCCTGGCCGCGAACGCGATCCTCGCCTGCGGCGGGCAGCCGGAGCAGAGCGCCCTCCTCCCCGAGATCGCGGCGGGCACGACGCGCGCCACTCTCGCGCTGGCCGAGGCGAGCGGCCGTTGGGACGCCGAAGGCATCGCGGCCAGCTTCGAGCGACGCGGACAGCGCTACGCGCTGCGCGGCGAGAAGCACTACGTGGTCGACGGCGCGAGCGCGGACCTGATCCTTGTGGCGGCGCGCGAGGCGGGCTCGCGCGGTGCCGACGGCATCGCCCTCTTCGCACTGCCCGCTGCGACCCCGGGCCTCGTGCGCGAGCCGCTCCCCACGCTCGATGCCACGCGCCGCCTCGCGCGCCTGCGCCTCGACGGCGTGGTGCTCTCGCCGGAGGCGCGCGTCGGCACCGGTGGCTTTGCGCCGCTCGAGCTCGCGCTCCAGCGCGCCGCCGTGGCCCTCGCGGCGGAGCAGCTGGGCGGCGCCCAGCGCGCCCTCGATCTGGCCGTGGCCCACGCGAAGCAACGCGTCCAGTTCGGTCGACCGATCGGCTCGTTCCAGGCGCTGAAGCACGCGCTCGCCGACGTGATGGTGAGCGTCGAGTCCGCCCGCTCGGCCCTCTACTACGCGGCCTGCGTGGCGCAGGAGGGCGGCAGCGCCCTGCCCGCCGCGGCGTCGATGGCGAAGGCGGTCTGCGGCGACGCCTTCCGCTTCGCGAGCGCCACCGCGATCCAGGTATTCGGCGGCGTGGGCTTCACCTGGGAGTACGACGCGCATCTCTACTTCAAGCGCGCGCGCTCGAGCGAGAACCTGCTGGGCAGCTCGGACGCGCACCGCGAGCTCGTGGCCCGCGCGATCGGTCTCTGATGGGCGTCCCCACGCTCGCGAGCGCGCTCGACTTCCGCGGACGCGTGGCGCTCGTGACGGGCGGCGCGCGCGGGATCGGGCGCGGAATCGCCGAGCGCTTCCTCGAGGCGGGAGCCGAGGTGGCGATCTGCGGGCGCAGCACCCCTGAACGCCCGCCCGCCCACGGCGGCCGCGAGGCAGCCTTCTTCGCCTGCGACGTGCGCGAGGCCGAGCAGGTCGCGCGCATGACGGACGCCGTCGCCGCGCGCTTCGGGCGCCTGGACGTGCTCGTCGCCAACGCGGGGGGCGCACCCGCCGCGGACGCCGCCACCGCCTCGCCGCGCTTCCACGAGCGCATCGTGCAGCTGAATCTCCTGGCCCCGCTCCACTGCGCCCAGCGCGCGAACGCGCTCATGCAGGCGCAGCCCGAGGGCGGCGTGATCGAGTTCATCGCGAGCGTCTCCGCGATCCGCCCCTCGCCGGGCACGGCCGCCTACGGCGCCGCGAAGGCCGGGCTGCTCTCGCTCGCCGCGAGCCTCGCGGTCGAGTGGGCGCCGCGCGTGCGCGTGGTCGCGGTGACGGCGGGCCTGATTCGCACCGAGCAGGCGCACCTCCACTACGGCGACGAGGCGGGCATCGCCGCCGTCGGCCGCACGGTGCCGCTCGGGCGCATGGGCGAGCCCGCGGACATCGCCGACGCCTGCGTGTTCCTGGCCTCGCCCCTCGCGCGCTACGTGAGCGGCGCGAGCCTGCTCGCCCACGGCGGCGGAGAGCTGCCGGCGTTCCTGGGCGCCGCCAAGCCCGAGCGGAGCTGAGCCGCGAGCGCGCAGCGCCGCGGGTCGCCGTGATACGCTGCGCGGCCCGCGAGAGGAGGGTGCGCGTGCCCGAGCAGAATCCACGACTACGAACAGGTCTCGATCTACGGACTCGAGGATGCGGACCGCGAGGCGCTGCTGAAGGCTCAGGCCGAGTGCGTCTTCAACTGGGCGACCAAGGACGGCTGGCCCGTCGGTGTGATCATGTCCTACCTGTGGCGCGACGGACGCTTCTGGCTCACCGCGGGCGCGCACCGCCACCGCATCGAGGCGATCCGGCGCGATCCGCGCGTCTCGATCGTGGTGACGAGCACGGGCACCTCGCTCGGGCCGTCGAAGACCATCACCGTCAAGGGGCGCGCGCGCCTGCGCGAGGACGCGGAGACGAAGAAGTGGTTCTACCCGGCGCTGGCCTCGATGACCCAGCGCGGGGATCCGGTCGCCACCAAGACCTTCGCCGCGTTCCTCGACTCGCCGCTGCGCGTGATCATCGAGGTCGCGCCGGAGAAGTGGATCACCTACGACGGCGCCAAGATGGCGCTCGACTCGGTGGGCAAGCTCGCGCCCGAGAAGAAAGGGTCGCCGAAGTCCTCGGACTCCGTGCGCCTGGCCGCCGAGCTGAAGCGGCGCGGGCTCTAGCACATGCGCACCCGCTCCCCCGCCGTATTCCTGCTGGGCGCAGCCTTCGCGATCGCCTGCGCTGCGACGATCGCCACCAACCTGCCCCCGGCCTCGTTCCAGCTCCCGGTCGTGGGCGAGCGAGTGCCCTGGACGAAGAGCGCGCCGCTGCGGGGCGAGAACGATTTCGACTTCGCCGTGGTGACCGATCGCACCGGCGAGCACCGCGCGGGCGTCTTCGAGGAGACGATGCCCGAGCGCGTGAACCTGGTGCGACCCGAGTTCGTGGTCAGCGTCGGCGACCTGATCGAGGGCTACACCGACGACCCGGGCGAGCTCGACCGCGAGTGGGGCGAGGTGGCGGGTGCAGTCGGGAAGCTCGCCATGCCGTTCTTCTACACGGTCGGCAACCACGACATGAGCAATGCCGTGATGGCGGAGAAGTGGCAGGAGCGCTTCGGGCCCTCCTACTACCACTTCACCTACAAGGGCGTGCTCTTCCTCGTGCTGAACTCCGAATTGTTCGGGATGGCCCTCGACCCGAAGAATCCGGTGCCCGGGCCGTGGAAGCAGGCCGAGCAGATGGAGTACGTCGAGCGCGTGCTGCGCGAGAACGTGGGCGCGCGCTGGACCTTCGTGTTCCTGCACCAGCCGCTCTGGGACACCGCGAACGTGAAGAGCGACTGGCTGCGCGTCGAGCAGCTGCTCGGCGAGCGGCCCTACACGGTCTTCGCGGGCCACTATCACCGCTACACGCTCCACCGCCGCAACGACCGCCAGTTCATCACGCTGGCGACGACCGGCGCCGGCAGCGCGCTGCGCGGCACGCCCTGGGGCGAGTTCGATCAGGTGGCGCGCGTGCGCATGACCGACGCCGGCCCGGTGATCGCGAACCTGCGCTTCGACGGCATCCTGCCGACCGACATCGTGACCGACGCGCAGCGCGCGCTCGTGCTCGCGCTGCCGCGCGCCATCCAGAGCGAGCCGATCAGCGGCGACGCGGACGTGTTCCGCTCGGGCACCGCCCGCTTCTCCATCGCGAACGACGGCAAACAGCCGCTGCGCGCGCGCGGGCGCGCCGAGGGGAGCCCGCAGCTCGACGCCGGCGACGTGACGCTCGCCGCCACGATCGCGCCGGGCCAGGTGGCGAACCTCGAGCTGCCGCTGCGCGCGCGCGCGCCGCAGCCCTACGAGAGCATCGCGCCCGGCGCACGTGCACTGGACCCTCGACACCGTCGGCCCGAGCGGCGCGCCGATCTCCGTCGAGACGGACTCGATCGTGCTGCCCGAGAGACCCTTCGCGATCGCGCCGGCGGCCGCGCCCATCCGAGTGGACGGCGACCTCGGCGATTGGACGCCGCTGGCCTTCGACGTGCGCACGCCCGGCGAAGTCTCGGGTCCCGGCACGTACGAGGGGCCCGCCGACGCCTCCTTCGCATTCGACCTGCGCCAGGACGAGGGCGCGCTCTACGCCGCGATCCAGGTGCGCGACGACTCCGTCGTGAGCGGCGCCGACGAGAAGCTCCGCGAGCAGGATCACGTGACCCTGAGCCTCGACGCGCGCCCCGAGCCAGCGCGCTCGAAGAACGCGGAGTTCTTCCCGTCGCTCCTCGCCGGCGACCTCGCGAAGGTGGTGACGGTCTTCTGTGGGCCCGAGCCCCATCCGCGGCCCGATCCGCTGCTGGCTCGCCTCGGCACCGGCGACCGGGAGGGCGTGGTCTGCGCTGGCCGGCGCACGAGCGCGGGCTACGTCGCCGAGATCTCGGTCCCGGCAAAGCTCCTGGACGAGGCGCGCGGCGCGCGTTGGGACGCGGTGCGCGTGAACGTCGTCGTCAGCGACTTCGACGAGCAGAAGAAGGACCACACCGAGATCGGCTGGCGGCCGAGCCGCTACGGGGCGCGCGCGGTCTCGGGCGCCGGCACTCTCGTGCGCAAGTAGCCGGCGTGGCCGACGAGCGCCCGCTCTTCTCTCCGCGCCAGGTGCGGCGCGTCGTCGCGCTGCTCACGCTCGCGGTATTCGTCGAATTCTTCCATCGCCAGATCCTGGCCGTCGCGATCAACGCCATCGGCGCAGACCTCTCGCTCAGCGACACGCAGCTCGGCTGGCTCGTGATGGCCTTCGCCTTCGCCTACTTCCTGGGCGGGCTCGTGCTCGGCCGCAGCGCCGATCGGCTCCCGCGCCGCACGATCTACGCGGCCGGCATCGCCTTCTGGAGCGCGGCCACCGCCGCCGGCGCCGCGATGGGAAGCTTCGCCCCCTTCCTGGCGACCCGTCTCGCCGTGGGCTTCGGTCAGTCGTCGGCGGGAGCGACGAACAGCCCGCTGCTCGTGGACTACGTCGCGCCCGAGCGGCGCAGCAGCGCGCTCGGCATCCTGACCATGGGGGCCACGCTGGGCGCGCTCACCGCCGGCGGGCTCGGCGCCGCTGGCGCGCTCACGGCCTTCGGCTGGCGCGGCCTCTTCCTCGGCGCCGGGGTCGCGGGCGTCGCCTACGCGGGCATCTTCGCTGCGCGCGGTCGCGGAGCCCCCGCGCGGCTGGTCCGAGGGGCGCGCCCACGCGCCCTCGGCGGCCGTACCGCTCGGCGCGGCGCTGCGCATCGCGGGCTCGGCGGCGTTGCTGCACACCTTCGCCGGCGCGGTCGTGAACAGCATCGCGATCTTCGCGAGCGCGCAGTGGGCGATCGCGTTCTTCGAGCGCGCCCACGGGCTGCGCAACGACCAGGCGTCGTTCGCCTTCGTGGGCGCGGCGCTCGCGGGCACGCTGGGCGCGCTCTTGGGCGGCAGCGTCTCGAACCGCGCCTGGCTGCGGCACAAACGCTGGGTGCTCCTCGCGCCGGGGATCTGCAGTGCGCTCGCGTTCCCGGCGATGGGTATCGGCCGCGAGCGTGTCGAGCACGCCGCTCGCGATCGCGCTCTGGGCGCTCGGCTCCCTGCTCTCGCTGGTCCCGAGCGCCCCGGCCGGAGCGGCGATGCAGGCGCTGATCCCCGACCGCGTGCGCGGCTTCCTCTCCGGCTTGATCGCGGGCGTGCTCACGCTGATCGGGCATGGGCGGCGGCCCGCTCATCACGGGCTTCCTCTCCGACCTGCTCGGCGCGGGCCACGACCCCGCCAGCCTGGGCCGCGCGCTCGCGTGGATGTCGGCCTTCTACCTGTGGGCCGGCGTGCACCTCGCCCTCGCCGCGCGCTCCTTCGAGAAGGATCTCGCGCAGGGGGCGTGATCTCGCGAAATTCGGCCTATGCTTCCGGTCCCCCCCGGAGAGCTGGGCTGGAAGTACTCGCGGAGACTGCATCGGGTCGCTTGAGGGGCCGCGAGGACGGCGACGTCCTCGCGTTCCAGGGTGTTCCTTTCGCAGCGCCGCCCGTGGGCGAGCTGCGCTTCCTCCCGCCCGCCCCGCCGGCCCCCTGGCTCGGGACACGCGACGCCGCGCGCTACGGCCCCCCCGTGCCGCAGGCCTGGATCTCCGCTTTCGCTTGGATCAACGCGGGCCCCAAGCCGGGCAGCGATTGCCTCACGCTGAACGTGTGGACGCCGGCCCTGGACGGCGCGCGCCGGCCGGTGCTGGTCTGGATCCACGGCGGCGCCTTCATGATCGGCTCGGGCGCCTCACCGGTCTACAACGGCGCCGAGCTCGCGCGGCGCGGCGACGTCGTGGTGGTGACGATCAACTACCGGCTCGGCGCGCTCGGCTTCGGGCACCTGGGCCTCGCGCTCGGCAAAGCGCTGCCCGGCAGCACGAACCTCGGCCTGCGCGACCAGATCGCGGCGCTCGAGTGGGTGCGCGACCACGCCGCGCGAGTTCGGCGGCGACCCCAACAACGTCACGGTCTTCGGCCAGTCGGCGGGCGGCATGAGCATCGGCGCGCTGCTCGGCGCGCCGCGCGCGCGCTCGCTCTTCCGGCGGGCGATCTGCCAGAGCGGCGCGGCCGACCACGTGCTCGACTTCGGGCGCGCGACCCGGCTGGCGACGCGGCTGCTCGCGGCGCTCGGCGATCCGCGGCCCGAGGATCTCGCCGCGCTCCCGCTCGAGCGCGTGATGCGCGCCCAGCGCGACCTGCTCGCGAGCCGCAGCGCACACGAGCTGATGATCTTCCTGCCCGCGGTGGACGGCGACCTGATCCCCGAGCCGCCGCTCGCGGCGATCCGCCGCGGCGAGACCGCGCACATCTCGCTCCTCACCGGCGTGACGGCCGACGAGTGGAAGCTGTTCGGCCTCGCGGACCCGGGCATCGGCCGCTTCGGCCACGGCGATCTCGCCGAGCGCCTGCGCGGCGTGCTGCCCTACGAATGCGCTCGAGCGCCGAGCCCGCGCCGCGCGGCGCGCGAGCTGCGCGAAGCGCTGGCCGAGCGCGGCGCCGCGGACGCCCCGCGCGATGCTTGGCACGCGTTCCAGTCGGCGCGCACGTTCGTGCGCCCGGGCGCGCGCCTCGCCGAGGCGCAGCACGCGGCCGGCGGCAGCGTGCACACCTACGTCGTCACCTGGCGCGCCGCGGCGGCCCCGCGCACGCTCGGCGCCTGCCACGCCATCGAGCTGCCCTTCGTATTCGGCACCGGGCGAAGTCCGCTGGTGCGCCCGCTCACCGGCCTGGGCGAGGACGGCCATCGCCTCACGCAGCAGATGCAGCGCTCCTGGGTCCAGTTCGCGCGCACCGGCGAGCCCGGTCACGCGCGCCTTCCCAGCTGGCCGGCCTTCGAGCCCCGCTCGCGCCCCACCATGATCCTCGGCCGCCGCTGCGAGCTCGCCGAGGCGCCCCTCGACCCCGACCGCAAGCTCCTCGCGCGCTGGCACGGCGAGGCGTGACCCGAGTCCGCTTCGACGAGCAGATCGCAGCGAGCTACGACGCGGACTCTGCCTCGATGTCCCGGCCCGAGGTCGTCGCGCCCGCGGTCGAGTTCCTCGCCGCGCTCGCGGGCGAGGGCGCCGCGCTCGAGCTCGGCGTCGGCACCGGGCGGATCGCGCTCCCGCTCCGGGCGCGCGGCGTGCGCGTGCACGGCATCGACCTCTCCGAGCCGATGCTCGAGCGACTCCGCCGCAAGCCGGGAGCCGAAGCGCATCGGGCTCACGGTCGGCGACATCGCGACGACGCGCGTCGCGGGACCGTTTCGCCTCGTCTACCTCGTGTTCAACACGATCACCAACCTGACCACGCAGGACGAGCAGGTGGCGTGCTTCCAGAACGCGGCCGCTCACCTCGAGGCGGGCGGCTGCTTCGTCGTCGAAGTGTTCGTCCCGGCCCTGCGGCGGCTGCCGCCGGGCGAGCGCGTGCGGGCGTTCGACCTGGGCCGCACGCACCTGGGCTTCGACGAGTACACGGACTTCGTCGGGCAGATCCTGCACTCGCACCACTACTGGATCGAGCAGACGGGTCTGCGCACCTTCTCGGCGCCCTACCGCTACGTCTGGCCCGCCGAGCTCGACCTGATGGCGCGCCTCGCCGGCCTGACCCTGCGCGAGCGCTGGGCGAGCTGGACGCGCGAGCCCTTCACCGACGAGAGCGCGTCTCACGTCTCGGTGTGGGCAAAGATCTAGGCCGGTCTCGACCCTCGCCTCGAGATGGCGCTCGCAGACGAGCGAGTTGCTGATGAAGCAGGTCTGCTCGGCGCGCTGGAGCACGCGCTCGGCGCGCGCGACGTCAACGCCGGCCGGGATGCGCAGCGTCGCGCGCACGTCCATGCGCGTGAAGCGCGTCGCCTTCTCGACGCGATCGAGCGTACCCGTCGCCTCGGCCTCGAGCGAGATCCACGGGATCTTCGAGGCCTGCGCGATGGCGCGGAACGAGAGCACGAAGCAATTGGCCACCGCCGCGACGAGCAGCGACTCGGGCGACCAGCGATCGCCCGGCCCGCCGAACTCGGCGGGCGGCGCAGCCGCGATCGTGGGGAGCTTCTCGGCGGCGAGCGCGACGTCACCCTCGGGATGCGCGCTCGCGCGCACGGCGTAGTGATGAGGCAGATCCGTCATGTGCTGGCTCCGGTGGCGCGGGCGAGCTCCGCGAACGAGCGATCGAGCAGGTCGGCATAGTGACCCGGGTCCGGCATCATTTCGCGGTCCGAGACGACGGAGACGATGAGCTGCTTTCCGCAGTAGCTGCTCACGCCGTGCAGGAGCCCCATGCCGTCGCCCAGACCCGCGCCGCCGAAGAAGGTCACGAGGCGCGCGCCCGCGAAGTAGAGCGGCACCGGCGGGCCCGGAACGTTGGTGACGACGGTGTTCACGACCGGCTCCATCCGGTTCGCGATCTGGAACTCGGCGGCGGCGCGCGCAGCCAACGCCGCGAGGCCGCCCGGCAGGAACTCCGAGAACTGCGAGAGATCGCGGGCGCCGACGGCCTCGCTCGCGGCCTTCGATTCGCGGGTGGACTTGTGCACCGCGGCGAGGCGCGCCTTCGGGTCGGCGACGTTCGTGCCCGCGGTGACGATCATGACGGCCACCTGGTTGCCCGCCGTGCCGGCTTGCTCGGCGGTGCGCGTGGAGATCGGCGCCATGACCCGCAGCGACTCCTTCGGCAGCTCCCCCTTCTCCTCCAGATAGGCGCGCAGCGCGCCGCCCACGACGGTGATCGCGACGTCGTTGATCGTGGCGCCCTCCACCGCGCGCTTGATGCGCTTGGCGGTCTCGAGCTCGAAGCGGCGCGCCTCGACCACCTTGTGGCCCGAGAGCATCGCGGTGAAGCGCGTGCGCGGCGCGGGCCCGCTCGGCGCATCGCCCTCGAGGCGCGAGGGCGGCCGGAACATCTCCCGGGCGCCGGGCACGAAGCGCGACATCAGCCGGGCGAAGCGCCAGGGCCGCGTGGCGTTGTTGAACGCCGCCCGCGAGAGGAGCTCCATCGCGTTGGGCTCGGCCTCCGGCCGCCACTCCTCCTTGGGAACCGGCGGCCGCGCATCCGGGCTGGTGTCGTGCACCGCGCTCGTGATCTCGAGCAGGCTCACGCCGTCGATCGCGGCGTGGTGGATCTTCGTCATGATCGCGAAGCTGCCCGGCGGCAGGTCCTCGACGTTGTCGAGGCCCTCGATCACGTACATCTCCCAGAGCGGCCGGGCGACATCGAGCGGGCGCGAGTGCAGGCGCGCCACCTGGATCATGAGCTGGCGCCAGTCGCCGGGCTTCGGCAGCGCGATGTGGCGCACGTGGTACTCGAGGTCGAAGTCGGGGTCCTCGATCCAGTACGGGTGGTCCAGCCCCAGCGGCACCGAGACCAGGCGCTGGCGGAAGGTCCGTGACACGTGGAGCCGCTTCTCGATGTGCTCGAGGATCCCCTTGAAGGTGACCCTGCCCCCGGGCGCGCTCGACTGGTCGTAGACGTAGACGCTGAAGATGTGGCCTGGCGATTTCGGGGTCTCGAAGTAGAGGAACGAGGCGTCGAGGCCGCTCAGCTGTTGCATGGGGTTCTCCTCGCCGGCTGCTAGCCGACGTAGACGGAGTACTCGAAGCCGTCCGAGAGGTGCAGCGTGGTGGAGACGAAGCCGTGCACGCCGGACTGGACGTGCTCGACGTAGGGGCGCAGCGACTTCCGGAAGGTGAAGATGTTGTCGGCGAGCACGACCGCGCCGGGCCGGAGCTTCGGCGTCAGCGACTCGAGGATCGGGAGATAGAGATCCTTCCAGCCGTCGAGCAGCACCAGGTCGATGGGCCCGTCGACGTCGGCCAGCGTCTTCTGGGCGTCGCCGAGGCGCACCTCGGCGTGCTCGGCGAGGCCCGCTTCGCGCAGGTGGGCGACGGCGCGCGCGTGCTTGCCGGGCTCGATCTCGCTCCCGACCACGCGCCCGCCGCCGTTGTCCTTCACGGCCGCCGCGAGATAGAGCGTCGAGATGCCGAAGGACGTGCCGTACTCGACGACGCGCCTCGCGCCGAGCGCGCGGGCCGTGAGGTAAAGCAGGCGGCCCTGCTCGGGCGAGACAGGGATGTAGCAGCCCTTCATCGCCTCGGGCGTCAGGATCTCCCAGAGCGACTTGCGCGCGAAGACTCCGCGCGCGAGCGCCGGGAGGAGCGCCAGGAACTGCCAGCGGTCGCCGCGCGCCTCCGCGTGGAGGCGCTCGAGCACGGCGCGCGCCGGCCCTGCGCGGGTAGAGTCGACGGCCGTCATCGCGCGCTCGCGGCGACGAAGCCCGCGAGCTCGGCCCCGAGCGCCGCGACGCCCCGCGCCTGGGCAGCGTCGAGGAGCGCGCCGCTCGCGTCGAACGCCTTGTGCGCCGTGCCCAGCGTGAATTGAGTGGCGAGCACCGTCACGCCGAGGTTGTTGAGCAGCTCGCGCACCCAGCGCAGCCCGCGCATCCCGCCGAGCCCGCCCGGCGAGGCGGCACACAGCGCGGCGAGCTTGCCCGGGAAGAGGGTGGGATCGGCCTTCGCGCCGGGTCCGCGTGTCATCCAGTCGATCGAGTTCTTGAGGAGCGGCGCGATGCCTCCGTTGTACTCGGGGCAGGCGAGCAGGAGCCCCGAGTGCGCCACGAGCAGCTCGCGCAGCTTCACCGCCCCGGGCGGAAGCCCGTCGCTCGCCTCGGGATCGCCGTCGTAGAGCGGGAGCTCGAAGTCGCGGAGCTCGATCAGCGTGACCTCGGCCCCGGCCTGGCGTGCGCCCTGGACCGCGTGCGCCAGGAGCTTGCGATTGAAGGACTCGCGCCGCGCGCTCCCCGAGAAGGCGAGGAGGCGGGCGACTTGTTGCGACATCGTTCCTCCGACGGAGCCATGCTACTCCCGTCGGAGCCACGCTGCGACGCTGAAGCGCGCCCGGCGGGCCGGGAGCACCTCGTGCGCCACGCGGTCGCTGCGCATCGCGACGAGCAGGCCCGCGTGCGGCGGCACGTCCTGGCCCCCTCCCTCCGCGGCCCCACAATGGATGCGCAGCGCGCCGCCGTCCTCGTCGCGCCAGGCGGGATTCAGATAGAGGACGAGCGAGAGCACGCGCGCGTCGTCGTCGCGAAAGCGGTCCACGTGGCGTGCGTAGACTGCGCCCGGCGGATAGCAGGCATAGTGGGCCTCGGCGCCCGCCGCTCCGAGGAAGAGCGAGCGGTTCAGTGCGACGCGCAGCGCGGCGAAGCGCTCGAGCAGCGCGCGCTCGGGGGCTGAGGTCGCGCTGGGATCGATCCAGCAGATCGAGTCGCCGCGCAGCGCGGGAGCGCTCTGCCGGTGAGGTCCGCGCCCGACGCGGGCGGGCTGGAACTCGCCGCGGCTCTCGTGGCGTCGCGCCTCCGCGAGGAGGGCCTCGCTCTCTGCGGGCGACAGGAAGCCCGGCACCACGGCAAAGCCGGCCTGCGCGAGACCGCTGGCGAGGAGCTCGTGCGTCTCAGCCGCCGGCGCGCGGCGCGTTCGCCACGGCGAGCTTGTGCGGGCCCGGGCCTGCCTGCTTCAGCTCGATCAGGATCTCGCGGAAGCGATCGGGTCCCGGGTTGATCGCCGTCTCGGTCGCGCCCGGCGGCACGAAGAAGACGCTGCCCGCTCGGACTGGAATCTCGACCCGGCCGCGCCCTTCGACCTCGGCGTCGACGCGCGAGCCCTCGAGCACGCAGAGCAGGTAGGGAAGATCGTGCCGGTGGCGATCAGAGCGCTCGCCGGCCGCGAGATCCATCTCCCAGACGCGCACCACGTCGTTCTCGAACAGGACTCTCGTCGCGACGTTCCCGAGCCCGCTCTCGTTCGCCATCGGCCTCTCCTTCTCGCCTCAGTCGCCCTGATCGCCGGCCGGCGACCATTCGCTGTCGAACTCGTCCGGCGCGATCTCTCGCGCCGGCTCGGCGCCGGCACTCCGAGTCGTCGGGGCGCTCGGCGCCGCGCTCGATTCTGCCTGGTCCGGGGCCGCGTAGTCCACGAAGATCGGGCTCGACCAGGCGCGCTGCTGCCCGTCCTCGAGGGCGCGCGCATAGTAGACCGCGGCGCGCGCACCGACGGCGAAGGCGTCGTCGGTGATCTCGGTCTGACAGCCCGCCGGATCGGGCGGGCACTCGAAGCGCAGGAAGGGGTCGTCGATCAGCTCTCCCAAGGGCTCGTCGGGCTGCTGCTGCGGCCGCACGCGAACCACGTCGATGCGCGCGATCCGGTGGCGCTCGGACCCGGGCTCCCAGCAGCTCCCCGGAGCCGTCTCGACGGGCGAGCCGACCGCGCGCGCCCGAAAGCGCGGCGCGTGGCGCATCGCGACCTCGCTCCCCATCGGCAGCTCGCGGTCGCCGGGCGCGTTCACCAGGTCGAACCAGAGCCGCGTGCGCGAGCCGCTCGTCGCGTAGACCTCGCGGCGCGCCAGGGCGTCCCAGAGCGCTTCCCGGTCGCCGGTCTTGGCGTGGACGGCGGCGAGGCCTCCGCTCCCGGGCTTTGCTTCGTGCGAGTCGCTTCCCGAGACGAGGCCGAAGCGCGCGCTTCGCGCGAGCAGCGCCTGCGCCGCTTCATCCGTGGAGAGCTCGAGCAGATGCGCGAGCGCCGGGTCGCCGGGAGCGCCGGGCGGAATCAGCAGCGCCGGGGCTTCCCACGCAACCAAGCGAGTTGCGAGCGCTTCCGGCGTGGCGACGCGATCCGCTGGATCCGTTCGCGCCCCCTCCGCGAAGTAGCGCGCGAGGTCGTGGGCGCGCGGGTCGGAGAGGTGAGCCACGACGAATCCGAGGCGAGCCAGGAGTGGGAACGGGGCCTCGACCGCAGGATCGGGATGCGGTGCCCCGAGTGGCCGGAGCGATGCTCCCGCGGCGGGCACGTCCCGCAGCACCACGCTCCAGGGCCCGCCGTCCTCGCTGCGCTGCGTCCACTCCCAGCCGAGGAACGGAACCAGGTCCGGCGCGGCCCGATCCGTCTTGGCGTCGCAGGCGCGCAGCGTCGCGGCGCTCTCGCTCCAGCGCGGCGGAGTCAGATTCTCGGCGTGATCGGTGAGCGCGAAGAAGTCGAGCCGCGCGCAGGCGCGCGCGAAGTCGCAGGCGTCCGCCTGCGGATGGGAGCCGTCGCCGACGCTCGCACGGAGCGCGTCGAGCGACACCGTGCTGTGGACGTGGAGATCGCCGAACCAGATCGCATCCTCGCTCGCGGGCGCGCGCGGCCGCCCCGCCGCGTGGATCACGCCGGGCCCCTCGTGGGAGCCGAAGCGCCCCGTCGCGAGCGCCGCCGAGGAGCGCGAGAGCTGCGAGCCCGAGCGCGCCGGCCGCGAGCCGGGCGCGCGAGCTCACCGCGGGCCAGCCTCGAGGAAGCGCAGGGCAACCGCGGCGTGCAGCGCCACGCCGTAGGCCATGGCGTCCTCGCCCAGCACCATGCGATTCGAGTGCACGGGCGCGGGCTCCGCGATGCCCGGTGGCTTCACGCCCAGGAAGAACATCGCGCCGGGCACACGCTGGAGCACGTAGGAGAAGTCCTCCGCGCCCATGATTGGCGTCGGGAACTCGAACGCGCCCTTCGGACCGAGCAGCTCCTGCGCCACGCCGAAGGCGAAGCTCGCGAAGGCAGGGTCGTTCTCGGTGACGGGATAGCCGCGCTGGAGATCGACGCTGGCCGTGAGGCCGTGGGCCTGCGCCACGCCCTGGACCACGCGCGCGATGCCGTCGCTCGCGAGCTTGCGCGAGCGCTCCGAGAGCGCGCGCAGCGTGCCGTCGAGGCGCGCCGTCTCCGGGATCACGTTCGTCGTCGTGCCCGCCTGGATCTTCGTGACGCTGAGCACGACGGGATCCGAGACGGGCACCTCGCGCGTGACCAACGACTGGAGCGCGAGCACCGTCTCACAAGCCGCCGGGATCGGGTCGCGGCAATCCTGCGGCATCGAGCCGTGGCCGCCGCGCCCCTTGAGCTCGATGCCGAAGAAGTCGGCCGAGGCGAGCAGGGCCCCACTGCAGCGGGTCGCCACGACGCCGGGCTCGAGAAGCGGCGTCACGTGGAGCGCGAAGGCGCCCGCGACCTCGGGCGTGCGCGAGAGCAACCCCTCGTCGAGCATCGCGCGCGCGCCGTGGAAGCCCTCCTCGCCGGGCTGGAACATGAAGAGCACGTCGCCGCGCAGCTCGCGGCGCCGGCCGGCGAGCACGTGGGCCGCGCCCACGAGCATCGCGGTGTGCGCGTCGTGGCCACAGGCGTGCATGGCGCCCGGGCGCTGCGACTTGAAGGGAACGTCGGCGTCCTCCGGCATCGGGAGGGCGTCGGTGTCGGCGCGCAGCAGGACCGCCGGCCCCGGCGAGCCGCCGCGCAGCGTCGCCACGAGGCCGCTCGTGGTGCTGTGCTCCTCGATGCTGAGGCCGAGCCCGTCGAGCTCGTGCGCGACCTTCTCGCGCGTCGCCGTGTTCTGGAGGCCGAGCTCCGGCTCGGCGTGGATGCGCCGGCGCAGACCCACCACGCGCGGCTGGAGCGCGCGCGCCTCGTCGAGCAGTCGAGGAAGATCGGACACGGGACCTCCGGGCTTCGAGGAGCCTCGAGTATGCTCCCGCGCCCATGCAGACGCTCGCGGCGCGCGTCGACGAGCTGGCGCGGCGCACCCCCGACGCGCCGGCCTTCCTGGGAGACGCGGGCGCGCTCGACTGGCGCGCGTACGCCGCGCGCTCGGACCGCCTGGCCGCGCACCTGGCCGGCCTCCCGCTTCCCGCCGGCGAGCGCGTCGCCGTGATGCTGCCCGACGGGCCGGGCGTCCACGTGGCATTCCTCGCCTGCGAGAAGGCCGGCCTCGTGGTGATGGGGATCGGACCGCGCGCCGGGCGCGACGAGCTCCGCCACCTGCTGAAGCGCTCTGCGGCGCGCGCGCTGCTGACGCGCCCGACCCTGCGCGACGCCGACGCGCGCAAGCTGGTCGCGGACCTGCGCAGCGAGGGGCTCCCGCTCGCCCATCACCTCGTCGTGGACGGACAGCTCGAGCCGAGCGACACGGCCTACGCCGAAGCCGCGCGTGCGCCGGTCGATCTCGCCGGGCGCGCGCTCGGCGTCGACGAGCTCTTCCTGCTGAACTCGACTTCGGGCACGACCGGGCTCCCCAAGTGCGTGACGCACCACCAGGCGCGCTGGCTCCACTTCCACGAGCTCGCCGTCGAGTCGGGCGAGCTCACGGGCGACGACGTCTTCTGCTCGCTCCTCCCGGCGCCCTTCGGCTTCGGGCTGTGGACCGCGCACGTGACGCCCGCGCGGCTCGGCGCCCCCTGCGTCCTGCTCGAGCGCTTCACGCCGGAGGCGGCCCTCGCGGCGATCGAGCGCCATCGCGTGACGGTGCTCGCCGCGGTCTCGACCCAGTTCATCATGCTGCTGAACTCGCCCGCCCTCGAGCGCCACGACCTCTCGTCCCTGCGCGTGCTCTTCACCGGTGGCGAGACGGTGCCCTACGAGCGCGCCGCTCGAGTGGGAGGAGCGCACGGGCTGCGCTCGTGCTCCAGTTCTACGGCTCGAACGAGACCGGCGCGCTCTCGCGCACGACCACGCGCGACTCGCAGGAGCGGCGCCTGACGCACGCGCCGGACGCGCGATCCGAGTCGATGCACGTGCGGCTCTTCGACGAGGACGGCCACGACGTGACCGCGAGCGGCCGCGGGCATCCCGGCCTGCCGCGGGCCGCGCTCACCTGCCTCGGCTACTACGACGACGCGGCCGCCAACGCGCAGCTCTTCACGCGCGACGGCTGGATGCGCACGGGCGACGTCGCGCGCATCGACGCCGACGGCTACCTCTCCGTCGTCGGCCGCACGCGGACTTCATCATCCGCGGCGGCAAGAACATCAGCGGGCCGGCGGTGGAGGAGGCCGTGGCGAGCCACCCGGCGGTCGCGCTCGCGGCGGCGGTGGCGTGGCCCGACGCCGTGTTCGGCGAGCGCGTCTGCGCCTACGTCGAGCTGCGCCCGGCCGGCGCGGCGCTCACGCTCGACGAGCTCACGCGACACCTCGAGGCGCGCGGCGTCGCGCAGGAGTGGTGGCCCGAGCGGCTCGTCGTCGTCGACGCGCTGCCGCGCGCCTCGGGGGGCAAGGTCGCGAAGGGCGAGCTGCGCGCCGACGCGCGCGCCCGGGCCGCCGCGAGACCCCGAGCGGCGAACGCCGCTCGCGCTCAGCCCGTCCCCTCGTACTTGAACGAGACCTTCACCTTCGCGCGGTACGCCTTCACCTTGCCGTTCTCGAGCTGGATGTCCAGCTGGGCGATCTCCGCGATGCGCAGATCGCGCAGGCTCTTCGCTGCCTGCTTCACGGCCGCGGCGGCCGCTTTCTCCCAGGAGTCGCTGCTGGTGCCTACGAGCTCGATGACCTTGTAGACGCTGTCCGCCATTGGGGGGACCTCCGCGTCCCATCCTACGCCCGCGCACCCCTGCGCAGGCGCGCATTCTGGCACGCGGTCGGGCACCATCGCCTGCGGGAGGGGGCAGCATGCGCCAAGGCCAGCTCGCAACGTGGACCCTGCTCGTGCTGGGAGCGCTCGCCGCCGCGAACGGAGTCGTGATGCTCGCGGCTCCGGAGCCGTGGTTCGTGCGCGTCGCGGCCGACACGGGGCCCTTCAACATCCACCTGGTGCGCGACGTCGGCGCCGCCTACCTGACGTCGGGGCTGGCCGCGGTCTGGGCCGCACGGATTCCCGCGTGGCGCGCGCCGCTCGCCCTGGCAGCGGCGCTCTTCCAGGGGCTGCACGGGGCGATCCATCTGTTCGAGGTGGCGAGCGGCGTCCAGCCGGCGAGCCACCTGCTCGATGATTTCCCGGGCGTCTACCTCCCCACGCTCCTGTTCGTGATCGTGGCGATCACCGCGCTGCGCGCCCCGGCGCGCACGGCCTGAAGGAGACGCGATGCGGCTCGCGCCGATCGAGCGGCCGCCGACGCTGCTCGGGAAGATCCTGACTTTCGCCGTGAAGCGGCAGCTCGGTCGTCCGATCACGCCTTCCCAGGTGATCTACAACCGCGTGCCGGCGGCCTGGCGCATCTCGCTCGCGCTGCTGCGCTACGAGCTCTTCGGCGCGAAGCTCGACGCGGAGCTGCGCGCGCTCGCGACGACGCACGTGGCGATGCTGAACGGCTGCGCCTTCTGCCAGGACATCAAGCGCGCCATGGCCGTGCGCCAGAAGCTCGGCACGAAGCGCTTCGACGCGCTCGCCGAGTGGCGCACGAGCCCGCTCTTCGACGCGCGCGAGCGGGCGGCGCTCGCGTACGTGGAGGAGGCGACGCTGCACAAGAAGGTCTCGGACGCGACCTTCGCCGAGCTGCGCAAGCACTTCGGCGAGCGCGAGATCGCGGAGCTCACGCTCTCGAACGCGATCGAGAACTTCTACAACCTGCTGAACGTCCCGCTCGAGATTGGCTCTGACGGCCTCGAGGCGCTGGCCGCTCGCTCCTGAAAGGCATCCCCCGATGAAGCGATCCCCCTGGCTTGTCGGCTTGCTGGCCATCGGTGCAGCAGCGCTCGCCCAGCCAGCCCAGCAAGGCGGCAACGCCTACCTCTGCCGCCGGGGCATCCCCGTGAACGGCACGGAGGTCATCTACGTGACGCGCGTGCTCCCGGCGCCGGCCGGGGCGCCACAGGAGGGAAGCTGGGAGGCTGCCGGCAAGGCCTTCGTCCGCCACCTCGCGGACACGTTCCCGCGAACCCCGCGCGATCGCGAGATCATCCTGAGCGAAGAGTTCAATTGGGGCGACGCCTGCTTCATGAGCGGCCGCTACGGCCCAGCGGGACTCGAGCAGACGCGCGAGCGATTGCTCCAGGGCAGCGCCGTCCCGATCGACTGGAGCTACGCGCGCCCCTAGCGGTTCGTCTTCGCGATCACGGTCTCGCCGAAGCGGAGCATCTGATCGCGCTTCTGGGCGAGCGTGGACGCGGGGCCCAGCGTGAACGGGAACGGGAAGCAGTTCGTGCCGGTCACGCCGTGGCCCTCGAGCCGGCGCAGGACCTCGGGCTCGAGCGGCACCGTGAGCGGCACGATCGTCTCGAAGGGCTCGCGCTCGCGGCCGGCCTCGCGCCGCATCCGCGCGAGGTCGGCGAGGATTCCGATCGCCTCGTCGGGCGTGTTGCCGACGCCGAGCCAGCCGTCGCCGAGCGTGGCCGCACGGCGCAGCGCCGCCGGCGAGAGGCCGCCGAACCAGACCGGGATGGCCTGCTTCGGCGCCGGGCTCATCTGGAGCGGCCCGAAGTCGAAGAAGTGACCCGCGTGCTCCACGGGCTCGCCGGTCCAGAGCTTGCGCATCGCCACGACCATCTCGTCCATGCGCTTCCCGCGCGTCGCGAAGTCGATGCCGAGCGTCTCGAACTCCTCGCGGATCCAGCCGGCGCCGGCGCCCAGCGCGACCCGCCCGCCCGTGAGAAGCGAGAGCGTGCCGAGCGTCTTCGCGAGCTGGAGGGGCTCGCGCAGCGGGAGGATGAAGACGAAGGTCGCGAAGTGAAGGCGCTTCGTGAGCGCGGCCATGGCCGCGATCGACGTCCACGGATCCGGAAACGGCGTGCGGCCGTCGAACATCGGCTTCCCATCTTGCGAGTACGGGTACTTCGACTTCAGGGTGACCGGGAAGAAGAGATGATCCGCGAGCAGGAGGCCGTGGAAGCCGGCCTCCTCGGCCGCGAGCGCGATGCCGGGGAGCTGCTCGGTGTCCTCGAACGAGATCGCCTGCCAGAACTTCATCGCATCCCTCGCCTCAGGCCGGCACGAAGCGGCTGATCGTATCGACCACGCAGGCGGGCCGATCGCCGCCCTCGATCTCGACGCTGACGCGCACCGTGACCTGCACGGCGCCGCCCTTCACCTCTTCGGCCCCGACCACCTCGCCCGCCGCGCGCACGCGCGAGCCGACGCGCACGGGAGCGGGGAAGCGCACGCGGTCGCAGCCGTAGTTCACGCCCATCGCGATGCCGCGCACCTCGAGGAGCTGCGGCAGGAGCGCGTTCACCAGCGAGAGCGTCAAGTAGCCGTGGGCGATCGTGGCGCCGAAGGGGCCGCTCTTCGCGCGCTCGGGGTCCACGTGGATCCACTGGTGGTCGCCGGTCGCAGCGGCGAACTGGTCGATGCGGCCCTGATCGACGACCAGCCAGTCACTGGGGCCGAGCTTCCGCCCGGCCGCCCCGAGCAGCTCCTTCGGCGCAGCGAAGATCGTCGGCATACCCCCTCCCGGACCGCGCAGCGTAGAATGCGCCTCGTGCGCTGTCTCATCGCCCCCGCCGTCGCGCTGCTCGTCGCGGTCTCTGCGGTCGCCGAGGACCCCGACGCGCGCGTGCGCGCGATCACGGATGCCATCACCGACGACGCGCTGGCGGATGCGCCTGCGCGAACGGCGCTGCTACGGCCGCCGGGCGCGGACTACGGGAGCCTGCCCGATCACTCGCTGGCCGGCGTCGCCGCGCGCTACGAGCGGCAGGACCGTTGGCTCGCGGAGCTCAGCGCCATCGACCCCGCGAAGCTCGGCGACGCGAGCGTCCGCCTCGCCTACGACTTCGCGCGCTCGCGGCTCGAGGATGGGCAGCGGCTACGCGTCTGTCGCCCCGAGCTCTGGCGCGTGAGCCAGATGGGGAACACCTGGCTCGTGGAGCTCGCCGACGCAGCCTTGGCGCAGCCGATCGAGACGCCCGAACTGCGAAAGCAGGCACTCGCGCGGGCGGCGGCGCTCCCGCACTACGTGGACGACCAGATCGCCGCGCTCGAGGCCGGCCTCGCCGCCGGCTACTCGTCGCCGCGCCTCGTCGTCGATCTCGTGATCTCGCAGCTCGACCGGCTGCTCGCGTCCGCGGACGAGGATCTTCCCTTCGCGAGCCCCGCCCTGCGCAGCGAGGACGCTGACTTCCGCGGCGAATACTTGGCGGTCGTCGCGCACGACACGCGCCCGATCCTCGCGCGCTACCGCGCCTACCTGGTCGAGAAGTACGCGCCGCGCGCCCGCGCGAGCATTGCGGCCTCGGCGCTCCCCGACGGCCCGGCCTGCTACCGCGCGGCGCTGCGCTGGTCCACGACGCTCGACATCGCGCCCGAGGAGGTGCACGCCCGCGGCCTCGCCGCCCTCGCCGAGGTCGAGGCCCAGATGCGCGTGGTCGCCGGGCGCTCGTTCGGCGGGAAGCCGCTGCCGGAGCTCTTGGTCCAGCTGCGCAGCGATCCCCAGTACCTCTACCGCGACAAGGAGCAGGTGCTCCAGATCGCCGATCGAGCGCTCACGCGCGCGTGGGCTGCCCTCCCCAAGGCCTTCGCTCGCCTGCCTCGTTCGCGCGCGGTGCTCGAGCCGATTCCCTCGTTCCAGGAGAAGACGGCGGCCGCGCACTACCTCCAGGCGGCCCTCGACGGGAGCCGGCCGGGCGCCTACCGCGTGCGCCTCTACGCGCCCACTCAGCAGAGCTGGATCAGCGGCGAGAGCACGGCCTTCCACGAGGTCGTGCCCGGCCACCACCTGCAGATTGCGCTCGCCAACGAGAACGAGGCGCTGCCGAAGCTGCTGCGCCTGATGTTCACGAGCGGCTTCTCCGAGGGTTGGGGCCTCTACGCCGAGCAGCTCTCGGACGAGCTCGGCCTCTACTCGAGCGATGCCGCGCGGCTCGGCATGCTGAACGCGCGCGCCTGGCGCGCCGTGCGCATGGTGGTGGACAGCGGCATGCACGCGCTCGGCTGGGAGCGGCAGCGCGCCGTGGACTTCCTGCTCGCGCACACCGCGCTCTCGCAGGATCAGGCCGCCCAGGAGATCGACCGCTACATCGCGTGGCCCGGCCAGGCGCCCTCCTACCTGCTCGGCTATCAGGAGATCCTGGGCCTGCGCCGCGAGGCCGTGCGCGCGCTCGGCCCGCGCTTCGACCTGCGCGCCTTCCACGAGGCCGTGCTCGGCTCGGGCAGCTCCACGCTCCCCATGCTGCGCGAGCGCGTGCGCGCCTGGATCGCCGCCCAGTCCGACGGGGTGACTTTTGGGGACGCTCCGACTCTGGCGACTTAGGGGACACTGCTCGGCGCAGGGGTGTCCCCATAAGTCACCGCCAGGTAGGAACGTCCCCGAAAGTCACGGGTGCTGGCTGGAGACGGCGACGATCTCGCCGGTCATGTAGGACGCGTAGTCGCTGGCGAGGAAGACCATCACGTTGGCCACCTCGAAGGGCGCGGCGGCGCGGCCGAAGGCCTCGCGGCGCTCGAGCTCTGCGAGCACCTCGTCGGAGGTCACTCGGGCGAGGAACTCGTGCATCGCGAGGCTCGGCGCCACGGCATTCACGCGCACCCCGAACGGCGCGGCCTCGAGCGCGACGCAGCGCGTGAAGGCCATCACGCCCGCCTTCGCCGCGGCGTAGTGGCTCTGCCCGGCCTGGGCGCGCCAGCCGAGCACCGAGGCGTTGTTCACGATGGCGCCGCGGCCGCGCGCTCGCATGTGCGGCAGGAACGCGCGCGTCACGCGCATCGTGCCGGTGAGCGTCACGTCGAGCACGCGCGACCACTGCTCGTCGGTCATCTCGACGAGATTCGCGGTGCCGCCCAGACCCGCGTTGTTCACCAGCACGTCCACGTGGCCGAGCGCGCCGAGCGCGGCGTCGTGCAGCGCATCCACCTGCCCCTGCTGCGTGACGTCGCAGAGCGCCGTCTTCGGCCGCCGGCCGGTGAGCTCGCCGAGCCGGTCCGCGGCCTCGACCAGCCGGCGCTCGTGGAGATCCGACAGGAAGACGGTGGCCCCCTCTTCCGCCATGCGCCGCGCGGCCCAGAAGCCGATGCCCGTGCCGGCCGCCGCCGTCACGACGACCGTCTTGCCCGCGAGGATCTGCTTGCCCTCGGGATACGGCGGGACGGTCTTCACCGCGGCCTCACGGGCGCGGCTCGCGCGGGAGCCCGAGCGCGCGCTCGGCGATCTGGTTGCGCTGGATCTCGCTCGAGCCGCCGTAGATCGTGTCCGCGCGCGTGAAGAGGAACATGCGCTGCAGCGCCGTGAGCTGGTAGGGCGCCCCCGCCGCGAGGTCGCCCGCCGGTCCGAGCACGTCCATCGCGAGCTCGCCCAGCTTCTGGTGCCAGGTGGACCAGAAGATCTTGTGGATCATGCCCGCGCCCGAGAGCGCCGTCTCGTCCGAGAGCGTGCGCAGCGCGTTCCAGCGCTGGATCTCGAGCCCGATCCACGCGTCGGCGATGCGCTGGCGGATCAGCGGGTCACGCGCGCGCCCGTTCTGCTTCGCCGCGCGGATGATCGCCTCGAGCTCGTTGCGGAAGGCCATCTGCTGCCCGAGCGTCGAGACGCCGCGCTCGAAGGCGAGCGTCGCCATCGCGACGCGCCAGCCCTCGCCGGGCGCGCCCAGGATGTTCTCGCGCGCCGTGCGCGCGCCGTCGTAGAAGACCTCGAAGAACTCGGCGTCGCCGGTGATCTGGCGAATCGGTCGGATCGTGACGCCGGGCTGCTTCATGGGCACGAGCAGGTAGGCGAGGCCCGCGTGCCGCTTCGAGGCGGGATCGCTGCGGCAGATCACGAAGCACCAGTCCGCCCACTCGGCCCAGGAGGTCCAAACCTTCTGGCCGTCGATCACCCACTCCTCGCCCTCGAGGCGCGCGCGCGTCTGCACGTTGGCGAGGTCGCTGCCGGCGTCGGGCTCGGAGTAGCCCTGACACCAGATCTCCTCGCCCGCGACGATCTTCGGCAGGAAGCGCGCGCGCTGGGCGGGCGTGCCGAAGGCGATGCAGGTCGGCCCGAAGAGCGTCTCGCCCATGTGGTTGAGGCGGCCCGGCCCGCCGGCGCGCGCGTACTCCTCGTAGAAGATCACCTGCTGCGAGAGCGAGAGGCCCCGGCCGCCGTGCTCCCTGGGCCAGCCGACGCAGGTCCAGCCCCCCGACGCGAGCTTCTTCTCCCAGGCGCGCCGCTCGGCGACGAGGGCACTCTCGTCGCCGGCGCCACCGCGATGGCGGAGCGGCGCGAACTCGCCGCCCAGCGCCGTCTCGAGCCAGGCCGCCACCTCGCGGCGAAAGGCCTCGTCTGCGTCGGAGAAGCGGATGTCCACCGGCCGCACCCTCTGCGGCCGCGCACATTACGATACGTTCCGCGCCGCCGCCGCACGCCCCAAGGATCCGGAGCCGCCGTGACGCAGGAGCCTCGCTGGGAGGAGATGACCATCCCGCGCACGCTCGCGCGCGCGGCGGAGCTCTGGCCCGCCGCCGCGGCCGTCGAGGACGGGGACGTGCGCCTCACGTTCGCGGAGCTCGCCGCCGTGGCCGAGCGCGCCGCGCGGGGCTTCCTGGCGGCGGGCATCGCGCGCGGCGATCGGATCGCGGTCTGGGCGCCCAACGGCTGGGCGTGGGAGGTGGCGGCGCTCGGCCTGCAGGCCGCGGGCGGCGTGCTGGTCCCGCTGAACACGCGCTTCAAGGCGCCCGAGGCGGCCTACGTGCTCGCCAAGAGCCGCGCGCGCATCCTCTGCACGGTCGGCGACTTCCTCGGCACGAACTACGCCGAGGCGATCGCGAAGGAGAGCCTGCCGGCCCTCGAGCGCGTGGTCGCGCTCGCGGGGAGCGCCGGCAATGCGCAGCCCTTCGCGGACTTCGTCGCCGGCGGCGAGGCCGTGCGCCCTGCCCTGGCGCGCGAGCGCGCAGCCGCGGTCTCGCCCGAGGATCTCTCGGACCTGCTCTTCACCAGCGGGACGACCGGAAACCCGAAGGGCGTGATGACCGCCCACGGCCAGAACCTGCGCGTCTTCGACGCCTGGAGCCGCGGCGTGGGGCTCGCCGCGGGCGACCGCTACCTGATCGTGAACCCGTTCTTCCACAGCTTCGGCTACAAGGCGGGCTGGCTCGCGTGCCTGATCCGCGGCGCCACGGCGCTCCCCCACGCGATCTTCGACGTGCCCGCCGTGCTCGCGCGCATCGGCCGCGAGCGGGTGAGCGTCCTCCCCGGACCGCCGACCCTCTACCAGTCGATCCTCGCCCACGAAGCGCGCGCGCAGTTCGACCTGCGCTCGCTGCGCCTCGCCGTGACGGGCGCCGCCGCGGTGCCCGTCGAGCTGGTGCGGCGCATGAAGAGCGAGCTCGGCTTCGCGACCGTGATCACGGCCTACGGGCTCACCGAGAGCTGCGGGACCGTCTCGATGTGCACGCCGGCCGACGACGCCGAGACGATCGCCACGACCTCGGGACGGGCGCTCCAGGACACCGAGGTCCGCTGCGCGGACGAAGCGGGACGCGAGGTCGCGCGCGGAACGCCCGGCGAGATCTGCGTGCGCGGCTACAACGTGATGCGCGGCTACTTCGAGGACCCCGCGGAGACCGCGCGCGCGATCGACGCCGCGGGCTGGCTCCACACGGGCGACATCGGCGTGATGGATGCGCGCGGCTACCTGCGCATCACCGACCGCATCAAGGACATGTACATCGTCGGCGGCTTCAACTGTTATCCCGCGGAGATCGAGAACGCGCTCTATCGGCACCCCGGCATCGCGCAGGTCGCCGTGATCGGCGTGCCCGACGAGCGGCAGGGAGAAGTCGGCATGGCCTTCGTGGTGCCGGCGCCGGGAGCCGCCCTCGACCCCGAGGAGATCGTGGCCTGGTGCCGCGCGAACATGGCCAACTACAAGGTGCCGCGCAGCGTCCGTGTCGTGGACGCGCTGCCCCTGAACGCGTCCGGGAAGGTGCTGAAGTTCAAGCTGCGCGAGCTCGCATGAGCTCGCTCGCGCGGCTCACCGACCTCTGGCCCCTGGTCGAGGCGCGCGCGGCGGAGACGCCGGCCGGACTTTTCGTGTTGGACGAGCGCGGTCGCTCGCTCGACTTCGCGCAGTACCGCGCGGCGGCGCTGCGCGTGGCGGCGGGTCTGCACGCGCTCGGCATTCGCGCCGAGACGCGGGTCTCGTGGCAGCTGCCCACGCGCATCGACGCCCTGGTGCTGGCCGCCGCGCTCGCGCGCCTGGGCGCCGTGCAGAATCCGATCCTGCCGATCCTGCGCGAGCGCGAGGTGGGCTTCATCGTGCGCCAGATTGGCGCGCGCCATCTCTTCGTGCCGGGCGTGTTCCGCGGCTTCGACCACGCGGCCATGGCGCGCGCGGTCGCGGCCGCGCTGCCCGACCTCGAGGTTCACGTCGCGGACGGCTTGCCGGAGGGAGACCCGGCCTCGCTGCCGCCGCCGCCTGGCGTGACCGAGCCGGCCCGCGCGCCCGTGCGCTGGATTCTCTACAGCTCCGGAACCACCGCGGACCCGAAGGGAGCGCGGCACACGGATCACTCGGTCGCCTGCGCGGGGCGCGCGATGTCGGAGTTCCTCGGGCTCGCGGCCGACGACCGCGTCGCAATGCCCTTCCCGGTGACGCACGTGGGCGGCATCAACTGGCTGTTCGGCAGCCTGATGTTCGGCTGCGCGCTGGTGCTGGTGGAGATCTTCGAGCCGCGCGCGACGCCGCGCTTCCTCGCCGCGCAGCACGTGACGCAAGCCGGCGCGGGCACCGTCTTCCACCAGGCCTATCTCGCCGCCGCGACCGAGGGCGACGCGCCCGTGAAGCTCGGCGCCGTGCGCAGCTTCCCGGGCGGCGGCGCCCCGAAGCCTGCGCAGCTCTTCTGGGATCTGCTGCGCGCGACGGGCGCGCCGATCGTCTCGGGCTACGGGCTCACCGAGCACCCGATCGCGACCATGGGCAGCGTGCGCGACCCGCACGAGAAGCTCGCCGCCACCGACGGGAGCGCGACCCCGGGCACCGAGCTCCGCATCGTGCGCTCCGACGGCTCCCTCGCCGCGCCGCTCGAGGAGGGCGAAGTCCGCCTGCGCGGGCCGCACCTCTTCCGCGGCTACGTGGACGCCGCCCTCGACGCCGAGGCGCTCGATGCCGAAGGCTTCCTGCGCACGGGCGACCTCGGGCGCGTGGATCGCGAGGGCTACCTCGTCATCACGGGCCGCACCAAGGACATCATCATCCGCAAAGGCGAGAACATCTCGGCGGCCGAGGTCGAGCAGCACCTGCACGCCCACGCGAAAGTGCGCGAGGCCGCGGTGATCGGGCTCGCCGACCCGGAGCGCGGCGAGCGCGTGTGCGCGGTGGTGGTATCGCGCGATCCCACCGCCCCGCTCGCTTTCGCGGAGATGGCGAGCTTTCTGCGCGGGCGCGGCCTCGCGACCTACAAGCTGCCCGAGCAGCTCGAGCTCGTGGCCGAGCTCCCGCGCAATCCCTCGGGCAAGGTGCTGAAGCGCGAGCTCAAGCGTCGCTTCGAGGGCTAGCTCCTCCAAGCAGCGCAGGGGACGTTCCTACTGTTCAACGAGATCGGCGTGCTGGCGATGGCGCCGTGAGCGAGTTGGAACGTCCCCGTTCACGGAGAGCTTCAAGGCCACCGGGCTTTCTGCGCTTGGCTCGCCGCTCCTGCTCGTCGCGATACGCCGCCACGGTCGCCTTCAGGTCCACGTCGTAGATCTCGAGATCGAAGGCGATGTCGTTCGCCGGGAAGCCCACGCGATACTCGCTGCCATCGCGACGCCGCTCCAGGTAGCCGTAGTCCACGAGCCAGCGGCGCAGCGTCACGTGGTCGGTGTCGATCGCCGGGGCGATCTCGCGTCCCCAGCGCTTCAGATGCTCGTTGATCTGGCGCTCCGTGTAGGTGGCCTTCTCGTCGAGGCCCAGCGTCACGCTCTTCAACAGGATCTCGCGGTCGCGCCGGTGGCGCGGAAAGCCGCGCGGACCGCGATCGGCGCCCAGGCGCACGATGCGCTCCACGAACTGGTTCAGCGAGATCATGGCCGTGCCCCCGGCGCCGCGGCGTCCGTGTAGCACGCCGGGTAGTCGTGGCCGAAGCCCCAGCGGAACCAGGCGGGCACCCAGGGCCCGCCGCCCACGCGCACCCCCGCCCACATGAGCGGCCCGAGAGCCGGGTGTTTCTCCGCCACGCACCGCTCGAGCTCGCGATCCGCGGCGCTGCGATCCGCGGCGCTGCCTCCGCACCAGTAGGCGAAGTCGTGCCGCTGGCAGCAAGCGACCCAGTCGCCGTCGGGGAACATCGAGCAGCCGTCGAAGCGGAACGGGTGCGTCGGCGGGTCGTCCGGGCGCCGGCTCGCACAGAACGCGGTGGCCTCCTGCTCGAGCGCGGCCGCGCGCGCTGGGTCGCTGCGATAGGGCTCGGCCGTGTGGCGCTCGAGCGAGGTGCACGCCGCGAGCGGCAGCGCCAGCGCGATCGCGAGCCGGAGGCGGGGCATCGGCGGAGGATAAGAGAGCACGAGTATGCTGGCGCTTCGGTTCCCGTGCCAAGTAGGAACGTCCCCTGCGTTGCGTCCTCGGGTAAAGTGCGAGGATGGCGAGCGCACAGCCGCAGCTGGAGGGCGGTCTCTCCGCGCAGGAGCTCGAGGACGCCTGGCCGTTCCTCGACGTGGAGGAGCGCCTCGAGGGCTTCCGGTTCTTGCCCGCGCACGAGGCCGAGCGCTTCTTCAGCGCCCTCGACTCCCGTGAGGAGGCGGAGCTCCTGCTCGCGTTCACGGCCGCCGAGCGGCAGCTCTGGATGCGGCAGCTCGCGCCCGACGACGCCGCCGACGTGATCCAGGCGGTGCAGACCGAGCAGCGCGAGACGCTGCTCGGCGCCCTCGACGCGCCGGCGCGCCGCGAAGTCACGGCGCTGCTCGTCTACGCCGAGGACGAGGCGGGCGGGCTCATGAGCCCGCGCTACGTGCGCCTGCGCCCCGACATGACCGTGGACGAGGCGATCGCCTACCTGCGCCGGGCGGCGCGCGAGCGCGTCGAGACCATCTACTACATCTACGTGCTCGACGCGGGCATGCGGCTGCTCGGGGTGGTCTCCTTCCGCGAGATGTTCGCCGCCGCGCCCGACAAGCTCGTGCGCGACGTCATGCGCGCCAAGGTCGTGACCGTGCGCGACGACCTCGACCAAGAGGCCGTGGCGAACGTGATCGCCGAGAACGGGCTCATGGCCGTGCCGGTGGTGAACGCCGAGGGCCAGCTCCAGGGCATCGTGACGATCGACGACGTGGTGGACGTCGTGCGCGAGGAGGCCACGGAGGACATCCAGAAGATCGGCGGCACCGCGGCCCTGGACGCGCCCTACCTGGAGACCAGCCTGCTGGATCTCGTGCGCAAGCGAGCGGTCTGGCTCTCGGTCCTGTTCGTGGGCGAGATGTTCACTGCGACCGCGCTCGGCTACTTCGAGAACGAGATCCAGAAGGCGGTCGTGCTCGCCCTCTTCATCCCGCTGATCATCTCGAGCGGAGGCAACGCGGGCTCCCAGGCCACCACCCTCGTGATCCGCGCCCTCTCCGTCGGAGAGGTCCAGCTGCGCGACTGGGGGCGGGTCTTCCGCCGCGAGCTCGCCGCCGGCTGCGCGCTGGGGGGCATCCTCGGCGCCCTGGGCCTCCTGCGCATCGTGATCTGGCCGACGCGCGACAAGCTCTACGGAGAGCACTGGCCCCTGATCGGGGCCGCGGTGGCCTTCAGCGTGGTCGGCGTGGTGCTCTGGGGCGCGCTGATGGGCTCGATGCTGCCCTTCCTGCTGCGGCGCGCAGGCCTCGACCCGGCGACCGCCTCCGCGCCCTTCGTGGCGACCCTCGTCGACGTGACCGGGCTCCTCATCTACTTCAGCGTGGCGACGCTCCTGCTCTCCGGCACGCTGCTCTAGCAGCAGCTCCGCCGGCGCTCGGCGCGGGCGGCGAGTGCCCGGCGCACGGCGTC
The DNA here is from genome assembly GCA_963716275.1 of uncultured delta proteobacterium. GTDB lineage: Bacteria > Myxococcota_A > UBA9160 > UBA9160 > UBA6930 > VGRF01. Next base: position 268,228 of record CAVQTC010000003.1, on the reverse strand, counting down.
CGGGTCGCTGCCCAGGTTGCTCGCGGCGAGGAAGCCGCGCAAAAAGTCCCGCAGCGCGCGCAGTGCGCTCATGCCGCCTCCGCCGCAACCACCGCGGGCGCGCCGCCCGGACGCAGCGTCCGCCACCAGACGCGCAGCGCGTCGCCGAGCACGATCAGCACGAGCGCCATGAACAGGCCCGTGACGGCGGCATCCAGGCGGTTGTTGAAGATCACGATCTGGGTCTCCGCGATCTTCTCGGGCGAGATCGCGCCCGCGGCCAGCTGGCCCGCCAGGTGCTCGGCCTGGGCCAGGAAGCCGATGCGGCGGTCCGGGTTCCAGATCTTGTGGAAGCCCGCGGTCATGGTCACCGTGAGCAGCCAGCTGAGCGGGATCAGCGTGCAGATCGCGTAGCGCGGGCGCCCGCTCTTGATCAGGAGCGTCGTGCCGAGCGTGAGCGCCGTGCTGGCGAGCAGCTGGTTGGCGATGCCGAACAGCGGCCAGAGCGTGTTGATGCCGCCCAGCGGGTCGATCACGCCCTGATAGAGGAAGTAGCCCCAGCCCGCGACGATCAGCGCCGAGGCGAGCACGTTGGCGGGCAAGGACGAGGTCCGGCCCAGTGGCTTCCACAGCTGACCCAACAAGTCCTGCACCATGAAGCGGCCGACGCGCGTGCCGGCGTCGAGCGTGGTCAGGATGAAGAGCGCCTCGAACATGATCGCGAAGTGGTACCAGAGCGCCTTCACCGCTTCGCCGCCGAGCGCGCTCGAGAAGATCTCGGCCATGCCGACGGCGAGGCTCGGCGCGCCGCCGGTGCGCGAGAGCAGGCTCGTCTCGCCGATCTGCTGAGTGAGAGTCTGGAGCTGGAGCGGGTCGAGGGCGAAGCCCCAGCCGCGGATGGCCTCGGCTGCACTCTCGACGCTGGTGCCGATCAGCGCGGCCGGCGAGTTGATCGCGAAGTAGACGCCGGGCTCCATCACCGCCGCCGAGAGCAGCGCCATCAGGCCCACGAAGGACTCCATCAGCATGGCGCCGTAGCCCACGAAGCGCGCGTCGGTCTCGCGGTCGAGCAGCTTCGGCGTGGTGCCGCTCGAGATGAGCGCGTGGAAGCCGGACATGGCGCCGCACGCGATCGTGATGAAGCAGAACGGGAAGAGCTTGCCCGAGAAGACCGGTCCGCTGCCGTCGATGAATCTCGTCAGGGCGGGCAGTTTCACGTCCGGGTGAACCCAGAGCAGGCCCAGCGCGAGCAGCGCCACGGTGCCGATCTTGATGAAGGCGGAGAGGTAGTCGCGCGGCGCCAGCAGGAGCCAGACGGGCAGCACGCTCGCCGTGAAGCCATAGGCGATGATGGCGAGCGCGATGGTCTGCTTCGGCAGGTCGAAGTAGGGCCGCAGCGCCGCGCTCTCGCCCACCCAGCGGCCGGCGAAGACCGCGAAGATCACCAGCGCGACGCCCCAGCTCGTCGCCTCGAGCACGCGGCCGGGGCGCACGCGCACCATGTAGAGGCCCATCGCCATCGCGATCGGGATCGTGGCCGCGACCGTGGAGGCGGCCCACGGGCTCCCGAACATGGCGTTCACCACGACCAGGGCGAGCACGCCGATCAAGATGATCATGATGGCGAGCACGCCGACCAGCGCCGCCGCGCCGCCGAGCGGGCCGATCTCCTCGCGCACCATCCGGCCGAGCGACTTTCCGTCTCGGCGCAGGGAGCCCACCAGGATGGTGAAGTCCTGCACCGCCCCGCCGATCACGACGCCGATCAGGATGTAGAGCGTGCCGGGCAGAAAGCCGAACTGCGCCGCGAGGATCGGGCCCACCAAGGGGCCCGGCCCCGCGATGGCTGCGAAGTGGTGGCCGAAGGCGACCCAGCGGTTGGTGGGCACGTAGTCGCGCCCGTCGTTGAAGCGGTGCGCGGGTGTGGCCCGCGCGTCGTCGAGCATGAACACGCGCGTCGCGAGGAACGCGGAGTAGAAGCGGTACCCGATCGCGTAGATGCAGAGCGCGGCGACCAGGAACCACGCGCTCGAGATCGGCTCGCCCTGGGCCGTGGCGATCATGGCGAGGGCGCCCGCGCCGAGCAGCGAGACGAGGGTCCAGCCGAGCTTGGCCATCGCGCGATTTCCTCCTGCCGCCGGGCGGCAGCATTCTCCTCGTCCCCGGCGCGCGGCGCCATCGCTGCGGATAGCCTTTGGCCATGCATCGCAGCCGACTCGCGGGGTTCATCATCGATTGCAAGAAGGCCGAGCTCGCGAGCGCCGCGCGCTTCTGGGGCCGAGCGCTCGGCCTGGACGTCGTGGGGCCCGACGGCGACGCCTACGTGCGGCTCGACGGCTCGCCCCACGATCTCACCATCGAAGTGCAATCCGTCTCGCACGCGAGCCGCGTGCACCTCGACGTGGAGAGCGACGACGTCGATGCCGAGGCCGCACGCCTCGAGGGATTGGGGGCGCGCCGCGTAAAGAAAGTCCGCTCGTGGTGGGTGATGGAGGCGCCGACCGGGCAGCGCTTCTGCGTGGTGCAGGCGCGCGAGGGTCTGGCCGGGCGGCCGGGGGCGCGGGTCTGGGGCCGGGCGAAGCGGCGGCGGGCCCGCAAGTCAGGCTGAGCGCCGGCCCCCGCTCGAGGTGGCGACCGATCCCGCCACGGCGCAGAGCGCGCCGAGCCAGCTCGCCGCGTTGAGCCGCTCGGGCGGCAGCCCGCCGATCGCGAGGCGCGGCGATCGCCAGCGTTACGAGCGGCGCGCAGGCCAGCACGGCCGAGACGCGCGAAGCCTCCCAGTGCTCGAGGGAGGCGGCGAAGGCGCCGTAGGCGAGGAGCGTGTTCGCGGCGCAGAACGCCAGCAAGGCCACCCCGGTCGCGTCGAGGGAGGCGAGTGCGCTCGGCTGGGCGAAGGGCGTCAGGAAGACCGCGCAGCCGACGTAGATCAGGAGCATCAGGGGCTGGGCGGGCAGACGCAGCAAGAGCTGCTTCTGGGCGAGGGCGTAGGCCGCCCAGGCGAAGGAGCCGAAGGTGAGCAGCGCGATGCCGAGCGCGTAGCGATCGGCCCCGGCGGCGAGCTCGCCGAGCTGCGCCGCCGAGAAGAGCCCGAGCCCCGCGATCAACAAGCCGAAGCCGATCCACTGGAGCCGGTCGAAGCGCTCGCCGAACACGACCAGCCCACCGAGCGAGAGCAGGAGCGGCGAGAGCTGGTTCAGGACAGGAGCGCTCGCCGGCGTGGTGTGGCCGAGGCCCGCGAGATACGTCACGTAGTTGAGCGCGAGGCCGAGCACCGCCGCGGCGAGCAGGCGCGCGCCGCCGCCGCCGAGCTTGCCCAGCGCCGGGAGCTCGCCGCGCAGCGCGAGCCAACCGGAGAGGGCGGCGCTCGCGAGACAGAAGCGCGCCCAGGTGACGGTCACCGGATCGAGCGTGCGCAGGAGCAGCGAGAGCGCGAAGGGCAGCACCGCCCAGAGCACCATCGTCGTCGCCGCCAGGGACGCGCCCAGCGCCGCGCGTCCCGTCGGCTGATGCAGCGCGGTCTGGCTCACGCGGCCCCGGCGAGGAAGCGGGCGCGGTAGCGCGGCATCGCGCGCTCGATCGCCTCGCGCGTCAGGCCGAACTTCTCGGCCGTGTACTCGTGGGGCGGGCGGTGCTCGCGCGGGTTTCCCTCCACCCACGCGCGCATCGCCCGCGAGGCCTCCGGCGAGAGCGCGCGGCCGATGCGCCGGTAGATCTCGCGCACCACGCCCAGCGGGTCGCGCGCCACGTCGCGGTAGGCCACGTCGATGAAGCGCTCGGCGGGCAGGCGCTCGCGCAGCGCAACGCCCCGCTCGGCGGCGCGCCCGTAGCGGTCGAGGACCTGCCGGCCGATCTCGAGGGGGTCGGGCGTACCCGTGTTCAGCGCCCAGAGCGAGAAGTACATGCTGGCGACGGAGGGGATGGTCTCGCGCGGGTCGCGATGCGTGTGGATCACGACCGTGCCGGGGAAGGTCTCGAACAGGAGATCGAGCGTTCCCTGATGGGTCGGCGCCTTCAGCACCCAGCGCGCGGCCCGCTCGCCGCGGCGCTTCTTCTGCCACTGGAGGTATTGCAGCAGCTTCTTCAGATAGGCGTAGGCGGGGCGCGCGCCGTGCTGATCGATCCAGGCGCGATAGCTGGGGAGGTTCCCACTCGACTCCGGCACGTGCGAGATGAAGGAGTGCTCCATCAGCATGATCTCTTCGTCGGGGCCCTCGGCGTCCCAGGGATGGATCGCCGCGAGCACGGGCAGGGTCTCCAGGATCGTGCGCACCTGGGCGTGGGCCTCGGCGATGCGCGGATCGGGGCCGCGCCAGTCCCAGCCCGGGAACGGAGCCGGAAAGCGCACCTCCCACCAGCGCGCCGAGTAGAGCCCCGGATCGCTCGAGATCAGGCGGTGCAGCATGGTCGTGCCGGTGCGCGCGAGCCCCACGATCACGATCGGATCGGAGATCTCCTCGCGCAAGATCTCCGGGTGCTCCTGGATCGCGCGGGCGAGCGTGAGGCGCACCGCGAGGCTGTCGACCAGGCGCGCGCGCTGTACGGCGCGCCCCACCTCGTGCAGGTTCGCCTCGCGATCCAGCGAGGCCGTGAGCGCCTCGAGGGCCTCGCGCCAGGGGTCGCCGCCGAAGTCTTCGAGCCCCGTCTTCGCGCGCGCCTCCGCTGCCAGCGACTCGACGGACAGGTCGACCGCGCTCATGGCCCTCCCCGGACGGCCGCGTAGCGTGGCCCGCGCCCGCGCCGAGCGCTAGACGTTTCGCGTCGGAGCTGCCCTTGAAGATCGAGCTGGATCACGTCGCCCTGGGGTTGCCGCGCCCGCAGGACGCCGAGCCGTTCCTGGAAGGCGTGCTGCGCGGGGTTCCCACCGGCGGCCACGACAGTGCGCCGTTCGGCTTCCGGCAGTGGGTGTTCGCGGAAGGCGGCCGCATCGAGGTGATCTACCCGCTCGGCCCGCCGGGCGGCTTCGTGCATCGCTTCCTCGCCGCGGGCGGGCCCCGCATCCACCACGTGACCTTCAAGGTCTCGAGCCTGGACGAGATGACGGCGCGCGCCCGCGAGAAGGGCTTCGCCGTCGTCTCCGAGGATCGCAGCGACCCGCACTGGCAGGAGGCCTTCCTGCACCCGAAGTCGGCGCAGGGCCTGGTCGTGCAGCTCGTGGAGCATCGCGAGCGACCCGGCGAGCCCGACTGGGACGATCCCGAGCCGCGGCCCGATGCGGTGCGCGTGCGCGGGCCCAGGCTGGTCGCCAGCGACGCGGCGCTTGCCCGGCGTCAGTGGGGCGAGCTCTTGCAGGGCGCCGAGTCGCAGAGCGGCGCTGCGCTCGTCTTTCGCTGGCCCGAGTCCCCGCTCGCGATCACGGTGGACATCGAGCCGGGCGCCGAGCCCGGGCCGCGCTGCGTCGAGCTCGGCGCGACGCCGCCCCTCGAGCTCCCGTCGACGCCGATCCCAGGCCTGGGCACGCGCTTCGTGCAGCGCGCCTAGGAGAGCGCCCGCTCCATCATCACGCGGCGCTCCTTCGGGAAGCCGCGCGCGGCATCGCCCGCAAGAATCTTCGCCAGGTCGGGCGCGAGGGAGGCCGCGGGGATCTCGCGGAAGCCGATGCGCTCGTACCACGGCATGTTCCAGGCGACGTAGCGGGAGGTGAGCAGCGCGACCGAGCGCTGCCCTCGCCCGCGAGCCCACGCGCAGACCGTCTCCACGAGTGCGGCGCCGATGCCGCGGCGCTGGTGCTCGCGCAGCACGTCGAGCTCGTCGAGATAGACGCAGCTCTCGAGCGGCTCGGCGAGCGCGAAGCCGACCACGCTCGCGCCGGCATGCGCCACCCAGAGGCGTCCGTCGCGCAGCCCGGCCGCGAGGTCTCCGGCCGGCGTGGTGACGGAGCGCAGTGGCCCCGGAAGATCGATCTCGGCAAAGAGTCGATTGTTCGCCAACTCGATCTCGCCCAGCCTCGGGAGCTCGTCGGCTCGCGCGAGCCCGATCTCCCAAGCGCTCACTCGAACACCCAGCGCGTGGCCGTCTCGCCGAACTCTCCGTTCGCCTCGCTGAAGCCGAACACGACGCGCGGCCGAATGCAGAAGAGCGGCGAGCCCTCCGGATAGCCTTCGCGATACTTCGCCGCGTAGAGCGCCGAGATCTCGGCGGGCGCTTCGCTCGCCGCGAGCCGAGACGCCCGACCCTCGAGCACGACCGCGCCCGTGCCCCGTTCGGTGGCGACCGAGCAATCGGGCCGCGCCGCAAGATTCTTGGCCTTCCGGCTCCCGCTGCCCGTGCTGAACCAGAGCGCGCCCGCGTGCCACACCGCCCAGACCGGCATCGCGTGCGGGCGGCCGTCCGGGCGCACCGTCGCCACCCAGTAGTTGTGCCCCTCGCGCAGGATCGCCTCGCCCCAGCTCCAAGGCCGCAGCCCCGTCGCCTCGCTCGGGAGGCCGTAGCCGGGCATGTGGGGCCGCGTCGCGCGAATCGTCGCCATGGGTCCGTCCCCTGGTTCCACTAGAGCTCGACCTGGGCGCCCATCTCCACCACGCGGTTGGGCGGGAGCCCGAAGAACTGCGTCGCCGGTCGCGCGTTGCGCGAGAGGAACGCGAAGAGCGCCTTGCGCCAGCGCGCGAGCTTCGACGGACCGGTGGTGAGCAGCGTCTCGCGGCCGAGGAAGTAGCTCGCCTCCTCGGCATCGACGTCGAGGCCCTGGGCGCGCGCCTCGTCGAGCAGGGCCGGCACGTTCGCGTCCTGCATGAAGCCCACCTTGGCGCTCACGCGGTGGAAGCCCAGGCCGAGGTCGTCCACGCGCACGCGCCCGCTCAGGGGGACGCGCGGCCGCGGGTCGGTCGAGACGTTCAGGAGCACGATGCGGTCGTGCAGCGTCTTGTTGTGCTTGAAATGATGGAGCAGCACCACCGGCACGCCGTCGGCGGTGCCGCTCATCACGACCGCCGTGCCCGGCACGCGGTAGGGGCGCGTGGCGCCGACGTCGGCCAGGAACAGGTCGAGGGAGAGCGAGCGCATCTCGCGCGAGCCGGCGAGCGCGGCGCGGCCGGCGCGCCAGGTCGTCATGATCGTGAAGATCGCTCCGCCCACGAGCAGCGGCAGCCAGCCGCCGTCGCGGATCTTGCCGATGTTCGCCGAGAAGAAGGCGAGGTCGAGCGTGAGAAAGCCGATCAGGAGCGCGCTCGCGGCGACCAGCCCCCAGCCGAAGCGGGCGCGCAGCACCGCGAAGTAGAGCAGGACGACGTGATCGCCATCGTGCCGGTCACGGCGATGCCGTAGGCGGCCGCCAGCTGGGACGAGCCGCCGAAGCCGAGCACGAGCGCGACGCAGGCCACCATCAGCGCCCAGTTGACCTCGGGCACGTAGATCTGCCCCTGCTCGCGCGCGAGGTGTGGACGATCGCGAGCGCGCGGCCAGTAGCCGAGCTGCACGGCCTGGCGCGTGAGCGAGAACGACGCCGGAGATCAGCGCCTGCGAAGCGATCACGGCAGCCGCGGTCGCGAGCCCGACGCATCGGGTAGAGCGTCCAGCCGGGCGTGAGGGCGTAGAACGGGTTCGCCGCGGCGGCGGGGTCGCGCAGCACGACCGCGCCCTGGCCGAAGTAGTTCACGACCAGCGCCGGCAGCACGAAGGAGAACCAGGCGATGCGGATCGGCGTGCGACCGAAGTGGCCGAGGTCGGCGTAGAGCGCCTCGGCGCCGGTGATCACCAGCACCACCGAGCCGAGCAGCAGGAAGCCGTGCGTGCCCTTCTCGATCAGGAAGTGGATGCCGTAGAGCGGATTCAGCGCGGCGAGCACGCGCGGCTCCCCGAGGATCGAGACCGCGCCGGTCACGGCGATCGCCACGAACCAGATCGCCATCACGGGACCGAAGGCGCGCCCGATGCGCGCCGTGCCCTTGCTCTGCACGGCGAAGAGGGCGATCAGGATGGCGACCGCGAGGGGCACGATCAGCGGCCGCAGCGCGTGGGCCTTCACCTGCAGGCCCTCGACGGCGCCGAAGCACCGAGACGACGGGCGTGATGATCCCGTCGCCGTAGAGGAGCCCAGCGCCGAACAGGCCGAGCAGGAGCAGCGCGCCGCACCTCCTTGCGCGAGCGGCCCATGCCGCGCTCCACCAGAGCGAACAGCGCGAGGATGCCGCCCTCGCCCTGATTGTCCGCGCGCAGGATGAACACCAGGTACTTGAGCGAGACCGAGAGCACGAGCGCCCAGAAGATCAGCGAGAGCACGCCGAGCACGTGGCTCTCGGTGGCGGCCACGCCGTGGGGGCCGCTCACGCACTCGCGAAAGGCATACAGGGGCGAGGTGCCGATGTCGCCGTAGACCACGCCCAGCGCGCCCAGCGAGAGGCCGGCGAGCTCGCGAGGACTGCGCGGCTTGCGCGAGTGCGCGCCGTCTCGGGGGCCGGCCATGGCGCGGCTGTGTAGGCCTTCAGCCCCCGCTGCGCCAGCCGGCGAACTGCGGGAGCCCGTCGGCGAGCTCCGTCCACGGGACCCGGTCCGCGATCCAAAGATGCGCCTCGGGCGAGAGGCTCGCGGGCTCGTCGAGGCTGGCGAGCGTCACGTCGATCTTGTCCCCGCGCTCGCGGTGGGCGTAGGTGAGGGAGGTGCCGCAGGCGGCGCAGAAGCCGCGCTCCACCGGCTCCGAGGAGCGGTGCACGGCCAGCGCCCCGCGCGTGAGCACGAAGCGCTCGCGGGCGAAGGTTCCCCACGCGACGGGGCTCGCGCCCGCGGAGCGTCGGCACGACGCGCAGTGGCACAGGCACGGGCTCTCGGCGGGGCCGGTCGCGCGGTAGCGAACGGCTCCGCAGAAGCAGCCGCCCGTGTAGACGGCGGCGCTCACAGCACGCTCTCGTGCGCGAGCAGCCAGCGCTTGCGCTCGAGGCCGCCCGCGTAGCCGGTGAGCGCGCCGCTCGCGCCCACCACGCGGTGACAAGGCACCAGGATCGCGATCGGGTTGCGCCCGTTGGCCGCACCGACGGCCCGCGCCGCGCTCGGGCGTCCCAGCCGACGCGCCAGCGCGCCGTAGCTCGTGGTGGCGCCGAAGGGAATCTCGAGCAGCGCCGCCCAGACCTTGCGCTGGAACTCGCTCCCACGCGGCGCGAGCGGGAGCTCGAACGCGCGGAGCTCTCCGGCGAAGTACGCGGCGAGCTGCTCGCGCGCGCGGGCGAGCACGGCCGCCGCATCGTCGCGGCGCGAGAGCTCGACCGCGGCCTGCTCGGCGAAGCGCACGCCGGTGAGACCCGCGCCGTCGCTGGAGACGGTCAAGGCGCCGAGCGGGCTCGCGAAGATCGTGTGGAGGGAGCGGGGCGTGGAGCTCATGCGGGCTTCTCCTCGGGTGCGGTCCAGAGATGCAGGGCGGCGTAGGCGCGCCACGGGCGCCACGCCTCGGCGCGCGCCAGCGCGGCGCGCGCGTCCTCGAGGTGCAGCGCGCGCCGCAGCGCGAGATCGCCGCTCGGGAAGGCGTCGGGCCAGGCGAGCGCGCGCATCAGCACGTACTCGGCGGTCCAAGGGCCGACGCCGGGGAGCGCGAGCAGGGCGTCGCGCGTCCGCTCCGGGTCGGCGCTCGCCGAGAGCTCGAGCGCGCCCTCCGCGCCACGCGCGCGCGGCGGCGCCGAGGCTCTCGGCGCGCGCGCGGGTGAGGCCGATCGCTGCGATCGCATCCACGCGCGCGCTCGCCAGGCGCTCGGCGCTCGGCGTGAGCCGCGCGAGCTCCGCATGAGGAGTCGCCACGGGCTCGCCGAAGCGCTCGGCGAGGCGCGCCGCGAACGTGCTGGCCGCGGCCACCGAGACCTGCTGCCCGAGGATCGCGCGCACGAGGAGCTCGAAGCCGTCGAAGGCGCCGGGCACGCGCAGGCCCGGGCGCCGGGCGACGCGCGCGCGCAGGAGCGCGTCGGAGCGGAGGCTCGAGCCCACGCGCGCGGGATCGGCGGCGAGATCGAAGAGCGCGCGCAGCCTTCCCACCACGCCGAGCAGCGCCGGCGCGAGCGACGCGGAGACGTGGGCGCGCAGGGCGCCCGGGCGCGGCGAGGGCTCCACCGCGACCCAGCCCCGCGCGCCGCTCAGGGCGACCGTGCGCGCGTAGCGGCCGGCGCCGACGTGCTCGACGCCGCGCGTGGCGCGCGCCGCGAGGAAGGCGAGCAGCGCCTCCCAGTCGAGGGGCGGCCGGTAGGGGAGATCGAGCGCGAACTCCTCGCGGCCCGGGGCGACCGCGACCGTCTTCGCGCCGCGCGCGCTCTCCTTGCGCAGCCGGCTCGGCGCGAGGCGGTAGTGCTCGCGGAAGGCCGCGTTGAAGCGGCGCAGGCTCTGGAAGCCGCTCGCGAACGCGACGTCCACCACGGGCAGCGCCGTGTCGGTGAGGAGCTGCTTCGCGAGCAAGAGACGCCGCGTGCGGATCAGCTGTTGGGGCGAGACGCCGAGCTCGCCCGCGAGCGCGCGGCGCACGTGGCGCTCCGAGACGCCGAGAGCGCGCGCGAGCTCGGCGACCGCGCGCCTCGCCGTCCTCGATCGCGCGCACGGCGCGGCGGGCGAGCCGCGAGAGCGCGTCGACGCGCGCGAGGCCGGGCGCGAGCTCCGGGCGGCAGCGCAGGCAGGGCCGGAAGCGCGCCCCCTCGGCGGCGGCGGCGCTCGAGAAGAAGCGGCAGTTCTCGAAGCGCGGCGTGCGCGCCGGACAGACCGGGCGGCAGTAGATGCGCGTCGTGGCGACGCCCACGAAGAGCCGTCCGTCGAAGCGCGCGTCGCGCGCGCGGATCGCCGCGTAGCTCGCGCGCGGGTCGAGGGGCGCCGCCCCTTCGCGCGGCGCGGCCCCCGAGCTCGCCGGCATCGTCTCGCGGTCTCGGTCCATGGGGGCGATCCTAGGCCAACCGCCGCCCGAGACTCGCCATTTTCGGACCTCAGAGCCGGCGGTGCATCAGGACCGCGCTCGCCGGGCAGAGCTCGCGAAACTCGCGGGTGGCGCGGATCGCGGGCGGAGCGAGCTCGCGCTCGAGCGGCCGGAAGCCCTGGCCCGCAAAGAAGCCCGATGCCGTCGTGGTGAGCAGGTAGGCGTCTCGCGCGCCGCGCCGGCGCGCCTCGCCGAGCAGCGTGTCGCACAGCGCTGCGCCGAGCCCACGCCGGCGCAGGGGCGCGGCGAGCGCCAGCGAGCGGACCAGCACCTGCTCGCCGTAGAGCTCGAGGCCCGCCGTGCCGACGAGATGCCCCGCGCGCTCGCCCACCAGGAAGGCGCCCACGTGCTCGGCCGCGTCCTCGCACGGCAGCTCGGCCTCGCGCAGCAGCCCGAGGATCGCAGGGACGTCGGCCGCGCAGGCCGGGCGGATCTCCATCGGTCGCCTCGTCGGGGGCGAGGCTAGCCCACGGCCGCACTATGCTGGCGGCGCGTCCGAGGAGACCCCATGTCCGTCGAGATGAACGGCATCGCTCACATCCAGCTCAGCGTGAACGACGCCGAGCGCTGCCTGCCGTTCTGGGAGCGCTTCTGCCACTTCCTCTCGATGAAGACGCTCATCAAGGGCGCGGACACGATCTACTGCATCGGGAGCCGCACCGGCATCCTGGTGCGCGCCGCGGCGCCCGAGCACCGCGCCACGCGCTTCGATCAGACGCGCGCGGGCCTCCACCACTTCTGCTTCCGGGCGCGCACGCCGGAGGACGTGGACGCCATCCACAAGTTCCTGCAGGGCGAGCCCCACATCCGCATCGTGCACACGCCCGAGGCGGGGCCCTGGGCGCCCGGTTATTACTCCCTCCTGTTCGAGGACCCGGACGGCCTGCGCGTCGAGGTGAACTACGTGCCGGGCCACGGGCACTTCGGCCCCGAGGGCCGCCTGGGAAGCGGCCAGGGACCGCTCGACCGCCTGCAGGGAACCTGACCCCGCCATCGCGGTAGAATGGCGGCCTCCGTCGAGAATCGAAATCTCGGGGTCTGACCCCGAGATTTCGATTCCACCGTCGGGAGGTCGCCATGGCGAGCATCCAGATTCATCCCTCGGTCGACGGCGGCGTGGTCCCCGGTGCGAAGGGCTTCGCGGGCGGCACGCTGACCTGCAAGTGCGCAAGCGCGCCGGTCTCCGTGGCGCTCGCGAGCGACGTTGCCTTCAACCACGTGTGCGGCTGCAGCAAGTGCTGGAAGCCGCCCGGCGCGATGTTCTCTCTGGTGGCGGTGGTGGGACGCGACAAGCTGCGCGTGGGCGCGAACGGCGAGAAGCTCCGCGTGGTGGACGCGGCGGCGCCGATCCAGCGCCACGCCTGCACGGGCTGCGGCGCCCACCTGTACGGGCGCATCGAGAACAAGGGCCACCCGTTCTACGGGTTCGACTTCGTGCACGTAGAGCTCTCCAAGGACAAGGGCTGGGCGGCGCCCGAGTTCGCCGCCTACGTCTCCTCGGTGATCGAGACCGGAGGCGCGAAGCCCGAGCAGATGGGCGCGGTGCGCGGACGGCTGCGCGAGCTCGGCCTCGAGCCCTACGACTGCCTGAGCCCCGGCCTGATGGATGCGATTGCGACGCACGTCGCCAAGCAGAAGGGCATCCTGCCGGCCTGAGCGCCTAGAAGAAGGGGCCCGGCTCTTCGTCGTCGCTCTGCACGCGGAGCGGAATCGGCGGGAGCTGGGGGCGGCTCGCCCAGAGCGGCGCGATGAGCCGCAGGCCGAGCCCGACCGACGCGAGCGAGCCCAGCAAGAACACCACCGGCGTGGTCGCGCCCGGCGCGTTGTAGCCGGGAATCGGGACGAGCTGCGCCCAGGCTGTGGCGGCGAGGTCGATGCCCGCGAAGCCGATCGCGAGCGCCATGCCGGGCAGCAGCGAGCCCGTGGCGAGGCGCAGCCAGGAGAGCAGCACGCCGCTCGCGAGCACCTGGACCGCGACGCTCGAGGCGCGCGCGATCTCGGGCGGGCCCGCCGCCACAGCCACGAGGGCCTGGAGCCCCGCGACCACCGCAATGCCGACCAGGGGTCCGCGCGCCGAGACGCAGCCCTGGAGCAGCACGCCGCGGTAGAAGAACTCCTCCACCACGGGGCGGAGCAGCATCCAGAAGAGCATGAACTCGAGCGGTTCGACCTGGCCCTTGCCGAGCAGCTCGAGCTGCCCGACGCCGAGCGCGAGACGGATCCAGTTGTCGAGCTCCGAGAGCAGCAGCACCGAGGGCAGCAGCAGGAGCACGGGCAGCACGGCGCGCGCCGGGAAGGGGCGCAGGCCGAGGCGCGCATCGAGGGGCGGCGGGACGAGGCGGGCGGCGAGGGTGCCGCCCACGCCGAAGCCGAGCGTGTAGCCGAGCGCCAGGGCCACGGTGATCGTGGAGACGCTCGCGCCCTCGCTGGCCGCGAGGGTCGTGATCATGAAGTAGAGCACGAAGAGCGCCGCCGCCGTGAGCGCGAGCGCCGTGAGGGGTGTGGGGAAGGGCGGGCCATGGCGGAGCGTGCTCACGCGAGCACCGCGGCGAGCGCGCGGCCGGTGTGGCTCTCCGGTGCGCGGACGATCTCCTCGGGCGTTCCGGCGGCGACCAGCCGGCCCCCGCCCGCGCCGCTCTCGGGCCCGAGATCGATCACGTAGTCCGCGACCTTGATCACGTCGAGGTGGTGCTCGACCACGAGCACGGTGTTGCCGAGCTCGACCAGGCGCTGGAGCACCTCGAGCAGCTTCTCGACGTCGGCGAAGTGGAGGCCGGTGGTCGGCTCGTCGAGCAGGTAGAGGGTGCGCCCGTCGCCGCGCCGCGCGAGCTCGCGCGAGAGCTTCACGCGCTGCGCCTCGCCGCCGGAGAGCGTCGGCGCCGGCTGGCCGAGCTGCAGGTAACCGAGGCCGACGTCGCGCAGCGTCTCCAGCGCGCGCACCACGCGGGGCACGTTCGCAAAGAAGCCGGCCGCCTCCTCGATCGGCATGGCGAGCACCTCGGCGATCGTCTTGCCCTTGTAGCGGATCTCGAGCGTCTCCCGGTTGTAGCGGCGCGTCCCGCACACCTCGCAGGGCACGTAGAGGTCGGGCAGGAAGTGCATCTCCACGCGCAGAGAGCCGTCTCCTCGGCAGGATTCGCAGCGCCCGCCCTTCACGTTGAAGGAGAAGCGGCCCGGGCCGTAGCCCCGCGCGCGCGCCTCCGGTACGGCCGCAAAGAGCGCGCGGATACTGTCGAAGACACCGGTGTAGGTCGCTGGGTTCGAGCGAGGCGAGCGCCCGATCGGCCCCTGGTCCACGTCCACCACGCGCTCGAGCGCCTCGTGGCCGCGCAGCGCATCGTGCTCGCCCGGCGTGGCCTCCGCGCGATGCAGGCGCCGGGCCAGCGCGCGGTGGAGGGTGTCGCTGACCAGTGTCGACTTGCCGGAGCCCGAGACCCCCGTGACGACGGTGAAGCGGCCGAGCGGGATCTCGACGTCGAGGTCTTGCAGGTTGTGGGCGCGGCAGCCGGCGAGAACGAGGCGCGGGACCCCGTCGAGGGGACGGCGCACCGGGAGCGCGATGGCGCGCCGCCCGGCGAGATAGGCGCCGGTCAGCGAAGCGGGGTTCGCGCCGATCTCCGCCGGCGATCCCGTCGCCACCACGCGCCCGCCGTGGACGCCCGCGCCGGGGCCCATGTCCACGACCCAGTCGGCGCGCCGGATGGTGGCCTCGTCGTGCTCGACGACCACGACCGTGTTGCCCACGTCGCGCAGCCGCTCGAGGCTCAGGAGCAGGCGCTCGTTGTCGCGCGGGTGGAGCCCGATCGACGGCTCGTCGAGCACGTAGAGGACGCCCATCAGGTGGGCTCCCACCTGCGTCGCGAGCCGGATGCGCTGCGCCTCGCCGCCCGAGAGGCTCGCGGTGGGTCGATTTAGGGCGAGGTAGTCGAGGCCCACGTCGCACAGGAAGCGCAGCTGGTCGCGGATCTCCTCGAGGATGCGCGCGGCGATGGCCTGCTCGTTGGGGCGCAGCGCACGCGCGAGCGCCTCGAGCCAAGCGCGCACCTCCGCCACCGGAAGCGCAGCGACCTCCGGCAGCGTGCGGCCCGCGACGCGCACGTGGCGTCCGACCAGCCCGAGCCGTGCGCCGCTGCACTCGGAGCAGGCGCCCGCTCGCGAGTAGTGCGTGCGCTCCTCGTCGGCGAGCTCGCCCGCGGCGATGCGGCGCGCGAGCTCGCCCAGCACGCCGTCGAAGCGACGCCGCACGCGGCGCTGGCCGCGCCGCCCGTGGCGGAACTCGAGCTCGCGCTCGCCGGTGCCGTGCAGGATCGCGTGGCGCGCGCGCTTCGGGAGCTCGCCCCAGGGCGTCTCGAGCGAGACCTCGAGCTCGGCCGCGACGCCCTCGAGCAGCTGGCGGTAGTAGCGCGGCGCGCGCGCTCCGCCCCAGGGCGCGATCGCGTCGGCGAGCGCGCGCTCGGGGTCGGGCACGAGCTTCTCGGGATCGAGCTCCTCGCAGGTGCCGAGGCCCGCGCAGCGTGGGCACGCGCCCGCGGCGCTGTTGAAGGAGAACAGGCGCGGCTCGAGCGCCGGGTAGGAGACGCCGCAGTCCGGGCAGGCGTTCTCGCGCGAGAGCAGCAGCTCGCGCGGCGCCCCCTCGGACTCGAAGCCCAGCACCGCGAGCCCGCCCGAGAGGCGCAGCGCCGTGGCGAGCGATTCCGTGATGCGCGCGCGCGCCGCCTCGCGCACCGCGAGGCGATCGACCACCGCCTCGATGGTGTGCGCGCGCGTCTTCGCGAGCGCGGGCGGCTCGGCGAGGTCGACGATCGCGCCGTCGATGCGCGCGCGCACGAAGCCCTGCTCGGCGAGCTCGCGCAGCTCCTGCTTGTGCTCGCCCTTGCGGCCGCGCACGATCGGCGCGTAGAGCGTGGCGCGCGCGCCCTCTCCCAGCGCGAGCACGCGCCCCACCATCTGCTCCTCGCTCTGGCTCGCGATGGGCTTCCCGCAGCGGTGGCAGTGCGCGACGCCGATGCGCGCGTAGAGCAGGCGCAGGTGGTCGAGCAGCTCGGTGGCGGTGCCCACGGTCGAGCGCGGGTTGCGGCTCACCGTGGCCTGCTCGATCGAGATCGACGGCGAGAGCCCGTCGATCGACTCGACCTCGGGCTTGGCGAGCTGCTCCAGGAACTGGCGCGCGTAGGCGGAGAGCGACTCGACGTAGCGGCGCTGGCCCTCGGCGTAGAGGGTGTCGAACGCGAGCGACGACTTCCCGCTGCCCGAGAGGCCGGTGATCACGACCAGCCGATCGCGCGGCACGTCGACGTCGATCTCGCGCAGGTTGTGGACCCGCGCACCCCGCACGCGGATCGCGTCGGGCGCGCCGACGGCCGGCGCGCTCAAGAGCCCGGCGTCTCCGCCTCGTCCTCATCGGACGGCAGAGGGAGATTGCCCAGGCTCGCGAACATCCCCTTGCGCTCGACGTACGTATGGGCGCGCAGGTCCTCGATGAACTTCGCGTACTCGGCCTGCATGCGCTGCTGGAAGATCTGGTTCTGGATCGCGCGCTTGGCCTCCTCGAAGCTGACCGCCTGCACCTGGCGGCGCTCGACGAGCTGCACGAACACGCAGCCGAAGGGCTCGCGGTCCACGGGGCTGAGCCCACCCGCCTGGAGCGGGCGCACCGCCGTCTCGAGCCACGGCGCGAGGTCCTTCTCGTGCACCCAGCCGAGCTCGGGCTGCGCGGTCGCGAGGCCGTTCGCCACCGCCATCAGGTCCTCGCCCGCGGCGACGCGCTCGCGCGCCACCTTCACCTCGGCGCAGGCCCGGTCGAGGGTGATGCCCTCGCCCGGCGCCACCAGGATGTGTCGGATCAGGAACTCCTCGCCGCTCGTCGGCCGCTTCGCGATCTCGCGGTCGTAGACCTCGCGCACCTCTTCGTCGCTGATCTGCACGCGCGAGCCGATCAGCCCGTTCACGACCTTCGAGTGCTCGATCTCGCCCTTGATCTTGTCGCGGTACAGGCTGTAGGGGAGACCCTGGGCCTCGACGCTCGCGCGCAGCTGCTGCGGAGTGAGGCCGTTCTCGGAGGCGATGTCGGCGATCGTGCCGTCGATCTCCTCGTCGGTCGCGGTCAGCTCGGCGCGCTTCACCACCTGGCGGATCAGGGCCCGCTCGATCAGCCGCTCGAGGGCCTCGCCCTCGATCATCTGCAGGTCCTTGTCGGTCGCGCCGGCGGCCTTGGCGCGGGCGATGGTGGGCCCGGCCATCTCGCGCACCTCGGAGACCAGCACGATGTCGCTGCCGACCTGGGCTGCGATCCCGTCCAGGACCTCGGCCGCGTTCGCCTCTGCGGCGTGGTCCTCCTCGATCAGGCCGGCCAGGGCGTCCTGGGCGGGGGCCCGCCCGGGGAAGGCGGCGAGCAGCGCGGCGAGCGGGAGGGTCCGGAGCCAACGGGCGGGGTGCGCCATGGGGCTCGCACCTTAGCGCCCGGGTCCCGGACCCGCCGAGGGCGGCGGGAGGGCTAGCCCCGTGGCCGCCAGCCTTTGCGACCTCCGCTCGGCTCACGCGAGGCATGGCCTCGCGTGGCCTCGCTGCGCGCGGCCGCCGCTGCGCGCGGCCGCTTGCGGCCCTCATCTGCGTGACGCCACGCATATCGGGCGAGCTCGATGCGGCCGCGCGCGTCGAAGCGCACGCCCTCGGCTAGGAGCAGCGCGCGCTGGAGCGACTCCGCGCCGGGCTCGCTGCGCGCGCTCACCTCGCCTCGCGCGTTCACCACGCGCTGCCAGGGCACGCGAGTCCCGTGCGGCAGCGCATGCAGCGCGTAGCCCACCTGGCGCGCGTGGCCGCCCAGGCCGGCGAGCTCGGCAATCTGCCCGTAGGTGGCGACGCGCCCGCGCGGCACGCGGGACACCGTGCGCCAGATGCGCGCGTACGGGGAGGGCTTGCTGGGCCTGCGCGCCACGACTCCTCCGGCCAAAGCCGGAGAGTCTCACAGCTCGTAGGCCTTCGCGCGCTGGGCGATGAGCTTCACGATGCGCTCGGCCGAGTCGGGCGCGAGCCCCTCGAAGCGGACGCCCATCCCGATCGGTGCGTTCGGGCGCTGCACGTTGCCGGGCACGTTCGTGAAGATCACGTGGGCGGCGACCGTGATGGGTCCGTCGGGGAAGTCGATGGTCAGCTGCACGCGGCCGCCGGGCAGGTTCGGCCGCATGGTCTCGAGGAAGGCGCCGTTGGCGGAGAGGTTGTAGAGGAGGGCCGCCTTCTCACCGGTGCCGGACTTGACGCGCACCATCATGCTCGCGGGCACGCGCACCGCCGGCCGCACCTCGCCGCGTGTGGTGTCGTAGAGCGCGGCGTTCAGCACGAAGCGCAGCTCGGAATCGTGGAAAGGGCTCCACAGGCTGAAGCGCACGCCGTCGCGCTTCAGCGCCGCGATCGCCGCGGCTTCGGGGCGCGGTCCGCTCGCGATGGCGCGCATGCCGAGGCCGCCCTGCATCTGCGAGAGCTGCAAGAGGCCGGCGGCGCGATTCGGAAACTGCGCCTCGGCGGGGAAGATCATCAGGCGCACGGGCTGGCTCTGGCGGCGCAGCGCCTCGACCGCGGCGGCGTGGTCGTCGGCCCGGATCGCACGGTAGCTGAGCAGGACCAGCCGCCCGGCGAGCTCGTCGTGAGCTCCGCCGAAGCCATACAAAAGGACATGGCTGCGCTCAGGCTTCATCCCCGTTCGAATCGGCCGAACGCCACCCTCAATCGAGGGGCTCCTGGTAGGCTCCTAGCCCCGGATCTGGAGGGGTCGCACCAGGGGACCCTCCGGGTCGAGCGCCCCCCGCAGATCGACCTCGCCTTCGAGCGACCCGCCGTCGTCCCCGGCCGCGTCGGAAAGCGTCTGCTGGACCCGGAAGACGCGGGGCGAAATGGGACGCAGCGCCGTCTGGTGGCCGCGCAACGCCGCCGGGTCGGCGCACAGCTCCCCGTGCTCCGCGAGGAAGGGCGCCAGCTCGCTGCGGAAGCGCTCCGCGTCCCAGGGGTCGGCGGCGTCCTGGCGCACGCAGGCGGCCGCGAGCTCGTAGTCGCCCGCGGCCAGCGCCCCGACCAGCGCGCGCATCTCCGCGCGCACGCGCGCGAGCAGCGCGCGCGGCGCCAGCGCCAAATCGCGCGGCGCGGGCGCCGGCTCCGGCGCCACGCCGGGCGGCGCTACGCGGCTCTGCCACTCAGCGAGCAGGCTCGAGTCCGTGTGGCGCACGAGCTCGCGCAGGTCGGCGACCCAGTCCTCGAGCGCTTCGTCCTTGGCGGCGTCCGGCACGCTCCGATCGAGCGTGGCGTACACCTGCGAGAGGTAGCGCAAGAGGACGCCCTCGCTGCGCTGGAGCGCGTAGCGGCGCACGTAGGCGTCGAAGCTCGCGCCGCTCTCGAGCAGGTCGCGGGCGATCGACTTGGGATTCACGCCCTCCTCGGCGACCCAGGGATGGTGCTCGGCGAACACGCGGAAAGTGGCGTAGATGAACTCCGCCTCGGGCGCCGGGAGCCGCAGCTCGTCGAGCCGCGCCATGCGCTCCTCGAAGGGCACGCGCTCGGCTTTGAGCTTCGCGAACAGCTCGCGGCGTAACACCTCGAGCTGCTGGCGCAGGATCGCGCCCGGATTCTCCTGGACGGCCTCGACCACGCTGATCACTTGCAGCGCGTAGTCGGGCGCGTCGCGGGCGAGCGCGGAGATCGCCTCGACCAGGTAGAGCGAGAGCGCCTGGTGGAGCGCAAAGTCGCGCTGCAGCTCCGGGTCCACGCGCACGTGGTGCCCCTCGAGGTGCACGATCTCGGCGCGGCGCAGCGCGCGGAACAGCACGGCCGCCTCGCGCAGGAGCCGCCGCTTGCGCCGCTCGCTCTCGTGGCAGCGGGCGACGAGGTCGGCCAACGCCCCATAGCCGCCACGCCGGCCGAGCTCTGCGGGCTCGCGCTGGAGCAGCGCGATCATCATGCCGTGGGTCACGCGAAAGACGGACTGGAGCGCCTCGGGGGGCCGCTTCACGAGCTGCTCGAAGGTCTCTCGCGTCCAGGAGACGAAGCCCGGCGGCGGCCCGCCGCGCGCGGGGCGGCCGCGCGCGCGGCCGTCATTGCGGCGCTTGCGCGCGCGGCTCGCGATCACGTGCTCGGGCGCCTGGCACACCACGCTGCCGCGCGTGTCGAAGCCGCGGCGCCCGGCGCGGCCTGCGATCTGCTTGAAGTCGCGCGCGCTGAGCAGCCGCACGCGCTCGCCGTCGAACTTGCTGAGCTTGGTGAAGAGCACGCTGCGGATGGGGATGTTCACGCCCACCCCGAGCGTGTCCGTCCCCGAGATCACGCGCAGCAGCCCCTGCTGCGAGAGCTGCTCCACGAGCAGCCGGTACTTGGGCAAGAGGCCCGCGTGGTGCAGGCCGATCCCGTGCGAGACGATGCGCTTCATCTCCTTGCCGAAGGGCGTGTCGAAGCGGAAGCTCGCGATCTGCTCCGCGATCCCGGTGCGTTGCGCGCGCGTGGCGACGCGCGCGCTGGTGAGCGCGGCGGCGACCTCGACGGCCTCGCGCTGCGTGAAGTTCACGACGTAGATTGGCGCGCGCTGCTCGTCGAGGAGCGCTTCCACGGTCTCCTGGAGCGGCGTCTCGCGGTACTCGTAGTCGAGGGGCACCGGGCGCTCGTCGCTCCACACGTGCGCCACCTCGCGGCCGCTCTGATCGCGCAAGCGCTCCTCGATTGGCGCGGTGTTGCCGAGCGTCGCGGACATGAGCAGGAAGGTCGTGCGCGGGAGCGCGAGCAGCGGCACCTGCCAGGCCCAGCCGCGCTCGCGGTCCGCGTAGAAGTGGAACTCGTCCATGGCGACGTAGGGCGCGTCCGCGTGCTCGCCTTGCCGGAGCGCGATGTTGGCGAGCACCTCCTGGGTGCAGCAGATCACCGGCGCCGCCCAGTTGATGCTGGCGTCGCCGGTCAGCATGCCCACGTTCTCGGCGCCGAGCGTCTCGCAGAGGGCGAAGAACTTCTCGCTCACCAGCGCCTTGATGGGCGCCGTGTAGAACGAGCGCTTGCCCAGGCAGAGCGCCTGGAAGTGCAGGCCCAGCGCGACCAGCGATTTGCCGGAGCCAGTGGGCGTGGAGAGCACGACGTGCTTGCCGGCCGCGAGCTCGAGGAGCGCCTGCTCCTGATGGGTGTAGGGCGTGAGCCCGATGTCCTGCACCCAGCGCAGGAAGCGCTCGAGGATGGCGCCGCGGTCGACGAGCGCGGCGCCGAGCGGGACGCGCTCGATCAGGCGCGGGGGGCGCGCGGGAGCCCCCTCGGTCATCCGTTCTGCTTCGCGAACTCCCGCAGGAACTGGGCGAGCGCCTCGCAGCCTTCGCGCGGGAACGCGTTGTAGAGGCTCGCGCGCATGCCGCCCACGGAGCGGTGGCCCTTGAGCCCGGAGAAGCCCGCGCGCTCCGCCTCCTTCACGAGCTTGCCGTCGAGCTCGGGCGACGGCGTCCGGAAGGTGATGTTCATGAGCGAGCGGCTGCCCTCGCCGGCGTGGCAGGCGTAGAAGCCGCCGCACGCCTCGAGAGCCGCGTACACGAGCTCGGCCTTCGCGCGGTTGCGCTCGGCCATCGCCGCGAGCCCCCCCGCGCGGCGAATCCACTTCAGCGTGAGCCCCATGACGTAGATCGAGAAGCTCGGCGGGGTGTTGTAGAGCGAGCTCTCCTTCGCGTGCGTCGCGTAGCGCAGCATGGTCGGGAGCTCGCGCGCGCGGCGCTCGAGCAGGTCGCGCCGCAGGATCACGAGCGTCACGCCGGCGGGGCCGATGTTCTTCTGGGCGCCGGCGTAGATCAGCCCGTAGCGGGTGACGTCGAGGGGCCGCGAGAAGATGTCGCTCGATGCGTCGCACACGAGCGGAGCGCCCGTCGGCGGCGCCGGCGGCTCGCTCGTCCACTGCGTGCCGAAGATCGTGTTGTTGGAGGTGAAGTGCGCGTAGACGGGCGCCGCGCTGTAGCGGATCTCGTCGGCGCGCGGAATGCGCGCAAAGCGTTCAGCCGCGGTGGTGGCCGCGACGTGCACGCGGCCGTAGCGCGTGGCCTCCTCGGCGGCCTTCTCGGACCAGGCGCCGGTGAGCAGGTAGTCCGCGGTCGCCTCGGCGGGGAGCAGGTTCGCGGGCACCATGAAGAACTGCGTCGAGGCGCCGCCCTGGAGGAAGAGCACGGCGTAGTCGGCCGGGATGCCGGCGAGCGCGCGGCAGTCCGCCTCCGCCTCGCGCACGACGCTCTCGAAGGCGGGGCCGCGGTGGCTGTGCTCGAGGATGCCGATGCCGGTGCCCGCGAAGTTGAGCAGCGACTCGCGCGCCTCCTCCAGCACCTCGACCGGCAGCACGGCCGGACCCGCGGAGAGGTTGAAGATGCGATCGCTCGGCACGCGGCCCCTCCCGATGATTGGGGACGTTCGTTCACGAAATTCACGGGGCGCTCGGTCGTCCGATGCTGTACGGATCCGCCGGCCTCGTGAATTTCGTGAACGAACGTCCCCTTCTTAGCGGACGAATGCCGTGGATGCCGTCGTGGAGACTCGCTTCGGGCGCGTGCGCGGGAAGGCGCAGCACGGGGTCCTGTGCTTCCGCGGCATTCCCTACGCCCGCGCCGCCGAGGGCCCCCTCCGCTTTGCGCGGCCGCTCCCGCCGGAGCCGTGGCCGGGCGTGCGCGAGTGCGCCGAGCCGGGTCCGGGCGCGCCGCAGCGCAGCGCGCTGCCCGGCTGGCTCGCGGGCATCGCGGGCAACCCGCGCGAGACCGGGCTCGACTGCCTGCGCCTGCACGTTGCGACGCCGAGCCCCGACGCGACCAAGCGTCCGGTGCTCGTCTGGGTCCACGGCGGCGGCTTCGTGTTCGGCGCGGGCGGCTCGCCGATCTATCGCGCGAGCCGGCTGGCCCGCGCGCACGACGTCGTGGTGGTCGCCCTCAACTACCGGCTCGGCGTGCTCGGCTTCGGCCAGCTCGCGAGCCTGGTGCGCGACGAGCGCTTCGCCTGGAACGCCGGGCTCGAGGATCAGCTGCTGGCGCTCGCCTGGGTGCGCGAGCACGCCGCGGCCTTCGGTGGCGACCCCGCGAACGTGACCGTGTTCGGCGAGAGCGCCGGCGCCATGAGCATCGGCGCGCTGCTCGGCATGCCGGGCGCCCGCGAGCGCTTCGCGCGCGCGATCTGCCAGAGCGGCGCCGCTCACCACTGCTCGAGCGCCGAGGGCGCCGCGCGGCGCGCGCACGCGTTCCTGCGCGCCCTCGATCTCTCGCCGGCGCGCGCCGGCGAGCTCCTCGAGGCGCCGCTCGAGGTGCTGCTGGCGGCGCAGGCCCGCGCGGCCGCGAGCGCGCCGCTGCCGTTCGGCCTCCTGCCGTGGCAGCCCGCCGTCGACGGCGAGCGGCTTCCGGTCGCGCCGCTCGAGGCGATCGCCAACGGGAGCGCGCGCGGCGTCGAGCTCCTGATCGGGACGAATCGCGACGAGTACAACTTGTTCCTCTTGAGTCGCGCCGTGCGGCGCATGGACGAGGCGCGGCTCGCGACGGTGACCGAGCGCGTGCTCGGGCCCGCGCACGCGCCCGCGGCGCTCGCCCTCTACCGCGCGCTGCGCCCGAGCGCCCCGCCCGTCGAGCGCTGGAGCACCCTCCAGACGCACCGCGTGTTCCGCGCACCCGCAGAGCGCCTGGCCGCGCTCCAAGCGCGCCACGCGCCGGTCTTCTCCTACCTGTTCACCTGGTCGAGCCCGCTCGCGCCGCGCATCGTCGGCGCCTGCCACGCCCTCGAGATTCCGCTCGTGTTCGACACCTGGCGCCGCCCCGCGCTGCGGCTGGTCTACGCCGGCGGGCGCGCGCGTCGCGCACGCGATGCAGGCGAGCTGGGCCGCGTTCGCGCGCAGCGGGAAGCCCGCCGATCCGCACTGGAGCGCGCAGCGCGAGGGCGCCGCGCCCTTCGTGCTGGGCCCGCGCGACGCGCGGGCGCTGGAGGAGCTCGAGCAGACGCGCGGCTTCTGGGCCGCCCAGGGTCACGGGCCGCGCGAGCTCGCGGCCGCGCCCACCACCTCCTGATAGGTGGCGCGAATCGCCTCGGTGTGGCGCGCGTAGTCCTCGAAGAGCGGCACGCCGCGAGCTCCCGGTGCGGGCGGAGGGCGCGTAGCCGAGCGCGCGCGCGACCGAGTCGAGGTCGGCGCGGTCGGCGTCGAGCGTCGCTGATCGAGCGGTTCTCGACGATGCGCAGGCGGCTCGACAGCCGCTGCAGGAACGCCCAGCCGCTGCGCAGCGCGTCGGCCTGCGCGGAGCGCAAGCAGGCCGAGCGCGGCGAGACGGTCGATCTGCTCCGCGATCGGCGCCACGCTCGAAGCAGCTCCGGGTGCGCGCGCGCCGTGGCGGAGCTGCAGGAACTGCACGATCATCTCGACGTCGAGGAGCCCGCCGCGCCCGGTCTTGAAGTCGCGCCGCTCGCCGCGCTCGTGCGCCAGCTCGCTCTCCATGCGCAGGCGGATGCGGTGGATCTCGCGGGCCGCGCTCTCGGGCAGCGGCCGCGCCAGGATCTCCCGGCGCAGCGCGCTCGAAGCGCGCCGCCAGGGCGGCGGCTCCCGCCGACGGGGCGCGCGCGCAGCAGCGCCTGCCGCTCCCACACCTGCGCGCTCGCCGCGTGGTAGCTGCGCGAAGCCGGCGAGCGAGGTGACCAGCATGCCCTGGTTGCCCGACGGCCGCAGCCGCGCGTCGATCTCGTAGCAGACGCCCTCGCCGGTGCGCGTCTGCAGCGCCCAGATCGAGCTTCTGCGCGAGCGCGCACGAAGGACTCCTGCGCCTCGGCGACCCGCGCCGTCGTCGGCGCCGGGCAGGTCGTAGAGGAAGATCACGTCGAGGTCGCTGCCGTAGGTGAGCTCGCGGCTGCCGAGCTTGCCCATGCCGACGACCAGGAACTCGCCCCGCCGCGAGCGTCTCGCTGCGCGCTGCGCGAGGTGCGCGCCAGCTGGCCGCGCGCGAGCTCGAGCGCCGCCCGCCAGACACACCTCGGCGAGCTCGGTGAGCGCGCGCCTCGGCCTCGCGCCTGGGTGATCTTCGCGTCGAGGTCGAGCAGGCCGACGTTGACCAGCTCGCGGTGGTGGAAGAGGCGCAGCGCGTCGAGCGCGCACCTCCTCGCTCGCGCCGCGCTCGACAGCGAGGCGCGCCGCGGATCGCGGCGAGGCGGCGCTCGAGCTCGGCGCGCGACGGCAGGAAGTCGTCGGGTCGCGAAGATCGGCTCGATCAGGCGCGGTGCGCGCGCGATGTACGTCGGACAGGTACTCGCGAGCTCGCGAACAGCTCGGCCAGCCGCGCGACCAGCTCGGGCCGGTCGAGCAGCAGCCCGTAGTAGAAGCTGCGCGCGCCGACGCCCTGGACGAAGCGGTCGAGGTTGTTGCGGCGCGCGCTCCGGGTCGGCGCGACGCCGCGATCTCGCGCGCGAAGTGCGTCGCCAGCTCGCCGAGCGAGCGCGTCGCCTCGCTCGACGCGAACAGGTGCGGCGCGTTGCGCTGGAAGAGCTCGAGCACGCTCGCGCCGCCGCCCTCGCGCGAACAGCGCGGCGAAGAGGGCGCGCACGCGCGGCGCTGCCTCTCCGAGCGCGCGCGTCGAAGCGCGCGAGCGCGTCGGCGCCGCTGAAGCCAGCGCGCGCGCCAGGCGCTCGCGCGCGGGCTCGCCGTCGGCAGCGCGTGCGTCTGGCGCTCGTCCTCCATCTGCAGGCGGTTCTCGACGCGGCGCAGGAAGCGGTAGGCGGCGCAGCAGCTCGTCGCGCATCGCCGGCGAGCATCACGCCGACCTCGGCGAGCGCCGCGAGCGCGCGCGGCGTCGAGCGCTCGCGCACCTGCGGAATGCGCCCGCCGTGCAGGAGCTGCAGCGCCTGGGCGACGAACTCGACGTCGCGGATGCCGCCGGCGCCGAGTCTTGACGTCGAAGGCGCCCGCGCTGCGCGCGCTCGCGCTCGATCCGCTCCTTCATCTCCCGGATCGCGCGACGCCCGCGAAGTCCATCGCCGAGCGGTAGATCATCGGGTCGATCGCGCGCGCGAGGCTCCAGCCGAAGCGCAGGTCGCCGGCGACCGGCCGCGCCTTCATGAAGGCGGCCTTCTCCCAGGTCGCGGCCCAGCCGTCGTAGTACGGCGAGCAGCGCGTCGCTCGAGAGCACGAGCGGGCCCGAGCGCGCCCTCGGGGCGCAGGTCGAGGTCGATGCGGTAGAGGAAGCCCTCGGGCGCCGCGCTCGGCCGACGAGGCGCCCGAAGCGGCGCGCCAGCGCGCGTAGTACTCGGCGGCGATCGCGCCCGCCCGGTCCGCCCGCGAGCGGCTCCGCTGTCGGCGGGCGGGCTCTCGTAGCACGTAGATCGAGGTCGACGTCGGAGGAGTAGTTGAGCTCCTCGCCGCCGAGCTTGCCCGAGGCCGAGCACCAGAAGCGCAGCGCGTAGTCGCGCCCGTCGGCGTCGCGCCAGCGCGGCGGCCCGAGCTCGCGCTCGACGTCGCGCCGCGCCAGCGCGCGAGCGCGCGCGGCGAGGAGCGCCTCGGCGAGGTGCGAGAGCTCGCGCAGCGTCTCCTCGGCCGCGCGCCTCGGGCACGAGCTCGTCGCAGGTCGCGCACGCGTGATGCGCGCCAGCTCCGCGTACTTGAAGCGGCGCAGCGTCGCCGCCGAGCTCCGCGAGCGCGACGCGCCGTCAGCGCAGCGTCGAGCTGCGCGCGATAGTCCGCGAGCGCTGCGCGGGCGCGAGAGGTCGTCCTCGACCAGCTCGAAGAAGAGCTCGGGCCGCTGGGCGAGGGTCGCCGCGAGGAAGGGCGCGGTCCCGCAAAGCGCGCGCAGGACGCGCCCCAGCGCCTCCGGGCGCTCGGCCCGCGCGCGCTCCAGGCGGGCGGAATCCCTCGCAGCGGCAGCCTCGAGCACGCGCTCGCTGCGTGCGCGCGAGCGCTCGGGGTCGGGCCCCGCAGCGAACAGAGCGGCCAGCTCGTCCGTCACAAGGGCGGAATATGAGAGGGAGGTCGCCCATGGGCAATGCAAGCAGCGCAAGAGTCGACTGGCTCGAGTCCGCTTTCCGGCTGCGCACTCGCGGCGCGAGTTGCCGGCGCGTTGCCGGTTCCTGGCGCGGCCTCGGCGACACCTTCCGTCGGCTTTCGGGTACTTCACCAAATATGAGCACCCGAGCCGTCCTCCCGAAGATTCGGACCATGATCCCGAGCTCGTTCGTGATCCGCGCCCTGGCGCATCACGGCCGGCGCTTCGAGTGCAAGAACTGTGGCGAGCAGATGTTCGTGCAGTACGAGTCCGGCCTTTGCCCGCTCTGCTTACAACGGGCGCCGCGCGGTCGCATTCGCGGGTCCGCACCGCGAGGTGCCGGCGTCGGTCGTGCTGGCGGGCGTGCTCGACGATCCGCTGCTCGAGGAGCTCGAGCCCGGCGCCTGACCCAAGAATCGAAATCCAGGGGTCAGACCCCGAGATTTCGATTTCTCGTGCAGCTTGCACGCCCGGCGAGTGCGTGCGAAACGTGCCGGATGACGATCTACCTGATCCGCCACGGCGAGACGGCGCTGAATGCCAATCGCACGCTGCAGCCGCCCGCCACGCCGCTCTCGGAGCGGGGGTTGGCGCAGGCGCAGCGGCTGGCCGAGCGGCTGCGAGGCGCCGACGTCGCCCACATCCTGGCGAGCGATCTCGCGCGCGCGGCGATGACCGCCGAGGCCGTGCAGCGCACAACCGGCGCGCCGGTCACCCACGAGCCCCTGCTCCACGAGCGCAACTTCGGCGACCTGCGCGGGCGTCCCTACGCCGAGCTCGGCTTCGACCCTTTCGCCCTGGGCTACACGCCGCCGGGGGGCGAGAGCTGGGAGGTGTTCCAAGCGCGCGTGGCGCGGGCCTGGGAGCGCATCGACGCACTCGCGCAGCGCACGCCCGGCGCGCTCGCCGTCGTGACCCACGGCCTCGTGTGCCGCGCGATCCTCGCGTTCCACGCGCCGGCCGCTGCCGGCGTCGCCGTGCCCGAGGGCTGGCGCAACACCTCGGTGAGCCTGATCGAGGGCCCGCCCTGGCGCACGACGCTCGCCGACTGCGTCGCGCACCTCGAGGACGCCGGCGAGGCGGCTGGGGTCGCCTAGACCTCGCGGCGCCGGATCCCAGCGCCTGCGAGGCCGAGCGCGAGCAGGATCAGCAGGCTGGGCTCCGGGAGCGCGGTGCCCGCGAGCGAGAGCCGCAGACCGTCGCGCGGGAAGCCCGACGTGCCGCCAACGAACAGGCGCACGAAGCGCGTCGTGAGGGGCAGGCTGCTGAAGACCGTGAGGCCGCTGTGCCGGGCCGTGGTCGCGGTCCCCGAGTCGTGAACCCGAACCGCGACGATCTGGCCCGTCGCAGCGTCGAGGCTCAGGTCGTAATCAGTGACCGTGCCGCCGCCGAAGTCCAGATTGAAGTGCGAGAGCTGAAGGCCCGCGAGCGAGAGCGGGCTCATCGCGGCGTCGAGCAGCTCGAGCCGGTAGAAGGCGGTGTCGAGGACGTCCTCCAGACCGAAGGCGGTCTGGGAATCCACGCCGAAGTTCGCCAGGTCGAGTGAGAAGATCATCGTGCCGGGGTCGTCGATACGATGGTGTCGTTGGCGGTCGGGAAGAAGACCACCCGCCCCGGATGATTGCCGCTCGGGATCCCCGGGAGCGCGGGCGTGACCGCGGGGCTTGCGCTCTCGCCGCCGCCCGTGGTCGGCGACCCCGTGAACGTGAAGGTGGCCGTGTGGCCCGGGATCGTGGCCGTCGCGGTCGTCGCGTTGTCCACCGTCCAAGTCGCCCACACCGGCACGGCCAGCGCCGGCGTCGCGGCGAGCGCGAGGGTCGCGATCAATCCGAGAGCCGCAGATCGCATGGTCCCGCCCGAGAGGTCTCCCCGCCCCCCTGATAGGTAGGCGGGCTGCGCCTCAAGTGGCAGCCAATCGCAGTCCCCTGGGGACTTCTCAGGCGATCGCGCGGGCGTTCCGCAGCTTCTGCACGTCCTCGGCCGAGACGCCCCAGTCGCGGAGCGCCTCGCTCGTGTGCTGGCCGGGGTGGGGCGGCGGGCGCTTGATCTCGCCCGGCGTGCGGCTGAAGCGCGGCGACGGCGCCGGCTGCATCACGCCCGCCACCTCGACGAAGGTCTTGCGCAGCTTGTTGTGGGGGTGCTCGTAGGCCTCGGGGATCGTGAGCACCGGCGCGAAGCACACGTCCGAGCCTTCCATGATCTCGCACCACTCCGCGCGGGTCTTGGTCTTGAACAGCGCGGTCAGGCGCTGCTTCATCGAGCGCCACTGCGTGCGGTCCATCTGATGGGGGAGCTGCTCCTTGTCGAGCCCGGTCAGCTCGAGGAGCTCCGCATAGAACTGCGGCTCGATCGAGCCCAGCGAGATGTACTTCCCATCCTTGGTCTCGTAGGTCTCGTAGAAGTGGGCGCCCGTGTCGAGCAGGTTCGTGCCGCGCGCCTCGTTCCAGCCGCCGCTCGCGTAGAAGCCGTGCATCATGGCGATCAGCGTCGCGGCGCCGTCCACCATGGCGGCGTCCACCACCTGGCCCTTCCCGGAGCGCGCGCGCTCGACCAGCGCGGCGCACACGCCGAGCGCGAGCAGCATGCCGCCGCCGCCGAAGTCGCCCACCAGGTTGAGCGGCGGGAGGGGCTTCTCGCCCTCGCGACCGATGTGCGCGAGCACGCCGGCGAGCGCGATGTAGTTGATGTCGTGCCCGGCGGCCTGGGCCATCGGGCCCTCCTGGCCAAAGCCGGTCATGCGCCCGTAGACGAGGCGCGGATTGCGGGCCAGGCAGACGTCCGGGCCGAGGCCCAGGCGCTCCATCACGCCGGGGCGGAAGCCCTCGGTGATCACGTCGGCCTTCTCGACGAGCTTCAGCACGAGCTCGATGCCTTCCGGATGCTTGAGATCCACGGCGACGCTGCGGCGGCCGCGCGCGAGCAGGTCGGCGGGCGGCTTGGCCGGCATCTCGCCCTTCACGGCGCTCGAGCGGTCGATGCGCAGCACGTCGGCGCCCAGGTCCGCGAGCATCATCGAGCAGAAGGGCCCGGGCCCGATGCCCGTGATCTCCACGACCTTGATTCCGGACAGCGGTCCCGCCATTTCATCTCCTCGAGCGCTCAGGTGGGTGGAGCGGCTCCGCATGGTACCCCCGCGGCAATGCGCGTCGATGCGCCCGCCACCCCCGCCGGAGCCCTCGGCTCCGAGGCCCCGCGGAGGGCCATCTCTCCCGATTTCATTGGGGTTTCTGGCGCGCCGCCGGCGCCGGCCCGGAGGCGCCGAGATGTGACCTGGCGCACAAGAGGGACCGACCCCAGCCAGTAGGTTGATCAGCGCTGGGGGAGCTTCAGTCGAGGGCTCTCCGCGTTCCGCCGATACAGGATCACGGTATGCCCCACCACCCCACAAAGCTCCGCCTGCGCGCGCGACGCAAGCGTCTCGGCGAGCGCGTGCTTGTCGATGGGGTCGTGGAGCCGGACCTTGACCAGCTCGTGGTCCACGAGCGCTCGGTCGATCGCCGCAAGCACGCCGGGGCCAAGGCCAGCGTCCCCAACCTGGACGACCGGGCGAAGCGCGTGAGCCTGCGCTCGCAGGAAGCGGCGCTGGAAGCCCCGCAAGCCGGGCGACGCGTCGGACATCGGGGCGAGAAGGCTAGTCGACGCACCTGGCGCGGGCTCGTGATCCTGGCGCTCGCCTCGACGCTCTCCTCGCTCATCGCGTGCGCCACGGCGGAGACGCCGCCGCAGCCGCTGGCCGAGCTGCCCCTGCCGCGGTTCGCGGCCCCGCCGGCCGCGCGCCTCCCCATCCCGATTCCTGAGGTCACGACGGCTGAGCCGGCCCCGCTCCTCGATCAGGCGCCGCCCGAGAGCGCGAGCCTGCTGTACGCCCGCAGCGTGCTCGATGCGCGGGCGGCCGGCCTCGACTCGGCGCAGCGCGAAGGCGTGGCCCGGGCGCTGGCCCTCGCCGAGGCGGAGCACGGGCTCCCCATCTTGCTGATGCTCGCGCTGATCGAGCAGGAGAGCCGCTTCGATCCGCACGCGCGCGGCCACGGGAACTCGCTCGGCCTGATGCAGGTGCTGCCCTTCGTGGGCGCCGACGTGGCGCAGCGCAATGGGCTCACCTGGCAGAGCGACCGGACGCTCCTCGATCCGGTGCAGAACGTGCGGATCGGGACCGCCTACCTGGGCGAGCTGCGCCGCATGTTCGGCAGCACCGACCACGCGCTCGCCGCCTACAACATGGGGCCGGGCAACCTGCGCCGGCTCTTGGCGCGGCGCACCTTCACGCCCGGTCCTTACCTAACGCGCGTCCACGCGCGCGCCGGCGCGCTGAAGAGCGAGTTCGGCGAGCCCGAGCTGGCGATCGGCGGCTAGCCGGCCCCGAGCGCGGGTAGTCTCCGGGCATGCCCCGGGCCGCGCTCCGTGAGAAGGCCGCGCGCATCCAGCGCACCCTCGATGCGCTCTATCCGGCCGCGCCCATCCCGCTCGAGCACCAGGACCCGTTCCAGCTGCTGGTCGCCGTCGTGCTCTCGGCCCAGTGCACGGACGCGCGCGTGAACCAGGTGACGCCCGGTCTGTTTCGCGAGGCGCCCACGCGCCGCCGCGCTGGCCGCGCTCCCGCGCGCGCGCATCCACCGCTTGATCCAGAGCTGCGGCCTCGCGCCGACCAAGGCGCGCAACCTGAAGGCGCTCTCCGAGCAGCTGGTCGCGCGCCACGGCGGGCGGGTGCCCAAGAGCTTCGCGGAGCTCGAGGAGCTGCCGGGCGTCGGACACAAGACCGCGAGCGTCGTGCTCTGCCAGGGCTTCGGGCTTCCGGCCTTCCCGGTGGACACGCACATCCACCGGCTCGCGACGCGCTGGGGCCTCACCAGCGGGCGCAACGTGGTCGAGACGGAGCGCGATCTGAAGGCGCTCTTCCCGGAAGAGCGCTGGGCGCACGTGCACCTCCAGCTGATCTACTTCGGCCGCGAGCACTGCCCCGCGCTGCGTCACGACCCGCGCGGCTGTCCGATCTGCGCGTGGGCCGCCGTGCGCCGCTCGCCGCGCCGGGCGCGATCCGCGAAGCGCGCGGCACGGTAAGCTCGCACTCAGGAGGCGCCCCATGCCGAAGCGCGTCGATTGGTACTACCACCGCAACGGTTGAATGTCCTGCACCCGAGCGTCCAAGTTCATGGACGCGCAAAAGATCGTGCCCGCCGAGATCACCTCGGCCTCGAAGAAGCTGCCGCGCGATGCCGCCGTCGCCCTCGCCCAGGGAGCGAGCCGCGTGATCGTCGCCAAGGGGAAGCAGGTCCGCGTCTTCGAGACCGCAGGCAAGGCCCCGAAGGCTGCGGTCGATGCCATGCTCGGCCCCACCGGCAACCTGCGCGCGCCCGTCGTGCGCGTCGGCAAGACGGTGCTCGTCGGGTTCGACGAGGAGCGCTGGTCGGAGGCGCTTCGCTAGGAGCCTGACCCAGGATGGGCAGTTGAGCCCGGGCGCCGAGGCGCGCCGCCGACAAGGCGTCGCGACTGAGGCGTAGCTGAAGCTACGCCGCAGGGAGCGCAACGCAGTCGGCGGCGATGCATCGGCGTCCGGGCGACTGTTCCACTCCTGGGTCAGGCTCCTAGCCGAGCCGCTGCGCGCTGACGATCCAGAGCGGATCGGCGCCGGCCGGCGAGCGATCCACGACCTCGGCCGGCGCGAAGCCGCCCGCGTGCGCGAAGTAGAGCGCGATCGCGCGCAGCCGCTCCGCCGGCGGCAGCACGTGCCAGGCGCGGATCGCCTTCGTGGGGAAGCAGCGGTGCGAGGTGGCGACGATCGCCCGGCCGCCAGGGCGCAGGACGCGCGCGAGCTCGGCGAACACCTCGACCGGGCGCGTCAAATACTGGATCGAGACCGCGCAGAGCGCCGCGTCGAAGCTCGCGTCGGGATACGGGAGGCGCGGGTCGTCGTTCAGATCGCACACGTTCCACGCGCTCAGCCGCTCGTTGCGGGCGAGCTCCTCGGCGCTCATGCCGAGGCCGACCACGCGCCCGAGCGGGAGCCGCTCGCGGGGCGGGAGGTGCGAGATCCACGAGGACATCAGGTCGAGCACGTCCCAGCCAGGCTGGAGCACTTCGCCGTAATAGGCCGTGAGCGCAGCGATCGTCGCCTCGTCGATGTGGGCCACGA
Organism: uncultured delta proteobacterium; assembly: GCA_963716275.1. Classification (GTDB taxonomy): domain Bacteria; phylum Myxococcota_A; class UBA9160; order UBA9160; family UBA6930; genus VGRF01. The sequence continues at coordinate 235,275 of CAVQTC010000003.1, read as the reverse complement.
AGCGCGGGAGCGCATAGAACTGCGCATCCGGCGTCTCGTCCAGACGATCGAAAAAACCGGGCGGGAAGGGCGAGCCGCCGGAGTCGCTCACGGCGGCGAGCGTAGCCCGGCCGCTCGGCTCCCGAGAAACGTGGCATGCTCGTGCGAGCCACGGAGGACACGAGATGCGGAGGCTCCTCTTCGTTCTGATCGCTCTGAGTGCGGCCCTCGTGGTCTCGCGGGCCGCCCGATCGCGGGATGCGCTGGACGAGTACCTCCCGCTGCGCGCCGCACCGGACTTTCACCGCGCGCTGCTCGAGAACGAGTCGGTGCTCGTCCTCGACGTCTCCATCCCCGCCGGCGCCACGGTTCCCGCTCACCTGCATCCGTGGCCCGCCGTCTTCATCACCCTCGAGCCCTCGCACCTGATCTTCCGCAGCCTCGCCGGCGAGATCGTGCGCGACTCGAAGCCGCCGGCGGGGGCCTTCACGCCCCCACTCGTCGAGTGGCGCAAGCCCGACAGCGAGCCCGCCAGCGTGACCAACGTGGGCGACCACACCCAGCGCGCGATCCGCGTCGAGCTGAAGTTCCTCGGCGCGTGACCACCGTCAGCGCGCCGGCCCCTCCACGAGGCCCTCGTCGAGCGGGCTTCGCACGCCTCGCCCTCCACGGTTCAGCACGTGCGTGTAGATCATCGTGGTCTGCACGCTCGCGTGCCCCAGCAGCTCCTGCACCGTGCGGATGTCGTGACCCGATTCGAGCAGGTGCGTGGCGAAGCTGTGGCGCAGCGAGTGGCAGCTGGCGCGCTTCGCCAGGCGCGCGCGCGCGACGGCGCGCTTCACCGCGCGCTGGATCACCGTCTCGTGCAGGTGATGCCGGCGCTCCGTGCGAGCCACGGGATCGACGTAGCGCCGCGTGGCAGGGAACACCCACTGCCACGCCCACTCGCGTGGGCCGCCGGATACTTCCTCGCGAGCGCGCCCGGGAGTGCGACCGCGCCGTACCCCTCCGCGAGATCCCGCGTGTGCACGCGCTCGAGCCGCGGCGAGCTGCTCGCGCAGAGGGGCCAGCGTGGCGACGGGCAACGGCGCCACGCGGTCGCGATCCCCCTTCCCTCGCCGCACGCGAATCTCCTTGCGCGCGAAGTCCAGGTCCTTCACCCGCAGCGACACGGCCTCCAGCAAGCCGCAGGCCTGCGCCGTAGAGCAGCGCCGCGACCAGCCACTCGGTGCCGCGCAGCTCGGCGAGCAGCGCGCGAACCTCCGCCTGGGTGAGCACCACGGGCAGCCGCCGCGACTGCCGTGCGCGCACGCGCGCCGCGAGGTCGCCGGGCGGCCGGCCGAGCACGTCCCGATACAGGAAGACGATCGCGTGCAGCGCCTGGTTCTGTGTGGAGGCAGAGACCTCCTCGTCCACGGCCAGGTGCGTCAGGAACTCCGTGATCTCCTCGTCCCCGAGCGCCAGCGGGTGCCGCTTCCCGTGGAACAGAACGAAGCGACGCACCCAGTCGACGTACGCCGACTCCGTCCGCGAGCTCCGGTGCCGAAGCCGCAGCGCCCCGCGCACCCGATCGAGCAGCCGCGGCGCCTGCCCGCCGTGCCCGTCGTCCATCTCGCGGCTCGCCCCCACGCACGAGCAGCCCCGTGCGTCTCCGCGGGGTGAGCGACCTCGAACCTATCAGACCCCCCAACCCACGGACACTCGCGCGACACCCGCGGGCGCAGCCTTTCCCTCGCAGTGTTTCGCACTGACGCCCCCGCCAAACGCTGCAGGCAAAGGCTGCAGCGCCGAGGGTCCGGAGCGCTCGGCGCCGAGCACGCGAGCCCCTGGCTGCCCCTCAACGCGTTGCGCCGCAGCCTTTGCGGAGGGAAGATCGTCTCAGGACGACGGGCTAGGAGCCCGCAGTCCAATACAAGTTGGGCGGCGGGAAGATGCCGAGCGAATCAACGGGCGTCGGAGCGAGGCGTCGCTCATTTCTTCGTAGCCAACGGGATAGCACCGACCGGGGTCGTCCCGAGGGCTCGCACCAGCGTTGGTGAGGCACGAATGGCGATGCGATGCTTGCTCGTCCTCGCTGCGTTGAGCTTGGCGGTCCGCGTATCCGCTGAGCAAGGGGCGAACACGTATCGGGCCGTGGTTGCTGGCATGAGCTGCAAGCAATCAAGTGCCGGGCATCTTGAGTGCGACTATCGAGTCGGCCGCTCCTTGCACTTCACCATCGCAGGCGTCGGAGACGGCGATGCGGGCATCGCATTCATGGAGTCGTCGTTCGGCGGCGACTTCTATGCGTCCGTAGGTTTGCTCCACGGCTGCGTCATCGTGTGGCCAGGCAAGGCAAGCAAGAACCCGAACCCCCTTGATGTGGCATTCGTCTCGCCTCGCGATGGCAAGGTCTATCAAGACTGGGTGACTTGCGGCGACGTGAAGCCGAAATGAGGAGGCGCAGCAAGCGTCAATCTGGCGCCCGCCGCCCAACCAGCGGCTGCACCTGACGGCCGCGGTCGGAGGTGTGCCGCGGCTTCGAGCGGCGGCCGGCTGGCTGGGTTGCTCTTCGCGCGCCGGCCGCCGTCGTGGCATCATGCTTCGCGCGCGGCCGCAGGTGAGCCGCAAACCGTTGGGCGGCGAGAGCATGACGGGAAGCCGACTGCTTCTTCTTTCTCTGGTGGTGCCTGTCCTCTGCGGCGGTGCAGTCAGGCTTGGGGACCGCCCGGCGCTCGAGGCGTATCTCCACGAGCTCATGGTGCAAGTCGAAGCCCAGATCGAGGAGATCGCCGCTGCGATTCCACCCAGGGAAGTGGAGCGTCTTCGCAGCGAGCACTACGCCTGGGAGCTGCAACGCGACACCTACTGTGCAGATGCTGGCCGAAACTCCACCAACGAGCTTCGCGAGCTTGAGTGCTTGGCGGAACTGACCTCGCAGTACTTTGACCGACGCGAGCTCGAGATTTCGAAGCTTCCAATCGCCGCCCAACAAGGCAATGAAGCTGACCGGCCGCCGCTGATAGGCGTCCCCTAGCCTCGGCCGTCGGCCGGCCGGCGCGGGGTTGTCGCGCGGCCGGCCTCCGGAGCACGCGTGGTAGGTTCACGGGCGGCCGGCAGCTTATTGGCCGGACCGTTGGGCGGCATGATCCGATGAACGCAATCGCGCGGCTCGTGGAGCGTTGGCGCTCCGCAGGCGTCCCGCTGGAGCCTCCTGCCTCGACCTCCGACTTGCTCGCGCTCGAGACCGCGCTGGCGGCACCCCTACCAGTGGACGTGGCTGCGTTCTACAAGTTGGCGAACGGAATGCCGGATCTCGTGTACGACGCACACGAGGTGAGCTTTTGGTCGATCGCCAGGAGCCTGGCGGAGCGGGAGTCTCGCAACGGTGCCGATCCAAACGGTCCATTCAGCGACCTCGCGATCGCCGATTTCCTGATCAACTCCTGGTTTTTCAACCTTCGCGTGCAAAACGGTTCGGTCACGCTGTTCGTCGAGGGGTCCGAAGAGGAAGTGCAATCGTTGTCAGCGCTCGCTGCGCGGTACGTCGATGCTCCGGGCTCGCTGCCCGTCCTCTGAACGCATGCCGCCCAACAAGGCAATGAAGCTGACCGGCCGCCGCTCGGAAGTAGGCAATAGCCGAGGCCGTCGGCCGGCTGGTGCGAGGTCGTCGCCCGGCCGGCCTCCGGAGCACGCGTGGTAGATTGACTGGCGGCCGGCAGCTTAGCGCCGATCCGTTAGATCCTCTCTTCCTCGTCAAGCACTCATCGCGACAGAATTTCTTTCCATCGAAGTCGCGTGTTGCTCGACCACATGCCGTGGATGGCGTGCAAGAGCTTGCGCTCGACGGCGACGAGCGCCTGGATGGGTTTGAGTCCGCCGGCGATGCGCTGCTGGTAGAAGCGCTCGGACGTCGGGCTCTTCGCGCACGGCGACCATCGCGGGCATGTAGAGCGCGGCGCGCAGGTGCCGGTTGCCCTTCTTGCTGATGCGCGCCGGCTTGTGCAGCGAGGTGCCGGACTCCAGCGCGCGCGGATCGAGCCCGGCGTGCGCGACCCACTGGCGCGGCGTCATGTCGGCCGGCAGCACGGCGAGCTCGGCCAGGATGCGCAGCGCGCTGGTCGTCGCGATGCCCCGCACCGACATGAGCCGCTCGAAGCGGCGTGCGAGCTCGGGATGCGCGCTGCACGATCGTCAGCGCCTGCTGCTGCAGCCGCTCCAGGCTCTGCGCGAGGTGCTCGAGGTGGGCCTCGATGTCCCAGGCGATCGCCTCGGTCAGCTCGGCACAGCGGCCCGCCGCGTGCAGGCGGTTGCGCTCCTGCGTGCGCGTCAGCGTCAGAGCGCCCCATCCGACGGACGATCGCCCGCAGATCGAGGATCTCCGGCGCCGGCGGCTGCCAGGCCTCGAAGGGCATGCGCTGCGGCGAACTCGAGCAGCACGCCGGCATCGACGCGATCCGTCTTCGAGCGCTGCATCAGCGCGCGGCCGAAGTCGCGCGCCGCGGTCGGGTTCACCACCATCACCTCGATGCCTCGGCGCCCGATGCAGCGCGAGCGCCAGGTCGAGGTGATAGATGCCCGTCGCCTCGAGGCACACCCGTGCGCTCGCCTGCCCCGCGCGTCAGCAGCCGCACCAGGCGCGCGTGACCCTCCGCATCGTTCGGCGAGCGTCAGCCGCTCGGCCTTGCCCTCGATCGCCACCGTGATCTCGTCCGCGCTGACATCGATCCCGACGCATCGCGTCTTGCCATCACGCGTCCCCCCGTGTTACGCTGCTTCCGGGTTCCCCGACCCTGCACCATCGCCTACCGGTCTTGTGGATGCAGGCTCTCGGGCCTCGGATCCTCCACGGCATGGGCGACGAGGGCGGGGGACCCATCTAACGGACAAGCTCGTGGCTTCAGGCAGCAACGGTCTCCCCGGAAGCGACGCCAGCCTACGACGACCGACGACCGTGGGCTGAGGGCATATACAAGGCGGCTCAGGGGTTACCCGGAGGAACTGAAAGCGCGTGTGGCCGACCTGCACTTCGTCGCCGTGAGTCAGGACCGCGCTTCGCACGCGCTTGCCGTTCACCTTGGTGCCGTTCGTCGACTGGAGGTCCTCGACGCTGAACGCGTCGGTCTCCTCGTCGTACTGGATGATCGCGTGCTCTCGGCTGATCCCCTCGTCGAGGAGCGTGATGTCGGTGGTCGGGTTGCGGCCGATCAGGGTCTCCACGGTCGGTGATCTCGTAGATCATGCCCTCGAAACCGCCGTTGCGGATCACGAGGCGCGCCCTTCGGCCCTGGTCTCGCGCCGACACACCCACCCCTGCGTGACGGGGGCCTCTTCGGCGGCCAGCGAAGGGTCGCTTGAGGGTCTAGAGACGCCGTGCCGGAGGACGGGCAGGCTCGCGCGGATGCGGTCCTGCTGCTCGAGATCGCACTCCACGACCAGCGCCGCCGGCCGGTCCGGAGCGACGCCGAGGAGCACGCCCCAAGGATCGACGACGAGCGCGCGCCCATGGCTGGCGCGCTCGGGGGTGTGTTGACCCCACTGCGCAGGGGCGATCACGAAGCACTGATTCTCGATGGCGCGCGCCCGCAGCAGCACCTCCCAATGATCCCGCCCGGTCTGCGGCGCGAAGGCGCTCGGGACGGCCAGGAAGCGCGCGCCGGCCTCGGCGTGGCGGCGGTAGAGCTCGGGGAAGCGCACGTCGTAGCAGACCGACATTCCGATGCCGCCGAACGGCGTCTTTCCCACCACGACGTCGCGCCCGGGCGCAATGCTGGCCGACTCCTGGAATTGGCTTCCGCCCTGCGCGCGCAGGTCGACATCGAAGAGGTGGATCTTCCGATAGACGGCCTCGACCTCTCCCGCAGGCGAGATGAGCACGCTCGTGTTGTGCACGCGGCCGCCATCGGCGGCCTCGGGGAAGGTGCCGCCGAGAAGCCAGGCGCGGTGCTCGCGCGCCAGCGCGCGCAGCGTCGCCACGATCTCTCCATCGAGCCCCTGGGCGCAGGGGTAGGGGAGACCCTCGCGCCGCATGTACGCGAAGTTCTCGGGCAGCGCGATCAGCTCTGCGCGGGCGCGTGCGGCCTCCGCCACGAGCTCGCGGGCGGCAGCGAGGTTTGCCGCCACGTCGTCGACCGATCGCATCTGGATGACACCGACGCGCATGGGGTCATCATAGGCGCGGTCGGGAGGAATGCATGGCAGCTGCCGATCCGCTGACGCTCGATCTGGGCGGGGTGCTGAGCCCGCCACTCTCGGCGGGCGCGGGGCTCTCGCGGGGGGAGATCACCGAGCTGCTGCCGCGCCTCCAAGGCGTGCTCCCTGAGCCTGATGGGGACGGCTCCGCCCTCTGGCTTCGCGCAGGCGCCCCAGCGGGAGGCGGCGCTCCGCGCGATCTTGCGGGCAGCGCGCAAGCTCCGGAGCGGCGGCCTTCAGCGACGTCGTGCACGTCGGGATCGGGGGCTCGTCTCTCGGCACCGAGGCGCTGCTGCGGGCGCTCGCGCATCCGTTTCACAATCAGCTGCCGGACCGCGCCCGAGCCGGGCCGCGCGTGCACATCGTCGACAACGCCGATCCGGACACGCTCGGTGCGCTGCTCGATCTCCTGGGGCGGCGAAAGGTGCTCCTCCACGTCGTCTCGAAGTCGGGGAGCACGGTGGAGTCGGCCGCCGGCTTCCAGATCCTCCGCGCGGCCCTCACTCGCCCGGGAACCCTCGCGTCGCGCTGCATCGTGACGACGGGCGCGGGCTCGCTGCGCGACTATGCCGCGAGCGCGGGAATCCCCGTGCTCGACTTTCCCGATGATGTGGGGGGACGCTTCTCGGTCCTGACCCCGAGCGGCCTCCTGACGCCCGCCATCGCAGGAATCGACGTCGCGGGCATCCTGCGCGGAGCGCGGGGATTCCTCGCCCGCGTGGCGAGCGGGGCGCTCGAACAGAACCCCGCCGCGCTGGCGGCGGCGGCGTGCTTCCGGATGGCGCAGGAGCGGGCGCGCCCGATCCAGGTCGTGATGCCCTACGCGGACGCGCTCGAGCCGTTCGCGCGCTGGAGCGTTCAGCTCTTCGCGGAGAGTCTCGGCAAGCGGGACGCCGAGGGCCGGGGAGTGGGCCCGACGCCGCTCGCCGCGCGCGGAGCGACCGATCAACATTCGCAGGTGCAGCTCTTCGTGGAGGGCCCGGCCGACAAGCTGGTCGTCTTCGTGCGCGTCGGCCGCACGCGCAGGCGCCTCCGGATTCCGGGAGGGGATCCCGCGCCGTACCTGCGCGGCGTCGAGCTCGGCGAGCTCCTGCGAGCCGAGCTGGAAGGGACGCGCATCGCCCTCGCCGAGGCCGATCGGCCTTCGCTCACGTGGGAGCTCCCGCGACTTTCTCCGGAGGCGCTCGGTCAGCTGCTCGTGGCCTTCGAGCTGCAGACCGCTTATCAGGCTGTGCTCCACGGGGTGAATGCCTACGACCAGCCCGGCGTCGAGGCGGGGAAGGTCGCTGCCTACGCCTTGATCGGCCGCACGGGCTACGAGGCGCGCCGGGCCGAGCTCGAGGCGAAGCCGCTCCCCAGCTGGCGCGTCTGAGCTACGCGCGGAACTGCGTCGGGTCGATCCCGGTGCGGCGCAGGACGTCGTAGAAGTCCTTGCGGTCCTTGCGCGCGAGGCGCGCGGCGCGGCTGATGTTGCCGCTGCAGCGGCGCAGGAGCCCCTCCACGTAGCGGCGCTCGAAGGCGCGCTTGGCCTCCTTGAACGAAGGGGCCTCCTCGCGGGCCAGCAGCAGCGCCTCGGCGCTGACCGCGCCGCTCCCGTTCAGGCGGAGTGCGTCGCGCATGCGCGCGCGCAGCTCGTGCACGTCTCCGCGCCAAGGCTCGGCGAGCAGCGCCTCTCTCGCATCTGCGGTGAAGCCGATCGGCGCAGCCCCGAGCTCCGCTGCAAAGGCGCGCAAGTAGTGGGACGCGAGCGCCAAGATGTCCTCGCGCCGCTCTGCGAGGGGCACGAGGCGAATCTCGTGATGCGGGAGCCTTCCGAAGCCCGAGGCCCCCCTCTCCTCGGTCGCGAGGATGAGCTTTGCCGGAAGTGGGCGCTCGACGCTCTCGCCCTCCCGCCGGAGCACGCGAGTCGCTGCCGCGTGGATGAGGGCGTCCCGCACCTCGCGGCGCAGGCGCTCGACCCCATCGAGCAAAAGCGTGGTGCTGGCCGCGCGCTCGAGCGCACCGATGTGCGCGCCCGGAATCGCGGGATAGTGGCCCGCTCCGCATCCGAACAGCGCGCGCCCTTGGAGCGCCTCCGGGATTGCGCTGCAATTGAGGACCTCGACCTCGGCTCGCGCCCGCGCGCTCCAGCTGTGGATCGCGCGCGCGACGCCTTCGCGGTCGCTGCCGGGGGGCCCGGAGAGCCACACCGGAAGCTCGGAGCGCGCGGCCGCCGTGGCCTGCGCGATCAGCCGGCGCGTCGCCTCGCTCGGACCGACGATGCGGTCCTCGCGGCGTTTTCCCGTCGCTGCGGACGTGTCCGGCGGCGCCTCGCTGCGCGGGGCGTGCGCGCCAGTTGTCGCGTCGCCAGCCCGTCCGCTCGCGGTCATGCCGGGGCCTCCTGGGAGTCCGAGCGAAAACTATTGAAAATTCGAGGCGTTTGTCAACGCAGCTGCGAGCCGACGCAAAGCTGGCCCGCGGGCGTGCATCGTGGTACCCGATCCGGGCATGGCGAACGAAGGGGGGAGGCTAGTTCCGGAACGCCCGCGAATCGAGCGCCTGCCGAGCGAGCTCATCGACCAGATCGCCGCGGGGGAGGTGGTCGAGCGGCCCGCATCGGTGGTGAAGGAGCTCGTCGAGAATGCGGTCGATGCCCGCGCTTCGCGCCTGCGCATCGAGCTCCGCGAGGGAGGGCGCGCGCTCGTCGCGGTGACGGACGACGGCATCGGACTCACGCCCGCCGAAGCGCGCCTCGCGCTCGAGCGGCATGCGACGAGCAAGCTCCGCACGCTCTCCGACCTGGGCGGCATCCGTAGCTTTGGCTTTCGCGGGGAGGCGCTTGCCCGCAATCGCGTCGGTGGCGCGCCTGCGCCTACGCACCGCGCCCAGGGCGCGCCCGAGGGCACCGAGATCGAGGTGCATGCCGGAGCCTGGGTCGGCGAGCGGGCGTGCGCGACCAGCGAGGGCACGCGTGTCGAGGTGGCCGACCTGTTCGGCTCCGTTCCCGCTCGCCGCAAGTTCCTGAAATCTCCCGCTACCGAGTGGGGCCACGCGAGCGAGTGGGTGGCCCGGGCTGCGCTGGCGCTCCCGCACGTGCACTTCGACGTGATCCGCGAGGAGCATCCCGCCTGGAGCTGGCCCGCCGTTACCAATCCGGTCGAACGCATCGCGGCGGTGCTGGGCGAGGAAGAGGCCGCAGCGCTCGTCGCGGCCGAGCGCTCGGCCGGCGACCTCGCGTTGCGGGCCTTCGTCTCGCGCCCCGAGCTGCATCGCGCGACGGGCGCGGGAATCCACTTGTTCGTGAACGGACGCCCGGTTCGCGACCGCCTGCTCCGGCACGCGCTGCTTCAGGTCTATCGCGACGTGCTCCCGCGCGGACGCTTCCCTTGCGCTCTGCTCTTCCTCGAGGTCGCACCCGGCGGGGTCGACGTGAACGTCCACCCCGCCAAGTGGGAGGTGCGTTTCGCCGACCCGCAGGCGGTCCATCGCCTGATCGAGCGGACCTTGGCGGACGCGCTCGGGAGCCGCGCCTGGCTCGGCTTCGAAGCCCGCGCGAGCGTCGCCGAACGCTCGCTCGGCGGGAGCGACTGGTCCTTCGCGACGCGGGAGGCAGTCACGCCCGCGCGACCCGGGGCGCTTCCCTTCGAAGAGAGCTCCGCAGCTGCAACCGTCGCCCCGCGCCTCTCGGAGCTGCGGATGATCGGGCAGCTCCTCGCCACCTACGTGCTCCTCGAAGGTCCGGAGGGCTTGCTGCTCGTCGATCAGCACGCGGCGCACGAGCGCGTGCTCTACGAGCGCCTTCGCGCGAGCTGGCTGTCCGGAAAGCTCCCGCGCCAGCAGCTCCTCGCCCCTGCGATGCTCGAGCTCCCCGCGCCTGCGGTCTCGGCCTGCACCCGAAACGACTTTGCGCTCGCGCAGCTCGGGTTCGAGGTGGAGGCGTTCGGTGAGCAGAGCCTCGCCGTGCGCACCGTGCCGGAGCTCCTCGCGGGCCGCGATCCGGCGCCCTTGCTGCGCGAGCTCGCCGAGCAGCTCGGCAGCGACGAGAGCGAGAGGGCGGGCGCCGAGCGCCGACCGCTCGACGCGACGGACCGCCTTTTCGCGACACTCGCGTGCCACGCCGCTCGCCGCGCGGGCGAGGCGCTGCCGCTCGAAGAGCTGCGCTTCCTGATGCGCGAGGTGGACTCGATTCCCTGGGCGCCGACCTGCCCGCACGGCCGGCCCGTCGTCCTGCCTCTCTCGAAGGGCGAGATCGAACGGCGCTTCGGGCGGGCGTGAGGCCGCCTACCGCAGCCGTCCCAGCGCTTCCTCGGCGGGCCGATCCGCCAGTAAAGAGGAAAAGAGGTCCTCGTAGCGGGCGCCGTTGATCGCCTGGGTAAAGTGCTTCACGACTCTTGCATAGCCCGCCGCTGCGAGCGACTCGCGGCGCGCCCGATCGTGGAGCAAGGCGAGGACCGCATCTGCAAGGGCTTCGACATTCTCGGGTTCGACCAGCACTCCACTGCGACCATCCTCGATGATCTCTGGAATGCCACCGACGTCAGACGCAACGACGGCCTTCTGGCAGGCCATCGCTTCTGCAACGACGATTCCGAACGGCTCCGCTCGTGACGGAAGGACGAAGAGCTCGCAGCCTCGCAGAAGGCGTGCCACCTGGTCCCTACCTCGCCAGCCGAGAAAGCGCACGCGCTCTTCCAAGCCAAGGGAGCGAGCTAGGGACTCGAGCTCTCCCACGCAGGGGACCGTCCCCGACGACCAGCAAGGTCAGGGCTGGCTCGCGACTACCGATCCTGGCGAATGCACGCAGGAGAACGTCCAGCGCCTTCTTGTGATTGCTCGCTGCGATACACAAGAGGTAGGCGCCTCCTCGGGCATCCTCCGGCGGGCCGGAGCCCGCCTGGGTTAGCTCCTCGAGATTCACGCCGTTGTGGATCCATCCGGCCTTGCTTGTCGAAGCGAGTAGCGACGGCTCGCAGTCGTTGAGGAACGAGCGAGACGGCGCGACGATTGCATCCGCGGCCCAGAGCAGGAAACGAATCGACCGCTTCTGAGGAGACCTCTGGACGCCCTCCGGCGCAAGGTCCGCGCCATGAATCGACACGACCAACCGAATCGGGAGCAACAGCCGAAGCACACCAAGCAAAGCGAAGGTTTCGACCGGGTAGTGGACGTTCACGACGTCGATCTTCTCGGACCTAACGATTCGAGCCAGCTGATAGAGCGTATGAGCCAGGAATACGACAAAGCCCACCAGGCTCTTGATCGGCTTCTCGGCGATCATTGGATCTCGGAGGTTCAGCTCGTATCCGCGGAAGCCTCGGGCGGTCAGTCGCTCTCGCAACCGGTCGCTCGGTCCGGGATGGAGGAAGCAGACCTGATGCCCGGACCGAGTCAGGTGCTGAGCAAGGTTGCCCACCACGGAGGCGACCCCGCCCGAAGCTTGATCCCACGGGACCACCAGGAGCACGTTCACTGTCGGCTTCCGGGCGCGCTCGGCAACGCAAGCAATGCGCTGTCGCCTTCGTCGAGATCGAGCCCCGCGGTGCGCCGATAGGTCGCTCGATACGCTCTCGCGGTTCTCACAAGATCGAAGTCCGAGAGACGCTTTCGTACCAAGCGCACGCAGTCGATCCTGAACGCCGACGTTGGTCGTGGCCAGCTCGATCGCCTCGGCGATTGCGCTAACTCGCATGGGATCGAACAGCAAGGCTGCATCGCGCACCTGCTCGGGCAGAGCTGTCGAGTTGGAGCAAATGACCGGTAGGTCTTCTGACCACGCCTCGAAGATGGGCAGGCTGCTCGCCTCGTAGAGCGTTGGCATCACGAGACATGTCGCCAAGCGGTAGAGGGCACGCAGAGTCTCATCTGTCACGTGACCAAGGAATCGGACCTGGCTAGACAAGTCGAGCCGCTGAACTTCCGCCTGGATTCGCGGCCAAGAGTCCTCGTGGCGAGAACCGGTGCAAACGAGTTGCACGCGGAGGCCGCGAGAGTCGCGCAGTTGAGCAATGGCCTGAAGAAGGCGAATGTGGTTCTTGTGGGGCCAACTGACCGCGGGAAATAGGAGGAATGATCCTTCGAGTCCATGGGCGCGTCGGGTTCGATCGAGCGATTCCTGGGCCGGCGCTTCCGTGGCTTGGTGCTGAGCCGCCTCCAGGATGACCTGCACTTTGTCGGACGGAATGGCGTATCGCCGGGCCACATCGTTCTTGATCCATTCCGATCCAACGACCACTGTGTGGGCGAGGTGGCACCCCATCCGATAGACGGTTTCTCTCCAGGCGATCCTGCTTGGATCGAAGAACTGCGGATACCTCAAGTGTTGAAGGTCGTGGGGGTTGTAGACGGTCGGGATCGAAGCGACTACATAGTTCTGTGTCGGAATGTGGAGAACGTCACACCGAAGGCTCTCGAGGAAGCCATCCGACAGAGGTACTTCGGGCCAGACTCGCCTTTCCATCAGGTCTTGTGCGAAGCGAACTAGTGGCAGAAAGGGTCGAAAAGGAAACCGCTCGCGCCATCTTCTTCGAGCCGTCCACATGGCCAACCGCTGGTTGGCCCCGAGGAGCGGGCTCAGCCACTCGCGTTGGGCATCCGATCCCACGACAAGCACGTACTCGTCGTCGCTGTCCACCAGCTGACCGAGGCCAACGACGAGCGTCTTCAAAGCGACGGCGACTCCACCGGCCGTGCCGGGCACGATGCGGGCGTCAATGGCAACTCTCACCCTTCACCTCCGGGCTTGTGGCGGGGTGTGCGCCGACCACGACTGATCCTGCGACTGGCGTTGCGGCGCGCGTTTCGCGGCAGAGCCCCTCCGGGGTGCTCCAATCATCGTTGGGCTGGCCACTAGACTTTACTGTCCGCAGGTCGATGCGCCGATGGAAATGGAGATCTGATCTCGGCGAGCCTGCCAATACAAGGTACGAGATGCGACTGCTCATGGTCTCGGGTGCGTTCCCTCCCATGCACGCCGGAGAGTCGGCGAACGCCTATCACCTGTGTTCTCACCTCTCGAGGCGAGGTGTCGACGTCCACGTGCTGACTTCCAAGGGCAACATTGGTCTTGGAGACGGCGCGGCGACGATTCACCCAGTCATGGAGAAGTGGTCGTGGCTCGAAGCACCACGAATGGTTCGGACCGCTGTGCGGCTGCGGCCGGATGCGCTTCTTCTGATGTACCTGCCAGCGATGTACAACTATCACTCGATGATCACGTTTGGCCCCACGCTTTTCGGGGCCAGCTCCCAGGCGTTCCCCTCGTCACGCGATACGAGAGCCCCTTCACTGGTCCGCAACCCCCGATCAGATGGATGGAGCGCCTGGGACGAAGGCGATGGCCTCAGTTGCCGGACGCGGCGTCAGCTACGAGGCGGGAACCCTACTTCGCGACAGCGATGGCGTGATTGTCCTCTGTGAGGCGCATCGAAGTGTCCTGGCGGCGGAGTGCCCGTCTGCTCAAGAGAAGCTCCACATCATCCCTCCCGCCCCGAACATCGTGATTGCCGACGACACTGATCAGGTGCGCTCGCGCGGCCGCCAGTCACTCGGGGTGCACCCCTCGGAGTTCTTGATCGCGTTCCTGGGATACGTGTACCCCAAGAAGGGCATCGAGACGTTGCTAACCGCGTTCGCCGCCGTCCGACGCGAAAGACCGCAGGCAAGACTCGTCTTCATCGGTGGCACGATCGACATCGACGTAGAAATGAGTCGCAGCTATTGGGACCGAGTCCAGCAGCTATGCCGCGAGCTGGACCTCGGCGACAGCACGGTTTGGACTGGAAGGTTCGACCCAAGCCAGGACGCAGCATCGACGTACTTGCGCGCGGCGGACGTTTGCGTTCTCCCGCTGGGGAAGGGGCTGCAGCTCAACAACAGCTCGTTTTCGACGATCGCAGCTCATGGTCTACCTCTCATCTCCACGCAGAGCCCAACTACCGATCGGGTGTTCGTGAATGATGAGAATGTGCTGCTGTGCCAACCGGAAAACGCGACAGAGATGGCGTCCGCGATCCGTCGCACGATGGACGATCCTTCCTTGCGAGCCAAGCTGCGAAGCGGGATCACGGATCTTGCTCGTCGCCTGTCCTGGGACGAGCTTACCGCCCGGACCATGGAGCTATTGAGCGACACGTCGCGAGGCCGTGCAAACGCTGGTGCGAGTGGTCGGCCATCAGGGCGCTTGTAAGAAACGCCCCTTGCACTGGCGCCCGGTCGTGGCCCTGCGCCGCGCACAGCACGTCCGAGTGCGAACGCTAGCCTTCCTGCTTCGAGCCGAAGCCTAAAACGCGCGCTGCAGTGCCAGCGGCGCCGGAGCTCGCATCGCGTAGCCATGTCTGCCACCAACCCTTCTCTCGTCATCGCAATCTCCGGGCCCACCGCGTCGGGAAAGACTGCGGTCGCCGTGGAGCTCGCTCTCGCCTTCCAGGGCGAGGTCGTGAACGCCGACTCGATGCAGGTCTACCGCGGAATGGACATCGGGACGGCCAAGCCGACCCCCGAGCAGCGGCGGCGCGTGCCCCATCATCTACTCGACATCGTTGCGCCGGACGAGCCGTATCACGCCGCGCGCTTCGCCGAGGATGCCGAGCGCGCGATCCGCGAGATCGGCGCGCGCGGGCATCGTGCCGTTCCTCGTCGGAGGAACGGGGCTCTACCTGCGCGCGGCCCTCTACGGCCTCTCTGCGGGCGTCGGGCGCGATCCCGAGCTCCGCCAGACGCTCGAGGCAGAGCACGCGCGTGCGGTCGCAGCGGGCGATCCCGAGCGCTTGCATCAGCGCCTTTGCGAGCTCGACGCCGAGACCGGGCAGCGCCTCCATCCGAACGACCTGGTGCGCATCATTCGCGCGCTCGAGATCCACGCGGCCACCGGTCGACCGGCCTCCGAGGTGCTGCAGCGCGCGAGGCCCGCATGCTCGCTACCGCGCGCTCTTCCTGGCGCTCGACCCCGGGCCGCGAGGAGCTCGCGAAGCGCATCGATGAGCGCTGCGAGGCGATGATCGCGGCCGGCTTGCTCCAGGAGGTGCGCGCGCTCCGCGACGCGGGCTACGGCCCCGAGCTCGCCTCGATGCGTGGCATCGGGTACCGCCATATGCAGCCCGTGATCGAGGGGCGCGAGACCCTCGCACACGTCCTCGAGGAGGTGAAGCGCGACACGCGCCAGTTCGCGCGACGTCAACGCACGTGGCTGCGCGGCGAGAGCGGGGGTCGAGTGGTTCCACCCCGAGGACCGCGCGGCGATCCATGCGCGGGCCGCCGCGTTTCTCGCGGAGCCCGCGAGCGCCTAGCGTGCCGTCCGCTCTCCCCATCGTCGCGATCGTCGGGCGGCCGAACGTCGGCAAGTCCACGCTATTCAACCGCTGGACCGGGCGCCGCCGCGCGCTCGTGGACGACACGCCCGGCGTGACGCGCGATCGGATCGCGGCCGAGGTCGCGGTCCGCGGCCGGCGGCTGCTGCTCGTCGACACCGCCGGGCCTCGATCCCGACGGCGAGAGCGAGATCGAGGCGGCCGTGCAGGCCCAGGCGCGCGTGGCCGTCGAGCTCGCCGATGCGATCGTGTTCGTGACGGACGGGCAGGCGGGCCTCGTGCCCCAGGAGCACGAGATCGCGCAGCTCCTGCGGCGCACGCGAAAGCCCGTGGCCGTGGCCGTCAACAAGCTCGACGTCCCGAGCCACGCGCCGCGCATGCTCGAGTTCCATGCGCTCGGGCTCGAGCCCGTGCGCGCGATCTCGGCCGAGCACGGGACGGGCGCCTTCGATCTGCTGGAGGAGATCGCCGCGGCGCTCCCGCCGGCGCCCGCGGAGCCCAGCCACGCCCGAGCGGCGAGGGCGCGCCGCTCCGCATCGCCATCGTCGGGCGCCCGAACGTCGGGAAGAGCTCGCTCCTGAACCAGCTCGCGGGCGAGGAGCGCGTGGTGGTCTCGGGCGAGGCGGGGACCACGCGCGACTCGGTCGACGTGGAGGTCGAGCGCGAGGGCCGGCGCATCGTGTTCGTGGACACCGCCGGGCATGCGGCGGCCCGGGCGACGCGATCGGCTGGTCGAGCGCGGCAGCGCGCTCATGGCGGTGCGCGCGGTCGAGTCGGCCGACGTGGCGCTCGCGCTGATGGACGCCGAGGAGGGCTTCGCGGACCAGGACCTGCGCGTGATCTCGCTGGTGCGCGAGCGCGGCCGGCCGCTGCTCCTGCTCGCGAACAAGTGGGACAAGCTCGCGACGCCCGAGCAGGCGAAGCGGCGCCGCGAGGAGATCGCGCGCCGGCTGCGCCCCGTGCCGGACATTCCCGTGCTCGAGATCTCGGCCAAGACCGGGAAGGGCCTGCACCGGCTCCTGGACCGCGCGGGGCGGGTCGCCGCGAGCGCCGCGCAGGAGATTCCACCTCCGTGCTGAACCGCTGGCTCCAGGAGACCGTGCGCAAGCACGAGCCCTCGATGGCGCAGCGGGGGACGCGCAAGCGGCCGATCAAGTTCTTCTACGCGACCCAGGTGGGGACGCGGCCGCCGACCTTCGTGCTGTTCTGCACCGAGCCGAGCGCCGTGCTCGACTCGTATCGGCGCTTCCTCGAGAACCGCCTGCGCGACGAGTTCGGCTTCGAGGGCGTGCCGGTGCGCCTGCGGCTCCGCAAGCGCCACGCCGAGCGCGAGACGTGACCCGCTTGGATTGCGATCGATGAGGCGGCGGGACTCGAGGCTGTCGACGAGGAGAAGTGGCAGCGCTGCGTTCGTGGCCGCCCTCCCGCGAGAGCCCCTCATGGTTTTTGGACGACAGGGAGCGGCGAATGCCGGCCGGGGTAGTTCGCCACCTCCTGGGGCTTCCGCGCCACCTAAACTCGGCGTGAAATGCAAGCAGTAGCGACGAACCGCGCGCCGATGAGCTGGCAGAAGAGGGCCCTGTTCCTCGCCGTCCTCGCTTTTCTCTCTGCAAGCGTGGTGGAATGCGGGGCTCGACTCGCCCTATCGGTACGCTCCGGCCGAGCTGCGCTGTGGTACGGGACGCCGTGGCGACCTGCTCCAGCAAAGCCCCGCGCCCACACCGTGATGGAGCACGGCAACGTTTCCGGTGGTTACAGCAAGTACTTTCCCAACGAGACAAAGCTCGACTTCAAGCCCGATACGAGCGAGGAGTTCCGCGTAACGATCAACAGTCACGGCTTTCGCGGCCGGGACTTCGCCGTAGAGAAGCCTCCCAATACCCTGCGAGTCTTGACGCTCGGTGCCTCGTCGACGTTCGGCTATCACGACAAGGACGAAGAGACCTACCCATACCTTCTCGAGCAGAGGCTCAACCGGAACGCAGGCCCCGAGCGCTTCGAAGTCATCAATCTCGGCATGCCGCACCTGCATTCCTGGGAGATCCGTGCGCTGTTCGAGCGCGAGGGACTCCCGCTGAAGCCCGACGTGGTCACGTTCTACGAGGGCATCAACGACAGTGCGGCCGAGCCGAAGCCGATCGAGGAGCCTAGCACGAGTCGAGCGGCGAGAAATCCGCGAAAAGCTGGCCGAGTTCTCCCTCGTCCGCGGAATCTACCGCTGGTTGCGCGAGCACGCGATCTCGGTCGCGCTCGTCGATTCGTACCTCGAAGCGAACGTGCTGTGTGGTCCTATGACCTCGCAGCGGTCACCGCACACCAGGTGGGCAAGAGCGAGCGTTTCGTCGAGAACGTCGCAGCCATCCACGAGCTCTGTCGCCAGAACGGCGCGCTGTTGATCGTCGTCACGCAGCAGGCGAAGTCGACCATCGTGCCGGACGTACGCGGCCTCACGTATCAGGAGGAGATTTCGGTCGTCCGGAATCGGCTCGAGCGCGGCGAGCGGATCCCGCTTGCTGCAATGGCCTTCCTGACTCACGAACGGCTGAGCAGGATCTCTCTTCGTTGGGCAGGGGCGAACGACGTGCCCGTCGTGGACGCAATTCGGCTACTGGACGCCCGGCGGGACTACCTGTGGACCTGGGCGGCATCTGCGTCCAGAGGCGAACGCGGTGATCGCCGACGCGCTGGCCGCCAAGATCCTCGAGCTCGGCGCGCGGGACGGGCCCCCATGCGTCAACTGAAGGTCGTCTCCAAGTCAGCTGCACCATGCGATGAGGGGGGCGCTGAGCGCCGCGAACTCCTCTTCCGCTTTGAATGCGTGCCGGTGCGCCTGCGGCTCCGCAAGCGCCACGCCGAGCGCGAGACGTAGCCGGGCGCGACCGATAGAATGCGGCGCCTTTTGCCAGGAGGGGCGCGTGGCGATCCGCAAGGACACGGCTCCCGACGTCGAGCTGGTCCAAGAGCTGAACTCGATCTTCGACCAGATCTCGGATGGGTCGGCGCCCATCCGCGCGAAGTGCTGGTGAGCATCACACTCGTGCTCCTCACGGCCGCGGGCGTGGGCTTCGGCCTCGAGTGGCGGAAGCGCTCGGCCGCAGCGGCGGAGGCGGCGGTCTCCCAGGCGTGGGGCGACTACGAGCGCGCGATGGGCGCGCAGCCCGGGGACCCGATTGCGGAGCCCGCGAACCTCGAGGTCGGCAAGAAGGCGCGCACCGAGGCGGCCGCGAAGCTCCTCGGCCGCGGCGCAGGAGCACAACGGGTCGGCAGCGGCCGTGAATGGGCGGCTCCTCGCGGCGAGCCTCCTCGAGGCGAACGGCGACGCCAAGGCCGCGTTCGAGGCGCGCAAGCTCGCGGCTTCCGAGGCGCCGCGAAGCGGCGTGAAGGCGCTCGCGGAGAGTCGCTACGCGGTCGCGCTCGAAGCCTCGGGCGATGTGAAGGGCGCAGCCGAGGGCTTCGAGCGCGCGGCCGCGATCGACACGCCCGGTCAAGTGCTGGCGCTCGCCGACGCCGCGCGCTGCTACGCGGCGCTCGGCGATACGAAGCGCGCCGGCGAGCTCTACGCGCGTGCCCCGAAGCTCGATCCTCGACGTGGTGCCGGGCTATCTGCGCGAGCCCCTGAGCGCGCTCGACCCGCGCCGCCGCTCACCGCCAAGCCCCGGTAGGGCCGGCGCCGGGCCGCGACCGTCCGCTCGCGACCGGTCCCGGATCTCTCGTGAATTTGGTGAACGAACGTCCCCATCCGTGGGTGGGTCCGATAAGGAAGATTATGTCAAATCCGATCGGTGAGGGGTCGCCCCGCTCGCCCTGGCTAAGCGATGCTCGACGGGAACGGAGGCCCTCCCCATGCGGGTATCGTCAGATCGTTCCGAAGGGTCGCCGCGCTGATCGCGCTGCTCGGAGCGGCGGCGATCGCGGCGCGGGCAGACGACTCGGCGCGCGTGGCGGCGGCCAAGGCGCTCGTCGCCAAGTGGGCGGGCTCGGACGACACGAACGGCTTCCTGGACGATCCCGCGGTCGGGCCTGCCCTTCACAAGCTCCTGGGCTCCGAGATGGAGCACCTGACCCTGAACCTCGACGTGAAGGGCTCGGTGGACCTGATCGGGGGGTCGCTCGCCGTGAACGGCAACGCGCCCCACATGGGGACCGAAGAGGAGGCCATCGTGTGCGTGCAGCCGATGGCGCCCGAGGGCGCGACCGTCCAGGCCGCGATCTTCTCGAAGGGCTCGGTCCGCGTGTTCTCGAACGTGCCCGAGTACGAGTCGCTCACGCTCTGCGTCAAGGACTGGATCACGCTGGTGAACACGGCCCACCAGGGCCGCTTCCTGAAGCCCTTGAACGTGACGATGGTAAAGCCCTAGCTGAAGTAGCTACCGGTCGCTACCTTCCGGTCGTGCGCAGTGTGGGAATCAAGGCGCTGAAGAACCGGCTGAGTGAGTACGTCCGTCTCGCCGCCACGGGCGAAACCATTCTCATCACCGATCGGGACCGGGTCGTGGCGGAGCTCTCTCCGCCCGGGCCCACGCGAGCGCCCGGGCTGCCCGACGCGCTTCTCGCGGATGCGGTGCGGGACGGCCTCGTGACGCCCGCCGCGATCGGCCCGAGCGCCCCCCCGTCCACCCAGGGTGTCGCCCCTCTAAGGACGCTGCTCGGCGAGCTAGCCCAGGATCGGGACGAGCGTTGATCTATGTGGACACGTCCGTACTGCTCGCACAGCTGCTCGCGGAGGATCTGCGTCCCCCGGCATCCCTCTGGGTGGAATCGCTGGTCTCGAGCCGACTGGCGGAGTACGAGATTCGGAATCGGCTCAACGCGCGCAGACTGACAGAGTCGCACGGCGAGGCCGCACGCCAGCTGATCGGGCGAGTCTCCTTGGTAGAGCTCTCCCCGGTTACGCTGCGACGCGCGCTCGACCCATTCCCTGGGCGAGTACGGACGCTGGACGCTCTCCACCTCGCGTCGCTCCACTACCTGCGCGAGCGCGGCTTGGACGTGTCGTTGGCGACCTACGACACGAGGATGGCAGACGTCGCGGGGAAGATGGCGATTCCACTCCTCTCGCTTCGTTGAGCCAGGCTCGGGCCGGGACTGGTGCTGTGACGCTCGCGCGCGCGTGTGCTAATGGGAGCGCGCCCGAAGAACCCCCAGCGCCCTTCCGACGCCGCCTATACGCCCGCCGGAGATGGATGCTCCATCAGGTCGCAAGCCAAGCGATCCCTTCGATCCAGACCTCTCAGCTGGGACGGGCTGATGCGCCCGCTTCTCCGGCTCTGGGCGTTCGTTGCCGACGACGAGCGAAGCCTTGATGGGAGGATCCGACTCACCATGAGCAAGAAACCCGCGAAGGCGAGCAAGGCCCCGAAGAAGTCCAGCGCGAAGGCGAAGCCCAAGGCCGCCCCCGCGAAGGCCAAGGTCGCGAAGAAGGCGGCGGGCAAAGCGAAGCCGACGAAGCTGGAGAAGCACCCCGTGGCTGCGAAGAAAGCTGTCCCTGCCAAGGCCGCGAAGGCGAAGGCGCCCCCCAAGCCCAAGCCGCCGCCGAAGCCCGTGAAGAGGAAGCCCGCGATCCCGATCGGCGTCGCGAAGCCCGGCCTCGGGCACAAGTGGGGCTGCTTCAAGTGCGGGGCGAAGTTCTACGACCTCGGCAAGCCCGATCCGGTCTGCCCGAAGTGCAACACGGACCAGCGCGATCGGCCCGCCGTCGTGCCCGGAGCGCCGCCGCCCCCGCCGCCCCCGAAGCGGCCCGCCCTCCCGCCGATGTCGCGCTTCCTCGACGACGACGAGGTGATCGCGCCCGACGAGGAATTTGCGGCCGCCGGCGAGGAAGCGGAAGACACGGACGCCACCGAGGTCGACATCGAGTCGCTCGAGGAGACCGCGACCGGCTTCCAAGAGGGCGACATCACCGAAACCACCGACGCGGCCGACGAGGACTAGCTCTCTCGCGATGCTTGGCATTCAACTAGCCAGCAGCGGACGCGAGCGGATTCTCGACGCGAAGCCCTAGAAAGCGTGCGAAATCGCCGTCCGTGGACGCGAGCGTCAACCCGTGCTCGATCGCGAGCGCGGCGAGATGGGCGTCGGGCACCAGGTTCGCGCGGGCGTTCGCCCCTCGCAGCAACTCGCCCAAGATCTGCGGGTGCCGCTCCGTGGGCGCGGGCACCCACGCGGCCTCGCAGGCCAGCCACTCCTCGACCTGGGCCCAGGCCTCGGCGAGTGGAGCAGGACTCTCGAACACGCGCGGGTTCGTCACGATGCGCAGGAACGCGAGGAGGCTCGGCCAGGGGAGCCCCACACGAGCGCGCCCATTCAGTCTGTCGTCGAGCCACACGCGCGCCGCCTCGTGGCGCGCCGAGGTCGTGTCGTACGCGTAGATCAGCAGGTTCGCGTCGACGAGGATCACCGGAAGCGTTCGCCCTCGGCCGTCGCCAGGACGTCGGAGATGTCGTCCACGCTACCGACGAGGCAGCGCCCGAGGGCCGCGCCCTTGGTGCGTTGACGCTTCCTCGGCGCCCTCGGCGCCGCGAGACGAGCCAGCCCCTCACGAAGAGCCTCGTTGACGAGCTTCTTGAAGCTCCCGCCGCGCTGCCGCCGAAGCCGCTCGAGAAGGCGAGCGACGTCGTCCTCCAAGGAGAGCGTGGTCCGCATGGCATCAAGTCATAGCATGTTTGATGTCTTGATGCTGGTCTCGGAGCCCGCCAGGAAGGCCTCGAGCTCGGCGCGAGTCGGGAGGCCCGCCTGGGCGCCGAGCGCCCTGCAGTTGCAGGCCGCGACCGCATGGGCAAAACGAACCGTCTCGCGGAGGGGTCGCCCTTCCAGGAGCCCGACCACGAAGCCCGCGTGGAAGGCGTCGCCCGCGCCCGTCGTGTCGCGGGGCTCGATCCCGAAGGCGTCGCTGTGGAAGAGCTCGCTGGCGGTCGCGACTACCGCGCCCTCGCGGCCCAGGGTCACGACGGCGGCCTCCGCGCCCGCCGCAGCGAGCGCTCGCGCGGCGCGCTCCGGCGTCCCGTGCAGGGCGCACGCGAGAGACTGCGAGATCACCGGGTAGGCGACCGCACCGAGCAGCTCCGCGATGCCCTCGCTCGGGGTATCGGCGTCGAGGATGCACGGGATTCCCGCGGCGCGCGCGAGCCGCGCCACGTGCAGTGCGAGTGGGAGATCCCCGGCGTCGAGGAGGACGGCGCGCGCAGCGTGGACGTCGGCCGCGGCGACCGCGTTCGCGGGCAGCGCGAGGCGCTCGTCTCGCCGCCAGAGGACGGTGCGCTCGCCGCTCGCGCGCTCGATCCAGATGAGCGCGCGCTGGGTCGGCGCGCCGGCTACCCGGCGAACGCGCGAGACGTCGATGCCGGCG
Organism: uncultured delta proteobacterium; assembly: GCA_963716275.1. Lineage (GTDB taxonomy): Bacteria > Myxococcota_A > UBA9160 > UBA9160 > UBA6930 > VGRF01. The sequence continues at coordinate 212,496 of CAVQTC010000003.1, read as the reverse complement.
GCCGCGAGCGGCGCGAGGACGCGCTCGGCCGCCGGGTCGTCGCCCACCGAGCTCACGAGCGCGCAGCGCAGCCCGAGGCGTGCGCAGGCGAGCGCCGCGGTCGCGATCTGGCCCCCGCTCGTCTCGAGCCACTCGCGGGCGATCGCCTTCCCACCCCGAGGCGGCGCTGCGTCTACCAGCGCCACCTGGTCGAAGGAGGTCTGGCCCACGGCCAGGACGTCGATCCGTGCGACCCGCTCGGCCACCGCGCTAGTAAAGCGCCTGATAGGCCGCGACGCTTCGCAGCACGCGCTTCGCGTAGGCCCGCGTCTGGTCGTAGGGGATCGTCTCGACCCACTCGTCGTCGGCGAGCTGGCCGCCTTGATCGAGCCAGCGCCGCACCGCCGCGGGGCCTGCGTTGTAGGCCGCCACCGCGCACGAGAGGCGGCCCTCGAACTCGTGGAGGAGCTCCGCCAGGTAGGCGGCGCCGAGCTCGAGGTTGCGAGACGGCGCGAAGAGCTCATCGGCCGAGAACGAGGTGCTCCCGAGCCGTGCGGCCAGGCGCGCGCCGGTGTCGGGCATGATCTGCACGAGGCCGCGCGCGCCCACCACCGAGAGCGCGTCGGGCCGGAAGCCACTCTCCTCGCGCATTACGGCGAACAGGAGCTCGCGCGGAATGCCGTGCGCCTGCGCGGCGCGCTCGACTGCGGGCGCGAAGGCCTCGGGATAGGCGGCCCACCAGAGGTCGCGGGGCCCGCCCAGCGGCCCGGCCGCCACCTCCAGCCCGTAGGCGTCGAGGATCATGCGCTGGGCGGCGTCGAACTGGCCCGCATCCTGGAGGAGCGCGGCCAGCGCCAAGCGCTCGTCGCGCTGGCGCGCGCGGCCCGCGAGGGCGCGCGCCTCGCTCGCGGCGTCGGCCTCGAGGCCGGCTTCGAGAAGGATGCGCACGCGCTCGACGGCGTCGGGCGGGAGCGCCGGTACACCGCTCGGGCTCGGCGCGCTCGCGACGTCGCGGGCCGCCGGGGGCCCCTGCACGCCGCTCGCGCCGCCCGCTGCGCGCCAGCCGTAATAGGTGAAGCCCCAGTCGCGGGCGAGGCCCGCGAGCTCGTCGCTGCCGCGCGGATCCTGGGCGCGCTCGAGGGCGCGCGCCTGCCAGTAGCGCGCGCGCAGCGCCTCGATCGGGTCGGCGGTGTCGGCCGCGAGGGCCTCGAGGTCCTCGGCGGCCTCGGCGTAGCGGGCGTCGCGATAGGCGCCCCAGGCGAGCCGCCAGCCCGCCTCGATGCGCACCTCGGCCGTCTGCGCCTTCGCGAGGGCCTGGCGATAGCGCTCGGCGGCCAGCGTGCGGTCGTCGTCCTCGTAGAGCGTCCCGGCCAGGAAGAGCGCCCGCGCCGCGAGGGCGTCGCGCCCTGCCCCGAGCGCTTCGAGCTCGGCCTTCGACTCGTCGATCCGCCCCGAGCGCGCGAGCGAGCGCGCATGCCAGAGCCGGCTCTCGCGATCGTGCCCGAGCGCGGCGAAGGCCTTCTCGGCCTCGGGGTAGCGGCGGTCCCGGAACAGGATCTCGGCGCGGAGCTCGTGGAGCGCCCGCCGCGCGCTCGGCGAGAGCTTGCCTGCGAGGGCGGCATCGCAGGCCGTGAGCGCGGCGGAATTCCAGTACGCGGCCGCCAGCACCTCACAGCGGCGCGCCTCGTCGGCCGAGCTCGTGAGCGGCTTGCCGGTCTCCTTGCTCAAGCGCTCGAGGGCGGCGCCGGCCTCGCTCGCGGCGCTCGTCGCCGCCTGGTCGCGCCAGAGGGTGAGCCAGAGCCCGGCCGCCTCGTCGCGGGCCCCCGAGCGCTCGAGCGAGGCGGCGATCGCCGCGCGCCGGCGCGCCTTCGTCTCGCCATCGGGCGCGCGCTCGGCGGCCATCGCGTAGGCGGCACGCGCGCGGGGCTCGTCGCCGAGCGCCACCGCGGCCTCGCCTTCGCGGGTCGCGACGGCGCCGAGGAGCGGCGAGTCCGGATGCTGCAGCCGAAAGCTCGCGGCCTGCTCGAGCACGGTGGCCGAGTCGCCGGCGCGCGCGAGAGATTCCAGGCGCTGGCGCGCCGCGTGGTCGGCGATGATCGGGAAGCGGGCCTCGATCGCGTCGAGCGCCGCACGCGACGCGGCCGGATCGGCCCGCTCGAGGGCCAGCGCCGCGCGCAGCGCGGGCCCCGGGCGCGCGCTCGCAGGATCGGCGTCGTCGGCGCGTGCGAGGGCTCCGCTCCCCACGAGAGCGGCCACGACGAGCAGACACCGGCCGATGCGCACTGCCATCTCGACCCCTGGGCGCGAGTGTGCGCGACGACCTCCGGGTGTCAACGCGCGGGCTGCTAGGGTCCGCGGCCGTGCGCGTCCTCTCTCGCCGGGCGCCGCGCGCACCGCGCGCCGCCCTCGCCCTCTTGCTCGCGTGCGCCGCGTGCGGCGCTACGCCGACGCCGCCTGCCACCGCCCCCCCCGAGACGCCGCGCGCCGCTCCGCCCGCTCGCCGCGCGCTCGCCCGCGCCGCGTCGCGCACTCTGGGTGCTGGCCGAGGGATCGCAGCGCGTGCTCGAGCAGCCCGACCGGCTCGCGCTCCTGCTCGCCGACGCGAAGGCGCTGGGCGCGACGGACCTCTTCGTGCAGGTCTATCGCGGAGGGCGCGCGTGGTACGACGCGAGCCTTGCCGACCCCGCGCCGTTTGCCGCCGCGCGCGCGAGCCAGGGTGGGCGCGATCCGCTCGGCGTCCTCCTCGAGGCGGCCAGCACCGCAGGCCTGCGGGTCCACGCCTGGGTGAACGTGCTGAATCTCGGCGCGAACGCGCAGGCGCCCCTCCTCAATGTGCTGGGCCGTGAGGCGGCGATCGTCGACCAGAAGGGCCGCTCGGTCCTCGACTACCCCGAGTACGAGGTGCCGCTGCCCGATCGCGACTACTACCGGATGGGAACCCCGGCGATCTGGCTGGATCCCGCGGCACCCGGCGTGGCGCAGCGCCTCGCGGCGACCTTCGGCGAGCTCGTGGCTCGCTACCCGAAGCTCGCGGGGCTCCACCTCGACTACGTGCGCTACGCCGACGCCCTCCCCTTCGTGCCGGGCTCGCGCTTCGGCCTGGGCCTCTCCTTCGGCTACGGCGCGAGCACGCGCGCGCGCTTCAGCGCGGAGACGAAGCTCGCAGCGCCCTTCGGCGCGAGCACCGCGAACGCCGAGGCCTGGGATCGCTGGCGCCGCGCCCAGCTCTCGGCCCTGGTGGCCGGCGTGGCTGCGGCCGCGCGCGCAGCGCGGCCAGGCCTCGAGATCTCCGCCGCGGTGATCCCCGACCCCGAGCGCGCCTGGTCGGTGGATCTCCAGGACTGGCGCGCCTGGCTCGACACGGGCGCCCTCGACTTCGCGGTCCCCATGCTCTACACGGCCGACCCCGACCGCTTCCGCTACGGGCTCGAGACGCTCGCGGCGCTCGGCGAGAAGCGCCGCATCTGGGTCGGCATGGGCGCCTGGCTCCTCGCGAGCCAGCCCGCCGTCGCCAACGACCAGCTCGCGCAGATCGCCGCGCACCCGCGCCTCTCGAGCGCGCTCTTCTCGTGGGACTCGCTGCGCGAGACGCCCGAGCTCCTCTCGGCCCTCGCGACTGCGCGGCTCGAGAAGCCGTGATCGATCTCGACCTCTACGACTACGAGCTGCCCGGGTCGGCGATCGCGCAGCATCCGCCCGCCGCGCGCGACGGCGCCCGGCTCCTGGCCCTCGACCGCGCAACGGGAGCGCTCCAGCACCGCTCGGTGCGCGAGATCCCGGAGCTCCTGCGCCCGGGCGACCTGGTCGTGGTGAACGCGACGCGCGTGCTGCCCGCGCGCCTGCGCGGTCGCAAGGCCTCGGGCGGACGCGCCGAGGCGCTGCTCCTCGGTCCCGCCGGTGGGGCCGGTCGCTTCGAGGCGCTCGTGCGCGCGCGCGGAGCGCTGCGCGTCGGCCAGAAGCTCTCGTTCGAGCGCGGCGAGGCAAAGCTCGACGCCGAGATCGCGGCGCTCCTCGGCGATGGGCGCGTGGCGCTGCAGCTCGCGCGCGACGCCGATCCCTACGCGCTGGGCGAGATGCCGCTGCCTCCCTACATCGAGCGCACGGCGGCCGAGGCCGCCGATCGAGAGCGCTATCAGACGATCTTCGCCCGCGCGCCGGGGTCGGTGGCCGCGCCGACCGCGGGCCTCCACTTCTCGCCCGAGCTGCTGGCAGCGCTCGCCGCGCGCGGCGTGCGCGTGGCCGAGCTGGTCCTCCATGTCGGCATCGGCACCTTCCGGCCGCTGCGGCCCGAGGATCTCGCCGCGGGCGAGCTCCACGCCGAGCGCTACGAGCTCCCCGAGGCGACCGCGCGCGCGGTGGCCGAGACACGCGAGCGCGGCGGTCGCGTCGTCGCCGTGGGGACCACGAGCGCGCGCGTGCTCGAGAGCTGCGCGAGCGAGGGGGGCCGCGTGCGCGCCGAGCAGGGAGAGACGCGGCTCTTTCTCCACCCCGGGCGCACCTTCCACGTCGTGGACGCCCTCCTCACGAACTTCCACCTGCCCCGCTCCTCGCTGCTGCTGCTCGTCGCCGCCTTCGCCGGGCGCGAGCGCGTGCTGGCCGCCTACCGCGCCGCCCTCGCCGCGGGCTATCGCTTCTACTCGTACGGCGACGCGATGTGGATCGCGTGAGCGCGCGGCTCGCCTTCACGATCACCGCGCGAGCCGGCGCCGCGCGCCGCGGGCTCCTCGCCACCCCGCACGGGCTGGTCGAGACGCCCGCCTTCATGCCCGTCGCCACCTACGGCGCGGTGCGCGGCCTCGATGCGGGCGATCTCGTCGCGCTCGGCGCCCAGATCGCGCTCGCCAACACCTTCCACCTCCACGAGCGCCCCGGCGAGGAGGTGATCGCCAAGGCCGGGGGCCTCCACGGCTTCACGGGCTGGCGCGGGCCCTGGCTCACCGACAGTGGCGGTTATCAGGTCACGTCGCTGGCCGAGCGCGCGCGGATCAGCGACGAGGGCGTCGAGTTCGCCTCCCCCCTCGACGGGCGCAAGCGCCTGCTCACGCCCGAGAGCGCCGTGCGCATCCAGGAGGCGCTCGGCTCCGACATCGCGATGGTGCTCGACGAGTGCCTGCCGATCGCGCCCGAGGATCCGGCGCGCAGCGCGCGCGCCCTCGAGCGGAGCCTGCGCTGGGCCGAGCGCTCGCTCGCCGCGCACAGCGCCCCGGAGCAGGCGCTCTTCGGCATCGTGCAGGGCGGAAGCGATCCGGCGCTCCGGCGCAGCGGCGCCCGCGCGCTCGCCGCCCTTCCCTTCGAGGGCTACGCCCACGGCGGCCTCGGGCTCGGCGAGACGCGCGAGCGGCGCTGCGAGCTGATCGCCGCCGCGCAGAGCGAGCTCCCCGAGGCGGCGCCGCGCTACCTGATGGGGCTGGGTCGGCCAGAGGACCTGATCGACGCCGTCGCGCTCGGCGTCGACCTCTTCGACTGCGTGATCCCCACGCGGCACGGCCGCCACGGGCTCCTCTACACCGCTGCCGGCCCGCTCTCGATTCGCAACGCGCGCTTCCGCGAGGACTTCGCGCCCGTCGACCCGGGCTGCGATTGTCCGACGTGTGGCCGCCACGGGCGCGCCTACCTGCGCCACCTCTTCCAGGCCGGCGACGCGCTCGGTCCGCGGCTCGCGACGCTCCACAACCTGCGCTTCTACCTGCGCCTGCTCGAGCGCGCGCGGCGCGCGATCAGCGAGGGCAGTCTCGCCGCGCTCGAGCCCGCGTAAACGCCTCAAGGTGGCGCGCCTCTCCGCCGATCCTTGCACGCGCGTGTGGGATGGGAGGGAATGTTCATGCTGGGGGGCCCTGCCCGCGGACGGGAGAGCGCCGCGCCGTTCGCGCCGCTGGTCCTCCCGCCCCTGGCCGCGCTCGCGGGGAGCGTCGCCTGCGCCCTCGCCACGCTGGGCGGGGGCTTCCACGCCGGCGCCCTGGCCGCCCTGGTAAGCGCAGCCCTCGCCTGGCTGGCGGCGAGCCTGATCGCGGCGCGCCAGAGCGACGCCGTGCGCGGGGCCGCGGGCGCGCTCGCAGCGCACCTCGAGGGCCGCGCCGAAGCTCCGCCGCTCGCGCTCCAGCGGCTGCTCGGCCGCGCGGGCGCCCTCGCCCTCGAGCTCGCCGCCCACAAGCGCGAGCTCGCCGAGACGCTGGCCCGCGCCCAGGCCCAGCTCCAGCAGTTCTCCGCCCGCGCCGAGCGCGCGGCGCGCGAGTACCGCGAGGGCGGCGGCGAGATCGAGGCGGCGGTCGAGGAGAGCGCCTCGCTCCTCGCCCACATCAACGCCTCCATCCGGAGCATCAACGGCGAGGTCGATCGCCTGCTCGCCTCGGCCCAGGAGGTCGGCTCCTCGATCCTCGAGATGGGCGCTGCGATCGACGAGGTCGCGCGCGGCGCGGGGCTCCTCCACGACACCGCCGAGACCACGACCTCCACCGTCCACGAGCTCTCGGCGAGCATCCGCCAGGTGGCCGAGAACGCGGGCTCCGTCCAGGGCATGGCCGAGGAGTCGGCGGCCTCGATGGTGGAGATGGACCGCGCCATCCAGGAGGTGAGCCAGCACGTCGGCGAGGCGGCGCAGCTCACCGAGCAGGTGAGCCACGGCGCCCACGAGGGCGCGCGCGCCGTCGAGGAGACGATCCAGGGCATCGAGGACATCCGCACCCAGACGCTCTCGGCCAAGGGCGTGCTCGAGGCCCTGGCGCAGCGCATCGTCACGATCGGCGAGTTCGTGAACGTGATCGCCGCGATCAACGAGGAGACGAACCTGCTCTCGCTGAATGCCGCCATCATCGCGGCCCAGGCGGGCGAGCAAGGCAAGGCCTTCGCCGTGGTCGCCAACCACGTGAAGACCCTCGCCCAGCGCACCGCCACGAGCACGCGCGAGATCGAGGGGCTGATCGGTGCCGTGCAGGGCGCCTCGCACGACGCCACGCGCGCGATGAGCGCCGGCATCGAGGCGGTCGAGCGCGGGGTCGTGCGCTCGCGCCGCGCCGGCGTCGAGCTCGGGCGCATCAAGGACTCCGCGCGCCAGGCGAGCGAGCGCGTGAACGAGATCGCGCGCGCGAGCGAGGAGCAGACGCGCAACTCCAAGCACGTGGCCGAGGCCGCCCAGCGCACCTCGAGCATGGTCCAGCAGATCTCCGAGGCGATCGCCGAGCAGTCGCGCGCGAGCGAGACGATGCTCGAGGCCGCCCAGACCGCCCTCGACCAGTGCAGCCAGGTCCACCGCTCGACCGAGGAGCAGCGCGAGACCAGCCGCTTCATCCGCGCGCGCACCGAGGCGATCACCGAGATGATCCGCACGATCCAGGCCAACGCCGAGAGCCACAGCGCCGCCAGCGAGTCGGTCTCGGAAGCGGTGAGCCGCATCCTCGAGATCGCAACGCGCAAGAACGCGGTGGCGGGGGAGCTGCTCGCTCCGGTCGAGCGCGAGCCTTCCTCGGGCCGCTGATCACGAGCTTTCGGCCACGGCCTCGAGGGCGACGCCGAGACCGGCGACGAGCGGGAGCCGCTCGCCGAGCGCCGCCGGGCGGACCTCGATCGCGTGCTGGAAGGGCCAGCTGTGCTCGCGCAGCAGCGCGCGCACTGGAGCGAGGCAGAGCTCCTCGCCCGCCGCCGCGGCGATCGTGCCCAGCACGAAGACCTCGGGCGCGAGGATCGGGACGAGCGTCGCGAGCGTGCGCGCCAGCGCCTCGTTGAAGCGCGCGAGCTCCGCGCGGCCGAAGGCATCGCCCGCGCGCGCGGCCGCGAGCACGTGCTCGGGCCGGGGCGGGACGCCTTCGGCGGCCGCCAACACGGCGACGGCGCTCGCGGGCGGCGTCTCGCGCGCAAGGCGCTCCTGCCAAGCTGCACCCCCGATGTAGGCCTCGACGCACCCGCGCTTCCCGCAGCGGCAGAGCGCCCCTTCCCAGACGAGGGGCAGATGCCCGATCTCGCCCGCGCTGTTCGCGAAGCCGCGGTGGAGTCGCCCGCCGAGCACGAGGCCCCCGCCGACGCCCGTCGACATCGTGAGATAGACCAGGTGCGAGAAGCCCTGCCCCGCGCCGAAGCGCCATTCGGCGAGCGCGGCGGCTTTCGCATCGTTCTCGAGGCGCGTGGCGACGCCGAGCTCTCGCTCGAGCGTCTCCCGCACCGGCGCGTCCTCCCAGCCCGGCAGGTTGGGCGGCCGCTTCACGGAGCCGCCCGCTGGGTCAACGCTCCCCGGCAGCGAGACCCCGAGCGCGCGGACCTGCTGGGGGGTCACTCCGGCCCGCGCGAGGAGCGCGCGCGCCGCAGCGGCGATGCGAGCGAGGTCGCTCGCGGCCGAACCGGACGGCGCCGTCGCGATGCGCGCGTGGGCGAGGACGTTCCCCGCGGCGTCTCCGAGCGCGAGCGCCGTCTTGGTCCCGCCGACGTCGATTCCGAGCAGGAACAGCGCGCACCTCCTCGCCCCGGGGCCAGGCTAGGCGCGGCGCCGGCCCGGCTCAAGTCGAGCCGGCGCCTCGGCCGAAGAGAGCCCGAACGCCAAAAGCACCCGGGCGGCCCGAAGCTGCACGGGGAGCTGCCGGCGCAGGAGAATGCAGATGCGCGGAACCCGCCTCGCCGCCCGGCTCCTGGGGCTCCTCCTCGCAGCGGCAACGCTCGCGTGCGCGGCGATCACGGACCCCATGCAGCACGAGGACATCTTCCGCGAGAAGCAGCGCAAGTTCTCGCAGTACGTGCGCTGGGGGAACGTCCAGGGCGCGGCCGCCTTCCTCGTGCCCGAGCAGCGCGACGAGTTCATGGCGCTCGCGCCGCAGCTCGCGGACGTGCGCTTCAGCGATTACGAGATCCTGCAGCTCGACCTGAACGACGCGATGAACGAGGCGAGCGTCGACGTCCTCTACACGGGCTATCGCCTCTCGTATCCGGTCTCGCGCACGATGGTCATGAAGCAGACCTGGAAGCGCACGGGCACGAACGACTGGCAGGTCGAGGTCGAGCTCGGGCCGATGCGCAAAGCGCTCGGGATCGCTGCAAAATGACGGCGAGCGAGACCCGACCGCGCATCCTGGTCGTCGACGACGCGCCGCTCTTCCGCGAGCTCGAGGCGCTCTACCTCTCGAAGCTCGGCGAGATCCGCGTGGCCTCGAGCGGACGCGAGGCGCGCGCCGTGCTCGAGACCCGCTCGATCGACGTGGTGGTCCTCGATCTCCACCTCCCCGACGAGCCCGGCGACCTCCTCTGCCGCTCCCTCCAGCCCACGCTCGCGGACACGCGCTGGCTGATCGTCACGGGCGCCCATGCCGACGAGCACGCGCGCGCGGTGCGCGCCGGCGCCACGGACATCCTCTCGAAGCCGCTCGCGCGCAACGAGCTCGTCTCGGCCGTGGCGCGCATGCTGACGCCCGGGCCGCAGAGCCTCCCGCGCGCGCCGCTGCGCGAGCCCGCCCACGTGTGGGCGGACGACCGCGTGAGCACCGGCACGGTCCAGAACGTCTCCCGGGGTGGCCTCTTCCTCGCCTCGGGCTGGCTCCCGCGCGAGGGCACCGAGCTCCGGCTCGAGTTCGCGTTGCCCGGCGAGCCGCGCCCCGTCGCGGCCTCGGGACGCGTGGTCTGGCGCCGCGCGAGCGCTCAACGCGGCAGCTCGGGCTTCGGCGTGCGCTTCCTCGAGCTCGCCGCCGAGGCGCAGCGCGCCCTCGGGAGCTACGTGCTCGACCACGCACTCGCGGGGACGCCCGGAGCGCGACCGTGAGAGCGCGCATGCGCGTGCTGCTCGCCGGCCTCTTCTTTGCCGGCGCCGCCGCCGTGGGCGAGGACCTCCTCGATCGCGACGCGCAGGCCTGGCGCGATCGCCTGGCCGACGCGCGCGCCGCGATCGAGGCCTCGCAGGAGCGCCTCGCCAACGCCCAGCAGGCGCTGGGCGACGCCCGTCAGCGCCATCGCCCGCGCGGCGAGCAGAAGGCGAAGCTCTACGCCGAGCTCGAAGCCGCCGAGGCCGAGCTCGCCGAGCGCGAGAAGGCCTGGCCGGACCTCCTCGAGGAGGCGCGCCGCAACGGCGCGCCGCCGGCGTTGCTGCGCGAGTTCGAGGACGAGCCCAGTGGGGTCGGTCCGCCCGCAGCGCCGCCCAATCCCCTGCTCTGAGCGCTAGCGCCCTTCGAGCAGCTCTTCCTCGGTCGGCCAGTCCGAGTCCGAGTGATTGGTGTTGGGTCGCACCACCGAGAGGATGCGGTCGCCCTGACGCACGACGTAGATGTGCGTCGTGCTGTCGCCGGTGCGCACGCGCCGCTCCTCGATCAGAACCGGCTCGTCGCCCACCACCATCGCGGGCGGAATCGCAATCGCGTTGCGCCCGTTCACCGCGACCGCGGTGGTCGGGAAAGTGGCGGTCGGCCGCGCCCGCCGCGCGCGCTGCTCGGCCTCGGCATCGGCGTTGAGCACGCGCATCCGATCGTTGTACGCGTTCAGCCGCTCCAGGTAACTCGCGGAGGCCGGCGCTCGCGAGGGCGTGTAGCGCTCGTAGCTCGTGAGATCGCGCTCCGGGATTCGCACCGCCCCGGCGCGGAACGCCGGCGGGATGCGCTTCAAGTCGTCGGAGTACGAGATCACGCCGTCGGCGTTCGTCCAGCGATAGAGGCTCCCCGCGCTCGCCGACGTGGCGGCGAGCAGCGCGAGGCCTGCGATCCAACCCAGCTTGTCCAGCGTCCGCATCGCTTTCTCCCCCGCATGTAGAGTGGCCTCGGGTGACGAAAAATGTCACCAAGACGCGAGCTTGCGAGCGCAGATCACAAGCAACGCTTCGCGCCAGCGCCAGCGCGGACGCGCAGTTGACGCCGCACCTGCACCCGCCTAGTCTGCGCCGCCTTCGTTGCGGGGTGGAGCAGTCTGGTAGCTCGGCGGGCTCATAACCCGCAGGTCGCAGGTTCGAATCCTGCCCCCGCTACCACCTTAGACCGGCGGTCCTGCTCGGGACCGCCGGTCCTTACCGTGATGGCCCTTCGAGCCGATCGCGCGTTCCGCACAGAGCCCGATTCCTCGGGCCTACGGCGCAACAACTTTGAACTCCTGGGACAGAAGAAGCCTGCCTTCATGCAGGATGTAGATCATCCAATCGCCCGGAACCGCCTCCCAGGTCTTGTCGAATCGATACAAAAATCGCTGGACTCGATTGTTGGGCACGCTGGCGGTGTACGCCGAGTGACTGAAGGTCAAGCCTGTGGTCGGGTTCGTGATGGGCGGGTGGGTCATCACAACCTTGAGTCGTGTGAAGTGATGGGGCGGGTTCGATGAGACGACATACTCAAGCCCGAAACCGGTGCCCAGGGTCGCAGGGATCTCGCGCGTGTCTTCGAGGAACTGAATCTCCGTAGGCCTGAAGGCCTTGCCTTCCGGGAGTTGTGGCATATCGACGATAATTGTCCCGTCGATGGCAAATCGGCCCGCACGTCGGATCTCCTCCGTGCACATCGACCGTGCTCGACGCGCACGCGGTCAACACGATCGCCATGCCGCAGGCGACGGCGGCCGAGCATCTCATTTCTGAGCTCGCTTCTCAGAAGCGTTTCTGGCGACTCGCCTCACCTCGAGGCAACAGGCCCCCCGGGAGGAGATAGTGGCACGCTGGACCCCTCCGCGGCACACCTTTCCTTGATAAGCGAGCGACCCGTAGGCCGGGGCGGCCCCCAGCCCCAGTACCTGGTCGCAATAGGTCGTAACTGCCCGCCAGCGGCTCTTGGTCGGTGTGCCCTAGGCAGCCACCGGCCATGCGACTGGGATGCGCCACGCTCTGCCGGTTATGGGCCGTAGCGAGCCCCCGCTACCAAATTCCGAGACGCCCGGTCGGCTCGTGCTGCCGGGCGTCTCGCGTCTCTGCGGGCGGCGTCGAGCGGCAAGCCACCAACGACCCGCCGGGCTATGGGCTCCGGGCATGGCAGAGCGCAATCAATCGCCGCCGCAGCGCACGCGCATCGAGACCGCCGGCTGGGGCGTCCCGATCGGCGTCCTGGGAGGCCTGATCGGACTTGGCGGCGGCGAGTTCCGCATCCCGATCTTGATGCGCCGGTTCGCTCTCGCGCCTCGTGCCCTGATCCCCGTCAACGCGAGCATCAGCCTGTTCACGCTCGCGGCCTCTTTGCTCTTCCGCGGAGCGACGCTCGATTGGAGCGCGTTGCCGGAGCACGTGCTCGACATCGGCGCTCTCGCAGTGGGCGGAGTTCTGAGCGCAGTCTTCAGCGCCGATCTAGTCAAGCGTCTCGCGAGCAAGCGCCTGCACCAGTTGATCGTCCTGCTTCTCGTGGCTCTTGGAGTGCTGTTGATCGCAGAGGGCTTTCTCCTTGGGGATCCAGTGGGGCGCGTGCCGTCAGGTTTCACCATGCGCGCCTCGATGGGCACCGGCCTGGGCATGCTGATCGGCGCTGTAGCCACGCTACTCGGCGTGGCGGGCGGCGAGCTGCTTATTCCAACGCTGCTGTTCGTCTACGGCCTCGACATCAAAGCGGCAGGCACCGCGAGTTTGATCGTTTCCCTGTGCGTCGTTACCACCGGGCTCGTGCGGTTTCGGCTGATCCGTCTGACGCCGAGCCGCGAAGTCATCCTCGGGGTCGCAGCGCCAATGGCCGCGGGGTCCATGCTTGGCGCGGCCGTCGGCGCCCAGCTCGCCGCGTTCGCAGATGCCGCCACGCTCAAAGTCGCTCTGGGTGGCGTCCTCTTGCTCGCCGCGGCCGCTTCCGCGCAGCGCTAGCTCGGCGCCGCCCTCACGCGAGCGGCCAGGCCACAGGCAGCCGGAAGATTCGCCGGGGTGTAGGGACGAAGCGGCCCCCAGCTACCAAATAGACGAGACGCCGAGGGGCCTTCGCGTTCTCGCGCGTCTTTCGCGTTCGGGAGCGCGCTCAGCGGCACGCGCAAGGCGCCCTCGCGACGGCGCCGAGCCGCGACGCGCCAATCGCGCTCCGAATGGGGTCGGTTTCGGAAAGCCGGGGCACCACGTCCGCGCGCGAAGAGAGGGCAATGAGGACCGCGGCGATCGCGAGCGGGACGGTGCGGAACGGCATGGTGAAGGGCCTCCGAGAGGGCCCCCCAGCACCGGGCCGCCATTCTGCGCCCCCGGAGCCTGAGAGCGCGAGCGTCGCGGGTGCATCGCCCGATGGCCACCGGCGCCCGCGCTTACGTGCAGGCCGCCATCTATCACGAGACCGCGACCGCCAAGTGCCCCCGACCCGCCACGTCTCTATCCGTGGCAAGCTTACCCCGCTACCTGACGCGACGGCTCGGAGGCTCTCGCCTCAGGGCCGTCCTCGGGGCGCCGTCGAGAGCTCGCGATGCAACGCGGTCGACATTGGCTTCTCGGTTTGTTCGCCGTCGTTCCCACCCTCGCGCAGGCGCAGGAGCAGAGCGATTGGCTCGACGAGTTCCCGTCGGTGACCGCGGTCGCGCACGCGGCGTTCGAGGAGCTCGCCGTCACGGCCAAGCGAGGCAACCTCGACCTGACGCGAGACGACGACTCGATCGCCGTGAATCTCGCCGGCACATTCGTGGCTTTGCGACAGATCCTGATGCTGAAGCGCAACGCCGAGCCGGACATGTCGATCGAGCGCGCGCAGAAGCTCCGGGAGATCCTCGCGGCCTACGAGGAGGCGGAGCTCACGATCGGCCAGGGCGCGACGGACCGCGTGGGATACATCAAGCGCGGCCCGCCTACTGGAATGGGCTGCGGTAGCGACATGGAGTGCTACCGGCGCTGGTTCCAGTTGCACCTGAACGCGAGCTCCGGCCGCGCCGAGTACCGCCACCGCCTGCTGCGACGGCTCTTTCCGTGCGGAACGTTGGCGAAAGAGCTAGATGACCTCCGCCAGAAAAACGTTGTGAGGATGCCCTACACCCCGTCGCCCTCTACGACGCTGGCCGTGGATCGACAGCTCGAAGGCGTCGGCAAGGCGGGCTGCAGTGCGTACGGCGGCGACGCCGATGGAAACGGACTCTGCGACGACTGGGGGCGCGTGCCGCAGCCAGGGAAGCTCGCCACCGCGGCGAGCGAGCCGAGTTGTCTGGTCCTCACGCGGGTGCGCACGGCGGACGAGGGCGGCCTGAAGGTGTCGATCCAGAAGGGCAGCGCCGAGCCGGGCCAGCGTGTGCGCCTGCGCATCGTGCGCGCCGCAAAGTCCCCGATCCCAGACGTGCCTGCCCCGTGCGGCGCGACCGGTGCGGCCTCGGAGCCGTGCGAGTTGTGGTCCGGCGAGGCTTCGATCGTGAGCGAACCGGGCTCGGCGGGCGCGCTCTCCGTCACGATTGCTCGCGGCGCTTCGCTCGCGCCGGGCGAGACGGAGGCGCGGGAGTTCCTGGTGGTGGACGCCGAATCGGCGCGCTCCGGGAAGCCGGTGTACTGCAAGCAACCGTTGCTGACGTGGCTCCCTAGCCAGAAGTCGACGATTCCCAGCGGTCTGCACGGGCCGTACGACAGTGTCGACCTCGCCCTGCAGAGCGATTCCGCGGGCACCCTTGCTTTGCAACGCACGAGCAGCCAGACGGTTCTGTGGGGGATGGTCACCGACAAGCGGGAATATGGGTTCCTGATCGTGCGTGACGCGCGGATCGCGGATCGGCTGTCCGCAACGGGCGGGTACTACACGACGCCGCCGCTGCCCAGTTCTGCGGAGCCTGGGGCCAAGCCGTTGTTCCTCCCCGAGGACTACTACCAGAGCTTCCTGAGGGCGTTTCCGGGTTCCTGCGAGGAGCCGGCGAGCTTCGAAGTCGTGGCGACCGTCCACACGCATCCCGACCAGTTCGGGGCGCCGGACAATTTCAGCACCGACGACTTCAACCAGGCGATCGGGTTCCTTGTGTGGCAGGACTACCAGTTCGGCTCAGGCAGCTCGCTCCCCGTCAAGCTCGAGAAGATCGCGATGATCAACAAGTCCGACGGCCTCATTCGAACCTTCGTCCCGGAGCCCGGCGACGAGCCGATCGACAATTGGATGATCGAAAAGGTGGTGGGCGACCTCTGGTGGCTCAGCGACACCTGGGCGCGGTACGCGGAGCGCGTGAAGGAGATCGGACCTCCGCCCGCGCCCTGAGGCGCAGCGCCTCGGACTACCGATTCGGGCCTGGCAACTCGCTCTGTATGGGGCGGCTGGCGGTCAGCGCGGCGAGCGGCGAAGGGCCGCGACCCCGACTAACCCCGTCAGCAACAGCGCGAGAATCCCCGGCTCCGGTGTCACCACGACGTCGTCGATCAAAGCGCCCCAGCCCGGAACCGAACCGGAGCTGGGCGTGAGGCTCAGGAACTCGAGCGTCGCATTGCCGTCGTCCGCGACGAAGCTGAAGGTCATCGTGGACCAGCCGGGGCCGCCGAGCCCCGTAGTGTCTAGGTAGAAGACTCCATTCTGGCCGTCCGCGGATACCTGCATGGGCTTGATGAGCGGAAATCCGACGTAGTTGCCGCCCATCGCGAAGGTCACCGTGTAGAGCTGACCGGGGGTCGTGGCGAGGGACTGACGGATCCCGCCGTACCTGTTGGTGTCCCCGTCGAGGTCGATCGAGCGCACACCGTCCGAGGCCGGCCAGTAGGCCGGGCTGCAGTAGTGGATCGCTTCGCCGGTGACCTCCCAGCCAGTGATGCTGGTGTCGCCGGCGAAGAGTTCGACGCAATTGGGCCCCGGATCCGAAGATGCAGTTTCGAAGCTGCCATTGACGATCAGGGAGGCCGCGTCGGCGGGGGGGCCGACGACGACGATGAGCGCCAACATCGCGCCGTGAATCGATTGCCGCATGGTCGCCAGCTCAGGGAACACTTCGGGTGAATGGATGTGACGCTTGGGCGGGTGTTGTGGCACGGAAAATCAGGCGGCGGGGCTCGCATTCTCGGCCCGGCTTTGCCCGGGGGTGCCTGGAAGGGAGAGAAGTCTGCAAATCGGCGGGTAGCTCCACGGGCTTCTCCATCGCCGCGAAGTGCCCGCCGGACTCGAAGACCGACCAGTGACTGATTTGTAGTGGCGCTCGGCTCAGGCGCGCGGCGCGCTTATCTCGCGCTGCGGGCCGCCGCGTTGCTCACCACGAGACGGTTACCTGCAAGTGCCCGGTTTTCCACGTCTCTATCTGTGGTGAGCCTGCCCCCGCTACTGCAGTAGAGACGCCCGGGAGCACTCGTGTTTCCGGGCGTCTCATTCGTTGTGGGCGCCGCTCAGCGGCACGTGCAAGGCGCCCTCGATTCGGAAGCCGCGATCTTGAATTCGGCCAGTCGGCGGAGACGCACGCGGCGCTGGCGACCTTCCTCGGCGACGAGCGGCTCGTCGTGCAGAAGGATGAGCCGGACAACCGCGGACGACGACCGCGACGCCAGCGGCGGCCGATGCCGCGCACCAGCCAGAGCAGCGCGTAGGGCAGCCCCAGGCTGGCGGCCGCGAGCGCGGTGGCGGACCAGCGCTCGGCGATCAGAAACGCGACGGCGGCGGTGCTCAGACTCAAGACCCAGGCCGCCGCCAAGCCGGCTGAGGGGGGCAGCAGGAACGCGTAGGCCTCGGGCGCGACCCGGCCGAGCAGCGATGGGCCGAGCAGGATGCCGATCACTTCGCCGATCACGGGAGGCTGCCGAAGGCGCCGGAACACGAAACCGAGGGCGCGCGCGGCGACGAGGATCACGAGCAACGCGAGCAGCACATGCAGCAAGCTGTCGATGCGCTCGCCTGAGAAGCCGCCCGCAGCGCGCTCCAGGACCGGTTCCGGAGCCACGGCGCCGGCGCCGACTCGGCGGATCCACAGGAAGGCGAGGATCGTGCCGGCGATCATCGCAGCGTAGCCGAGCGCGGTCTTCGCGACGGAGGCGCGCGCTCTCTCGGGCGACATCCGGGCAGGCTAGCCGAGTGAGCGAGCGCGGAACGTGCTGGTCGGCGCTCGCGACCGCGGCTAGCAGCAAGGCCGCGAGAAACCACCCACTCGATACGTCAACGTCATAGGTCACCCCGTCTTGAGCTGTCGCGCCGCGCGGACGTCCACGGTCACGCGGAAAGCGTCGCCGCTCACCGCAGTTCCCTCGGAGCACTACCCTCGCAGCGACGAGGTGAACGATGGCCAAAGGCTCCCGCGGTCCTCCGAAGGACTTCGGCGCTGAGATCCTGATCGGACCGGGTGTCACCCTGGGCAAAGCGATCTACGACGCCCTCGCGACTGGGCGCCCTGCGGTGAAGCCCGACGATCCGCTCCGCTTCGCCGTCATGGAGAGCGCGACCGCCGGCACGGTACACACGCTCCGCATGCTGGTCTCCAACCTCGGGGCGCACGGCGTCTATGTGGATCGCCTGGAGATCACCGACCCCAAGGGAAGGAGCGCCGCGGCGACCGTGATCGAAAGCCCCGACACGATCCTCTCCCCCTCGATGTCCTTCGGTGGGGGTCACTCGACTCCCCTCGCCGTGCCCTTCCTGCTCGGCTCCGGCAAGCGTGCACTCCTGGAGGTGAGTGCGAGTCCGAGCTGGTCGGCCGGCCCGAAGGCGAAGAGGTACGGGACGATTCGCGTGCACTTCACTGTGTTGGGAGTCGCCGCAGACGACTTGAAGGCGGACGTCGACTTCGCCGTCCGTCCCTAGGACGAGCTCCGGCGCGCCGTGCTCGAGCACCTCGCGGGCGCTCCGGACCGAGCGCTCGCTGACGTTGAACAAATCAGCGGTTTCCGCCTTGGCGTCCGCCTCCAGCCGGTAGGCGCAGAAGCCGCGCTCGGCCTGCGCGCGGAGCCCGCGCCGCGTGTTCTTGCCTAAGGCCACGCCGCGAGCGGCCATTCGACCGGGGTGGGCTCGAGCCTGCCACCCTAGCGATCCACGACGCCGAGAGCCTTCGCAGGCATGCACGCCCTGCAGGGCGAGGCACATCACGCGCCGTGCGCTTCGGGCACCAGCCTTGCTCGAACGATGAGTTCGGCGTTGCTGCGTAGAACGACACCCAGCCGGGTCGCTCGATAGTAGACCTCCGCGCCGAACAGGCGGCGTATCGGCAAGAGCGCATGCCAGCCGAGCATGCACTGGTACTGGTTTACGTACGACCTCATACCCGCTCGCGCGACGAGATTGTTGATCGTACGGAAGTTCCAGCAGTACAGATGCTGGTTGAGGTCTGGCTCAAGGGATGCCCTCGCGTGCCTCTCCCTTGGGAGTACCAGGTACAACTCGCCCTCCGGCGCCACGAGATCGCGCATGGCTTGAAGCGCGGCCAACGGCGCCTCGATGTGCTCGAGGGCATGGCGACAGAACACGATGTCCCAGGCCGCGTGAGGCACGGTCGCGAGGTCGTCGTGAACCTTGAGCCCACGGGCCCGACACGCGGAGCGGGCTTCACCGCTCACATCCCAGCCCTGCGCATTGGGGAGGCCCGCCATGCCCTGGCCGACGCCGCAGCCGTACTCGAAGATTCTGCGCCTGCGCTCCTCTGCCGAGAAATAGGTGCGGGCCTGGACATCGGCGCGGGCCCAGAAGTACTCGTCGTTCTCGATCAAGTCAGCGTGACGCTCAGCGTGGTATCCGGTCTCGTAGTGCGGATCAGGAATGGACACGGCGAACCTTCCACGCCCTCGAGCGGTCCAGTTGTGGCACTGAAGAGCAGCCTGAAGCCAATGTCAATCTGTGGCGACACGTCAAGCGGGTGATCACAACCGAATGGAGCCCAGCGCGGTACTCTACTCGCGGGAGGCATGCATGCCCGTCGAACACCTCTCTCGCGACGCCAAGGTCGACGAGATCGCAGCGGTGATCGCGCGCGATGGCTGCGCGGTCGTGGACCGGCTCGTCTCGGCGGACGTGCTCGACAAGTTCCGCGCGGAGATCGCGCCCTTCGAGGAGGCCAACCGCACGGGCCCCGACGACTTCGCGGGGCGCCGCACGAAGCGGACGGGCGCGCTGGTCGCGCGCTCGGCCACCGCGCGCGATCTCGTGACGAACCCGCTCGTGCTCGCCACCGTCGGCAAGGTCCTCGAGCACGCGACGAGCTTTCAGCTCCATCTGACGCAGGTGATCACGATCGGCCCCGGCGAGCCGATGCAGACCATCCACCGCGACCAGTGGGCCTTCGACTTCTTTCCGTTCCCGAGCGGCTACGAGGTGCAGTGCAACACGATCTGGGCGCTCACCGACTTCACCGCCGAGAACGGCGCGACGCGCGTGATCCCGGGCAGCAACCACTACGCCGACCGCCTCCAGTTCGAGGAGTCGCAGACGGAGCCCGCCGAGATGGCGGCCGGGTCGGTGCTCTTCTACACGGGCGCGCTCTACCACGGCGGCGGCGCGAATCGCTCGGGTGCGGCGCGGACCGGCGTCAACATCACGTACAACCTCGCGTGGCTGCGGCAGGAGGAGAACCAGTACCTCGCCTGCCCGCTCGAGATCGCGCGCACGCTCCCGACGCCGCTGCTCAAGCTGATGGGCTACTCGCGCGCGGCCTACGCGCTCGGCTACGTGGGCGACCTGCGCGACCCGCTCGAGGTGCTGCGCCCTGGCGACGTCGCGACCGGGCTCGGCAACCTCGACAACGCCCTCGAGCGCCTGCGCGACCCGGCGCGCGGCTAGCGCGCCGGTTGCGCTCCCAGCGTCGCCGGGCGAAGAGCTCGAGCGTCTCGGGCGAGGCTCCCGGGCCGGGCTCCTTGCGGAGATCGCGGCGCGCGAGCGGAGCGCCCTCGTCGCTGGTCACGCGCAGCTTTGGCACGCGCCGGCCCGTGCGCCAATCACGGACGACGAGCGGCTCGTTCCCGCGCCCGAAGACCCCGCCGCCGGCGCGTTCCCCGAGGCGAGGCTGATCGACGACGAAAGGCGCCGCGTGTACGAGGGCGGCGAGGCCACCTTCGAGAGCCCTCTACGCGCTCACCGTCACGTACCTCCCACCCGCCGAGATTCAGAACCGCCTGGGGGCGCTCTTCATCGAAAGCGACAAGAGCCAGCGCGCGCCCAATTGGGAGACCGTTCTCCGGCACTTCGAGCGCGCGCTCGGCCAGCTCGAGGACGCGCTCTCACGCCGCCAGTCAGTCAGCGTTCGAGTCGCTTGTTCGGATTGATCAGGTACTTCTTCCCCGTCGCCTGTTTGCCGTACACGGCCATCTCCTCCACCCGCAGCGCCTCGGCGAGCGAGATCTCCTTGTCGTAGTGACTCGCAAAAGTGGTCTTGATCTCCGCTGCGACACGCTCTCGGAGCTTCTGCGCGGCCCCCGGACCGATCTTCTGCAGAAAGGCCGTGAGCAGCCAGCCGCCGATACCCCATGCCATGCCGAAGCTGCGGGTGAGCTCCGTCGGGCCGCGGTCCAACCCCCCGTAGACGTACAGCTGCTTGTGCCTCGTGGAGCCGTAGCCGCTGTAGCCCGTCGCCCCGCGGCTCGCGGCCACTTCCATGCAGGCGAGGATCTGGCTCGCGAGCTTCCCGCCGCCGATCGCATCGAACGCCAGTGTGGCGCCCGTGGCGACGAGAGCCTCGGTGAGCTCGTCCATGAACGTCGGCGTGCCCGACGTCGCCACGTGCTTGGCGCCGAGTGCCTTCAGGAGCTCCGCTTGGTCCGGTCGACGCACGACGTTGACGAGGGGTATCCCGTCCCTGATGCAGACCTTGACCAGCATCTGACCGAGATTCGAAGCAGCGGCGGTGTGGACCAGCGCCGAGTGGCCCTCCGCGCGCATGGTCTCGACCATGCCGAGGGCGGTCAGCGGATTCACGAAGCACGAAGCGCCCTCTGCTGGCGTGGTGCCGAGAGGCAGTACGAGGCACTGGCTGGCCTTGAGGGTGCGAAACTGCGCATACATCGCCCCGCCGAGGATCGCCACGGTCTTTCCCACAAGGGCGCGGGCCTCGGCGGAGGAACCGGCACGTACGACGACGCCGGCGCCCTCGTTGCCGACCGGCAACGATTGTTCGATTCGCCCCGCGACGCTCCGGAGCGCTGCGGGCGGGATGGTCGCAGTGACGAGCGGCTCCTGCGGACTGCCCGACAACGTCGCTGTCGACATGTCGGCGCCGCCGAACAGCAGGCCGAGATCAGACGGATTCACGGGAGTGGCTTCGACCCGGACCACGACCTCGTCTGCCTTCGGTTCCGGTGTCGGAACGCGAACGAGCGATAGCTCAAGGATGCCTTCCTTCTTCACCATTGACCGCAGCTGCAGGCCGGCTTCATCTGACATGGCTTCTCCTTCGACGTCGGGGCTTCAGCGGCCGCGGAAGACCGGGGTTCGCTTGTCCTTGAATGCTCCGATGGCCTCACGCGCGTCGTCGCTACGAGCCATCGCGGCGATCGCGCGGAGCTCGGACTCGATCTGCGACTCGAGAGTTGCGTTCCATCCGGCATGCATCAGCCGCTTCGCGGCACCGAAGGCGCGCGTCGGACCGGCGGCGAGCTCCGCCGCCACGGCGTGGGACTCGCTCGCAAGCTGATCGTCCGCCACGACGCGGTTCGCGATCCCCCACTGCAGCGCCTCCTGCGCACTCAACGCGCGGTTGAGGAGGCTGAGCTCGAGCGCGCGACCGAGCCCGATCCGGCGCGGGACAAAGTACGTCGTCGACCCATCCGGGCTCAGACCCACCTTGGTGTACGACATCGTGAATCGCGCGGACTCGGCTGCGATGACGAGATCGCATGCGCACGCGAGGCCCATGCCGGCTCCGGCGGCCGCTCCGTTGACCGCTGCGATGACCGGGAAGTCGGCACGCGCGAGGCGCGACAGCACCGCATGGAAGACTGATACGCGGCTCTTCAGCTCACCGGCGGGAGAGTAGAACCCCTTGAGGTCGGCGCCGGCGCAGAAGAACCGCCGGCCCGCGCCGGTGACCACGATCGCGCGGACGGCCTCGTCATCCTCGCACCGGACGACGGCGTCCATCAGCTCGCTCGAGACCGTCGCGTTGAGCGTGTTCGCGGACTCGGGACGATTCAGCACGATGTGGCCGACGCCGTCGCGAACCTCGAACGAGATCGACGTGTACGAAGTCATCGCATCTCGTCGGGGCGGCCGGGCAAGACCGTGGAGCAGCGAGGCCTCACCCCCTCCCCCCTTGCAGAGTGTCGAGACGGCTGCGCACTGATCAGGACCACGGGTGAACGCGTACGGGCAGGTGGCTGTAGCCCTTCACGAAGCTGGAGCGCACCCGTACCGGCTCTCCGACCAACTCCACGGTCCGGAAGCGCTTCAGGCTCTCTTCCCACAGGACGCGCAGCTGCATCTCGGCCAGGCGGCTGCCCATGCAGAAGTGGACGCCGAGCCCGAACGACAAGTGCTGCCGCGCGTTCTTGCGATCGATGCGGAGCTCGTTCGGCGCCTCGAACACGGCCTCGTCGCGATTCGCGGACACGTACCACATGGCCACCTTGTCGCCCTTGCTGATCTTCTTGCCTACGAGCTCCGTGTCGCGCGTCGCCGTCCGCCGCATGTACGCTAGCGGCGTCTGCCAGCGGATGATCTCGCTCACCATGTTCGGAATCAGGCTGCGGTCGTCGCGCAGCTTCTGGTACTGATCCGGGTACTGGTTCAACGCGACAACACCGCCCGAGATCGAGTTGCGCGTGGTGTCGTTGCCGCCGACGATCAGGAGGATCAGCGTCCCGAGATACTCGAGCGGCGTCGAGCGCGCGGGTCTCCTCCGAGTTCGCGAGCGCGGTGACGAAGTCGAGACGGTCTCCGACCTTACCCTCGCGCTGCTTCCAGAGCGTGGTGAACGTGTCGAGACACTCGAGCAGCCCGGCGCGGCGCTCCTCCTCGCTAGCGACGATGGAGGGGTCGATGTCCGGATCGGCGGTGGCGATGTCGGACCAGCGCGTCAGCTTTCGGCGCTCCTCCCAGGGGAAGTCGAACAGCGTCGCCAGCATGCCGGTCGTGAGCTCGATCGAGACGCGGTCGACCCAGTTGAAGGTCTCGCCGACGGGAAGCCCTTCCAGGATCTCGACCGCTCGCTCTCGGATCAGCGGCTCGAGCTGGGCGAGGTTGCGCGGTGCGGCGACGGGTTGAACCACCTTGCGATGGGCGTCGTGCCTCGCTCCGTCCATCGTGATGAAGCCCGCCTCGACCGGGAAGTCGGGCTCGGGATCCCCGAGCACGATGCTGCGCGCCGACGAGAAGACGTCGGGGTCCTTCTCGACCGAGACGATGTCTGCGTGCCTGGTGACCGACCAATACGGCCCCCACTCGCTCTGTGCGCAGTAGTGCACGGGATCCTCCGCGCGTAGGCGATCGAAGTATCCCCAGAGCGTGTCCGTCTCGAAGAGCTCGGGGTCCGAAACATCGATCTTGTCGAGGGGAACGGAGTAGGGATCCTTCGTGGCCTGGTTCATGAGAATCTTCTCCTTCCAAGCGGCAGAGGCCCGGCCGCCGGTGGCCCGCGCGACCCGTCGAGTCAAGTTAGGCGGCTTGGTGTAGTCCGCCGCCGGCGTACGTCACCACTTCTCGACCCACGGCCGGAGCACGACTTCGAAGGCCCAGGTCGAGCGATGCTGGCGATGCAGCTGCAGATAGACTTCTGCGATGTGGTCCGGGTCGGCCATGTTGTCGTCGACAGCCGTTCCTGCGAGTCGGTGCGCGCGGGTACCGTCCTCCTGCGTCCAGCCGATCGCGGCGTCGATCGGCACGTTGGCGATGTGGATACCCTGCGGCATCAGCTCTCTCGCCATGCTCTGTGCGAGTCCCGACTTGGCCTGACACGCCATCGCGAACGCACCGCTCGTCGGAAAGCCCTTCAGCGCAGCGCTTGCGTTCGTGAAGATGATCGTTCCCTTCGCGCCGTTGGCGCTCGGCTCGTTCTCGCGCATGAGCCGAGCGGCCTGCTGGCCTACCAGGAATGCGCTGAATGCCGAGTTGCGAAGTGTCTCGAGCGCCATGCTCGGGTCGGCTTCGGTGATCCCCTTGCGAAAGATGCCGGCCACCCGACCGTCGATGTTGTGCACGACGAGCCTCGGAGTCCCGAGGTCTCGCACGACGTTCTGGAACAGCAGCTCGACCGCCGCGGGCTCGCTGGCATCGCACGCGTATCGGCGCACGCCGTGCGTCTTCTCCAGGTTCTGCAAAACCGGTTTGTCGGGGGTCCTGGCTGCGACGCCGACCTGCATGCCGCTCTTGGCGAATAGCCGGGCGCAGCTCGCGCTGATGCCGGGGCCCCCTCCGACGATGAGTGCAACGTCTTTGGTCATGTGTCCGCGCCCCTTCAGTGATTCCACCACGGACGATCCGAGAACGCTCTCAGATCGAGCTCGTGCGTCCACGTGGATCGGTGTTGTTTCGCGAGGTGGACGTAGGTCTCCGCGATCTGCGGCGGGGAGCATGAGCCCGTCGTGTTCTTTGCCTCGAGCTTCCCTGAGCTGTTCGAACTTCTCCGGTCCGAGCATCTTTCCCAGCGTGTCGGGCGCATCGACGGCGCCGTCGATCACGATGTGCACGACGTGGATTCCCTTCGACGCAAACTCCGCGTTGAGGCTCTGGCAGAGCATGCGCCGTCCTCCCATGGCAGCCGCGTGCGAGTGTTGACCCCCATTCCCGCGCATCGCCGCGGTCGACGAGGTCACGAGGATCGTTCCCTTTCCTCGCGCTTCCATGAGCGGACACACGGCCGACGCGAGGCGAAAGAGGCCGAACGTGCCCATACGCCAGCCCGTCTCGAAGGCCTTGGCCGAAGTGTCCTTCAACGCTCTATCGCCGATCTGGGCGCCCAGGTTGTAGACGACGACCTCGATCGGGCCGATCTCGGCCTCGATGGCGGCGACCCGCTCTTCGATGGTGCCAGCCTCGAGCGCGTTGAGGATGAAGCCGGTTGCTGAACCACCGTCGCTCTTGATCGCGTCGACCAGCTTGTCCAGCCCCGCGGAGTCGCTGCGGCGACACAGATACGCGTGATAGCCTTCCTGGGCGAAGCGGCGCGCGACCGTACCGCCGATTCCCGCGCCAGCGCCCAACACGAAGCAGACGGGCTTCACGTGCTATCTCGCTTCGCGACTAACGTGGGAGTGCGTGTGGGCGACGCCGCCAGCGCGTCGAGCTGCAGGTCCTTTCGAATCCCCGCGTCCACGAGGCGTGCCGGTGCAAATCTGCGAAGCAAGCGGACGCGACCCGCAACCCTGCCGGCGGTATATCGGAGCTTCGGGCGAGCGACGCCGGCGGCCCGCCTCACAACCTCAGCTACAACTCCCGGGTCGTCGGCGGTCGCCAAAAGGGCGATCAGCCTCTTCGTCACGGCGGCGCGAACCTCCTGGGACTCGTCGAGCTTCGCGTCGGGCTCCAGCAGGTTCGCGTCGAAGCTCGTCCGCGTGTACGCCGGCTCCACCACGATCACGCGGATCCCGCGCGTGCGGAGCTCGTGGTCGAGCGACTCCGAATACCCCTCGATCGCGTGCTTGGTCGCGGAGTACAGCGCCATGTAGGGCGCGGGCAAGAAGCCCAGGGCAGAGCCGATGTTGAGGATGCGACCGCTTCTCTGGCGGCGCATGTGAGGCACGACGGCGTTCGTCATCCGGACGATCCCGAGGAAGTTCGTGTCGAAGATCGCGCGGGCCTGTTCGATCGAGCTCTCTTCCGCTCCCGCAGGAGCGACGCCGAAGCCGGCGTTGTTCACCAGCACGTCGATGCGGCCCTCGACGCGAAGCACTTGATCGATCACAGCCCTGACGGATTCATTGCTGGTGACATCGAGGGCCAGCATCTCGAACGATCGCGAGCCGTTCTGCGCCCCCCGCCTGCTAGTGCCGTAGACCCTGTAGCCGGCCGACGCGAGACGCTCCGCGGTTGCTGCACCGATACCCGAAGAGGCACCCGTAACGAGCGCGACGGATTGCGTGAGCTTCATCGGAGTGCCTTTCGTGCGTGGTGGTCGACATGTCGCTGTACACGAACGGAATTGGATATGATGTGTATCATATTACCGCTGGCAGGTAGGAGCCAGCTCGGGCGCCTGCTGTTTCAGCTTCCGCGGCGGGCGATCTCCTCCAGCGCGGCCCGGCGCAGTGCAGCGGAGAGACGCGGGTCGTCGACCGCGCGAGCGAGCTGCAGCGCGCCTACCAGCATGGCCACGGTCACGAGCGCACGCTCATGCGCGCCCGGCTTTCCCCAATTGGGCAGGTGGCGGGCGACGAGGTCGATCATCTCCTTGATGCGGCGCGTCGCGGCCCGTCGCACGACGGGTGCCTGGCGGGGCGTTTCCGAACAGAGGGCCGCCACGGCGCAGCCGGTCTCGACAGCGTCGACGTGCGCGTTGGAGAGGTATTCCCGGGCCAACTCCAGAAGCGCGCGCTCCGGCGGCGCTGTGGCGGCGATGCGGGCCGCAGCCGCCATGCCTTCGGCCCCAGCCCGGTCGGCCGCTTCGGCGAGCATCGCCTCCCGCGAGTTGAAGTGCGCGTAGAAGCCGCCGTGCGTCAGGCCCGCCTCCTTCATGATGTCGGCGACACTGGTACCACCGTAGCCGCTGCGCCGGATGGCGCGCGCGGCGGCCTCGACGATGCGTTCATGGCTGGCTTCCTTGCGGGTAGGAGCACTTCGCTTCATGCATGAGGAGTATCATGTGACCAGCCTGCGCGCGCCAGCAGAACGCGAACGCTGGCCGGTCCCTAGTCGGAGACCAACTTGACGACCCCGCTCGCCCGCGCGCAGACCTGTCGTCCGCTAGGACCAGCGCGGAAGCGAAGCGGAGCGATTTGCCAGCTCGGATGACCTCGGGCTCGATCTCGACCCATTGACCGATCCTCGATCGACCCTTCCGCGATTGAGCGGAACGCCGGTGGCCCAGCCTCCGTCTCTCGTGATCGCGTCCACCAATTCTTCGAGTCCTGCCGAGTCGCTGCGTCGACAAAGACAGGCGTGATAACCCTCTAGGGCGACGCGACGCGCTACAGTTCCAACGGTGGCCGCACCTGCACCCATCACCAAGCACACGGGTTTCACGTCCGATCTCACTCGACTAGGTCACCGCGCACGCCAGACAGACTGACTTCGATTCCCTCGGAGTCGCGGCGCAATTGCTTCATGGACTCGCCGCGCAGGTGGTCCTGAAGCGCCTCTGAGCTCGTGTACACCTCGTAGAGCATCGCGACGTTGGCATCGTCGTGGGGCGTGACGATGTCGAACTGCAGTGTGCCCGGCTCGTTGAGCCGGCTGCGCTCGGCATGTGCCCGCAGGTGCTTCAGGTACTCGTCGCGCCTACCCGGCGCGATCTTGATCGTCGCGACGATCGCAAGCTTGGCCATCGGCGTCTCCTTCGTGCTTACTTGGCCGGATTGGGGACCAGCGAAAGGGGCCACGCATCCAATCGCGGGTTCTTTCGCGAATGGTGGACTCCACTACAGCTGCAGTTTCGGTCGACCGGCGGTCGCCGCCCTCAGCACGACATCCGCCACGGCGCCCGGCTCGTCGCCCTTCCCATA
This sequence comes from uncultured delta proteobacterium, assembly GCA_963716275.1. Lineage (GTDB taxonomy): Bacteria > Myxococcota_A > UBA9160 > UBA9160 > UBA6930 > VGRF01. The sequence goes on along the minus strand of CAVQTC010000003.1, from coordinate 185,192 downwards.
GGCTTCTTGCCAGGTGGCTCCCTCACGTGCATATGATCATCATCATATACGATCTCGAGCCTGGGACGCCACTGAAAGCGCCGAGGTGTGACCGGCCGCTGGGGGCGATGTGTTTCAGCGCCGCCGCACGCAGAGGCGCGGATCCTCGACGGCGCGAGCCAGCTGGAGTGCGCCGACCAGCGTGGCCACGGCCGCGAGCGCGCGCTCATGCGCGCCCCGCTGCCCCCAATCGGGCGACTGGCGGGCGACGAGGTCGATCATCTCCTTGATGCGACGGGTCGCGGCTCGCCGCACTTCGGGTGCCTGGCGTGGCACTTGCGAACCCAGCGCGGCAACTGCGCGGCCGGTCTCTACGACGCCGACGTGCTCCTTGGAGAGATTAGGCCCGCGCGAGCTCCCGCAGCGCCTGGTCAGGAGGCCTCGCCGCAGCGATACGAGACGCCGCCGCCACACCTTCGGCGCCAGCGCGGTCTTGATCACCTCGGGGCGGATGGGCTCCCACGGATCCGTGAGGCCACTGCGCCGGGTGTGGCGCTCGAATCCCTCAGGTATGTGGGCATCGCCCGCCGGATTGCTTTCGATGTTCACTGGAGGCCTACCCGTCAGCGGCCCGTGAAGCGCGCCTCGCGGCGCTCGACGAAAGAGCGGATGCCCTCCTTCGCGTCTTCTGTACCCATGACCTGCGCGCTGATCGCGGGGATTGCCGCGATGGCGGCCGCTTCGTCGGCGGCGATGTAGCGCAGCGCCGCCTCCTTCATCGCGCGCAAGCCGAGCGGCGCGTTCTTCGTGATCGCTTGCGCGATCTCCATGGCGCGGTCGATGTGCTTGCCGTAAGGCACGACTTCTTGCACGAGCCCAATCTGCAGCGCTCGCAGCGCGTCGAACTCGTCGCACAGCATCAGGTGGTACATCGCGTTGCCCCAGCCGGTGCGGGTGAGAAACCGGAAGTGCGCGCCTCCGAGCGGCGCGATCCCCCTCTTCGACTCCATCTGACAGAAGCGCGCGGTGTCCGCCGCGATCACGATGTCGGCGGCGAGCATCATCTCGATGCCGATCGTGTAGGTGATGCCCTGAACGACGGCGACGACGGGCTTCAGCGTGCGCCGCTTCAGCGCGAACGGGTCGATCGCATCGGCCGAAGGCTCGACGCGAGTCGCGGTCGGCCCGAAGAACTTCGGCATGTCGAGACCCGCGGTGGTGTGTTCGCCCGCGGCGCACAGCACCGCCACCCACTGCTCGTCGTTGCGATCAAACGCGGTCAGCGCGTTGCTGAGCGCGACCATCATCTCGGGCACGAACGCATTTTTCTTGCGAACATTGTCGACGACGATCTTCAACACGCGGCCGTCGAGCTCGGTTCGGATCTGCGGTGACTCGGTCATCGTCCTTCTCCTTCGCGGCGCCGTCTATAGGCTGCGGATCGCAGGCATCAGGGACTGTCCTATGCGCTCGAACGAGCGCAGTATCGCGTCGTGCTCGCCGATGATGTGGCGCACCATCACGAACTCGAATCCAAGCGCGCGGTAGCTGCACAGCTGCTCGGCGACGCTCTTCGCCCCGCCCACCAGCAGCTGCTCCATGCCGGTGCCGCGGTAGCCCTCAGCGAGCACGCGGCCCACGGTCGCCTCGGCCTCGGCGTCGCTCTCCCCGACGTAGATGTCGCGCCGCAGCACCGGCAGCATCGGACGGCCCGCGCGCGCGGCCGCCTCGCGGTAAACCTCGAGTTGCTCCGCGAGCTCTTCCCTCGTCGCGTTCTGGCCGGTCAGCCACCCGTCGCCGATGCGGCCCGCTCGCTCCGCAGCGGCCGGCACGGTTCCCGCGATCCAGATCGAGACGGGCACGCGTGGAAGCGGGCTCACGCTCACCCCGTCGAGGTGGAAGTGCTTGCCGTGGAACGTGACACGCTCTCCGGCGAGCAGCGCGCGCACGATCGCTACCAGCTCCTCGAGCCGGGCCGCGCGGCTCGCCATCGGGATCCCGAACGCCTCGAATGCCTGCGCTCGGCCACCGTTCGCGAGCGTCACGATCAGTGGGGCCGTCGCGAACGCGGCGATCGTCCCGATCTGCTCGGCGAGCACGATCGGGTGATAGAAGGGTGCGAGCAAGACTACCCCGAGCGGCATCTCGCCGGTCACCGCCATCAGCCGCGCGAGTGTCGGGATCGGCGCGAACGAGTTCGCGAAGGCCGCCGGCACCGCGTGGTTGTCGCCGTAGAGCAGGCCGTCGAGGCCGGCCCCGCGAGCCGCCGCCGCGATCTCGAGCACGTTGCGCGCCTGCTCACCGGTGTCGGTCGCGCCGAGCGGCCGCTCGATGAAGCTCCCCGGCGGCATCGTCGCGAGCATCTGCTTGAACAGCACGTGGGTGTGCGCGCCGGTCGGGTACAGGAAGCGAAGTGAGGTGCCGAGCTTCATCGCCGCTTCTGCGCCTCGATCTCTTCCTCGACCTCGCGCAGGCGGTCCTTCCCGAAGAACAGCTCGCCACCGACGAAAAAGCTCGGCGAGCCGAACACGCCGCGCGCGACGGAGCCGTCGGTGTTCGCGATCAGCTCCTGCTTCACGTCGGGATCGGCGGCGAGCGCGAGCAGTTCGTCGGCCGGCAGCGCGGATTCGAGCAGCGCTGCGCGAATCACCGCAGGCTCGTCCATCTTCTTCGGGTCCGCCCACATGTGCCGGTAGACCTCGTCGACGTAGCGCTCGAAGCATCCGAGCCGACGCGCTGCGACCGCACCGCGCATGATCTGGAGCGTGTTCACCGGGAAGTGCGGGTTCTGCGCAAAGCGCGTGATGCCGTGCCTCGTCAGGAAGCGGCGCATCTCGAGAGCCTCGTACTCCGGCTTGTTCTTGATCCCGCGCAGCGAGACCGCGGGCGAGACGTTGCCGGTGGCTTTGAACACACCCCCGAGCAGCACGGGCACGTAGGCGAAGCGCACACCGCTGCGCTTCTCGATCGCCGGGATCACCAGGTGCGCGAGGTAGGCGTTGGGCGAGCCGAAGTCGAAGTGGAACTCGACGCTCATGTCCACGGCCTCACCTCGCGCTCATGCCGGGCGCGATCGGATCGAGAACCACCACAGGGATCTGCCGCGCACCCGCTTGCTTCTGGTAGTCCTCGTACGGCGGATACATCTCCGCCATCTTTTTCCAGCCGCGCGTTCGCTCGTCGCCGCTCGCCGTCCGTGCGCGGGCGCGCATTCGCTTCGCGCCGACCCGGATCTCGCACTCCGGATTCCCCTTCAGATTCACGTACCAGGCAGGATGGGTCGGCGCCCCGCCCTTCGAGCCGATGACCACGTACTTCCCTTCCACTTCCTGGTAGAGGAGCGGCAACGGCCGGAGCTTCCCGCTCTTCGCTCCGCGCGCGATGAGCAGCAGGGTCGGCAGCGGGCCGGGGCCGCCGCCAATGGTCGAATCCCACAACCGAGCTCGCTCGGGATCGGAGAGGTACAGCTCCACGTGATCCTTGATCCACTTCGGCATTCCCGCCGAGGGCATCTCGAACTCTTGCTTCTCGCTCATGATGGACTCCTTTCGCGCATCGAGTTTCTCCAGGTACGGCCCGAGGTCCGGGGCGAAGGCCTCGTGCGCGCACAAGCGCGCGAAGTGGGCGAGCGCGCGCGGGTACGTCTCGCGAAGCTCCTCGCCGAAGAGCGGCGTCAGCGCCGCTCCCGAGAGCACGCGCCGCGAAGCGCGCTCGGCCGAGAAGAGCGCGAGCTCGGCGGCGAACACGATGTCGGCGAGCGTCAGCGCGTCGCCCACCAGGAACGCGCGCGCGGGCGCGAGCGCTTGCTCGATGCCGGCGAGGTAAGCGTCCCGCGCAGCGCGGGCGCGTTCGTGCGTCGGCGGCTTCACGGTTCCGCCGGCGAGCTTCAGCAGATACACCTGCACGTCGCGCGCGAACACGAGGCTTGCATCGAGGAACGCGTCGATGCGCGACGCCGTGTAGGGGTCGTCGCCGTACAAGCTCGTACGCTCGGGCGCGAGCCGCACGACCGCGCGCGCAATCGCGTTCGACTCGAAGATGCCGATCTTCCCATCCGGGCTGAAGGCGGCGGGGACGGCGCCGAACGGGTGCGCGGAGAGGAACGCGTCCGTCTTGTGCAGCGTGCCCGCGAAGCCGACACGCGCTTCGCGCACCGTGCCTACGGAAGTGTCCTCCGCTTCCAGCGGGCGCGCGTCGAAGTCCCACAGCCAGCCGCCGAGCTCGCGCGGCGGCGCGCCGCGCACCTCGATGGACACCCCGCACAGCCGCGCGGCGATCGTCGCCTTGGCGAGCCGCGGGTTCGGCAGGTACGAAAGGACGCGCAACGCCGGCGCGCGTCCGTGTGCGAGGCCGGCCAGCTCCGCAGGCCGGTCCGTCACAGCGCCTCCACGCGCGCGGGTGTGTGCTTGTGCCAGGGCGTACCCGCGACCCAATCGCGGTCTTCGCTGCGCGTCAGCTCGTTCGGCGAGACGCCCGCTGCTACGTGCCCGCCATCCCGCATTCGGGAAATCGAGGCCGAGCCCGTTCGGCAGCGAGATGTGCCCGGGCTGCATGCGGTCCGAGATCTCGACCGAGACCTCCGCGCTGCCGCGCCGCGTCGAACCCGCACGCGGCCGCCGTCCGCAACACCCGCGCGCTTTGCGTCGTCGGGATGCATGCGCAACGCGCCCCCTCGATCCTTCTTCCGCCACTCCGGATTGCGGATGATCGTGTTCGCCGTGAACGAGCGGCGCTCGCCGGCGGAGAGGACGAGCGGGAAGTCCGCGTTCACTCGCTCCGGCTCGCCCGCGAGACCGTCGAGCTCGTCGAACAGCTCGGGGATCGCGAGCTGAATGCGGCCGTTGTGCGTGGCCACGCGAGCGAAGCTCTCCTCCCAGTCGTCGACCGAGAACGTGATCGCGCTCTTGCTGGCGAGCAGCGCGTCGAAGAGCGCATCCGCCTGCTCCGGCGGCGAGCCGGTGAATCCCGCACGCGCGAGCGACGCAGAAAGCCTGGGCGCCGCGACCTGGAAGATCACCCACACGGCTGCGCCTTCCGCAAGGCCATCGGGCAAGAGATCGCCGATCGCCCGATAGGCCAACACCGGTGCGATGGCGAACAGCCGCCGGTCTGCGCTCGAGAGCTCGAAGAACTTCGAACGGAAGGCGACGCGACTCTCGAGCCAGGCCTCGCGCAGCGTTGCGACGGCGTCCTTCGGCAGCATTGCCGAGCGCCTCGGCGAGCCGTGCGTGCAGCTCGGCCTCGGAGAACAGGCCCGCCAACGGCTCCATGAGAGGCTTGCGCAGAAAGAAGTAGTTCTTGGGAAACTCGAAGTTGAAGAAGACCGCTTCGGCCTTCTCGAACTGGCTCGCGACCGGCAGCACGTAGTGCGCGAGGCGCGCCGTCTCGGTGAAGGCGACGTCGATCACCACCACGAGCTCGAGCGCCGCCAGCGCCTCGCGCATGCGCACTCCGTCCGCGATGGAGTGGGCGGGATTGCCGCTCTCGACCAGCATCGCGCGGAAACGCTTGGGGTGGTCGGTGAGGATCTCGTCGGGGACGACGTTGCAGGGTGTGAGCCCACCGATGATCCGCTCGCCTGTCACGGGCGTCTTGCCGTTCTCTTCGCCGTTGAAGGCCTGCGGGACGAGCGTCGTCGGCCGGTACTCTGCGCCCTTCTTGCCGAAGTTTCCGGTCAGAAGCACGAGCAGCTTGTGCAGGTAGGAGACCAGCGTGGAGTGCAGGTTCATCTGGACGCCGAGGTCCTCGAAGGTGGCCACGCTCTCCGCCGCGGCGATGCGCCGAGCGGCCGCGCGCACCTGCTCCTCGGGCACGCCGCTCTTCGCCGCGTGAGCTGCGACGTCGAGCGACGTGAAGTGCGGGAGCACCTGCTCGAGACCGTCGGCGTGCTCCGCGAGCCAGTCGCGCTTCACGAGCCCCTCCTGCACGATCACGGCGATCATCGCCGCGAGCAGGAACGCGTCGCCGCCCGGCTTCACCTGAAGGTGGATATCGGCGATGTCGGCGGTCTCCGTGCGCCGGGGGTCGATCACGATCAGGCACCGCTTCGGGTCGTTCGCTATATCGCGCAGGGTAAGACGAGCGTGGGGAATGCCGTGCGAGAACCACGGATTCTTGCCCAGGAACAGCCCCACCTCGCAGTGCTCGAAGTTGCCGCGCGAGAAGCCGCCGACCATCTTCTTCGCGACCCAGAACTCGCCGGTCTTCTCCTGAGAGATCGCGTTCGCGCTGTGCACCGATCCGAGCAGCGCGCGCGTCACCTGCCCGTACAGGGCGGGTAGGTGGTTGCCCTGCCCGCCGCCTCCGTAGTAGAAGATCGACTCGCCGCCGTGCTCATCGCGGATTGCGGCGAAGCGCGCCGCCACCTCGCGGATCGCCGTATCCCAGTCGATCTCTTCGAACGTGCCGTCCGCGCGGCGTCGCAGCGGCTTGGTCAGGCGATGCGGGCCGTTCTGGTAGTAGTCGAGACGCGAGGGCTTCTCGCACGCGTAGCCGCGCGACGCCGGATGGGCGTCGTCTCCGCGCACCTTCACGAGGCGGCGCCCGTCGGCGCCGCCGAGCTGCACCTCGATGCCGCAGTTGCACTCGCACAGGATGCACGCGGTGGACTTCCACTCGGACATCGTCTCTCTCCCAATCTGGGTCTGGCACCGTTGTAGACGATCTGGTTGCATAATGCAACCGCCAATTGTAGAGTCCGACAACCCACCGGAGAGGACAGCCTATGCCCCGTGCAATCGAGTTCTATTTCGACTTCGTCAGCCCCTACTCCTACCTCGCGATCACGCAGCTCCCGCCGCTGGCGCGCCAGCACGGGGCCGAGATCGTCTACAAGCCGTTCCGGATCCTCGAGCTGATGAAGCTCGTGGGGAACCGCCCGACGACAATCGAGTCCAAGAACAAGCTGCGCTACGCCGGGGCTGACCTCCGCCGCTGGGCCGCCAAGTACGGCGTCTCTCTCCACCGCAACCCTCACCAGAACAAGTTCGACAGCGCGCTGCTATTGCGCGGCGCCTTGGTCGCCGCCGACGACGGCGCCGCGGGGGCCTACGTCTCGGAGGTGTTCGGTGCGATGTGGAACAGCGAGCGCGATCTCAGCGAGCACGCGGAGTTCGTGCGCGTGTTGGAACAGGCCGGTCTCGCTGGCGAGAAGCTGATCGAGCGCGCCACGAGAGACGAGGTCGGGACGCGGCTCGATCGTGAGACTGCGGCGGCCGCCGAGCGCGGGGTGTTCGGCTCGCCGAGCTTCTTCGTCGGCGGCGAGCTGTTCTTCGGTAACGATCGGCTGGAGTTCGTCGCCGCGGCGCTCGCGGCGCAGCCTGCTTGAAGGAGGGCGTCATGTCCGATCGAGTTTGTCTCGTCACCGGGGTCGGTCCCGGTACCGGCAGCGCGCTGGTGAGGCGCTTCGCGGCGGCCGGCTATCGAGTCGCGATGCTCGCGCGGACCGAGAGCCGCCTGCGGGAGCTCGCGGAGAAGGTGCCGGGCGCGAACGCTTTCCCCTGCGACGTCGCGGACGAGGCGCAGGTCGCCGAGACGATCGCGCGCATCTCACGCCAGCTCGGTCCTGTGAACGTCCTCGTCCACAACGCCGTGGGCGGTGCCTGGGGCGACTTCCAGCAAATCGAACCCGCAGTGCTCCAGAGCAATTTCGCAGTCAACGTCATGGCTCTCTTGTACCTCGCCCGCGCCGTTGCCCCTGCCATGATCGGCGCGGGGGAGGGTACGATCCTCGTGACGGGGAACACCTCCGCGTATCGGGGCAAGGCGGCCTTCGCTGGCTTCGCGCCGACGAAGGCGGCTCAGCGCGTACTCACGGAGTCGATGGCGCGCGCCCTCGGGCCGAGAGGCATCCACGTCGCCTATCTGGCGATTGACGCGGTGATCGACGTTCCGTGGACGCGTGAGCGACTCCCCGACAAGCCCGACGACTTCTTCGCCAAGCCGAGCGCGATCGCCGAGGTTGCGTTCAGCCTTGCGCACCAAGACCGCTCGACGTGGGCGTTCGACGTGGTCGTCCGGCCCTTCGCCGAGCCGTGGTAGCCCGGGCGCGCGGCGGCGCGGGCTCCCGATGCAACCAAACGATCGCTAGGTTTTTCGTACGATGAGCCGCAAGCGTTTCGACCGGATGAACTGCGGGATCGCTCAAGCCTTGGAGGCGTTCGGCGATTGGTGGACCCTGCTGATCGTGCGCGACGCCTTCTTCGGCGCGCGTCGCTTCGGAGACTTCCAGCGCAGCCTCGGCATCGCGAAGAACATCCTCTCCGCACGGCTCGCGCACCTCGTTGAGCACGGCATCTTCGAGCGCGTCGACGTCGGCAGCGACGGCGAGCGCTTCGAGTATCGGCTGACCGCGAAGGGCGAGGCGCTACTGACCGTGCTGACGGCGCTCCGCGAGTGGTCGGACGAGTGGGTCTTCGGCCGCGGCAACGAGCCCGTTATCGTGCGCGACCGCAAGACAGGCCGGCGCATCCCGAAGCTGCGCGTCGCCGACGCGAAGGGCGCTCTGCTCACGCGCCGTGAGTTGCGCACCGTCCCCGGCCCAGGCGCATCGCCCGAGACGATTCGCTTGCTCACCCGCGGCCAGGCGCCAGGCCGCTAACACTGCCGCTTCGCGGGGCTCCCCGTTGGGGCGTTGCAACGACGCCCGTCGTCAGGCGCGATCCTCGTCACGGGGAACACCTCGGCGCTGCGCGGCAAGGCGAAGTTCGCGGGCTTCGCGTCGACCAAGGCCGCGCAGCGCATCCTCGCCGAGGCGATGGCGCGCGAGCTCGGGCCGAAGGGCGTGCACGTCGCCTACGTCGTGATCGACGCGGTGAGCGATCTCGAGTGGACGCGCGCGCGGCTCCAAAGGCCGGCCGGAGATCCGTTCTTCGTCCAGCCCGCGGCGATCGCCGACGAGATCTGACACGTCGCCCACCAGGACCGCTCCGCCTGGACGTTCAACGTCGAGATCCGTCCCTTCGGCGAGACCTGGTAGTCAGCGCGGCTCGAGGCGCGGCGGCGCGCCCGGGAGGCGGCCGCGGTTGCGGGCGACGTGGAGGCGTCCGCTCCGATCGAGCGGATCCCAGACCACGAGCTCGTCGAGGCGATCGCCGTCGAGATCCGTCGCGAGCGCGCCACCACTCGCGCCGATCGGGACGCGGGCGACCTCCGAGCCGAAGCGCGGCCCGGGCTCGCCGAGCTGGAGGCGCACGTCGCCCGCGTCGTCGCCGAAGGCGAGATCGCGACGCCCGTCTGCGTTGAAATCGCCGTCGGTCGTCGGCAAGACCGCCGTCACGCGCCCGGTCTTGAAGTCGAAGGGCAGACTCAGCTCGCCGCTCCAGGCGAGCACCGGCGTCCCGACCCGCGCGCCCTCGAAGCGCAGCACGCGCAGCTCGAGCTCCGCCTCGCTGCGGGCGAGGATGCGCACCAGCTGGGTGATGCCGAAGGGCAGCAGGGTCTGCACGAGCTCGGGGCGGCCGTCGGCGTCGAGGTCGCGCAGCTCGGCGGTCGCCACCGCGCCCTCGACGGCGAGCGTCGCGCGCGGGGCCATCAGGGGGTCGGCGCCGCCGCCCTCGTTCGCGACCACGCGCGTCTCGGCGCGGCTCCCGAGCAGCGTGCCGACGGTCTTGTGCACGATCAGGTCGGCGTCGCCGTCGCCGTCGAGATCGCCGAGCGAGCAGAAGATCGCGTTCGCGTCCGGGCGGCGCTCGTCGTCGAAGGCGAAGGCCGGCAGGCGCCGGACGGCGCTGGGCGCGCTCGGCAGCCCCGGCGGCCCGCCCCGAAAGCTCGTGAGCACGTAGCGCGAGGTCGCGACGAGGTCCCGGCGCCCGTCGCCGTCTTCGTCCAGCGCGAAGACGCGCGGCCAGAGGAGCCCGGCGCGAAAGAACCCGAAGCGAAGCGGCGCCCCGCCCGGGGGCTCGCCGTACCAGGCCTGGATCGGGAGGCGGAGCGCTTGCGCGGGCCCCGGGCCGACGAGGGGCACCAGGCGGAAGCCGGACACGTCCGGGAGGAGGGCCTCCAACCGCCCCTGCCCGCTCCACTCGCCCGCCAGCTCGAGGCGGCTCTGCTCGCGCGAGCGCGGCGGAAGGGGCAGCGGCGGCGCGAGCGCGATCTCACGCACGGGAACGCCGCTCGCCGCGAGGATGCGCAGGCGCCCCGCCTCGAGGAGGAGGAGCTCGGGACCGGGCGCGCCGCCGAGCTCGGCGAGATCTACGGCGACGGTCTCGGGGGCGAGCGCGACGGTCTGCACCGGCGGCGCGCCGCCGCGCAGGAGCGAGACGTAGCGGCGCTCCTCGGGCGGGAGCCCCTCGACCGAGAGCGCTGCGAGCCAGCGCTTTCCTTCGCCGTCCGATGCCGCGAAGGCCTCCACCACGCGGCCCGGGAGCGCGATCTCCTCCACGCGGAAGGCGTCCGCGACCTCGCCGGCCACCGCGCCCTGCGAGGCGAGGAGCGCGAGCGCGGCAGCCAGGGCAGGACGGAGCACGCGGCGAGCTTACCGGCGCGCGCGCGAAGCGCTGGATACCGTCCGCGCCGATGCCGAGCCTCGACGCCCGCGCTGCGCTTTCCCACTCCCAGCAGACCTGGGAGGCCGAGATCGTCCCGGCGCTCGAGCGCTACATCCAGATTCCCAATGCTCGCCCGCCTTCGATCCCGACTGGGCGGCTCACGGGCACATCGAGCGCGCGGTCGCGCTGATCGCGGACTGGTGCCGCGCGCAGCCCGTCCCCGGGCTCGCGCTCGAGGTCGTGCGCCTGCCGGGGCGCACGCCGCTCGTCTGGATGGAGATTCCCGGCGCGAAGAGCGACGACACCGTGCTGCTCTACGGGCACCTCGACAAGCAGCCCGAGATGACGGGCTGGAGCGAGGGGCTCGGGCCCTGGACGCCCGTGCGGCGCGGCGACCGCCTCTACGGGCGCGGCGGCGCCGACGACGGCTACGCGGCCTTCGCCGCGACGACGGCGCTCGAGCTCGCTCGCGCGCGCCGGCGCTCCGCACGCGCGCTGCGTGGTCCTGATCGAGACGTGCGAAGAGAGCGGGAGCCCCGATCTCCCCGCCTACGTCGAGCACCTGCGCGACGCGCATCGGGAAGCCGTCGCTCGTGGTCGCGCTCGACTCGGGCTGCGGCGACTACGAGCGGCTCTGGTGCACGACCTCGCTGCGCGGCATCGCGGCCGGCGAGCTGCGCGTCGAGATCCTCGACGAGGGCGTCCACTCGGGCGACGCGAGCGGCATCGTGCCCTCGAGCTTCCGGATCGCTGCGCCAGCTGCTCTCGCGCATCGAGGACGAGCGCACGGGCGAGATCCTGCTGCCGGAGCTCCACGCGAGATTCCCGGCGATCGCCGCGCGCAGGCGCGAGGCGGCGGCGGCCGTGCTCGGCGCGACAGCGTCGCATCGCGCTTCCCGTTCGTGCCGGGCGCCGAGCCCGATGACGAACGGCGACGCCGAGCGCGTGCTCGCCGCACCTGGCGGCCGACGCTCGAGATCACGGGCATGGACGGCCTGCCGGCGCTCGGCAACGCGGGCAACGTGCTGCGGCCCGTGACCGCGCTCAAGCTCTCGCTCCGCCTGCCGCCGACCTGCGACGCCGGGAAGGCGGCGGCGGCCGTGAAGCGCGCGCTCGAGCCGACCCGCCCTACGGCGCGCGCGTCAGCTTCAGCGGCTCGGAGCAGCCCGCCAGGGCTGGAACGCGCCGCCGCTTCGCGCCCTGGCTCGAGCGCGCCCTCGACCAGGCGTCGCAGACTCATTCGGGGAAGCCAGGCGGTCTTCATGGGCGAAGGCGGCACGATCCCCTTCATGGCGATGCTCGGCGCGCGCTTCCCGGAGGCGCAGTTCCTGATCACGGGCGTGCTGGGCCCGCGGCGCGAACGCGCACGGGCCGAACGAGTTCCTGCACATCCCGACGGCCCAGCGCCTCACCTGCGCCGTCGCCGACGTCCTCGCCGCGCACGCCTCCCGCGACTGACTCGAGGGATTAGAGCTTCGCAATGACCTCGTCGCCGAAGCGGCGGATGCCGGCGACGCGCTGGGCGAGGTCGTCGGTCGGCCCGCCGTAGAAGACCCAGGGCATCGTCTGGAGGTGGGTCACGCCGAGGTCGCGCAGACGTCGGTAGCTGCCCAGGTCGTAGGCGTCCTTGCAGGAGGCGAGCACCGCGAAGGGGCGCGCGGCGCGGGGCGAGTCGGCGCGCAGCTCGCGCAGGCGGGCGATCAGCTCCGTGAGCTCGGCGGTGGTGTGGAGGTCCGAGATCCAGCCGTCGCAGCGCTGGGCCGCGCGCGCGAGCGCGGGCGCCGAGATGCCGCCGCCCCAGATCGGAATCTCGCGCGGGGGGACCGGACTCATCTCGAGGGGTGGGAACGAGAAGAATTCGCCGCGATGCGCGACCCAGCCGCCCGCCCAGAGCTTGCGCAGGATCTCGATCGCCTCGTCGAGCCGCGCGCCGCGGCGCGCGAAGCGGGCGCCGCAGATCTCGAACTCGTCGCGCATCCAGCCCGCGCCGATGCCGAGCGTCACGCGTCCGCCCGAGAGGACGGCGAGCGTTCCGATCTGCTTCGCGGCCAGCACCGGGTTGCGGAGCGGCAGCACGAAGACGCTGGTCACGAACTCGCAGGCGCCGCGTCGCGCCCGCGAGATGCGCCGCGGCCACCCAGGGGTCCGGCCACGGCGTGAAGGGCTGCCAGCGCGGCGCGCCGTCCGCCGTGTAGGGGTACGGCGTCTCGATCGTCTGCGGGTGCACGACGTGGTCGGAGAGCGCGAGCTTCTCGAAGCCGGCCTCCTCGGCCGCCAGCGCGAGCGGCAGGTACTGCGCCGGGTCACTGAAGGCGACCGACATCACCCACTTCACGCGGCGGCTCCTCTCGCGGGGAGCGTGCCAGGCCCGCGCGCCGCGCGCCCGCGCGCGAGGTAGCATGCGCCGCTCGACCGGAGGAAGCTTGGACAAGCTCGAACCGTGGCTCGACGGCTTCGCCTTCCTCGAGGGCCCGCGCTGGCACGAGGGCCGGCTCTGGTTCTCGGACATGCACGCGGGGCGCATCTACGCCGCCGACGAGAGCGGCCGCGTCGAGGCGATCGCGCGCGTGGCCGCGGCGCCCTCCGGCCTGGGCTGGCTCCCCGACGGCCGCCTGCTCGCGGTCTCGATGGAGGACCGGAAGCTCTTGCGCCGCGAGCGCGACGGGCGGCTCGTGACCCACGCCGACCTCTCGGGCGTCGCCGACTATCACTGCAACGACATGGTGGTCGACAACCTGGGCCGCGCCTACGTGGGCAACTTCGGCTTCGACCTCCACAAGCAGGAGAAGCCCCGCCCGACGAAGCTGGCCCTGGTGCAGCCGGACGGTCGCGTCTCCGTGGCGGCGAAGGACCTGCGCTTCCCGAACGGCGCCGTGATCACTCCCGACGGCCGCACGCTCATCGTGGGCGAGTCCTTCGGCGGCTGCCTGACCGCATTCGAGATCGACGCCGACGGCGCGCTCTCGAAGCGGCGCAGCTGGGCGGCGCTCGGCGCCGGCGCCGTCCCCGACGGCATCTGCCTCGACGCCGAGGGCGCCATCTGGGTGGCCTCGCCGATGACGAAGGAGCTCCTGCGCGTGCGCGAGGGCGGCCACGTGGCCGAGCGCATCGTGAGTGACCGGATGGTGATCGCCTGCATGCTGGGCGGCGCCGACCGCCGCACGCTCTACGCGCTCACCTCCGAGTCGATCGACCCGGACGAGTGCCGGAGGCTCCGTAGCGCGCGCATCGAGCGCGTGCGCGCCCCAGCGCCCGGCGCCGGCCTGCCCTGAGCGCTTCGACCCCGAGAGCTCCAAGGAGACCCCCAATGAAGATCGACGCCGGCCTGATGACCGCCGACCTCGCGAGCGTCGCCGCGAACGCGCGCCGCCTGGAGGCCCAGGGCTACGACGGCATCGTCACCGCCGAGACCTCCCACGACCCCTTCTTCCCGCTGCTGCTCGCGGCCGAGCACACCGAGCGCGTCGAGCTCATGACCTCGATCGCGGTCGCCTTCGCGCGCAGCCCGATGACCCTCGCCAACGTGGGCCACGACCTGAACGCCTACTCGAAGGGGCGCTTCATCCTGGGGCTCGGCTCGCAGATCCAGCCGCACATCACGAAGCGCTTCAGCATGCCCTGGTCGCACCCGGCGGGGCGCATGCGCGAGCTGATCTCCGCGATGCGCGCCATCTGGAAGTGCTGGTACGAGGGCGAGAAGCTGAGCTTCCGCGGCGAGTTCTATCAGCACACCCTGATGACTCCGATGTTCACCCCCACCGACACCAAGTACGGGGCGCCGCGCGTCTTCCTGGCGGCGGTCGGACCCCTGATGACCGAGGTCGCCGGCGAGGTGGCCGACGGCATGATCATCCACGCCTTCACCACGGCGAAGTACGTGCGCGAGCACACGCTCCCCGCCATCGAGCGCGGGCTCGCGCGCAGCGGCCGCAAGCGCAGCGAGTTCCAGCTCGCCTACCCGGTCTTCGTGGTGACGGGCCTCGACGAGAAGAGCTGGGAGCAGTCCCGCACCGGCGTCTCGAAGCAGATCGCTTTCTACGGCTCGACGCCTGCCTACCGGCCCGTCCTCGAGGCCCACGGCTGGGGCGAGCTGCAGAGCGAGCTCAACGCGATGAGCAAGCGCGGCGAGTGGGACGAGATGGGCCGGCGCATCACCGACGACATCCTGGAGGAGTTCGCGGTGGTGGCGGCGCCGAACGAGGTGCCCCGCAAGCTGAAGGAGCGCTACGGGAAGCACGTGGACCGCGTGCTCGCGACCTTCAGCTTCGCCGGCGACGAGGCGCGGCGGGCGGCGCTGGAGGAGCTCCACGCCGGATGAGCGCGCCCGCGCTACGAGACCCTCGAGCTCGAGCGCCGGGACGCGACGCTGCGCGTCTGGCTGAACCGCCCCGAGCGGCGCAACGCGCTCAACACCACCGCTCTCGACGAGCTCGCCGACTGCTTCGCGCGCGTGCAGCGCGACTACGCCGTGCGCGTGGTCGTGCTCGGGGGCCGCGGCGCCTCGTTCTGTGCGGGAGCCGACCGCAAGAGCCCGCCCGCTTCGGAGCGCACGCGGCGCTCCTCGGGCGCGAGCGAGCGCGAGCGCCGCTACGCGGCCCAGATCGGCCGGCGCGCGTGCGCGGCGATCGCCGACTGCGAGGCCGTGACGATCGCGCGCGTCCACGGCCACGCGGTGGGCGGCGGGCTCGCCCTCGCCCTGTGCTGCGACTTCCGCATCGCCGCGCGAGACGCGGTCTTCCACGTGCCCGAGGTGGACCTGGGCGTCCCGCTCCTCTGGGGCGCGACGCCCAAGCTGATCTACGAAGTGGGCGCGGCGCGGGCGCGCGAGATCATCCTCGGCTGCGAGCGCTTCGACGGCGAGCGCGCCGCCGCCTGGGACGTGGTGCACCGCGCGGTCGCGCCCGCCGAGCTCGACGCGGCCGTCGCGACGAGCTCGCCGCGCAGCATGGCCGCCAAGCCCGAGATCGCCGTGCACATGGCGAAGACGCAGCTGCGCGCCTACGCGCGCAGCGCCGTGCTGGGCGACGCGACCGAGGCCGACGGCGACCTGATGCTCGAGGCCTCGCGCCAGGGCGTCGCGCGCGAGAGCTTCAAGCTCGCGGAGTGACCGTCGCCTCGAGCTCGACGAAGCTCTCGATCACGGCGTCCGCGAAGACCGCGAGGTCGGGGACCAGCGCCCGGTCGGCGAGGAAGCCGAAGCTCACCTCGCCCGCGTAGCTCGCGATCGCGACCCCGAGCCCCTGGTTCTCGACCAGGTTCACGGCCGGGAAGAGCGCGCGCATGCGCGCGCCGAGCAGGTAGAGCGGCTGCTGGGGTCCGGGCACGTTCGTGATCACGAGGTTGTAGGGACGCCCGCGCACGGCGGCGCGCGCCGCGATGGAGAGCACCGCCCCCGTGGTCCACTCGGCGAGGGCGGCGAGCAGCTTCGAGCCCTCCACCTGGCGCGAGTGCTTGGCCTGGGCCGCGGCGGCGCGGGCGCTCGCGAAGCGATCGCGCGGATCGGCGACGCCCACGGGCAGATCGACCACCATCAGCGCCACCTGATTCCCCGCGCTCGCCCCGACGCCGGTGCCGCGCACGTTCACCGGGACGCTCGCGCGGATCGGCACGACGTCGGGATCGAGGCGCCGCGAGGCCAGCAGGTGCCGCACGCCGCCCGCCACGCAGGCCAGTACGACGTCGTTCAGTGTTCCGCCCAGCGCCTTGCGCAGCGTGCGCACGCGCTCGAGCTCGAGCGTGCGCCACTCGTAGAGGCGCTCGTGGCCGAGCAGGTGGTTGAAGGGGGTCTCGGCCGCCGAGCTGAGCGCGATGCCGACGGCCTCGCCGACGGCGGCCGCGCCCTCCACCAGCCGCCCGAGCCACGCGTCGCGCTCCTCCATCAGCTGGGGCAGGTCGCGCAGCGCGTCGAGCAGACGGTCGGCGCGGCGCGCCATCTCGAGACGCAGGAGCTCGTCGGGCTCGGGCGCGGGGCGCGGCTCGTAGGGGGGCGCAGGCGGGATGCCCGGATCCGGCGTGGGCGCGAGCAGCAGCCCCAACAAGTCGAAGCCGCCGAGGCCGTCCGCCATGCAGTGGTGCGCCTTGATCACGAGCGCGACGCGGTCGCCCCCGGCGAGCCCGTCGATCAGCGTCAGCTGCCAGAGCGGGCGCTCGCGCTCGAGCGGCTCCACCAACACGCGCGCGACCACCTCCTGGAGCTGGCGCTCGCTCCCGGGCTTCGGCACGGCGGCCTCGCGCACGTGGTCCTCGAGGCGGAAGCGCTCGTCGTCGACCCAGACCGGATGATTCTCGTGGGGGACGTAGGCCAGGCGCTGGCGCAGCCGCGGGACGAGATGCAGGCGCGCGAGCAGCCACTCGCGCAGCCGCGCGAGCGCTAGCGCGCCGTCCGCGTCGCGCAGCGGCGCGGCGTCGAAGAGCGTGATCGCCGCGATGTGCTGAGGCGTGTTCGGCTGATCGAGATCCAGGAACAGCCGATCGCTCGCGCTCAGACGCTCGTAGTAGCCGGACATGGGAGGCCCTTCTCCGGTCTCGCGACGAAGATAGGGACCTCAGAGCAATGTGCCCTGCTCTGCCGGCTCGAGACAGCGCGCATCGTCGCGACCGGCGTCGTTCACGCGCCACGAGACCGCGCGCATGCCGAGCGCGCGGCCGCGCGTCGCCGGCAGCGAGGCGAGCAGCGCCTCGACGTCGCGTGTGCCGGGATCGAGCCACTGCGCATAGCCCGCGGGGTCGACGATCAGCGGCATGCGGTCGTGGAGCTCGGCGACGTTCGGCGTCGCCGCGGTCGTGACGATCGCGACCGAGTCGAGGGGTGCGCCGCTCGCGTCCTCGCTGCGCTCCCACAGGCCCGCCATCGCGAAGATCGGCCCGCCCGGGAGCGCGAGATGGAAGGGCTGGCGCAGCCCTCTCGGCCCGCGCCACTCGTAGAAGCCGTCGGCGGGGACGAGGCAGCGCCGCTGGGCGGCCGCGTCGCGGAAGCTCGCGCGCTCGGCGAGCGTCTCCACGCGCGCGTTGATCATGCCGGTGGGGAGCGGGGGCTTCGACCCCCGCGGCACGAGACCCCAGCGTGCGAGGGATGCCGCGCGCTGGCCCGACTCGCTCGCGCGAACGGCGAGCACGGCTTGGGTGGGGGCGATGTTGAAGCGCGGCGCGAGGGTCGGCTCCTCGGCCAGCTCGAAGTGCTCGGCCACCTCGGCGGCCGAGCGCGTCAGCGTGAAGCGCCCGCACATGGCGCCACCATAGCCCGCGGCCTTGGTCCCGTGAGTTTCCGCTGCGAGGGCACGCGCGTTCCGCGAAATGCGGTTCAGTTGCCGGCGGACGCACGTGCAAGCCGTGCGCAGGACGCTGCTCCGAGCCCGCCGCTCTCGCCGGGAAATGCGGCAGCCGCGACCCGCGCCGCACGATTCTTGCACCTCTCCAGCCGGGCGCGTGCGCCCGAGATCGGGGGCGTCGATGCGGAAGTCAGGCTGGTGGATCGGCCTTCTCGCACTGGGCTGCGGCACCGGCGACGCGTGGAGCAACTACCACGAGACGCCGGTCGTCGAGCGCGGCGCGTGCGCCACGGTGATCATGCCCGGAGAGCAGGTGCCGCTCGGCAGCCAGCCCTCGTGCCCGGGCGGGTACTCCTCGCTCGGCGGCTCGGTCGTGGTCGACGAGAAGGACTACGAGCGCAAGACCAGCCCGAAGGACGGCGCGAAGCGCGCGCTCGCCGGGCCCGCAGCCGTCGTCGGCGCGCCGATCGCGGCGGGCGCCGCGGTGGGCTCGGCGATGCGGCGCAACGGGCAGGAGAGCGGATCTTCGAGCGGCACCGGCTCCTCGAGCGAGAGCGGCGCCGGACCGGAGGGTGCCGACCCGGGCCTCCAGTCCGAGGAGGCCCGCATCGAGCAGATGCGCCGCGAGCTCATGGAGCGCGAGGCGCGCGGCCGTGGCCAGGCGCCGCCGCCGGCGCCCCAGGCGCGCGCGCCCGAGCCCGTCGGCGCCACTGACGGCGCGCACGTCGGGCGCGAGCATTGCGCAGGAGCTGGCCGCGCTGCGCGCGGGCCGCGGCGCGAGCGCGCCGGCTCCGGAGCCCGCGCTGGTTCCCACGCTCCCGCCGGCGACCGCCGCGCCGAAGCCGGCAGCGCCGGTCGCGGACCGCGTCGAGGACCGCGATGGCGACGGCAATCCGGACCACTGGGTCTACCGCGACGACGGCGGCCGGCCGGTGCGCGAGCTCTTCGACGAGAACGGCGACGCGCGGCCCGATCGCACCCTCTGGCTCGATGCGGCCAGCGGACGCCCGGCCCGCCTCGAGGAGGACAGCAACCTCGATGGGCGCCTCGACACCTGGGTCGAGTACGAGAACGGAGAGATGGCGCGCCAGCGGCGCGACACCAACTACGACGGCGAGCCCGATCAGTGGTCCTACTACGCCGGTGGGAAGCTCGTGCGCCAGGAGAGCGATCTCGATGGCGACGGCTTCCGCAACCGCGAGTCGCTCTACCGCGACGGGCACCTGGCCAAGGAGCGCGAGGATCGCAACGGCGACGGCCGCTTCGACCTGGTGACGCTCTACGACGCCCAGGAGCGCGTGGCGCGCCGGGACGAGGACCGCGACGGCGACGGGCGCATCGACTCGCGCTCGGTCTTCGAGGGCGGGAAGCTCGTGCGGCGCGAGGTGGTGAGCGAGGCGCTCGACGACGGCGACGATCTCTCCGCGACGGAGTGGTCGGATCCGGCAGGCGGTTAGGAGCCAGACCCAAAATGGAGGGGCTCGCCTCGCCGCCGATCCATCGCCGCCAGCGGCGTTGCGCTCCCTGCGGCGTAACACACGCTACGCCTCGGTCGCGCGCCTTGCTGGCGGCGCGTCTCGGCGGCGAGTGCTTCGCCCCCCATCTTGGGTCGGGCTCCTAATGCCCCGCACGCTCGGCCACGCGCTCTGGTTCCTGCTCGGCCTCTGGCTCGCGCTCACCCTGTTGGGCCCCATCGGGGCGCGCGGCGCCGGCGAGCAGGACCCCGAGCTCGCGCGCCTCGAGGCAGATCTCTACGCCGGCGTGAACGCCTTCCGCACCGGCCAGCACCTGCTCAGCCTCGAGCGGCGCCCCGAGCTCGATCGCGTCGCCCGCGCACACAGCGAGGACATGGTCCGGCGCGGCTTCTTCGCGCACCAGAACCCCGACGGCGAGATGTGGTGGCAGCGCCTCGAGCGGGCCGGCGTCACTGGCTTCACGATGGCCGGCGAGAACGTCGCCCAGACGAATCAAGCGCAACCCGAGCACGGCCGTGCTCGAGGGCTGGAAGGCCTCCCCCGCGCACCGCGAGAACCTGATGGCGCGACCCTACAACGCCACCGGCGTCGGCATCGCGCGCCACCCCGACGGCCGCCTCTTCATGACACAGCTCTACGTCACGTTTCCCAGGTAGGATGGGGACGTTCGTTTACGAAGTTTACGAACGAGTCGCCGACGGACTTCGACGCGTCGCCGACGTCCGGGGGTATCGTGTTCGTAAACTTCGTAAACGAACGTCCCTAAAACTACGTCCCTAAAACTGCGCGACGGTGTGGCGGTCGTCCCAGTAGATCTCGACGGGCTTGGCGAGGTCGAGGGAGTCCGGGAGGACCACGTAGCCGAGCACGACCTCGCCTTCGCCGAGGGCGCCCAGGTGGCCCTGGAGGACGCCCAGCTGCGACGAGCTGGTGGCGTCCGGCTGATACGTGAGCGGGGACTGCACGAAGGTGAAGTTCGGGTAGAACTCCTGCGAGCGATCGGAGCGCGCCGCGAAGAGCAGGACCTGGCGGCCCGCCGCGCCGCCGCGCCCGGCGAGCGCCGACTGCAGGCGTTCCTCGAAGGCGAGCGAGTGCGCGAAGGAGAGCGTGGCCACGCCGTCGCCGGCCGCCGTCGAGCGCTCGAAGTGGGCGGGCGCGAGCTCCTGGGAGAGCTCGACGATCGCGAACAGGTCGGCGAGCTCCTGCTCGCCGAGCCCGAGCTCGCTCGGCCCGAGCTCACGAGCGGGCTGCGCGGGCTGGGGCGCCGTCGCTGTGCCCGGTGCCGGCGCGGCCTCGGCGGCGGCGGTGCCGGGCGGCGTGGGCGCCGCGCCGGCGCCCGCCGCGCGCACCTGGTTCGCGGCCTCCACCAGGTTGTAGGGATTGTTAGGGTCGTTCTGCTCCGTCCACACCTGCCAGGTGTAGGGCTTCGGCAGGTACTGCGGGCGCACCGGCGGAACCTGGCTCGGGGCGACGGCCTTCGAGTGCTCGCACGGAATCTGCGACTCGTGCTGCACGATGTAGATGCTGCCGTCGGGGCACACGCCGGTGATCGAGGCGAGCGTGGGGCCGGGCAGCGCCGCGAGCCAACACGCGGCGACAGCGCGCGCGAGACTGCCACTGCACAGCATCCGCATCGGCAGGGTCACCGATCGGATTCTATTCCAAAAAGACGAGCAAGATCAATCGCTTCTAGCTCGCGGCCGAGACTTCGCTCGAGCCTTTCTCGGAGTTTGCTCGCGGGCGCCTGGGCTTGCGGCCGGTTTTGCCGGCTCGCGCAGGCGCGCGAGCGCGCGCAGCTCACCGGCCTCGAGCTCGCGCGCCGCGCCGCTCTCCAGCGCGCCCAGGCGCAGCGGGCCGAAGCGCACGCGCACGAGGCGCACGACCGGATGCCCGAGCGCCTCGAAGGCGCGGCGAATCTCGCGCTTGCGCCCCTCGCGCAGCACCAGCGAGAGCGAGCTCTCGTCGCTGCGCGCATCGAACGTTACGCGCCCCACCGAGACCGGCCGCATGACCCCGTCGGCGAGCTCGACCCCGCGGCGCAGGCGCGCGAGCGCTTCGTCTGCGAGCCGGCCGCGCACGTCCACCACGTACTCGCGGTCGACCTCGCGCGAGGGATGGAGCAGCGCGTGGGCCAGCGGCCCGTCGTTCGTGAGCAGCACGAGGCCTTCGCTCTCGGCGTCGAGCCGCCCGACCGGGAAGAGACGCAGGCGCCGGGCAGCCTCGGGCAGGAGCTCGACCACGAGCCGGCGCGGCCCCGCGAGCGGATCCGCGCGCGTCGAGAGCACGCCCGGCGGCTTGTGGAGGAGCCAGTAGGCGAGCGGCTCGAGGCGCAGCGGGCGCCCGTCCACGCGGATGTCGTCGCGGTCGGGATCGGCGCGCTCGCCGAGCGCCGCCACCCGGCCGTTCACGCGCACCCGCCCCTCGCGCAGGAAAACCTCGGCGCCACGCCGCGACGCGATCCCGGCCGCAGCCAGGACCCGCTGCAGCCGGAGGGGACCGGCCATCTAGAAGTCTGACTCAGGAGGCGCGAACACCGCACTCCGAGGTTTTGCTCGCCGTGTGCACACCTTTTCGACTCCGCTCGGCTCACGCGAGGCGTGGCCTCGCGTGGCCTGCTGCGCGCGGCGCTTCGCGCCGCTTGCTAGACGAGCTCGAGCGCTTCCGAGATCGCCGCGCGCGCGGCTTCCTCCGCGGGCGGCGGCCCGAGCGCATCGGCCCCCGGGCTCGGCAGGAGCTCCTCGGCCTCGCGCAGCGTCGGCAGGTCCGCGAGCTTCGCCAGACCGAACACTTCGAGGAAGCGCTTCGTGGTCGCGTAGACCAGCGGCCGACCCGGGACCTCGCGGTGGCCCGCCACGCGCACGAGCTTGCGATCGACGAGGCTCTTGAGCACCGCGCCGACGTCCACGCCGCGCACGTGCTCGACCTCCGCGCGCGTCGCGGGCTGCTTGTAGGCGACCACCGAGAGCGTCTCGAGGGCGGCGCGCGAGAGCTCGAGGGCGCGCTCGCGGTGCAGGAGCCGCAAGTACGGCGCCATCGCGGCCGAGGTGCGCAGCTGGTAGCCGCCGGCGACCTCCCAGATCTCGAGCGCTCGCCCCTGCTCGCGGTACTCGCGGCCGAGCTCGCTCACCAGACCCGGCACCTCGCTCGCCTCGAGACCGGGCACGATCTCCGCGAGGCGGGCCGCCGAGACGGGCTCGCCCGCCGCGACGATCAGCGCCTCGAGGATCTGCTTCTGCTGCCCGCGCTCCATCACGTCTCCTCCGCCACGCGCGTGCGCCAGCTCGCGCTCTCCTCGCCGCTGCGCAGCCGGATCGGCCCTTCCGGCGCGCCGTCCTCGCGCACGCCCTGATAGACGCGCAGCGCGGCCACCCGCACGAGCTCGAGCAGCGCCAGAAAGGTGGCGACCAGCAGCGTGCGCGAGGGCGCTGCCGCGCTCTCCAGCGCGAAGACCTGCTCGAACTCGAGGGCGCCTTCGCTCGCGAGCGCCCGCATGATCGCATCCATGCGCTCGAGCACCGTCACTGTCTCGGCCTCGACCTCGTGGAGGCCCGGGCCCTTGGGCGCGCGCGCGAGCACGCGCCGGAAGGCGTCGAGGAGCGCGACGAGCGTCACCTCGATCTCGCGCGAGGACGCCTCGCTCGGCGCCGACGTCGCTCGCGCGCGCGGCGAAGACGTCTCGCTCGAGCCGGCTGTACTCGGCCAGCGTCTCGGAGGCGGCCTTGAAGCGCTCGTACTCGAGCAGCCGCGCGATCAGCTCGGCGCGCGGATCGGGCCCCTCGTCCTCGTCGCCGTCCTCGCTCGGCGGCAGCAGCAGGCGCGACTTGATCCAAGCGAGCGTGGCGGCCATCACGAGGTACTCGGAGGCCACGTCGAGCTGGAGCTCGCCCATCAGATCCAGGAAGGCGACGTACTGCTCCGTGATCTCCGCGATCGGGAGCTCCGTCACGTCCATCTCGTTCTCGCGGATCAGGTGCAAGAGCAGGTCGAGCGGGCCCTCGAAGAGCGAGAGCTTCACTGCGCAGGTCGCGCTCGTGCCCCTGGCCGCGACGGCCTGCGAACCGGAATCGTGCATGGGAGCTCCGCGGAGGCGGTGCGGGGATGCGGGGTCGCGCAACCATAGCGGGGCGTGCTGTGGCCCGCCGCCAACCGGGCCCCGCTCAGACGCGGCGGCGCGGGGCGGAGCGCGCCCTCCCCGCGCGCCGGCGCCCGCCGCGCGCGAGCTCCCGCGCGAGGGCGAGCGCATCCTCGCGGCTCCCGATCGCGCGGTCGAGCAGCGCGGCGCGAATCTGCGCGAGCGCGCGTCCCACCGCGGGGCCCTCGAGCCCGATCGCCACCAGATCGTCGCCGCGCACGGGCATCGCCACGTGGCGGTCGTGCTCGGCGTGGCGGCGGATGCGGCGCTGTGCGCTCGCCGGGGCCCACGCGGCGAGGGCCAAGAGCTCCTCCGCCGGGAGCGAGGCGAGGATGGCATCGACGGCGCCGCGCCCGCGCGCGCGCCCGAGCGCGCGGAGCGCGGTCGAGCGCGTGCGCCCGAAGGCGAGGATGCGGCGCGCGACGGCGCCGCGGATCGCGAGGCGCGCGAGCGTGCGCCGCGCGAGCGGCAGCGGGAGCGCCGCCAGCCAGACCATCAGGCCGGCCACCCACGCGCGCGCCGCGCCCGGATCGCCCGCGAGCGCGCGGGTGAGGCGGCGCAGCGGAGCGCGCGCCGCACGCGGCAGCGCGAGCCCGGGCTCGAGCGCGCCGAGCACGCGCCAATCCGAGAGCAGGCGCAGCGCACGGGCCGGGTCGCCCCCCGCGTGCGCCTCGGCGAAGAGCTTCTCGAGCTCCGCCGCGTAGCGCTCCCCCGAGACGGCGCCGAAGGCCCCCGTGCGCAGCGCGCTGCGCAGGGCCCCGCGCGCCCCGCGCGCGAGCCCGAAGCCGAAGCGGCTGGCGAAGCGCGCCGCGCGCAGCGCGCGCGTCGGGTCGTCGCGAAACGAGAGCGGGTGGAGCACGGCGAGCGATCCCGCCGCGAGATCGTCCGCGCCGCGGGCTGGGTCGATCAAGCCCTCGCCGGCCGCTCGGCCGCTCGCGTTGAGCGCGAGCGCGAGCGCGTTCAGCGTGAAGTCGCGGCGCCGGAGATCCTGCTCGAGCGTGCCCGGCGCGACCATGGGCAGCGCGCCCGGCGCCGCGTAGGTCTCGCTGCGCAGCGTCGCGAGGTCGACGTGCGCGCCCGCGAGCTCGAGCCGCACCGTCCCGAAGCGCGCGTGCGCCACCACGCGCTCGCCCGGCGCGGCGCAAGCGCGCGCGAGCGCCTCGGCCTCTCCGAGATCCGGGGCGGCGAGCGTCAGGTCGGCGTCGCGCAGCCGGCGCCCGAGCAAGAGATCCCGCACGGGTCCCCCGACCAGATAGAGCGCCTGCCCGCGCGCATCGGCACCCGCGGCGAGCGCCTCCACGCGCGCGCGCACCGCGGCCGGAAGCTCGGCCAGCGCCTGCGCGGCCGAGGGCGCCCTCACGCGCGCCTCGCCCGTCCGGCCCCGCGCGGATGGTGGCGCTCCACGAGCTCGCGCAGCCGCCCGCGGCTCACGTGCGTGTAGATCTGCGTCGTGGCGAGGTCGGCGTGGCCGAGCATGGCCTGCACCGCGCGCAGATCGGCGCCGCCCTCGAGGAGATCGGTGGCGAAGGCGTGGCGCAACACGTGGGGCGAGACGCGCTCGCGCGGAATGCCCGCGCGCAGGGCCAAGCCGCGCAGGCGCACGAAGAAGTTCTGGCGCGTCATCGCAGCGCCGCGCGCGGTCACGAAGACGGCGTCGGGCTTGCGCTTGGCGCGCGCGAGGAGCCGCGGTCGCCCCTCGGCGAGATAGGCGGCGAGTGCGTCGAGCGCGGGCTCGCTCACCGGCACCAGACGCTGCTTGCGCCCCTTCCCCACCACGCGCAGGAGCCCCGCGCGCGCGTCGAGAGCCGCCAGGGGGAGCGACACCAGCTCCGAGACGCGCAGCCCCGAGCCGTACAGCACCTCGAGCATCGCGCAGTCGCGGAGGCCGAGCGGCCCGTCGCGGGCCGCCGCCTCGATCAGCGCCAACGTCTCGTCGCGGCGCAGCGTGCGCGGGAGCCGGCGCTCCTGGCGCGGCGTCGCGAGCCCCTCGCACGGGTCGCGCTCGAGGCGCCCGCTGGCGACCAGGTAGTGCGCGAAGCGCCGGGCCGAGACCAGCATGCGCGCGCGCGTGCGGGGCGAGAGGCCCGCCGCCTCGAGCGCCTCGAGGAAGCTCGAGAGCTGGGCGCGCGAGAGGGCGCCGGGCTCCGCCGCGCCGGCGCGCGCCGCGTGCTCCGCCAGCCGCGCGAGATCCGCCGCGTAGGCCTCGACCGTGCGCGGCGCGAGCCCGCGCTCGACGGCGGCGTTGCGCAGGAATCCGTCGACGGCGTCCGACCAGGCGTCAGACATCGGGCGCCGACTCCGGGTCTCCTCCCACCGCGATCAGGAGGTCGCGGCGCAGGGCCTCGACACGCGCGGGGTCGAGCAGGCGCTTCTGGTCGGCCGTCTTCACGTAGAAGGTGTCGGCCGCCTGATCGAGCACGGTGGTCGCCTTCGAGATGAAGATCTCGAGCGCGTGCGCGGTGAGCGTCCGGGTCAGGTCGTAGAGCAGCCCCAGGCGATCGTCCGCGTTCACGTCCACCACGGTGTAGAAGTCGGAGACGTCGTTGCGCACCGCCACCGTGGGCGGCGTGTGGGAGGCGATGAAGCGCGCCCCCACCGGCCGGCGCTGGCGGGCGATCAGGTCGGCCACGTCGAGCTCGCCCGCCAGCGCCCGGCGCAGCGAGGTCTCGAGGCGCGCCCAGCGCTCGCGCCGATCGGCATCCTCGCCGGCCGGTGTGGCCACGCGGTAGACCTCGAGCGCGAGCTCGGTGCGCGTCGTGTAGACGTTCGAGCCGAGGATGTTGATGCCCGTCGCCGTGATGCAGCCGGCGACGTCGGCGTACAGCCCGTGGCGATCGCCGGCGCACACGATCAGCTCGCTGAAGCCGCCGCGCATCTCGCGCACCGTGGTGGTGACGCGCTGGGCGCGCTGGAACGCGAGCAGCGCCAGCGCGTGGCGCGCGATCTGCGGCGGCGTGTGCGAGATGAAGTAGCGGCGCGGCATCATCTCGAAGAAGGCGCTGACGCGGCTCTCCGCCATGCCCAGCCCGGCGAGCTCCTCGCGCGCGAGCGCGATGCGCTGCTCCACGCGCGCCTCGATCTGCTCCATGGCGAGATCGGGATCGTCGCGGCCGGACTCGAGGAATTCCGCGGCGCGCTCGAAGAGCTCGCGCACGAGCTCCGCCCGCCACTCGCTCCAGGCGGCCTTCGAGCTCGCGCGCATGTCTGCGAAGGTCGCGAGGTAGAGGTTGTGCAGGTTCTCGCGGTCTCCCACCGTGCGCGCGAACTCGACGATCACGCGCGGGTCGGAGAGATCGCGGCGCTGCGCCACGTGGGACATGAGCAGGTGGTGGCGCACGATGAAGTTCGCGCGCTCGATGCGCTCGCGCGGGAGGCCGAGCCGGGCCAGACAGCGCTCGCCGAGCTCGGCGCCGATCTTCGAGTGATCGCCGCCGTGGCCCTTGCCGATGTCGTGGAGCAGGCAGCCGAGGTAGACCATCGGCAGGATCCGGCGCGCGCGCGCGAGCTCGCTGAGATCGGGGACGAGCTGGGCGTACTTGCCCTGCCAGAGGCGGCGCAGCTCCTCGACCAGGAAGATCGAGTGCACGTCCACGGTGTAGGTGTGGTAGATCACGTGCTGCCAGCGGCAGACGATGTGCTCCCACTCCGGGAGGTAGCGGCCGAGCAGCCCCACCTCGTTCATCGCCATCAGCGAGCGCATCACGCGCCGCGGCGAGGCGAGGATGCGCACGAAGGTGGCGCTGGCTCGCGGGTCGCTGCGCATGGGCTCGTCCACGAGCTCGAGCTGCTCGCGGATCAGCCGGCGCGCGGTGCGCGAGAGCGGGACGTCGTGGTCCTGGGCGACCGCAAAGGCGAGCAGCAGGCGCAGCGGGCGCTCGCGCAAAAAGGCGGCGTGCGGGATCTCGAGATGCCCGCCCACCTTGCGGAAGCCCTCCTCGACGGTCTCGGCGGGCCCCGGCCGCACGCCGCTCACGCGCACCAGGCACTGCTCGATCACGATCTCGGAGAGCGTCTGGACGCTGCGCGCGTTGCGGTAGTACTCGCGCATGAAGCGCTCGACCGGGAGCTCGCCCGAGCTCGGGTCGCTGGCGAAGCCGAGCCGCGCCGCGAGCTGCTCCTGGAGCTCGAAGCTCATCTGATCGCTCTTGCGCTTGGTGTGGAGATGGAGGGCGTTGCGCACGCGCCAGAGGAAGTCGAGGGCGCCCTGGTACTCGCGCAGCTCCGCCTCGGAGAGCAGCCCCAGGTGGAGCAGATCCGCGAGCTCGCGGAAGTCCGGCTCGCAGGCGCGCGTCACCCAATAGGCGGTGTGGTAGTCGCGCAGCCCGCCCGCGCCCTCCTTCACGTTGGGCTGGAGCAGGTAGAGAGACTCGCCGAAGCGCATGTGGCGCTCGTTCATCGCGGTCTGCTGGCGCGCCGCGAAGACCGCCACGTCAGGCACGCCGCGCTCGCGCACCGCGCGCATCAGCTCGTGGAAGAGCGCGGCGTCGCCCGCCAGGAAGCGCGCCGCGAGGAGCGCGGTCTGCGTCGCGGCGTCGCTGCGCCCGAGCTGGATCGAGTCCTCCACGGTGCGCACCGCCGCACCCACCTGGAGGCCGCCGTCCCAGAGCGCCATCTGCACGCGCTTGGCGACGTCGGCCGAGAAGTCGTCGGTCCCCTCGTCCTCGAGGACGAGGAGATCCACGTCGGAGCCGATCGACATCTCGCGCCGCGCGTAGCCCCCCACCGCGACGAGCGCGACGCGCCCTCCGGCCGAGGCGTGGCGGGCGTAGTGGGCGGACTCGGCGTGGTCGTACAGGCGCCGGATCAGGCGGTCGAGCGCATCCGAGTTGGCCGCGTTCACGGCGGCGCCGGAGGCGCCCATCGACTGGAGCGCCTCGAGATGCGCGCGCAGCGCCGCCACGTAGGCGCGTGCGCCAGCAGAGAGCGCGGCGCCTTCTGCCTCGGCCCCGGGCCGCGAGACGGGGACGAAGCCGTCCACCGACGGGGCCGTGCTCACGGGGCCCCCTGGGCGAGGGCAGGCGCGCGGGCGCTCCGGTAGCGCGCGAGGCCGCGCGCGATCTGCTCGGCGACGAGCTCGCGGTAGCGCGCGCTGCGCAGCCGGGACGCCTCGTCCGGGTTGCTGAGGAAGCCCACCTCGACCAGCACCGCCGGCGCGCTGGACAGGAAGAGCACGTGGAAGGGGCCGCGCTTCACGCCGAGATCCGTGGCCGAGCCGTAGCTCTCGCGCACGCCGGCCACGAGCTCGCTCTGCACGGCCCGGGCGAGCTGCGAGGACTGCGCGCCCACCTCCGAGACGCGGAAGGTGGCGAGCGTGCGCGCGAGGTCGTCGAGCTGGCCGGGGGCGACGCCGCTCTCGCGCGCCGCCACGCGCAGCGTGTGCCGCTCGTGGCTCGCGTCGAGGTAGTAGGTCTCGATGCCCTGCACGCGCCAGCGCGGGGCCGAGTTCACGTGGATCGAGACGAAGAGATCGCTGCGCGCGCCCTCCGCGAAGGCCGTGCGCTCCTCCAGCGAGAGGGTGCGGTCGGAGTCGCGCGTCATGAGCACCGCGAAGCCGCGCTCGAGCAGGCGCTGCTTCAATGCGCGGCCCACCGCGAGCGTGATGTCCTTCTCCTGGACGCCCCGCGCGCCGATCGTGCCGGGGTCGTCGCCGCCGTGGCCCGGGTCGATCACCACGAGGAGTCGCTGATCGCTCGGATCGGGCAGGCGCGCGCCCGGTGCCTGCGTCGGCGGCGCGGAGGAGACCGCGGGCAGCCTCGCCGGGGCCGGGTCGCCGTAGACGTCGATCACGAGGCGGTCCGGGCCCGCCAGCGCGAAGATGCGGTGGCGCTGGTAGTGATCGAGGTCGAGCACGAGCCGCGCCCGATCGCTCTTGAACTGGCCGAGCCGAATGCCTCGCAGCAGACCGTCGCCGACCGGCACCGGCGTATCCCAGTCGTGGCCGACCCAGACGCCGGGCAGATCGATGTAGAGGCGCTCGGGGCGCAGCGCATCCGCCGGGAGGCGCTGGACCGCGGTCGCCGCGGGGGCCTCGAGCTCGAGCACGACGCGCGTGTAGGTCGGGTAGGACCAGTGGCGCACGGCGACCACGCCCGGGCGGACTCCGGCGTCCGGCTGCGCGCGAAGCGCCGCCGGCGCGAGCGCCAGCGCACCCGCGAGGACCATTGCGAGCTGCCTCACCCCCCGCCCCTCCGGTCCAGCTTTTGCCGCAGGTCGACCAGCAGCGCCAGCGCCTCGAGCGGGCTCGTGCGGAGCGGGTCCAGGCCCGCGAGGAGACGCAGCACCTCCTCCTCCTGGGGGTCGCGGACGGGCGCGGGAGCGAACAGCGTGAGCTGGCCCGCATCCGGGCTCGGCCCCGCCGCGAGCCGCGGCCGCCCGCGCGCGTCGAGCTCGCCCGCCTCGAGCTTCGCGAGGAGCGTGCGGGCGCGCGCGACCACCTCCGCGGGGAGGCCCGCGAGGCGCGCCACCTCGATCCCGTACGAGCGGCTCGCGGGCCCGGGCACGAGGCGGCGCAGGAAGACCACCCCGCCCTGGTGCTCGCGCGCCTCGAAGTGGGCGTTGGCCACGCCGCCGCGCGCGAGCGCGAGGTCGGCGAGCTCGTGGTAGTGCGTGGCGAAGAGCGTGCGCGCGCCGAGCCCCGGCGCATCGTGCAGGTGCTCGGCCACGGCCCACGCGAGCGAGAGGCCGTCGAAGGTGCTCGTGCCCGCGGCCGATCTCGTCCAGGATCACGAGGCTGCGCGGCGTCGCCTGGGAGAGGATCTCGGCGGTCTCGCGCATCTCCACCATGAAGGTGCTCTGGCCCTGGGCGAGGCGATCCGAGGCGCCGACGCGGGTGAAGATGCGGTCCACGACGCCGATGCGCGCGGCGCGCGCGGGCACGAAGCTCCCGATCTGGGCGAGCAGCACGACCAGCGCGACCTGGCGCAGGTAGGTGCTCTTGCCGGACATGTTCGGGCCGGTGAGCAGCAGGAGCCGCGTCCCGGCGTGGTCGAGCTCGGTGTCGTTCGCCACGAACGCCTGGCCCTCGGCCTGAAGGACGCGCTCCACCACCGGGTGGCGCCCGCCGCGGATCTCGAGGCGCGGCTCGGCGTCGACCTCGGGCCGCACCCAGCCATCGCGGCGCGCGACCTCGGCCAGCGCCTGCAGCGCGTCGAGCTCGGCGGTCGCGTCTGCGGCCGCGCGGATGCGCGCCCCCTCGCCCAGCGCGCTCTTGCGCAGCTCCTCGAAGATCTCGCGCTCGAGCGCCGCCGCGCGCTCGCTCGCTCCGATCACGCTGCTCTCCATCTCGCGCAGCTCGCGCGTCGTGAAGCGCTCCGCGTTGGCGAGCGTCTGCTTGCGCTCGTAGTCCGCGGGCACGCGCTCGAGGTTCGCTCGGGTCACCTCGAGCGCGTAGCCGAACACGGGATGGAAGCGCACGCGCAGGCTCGCGATCCCGCTGCGCTCGCGCTCGCGCGCCTCGAGCGCGGCGATCCAGGCGCGGCCCTTCTGGGCGGCCTCGCGCAGCGCGTCGAGCTCGGGCCGGAAGCCCGCGCGGATGAAGCCCGTCTCGCCGGCCCCGCGCGAGCCGCGCGGGAGCGGGCGCGGGTCGTCCACCAAGGCGTCGCGCAGGAGCTGCTCGAGCTCGCGCAACGGCTCCGGGAGCCCCAGGCGCAGCGGAGCCGCCTCCGGGAGGAGCGCCTCCCCGTCTCCGCCGAGTGCGCGCGCGATCCCCGGCAGCGCCTCGAGCGAGGCGCGCAGCTGACCGAGATCGCGCGGCTCGGCGCCGGGCCGCGCGCACTTCGCGAGCAGACGCTCGAGATCGCGCACCGCCGGCCAGCGCGGCGCGCAGGCGGGCGCGCGCGCGGTCGCGCTCGGCCAGCCAGGCGACGCCGTCCTGGCGCTCGCGAATCGCCGCGGGATCGAGCAGCGGGTAGGCGAGCCAATGGGCGAGCCGCCGGGCGCCGAGGGCGCCGATCGTCTCGTCGATGCGCTCGATCAGGGTCGTGCGCCGCGAGCGGTCCTCGGCGCTCTCGAAGAGCTCGAGGTGCCGGCGCGTCGGCGCGTCGAGGATCATCTCGTCGGAGAGCCGGTAGCGGCGCAGGCGCGGCGCCACGTGGAGCGCGGCGGGCTGATGGGCGGCGAGATAGGCGAGCACCGCCGCGGCGGCGAGATCGGGGGCGCCGCCGCCTGGCTCGCTGGGCGGCGGCTCGACGCGCGTCAGCGTCGCCGTGGGAACGATCGCGAGAAGCGCCGCCGCGAGGGCGTCGGGGGCGCCGGCCGGAAGCAGGCACTCGCGCGGGGCGATGCGCTCGAGCTCGTCGAGCAGCGCGCGCGGGAGAGCTCCGCTCGCGAGTGGTGCGCTCGTCGCGCGGAAGTGCCCCGTGCTCGCGTCGAGCGCGGCGAGGCCCGCCTCGTTCGCTTGCACCACCACGGCGCAGAGCGCGAGCTCCTGCGCGCCCGGCAGCGCGCTCGGGTCGCCGGCCAGGCCCGGCGTGATCACCTCCACCACCTCGCGGCGCACCAGCCGCTTGCCCGCCAGCTGGCGCGCGTCCTCGAGCTGCTCGCAGATGGCGACCCGGTGCCCGCGCTCGGTGAGCCGCTTCACGTGGGCGTCGGCCGCGTGGACTGGCACGCCGCACATCGGGATGGGATCGGGCTTGTCCCGGTCGCGCGTGGTGAGCGCGATGCCGAGGAGCGGCGCGGCCGCGATGGCGTCGTCGAAGAAGAGCTCGTAGAAATCGCCCATCCGGTAGAAGAGGAAGGTCCCCGGGTAGCGCGCCTTCAGCGCCAGGTACTGGCGCATCATCGGCGTCTCGCGCGCGAGCGTCGTCACGCGTCCGGCGACCGCCCCGAAAGGGACGGCGCGGAAACTTGCGACGCCGGCTCGGGGGGCGCCGGGGGCCGCAGCCCGCGCAGCTCCGACTCGAGCCCCGCCACCTGCCTTTGGAGCCGCCGCGTCCCCAGGCTCTTGCGCGCGAGCTTCACGAGCAGGACCAGGCTCGCCGCGAGGGCGCCCAGCACGAAGGAGCTGAGCAGCGCGAACGCGAGCCGCGTCTGGACCGGCGGAATGCCCGGCAGATCGAGGATCACCCGCTCGGCGTTGGAGCTCAGGAAGTCGAACACCAAGTAGGCCAGGCCGATGAAGGCCCCGAGTGCGATCGCGTAGCGCAGCTGGCGCACGCGGGCCTACGCGGACGGCTCGGCGTCGTCCACCATCTCCTTCAGCTCCTTGCCCACCTTGAAGAAGGGCGTGCGCTTGGCGGGGATGTGGACCTCTTCGCCGGTCTTCGGGTTCCGGCCCTCGCGCGCCTCGCGCACCTTCACCTGAAAGCTCCCGAAGCCCCGGATCTCGATGCGCTCGCCGTTCTTGAGCGCGTCGGTCATCGAATCGAAGATCGTGTTGACCACGATCTCCGTGTCCTTCTTCGAGATGTGCGGCATCAGCTCTGCGACCCGCTCGATCAGCCCGCTCTTCGTCATGACGATCTCCCCGCCTTGCCGCCCGACGGCCGGGTCGGCGCCTGCGCGCCGACCCGGCCCACAGGGCCCCGCTATTCGGCTTCGCGCTTGGCGAGCTTCTCCTTCAGCAGGTCGCCGAAGGTGGTGGTCTGCGTTTGCGCCTGGCGCTGCGCCAGCCGGCGCAGCTCTTCGCGCTGCTCGCGGTCGGTGAGCGCCTTGATCGAGAGGGAGATCTTCTGGTCGACGGGATCGACCTTGGTGACGATCGCCCGCACGTCCTGGCCCGCCTGCACGGGCTCGCCCTTGCCGCCGTCGGCGGAGAGCTCGGAGCTGTAGACCAGCCCCTCGATGCCCGGCTCGAGCCGCACGAACGCGCCGAAGTCGACCACGCTCGTGACCTGGCCCGTGATCTCGCTGCCCAGCGGGTAGCGCCGCAGGATGTCGTCCCACGGGTTGGCCTCGAGCTGCTTCACGCCCAACGAGAACTTCTCGTTCTCGCGGTCGATCTTCAGCACGACCGCCTCGACCTCGTCGCCCTCCTTGTACTTCTCCTTGGGGTGCTTGATCTGCTCGGTCCAGGAGATGTCGGAGACGTGCACGAGCCCGTCGATGCCCTCCTCGAGCCCGATGAAGAGCCCGAAGTTGGTGATGTTGCGGACCGGGCCCTTCACGCGCGTGCCGACCGGGTACTTCTCCTCGATCAGCGACCACGGATTGGGCTCGATCTGCTTCATGCCGAGCGAGATCTTGCGGTTGCCCTCGTCCACATCGAGCACCACGGCTTCCACGGCGTCGCCGATGTTGACCATCTTCGACGGGTGCTTGATGCGCTTGGTCCAGGACATCTCGGAGATGTGGACCAGCCCCTCGATGCCCGGCTCGAGCTCGAGGAACGCGCCGTAGTCCGCGAGCGACACCACGCGCCCCGAGATGCGCTTGCCGAGCGGGTAGCGCATGGCGGCGTCGATCCAGGGGTCGGGCTGGATCTGCTTCAGCCCCAGCGAGACGCGCTCGGTCTCGAGGTCGAAGCGCAGCACCTTCACCTTGATCTCGTCGCCGACGCGGAAGATCTCGCTCGGGTGGTTCACGCGGCCCCAGGACATGTCGGTCACGTGCAGGAGGCCGTCGAGACCGCCGAGATCGATGAACGCCCCGTAGTCGGTGATGTTCTTGATCACGCCGTCGACGATCTGGCCTTCCTGGAGCGTGCGCAGCGTCGAGGCGCGCATGCGCTCGCGCTCCTTCTCGAGCAGCGCCCGGCGCGAGAGCACGATGTTCCCGCGCCGCTTGTTGAACTTGATGATCTTGAACTGCAGGCGCTCGCCGAGCAGGCCCTCGAGGTTGCGCACCGGGCGCAGGTCCACCTGCGAGCCGGGCAGGAAGGCCTTCACGCCGATGTCGACGGAGAGCCCTCCCTTCACGCGCGAGATCACGCGGCCTTCGACGGCCTCGTCGGCCTCGTAGGCCTTGCTGATCTCGTCCCAGATCTTGAGGCGATCGGCCTTCTCCTTGGAGAGGACGATGTAGCCGTCCTCGTCCTCGACCTCCTCGATGAACACGTCGACGCTGTCGCCGGGCCGCACGAGCAGGCGCCCCGACTCGTCCATGAACTCCCACGCGTCGATCAGACCTTCGGACTTGAAGCCCACGTCCACCTGGACGTGGTCCTGGTCCGCGGCGAGGACGCGGCCCTTCACGACCTCGCCCTCCTTGAGCTTCGGCGCATCCTTCGCGAAGAGCTCCGCGAAGGATTCGCCCCGGGGATTGAGTTGCTGATTCATAGGCTCTGAAGTCACTCCTTGGTGGCTGCCGTTCCACGGGCAGCCTGGATTTCCGGGTTTGCGCCCCCGGATCGGGCGGAGATCTCTTCCGTCGCGAGCTGGGAGCGCGCGGCGGCGAGAAGACGTTCGAGCGCGCCGGCGTCGCCGGCCTCGATGGCGCGCGCGAGCGCGGTGAAGCGCTCCGCGGTCGCGAGCAGCGGAGCTGCCAGCGCCCGACGGTTCGCGGCGAGCAGGTCGGCCCAGAGCGCGGGATCGCTGGCCGCGATGCGCGTGAAGTCGCGAAAGCCCGGGCCCGCGAGCTCGCGCGCGCCCGCCGGCGCCTCGGCGAGCGACGCCGCGAAGGCAAAGGCGATCGCGTGGGGCGCGTGGCTCACCCAGGCGACCTCCTCGTCGTGGCGCGCCGCGCTGCGCCGCACCACGCGCGCGCCCAGCGCGCGCCAGAACCAGCCCACGCGCTCCTCGGCGGCCGGATTCGCCGGGAGGGCCGGCGTCACCACGCAGGCCGCCCCTTCGCAAAGATCGGCGCGCGCGTGGCGGTAGCCGGTGTGATGGCTCCCGGCCATCGGGTGCGAGCCGACGTAGGTAGCGCCCGGCGGAAGGAGCGCCGGAAGCGTCTCGGCGAGCGGAGCCTTCACGCTGCCGACATCCGTCACGATCGCGGCCGGCGCGAGCGCGGGCGCCGCCCGCCGCACGAGCTCGGGCATCGCGTGCACGGGGCTCGCCAGGATCACGAGGTCGGCGCCCGTCACGCCGCGCGCGAGATCGCGCTCGGCGCGGTCCGCGAGCCCCAGCGCGACGATCTCGCTCGCGGCGCGCTCGCTGCGCACGACGCCCACCAC
This sequence comes from uncultured delta proteobacterium, assembly GCA_963716275.1. Classification (GTDB taxonomy): domain Bacteria; phylum Myxococcota_A; class UBA9160; order UBA9160; family UBA6930; genus VGRF01. Next base: position 149,796 of record CAVQTC010000003.1, on the reverse strand, counting down.
CTCGCGGGCGAGGCCGCGCTGGCGCGCCCCCGCGGCGATCGAGCCGCCGAGCAGCCCCACGCCGACCACGGCGACGCGCTCGAAGTGCGCGCTCATCGCGAGGCCCGCCACTGCTGCAGGGCCTTGATGAAGCGCTCGTTCTCCTCGGCGGTGCCCACCGTGATGCGCACGTGCTCGGGCATGCCGAAGCCTTTGAGCGGTCGCACGATCACGCCCTGGCGCCAGCAGCGCCTCGTAGGCGCCGGGGCCCGGTTTCGCGAGCACGAAGTTCGCGTCGCTCGGCCAGGTCTCGACGCCGAGCGCGCGGAGCTCCTGGGTCAGGTACTCGAGGCCCTCCGCGTTCACGCGGCGGGTGCGCGCCACGTGCTCGGCGTCGTCCAGCGCCGCGCAGGCCCCCGCTTCGGCGAGCAGATTCAGATTGAAGGGATGGCGCGCGCGCTCGAGGTAGCTCGCGAGCTCGGGATCGGCGGCGCAGTAGCCGACGCGCAGGCCGGCGAGCCCGTAGATCTTCGAGAAAGTGCGGATCACGGCCGTGCCGGGCCGCCGCGCGAGCCAACCGATCGAGTCCGGGAAGTCCGCGCGGCGCGCGTAGTCGGCGTAGGCCTCGTCGACGGCGAGCACCACGTGGGCCGGCAGCGCGGCCACGAAGCGGTCGAAGGCCTCGCGCCCCACGCTCGTGCCGGTCGGGTTGTTGGGGTTGCAGACGAGCACGAGCCGCGTGCGCGGGGTCACCGCGGCGCAGAGCGCCGGGAGGTCGTGGACGAGCCCCGCGTCGAGGGGGACGGGCACCGCCGTCCCTCCCATGCCCTGCGTCACGACGGGATACATCGCGAAGGAGGGCCAGGGGTAGACGACCTCGTCGCCGGGCCCCACGAAGCACTTCACCAGGAGCTCGAAGATCTCGTCGGCGCCCGTCCCGAAGACGAGCTGGGCCGGCTGGACGCCGAGGCGCTTCGCGAGGGCGGCGCGCAGCTTGAAGCTCCCGCCGTCCGGATAGCGGTGCACGCGGGCGGCCGCCGCGGCGACGGCCGCCAGCGCCTTCGGCGAGGGCCCGAGCGGGTTCTCGTTCGACGCGAGCTTCACCGCCTCCTTGATGCCGAGCTCGCGCTCGAGCTCCTCGATGGGCTTGCCCGGCTTGTAGGGCTCGATGCCGGGGATCCAGGGCTTGACGCGCATCAGCCCGCCTCCCCCGGCCGCAGGTTGGTCGCGCGCGGAAACGAGCCGAGCACGCGCCAGGAGGTCGAGAGCCCGGCGGCGGAGCGGCAGGCGAGCTGCACGCGCTCGTCGCTGTGGTGGCCCTCGAGGTCGATGAAGAACACGTACTCCCAGGGCGTGCTCTTCAGCGGCCGCACCTGGATGCTGGTCAGGTTCACGCCGTGCTCGGCGAAGGGCGCGAGCAGGCGGTGCAGCGCCCCCGACTCGCTCTTGCGCACGGTGTAGGCGAGCGAGGTCAGGTCGTTGCCGCTCGGGCCTGGCGCGTCGCCGCCCAGCACCAGGAAGCGGGTCGTGTTGTCGCGGCGATCCTCGATGTTCGCGGCGATCGTCGCGAGGCCGGCGAGCTCTCCGGCCAGCGCGCTCGCGATCGCCGCGGTCTCGCCGTCGCGCTGCGCGAGGGCCGCGGCCGCCGTCGTGCTCGGGGTCTCGTAGCGCTCGACCCCGGGCAGGTGGCGATCGAGCCAGTGGCGGCACTGGGCGAGCGGCTGCGGGTGCGAGGCGATCCGCTTCACGTCCTCGAGGCGGCCCGAGCGCGAGAGCAGCTGGTGGGAGATGCGCAGCACCGTCTCGCCGCAGAGCGCGAGCCGCGTGTCGATCAGCGCGTCCAGGGTCTGGGTGACGACGCCGTCGGTCGAGTTCTCGACGGGCACCACGCCGTGGTCGGCCTCGCCGCGCTCCACGGCGGTGATCACGTCGGCGATCGTGGCGACCGACACGTACTCGCTCTGGTCGCCGAAGGCGGAGCGCGCCGCGGCGTGCGAGAACGTGCCCTCGGGACCCAGGTAGGCGATGCGCAGGCGCGCCTCGAGCGAGCGCGTGGCCGAGATGATCTCGCGAAAGACGCTGCGGATTCCGGACGTCGGGAACGCGCCCACGTGGCTGCGGGCGAGCGCGTCGATCAGGTCGCGCTCGCGCGCCGACCGGTACACGCTGGTGCGCTCGGAGCGCTTCAGCGCGCCGACCTGCTTCACCAGCTCCGCGCGCCGATCGAGCTCGGCGAGGATCTGTCGGTCGACGGCATCGATGGCCGTGCGCAGGCGAGCGAGCGCCAGCTCGCTTTCGCTTGCGACGCTCGCCTTCGCATTCGAGTCGGCCAATGATCCCCCTGCGTTCCGAGCCGGCGAACGGCCCCTATCGTCCACCCGCCCCGGGAGAGCGAGGCGCGCAGCCGCCTCGGCGCCCGAACAGGAAGCCGCGAGAGGCCGCCTAACCCCGCGAAAAAGCTCGCGCAGCTTATCGGACGCGCCTGGCAGGGTCAAACCAGATTTCGCCGATTCCGTCGCGCTTCCGCGGAGTTACCGTCTGCGCCGATGACGCGCGTGATCGGCCTCACCGGGGGCATCGGAACCGGCAAGAGTACCGTGGCCGGGATGCTCCGGGAGCTCGGGGCGGTGGTCGTGGACGCGGACGCCATCGTCCACGAGCTCCAGGCCCCCGGCAGCCCGCTGCTGGACGAGATCGCCCGCGCCTTCGGGACCCAGATCCTGCTGGCAGATGGCTCCCTCGACCGGAAGGCCCTGGGCCGACTGGTCTTCAACGACCCTGCCCAGCTGGCCCGCTTGAACGCGATCGTTCACCCGCCCGTGGGGCGCGAGATGGCCCGGCGGCTCGAGCACGCCCGGGCCTCCGGGGTGCCCCGGGTCGTGCTCGACGTCCCCCTCCTCTTCGAGGGCCGCGCCCGGCGACCCGGGAGCCGGGGCCCCGCCGCGGAGACGATCCTCGTCTACGCGCGGCCGGAGCAGCAGCTCGCGCGCCAGCTCTCGCGCGACGGGGTCACGCCGGAGCTCGCCCGCGCCCGCATCGCGGCCCAGCTTCCGATCGACGAGAAGCGCGCCCTCGCCGACCACGTGATCGACAACTCGGGCTCGCTCGCCGACACCGAGCGCCAGGTGCGCGAGCTTTGGACGGGGACGCTCCTTAAGAATCGATAGTTTGGCTGCGCTCTGGCCAGGGCGAGCCTTGCGGAAAACTATCGATTCTTAAGGAGCGTCCCCGTCAGCGCGGCTTGAGCGCCGCCTTCAGCTCCCGCGCGAACTTCGCGACGGATTCGACGGCCGCGCCCTTGGTCTTGGCCGCCTCGATGCGATCGACGATGGCGCTGCCCACGGCGATGCCGTCCGCGAAGCGCCCGACCGCGGCGGCGTGCTCGGGCTTCGAGATGCCGAAGCCCACACACACGGGAACGTCGGAGAGCGCGCGGATCGCGGCGACGCTCTCCTCCACCCCGACGGCGACGGCATCGCGTGCACTCGTCACGCCGGTCAGCGAGACGTAGTAGAGGAAGCCGCGCGTATGGTGGACGAGGAGGCGCATGCGCGCGGGCGTCGTGGTGGGCGACGCCATCAGGATCCCGTCGACGCCGTGCTTGGCGAGCGCGCCGTAGAGATCGCTCCCCTCCTCGGGCGGGAGATCGGGGCAGATCACGCCCGCGAAGCCGGCCGCCGCGCAGGCCTGCGCGCAGCCCTCGGCCCCGAGCGCGTAGAAGGGATTCGCGTAGCCCATCGCCACGAGCGGCACGTCGAGCTGCGGCCGCAGCCGCTCGACCAGCGCGAGCGTGCGCCGCAGCGTCGTGCCGCGCGCCAAGGCGCGCTCGCTGGCCCGCTGGATGGTCGGGCCGTCGGCGCTGGGATCCGAGAACGGGATGCCGAGCTCGATCACGTCGGCCCCCGACTCGGCGAGGGCGAGCAGGAGCTCGCCCGTCGTCTCGAGGTCGGGGTCGCCCGCCGTCACGAAGGGAACGAGCGCGCGCTCGCCCTTCGCGCGCAGGCGGGCGAAGCGCTCGGCGATCCGGCTCATGACCTCAGCCTGTGCCTCCGCCCCGCAGGAGGTCGCGCACCTGCGGCGCGTCCTTGTCGCCGCGCCCGGAGAGGCCCACGATCACGATCGCGTCGCGCGAGAGCTCGCGCGCGAGCTTCGGGAGCTGCGCCAGCGCATGCGCGGACTCGAGGGCCGGGAGGATCCCCTCGCGGCGCGCCAGGTGCTGGAAGGCGGCCAGCGCCTCGGCGTCCGTCACCGACACGTACTGCGCGCGGCCGGTCTCGTGCAGCCAGGCGTGCTCGGGCCCGACGCCCGGGTAGTCGAGGCCCGCCGAGATGGAGTGCGCGGGGAAGATCTGGCCATCGTCGTTGGCCATCACGTACGTGCGCTGCCCGTGCAGGATGCCCGGCACGCCGGTGCCGATCGTCGCGCCGTGGCGTCCGCTCGCGATCCCCTCGCCCGCCGGCTCGACGCCGACCAGCCGGACGCTCTTGTCGTCCAGGAACGGGTGGAAGAGGCCCATTGCGTTGCTGCCGCCGCCGACGCAGGCCACCAGCGCGTCGGGCAGCCGCCCCTCGCGCTCCAGGATCTGGGCGCGCGCCTCGACGCCGATCACGCGCTGGAAGTCGCGCACCAGCGTCGGGTACGGATGCGGGCCCATTACGGAGCCGATGCAGTAGTAGGTGGTGCGCACGTGCGTCACCCAGTCGCGCAGCGCCTCGTTGATCGCGTCCTTGAGCGTGCGCGAGCCGCAGGTGACCGTGTGCACGCGCGCGCCGAGCAGCTCCATGCGGAAGACGTTCAGCGCCTGGCGCCGCACGTCCTCCTCGCCCATGAAGACCTCGCATTCGAGGCCGAGCAGCGCGCAGGCGGTGGCGGCGGCCACGCCGTGCTGGCCGGCCCCGGTCTCGGCGATCACGCGCGGCTTGCCCATGTGCTTCGCGAGCAGCGCCTGGCCCAGCACGTTGTTGATCTTGTGGGCGCCGGTGTGGGCCAGGTCCTCGCGCTTCAGGTAGATGCGCGGGCCGTACTCCGCGCTCAGGCGCTTGGCGAGGTAGAGCGGCGTCGGGCGCCCCGCGTAGTGCGTGAGCAGATCGCGGAGCTCGGCCTGGAAGGCGGCCGTCGGGACGATCTTCGCGACCGCCGCCTCGAGCTCGTCGAGGGCCGCGATCAGCGACTCCGCCACGTAGCGGCCGCCGAAGGACCCGAAGCGGCCCTTCACCGGCTCGAGCGCGAACGGGTCAGCCACGGCGCGCACTCAGGCTTGCGCTCACTTCGAGGCCTCGCGCACTGCTTTCACGAAGGCGGCGATCTTCGCGGAATCCTTGCGGAAGCTGGCGCCCTCGACGCCCGTCGCCACGTCCACGCCCCAGGGCGGGATGTCGCCCAACGCGGAGAGCGCCTGCCCCACGTTCTCGGGCGCGAGCCCCCCGGCCACGATCACGTCGATGCCGGCCGCGATCAGCTCCGCGGCCTCGCTCCAGTCCCAGCTCTTGCCCTGGCCCCCTCCCGCGGTGGGATGGTCGAGCAGGAGCAGCGCGCTCGGGTAGCGCTCCGCCGCCTCGCGGTCGGCGCCGCGCACCGCCTTGATCACGGGGTAGTCGACGAGCTCGATGTCCTCCTCGGTCTCGTCCCCGTGGAACTGCACGCGCTCCACGTCCACGCGCCGGAGCACGCGCTGAATCTGGTCCCAGGGCGCGTCCTTGAAGACCGCCACGCGCTCGGTCTGACCGGCCACGCGCGCCGCGATCTTCTCGGCGGCGTCCAGGCCGAGGCAGCGCGGCGAGTCGGGCACGAAGTTGAGACCGATCAGGTCCACGCCGGCGTCGACGGCGGCAGCGGCGTCGTCCGGGTGGGTGATCCCGCACACCTTGATGCGAACGGTCACGCAGAGCCCCTCAATGTTCGAAGCGCGAGACCGACGTCGGCCGCGCGCATCAACGACTCGCCCACCAGGAAGCCCTGCGCCCCCGCGCGCGCGAGGCGCTGGACGTCCTCGGGCCCGAAGATACCGCTCTCGGCCACCACGCAGGCGCGCCCGGCCGCGCGGGGCGCCAGGCGCTCGGTCACCGCGAGGTCGGTGTGGAAGTCGCGCAGGTCCCGGTTGTTGATGCCGACGAGCTCGGCGCCGACGCCCAGTGCGACCTCGAGCTCCGCCTCGTCGTGCACCTCGACGAGCGCCTCGAGGCCGCGCGCGCGCGCGTGCTTGGCGAGCGCTGCGAGCTCCTCGCGCGCCAGGGCGGCGACGATCAGGAGGACGGCGTCCGCCCCCGCCACGCGCGCCTCGTCGATCTGGTAGGGGTCCACCACGAAGTCCTTGCGCAGGAGCGGCAACGCGCAGGCGGCGCGCACGCGCTCGAGCACCGCGAGCGAGCCCCCGAAGAAGCGCTCGTCGGTGAGGACGGAGAGCGCGGCGGCGCCCGCCTCGGCGTAGGCGCGCGCGATCGCGACGGGCTCGAAGTCGCGCCGGATCTCGCCGCGGCTCGGCGAGCGCCGCTTGATCTCGGCGATCACGCGCACGCCGGGGCCGGTCTCGAGCGCGCGGCGCAGGCTCTGGGCCGGGCGCGCACAAGCGGCCGCGCGCGCGGCGAGCTCGGCCGGGGCGAGCGCGCGCTTCGCGGCGTGGAGCTCCTCGCGCTTGTGGCCGAGGATCTCGTCGAGGATCGTCATGCGCGCGCCGCCGCGCGGCTGGCCGCGACCAGCGCCGCGAGCTTCGCCTTGGCGGCCCCGGACTCCACGCTCTCGCGCGCGAGCCGCACGCCGGCGCGGGCGCTCGGGGCAGCGCCCGCGATCCAGAGGGCCGCCCCGGCGTTGGCGAGCACGATGTCGAGCCGCGGCCCGGGCTCGCCGTCGAGGACGGCGCGCGCGATGGCCGCGTTCTCCTGCGCGCCGCCGCCGCGCAGGGCGCGCGACTCTGCGCGCGCGAGGCCGAGCTCCTCGGGCGCGAGCACGAGCGGCGAGACGCGCCCGCCCTCGAGCAGCGCCGCGTGCGTGACGTCGGTGGTGGTGATCTCGTCGAGCCCATCGGCGCCGTGCACGACCAGCGCCCGCTCGCTCCCGAGCTCGCCGAGGACGCGCGCGAGCGGCTCCACCCAGCTCCGCGCGTAGACGCCGATCAGCTGGCGGCGAGCGCCCACCGGCGAGAGCAAGGGCCCCATCAGGTTCATGAGCGTGCGGTGGGGGAGCTCGGCCGCGCACGGCGGCGACGCTGCGCATCGCGGGGTGGGCGCGGCGCGCGAAGAACGGCGCGATCCCGATCTCGGCCAGGATGCGCGCCGCCGCGGGAATCGGGAGATCGACCTCGACGCCGAGCGCCTCCAGCACGTCGAAGCTGCCGCACGCGCTCGTGGCCGCGCGGTTGCCGTGCTTGGCGACCGGCACGCCCGCGCCGGCCACCACGAAGGCCGCGATCGTCGAGATGTTGAAGGTGTCGGCGCCGTCGCCGCCGGTCCCGCAGGTGTCGAGCGTGCGCGCATCGGCGAGGGGCGCCGTCTCGGCGCGGGCGCGCAGCGCCCGCGCCGTCGCGGCGAGCTCGGCGACCGTCTCCCCCTTCGTGTGCAGCGCGACCAGGAGCGCGGCGATGCGCGCCGGCGAGGCCCCGCCCTGCATGATCTCGCCGAAGGCCGCCTCGAGCACCGGCGCCGGCACCTCCTGGCGCTCGGCCGCCAGCGCGATGGCGCGCTCCAGGCTCATGCCGCTGCTCGCGCGTCGCAGCGCGCGAGAAAGTTCGCGAGCAGCCGCTTGCCCTCGCGCGTGAGGATCGACTCGGGGTGGAACTGCACGCCTTCGACGGGCAGCTCGCGGTGCCGCACGCCCATGATCTCGCCGTCCTCGGTGCGCGCGGTGATCTCGAGCGCCGCGGGGCAGCTCGCCGGCTCGATCACCAGGCTGTGGTAGCGCGTGGCCTCGAGCGGCGTGGGCAGCCCGGCGAAGACGCCCTCCCCCGCGTGGTGGATGGCCGAGGTCTTGCCGTGCATGATTCTCCGCGCGCCGACGATGCGCCCGCCGTAGACCTCGCCGATCGCCTGGTGGCCGAGGCACACGCCCAGGACCGGCGTCCCGCGCGCGCCGAACGCGCCGACCGCCGCCATCGAGACGCCGGCGTCCGCGGGCCGCCCCGGCCCCGGCGAGATCACGAGTCCGTCGAGCTCGCGCGCGAGCAGCGCGGCCAGCGGCTCGGCGTCGTTGCGCACCACCGCCACGTCGGCGCCGAGCTCGCCCAGGTACTGGAAGAGGTTGTACGTGAACGAGTCGTAGTTATCGATCAGGAGCAGGCGCGTCATCGGCGTCCCTAGTCCGCCCCCTCGCGCGCGAGATCGATCGCCTGGATCAACGCGCGCGCCTTGTTCTCGCACTCGAGGTACTCGAGCCGAGGGTCGCTGTCGGCGACGATGCCGGCGCCGGCCTGGAGCGAGACCTGGCCACCCTTCACCAGCATGGTGCGGATCGTGATGGCCAGATCCATGTTGCCCGAGAAGTCGATGTAGCCGCAGCAGCCGCCGAAGGGGCCGCGCCGCAGCGTCTCCAGCTCGTCGATGATCTCCATCGCGCGCACCTTGGGCGCCCCCGAGAGCGTCCCGGCCGGGAAGGTGGCGCGCAGCAGATCGAGCCAGTCGAGCCCCTCGCGGAGCCGGCCCTGCACGTTCGAGACGATGTGCATCACGTGGGAGTAGCGCTCGATCGAGGCATACTCGGTGACGCGCACGCTCCCGACCTCGGCCACGCGCCCGACGTCGTTGCGCCCGAGATCGACGAGCATCACGTGCTCGGCGATCTCCTTCGGGTCCGAGCGCAGCTCGCGCTCCATGGCGAGATCGTCGCTCGCGTCGCGCCCGCGCCGGCGCGTGCCCGCGATGGGCCGCACGTCGATCTGGTCGCCCTCGAGGCGGACCAGGATCTCCGGCGACGAGCCGATCAGCACCGCCTCGCCGAGCCGCAGGAAGAAGAGATACGGGCTCGGGTTGATGCGGCGCAGCTGGCGGTAGAGCATCAGCGGGTCGACCTGGAGCGGGACGCTGAGCCGCAGCCCGAGCACCACCTGGAAGACGTCGCCGGCGACCACGTACTCCTTCGCGCGCTTCACCACCTCCTGATAGGCCTCAGCGCTCATGCTGCGCTCGAGCTGCATGGGAGCGCGCACGCCGGGGCGACGCGGATCCGAGGCGCGCGGGCCGCGGATGCGCTCCAAGAGCGCGTCGATCTTGCGCGTGGCATCGGCGTGGGCCTGGCGCGCATCGCGGCCGTCGCGCAGGTCGACGTGGTGCACGATCAGCGCCGTGTGGCGCAGGTTGTCGTACACGACCACGCTGTCGGGCACGCTGAACCAGACGTCCGGGAGCCCGAGCGGATCCGGATTGCGATCCGGGAGCTTCTCGATGAAGCGCACCCAGTCGTAGCCCACCATGCCGACGGCGCCGCCCGTGAAGCGCGGCAGCACCACGCCCGGGAGGCTCACCGGCCGGAGCTCGGCGAGGCGCTCGCGCAGGAAGGCCAGCGGGTCGCCGCCCACGTCGAGCCGCGTGGTTCGTCCGCCCTCGCTCCACTCGACCGCGCTGCCGCGCGCCGAGAAGCGCGCGCGACTGCCCACGCCGATCAGGCTGTAGCGCGCCCACTTCTCGCCACCCTCGACCGACTCGAGCAGGAAGCTGGTCTCGCCGTCGTCGAGCTGCCGGAACAGCGAGAGCGGCGTGTCCAGATCGGCGAGCACTTCGCGCACGACCGGGATCAAGTTGCCGCGGCTGGCCAGCTCGGCGAACTCGTCGGCCTGGGGGCTCGTCACGCGATCCTCGGGGGAAACCCGACGGGTATCAAAGCCCTCCCGGGCCCGCAACCGAGGCGGCGGCCAGGAGCCCGGTCTGGCTTCTAGTACCCGATGATCGACTGGCGAACGTTCGCGCGCTGGTCGTTGAAGGGGCGCACGCTGTCGTCGCCCACGCCGAGGACGCGGTAGGCGACGTTCACCTCGTAGCCGCGCGAGCGATCGTCCTCCAGCTGCACGCGGATCGCCCAGCACTTGCAGCGCGACACGTACTCGAGCCCAAGCTGGTTGCGCAGCGAGAGCGACCCCTCGACCGAGTACTGCACGCGGAAGGTGACCGCGAAGCCGCGCAGGAAGGCCCAGCGGCCGAAGATGTCGAACTGGTCGATCTCGTGGAAGTTCTGCGAGAACTTGTCGAAGCGCTCGTCGTAGGGGAAGTCGTCGAAGAAGAGCGGGATGTCCTTCACCAGCCGGTAGCCGAAGGTGAGGTCATTGCCCTGCGGGTCTTCGTAGCCGATCTCGACCAGCGTCTCGTCGAGCGCGTGCTCGTCGAGATCGAAGCCGAGGTCGAAGCGCGTGCGCCAGCGCTGCGCGGGGAAGAGCGACCCGTCGAAGAAGAGGTTGCGCACCGTGTCGCCGGCGAAGTCCCACCAGAGCGAGAGCGAGGCGTCGGCGAACAGGCGGGGCGGCGCGTCGCCAGGGCTCGCCACGTAGAAGCGGTTGCCGAGCGCCGCGTAGACGGCGTTCAGCTCGTCGATGCGGTCGGAGGGATCGCGCGTCAGCGACGTGGGCTCGAGGGCGCGCAGCCGCGCCTGGAGGATCTCGGAGCGCGGGATGAAGAGCGGGTTGTCCTCCTGATCCGCGCGCGTGATGCCCGTGTAGCCGATGCGCGGCTCGAGCAGGTGGATCGTGCGGAGGTCCGAGAACGGCAGCTCGAGGACGCGGCGCAGCCGCGCGCGCGCGTCGATCTGGGCGGTGAAGAGATGGCGCATCTCCGTGCCGCGCTCCTGCGAGTCGTAGAAGGTTCCGTGCCACGCGAGCTCGGGCAGGATCTCGACCGCGTCGGCCAGGCGCAGCGGGATGTAGAGGCGGGGATTCAGCACCAGGCGGTGGCCGCGATCGGCGGGCAGCTCGCCCTCCTCGAAGCGGCCGTCGCCCTCGGAGCCGTCCGGATTCGTGAGCGGGTCGAAATCGTCGCCCGTGGCGTCGCCGGGCTGCACGACGCCGTCGTGGTTGCGCTCGTGGCCCGTCGGGATGCCGTCGATGCCGGAGTCGAGGAAGAAACCGTGCGGTCCCACGGCTGCGCCGGGATAGACCTGGTGCACGCGGTCGAGCGAGGTGAAGTACGTGTAGCGGGTGTCGAACGACCAGAAGACGTGATCGCCGAGCGCGCCCGCCGGAAGCGCTGACGCCTTCACGTCAGGCAGCCGCTGGAGCCACAGGCGATCGCGGTCGCTGTCGTCGGGGTTCTGGAGGTCGTCGGCGTAGCGCAGCTCGCCCGAAAGGCCGTACTGACGGCTCGCGCCGAAGCGGTTCTCGACGAAGGCCAGCGAGTCGAGGTGGCGGTCGTAGCGGTAGGGCGCGAACTCGCGGAAGTCGTACGGGTACAGGTTGTCCGAGACGACGCGCGCGTCCACCTTCGCACGCCAGCCTGCGGGCAGGTAGTGCTCGTGGCGCCATTCCGTCGCCCAGCGATCGTTGTCGAAGGGCGTGCCCGGATCCTTGGGATCGACCTCGTCGTCGTTGAAGACGAAGGTCCCGAACCACTCGCCCGACGAGTGCTCGCCCATCACGTACTCGAGCGAGGCCTCGGGCTTGAAGCCGCGCTTCACCACGTAGTGCGGCGTTAGGGTGACGTTCAGGTCGTCGCGCGCCGCCCAGAAGAACGGGATCCCGATGTCGAAGCCCGTGCGGCTGCTGGTCGCGACCACCGGGAAGAGGAGCCCCGTCTGGCGGTCGGTCTTGACCGGATAGACGAGCCAGGGCAGCCAGAAGACGGGGACGTCGAGCACGTCGATCGTCGTGTTGCGAGCCGTCGCGTAGCCACCGATCGTGACGTCGAGGTCGGCCGAGCGCACCGCCCAGGGATCGCGGTCGCCCGGCGGGCATTGGCAGGTGGTGAAGCGCGAGTCGGTCAGGTGGTAGCGGTCGTCGCCCAGGCGCTCGACCTCCTCGCCCTCGAGCTCGAAGTCGTGGGCCTCGGAGTCGAGGCGCCCGTGCAGGACGACGCCGGTGAGACCGTCGACCTGGAAGCGCAGCGCGTCGGCGTGCAACAGGTCCTCGCCCTCGCGCACCACGACGTGGCCCAGCGCCATGCCCTCGCGCGTCGTGTTGCTGAACGCCACCCAGTCCGCGCTCAGCACCTTGCCGCCCTGGGTGATCTGCACGTTGCCGCGCGCGACATAGAGATCGCTGCGGCGGTCGTATTCCACGGAGTCGGCCTGCAGGTCGTAGTCGCGGTCCGAGAGCGAGAGGTGGTCGCTCGCGGGGTGCTCGCTCTCCTGCGCGTGCGCCGGGAGCGGGGGCGCCTGCCACGCGAGGCCGATCAGCGCCAGAGCCCATCCCGCGAGACGTCGGCGAGCCGGCGAGTCCAAGCGCAGCGCGACCCCATCCCTCTGGCCGGCGAGGAGCCGGCCCGACGGGGCGGCACCCTAGCAGCCCCGGGTCGGGGTGCGCTTCGCTATTCGCCGGGATCGAGGGCGGCGGCGAGCCCGTCGAGGTTCCGGATCTCGATCGCGTCGTCCACCAGCCGCACGAGCTTCTGATCGAGCAGCTGATTCAGCGCGCGATGCGCCTCGCTCATGCGCAGGCCCGCCTCGTTGGCGAGCTTGCGCAGCGTCGTCTCGATGCGGGCGCTCGACTCGCCCGGCGCCGCGCTCTTGATGAGGACGCGCACGATCGGCCGGAGGAGGTCGTCCACGCCGAGCGCCGCGAGCCGCTGCTCGAGCTCGATGGCGCGCGTCGCCAGGCGCTGGATCACGCGGATCGCGATCTCCGGCCGCTCCACGCACATCGCCTCGAAGGTCTCGCGGTCGAGCTGAAGGAGGCGCGCGTCGCTCACCGCCACCGCCCGCGTCGAGCGCGGCTGGCCGAGCAGCACCGCGATCTCGCCGAAGAACTCGCCGGGCCCGTAGCGGGCCACGAGTCGCTCGCCGTCCACGCCGCTGCGGGTCATCTCCACCTGCCCGGCCTGGATCACGAACAGGTGATCCCCCGGCTGTCCCGCCTCGAACACGACCTCGCCGGCCCGGAAGCTCCGCTCGTAGGTCCGGCGCACCGAGAAGCCGGTGTCTTCGGCGGACGAGTGCGGCGGGGCGCTCACCCGCGCGGTTTCGTCCCCCGGCGCCCCTGACTTGAGGGGGGCCGCTAGTCCCCCGAGTCGGAGGTACGCCGAGATTCGGCCGCCGATCCATCCCCGCCGGCTGCGAATCGGGGGACTAGGACCGGTTCGACCGCCGCCTCGAGCTCCCCGAGCGTGATGATGCCGATGTGCGAGGCCGCGATGCGCCCGTCCGGCCCGATCACGAACAGGCTCGGGAGGCCGAGCACGCCGTAGCGCTCGCCGAGCTGCTCGTCGCCGTAGAGGATCGGATAGGTGACGCGCAGCTTGGCGGCGAAGGGCGCGACCGCCTTTCGATCCCAATCGACCGAGATGCCGATCACGCTCACGCGCTCGCCGTACTGCGCCTGGAAGGCATTCAGCACCGGGATCTGGTCTTCGCACGGAGCGCACCAGGTCGCCCAGAAGTCGAGCACCACGGGCTTCCCGCGCAGATTCGCGAGCGAGATCTGGCCGCCGTCCAGCGTCTCGAGCGCGAAGCTCGGCGCGGCCTCGTTCGCCGCGTCCGGCGCCTTGGGCACAGCCTGCGTCGCGGGCGGCTCGCACGCGGAGAGCCCGAGCAACGCGAGCGCCGAGCGCGAGCTCGCGCAGCGCCCTCGCCTCTCGTCGCCTCATCGCAGCCAGCCCTCCGCCGCCCGGACCCAGTCGTTCAGGAACGCCAGATAGGTATTGAACACGGTCAGGCGATCCGTGGCGACGAGCACGCCGAGCACGATCAGGATCGCGCCGCTGCCCACCTCGACGGCCCGGAAGTGCGCGCGGATGCGACCGAAGGTGCGGAAGAACCAGTCGAGGCTCAGGGCGGCCGCCGCGAAGGGGACGGCGAGCCCGAGCGAGTAGATCGCGAGGAGGCCCATCCCGGCGGAGACCGTCTCGCGGCTCCCGGCGAGCGTGAGGATGCCCCCCAAGATCGGCCCGATGCACGGCGTCCAGCCGAAGGCGAAAGCCGCACCCACCGCGAAGGTGCCGAGGGCGCCCTTCGGCGTCAGGCGCTCGCCGAAGCGCGTGTCGCGGTAGAGCGCCTTCAGCGGGAGGAGACCCGTCAGGTGGAGGCCCATCGCGATGATGGCCACGCCCGCGAGCTGGGCGAGGCTCACGCTGAAGCCGCCGAGCTCCAGGCGGAAGCCGCGCAGGATGCGGCCGAGCGCAGTCGCCGAGGCCCCGAGCGCGATGAAGACGGCCGAGAAGCCGGCCACGAAGCCGGCGCAGCCGCGCAGCACGCGCGAGCGCTCCGCGCGGGGTCCGCCCGCGCGGAGCGCATCCACCGAGACGCCCGAGAGCAGCGACAGGTAGGCCGGCATCAGCGGCAGCACGCAGGGCGAGAGCACGGAGATCAACCCCGCCCCGAATGCGGCGACGAAGGACCCGAGCGAGACGGTGTCCTGCATGACCTCGCCGCCTCGCCGGCGTGTGGACTCCTAGAAGCCGGGCTCCGGAGCGGCGACGTCACCCACCGCTTCCTGCGGCTGGCTCGCGGCCTGCTTCGCCTGCTGCTGCTCGGCGCTCTGGCCGAAGAAGACGAGCTGGCGCTCGCCGCGCAGGTGGGCGGGCTCGACGATGTAATCGCCGCCCACCGCCGCGTCGAGGATCGGCTTCGCGACTTCCTTGTCGCCCGCCGAGAAGAGATACGCCGCGCCGGCGACCAGGCCGCCGCCCGCCGCGTAGAGCACCTTCGCCGGCATGTAGACGACGTTTGCCAGCACGCAGCCGGCTCCTGTCTTCAGCTCGTTCTTCGGCTCGTCGGCGACGGCGGAGCTCGCCGACCCGAGCACTAGCGCGCTGACCACCAGCGCAGATGCAATTCGTTTAGCCACGGAGCACCTCCCATTGCGGCGCCAAGCGCCGCGCTACCCCATCGGGCTCGATTCTCGGAGTCGCTCCCCAAAGGGTCAAGCCCTCGCGGGTTCGCGTCCGGCGAGCGCCTCGCGCCGCTCGGTCCTCGGTGCCGCTCTCGCTCCGTGCCCGCAGAGGTCGAGCGACCGCAACGCCCGGTCGGACGATCGCTCGCGCTCACGCGGTTGACGGCCCGGCTGCGCCACACCTCGCTCGCAGCGCACGCGCCTCGTCTGCCAGCGGCCTCGTTCAATCGAGTTCAGAACGCTCGCTTGGAGTCGAGGAGCAGGGTCACAGGACCGCGGTTGACGAGGGAGACGTCCATTGCCGCGCGGAAGCGACCTGTGACGACGCTCACACCGAGCGCGGTCGCGGCGTCGACGACGCGTTGGAGGAGCGGTGCTGCGAGCTCGGGCGACGCCGCCGCGGTGTAGGAAGGCCGCCGGCCGCCGCGCGCGTCGCCGAGCAGGGTGAACTGGGAGACGACGCCGAGGCTTCCGCCCACGTCGAGGAGCGAGCGGTTCATGCGGCCCGCCTCGTCCGCGGAAGATGCGCAGGTGCACGAGCTTCTCGGCGATGAGATCCGCGTCGCGCTCGCTGTCGCCCGCGGCGACGCCCACCAGCGCGAGCACGCCCTCCCCCATCTCGCCCACGAGCTCGCCGTCCACCCGAATGCGCGCCTCGGCGACGCGCTGGGCGACGGCTCTCACAGGCGATCCTGCGCCGCGAAGCGCCCTCGGTAGGCGGCGCGACCCTCGGCGCGCAGCACCACGATCTGACACAAGCGCACGCCCGCGTGGATCTCGAGCGGTCGGCCGGAGACGTTGCTGATCTCGAGCACCTGGCGATTCGAGACGCCGGGCTGCACGAAGGCCGAGGTGACGTGGATCATGAGGCCCAGGCGCGCGAAGCGGCTGCGCCCCTCGAGAAAGCCGCACAGGTCCGGCGGCGAGCGTGACGCGCTCGCGCGTGATGCCGTGGATGGTCGCGCCCGGCGCGAGTACGTAGGGCTGCGTGAGCGCCGCGAGCCGCGTGTAGTCGCGGTAGTCGACGTCGTCGCGCATGGGGATCGGATCGGCGCTGCGCTCGATCACGCGGATCTCGTCGCCGAGCGTGAGGTCGATCGACGCCGGGCCGACCTGGCTCGGATCGAACGGATCGATCGCGATCCGGCCGGCCGCCATCTCGGCGAGCAGCACGTCGCGCGTCAGCACCATGGGGCACGCACGGTACCATGCGCGGCATGCGCCACCCCTTCTTCGCGGTCCCGCGGCCGATCGTGTTCGGCCACCGGGGGGCGTGCGGCGAGCGGCCCGAGAACACGCTCGCCTCCTTCGAGCGAGCGCTCGCCCAGGGCGCGCAAGTGATCGAGACGGACGTGCACGCGACGCGCGACGGGGTCGTGGTGATCCTGCACGACGCCGACCTCGCCCGCACGACGGACGGCCACGGCGCCGTCGCCGACCTCTCGTTCGCGGAGCTGCAGGCCCTCGACGCGGGCTTCCGCTTCCAGGCGAGCGACGGCTCGTTTCCGTTTCGCGGGCGGGGCCTCCGCGTGCCCGCGCTCGCGGAGGCCTTCGCGCGCTTCCCCGGCGTCCGCTTCAACGTCGAGGTGAAGCGCTCCGAGCGCGAGCTCGTGCGCGCAACGCTCGCGCTGGTGCGCGAGCACGAGCGCGAGGCGCTCACGCTGATCGCCGCCGAGCGCGAGGACGCGATGGCGCTCGTCCACCAGGAGGTCGCGACCCTGGGCGTCGAGCCCGCGCTGGGAGCGTCCGTCGCGGACGTGCTCGGCTTCGTGCGCGCGGCGGTGGAGGGGCGCGAGCCTCCGCCCCGGCCCATGGCCCTCCAGATTCCCCCGGAGTTCGTGGGCCGGCCGCTCGTCACGCGCGAGCTCCTCGAGTTTGCGCACAAGCACGACGTCCAGGTGCACGTGTGGACGGTGAACGAGCCGGCCGAGATGCGGCGGCTGCTCGCCCTCGGCGTGGACGGCGTGATGAGCGACTTCCCCGGGCGGCTGCGCGAGTGCGTGGACGCGCAGCGTGGCGCATGAGGGCCCGCCCGCCAGCTTGCTGCGCGAGGAGCTCCCGCGCCTCGCGCGCTGCGCGCGCGGTCGGCCCGTCCTCGATCTCGCCTGCGGCCCGGGCCGGAACGCCCTTCCCGCCGCGGCCGCTGGGCTCCGCGTCGTGGCGCTCGATCGCGACCGCGCCGCTCTGGACGCCCTCGGGCGCGCGCCGCTCGCGCGGGTGCGCAGCGACGTCGAGGCGGGTCATGGCCTCCCCTTCCGCTCCGCGGTCTTCGGCGGCGTGCTCGTGTTTCGCTTCCTCTTCCGGCCGCTCGCGAGCGAGATCGCGCGCGTCCTCGCGCCGGGCGGGCTCCTGATCTACGAGACCTTCACCACCGCGCAGCGCCAGCTCGCCGGGGGGCCGCGCAACCCGGCCTTCCTGCTCGCGCCCGGCGAGCTCGCGTCGCTCTTCCCGACGCTCACGCAGCGCCGCTTCGAGGAAGGCGTGTTCGCCGATCCCCACCCGCTCGCGCTCGCCCGGCTCGTCGCGGAGAAGAGCGCCTAGGCGGAGAGGCGGGCGATCGCCCAGCGCGCGTGCTCGGCGAGGAGCGCGTCCTCGCTGGCCGCGAGGCGCTCGCAGGCCGGGAGCAGCGCCGTGTCGCCGCTGTTCCCGACGGCAACCAGCGCGTTGCGGAGGAGCGCCCGATGCCGCGCGCGCGTGAGCGCGGTCCGCGCGACGGCATCGCGCCAGCTCGACTCGGAGAGCCCGAGCAGCCAGGCGAGGGTGGCGCTGCGCCAGGGCTCGCGCCGGGCGAGGCGCCCGCGCAGCGCCTCGTTCTCTTCGCGCACGGGCGGCTCGCGCCGAGTGGCGCGCCCATTCCACGGACACACGTCCTGACAGACGTCGCAGCCGAACACCCAGTTGGCTTGGGGAGCGCGCAGCTCCTCGGGGATCGCGCCGCGCAGCTCGATCGTCGTGTAGGAGAGACAGCGCGACGCGTCGAGCACGTAGGGCTCCGGGAAGGCCTGCGTCGGACACGCGTCGAGACAGGCGCGGCAGCTGCCGCAGTGATCGGCCTCGGCGAGATCGGGCGCGAGAGCGAGGTCCGTGAGAATCACGCCGAGAAAGAGCTGCGAGCCGAGCTCGCGATCGATGAGGCAGGTGTTCTTGCCGATCCAGCCGAGGCCGGCCGCCGCGGCGGCGGCGCGCTCGAGCACGGGGCCGGTGTCGACGTAGCTGCGCAGAGCCACCTCCCCGCCCACGAGCGCCGCGATGGCGGTCTCGAAGGCGCCGAGCCGCTCGCGCAGGAGCTCGTGGTAGTCGGCGCCGCCGGCGTAGGCGGCGATCCGGCAGTCCTGCGCCTCGCCGGCCGGCGCGTAGCGCAGCGCCACCGCGATCAACGTCCGCGTGCCCGGCACGAGCCGGCGGGGGTCGATGCGCTCCTCCACGCGCCGCGCGAGGTACCCCATCTCGCCGCCAAAGCCGCGCCCGAGCCACTCGCGCAGCGCGGCGTTGTGCGGACCGGGCGCGGCGGGCGCGAAGCCCACGCGGTCGAACCCGAGCGCGAGGCCGAGCGAGCGCACGCGCTCGGCGAGCGCCGTCATGCGACGGCCCGCCGCTCGCGGCTGCGCAGCAGCGCGTCGCCGAGGAGCAAGAGGCCCACGGCGACGACGTAGGTGGAGAGCCCGAGCAGCGTGTGGAGCCCGCCCTGCGTCGCGCGCTCGACGCTGGTCGCGCTCGCCAGGGCGACCGTCGCGAGCACGCGCACCAGGTTGCCGACGAGCGCGGCGGGGATCGACCACGCCACCAGCGCCACGCGCGCGGGCCAGCGCGCGAGGCTCAGCCCCGCGAGCGCGAGCGCAATGGCGCTCAGCGTAAAGAGGGAAGTCACGCCGCTACAGGCGTTCGCCACCTCGAGGGCGCCGCCGGGAATCTGGAGCACGTTGCCCTCGCGCAGGACGGGAATCCCGAGCCAGTAGCCGACCTCGACCACCGCGCTCGAGACGCCGAGCTGGAGCTCGAGCAGGAGCGGCGTCACCCACTCGGGCGGCGGCGGAACGGCGACGAGCAGGAAGGCGAGCGGAAAGGCGAGCGAGCGCAGCCACGCGCTCCCCCGGCGGAGCCAGACGGCTCCGGTCACCGCCGCGACCACGCCCAGCCCTTGGAGCGAGACGCTGCCCACGAGGCCGCCCGCGAGGCTCGCGAGCACGGCCCCCGCGATCACCGCGAGCCCACGCCGGTCGGTCGAGCGCGGGAGGGCGTTGCGGGCCTTGCTGCCGGTGGCCGCGATCGCCCACGCCACCGCCGGGACGAGAAATCCGTGAGAGAGGTAGTCCGTGCTCCACCAGCTATGGCCGAGCGCGAGCAGGCTCGGCGCGAAGCCGAACGCGAGGGCGCCCGTGAGGAGCCAGTCGCCGGCGGCCGAAGGCGGGAGCTGCGAGTCCGCCGCTGCGCTCACTTCGCCTCCCCCCGCGCCAGCCTATCATCGGCTCACCGGGGGGTGAGTAGCCCCCTCGCGCGCGCGGGCGACGCGCCTCACGCCGCTGCCCGCGCCGACCGAAGGGAGCGGCGGATGCACGATCGGCTCGTCTTCCTGATCGGCGCGCCGCGCTCGGGGACCACCCTCGCGGCGCGCATGCTCGGCGCACACCCGGCGATCTTCGCCCCCGCCGAGCCCCACCTGCTGGCGCCCCTCGCGCATCTGGGCCTCCACGAGCGCGTCGATCAGGCACCCTACGACCCGATCATCAGCCAGATCGGTCTGCGCGAGTTCGTGAGCCGCCTGCCCGGCGGCGAGAGCGACTACCTGGACGGCCTGCGGCGCTTCACCGACCACCTCTACGAGCGGGCGCTCGCCGAGAGCGGGCGGGAGCTCTTCCTGGACAAGACGCCCGCCTACGCCCTCGTCCTCGACTTCCTCGCAAAGCTCTATCCCCGGGCGCGCTACGTCGTCCTCACGCGCCACCCGCTCGACGTCTGGGCCTCGTACGTGGGCTCCTTCTTCGCCGGGGACGCCCGCGCGGCCCACGCGCGCAATCCGCTCCTCGAGCGCTACGTGCCCGCGATCGCGCGCTTCCTCCGCGAGCGCCCCGTCCGGCTCCTCCACCTGCGCTACGAGGACCTGGTCGGCGAGCCCGAGCGCGCGCTGCGCGAGAGCTGCGCGTTCCTCTCGCTCCCCTTCGATGGAGCCATGCTGCGCTACCGCGAGACGAGCGGGCCGGCCCGATCGGTTCCCGCGGGCCTCGGCGACCCCGTTCGGGTGGATCGGGAGACCCAGGCGACGCCCCGCTCGGTGGACCGCTGGCGCGGGGCCCTGGCCGCGGACCCGGCTCTGCTGGCTCAGTCGCGGGAGATCGTCGCCCAGCTCCTGGATCCCGATCTCGAGGCCTGGGGCTACCGGGCCGGGCAGCTCCGCAGCGAGCTCGCGGCCCTGGAGCCGCGCGGGGCGGGCCCCGGGCGCAGCGAGCTCACGCGCTACGCGGTCGAGCGACGGCTCCTGGTGGCGCTGCGCAAGAACATTCACAGCAACGCGCTGGGCCGCGGGGTCCAGCGCCTGCGCCGGCTCTGCGACGTCCTGCTCCGCTAGTCCCCCGAGTCAGAAGTACGCCGCATGACCGAGGCCGCCGAGACGCCCCGCCGGCAAGGCGCGCGACCGAGGCATAGCTGAATCCTACGCCGCAGGGAGCGCAACGCAGCCGGCGGGGATGGATCGGCGGCCGAATCTCGGCGTACTTCTGACTCGGGGGACTAAACCCGTTAGACGACGGGCGGGTCCTGTGTTACCCCAAGGAGCATGGAAAACACGTCCGTCGATCGCGACCTGGAGCCGACCGCCTACGAGGCCCCGCGCTTCGAGGTGATCTCGCTGTCCTGCGAGATCAGCGCCTACGCGCCCGACGACCAGCCGCTCTTCTAGCTCCCGCGAACGGCGAGCCTCGGCAGCGCTCGCGCCTCAGCGCGCGACTCGCTCCGCCAGTGCGCGCACGCGCGGATCCATGAGCACGCCGAGTGTGTCTCCGGCCTGAAGCTTCGCGCGAATCTCGGGATCCGCGGTCAGCTCCTGGAGCGCCGGATCTTCGCGCAGCTCGCGCAGGCGCGGCGCGAGGTCCGTGAAGAGCGCCTCCATGTCCGAGCGGAAGCGCACGGGATCGGTCGCGGACGCCTCGGGAATCAGGCCGAGCGCCGCGAGCTCGCCGCGCCACGCGGGATCTTCGGCGAGCTCGGTGTAGGTCGGGCGGGCGAGCGCGCGCTCGACCTCGCCGCGCTCGAGGTCGCCCCAGAAGGCCTGATCGCTCTGCAGCACGCGCAAGCGCGGATCGGAGACCAGCGAGTGCATGGCGGCGAGCGAGCTCGCCGGCTGGGCGAGCACCCGCGCAGCCATTCGATCCGTGCGGTCCTCGCCTCGCGCGAGCGGGCGCGTCCCCAACGCGACGGCGCGCCCGACGACGGCGGCCGCGCGCGAGCCCGAGAGGTCCGGGAGATCGGGGCGCACGCCCGCCTCGCGCGCGCCCTCGGCGAAGCTCGCGAGCCAGACCAGCGGGAGCAGGATGAGTGCGCCGTGCAGAGCGCCGAAGCCCGCGCCCAAGAGGCGCGCCGAGCTGGGGATGCCCTCTTCGCGGCCCCGGCGGCGCGCGAGGCGGGCGTAGATCTCGACGATGGCCTGCGCGGCGACGAAGCCGAGCAACCCGGCCACGAGTGCGCCGACCCACGGACCCCCGGAGAGAGCGCGCGCGAGCGGATCGCCCGCGAGCTTCCCAGCGAGGACTGCGGCGCCGTAGCTGAGCGGGAGCCCGATCAGGCGAACGCCGGCCTCCGCCGCCCCGCGCAGGGCACCGGTCCCCGCGAACGCGAGCAACACGAAGAGCAGTGCCAGGTCGAGCGCCATACCGGGCCAATCGACCTCCGGCGGGCCGCCCTGAAGTCTACGGAGAGGGGCGCGAGGTGCAGTAACCCGGCTGCAGCACTGTCGCCTTGGAGCTGCACCCGGAGACCCAAGACGCCTCCAGGACGCTTCTCAGGCCCTCCGCGCGCTGGCACGGCCGTTGCTCTTTGAAGCCGATCATGCTGCGATGGGAGCCGATGGTGTACGACCCCGAGGGAAGACGGGCCGCGAGGCAAGCGCGCAAAGCCGAACGCTACGCGCGGCGCGCCAAGCACCTGATGGGCGCCCTCCAGAAGGGCTGGAACGAGGCCCCCGCCGCCCTCACGCCCGAGGAGAAGGCCCAGCGCGAGGCGAAGAAGGCCGCGGACATGATGATCGGCCTCTTCATGCACGCGATCGCCTACGGGAGCGTGTGCCTGTTCCTGCTGGTCGTGGCGGGGCTCTGGCCCGCGATGATCGTGGCGATGGGCTGGGGCATCGGCCTCGCCCCGCACGCCTTCCAGGTGCTGATCGTCCCGCGCATCCGCGGCGAGATCGTGCAGCGCGAGGTTCGCGCGCGTCTCACCGGCGCGACGCAACAGCAGCGCCGCGATCTCGAGAGCGAGCAGGCCCGCCGCGTGCAGCGCCTCTCCGCCTCGCTCGCCCACGAGATCCGAAATCCGATCACCGCGGCGAAGAGCCTGGTCCAGCAGATGGGCGAGGACCCGAACGCCGCGGAGAACGTGAACTACGCCAACGTCGCGCTGGCCGAGCTCGAGCGCGTCGAGCGCAGCATCGCGCACCTGCTGCGCTTCGCGCGCGAGGAGGAGCCCGCGCTCGCCGAGATTCGCATCGGCGACGTGGTGAGCTCGGGGCTCGAGACGCTGCGCGACCGCACGCGCGATCTCGCGGTGCGCATCGAGACGGACCTCTCGGCGGCGGGAGCGCTGCGCGGCGATGCCGAGCAGCTGCGCCGCGTCGTCATCAACCTGGTCTCGAACGCGCTCGACGCCTTCCGCGACGCCAAGACCCCACAGCCCGTGCTCTCGCTCACGGCCGGCGAGAATCTCGCCGGCACCGAGGTGTGGCTGCGCGTGCGCGACAACGGGCCGGGCATCCGCAGCGAGCACATGGCGAAGCTCTTCGACCCCTTCTTCACCGCGAAGGAGGGCGGCACCGGGCTCGGGCTCGCGCTCTGCAAGAAGATCGCGGACGCCCACGGCGGAACCCTCGAGGTGCAGTCCGAGCTCGGCCGCGGGACCGAGTTCCTGGTGACCCTGCCCAAGGGCGGCCAAGAGGTCCGGACGTGAACGCGCCGCGCATCCTGCTCGTGGAAGACGAGGCCGCGATCCGGCTCGCGCTCTCCGGGCTCCTGCGCCGGGAGAGCTACGAGGTCGCCCAGGCGGCGAACGGCGCCGAGGCGCTGCGCGCGCTCGAGAGCGATCGCTTCGATCTCGTGCTGACCGACCTCGCGCTGGGCAACGGCCCGAGCGGGCTCGACGTCCTGCGCCGCGCGCGCGAGCTCGCGCCCGAGTGCCCGGTGCTCATGATCACCGCCCACGGCAACGAGAAGATCGCCGTCGAGGCGATGAAGGCGGGCGCCGAGGACTACGTCCCGAAGCCCTTCGACAACGACGAGATCCGGCTGGCGGTGCGGCGCGCCCTCGAGCGCACGGCCCTCTCCCGCGAGAACCGCTTCCTGCGCGAGCGGGTCGAGCGCGACTACGGAATGGGCCAGCTGATCGGCGGTGGGCCTGCGATGCGCCGCGTGTTCGACACGCTGCGCAAGGTCGCGCCCACGGACCTCACCGTGCTGGTCCGCGGCGAGAGCGGAACGGGCAAGGAGCTGGTCGCCCAGGCGCTGCACGAGCTCTCGCCCCGCAAGGGGCGCCCCTTCGTCGCCGTGAACTGCGCGGCCATGGCCCGCGAGCTCGTCGAGAGCGAGCTGTTCGGGCACGAGCGCGGCGCCTTCACGGGCGCGGACGCGCGCCGGGTCGGCCGCTTCGAAGCAGCGAACGGCGGCACGCTCTTCCTCGACGAGATCGGCGACATGGCGCTCGCCACCCAGGCGAAGCTGCTGCGCGTGCTCCAGGAGCGCCGCTTCGAGCGGCTCGGCAGCACCGCCTCGATCGAGGTCGACGTGCGGGTCGTGGCGGCCACGAATCGGGACCTCGAGAAGGACGTCGCGGCGGGGCGTTTCCGCGAAGATCTCTACTATCGCTTGAAGGTCGTGGAGCTCGCTCTTCCGCCCCTGCGCGAGCGCCGCGAAGATCTCTCGGCGCTGGCCGAGCGGCTCCTCGCGCTCGTCGCCGAGCGCCTCGGCCGAGAGCCCAAGCCGCTCTCGCCCGCCGCGCTGGCCGCGCTCGCGCGCCACGCCTGGCCGGGCAACGTGCGCGAGCTGCGCAACGTCCTCGAGCAGGCGAGCGTCCTCGCCGAGGGCGCTGCGATCGAGGCCCACGATCTCGCGCTCGGAGCCGCCGGCGAGGCGGCGCCTCCCGACCCGGCCAGCGCCTCCTTCGCAGACGCGAAGCGCCACGCCGTCGAAGGCTTCGAACGCGCCTTCCTGCTGCGCGCCCTGCGCGCCCACGCCGGCAACGTCTCGCGCACCGCGGAGGCGATCGGGATGGTGCGGCAGAGCCTGCAGCAGAAGATGCGCGAGCTCGGCTTGCGCGAAGAGCTGTCCGCGGCGCCCGACGCGGACGACTGAACTGCCCGGCCGCGCGCTGCGTAGGCGCGGCGTGGGCGCATGAAGCGGCGCGATGCGCCGGCCCAGGAGGAACCATGAGCTCTCGAACTGGATTCTTCGCACGCCTCTCCGCTCTGATCCACGGCCTCCTATTCGGGTGGATGCGCGAGCGCGAGGAAGACAACCCGCGCGCGGTCTACGAGAACGCCATCCAGAAGCGCATCGAGCGCTACCGGGAGCTCAAGATCGCCGTGGCGGGCATCCTCTACACGCGCAACAAGCTCGAGGCCGAGCTCGCGGAGCGGCGCGGCGAGCTCGCGCGCACGCTGCGCGACCTCGAGCGCGCCGTGACGCGCAACGACGACACCGCGGGGCTGGCGCTGATCCAGCACAAGCAGAGCGTGCTCGACGACATCAGCCGCGCCGAGCGCGAGGTGGAGACGCTGCGCGGCGAGGCCGAGGAGGCGAAGCTCAACCTGCTCCGCTTCCGCGAGGAGATCCGCGCGCTCGAGCGCGAGAAGGGCCGCATGCTCGCGACGCTCGCGAACGCGCGCGCCCGCCGGCGCGTGCACGAGGCCCTCGACGGCCTCTCGGTGGACGCCGACGTGCAGGCGCTCGAGGCCGTGCGCAGCCACGTGTCGCGCATGGTCGCGGCGAGCTCGCTCGAGCGCGAGCTCGCGAGCGGCGACGAGACGGCGCAGCGCATTCGCGCGCTGCGCCAGGATGCCGATCAGGAGAGCGCGCGCCGCGAGCTCGAGGAGCTGAAGCGCGTCCGCACCATCCGCCCCATCCCGGCGCTCGCGGGCGGCGAGCTCGTCGATCGTGCGCGGGGGCACGGCGTGACGGCGCACGGACTGCGCGCGGACGAGCGCGAGTTCGCTCCGGCGCTGCGCGCCATCGAGCGGCGCGAGCGCCAAGAGAAGCGCGTGCGCCTGCTGGCGAGCGTCCACCTCGGCCTGGGAACGATCGCGCTCGCGAGCGCGGCGCTGGTCGGCTCGGCGCTGCTCCTCGCGAGCGCCGCGGGGCCGCATTGGCTCGCAGGCCTCGCTGCGCTCCTCTCGCTCCCGCTCGCGATCGCCGCGCTTCCCGCTCTCGCGTTCGCCTTCGCAGCGCGGCGCGGGCGGCGCTGGGCGCCCGCGCTCGGGATCGGGCTCGGCCTCTTGCTGCTGCCCTTCCCGCCGCTCGGCACGCTGCTCGGTCTCTGGACGCTCGCCGTGCTGATTCCCCTCGAGGTGGCTCGCTGAGCGCAGGCTCCTCGCGGCGGAGCGACCTATGCTCCGTCGCTCTGGAGGAGCTGCATGAGCGATCCCGTCGTCCTCGTCGAGCGCGCCGAGGGCATCGCCACGGTCACCTTGAACCGCCCGGACGCGCGCAACGCGCTCTCCAGCGCCCTGCGGCGCGCGCTGCGCGACACCTTCGTCGAGCTCGCGCGCGACCGAGAGGTCGGCGTGGTGATCCTCACCGGGGCGGGCAAGGCGTTCTGCGCCGGGCTGGATCTCAAGGAGCTCGGCGAGCGCGGCCCCGGCAGCGGAGGCGAGATCGCCGACGGCGGCACGGGGCTGGTCGAGACGATCGAGCGCTTCCCCAATCCGGTGATCGGGGCGATCAACGGCTACGCGATCACGGGCGGCTTCGAGCTGGCGCTCGCCTGCGACGTCCTGATCGGCTGCCCCGAGACCCGCTTCGCCGACACGCACGCGCGCGTCGGGATCCTGCCGGGCTGGGGGCTCTCGCAAAAGCTCCCGCGGCTGATCGGCCCCGTGCGCGCGAAGATGGTCTCGTTCACCGGGAACTTCATCGACGCCGGCGAGGCCGAGCGCTGGGGGCTCCTCGCCCGCGTCGTTCCCACGGCAGAGCTCCTCCCGACCTGCCGGAAGCTCGCGCGCGACATGCTCTCGTGCGTGCCGGGCGCCGTCGCCGGCTACAAGCAGATGATCGAGCAGGGCTACGCGGTCCCCTACGGCGAGAGCCGGGCGCTCGAGCTGCGCCTCTCGAACGCGCACATCAAGAGCGTGAGCGCGAAGGACATCGCCGAGCGGCGGGGCGGCGTCGTCGCGCGCGGCCGCGCCCAGTCCCACACTAGCTAGGCGCCCTTCACCGGCGGCTCGTTCGTGACCATGTGGCGCGTCTTCTCGTCGGGCATCCCGAGCAGGTGCCGGTAGGCGCCGGGCACCGGGTAGTTGGTCATGTGCGGGCCCGGTCCGTCGAGGGAGGGCTGCGGCACTTCCCCGCGTCGGTCGACGAACCCCTGCGGCCGCTTGAAGCGCGCGAGCTCCTCGGCGCTGATGCCCGCGAGCGCCACGACCTCGGGATCGATCCAGGCGTTGGCATCGATCGGCTCCGCCGAGCACGAGAGCTCGAGCGAGAGGTTCTCCGGGCCCGCGAAGTAGATCGAGAGGCACATGCCGTGGTCGAGCGGGCCGAGCACCGGCACCCCCTTCGAGCGGATGCGGTCGCGCATCGCGAGCAGCTCGCGCTCGTCCTTCACGCGCAGCGCCAGGTGCTGCATGACTCCGCGCGCCACGTTCGCTCCGGGGTTGCCCGCGTGCGTGTGGCCGAGCTCCACGGGGATCTTCGCGATGTCCGGATTGCACACGAAGGCCACCGCGCTCTCGTCATTGAGGCGCAGGAAGCCGTGCCACGTGTTCTCGACGCCGTGCATCCAGTACAAGGCGACGAGCTCCATGCCGAGCACGTCGGTGAAGTACTCGATCTGCGCCTTCATGTCGGCGGTGCAGATCGCGATGTGGTGCAGACCCTCGACGCGGTTCATGGGCTCCTCCGGATGGGCCGTCGGAGGATAGACGGACCGAGCGGCCTGAGCCTGCCGCGGTTTCGCGGGTGCGCGCTGAGCCGCTCAGAGGGTCCTAAGCACATGGCCCCGCCCTATTCTTGGGGTTCGCGGCGAGAAGCAGCTCACTCTCGACGATCATCGCCGCCGCTCGGGCCGAGGCGGACCGCGCGACGGCGCGGGACGTCCGCCGGGGCCGCGGCCGCGCGTACTTCACCGCAGGCGCGAGAGGTTCCGCGGCTCGTGCCCGATTCATGTGACCCTTCGCGTGCGCGCTGGGTTGGTCTCGCTACGAGACGCTCGCGTGGTGCGGGAGTTTCGGCGATCGCTCGCCGAGGCGAAGGAGCGCGGAGCGTTTCGAGTCACCCAGTACTCGCTGCAGGGCGATCACGCCCATCTGATCGTCGAGCCGCGGGACGCGCGAGCGCTCGCGAGCGGCATGAAGAGCATCGGCGCGCGGCTGGCGCGCCTCGTGAATCGAATCTGTCGTCGGAGCGGAACCGTGCTCGACGGGCGCTATCACCACCGCCTGCTCCGGACTCCTCGAGAAGTGCGAAACGCGCTCGCCTATGTGCTCTTGAACGCGCGCAAGCACTGGTTCAAGCGAACAGGTGCGGCGCCGCCACCGCGTCTCGACGCAGCGTCCTCGGCTGCGTGGTTCGACGGATGGGCGCGAATCTTGACGCGAGCTCGCGATCCAGGACCTGCGGCGGTCGCCTCTCCGAGGACTTGGCTGCTCCGCAAGGGGTGGAGAACGCACGGGCTCATTGACTTCGCGGAGGTACCTGCCGGTCAGGGCTAAATCGCAGCGGGCATGCTCCAGCTGCACGCCGAATTTCGTCCCTCAAAGCCCTCTGGGCTCGGGTCCCAGCCTCTCCGCTCGGGCAAGGAGCCTGACCCAGGATGCGTCAGGCGCCTAGGACTTCTCCGAGTCCGCGAGGCGGATCGAGAGAGTCGCCGGGACGCGCAGGCCTTCCTCGCCCAGGAGCGCCAGCGCCTGGCGGAGCCGGGTCGGGAGCTTCGCGGGATCGAGGGCGAGCTCGACGCGAATCGGGACGGCGGGCTCGAGCAGCGCGGCGCCGCTCGTGGAGCTCGACGCCCCTGCGAGGGCCCTGCGGCTCGCGCGCGCCTCCTCCTTCTCCTCGTCGTCGACGTCGGGGGAGAGCACGAGGTCGGCCACGGGAAGCGGTCGGGACGGGGTGACCGTCACGATCGTGGGGGCCGCTGCGGGGCCTCCGGCGCTCGCGAGCGGCGCCTCGTTGGGGTCGCCCTCGATGGGCACCAGCTCGAAGGGCTCCTCGGGCTGCGGTGCCGCTGCCAGCGAGAACTGCGTGGCGCGCGCCGTATCCGTGGAGAGGACGCGCAGCGGCGTGGGGCCGCACACCTCCGCGCCCATGGGCTGATGGTCGAGCACGAAGGTGAGCTCGAAGGACTCGATGCGCACCACGTCGCCGACCGAGAGCGGGTGCTGCTTCACGCGCTGGCCGTTCACGTAGACGCCGTTCACGGAGTCGAGGTCGCGCACCTCGAAGGCGTCGCCCACGCGCGCGAAGAGCGCGTGGCGGCGCGAGACACCCGCGTCGGAGAGCACGAGCTCGCACTCCGGCGCGCGGCCAGCCAGGAGCTGGGCCTTGTCCCAGGGCCGGAGCTCGTGGAGCTTGCCGTCGCGCTGCACGATCAAGCCTGCGTGCAGATCGTCCGCCTCGGCCTTCTCGAGCGCGGGGGCCGCCGGGGCCACCATCTCGCCCGGGCTCCCGAACTCGAAGAGCGCGGTGTGCTCGCGCGACGCCGAGGCCGCGGGCAACGGATCGGTGAGCGGCTCGTCGGCTGCAGAACCGGGTGTGCGCGCCGGCGCGCGGGGCGCGGCCGCGCCCGCCGCGGCGACGTCGTTCTCGTCGAAGGCGAAGACCCCGTCCGGGTCGGGGGCATCGCGGAGCGGAGCGCCCTCGCGCGGGTGCGCTGTGGGCCGCCGGCTGGAAATACGTCTGGGCGCTGTCCCAGGCGTCGCTCGTCTGCCTCCCCGGAGCTGGTTCCGCGGGGACCGGCATCTTCTTCGCGGGCTCGGCGAGGACGCGCAGCTCGTACTTGCCGAGCTGGATCACGTCCGACTCGCCCAAGGGCGCACTGCCCTTCACGCGCTGGCCGTTCAGGAGCGTCCCGTTCTCGCTGCCGAGGTCCTCGATCTGGAAGCCCTCGCCCGTGCGCTTCAGGGTCGCGTGGAAGCGGCTCACTGCGAGGTTGTTGACGACGACGTCGTTCTCTTTCATGCGCCCGATGCGCAAGAGCTCGCCCGTGAACGGGACCTCGCTGAGCACGCGGCCCTTCAGCGACAGCTGGACTCTCGGGGCTCCGGCCATGGTCTCCTCGGGTGCGAGCGCGCAGCGGCGCTCCGGCCCCTTTTCGCCCCCCCGACCCCAAGACTTGATGCGGCCGCGAGGGCCCTCAGCCGCGCGGTCGGAGTGGGAGGAGCGGGCGCAGGCGCTCGAGGGTGCCCGGGGCCACCTCGGTCAGCTGCACGCGATCGAAGCCCAGTCCTTCGAGGTCGAGGAGTGCCTGGGCGACGCTCGCGGGCTCGCCGAGGAAGCGCGAGAGGAAGCCCGTCCCGAACGGGGCGCGCAGCCGGCCCGCATCGGCCGCCGGGACCGCGCCGACCAGGATGAAGGTCCCGATCGGCAGGTCCGCGCGCACGCTGCGCACGCGCGCGACCGCGGCGCGGACGTCGCTCTCTGCCACGGCGCCGTAGCGCGCGAGATCGAGTGTTCCGCCCCGCGTCGCGGGCGCGTTCGGCTTCACCTCGATGCGGTCGACCAGCGGCGGGATCTCGCGAAGCGTGCGCGGCCCGCCCGCGGAGCCCACGAGCGGCGGCGGCTTCGGCGAGACGTCCGCCAGGCCAGGCTCGCCGATGTCGACGCGATAGTGCGTCCCCGCGAACTTGCAGCGCCCGGTGTGGAGGAGCTCGCGCACGATCGCCATCGCCTCGCGGTAGCGACCCGCGCGCTCGGGGCCGGGGGGATACGTCCAACCGATCCGGCGGATCTCGTCCTCCACCCACCCGGCGCCGAGCCCAGCCTCGAAGCGCCCGGCCGAGACGCGCTGGAGCGTGAGGCTCGCCTGCGCGAACTCGACCGGCGAGCGGAACAGGTTGTTCGCGAAGGACGAGGTGAGCGGAATCTCGGCGGTGGCGCCCGCCATGGCGGTCAGCACCACCCAGAGGTGGGGATAGCCGAGCCCGAGCGTCAGCAGGTGGTCGCTCGCCGCCAGGCCGTGCCAGCCCTCGGCCTCGCGCGCGCGGGCCCAGACGGCGGGGCTCTCGGAACGACCGGCGTTGTAGTTCGGGAAGAAGGCGAGCGTCACGCCGGGGCCGTGTAGCGGATCTCGACCACGACGAGCAGCGCCTCGCCGCGCGGGCGCTGCAGCCGCACCTCGTCGCCCTCCTGCTTCCCGAGCAGCGCACGGCCGAGAGGCGACTCGACCGAGAGGAGCCCCTGGGCGGGATCCGACTCGTCCGCGCCCACCAGCCGATAGGCAGCGCGCTGGCCGCTCTCCTCTTCGAGCGTCACGCGCGCCCCGAAGAAGACGCGATCGGTGCGAGGTGGCGGGCCCGAGACGACCGTCAGGCTCTCGAGGCGGCGCGTCAGGAAGTGGAGGCGGCTGTCGATCTCGCGCAGGCGCTTCTTGCCGTAGATGTACTCCGCGTTCTCGGAGCGATCGCCCAGCGCCGCCGCCTCGGCCACCTGTTGGGTGACGCGCGGACGCTCGACGCGCCAGAGCCGCTCGGCCTCCTCCTGGAGGCGGCGGAAGCCCGCGGGCGTGATGTACGGGGGCATCGCAGTCCGGGAATTACGCGATGGCGCGAGCGCCGACAAGTGCGGCCGAGCCCCCTACGCTGCGGCCGTGCAGGCCCTGTTCGAGCGCATCCGCGGCGAGGCCACGCGCAGCGCCTGGTCCCAGGGCGTGGAGCTCGCGCGGGCGGGCGCGGTGAGCGAGGAGCGCGCCGACGCGCGCGAGGCGGTGCTGCGCGTGCGTCCGAGCGGCCGCCTGATCCACCCCACCGTGCACCTCCATCTCCGCGACGAGGAGTGGGAGTGCGACTGCGGAGACGAGGAGGATCCCTGCGCGCACGTGGCGGCAGCCGTGATCGCCCTGCGCCGGGCGGCCCAGGAGGGCCGCCCTCTCGCGAGCGCGGGCGCCTCGGGCGAGGGGCGTGTCTGCTACCGACTGCAGACGACGCCGACCGGCCTCGCGCTGGAGCGCGTCGTCGTGCAGAGCGGCAAGGAGGAGCCCCTGCGCGCCTCGCTCGCGGCGCTGGCCGCCGGGCGTGTCGCCGGGCCGCGCGTGAGCGCCACGCAGCAGGACGTCGCGATCGAGCTCGCGCTCGGCGCGAAGCCCTCGGGCGTCCTCCCGCGCGGCGTGATGCGCGCGCTGCTCGCGCCGCTCGAGAGCTGCCCCGACGTAACGCTCGACGGCGCCGCGATCCGCGTGAGCCGGGAGCCGCTCGGCTGGCGCGCGCGGCTGCTCGACGAGGGCCCGGACTTCCGGCTGCGCGTCGAGACGGAGCTCGCGGTGGATCGCGAGCTCCCGGACGGCTTCGCGCTCTGCGGGGGCGTCCTGCGCGAGCTCGCGCCGGCGCGCCTCTCTGCGCGCGAGCGCGAGGAGCTCCTCGGTCGCGGCCGGCTCGTGCGCGCCGAAGAGCTCGCGGAGTGGCTCGCCGAACGCCTCCCGGAGCTCGAGACGCGCGTCGCGCTCTCGATCGAGACCCAGCGCCTGCCGCGCGCCGAGCGCGAGCCTCCGCGCCTGCGCGTCGAGACCGAGCGCCGCGGCGACGCGCTCTCGGTGCTGGCCACGATCGTCTATGGCAGCCCCCCCGTCGCGCGCGTCGACGCGGGACGGCTCGTGCTGCTCGGCGCGGGCGCCGTGCCACTCCGTGACGAAGCCGGCGAGCGCGAGCTCGAGCGCCGGCTCGCTCGCCAGCTGGAGCTCGCGCCCGGCCACCGGGCGGAGCTCGCGCCCGCCCAGGCGATTGCCTTCCGCGAGCGGCTCGAGCGCGCCGACGTGGAGGTCGTGGGGAGCGCCCAGCAGGACTTCTTTCGCGCCGCGGGGCTGCGCCCCGAGCTCGAGCTCGACGGCGAGCGCTTCGCCCTGCGCTTTCGCGCCGAGGGCGGAGGGAGCGTGGCGGCAGAGCGCGTGCTCGCGGCGTGGCGAGGCGGAGAGTCGCTCGTCGCGCTCGAGGGCGGCGGCTTCGCCTCGCTCCCCGCAGAGTGGCTCGCCCGGCTCGGGCCCCTCGTCGCGGACCTGCTGGCGGCGCGCACGCCGGGCGGGCGCGTGGCGGCGGCGGCCCTGCCCGATCTCGCGCGCCTGTGCGACGCGCTCGGCGCACCGCGGCCGGCGAGCTTCGAGCGGCTGGCCGCGCTGCTCGACGACTTCACGGGGCTCCCCGCGGTGGAGCTCGCGCCACGCGTCGCGGCGGCCCTGCGCGCCTATCAGGACGTGGGCGTCCGCTGGCTCCACTTCCTGGGTCGCGCGGGGCTCGGCGCCCTCCTCGCGGACGACATGGGCCTCGGCAAGACCCTCCAGGCCCTCGCCGTCTTCGGGCCGCGCACGCTGGTCGTGGCACCCACCAGCCTGCTCGCCAACTGGCGCGACGAGCTCGCGCGCTTTCGGCCCGAGCTCTCGGTGAACACCTATCACGGCGCGGATCGCGAGCTCGAGGGCGGAGCCGAGGTCACGCTCACGACCTACGCGCTCCTGCGCCGCGACGCCGAGGCGCTTTCGCGCGCAGCCTTCGAGCTGGTGGTGCTCGACGAGGCGCAGGCGATCAAGAATCCCGACAGCCAGACCGCGCGCGCCGCCTTCACGCTCTCGGCGCCGCGGCGCGTGGCGCTCACCGGCACGCCCATCGAGAACCGGCTCGAGGAGCTCTGGAGCGAGATGCACTTCCTGAACCCCGGCCTGTTCGGAGCGCGCGGCGACTTCGACGAGCGCTACGCGAAGCCCATCGCCGCCGACGACCGCGAGGTGGGCGCGCGGCTGCGCGAGCGCCTGCGGCCCTTCGTGCTGCGCCGGCGCAAGCGCGACGTGGCGCCCGAGCTCCCGCCGCGCAGCGAGCTCGTGCTGCACTGCGTGCTCTCGGAGCCCGAGCGGGCGGTCTACGACGCGGTGCGTGCCGCCACCACGCCCGGCGTGCTCGAGCGCCTCGCCAGCGGCGGCGGCGTGCTCGAGGCGCTGGAGGCGCTGCTCCGGCTGCGGCAGGCCTGCTGCCATCCGCGCCTCGTGCCGGGTCAGACCCTCGACGCCTCGGCCAAGCTCGAGCTCCTGGTCGATCGCCTCGAGACGGCAGCCGCCGACGGACACAAGGCGCTCGTCTTCTCGCAGTGGACCTCGCTCCTCGATCTCGTCGAGCCGCGCCTCGCGGCGAGCGCGCTCGACTTCGTGCGCCTGGACGGCGCGACCCGCGAGCGCGGCGAGGTGGTCGCGCGCTTCCAGGACCCGAGCGGCCCGCCGGTCTTCCTGATCTCGCTCAAGGCCGGCGGCGTGGGCCTGAACCTCACCGCCGCCGATCACGTGTTCCTGCTCGACCCCTGGTGGAACCCGGCGGTGGAGGACCAGGCGGCCGATCGCGCCCACCGCATCGGTCAAGACAAGCCCGTGCTCGTGCACCGCATGGTCGCCGCCGACACGATCGAGGAGCGCATCCTCGCCCTCCAGTCGCGCAAGCGCGCCCTCGCCGCCGCGGCTCTCGAGGGCGGCGAGCGCGGCGCGGGCGAGCTCACGCGCGACGACCTCCTCGCCCTCCTGCGCGAGGACGGGGACGCTCGTTGAATTTGTTTCCTAACCGGCGATACGCCGCCCTGCCATCGGATGCGGTTAGGAAACAAATTCAACGAGCGTCCCCGCCTGCGCCGCTACCTTCGCGCCGTGCAGGAAGCCGACGATCTCGATGCGCGGGTGGCGCGCGACATTGCCCGCTTCGGCTGGCATCTCGCGCTGATCCCCGCCGCCGAGGAGCACGCCGGGCTGGGCCCACACCGTCGGGCTCCTCGAGCGCTTCGCGCACCCCGAGCTGATCGCTTTCGGGAGCGACCTATCCGTGCTGGGGCCGCTTCTCAATGCGGTGGGCGAGCGCGTGCGCGCCGGCGCCCGCCTCGAGGCGAGCCAGGAGCTCTCGGGCATCGTAGCCGGAGCTTCCCTCGCGCTGCGGCCCGTGGCTGCCAAGTGGATCGAGACTTTTCTCGGGAACGCCGCCTGGCACTACCGCCGCGAGGACCTGCCGGTGCTCCAAATCTTCTGGCCGGATCCCGACGGGCGCTTCCCGTGGCAGGAGGACGCCGACCCGACCTGGCGCGCCGAGCAGCCCCTGCTCTACCACCGCGAGACCCACCTCGCGCTCTCCGAGGCGATGATCGCCGTCCTGCGCCGGGACGGCGCCCTCTGAGCTTGCGGATCGCGATCGCAGGAGGCGGCATCGCGGGGCTCGGGGCGGCGCTCGCGCTCGCGCGCGCCGGTCACCAGGTCGCGATCTGCGAGCGCGACGCGACGCCTCTGCCGGCGAGCCCGGTGGAGGCCTTCACGCAGTGGGAGCGCCGCGGGGCTCCGCAGATGAAGCACTCGCACGCCTTCCTGGCGCGGCTGCGGAACTTGTTGCGGGATCGCATGCCCGACGTCCTCGCGGCGCTCCTCCAGGTGGGGACCGAGGAGCTGCCGCTGGCGAATCTGCTGCGGCGGCCGGGAATGGACGACCCGAGCCCGCGCCCCGGCGACGAAGATCTCACGCTGCTCGCCTGTCGGCGGGCCACGTTCGAGTGGGTGCTGCAGCGCGCGGTCCGCGCCGAGCGCGGCGTCGAGCTGCGCGACGGCTGCAAGGTGACGGGACTCTGCGTCGCTGGGAGCACGGCCCGGCCCCGCGTGGAGGGCCTGCGCTGGCTTCGCGAGGGGCGCGAGCACGAGCTGCGCGCCGACCTCGTGATCGACGCCACCGGCCGCCGCTCGCCGCTCGCGCGCTGGCTGCAGGGCGCCGGGCTGGGCGAGCTCCTCGGTCGAGCGCTCCGCGCCCTGCGGGATCTTCTACTGCTCGCGCTTCTACCGGCTGCGCCCGGCGGTCGCGACGCCCGAACGCGACACCACGATCGGCGCCGACCTGGGCTACCTCAAGTACGCGATCTTCCACGGGGACAGCCGCATCTTCTCGATCACGTTCGCGGCGGCGCCCGAGGACAAGCCGCTGCGCGCGCTCTTGCGCGAGGCGCCCTTCGAGGCGGCTGCGCGCGCGCTGCCCGCGACGGCGCGCTGGACGGATGCTGCGCTCGCCGAGCCGATCACGCCGGTCTACGGGATGGACGGCCTGCGCAACACACGGCGCTCGTTCGCGCGCTCGGGCGAGCCCGCGATCGACGGCCTGGTCGCGCTCGGCGACGCCGCCGTCCACACGAACCCCCTCTACGGCCGGGGCTGCACCTTCGCGCTCGTGCACGCGCTACTGCTGGCCGACGCGCTGGCCGCGCATGGGGACGATGTCTGCGCCGCGGCGCGCGCGCTCGAGGCCGCGACCGAGCGCGAGATCGTGCCGTGGTACGAGGCGGCCGTCGCCCAGGACCGGGACGCGGCAGCCTGGGCCGCGCAGCTCCGCGGCTGAGGGTGCCCCCGCCGCGCCGGGCTCCCGATCGGGCCCCGTCGATCCGCGCGCCTACTTTCGGGATTTGCTCGAGCACGGGCTCATCCCGGCGCTCCGCCAGGACGCGAGCGTGCTCCGCGCCTTCTCGCGGGGCTTCAACCTGCTCGCCCCGCCCGGGGACCTGATGCGCCAGCCCGAGATCCTCCAGCGCGTGCTGGCGGTCTACCGCGCCCGCGGCGCGCGCAGCGAGCCCACGCTCGGGCCCACGCGCGCCGAGCTAATCTCCCTGCTCGCCGCTCCGTAGCGGTCCAGCCGGAGAATCGCATGCGCCTCACCCGCCCGCGTGTCGAGCCCCTCGCCGAGAAGGACTGGGACCCCGCTGCGCGCGAGGCGCTCGGCAAGCTCACGGGCATGGGCGGCGGCCGCGTGCTCAACATCTTCACGACGCTCGCGCATCACCCCGACCTGATGCGGCGCTGGCTCGTGTTCGGGAACCACGTGCTCGGGAAGTCCACGCTGCCCGTGCGCGAGCGCGAGCTCGCGATCCTGCGCGTCGGCTACCTGTGCAAGAGCGAGTACGAGTGGGGCCAGCACGTGCTGATCGCGCGCGGCTGCGGGATCTCCGACGACGAGATCGCGCGCATCGCCAAGGGACCCGACGCGCCGGGCTGGAGCGAGCAGGACGCCGCCCTGCTGCGCGCGGCCGACGAGCTCCACGAGGACCAGATGGTGAGCGACGCCACCTGGCAGCGGCTCGGGAAGTACTTCGAGCGCCGCCAGCTCATGGATTTCGTGTTCACGATCGGCCAGTACCACCTGGTGGCGATGGCGCTCAACACCTTCGGCGTGCAGCGCGATCCCGGCGTGCCCGGGCTGCCCTGAGCGGCGCTCAGTCCTCGTCGCCGTAGATGGCGACCCAGGGATCGCGCCCGTGGGCCGCAAAGCCGCGCACCATCCCCTCGGTGTTGAAGACGAGCGCCGCGGGCCCGCGCGCGGCGAGCGCGATCGCCCCGCCGGCGCCGCCGAGCGCCGCCACGCGCTTCAGCGCGCGGCGGCAGGCCCTCGCGAGCGAGAGCCCGGCGAGCCGCACGCCGGCATCGACCTCGTGGGCGAAGGCGGCGCGCACGAAGATCTCGCCGTGCCCGGTGGCAGAGACCGCGCAGGTCGCGTCGTCGGCCCAAGTGCCCGCGCCGAGGATCGGGCTGTCGCCCACGCGCCCCGGCCACTGGTTGGTCATGCCGCCCGTCGAGGTGGCGGCCGCCAGGTGGCCCGCGGCGTCGCGCGCGACCGCACCGACGGTGCCGCGGGCGCCCGCATCGTCGCGGTCGAGGCTCACGCGGTCCTCGCGCTGGGCACGGGCGAGCTCCGCCCGGCGCGCGGCGGTGATCAGGGCCTCGGGCGAGAGGCGCGCGAGCCCACGCTCGCGCGCGTAGGCATCGGCGCCTTCGCCGGCGAGCAGCACATGGCGCCCCTCGTCGAGAACGGCCCGCGCGAGCGCGATCGGATGCGCCACCTCGCGCACGCAGGCGACGGCTCCCGCAGCGCGCGTGCGGCCGTCCATCAACGCGGCATCCATCTCCACGCGACCGGCGCTGGTGAGGGCCGAGCCGATCCCGGCGTTGAACTGGGGCTCGGACTCGAGCGCCTCGACCGCGCGCTGTGCAACGTCGAGCGCGCTCGCGCCTTCGGCCAGGGCCGCGATCCCCTCCTCCAGGAGCCGGGCGAGGAGCCTCCGCATCGCGCGCTCGTCAGCGGCGGCGAGGCGGCCGCGCCGCAGGCGCCCTGCCCCACCGTGCAGCGCCAGCGCGACGGGTTGGTGCGCGCGGCCCGCCTTCGGCATGGCGCCGAGTCTCCCACGCGCGGGCCCGGGGCGGTACCCTCCGCCGCCCCGAATCGGAGGATGCGATGGGTGACACCGTGAGTCTCGCGCGGGTTCGCTACGAGGAGCCCGCTCCCGGCGTCGCCCGCGTGGTGATGGCGCGCCCGGAGGCCCGCAATGCGCAAGACAAGCGCATGACCTACGAGCTGAACGACGCCTTCGACCGCGCCTGCGCCGACGACGCGGTGAACTGCATCATCCTCGCTGGCGATGGCCCGCACTTCTCGTCGGGCCACGATCTCCGCGACCGCTCCTCCCTCGCAGACTGGAAGCCCGTGACGCCCTGGGGTGGCGGCGCCGGCCGACCCGCCGCCGAGGGCTACATGGCCGTCGAGGAGGAGATCTATCCTCGGCATGTGCTGGCGCTGGCGCAACCTTCCGAAGCCCGTCGTCGCCGAGGTGCAGGGCAAGGTGATCGCCGGCGGGCTCATGCTGGTCTGGATCGCCGACCTGATCGTCGCCTCCGACGATGCGACCTTCCAGGATCCGGTCGTGGCCTTCGGCGTGAACGGCGTCGAGTACTTCGGTCATCCCTGGGAGTTCGGCGTGCGCAAGGCGAAGGAGCTGCTCTTCACGGGCGATGTGCTCACCGCCCAGGAAGCGAGAGGCCTCGGCATGGTGAACCAGGTCGTGCCGCGCGCCGAGCTCAGTGCCTACACGCTCGCGATGGCCGAGAAGATCGCGAAGAAGCCCGCCATGGGGCTCAAGCTCGCGAAGATGTCGGTGAATCAGGCCCAGGACGCGATGGGCTTCTGGAACGCGCTCCAGATGGCGATGTCGCTGCAGCAGCTCGGCCACGCGAACAACCAGGAGCGCTTCGGCATGCGCGTCGATCCGACCGGGATGCCCGCCGCGGTGGCGAAGAAGAGCTGACGGCGTGGGAGGCCCGCGCCCCGGAAGAGCCGTGGCGTTGACCGCCGCGCTGCTGGGCGCGCTCGCGCTCGCGTCGTCCGCGAGCCACGGGGGCGAGCCGCCCTCGGCCAGCGAGGGGCTCGTGAGCCCGCCTCCGACGCTCGAGCTGGCCAGCTCGGATGCGGCCTGCCTCGCGAGCGACGAGGTCCGCTCCTATCTCACCGCCCTCCAGCAGCGCATGGCCACCGGTTGGGAGCATCCTGCGATCTGGGGACCGATCGAGCCGCTGGAGCTGGCGGTGGCCTTCGATCGCGCCGGCGTCCGAGCAGCCGGCCCCATCGAGCACGCGAGCGAGTCGCTCGGCGCGGCCGTGCTCCGCGCTCTGGAGGCTGCCGGACCCGGCGAGCCGCCGGCTTGCCTCCTTCCGAACCCGGCCACTCTCGTAGTTCTCGTTCCCTACCTGTTGC
Organism: uncultured delta proteobacterium; assembly: GCA_963716275.1. Lineage (GTDB taxonomy): Bacteria > Myxococcota_A > UBA9160 > UBA9160 > UBA6930 > VGRF01. The sequence goes on along the minus strand of CAVQTC010000003.1, from coordinate 110,746 downwards.
CGCCTCGCCAGGCCGCCTCGGTCCAGACCAAGGTCTGGGAGATCCCCGTCTGGGTGCGCGGAATCCCCGACCCGAGAGAGGAGCTCCCCGTGCATGGGCCCGACGCGTCGCGAGGAGCGCCCGTGCGCAGCGCCGCGTCTCGTCCAGCAGCGCCTGAGCCTCGGGCCCGCCCCCGAGCCGCACCGACTTCTCGAGCGCGTCGATCGCCGCCTCGATCTGCCCCGCCCGGTACAGGGCGAAGCCCCGGTTGTAGTGGTTCTGCGGGTTGTCGCGATCGACTTTCGTCGCCTTGGTGAACGTGCGGATGGCGCTCTCGAGGTCGCCCGCCTCGAGATAGAGCTTGCCCAGGTTGCTGTACGGGGAGCCCAGCCGCTTGTTGCGCGCGATCGCCTTCGCGTAGTAGCGCTCGGCCTGGGCGCGATCTCCGAGGTTCGCTTCGGCCACGCCCAGATTGTTCCAGCTCGCCGCCATCTGCGGTGCGAGCTTCGTCGCGCGCTCGAACTCGGAGCGCACGAGCTCCCAGTCGATCGAGCGGCTCTCGCCGCTCGCCCCGTAGATCTCCTGGTAGGCGAGGTTGTTGTGGTAATGCGCGAGCGCCTCGAGGTCGTCCATCACGCGGTACTTCTCGAAGCGCCCGAACTGGCCGTCGAAGTCGACCGCGGTGCTGGCGTTCTTGAAGCGCACCACCACGGCGATGTGCCCCTCGGAGACGGAGAAGTCGCGCACCCGATAGACCTCGGTGTGCCGCTCCGAGGCGTCCACGTAGGAGGCGTCGAAGCCGAGCGCGCGGGCCAGGCCCACGAGCAGCGAGGAGAGGCCCAGGCAGTTCCCTTGGCCGTTGGCCAGGACTTCCGTCGCCGTGTAGGTGACCGAGGCCCGATACGCGAGGTTGAAGCGCGTCGGATCGCCCAGGGACTCGAGCAGGCGGTCCAGGCGCTGGTTGGGGGTCCCTCCCCCGATCCACGCCCGCGCGCGCTCCACAGCCTCGGCGGGGACCTCGTACGGGATCACGACCGCGGCGGGCTCGACCCCGAGCCGAGCGCCCGCCTGCTCGCGCAGTCGCTGCACGTCGTCCGCGGCGGCGGCCGCGCTCGCGGCCGAGAGCAAGGCGATCAGAACGCGCGCTGCCCTGGACGTACGAGCCTCCGGCGACGCTCTGCAACGTAGCGGGCGAGAAAAACGAAGGGGCGGCAGTCGCCTGCCGCCCCTTCGTCAGGGCTCCGATCGCGTCGGGCGCTAGTAGCGGACGTTCACCTGGAAGAACACGCGCCGGCCGAGCACGTCATACAGGGACGGATCGGTGCCGGACTGCACGTTCGGGCGAGTACTGCGGCGGGTCCACATCGAAGGCGTTGTTCAGCCCGACGCGGAACGACGAGCCCGGCCCCGCCCACTGGAAGCGCTCGCCGAAGTTCCAGGTCACGCCGAAGTCCCAGTAGTCCATCGCCTTGATGTCGTCGAACTCCTCGCCGGGGAACTGGACGCCCATCCGGTTCTCCATGCCGTCGTACCAGCGGCCGCGCGCGTCGATCATGAACTCGCCGATCGTGTAGCGCCCGCTGAGCATGATCCGGTTGTCCGGGCTGGCTCGAGCCCGAGGCCGGAGCCGAAGTAGGACGCCGTGCCCTTGTACTCGAGCGTCGGCAGCCCGGGCCGCTCCTGCTGCTCCGAGTTGTAGAGGTGCGTGAGGGTGAGGCCGAGATCGAGGATGCCGGCATACAGGTCGGCGCCCCAGTTGATCGTAAAGTCCATCCCGCTGCCGTGGATCTTGCCCGCCGTTGATCCCCGGGAACTCCGCGTCTGCGCCGCGGAGGCTCGAAGCGCGAGGATGTCGCCGCCGCGCGGATGATCGCCTGGCAGTCCGGATGGTTCAGGGTCGTACGTCGGGTTCTTGCCGTAGTAGTTGAAGCAGTTGGCGACGAAGATGTTCACGCTCGGATCCGCGATGATCGGGTCCTTGATGTCGATGTTGAAGTAGTCGACCGACGCCGTGAAGGCGCTCGAGCAAGCCATCCCAGGCGAGGTGAACACCGCGCCGATCGTGTAGGTGCTCGCCTGCTCGGGCATCGAGGTTCGGGTTCGCCGCCGTGTCGACCGAGAGCTGCGTGCCCGGCGTCTGCACGTAGCTGTCTACGCCGGCGAACCCGGCCAGCCCCGCTGTCGATGCACAGCTGCCGGCACCTGCGCGGCGTTGGGACCGTTGCGGGCAGTTGCTGGTGACCGAGCAGGGATCGAAGTACTGCGGCGCCGAGCCGCCGCCGTCGAAGAGCTCACCGAAGTTCGGCGCCCGCACCGCTCGCTGGTAGGAGAAGCGCAGCCGCAGCGGGCTCGATCGGGACCCAGCCGAGCTCGACCTTGTAGGTGTGGTCCTTGTTCTTGGCGCCCTTCACGCCAGTGATGTTGTCCTCGGACTCGTTGATCGAGTATCGCCAGCCGACGCACCAGGTCCAGCTTCGATGAAGGCCCTGTCCCTGACCAGCGGGATGCTGGCCTCGGCGAAGACGTCCTTGAACGAGTTCTCCGCATCCGCGGGGTTCTGGGTCGTGAAGCCCGAGATCGGCCCTCCCGCCGAGCCGGGGTCGAGGGAGTACTCGAAGCCGCGGTACTCGGCGCCGAACACCAGCTGGAGCGGGCCCGCCGGGAGCTCGGCCACGTTCCCCGAGATGTATCCCGACGCGATCTTCAGGCGGAACTCGCTGGTGAGCTCGTTGCTCACCTCGAGGTAGTCGACGCACTCCGCCGAGATCGGATTGCGGCCGAAGGGGTTGAAGCCGCCGGCGCACTGGCCCACGCCGCCGTCGGGGGCCTCGAGCAGACCCTGCAGACGCTGCGTGTCGATGTTGCCGGCCTGGTTCTCGTCGATCTCCGTGCGGCCCTCGGACCCGTAGATCTCCCAGCGCCAGTCCTCGCCGAACACGCTTCCGATCCACGGAATTTCGCCCGACAGCCCGAAGGTGTACTGCACGACCGTGTTCTCGTAGTTGCTCTGGCGTAGGCCCGCGCTCAGCGTGCGCTGACGCATCAGGAAGGGCTCGGTCGCACCCGACCCGACCAGAGCGGGATTGTCCCCGGTCCGCGACGCGAGCAGCGTCGCGAAGTCCGCCGGGATGAAGGGGTTCGTCGCAGGGATGATCAGCTGAGCGGTGACGGCAGAATTGGGAGTGATAAGGGCCGAGGTCGTCTCGTCGGCGGCGTTCTCACCCGGGGGCGTGGCCCGCGTCGTCGGAGATCGGAGTCGGGGCGAGGGCCGCAGCTGCCTCGTACTCGGTCCAGCCGACCAGCGCGAACGCCTGGATCCCGCTGTCGAACTCGTACTCGAGCTTGCCCATGAAGGAGCGCCGCTCGAGCGGGAGGCGCAGGATGTTCACGGCGTCGAAGTTGTACGAGTAGACGTCCGGAAAGAGGTCCCGGTGTTGACCGCCGTGTCGACCGGGTAGCGCCAGTTCACCACGTCGAGCGGGCTGTTGAACACGCCCTTCGAGAAGAGCGTGCCATCCGTGTTGAAGCCGAGCAGCGTGCTCACCCGCCGGGCACGCCGGCGGCGAGCCCCGTAGCTCGCGAACAGCGTTGTTCAGCCGCCGTCTGGTCCGGCGGGTTCCCCGCCGGCGAGTACAAGCCCTCCGGAAGGAACGCTCGTCGTGGCAGTCGCCACCGCGAGAAATCGCGCTGGCTCTTGATCATCGGCTCGCGCTTCGAGTAGTCGAAGGCGACCACCGCGTTGCCCTTCTCCTCGGCGAAGTTCGCGCCGAGTACGCCCGAGACCGAGTATTCCTCGGCGTCCCAGGGGCCGGTGGCGTTCGAGAAGTTGTACTGGAGGTCGATGCCCTGGAAGTCGTCCTTCAGCTTGAAGTTGACGGCGCCCGCAACCGCGTCGGCGCCGTACACCGCACCCGCGCCGCCCGAGATGATCTCGATGCTCTCGATCAGGGCGGCCGGAATCGTGTTGAGGTCGACGGTCTGGTCGCTGGCCGACACCATGGCGCGTCGCCCGTCGATCAGCACCAGGTTCCGGTTGGGGCCGAGGCCGCGCAGATCGACGTTCGACTGGCCGTTGTTGGGCGGGTTGTTGGAAGTGGTCGTCCCCGCCGGGTTCACCTGGGGAAGCGTGTTCAGGTAGGTGTCGAGCGTGACGTCCGCGTGGTTCTCCAGCTGCTCCTTGCTGAGCGTGACGATCGGGCTGTTGGCGACGAAGTCCTTGCGCTCGATACGCGAGCCGGTGACGATGATCTCTTCGGCCGGCTGCGCAGGCTGCGCGGTGGCGGCGGGGGCCGCTGCCGGGGCCTGCGGGTCGGTGGGCTGCGCGTCCTGTGCCGAGGCCGACACAGCGGCCGTGAGGATCAGCGCTGCCGATGCGAAGGCGAACATGTGCGGGCGCATAGGGACTCCCCCTTTTGTCGAAGGCCCCGCCAGGGGCTTCACGCCGCGCACCTTGCCACTCCGCCCCGGGGTTTTCCAGAACTTTTTCCCGAGATCTTCATAGGTTGCAGCGACTCGAAGTCACTCAGGAGGCGATGACGCAGTGCGGTGTACGGACGCAGGCTGCGTGCAAGAAACGCGTTAAAGCTCCGCGACCGCGAAGCTGCAGGCGGGAGGGCTGGAGCGCGAGACGGGGATCGAACCCGCGACAACCGGCTTGGGAAGCCGGTGCTCTACCAGCTGAGCTACTCGCGCGCGGACCGGAGGGTACCGAGGCACCCCCCCTCTGCAACGCGTCGGCGAGCTACTCGTCGACGATGTTCGCGAAGAGATCCTCGAGATCGCCGGAGTCGTCGGCGGGCTCGGGCTTGCGGCCGCGCGCGGGCCGCGCGTCGCCGAGGAAGGCCACCGTGGCGGCGTCCCGGGAGGGGCGCTCGAACTCGGGCTCCGGCTCCTCCTCCACCTCGCTAAGGATCGCCATCGTCTCGGCCGCCGCGACGCGGCGCTGGTGCGTCGGCTCGGCGACCACCTCGCCGAGCTCGAACTCCTCCTCGGGCTCGTCGAAGATCGCGTCCACGCTCGCGCTCGCCCGCGGCTTGGTCTCGGCGGGGCTCTTCTCGCGCGCCGGCGCTGGGCGCGCCGAGACCTTGGAGGTCGGCGCCGGCGTCGCCGCCGCCGGGCGGGCCGCTGCGGCAGGCGCCTCCGGCGCCTCGAGCCCGAGCTCGAAGGCCGCGCGCTCGACGTCCACGACGGTGGCGCTCACGCGCCCCTCCATGTGGGCTTCGTAGAGCGCGCTGTCCGCGAGCAGATTCAGCCGGCGCGGAAGGCCGCCGCCCCACTTCGCGAGCGCCGCCACCGCGCTCGACTCGAGGATCGCGGGGTTTCCGCCCGCCGCGCGGATGCGGTGATGGAGATAGGGCACGACCTCGTCCGGAGCGAGGAGCGGAAGCGCCACGCGCAGATCGAGCCGATCCGCGAGCGCGCTCTCGCGCGTCACGGCCTCGGCGAGCGCGGGCGATCCGACCAGGAGCATCGTCAGCAGGCGGCGCTCCTCGTACTCGAGATTCAGGAGACCGCGCAGATCGGTGAGCACGCCCCGCTCCACCAGCACGTCCGCCTCGTCGACGATCAGGACCGCGCGGCGGCCGTCCTCGCGCACGATGGTCAGCTGCTCGTAGACCTGGGCCAGCAGGGCGGCCAGCTCCGCGGCCGGCTCCTCCACGCCGAGCTGCTGCGCGAAGCGCACGAGGAGCCAACGCAGATCGGTGACGCCCGGCTGCGGCACGAGCATGCAAGCTTCGAAGGCCTCCGCGTCGAGCGCTTCGAGCAAGTGGCGCACGAGCATCGTCTTGCCCACACCGCCGCGGCCCGAGAGCAGGCACAGTCCCTTGCCCTGCATGGCGGCGCGCGTCAGGCGGCGAGAGGCATCCGCGAAGGCCTTGCCCTCGAAGTACCACATGAGCTGCGGGTCAGAGCCGAAGGGATCGCGCTCCAGCCCGAAGGTCGACAGGTGCTCCACGGCCGTCTCCTAGACGAAAGAGATCTTCTTCTTGCGGCGGGATCCGGGCGCCGGCTTCGCCGGAGCGCTCGCCTCCGCATCGGCCTCCCGCTCGGGCTTCGCGCGCTTGGGCGCGCTCGCCGGCGCGCGCGTGTGAACCGGGGGCGCGGCGGAGCGCGGAGCCTCCGGGGCTCGCGCGGGCGGCTTGAACGGGGCCCCGTCGTCGTCCGCGTCGCCCATCAGGTCGTCGAAGCTCTCGTACACCTCGGCGGCGGCCGGTGCGGCTGCGGTCTGCGCGTCGCTCTCGATCAGATCGTCGAACGATTCGAGACCGCCCTGAGCGGCCTCGCCAGCCGGCTCGCGCTCGGGGCTCTGATCGAGGTCCGCGAGTAGGCGCTCGACGTCGCCGAAGCTCGGATCGTGAGCGCGCACCGCCTCGTAGGCGGCGCGCGCGCGGGCGGCATCGCCGGCGGCGGCGTAGGCGCGACCGAGGTCGAGGCGCAGCGCCATCTCTTGGTCGGGGGGGAGCGTCGCTCCGGCCAGCGCCTGCTCGAGGTGGGCGATCGCGTCGCTCGCGCGGCCCAGCTCGAGCGCGCAGAGCGCCATCAGGTGGAGGCACGAGATGCTCCGCTCCGGCGAGGCCATGGCGCTGCGGAACTCGCCGATCGCGTCGTCGAGGAGGCCCATCTCCTTGTAGGCGATGCCGAGGTCGTAGTGCGCCTCGTGGTCGCCGGCGTCCACCTCGCGGCGCACGCCGGCCTTGAACGCGGAGAAGACCTCCTCGAAGGCCTCGCTCTCGGTCCCGCGGCCTGCGTGCGAGGCCTCGGCATCGCCCATGGCGCCCGACAGCTCGGCGGCGAGATCGAAGTCGCCGAGCTCGCTCGCGCTCACGGGCGGGAGCGAAGGGGCGGTGAGCTCGGCCTCGGGCTGCGCGACGAGCGGCGGCGCCGGCTCGGGCTCGCTCGCGGGGGGCTCGTCGTCGTCGAGGGCGAGCTCGAAGCTCTCGGTCGGGGCCTGCGCGGCCGGAGCCGGGGCCGCGGCCGGGGGCGGCGACGCGGGCTTGGCCGCGGAGGCCGGCCTCGCCGCAGGCGCCGGCTTCGCCGGTGCGGGCATCGCCGGCCGCGCCGGGGCTACCTCGGGCGCCGGCTCGCTCGCCTCGAGCTCGCCCATGCGCAGCAGCGCCTTCGGGTGATTGGGGACCGCCGCGAGCACGCGCTCGTAGAGAGCGCGCGCCTCGGCGCGCATGCCCTGCTGCAGGTAGAAGTCTGCCTCTTCGAGATCAGCGGTGACACGCGCGGGTGTCGTCGCCGAGCCACTGCGCTCCGGTGCGCGCGGGGCCTCCGCGGGCAGCGGCTCCTCGTCGTTCTCCTGGAACGAGAAGGCGTCGGAATCTTCCTCGAGCGGCGCCGCCGCGTCCTCACCCGGCGCGTCGGTCTCGGACGCGAGCGCATCCGAGGAGGGTTCGTCCAGGTCGCCGACGTCGATCTCGATGCCGGCGAGGTCGCGGGCCGAGACGTCGCTCACGGGCTCGCTGGCGCCCGCTTCCGCGCTGGGCTCGCCGTCGAGGTCCACGTCGATCTCTCCCGAGTCCTCGTTCGGCTCCCCGATGACCAGCTCGAGCTCAGGCGACGGCTCGGGCGCTGCGGGCGCGGGGTCGCGGGCGCGGAAGCCACGGGCGCTGGGGCCGCGGGCGCGGGCGCCACGGGCGCGGGGGTCGGGGCCGCGGGCAGCGCTGCCGCCGCCTTGGGGTCGAGCTTCTCGAGGCGCGCCCGCACCCGCGCGAGCGCGCCAGCGTCGTTCGCTTGGCGATACGCCTCAGCGGCGCGCTGCAGCGCGGAGGCCGCGTGGGCCTTGTTCCCGGCGGCGGCTAGCGCATCGCCCAGCTTCTCGAGCGCGATGGGGTTGCCCGGATTGATGCGCAGCGCGGCACGCAGCGTCTCGATCGCGCGGTCGTGCTTCCCGTAGCGCAGGAACACGCCCGCCTCGGCGAGCAGCTGCTCGGCGTCCTCGGGGCGCTCGGGCTCCGCGCGGGGCCCGCGCGTCTCGGCGTCGGCATCGGGCTCGGGCTCGGGCTCGGACTCTTCGAGCGCAGGCGCCTCGAGCCAGTCCGTGTCCTCGCCGTTCTCGCCGGAGAGCGTCACGCCGGAGTCGGGATCGGCGGAGAGCCCCTCCTTGAACTCGGGCTCCTCCTCCGCCTCGAGCAGCATCGACGAGTCGAAATCGTCGACCGAGATCTCCGACGCGACGCCGTAGCGCTGCACGAGCGCGCGCGAGCGATCCTCGTCGCCGCGCGCGCGGAAGCGCTCGGCCAGCGCGCGGAACACGTCGGCGGCTTCGGCGGTGCGGCCGGCGCCCTCGAGCGCTTGCCCCAACAACTCGGCCGCTTCGAGATCTTCCTCGTTGGCGCCGAGCAGCCGGCGCGCGGCCGCCTCGGCCCGGTCGAACACGCCGCTCGCCACGGCGACCCGCGCCACCGCGCGCAGGGTCTCCGGGCGGTTCGCGTCCACCTCGAGCATGCGCTCGAGCACCTTCAGCTGCTCCTCGGAGTTGCGCTGGCGCTCGAGCTCGCTCGCGACCTCCTCGTACTCGGCGAGCGCCTCGGCCTGCTGCCCCTCCTTCCGCAACAAGTCCGCGACCTTCAGGCGGCTCGGCGTGTTGGTGGGGTCGAGCGCGGCCATGCGGCGCAAGAGACCCAGCGCCTGCTGCTTGTCGCCGACGCGGTAGGCGCCGTCCGCGGCCAGCTGGAGGGCCTTCAAGCCCTCCGAGGTGAGGCCCATGCGGTGGTAGAGGTCGCCGAGCTGGGCGTGGACGTCGAAGCGCTTCTCGTCGAGGCGCGTGATCTGCTTGTAGAGCGCCACGGCCTTGGCGTCGAAGCCTTCGTTGGTGAACTGCTGCGCGACGCGCAGGTAGGCCTCGATGGCCTCCTGGGTGCGGCCGAGCTTCAGCTGGAGGTCGCCCACCTTGAGGCGGATGTTCGAGTCCTTGCCATCCGCCTTGAGCAGCGTCTGGTAGTCCTCGAGAGCCTTGTCCAGCGCGCCCTTCTGCAGGTGCTTCTGGGCCGACTCGAGGATCTTCCGCTTGTTGACCGCCAAACGCGCCCCTTCCAGCCGACGACCCGCACGGGTGGCCTCGCCCGCGGTGCGGGGCCACTCCGCCCTGGCGTATCGGGCCGGCGGAGGCTGCTCTTGAGGCGGGAGACCCGCCTCGGCGCTCAGCGGGCGAGCTGGCCGATCAGCCCCAGCAGGCCCAGCCGGTAGCTCGCGGCCCCGAAGCCCGTCACGCCCCCGCGGCAGACGGGAGCGAGCAGCGAGCGGCGCCGGAAGGGCTCGCGGGCGTACACGTTCGAGAGGTGGACCTCGACGGCCGGCAGCGCACAGCCCGCGAGGGCATCCACGCAGGCTCACGCTCGAGTGCGTGAGGCCCCCGGCGTTGATCAGGATGCCGTCGGCCCAGCCGCGCGCGGCGTGGATCTGGTCGATCAACGCCCCCTCGTGGTTCGACTGGAAGCAGCGCAGCTCGGCGCCGTGCTCCTTGGCGAGCGCCGCCAGGTCGGCGTCGATCTCGGCCAGCGTGGTGCGGCCGTAGACCTCGGGCTCGCGCACTCCGAGGAGATTCAGGTTGGGGCCGTGGAGTACGAGGATGTTCATGCCGGGCAGCGTAGCGGCGCCGGGCCCGGTGTTCTCGGGCGCGCATGGTGAGCGGGGACGTTCCAACTTACTGGCGACGGTGCGCGGGAAGTCGCCAGCTCAGCTTCAGTGTCGCCAGTAAGTAGGAACGTCCCCTGCGCTAGAGCTGTGCTCTCACGTCGGGCAGGTAGCGGCGCAGGAGGTAGCGCGCCTTGCCGAGGTTGCCGTTGGGATCGACGGCGACGACCAGGAAGGTCTCCTGATCGACGGGGCGCAGGGCGACCTGGACGCGCGCCATGTTGACGACGAGCTCCTCGAAGCTCCCGCCGTCGACCGCGTCGGCCACTTTGCGCGCCTCGTCGAGCACGCGCCCGAACTCCACGCCCAACAGGGAGAGCACCTCGTCGTCGGGTTGTCCGCCGGCCTCCGCGATCGGGATGCCGTCGCCACCCATCAGGGCGACGCCGAGGCAGCCCGGGCAGCTGCTCGCGATCTCGCGCAGGATGGACTCGAAGCTCATGCGGTTCGCCTCCGAAGGTTCGTGAGCCAGCGCGAAAGCGTGGCCAGCGTGTGGGCTCGTTGGGCTGCGCTCAGGCCGCTCTCGCTCGGAGCGCGCCGCTCGCGCAGGCGGCTGCGCACGTCGCGGGCGCGCTCGGCGTGGCCCTGGCTCTCGAGCAGGCCCGCGACCGTCTCCGTCGCGAAGGGGGAGTCCTGCGCGGCCAGGTCGACGCCCTCGGGCGCGCCCTCCTCCACCAGCCGCAGCGCGACCTCCGCCACGTCGTTGGCGTCGACCATCTCGCCGGGCTGCGCCTCGGCGGCGTCGAAGGCGGACTCGAGCTCGCTGTCGCCGATCGTCTCCAGCTCGGCGGCGGGCTCCGGCGCGAGCATGCGCGCCAGCGCCTCGAGCTCGCGGCGCGCGCCGAGCAGATCGCCGCGATCGAAGAGCGAGAGCGTGCGCGCGATGCCCTCGGCCGCGAGGGCTTCTCGGGGCGTGCGCTCGTTCGTCTCGTCGGTCACCGCACCCTCGCGCGCCGCGCCGCTCGCTCCGGCAGCGGCAGGATTTCTTCGGGCATGAGGGCGACCGCCTCGGCGCGCCCAATGGCTTTCAGCGCGATGAAGCGGATGCGCTCGTCCCGCCTCTTCTTATCGACCGCCAGCGCCTCGAGATAAGCCCGGCGCGGAAAGGGCGGGAGGTCCGTGGGCAGGCCGGCCCGGGCCAGGAGCCCCACCAGCCGCACCGCGCTGCCGGGCTGAGCGAGGCCGAGCTCCTCGGAGCGCCGCGCGGCGAAGGACATGCCCATGGCGACCGCCTCGCCGTGCAGGACGCCCCGAAAGCGCGAGAGCGCCTCGATCGCGTGGCCGAGCGTGTGGCCGAAGTTCAGCAGCATGCGCTCGCCGGACTCGCGCTCGTCGTGGCTCACCACCTCGGCCTTGATGGCACAGCTACGCGCCAGCACTGGCAGGAGCAGCTCGGGGTCGAGCTCGATCACGCGCTCGAGGTCCCGCTCGAGCACGCCGAACAGTCGCGCGTCGCGGATCACCGCGTGCTTCACGAGCTCCGTGAGGCCCGCGAGCAGCTCCCGGCGCGGGAGCGAGCGCAGCAGCGCGGCGTCGATCCACACCAGGCGCGGCTGGTGGAAGGCGCCCACCAGGTTCTTGCCGCGCTTCACGTTCACGCCGGTCTTGCCGCCCACGCTCGAGTCGACCATGGCCAAAAGGCTCGTGGGCACCTGTACGAAGGCGAGGCCGCGCAGGAGGGTCGCGGCGACGAAGCCGGCGAGATCGCCCACCACCCCCCCGCCCAGGGCGACGATCACGCTGCCGCGGTCCACACCGGCCGCGAGCAGCGCGTCGTAGAGCTTCGCGGCCTGGGCGAGGCTCTTGCTGCCCTCGCCGTCGGGAACGACGAGGCGCTCGACGGCGATGCCGGCCGCCTGAAGCGAGCGCTGGACCGCGGGAGCGTGCCGCTTCGCCACGGGCGGCACCGTGATCAAGAACGCGCGCGACGCGCCGACACGCTTTTTGACGGCCGCCCCGACCTGCCCGAGCGTGCCCCAGCCGAGCTCGATCGGATAGCTGCGCTCGCCGAGCTCGACGCGCAGCGTGTGCGGGGCGGGAGTGCTCCCGGGGGCGGTCATGCGGAGGCCTCGAACAGGGCCTCGGCCACGGCGTCGGCCACCTCGGGCACCGAGCGTCCGTCCGTGTCCACGACGCGGTCAGCGCGCTCGTAGGCACCGCGGCGCGCGGCGAGCAGCTCGGCGAGCTTGGCCTGGCGCCGGGCCGCGTCCAGACCGGCGAGGAGCGGCCGCCCGGCCGCGCTGCCCACGCGCTCCGCCAGGGTCTCCGGGCGCGCGCGCAGGTAGACCACCGTGCCGGCGGCAGACAGCGCCTGGAGAGCCCCGGGCTGCGCGATCGCGCCGCCCCCGAGCGCCACCACCGCCGCGCGCCCCGCGAGCCCGCCGATCGCGCGCTGCTCGCGGGCCCGGAAGCCGGCCTCGCCTTCGCGCGCGAAGATCTCCGGAATGCGCATGCCCGCCTCTCCCTCGACCAGGGCGTCCGTGTCGAAGACAGGAAGACCCAGGCGGGCGCCGAGCTGGGCTGCAACGCTCGACTTGCCGGCGCCCATCATGCCCACGAGCCAGATCGTCCGGCGCTGCACCACCGCAGCATAACGCTTCCGTTGTGGTCCCCAGATTGGGTTTCGAGGGGAGCGAGCGAGGTCGCTGCGCGCGGGGTGCTCGCCTTCAGGCGGCGTACTTGCGGTTGTGGGTGCGGCCGTTGGGGATGCGGCGGGTGGGGATCCGGCGCCAGTAGTAGTCCGCCCAGCGCTCGGGGAGCCCCACGCGGGCGGGGAAGAGCCGCTCGCGGAGCACGTCCTCCACGGTGAGCTTGCGCTTGAGTAACCCCAGCCGCTGCGCGGGCGTCGCGTCGCGCCTTCGCTCCGAGAAGGGCTTCAGGTAGTCGAGCCACACGATCAGCACGAACAAGCGCTCGGCCGCGCTCTGGCGCCGCTTCGAGAACGCAATCGTCTCGCGCTTGTGGTTGGCGCTCGAGTGGCGGATCAGCAGATCGACCCGGTTCGCCGCGAACAGGGGGTTGCTGGGCGGTGCGGGCGACCTTGGAGTGGGTGGTGAGGCAGGTGAGCGGGCGGTCCTCGAGCGAGGCGAAGGCCCGGGGATAGGCCGGGTGCTCGTCACAGTGGATCGTGAGCGGAGCGTTTCCCGGCGCGACCAGCGAGACCAGAGCCGCCATCTCGCGCTCGATCGAGCGGGGGTCGGGTCGACCAAACTCGGCCTCGAGCTCTTCCCGTCGCCGACGCTGCTTTACGGTCATGCGCCCTTTTCTGCGCAGCTCACTGTCGGTGAAGCCGTAGACGTAGTGCGAGTTCGCTCCGACCGCGGTGTTGAAATGCACGGGCGTGTACTGGCTGTACTCGAAGGTCTCGAAGCCATCGACGACCAGGGGCTCGGGGGGTCCCGCCTTGGGGCGCAGCCGTTCGTGGAAGAGCAAGCAGTGGCGACCCAGGCGCTCGGTCTGGCGGAGCACCGTGGTGGGCGAGATGCCCAGGTCCCGGGCGATCTGGCGGTAGCCCGAGCAGGCGATGAGCCGACCGAAGATGAGCCGCGGCAGCTCGGGGCGACGCAGCCAGTAGCTGGTGGAGAAGGTCTGTGAACTGAACGAGCGCCGGCACCGTGAACAGCGGTAGCGCTGGATGCGCTGGGGATGGGCCTGGCGGAGGTAGAAGCCGGTCTTGCGGAAGCGCCAACCCTGCGGATTCGTGTGGAAAGCGCAGACCGGGTTGGGACAGAAGCGCGGAGCGAAGTTCGACACGCCGGCTCTTTGAGCACAGCGCGTGCCAGACCCAATTCAGGGACCACAACCAAACGAAAGGCGGGAGAGAGTGTCGCCACTCTCTCCCGCCTCGTTCTTTTCCGCGGCGACCGAGCGCTCGGCTAGGCGCCGGGCTCCGCGTTCACCACGATGCGCGGCGTCACGAACACCAGGAGCTCCTGGCGGATGTCGCGCACTTCCTTGTTCTTGAAGGCGTTGCCCACCACCGGCAAGCGGTGGAAGTAGGGCACGCGGCTCTCGCGGTCGGCCGTGCGCACCACGTAGATGCCGCCGATCACGAGGGTCTGCCCGTCCTTCACCAGGGTCTCGGTCTCCGCCTCGTTCTTCGCGATGGCGGGCGAGCCGGTCGGCGTCGGGACGCTGTCGTCCGGCGCGTTCCGCTGGACCGCGATCTGCATGATGATGCTGCGGTCGGCCGTGATGTGCGGCGTCACGTCGAGGCGCAGCACCGCGTCGATGAACTCGAGCTTGGCATCCCCATTCTCGAAGGTCTGGAAGGGGATCGAGACGCCCTGCTCGATCGACGCCTTGCGGTTGTCGAGGGTGACCACGCGCGGGCTGGAGATCACCTTGCCCTCGCCCTGGCTCTCGGCCGCCTCGAGGTTCAGGTCGACGTCGAAGCGCTCGTCCAGGAGGAAGGCCCCCAGGTTGATGGCGCCGGTCGCGAGCTCGGTGATCGGGTTCGCCACAGCCACGCTGTTCCCTGTCGTCCCGCTGCCCAGGCCCGGCACGTTGTGGAGCCGGAAGCCGTCGTTGCCGAGCGCCCGGGTGCCGCCGCTGCTGGTCAGCGGCGCGCTGTCCGGATCCCAGGCGTCCGAGCGACCCTGCACGCCCATCGCCCAGGTGGAGCCGATCTCGCGCAGGAAGTCGAGGTTGGCCTCGACGATCTTGGCCTCGATCATCACCTGCGGCGTCTGGGTGTCGATCGCCTTGATCAGCGCGGTGGCCTCGTCGATCACCGACGCGATGTCCTTCAGGATCACCGTGTTGGTGCGCTCGTCGATGTCCACCGTGCCGCGCGCCGAGAGCAGCTTCTTCACCATCTTCGCCACTTCTTCGACGTTGGCGTAGTTGACCGGCTGGAGCTTCACGACGAGATCCTCGAGCTTCTCCTTCGCGCGGCGCTCCTGCAGGCGCGCCTCCTCCTCGGCCTTCAGCACCTCGGAGGGGGCGATGCGGACCACGCTGCCGACCCGCACGAAGCCCAGGCCCTTGGTCAACAGGATCACGTCGAGCGCCTGGTCCCAGGGCACGTCGACGAGCCGGATCGTGACCTGGCCGCTCACCTCGTCGCCCGCGATCACGTTCAGGTCCGAGACCTCGGCGATCAGGCGCAGCACGTCGTCGATGTCGACGTCCTTGAAGTCGAGCGAGATGCGCCGGCCGGTGTAGACCTTGCCGGCCAGGAGCCCGCCCTCCTCGAGGGTCTCCACCGAGGACCCGGAATCGAGGGCCGCCGGTGCACTCTTGCCCGCCTTGGCCGCAGCCTGGGCCTCGGCCGCCGGGGCCGCCGCCATCTGCGCAGCGGCGCGTTGCGCCGCCGCCTCGGGAGCGGAAGCGGACGCGTTCGCGTTCGCCGCCGGCTGCTGGGGCGCCTCGACGTCGGCGCCGATCAGCGGGATCGGAGCCGCGTGCTCGGAGCCGCGCGGGAAGTCGAGCACGAGCATCGGGCCGTTCTGCGAGATCTGGGGCTTCACGCCCGCGGCGCGCTGGATCACCACGCGCACCTCGGGCTCTTTCAGATCCGGCTGCTCGAAGGCTGTGACCAGCGAGACCACGCCGGGTGCGTCGGGCGCGATGCGCACCGCTGCCTCCGGATCGATCTTCGCGTCCTTGACCTGCACCATTACGGTGCGGTCGTCCGGGCTCCAGGTCGTGTAGGCCGCGGTGCTCTCGCTCACGATCACCACGCGATCGCGCTCCGCGGACGTGTCGAACTGGACACCGAGCACCATCTGGGCTCCGCTCGGAGCCGGCGCGGCCTCGCTCTCCTCGGGCATCGCGGCGGGCGGGCTCGCCGGCGCCTCGGCCAGCGCGGCCTCAGGCTGCTCCGCGGGCGCCTCGGCATCGCTGGCCGCAATCGCCATCGGCGCGCTCTCGAGCTGCGCAGCGCCCAGCGCCAGGGCCATGCCCTCCGCGCGCGCTTCGGAGCTCGGGGTGCCGAAGCTGGTGACGCCGTCGGCGGCGTCCACCACCACGCGAACCTTGCCGTCGTGCTGTGCGACGCGCACGCTCTTCACGAGCGAGCCGCCCACGTCGGTGTGCGCGGTCGTGACGCCGTTCGCGAGGCCCGGCAGATCGATCACCAGCCGCAGCGGGTTCTCGATCGTGAAGACCTCTGCGCCGTCGATGCGGCCGTTCGCGCCGAGCGACACCATGGCGCCGCCTTCGGCGTCCTCGGCCGACACGGACGTCAGCTTGGTCGCCGGCTGGGCCGCAGCCGCTGCGATGGCAGCCGCGTCCTTGGCGGCGGCCGCCGCGTCCTCGGCGTGCCCGGGCGCGAGGCCCGGCTCCGCCCAGGGATCCTGTGCGGCCGCGCCGTCGGCGCTCGCCTCGTCGGAAGTCGCGTCGGTCGTGGCGAGCGTCGCCTCGTCCGACGACATCCCGGCTTGGTCGGAGGCCTGCGGCCCCGACGCGCAGCCGTACGCGAGCGCAAGCAGCATCGCTGCCGCGAGCCCCGCTCCGGCCCCTCGGATTCGGTCGTTTCGAAGTGCGGACATCGAGCTCACCCTCCCGTGCTCTGCCGAATACGCATCTCGATCTCTTTGGTCGTCTTGTCACCGTGGAAGTCCACGTAGGACTCCTTGACCACCAGGGACGCGTCCCCGATCTCGGTGATCTCGCCGTCGTTCTTGCCGATGCGATCTCCCACCTTCACGATGAAGGCCTGGCCGGACGGATCGAGCACCAGGGCTCGCTTCCGATCGGCCTGCCACACCATGCCGGTGACCGAGAGCTGGCCCAGATCGAACTGGGCGAGCGGACTATCGGCGGCCAGGTCGTCCTGCTCCTTGAGCCGGTCGAGCACGAAGGAGCGGAACGGATCCTTCTTGCCCGTCGGGTCGTAGGCGTACCCGACCACCTGAGAGCCGTAATTCGTCGCGATCGGCGCCGCGGCGGCGGCGCCCTTGGCCGCCTTCCCGCTCTTGTCGGCGGGAGTCGCGTTGGACTGGGCGCGCTGCCCGGCCCGCGCGACCGCGGCGGCGCGCTCCTTGTCCAGATCGGAGGTCGTCATGCCCACGTGCTGCTCCTGGCAGCCCGCGAGGAGCAGGACGAGGCTCGCGATCCACGTGGCGCTGCGAGCCACCGTGCTCATTGCGCTCCCCCTCTCTTGGCCGCACGAGCGCCGCCCGCCTGACCCTTCGCGGCCTGGCCTTGCGCGGCCTGGCCGTTCTGGGCCGGGGCGTTTGCGGCCTCTTCCTTCGGCTGGTCGACGAACCGGAAGGTCGTCGCCTTGCCGTCCACCTTGAGGTAGGTCTCGTCCGGGCTCTCGCGCGCGATCGAGACGTCGAGCTCGCCGATGTTCACGATGCGGGGCAGCCGCGACACCTCGTCGAAGAAGCGCGCGATGTCGTGGTAGCGGCCCGTGAACGAGAGCTCGATCGGCACCTCCGCGTAGAAGGTCTTCACGACCTCGCTACCCGGCCGGAAGGCGCGGAAGTCGAGCCCGGCGTTCTTGCCGAGGCTCGACACGTCGGTCAGCAGGCCCGGCAGCTCCTTGTCGTTGGGGAGCTGCCGCAGCGCCTGGGTCAGCTTCTTCTCCAGCTGCGCGATCTCGAGCTTCACCTGATCCTCGTTGAGGGCGACCGCGCGCACCTCGGCCAGTCGGCGCTGCAGCTGGAGCTGCTGCTCCAGGGCGGCGTTGCGCTCGCGCTGGGCCGGGAGCAGGAACGAGTAGACGTAGAGGCCCGCGACCACGAGGCACAGCGCCGGGATCGCGCTCAGGCGGATCCCGCGCGGCAGCTTCGAGAGCTTGTCGAACTGGGCCTGATATTTCTCGAGACCGAGATCCATCGCTGCCTCCTAGCGCCCGGTTCCGACGAGCGCGCCCGCGAGCGCCGCCGTGGCGGGCGGCTTCGCTGCCGGCTCGTCGGACTTCGAGCCGGGCGCGGAGAGCCGCGCCGAGACCTCGAACGCGTTGAGCTTGTAGCCCGACATCTCCTTCGCCTCGGTCTCCACGAGCTCCACGTCGGCGAAGTAGGGCGAGCTGTTGAGCGCGGTCAGGAAGAGCGCCACCAGCTCGTTGTCCAGGCTCACGCCCTGGATCGTGAGCTTCTGGCCCTCGACCTCCATCTTGGTCAGCCACATGCGGTCGGGCATGCGCGTCGCGATCTCGTCGAACAGGTGCACGGGACCGCTGCGCGCCGCGGAGAGGTCCTCGATGACCTTGAGCTTCTGCTCGATGTCGGCCTTGACCGCGCGGTACTGATCGACCTGCTTGAGCTGCGGGCCGAAGGCATCGATCTGCTGCTGGATGCGCGCGACGTTGGCCTTCGCGTCCGCGACCTCGCCCTTGTACCACCACAGGTGGGCCGCCGAGAGCCCGACGGTGGCGGCGACTGCGGCGCACGCCACCAGCAGGAACTGGCGCGCCGAGGCCTTGCGCCGCTCTTCGCGGACCGGGAGTAGGTTGATCGTGATCATCAGTCGTCCATCCTTCGCAGCGCGAGCCCGGTGGCCACGGCGAGGCCGGGGCCGAGATCGTCGAGCATGCGCGCGTCGAGGCTCGACGCCGGCACCACGCGCGCGAACGGATTCAGGCGCTCGACGGGCAGGTTCGTCTTGCCCTGGAAGGCCGCTTCGAGGCCGCTGACCTGGCTGCCGCCGCCCGCGAGGTAGACGCGGTTGATGCGGCTCTCCGCGGCGGTGGCCGCGAAGAAGTCGAGGGAGCGGCTGATCTCGCCGAGCACCGTGTCGGTCACCTGGCGGATCGCGTCTTCCACCTCTTGGGGAACGACGTCCTGGCTCTCTTCGTGGCGGTTGCCGCCGATCTTCATGCGCTCGGCCTCTTCCCAGCTGACCGAGAGCGCCTTCTGGATCTCTTCCGTGTAGGCGTTGCCGCCGGTCGAGATGTCGCGCGTGAAGGCGGGCGCGCCGCGCGACACGATGTTGATGTTGACGACCTGGGACCCGATGTTGACCAGGGCCACCACGTCGTCGGGCGACGTCTCGTAATTCGCGTGGAAGGCGTTCTCGACCGCGAAGGCCGCCACGTCGATCACGGTGGGCGTGAGGCCCGCGTCGGCGATCACCTGCACGTAGTCGTCGATCAGGTCCTTCTTCGCCGCGACCAGCAGCACGTCCATCTGGCCATCGGCCTCGCTGCCCTCGACGATCTGGAAGTCGAGGTTGACCTCGTTGATGTCGAAGGGGATGTACTGCTCCGCCTCCCAGCGAATCGACTCGTCGAGCTCCTCGCGCGTCATCGAGGGCAGGCTGATCTTCTTCACGATCACCGAGTGGCCCGAGACGGCGGTGGCCACGTGCTTGGCCTTGATGCCCGCGCTCGCGACGGCCTCCTGGATCGCGCTCACGACCGCGCCCGAGTTCAGGAAGGCGCCCTGCACGATCGCCTCGGGCGGCAGCTTGGCCACGCCGACGCGCACCAT
Source organism: uncultured delta proteobacterium (assembly GCA_963716275.1). Lineage (GTDB taxonomy): Bacteria > Myxococcota_A > UBA9160 > UBA9160 > UBA6930 > VGRF01. The sequence goes on along the minus strand of CAVQTC010000003.1, from coordinate 91,745 downwards.
CTCGATGCCCTTGCTCTTCACGGCGCACTCGACGGCCTTCACGCAGGTGGAGCCGATGTCGAGGCCGATGATCGACTTGGACTTGCCGAACGAGAACAACACGTTCTCCTCCTCAGGACCGCGGGCTGCGGTCGCCGGCTCCGAGCGCCGTCGTGGCCATGGCGCTCGCGGGCGCCTCGAACAGCTTGTCGCGGTCGGACACGCGCAGACCGAGCGCGAGCAGCACCTTGCGCTTGGTGTCGAGGCGGCAGGGGCGGCCCGCCTCGATGCGATCGACGGTGAGCGTGGAGAGGCCCGCTTTTCGAGCGAGCTCGGCCTTGCTCATCATCAACGCCTCGCGGTAGCGCTGCACGTTGTTCCTCGGCACGACCCCTCCGTCGCGGACTTCGCGGCGTGACCCGACGCGAACGCTCGGCCTATCGGCCTGCGCTTTCGGGGACTTGAGCCGGCTTCCACGCGGGACCGGTGGGCGTGCTGCCGGCTCGGGAACCGGCAAGACCGGGTGCGCAAGCCCGTGCGGGGGCCGGCCGATGAGCGCCCAGGAGGCCGTCCATGAGCGCCCGCATTCTGGTCGTGGACGACGACGAGACCCTGCGCGAGAGCCTCGAGCTGTTCCTCGCGAGCGAGGGCTACGAGGTGAGCGGGGCGGCCGACGCCGCGGCGGCGCGGGCCGCCCTCGAGCGGGCCCCGGTCGACGTGGTGCTCTGCGACCTGCGCATGCCCGGCCAGGACGGCCTCGAGCTCCTGCCCCAGCTGCTGCGCATGGTGCCCGGCCTGACCGTCATCCTGATGTCGGCCTACGGCGGGCGCGAGCTCGCCATCGAGGCGCTGCAGCGCGGCGCCTACGACTACCTGGCGAAGCCTTTCCCGCCGTCGGAGGCGCTGCTCGCGATCCGCAAGGCGCAGGAGCGCGAGCGGCTGCGCCGAGCGAACGACCTGTTGCGGCGCGACATCGATCGCGCCGTGGGCGAGCGCCCGATCGTGGCGGCCTCGCAGGCGATGGTCGGCGTGCTCGAGCTGATCGAGCGCGCCGCCGAGTACAAGGCGACGGTGCTGCTCACGGGCGAGAGCGGGACCGGCAAGGAGGTGCTGGCGCGCGCGATCCACGCGCAGTCGGCGCGCCGCCAGGCCGCCTTCGTGGCGGTGAACTGCGGCGCGATCCCCGAGACGCTGCTCGAGAGCGAGCTGTTCGGCCACGCGAAGGGCGCCTTCACCGGCGCCGACCGCGCGCGGCGCGGCCTCTTCGAGGAGGCCGACGGCGGGACGCTCTTCCTCGACGAGATCGGCGAGCTCCCGCTGCCCCTCCAGGTCAAGCTCCTGCGCGTCCTCCAGGAGGAGGAGGTGCGGCCGGTGGGCGAGTCGAAGGCGCGCCGCGTGGACGTGCGCGTGCTCGCCGCCACCGCGCGCGACCTGGAGGCGGAGGTCGCGGCGGGGCGCTTCCGCGAGGACCTCTTCTACCGGCTGAACGTGCTGCGCGTGGCGGTCCCGCCGCTGCGCGAGCGCCGCGAGGACATCCCGCTGCTCGTGGACCACTTCCTCGGCCAGAGCCGCGTCTCGCTCGGCAAGGACGTGCGCGGCATCGCGGACGACGCCCTCGCCCGGCTGGTCCGCTACGACTGGCCGGGCAACGTCCGCGAGCTCGAGAACGTGATCGAGCGGGCGCTGATCCTGACCGACGGCGACCGCCTGACGCTCGCCGACCTGCCGGACGCGATCGCGCGCCCGGAGGCGCCCTCGCCGGCCGAGGCAACCGCGACCGCGGACTTCTCGCTCGCCGCCGCCCGCCGCCGCTTCGAGACGGACTTCATCCGCGAGGCCCTGGCCGCCGCCAAGGGCAACCGCACCCACGCGGCGCGGCTGCTCGGCATCAGCCACCGCGCCCTGCTCTACAAGATCAAGGAGTACGGGCTCGGGCGGCGCGGAGAGGCGAGTTAACAGCGGGGACGCTGGTTAACTTGGGGAGCAAGGCTGTCTCGGCCTCACCGCCAGTGCCCAAGTTAACCAGCGTCCCCGCTGTTAACTCGCCTCTCCCCAAAGCGAACGGCCCGCCGGAGTCGCCTCCGGCGGGCCGCCGTTCTCACGCGCCCGCGCTCAGTTCGTGAGGTCGCGCCAGTACAGGGCACCGCCTCGGTTGGCTCCGCCACCGACGCAGTTCGGCGTCGTCGCCGGGTCGCAAGCCGGCGGACAGGGCGGCGCCGCGCACTGCGGCCGGTTCGGGTCGATCAGGTCGCCGTTCTGGTTGTTGACCACGATCGTGCTCTCGCCGTTCGGATCGGTGCTGATCGTGATCTGGGGCGCCGTGGGCAGGCCGGAGCCGATGTCCACGCTGCGGTCGTTCGCGGAGGCTGCCGGCGACGGGCCCGTGAAGAGCCCCTCAGCGCAGTAGATCTTGAACCCGTAGATCTTTGCCGTGCCACTCGCGGTGCACGGGGTCGCCGCGCCGGTCGGGATGTAGGAGGCCCCGAACACGTAGAAGAAGAAGGCCTCCGGCGGCGTTACGAACTTCTCCGCCTCTGCGGCCACGAAGAAGAAGCCCTTCGTCGCCGTCACGTCGGGACAGCCTGTCGTGCTCGTTACATCGGTGAGATCGGTCTCCACGATCGGAGCCGCCACGCTCACCTTGTTGAGCGGATCGGTGTCGATGAGCGAGTAGAAGCGGTTGTTGTCCGACGTGGTCGCCGCGTTGCCGGTGTAGGCGAGGTTCGCCCGCTCGCCGGTGCCGAGCGCGACCCAGAGCTTGCCACTCTTCAGCACGGCCGTGGGCGGATAGAAGAAGCTCTTCCACCAGCGCAGGCCCGTGGCGCCGTTCAGGTAGGACGGCGCCTTGTAGAACAGGCTGAAGTCCCAGTTGGAGTTCTGGTCGTAGTCCTTGGTCGCGCTGTTCACCGAGTCCCAGCCGATGTCGTTGATCGCCCACTTCCAGATGTTGCCGCCCAGGTCCGCGGCATAGACGACGTCCGCGTAGCCATCGGAGTCGATGTCGAACACCGCCGGCGTCGCCGCGAAGGCAAAGTGCATGCTGCGCTCGGGGTTCGACGCGCTGTAGGCGACGCTCGCCGGATCGGTCGAGCTCGCGGCCGTTGCCGGTGGGATCGAACTCCTTGCGGGCGATCACCTCGCCGGTCTGCACGTCGACCATGAACAGTGAGCGGCCCGCCGCGGCGAGGGCGTTGTAGGACGCCTTGTCGTTCGGGTTGCTGGTGCGGTCGTAGCCGCCGCCGAAGATGGCCACCCAGCGGTCGAAGCCCTTCCCGCTGTTGTCGTTGGCGTTCACGCGCACCTTGATCTTGACCACCACGGGCTCGGACCAGGTCTCGCCCATCAGCGCCTTCTCAGCCGCCGCAGCGTTCTCACGCGGGAACTCCCACAGGTAGCAGGGGTAGCCCGTGTCGAGCGGGCTGCGCGCGTTGGGGCACACCGCGGGCAGGCCGAGCTTGGAGGGATCGGTGATGTCCAGGGCGAAGTGCTGCTTGCCGCCCTGGCGCATGCCCGAGATCAGCACCGTCCGCCACTCGGAGCCGTTGGTGAGCTGCGTCTGGGTGGTGGGGCTCGTGTAGAACCACACGTCCGAGACGCGCGGCGAGCCATCGACGCCGTAGAAGTCGCGCGTGCCCGAGTCCCGCGGCAGCTCCTTCACCGTCGTCAAGCGAGCGGTGTAGGGCATGAAGCCGAACAGCTCGTTGCCGCTGCCCGTCGCGTAGGCGGGCGGGGTCGCGGTGGGTTGCCAGAGACCGGCGTCGAAGGCGTGCAGGAAGCCGTCGTTGCTGCCCACCAGGATCACGCGGTCGCGCGCCGCGAAGTTCTGGCGGAACTGCGCATTGCCCGCGCCCGCGAGCGACGACGGGGGCGCCGGCACCACGACCGGGTCCGAGTGGAACAGGTCGCCGAGCTTCCAGGTGCGCTCCACGCAGGTCCCGCCGGCGGTGCCGAGCTCGCACCCGCGCGCCGTGTCGACGAGCGTGTCGCGCAGCTGCAGCACGGTGGTCGGCGTCGGGTGCGGCGTCCACGTGTAGGTGGAGATGTCGGAGGTCGTCACGTTGATGTCGGCGGGCGTGACCAGGAGGCTCGTGAACCCCTTCTTCAACGGGATCAGCGAAGCCGGCACCCAGCTGGTGAAGAGGTTCCGGCTACCCGGCGATGTCAAGCGCAGCCGCGTGCCCGCGTCCCAGTACGGGACGGCCGAGGACTTGAACGAGCCGAGCGAGCACTCGGCGGGCGCCTCGGGATCGTTCAGCGCGCAGTTGCCGTTCGCGTCGCGGATGTGGCCGTTCGTGTCGATCTTCCACGACTCGAGGTGGCCTTCCCAGAAGCCGTCGAGATTCGAGGGCACGAAGCGGCTGGTGTAGAACATGCCGCCCGAGGAGGTTCGCGCCGCCGGCACCGTCGCCGCGGTGAAGGACTGCGACTTTCGCACGATGTCGCTCACCGCCGCGACGATGTCGTTGCGAGAGCTGCTGCGGGTCGTTGCTCGTGTAGAACTGGCCGCCGCCGACCTGCGCGGTCTTCTGCAGCAGCGCGTTGGCGAAGGCGTTGGTCGAGAAGCCGACCGTGTAGACGTCGATCGTCTGCTGGACCGCGTTCACGGCCGGGAGATCGGGCCGGAAGTCCTTGTCGTGCATGAACTTGGCGATGTCGTCGAGGTAGAGCGAGCCCTCGCCGGCCGAGCTGTCACAGTTGCACGAGGCCGGGATCACCGTCTCGTTCTCGCCGTCGACGTTGTAGTCGCCGATCAGGTTCGTGAAGTTCGCGAAGCCCGTGCGCGGTCGAGCTCGGCGACTCGACGTCGAAGTCGTCGCGCGTGGGCTCACCGTCCGTGATCACGATGACGAAGTTCTTCTGGCAGTCGTACTGCACCGGGCTGCCGGGGACCGTCGGCGGGCCCGACGCGCTCTGCGGGCCGCCGTTGCCGGACGTCGTGCTCGTCGTGTACTGGTAGAAGGGGAACGTGCCCGAGACGGCGGGCGCGGGAATCTGGCCGGCGCTGCGGCCGTGGAAGTACGTGTAGATCTGGAAGAGGCTCTCGGCGATCGGAGTGTTCGATTCGCCGGTCAGCTTGGTGATGGCGTCGTCGAGGTGCTGGCCGTGGCTCTGGCTCACGCCGTTCAGCGTGTAGACGTTGGGCGTGCCGCCCGCGTTCAGGTAGTCGTTGATGGGCACGACGACGTAGCCGCCGTTCGGGTCGCGTCGCCGCGGCGGAACTGCGCCATGCCGAAGCGCACCTTGCCGCCTGCGTTCACCTGACAGATCACCTCGCGCAGCACCATCTTGGCCGCGGTCACGCGCGATCGCCGATAGATCGAGAACGTTCCGCCGCCGAGGCACGCCGAGGTCGTGCCGTTGTTGTTCGCGATGATCTGGGCGTAGTACGGGGTCGCCGCGGCGCTGAACAGCCAGTTCAGGTAGCGACCGTCCCAGCGGGTCTCCTCGTGGTCGCCGGCCGACACCAGCACCGCGCTCACCGCCGGGTCCTCGAAGATCTCGCGCGGCGTCGTCACGCAGCCCGCCGAGGCGATCGTGTACGTGCCGGCGTGGAAGCTCGTGTCGCCCGCGCCGCTCGGGAACATGTCGCGTGTCGTCGGGGTCGACCAGGTACTCGGTGTTGTCGTCCCAATAGCGGCAGGTCGGCGTGACCGTCGGGTTGAACGCCGAGTGCCAGACGATGTTCTCCATCGACCCGGAGTTGTCGACGAGCAGCATCACGTTCGGAGGCACCACCGCCGTGAAGAGCGCCGTGTCGTTCACCGTCTGCGCGGGGACCGCGGAGGCGAGCAGCGTCGCCAGAGCGAGCGCGCTCACCAATCGCACGGGGGTTCGGGTCATGTTGCCTCCCTGGGCGGCTCGCGCCGGCCCTGCCGGGGTCTGCCATCGGAGCAAGCCGCGTGCCGCGTCCCGCGCGCCCCGAATCGGCCCCGTCCGCTTCGCTCGGGGGCCCGCCCTGCGCAGCCGCTTGCGCGCTGCGCAAGGCGTTGCGGGGTCACTCCTCGGGAGCCGCCGGTGCCGCCGGCACTGCCGGCGCGGTGGGGGTGACGCTCACCTCCCACTCGAACTTGGTGGCGTCTCCCTCGCTGTCCTTCACGCCGACCTGCACCTTGTGCTTGCCGGCCTGCCCCGCGTCCGGGGTCCAGGTGAGCAGCCCCGAGAAGGCGTCGATCTCCATGCCGTCCGGCGCGTCCTCGAGGAAGAAGCGCAGGTTGCGATCGCCCTCGGGGTCCTCGGCCTCGAACTGGTAGCGGAGCGTGTTGCCGGCGTGCTCGAGCACCGGGAGCTCCTTGATCACGGGCGGCGAGTTCACCAGCTCGATGGGCTGGAGCTGCATGGGCAGGCTCTTCGCCTCGCCGTCGCTCGCCACTACCTCGAGGCCGATCTTGTCACCGCGGCGGAGCTTCTTGGTATCGAGCGTGCGATCTTCTCCCGCCTCGGCGCCGTTCACGGTCCAGGCGTAGGCGAAGTCGAGGCGATCGTTCTCCGGGTCCACGGCCTCGGGCACGGCCGTCAGCACGTCGCCGCGGCGGATGCGCTTGTTGTTGGGCGTGACGTAGAGGAACTGGATCATGGGCGGCCGATTGCCCACCGTGGCGCGCGCCCGCTCGGGCTGGCTCTCCAGGCGTCCATCGGAGGCGCGCGCGATGACCTCGACTTTGTCACCGCGCGAGAGCGTCGGGAGCTGCACGGCGCCGCGGCCGCCCGCCTCGAGCACCTCCCCGTTCACGCGCCACTCGTACTGGACGCGCACGAAGTCGCCGTCCGGGTCGCTGGTGGTCACGACCGCCTCGATCGGGCTCCCGGACACGGGCTGGGACGGATTCAGCGTGATGTTGTCGATGGCCGGCGGGTGATTGCCCTCGGCGTCCTGCTCGGCCGAGGCTCCCGCCTGAGCGCTCGCCGCGGCGAGCGAGCGCGAGCCGTTCGGGCCCTCGCTCTCGGAGCCGCCACAGGCGACGAGCAGCGCGGCGGTGGCCGCCGCTGCGATTCGCGAACGCATGAATCCCCCCCTTGCTTCGCTCTCACTGGCCCCTGTAGTCGCTGCCGCTGCTGCCCGGCGTGCCCCACTTCACCTCGAGGCGCGCGGTCGCCATGCGCGCGTCCAGGCCGCCGCCCGCCGTGTTGGGGCTGCGGCCCTCGACGTTGATCAGCGTGTAGCGGGTGGTGAAGCCGCCTCCGGCGTTGGGCGCCGCGCCCGGGAGCGGACCGCGCCCGGCGTTCAGGTCGATGCCCGTCGGATTCGTTGCGGCCATCGCGGGATCGGGCCGATAGCTCGGCAGCGCCACCTCGCGGTCGTAGACCGTGGCGTCGGACAGGTTGCGAATCGGGAGCGTCGGATTCGCACCGCCGCCCGCCACCAGCGAGACCGCGTGCGCGACGCCGGCGTCGGCAGCCTGGAGTGCGCTCGCCGAGCGGTTCTGCATGCCGGCGATGCGCCGGTCCTCGCTGGCGCGTGTCGAGCGCCGCGAGGCCCAGCGCGCCCATCAGCACGAGCAGCATGACGGCCAGGAACATCGCGGCGCCACGCTCGCCTCTGCGCGCGATCCGCTTCATGAGCAACCTCGTTCGGTCGGTCCGGCGCCGATCGCTCCGTTGCGAGGGAGCACCGTCCGCGTGAACACCCGGCGCCGGAAGCCGTCGGCGCCTGCGCGCGCCGGGGCATTCTCGGTGACCGGGAAGACGCTCTGGGCGAGGGCTGGATTCTGGAGCGCCGCGGCGTCTTGGTTCGCCGTGCGCACCACCAGGTCGAAGCGCACCGCGCGCAGACTGCAGTTGTTGGCGGTCCAGGCCTGATAGGTCGGGAAGCCCTGGATGCCCGGGTCGGGGCAGTCGCCCCCGCGCCACTCGTTGGCGTCGCACGCGCCAGTGTTGATGGTGTCGAAGAAGTACGCGACCTGGAGGTCCTCCACGTCGTCGGCGATCACCAGCCGGTCGCGCATCAGCTGCGGTGCGCGGCCGGGTGCGGCCGGCCGGATGAAGTAGATGTGCGCGGGGATCGCGAGGTAGCTCCCGCCGGCGACCGCCTGGGGCGCCGTGATCAGGGGTTGGCCGTCCACCGCGACGTTCCAGTCCACCCGCACCTGGGTCCCGCCGCCCACGGTGACGTTGGTGATCAGCCCGCACTGGCTCCCGTTGGCGGGGTTGAAGCGGCTCGCGAGGATGACGCCGCCGGCCTGGCCCGTGCCGGGCGAGAAGAAGAAGTCGCTGTCGGCCACGCCATTGGGTGGGTTGTCGTTGTCGTAGGCGGCGGCCACCGTGGCGCCGGGGTTGTTGAGCATCTCGAGCGTCGGAACCGCGAGCGTCAGCGTGTCGTCGGCGTTGCCGCCCGTGTAGCCGGCGGTCACCGAGACGCCGAGATTCCCGAACGAGATGCCCGTGGGATCGACGGCCCCTGCGTCGCTCACGCACAGCACGTCGGTGCGCGCCGTGGCGGGCCCGGCGTTGTCGAAGCCGGAGATCGCGGCCCCCGCCTCGACCATCATGCCGGTGAGCATCACGTCGTGCTCGAGCAGGTCGCCGATCGCGCGCTCGCTCTGCTGCGCCTCGGAGACGTCCTCGACCACTTCGTAGCCGCGCGACTGCTGGACCAGCAGCAGCGTGAGGTAACTCGTGATGATCCCCAGCACCGCGACCGAGACGAGCACCTCGATCAGCGTGAAGGCGCCCCGTCGCTTCATGTTCCACCACACCCGTTGCATTTCAGGGTCGAGACCGCATAGCGCCGCGCCGGCACCCCCGGCCGGTCGCCGGGCTCGCGCCACGTGACGCGTACGTCGAGCTGGCGCACGCCCGTGAGGCCGGCGACGTCCTGGATGCGCCAGCTCACGTTGAAGACCTGGGGCACCTGGCCGCCGGCCGCTGCCACCGGATCGGCGGAGGTCACGACGAGCGGGGCGGTCCAGCCGGTCGGGGCGGTCGTCGCCCAGCTCTGGTACTTGAGCGTCTCGAGGCGGTCGAGACCGACGCGCGCGGCGTCGCTCACGTGGCGCCCGGTGCGCGTGCTGGAGAGCGCCTGCATCTGCATGCTCAGCATGCCGAGCAGGCCGACGCAGAGGATCATCATGGCGACCATCACCTCGAGCAGGGTGAGGCCGGCGCGTCGTGTGTTCTTCATTGCGTCCAGGTCCCCGTCGAGGCTTCCCAGAGGAAGACCTTGGTCGTGCCGAGCGGCATGAGCACGACGGCGTAGTCGCGGCGCGCCCCCGCCGCGAGGCCCGGCCGCCCGTTCGTGAAGTACAAGCCGCCGCCGCCGCTGCCCGACCGGGCCCGGGTTGCAGCCGGCCGTCATGGTGACCGGCACGCCGTCGCCCCGGAACGCGACCCCCGCGGTGGCAGCACCGGCGGGCGTCGTGAAGGTGGAGCCGGTCGTGATGCCGCCGGCGCCCGAGTCCTCGGGCACGCGCGCGGTCGCGTTCGTGACGCCCCAGAAGGCCGTCTGCTGTACGGCCGGCTGGTTGATCTCCTCGGGCACCCAGCGCGGCTCCGCCGCGTCGACGCAGCAATCGCCGTCGGTGTCGTCGAGCACCAGCAGGGAAGACGGGATCGCGACCCCGCAGGCGTCCACCGCTGGCCCGGTCTGCGAGAACACGAGATGGCGGCGCCCGGTGCGGAGCGCTTGCTCGTGCGCGTAGCGGAAGGTGTCCATCGCCGCGCGCGCGGCGGTGCGCATGCGGATGTTGTCGTTCACGCGCTGCCAGTTCGGCACCGCAATGGCGGCGATCACGGCCACGATCGCCGCGACGACCATCAGCTCGAGAATGGTGAAGCCGCTCGCGGTTCGCGTGCGCAAGCTTTTCCCTCGAATTGGCTCTTCGCGTACGAGCAAGAGCCATGCCCTCGCTCGATATCGGGAAACGCGCGCCCGGCCTTGAGAGGCTGCGTCGCCCGCAGGGATCGCTGCGCAACGCGCTGCGGAGTGCGCAGCGTCGTTGCGGGGACGTCGCGTCAACTGGGGACGCTGGTTGACACGCAGCGTGTCAACCAGCGTCCCCAAGTTGACGCGACGCCTCGCGGACCTCGGCGCTGGCGGGACGCGCGGCGGCGGGCAGTCGGAACAGGAACGCGGTCACGAAGCCGGGCGGCGGCTCGCAGAGCTCCACGGTGCCCCCCTGCTCTTCTGCCATGCGCAGCGCATTCGGGAGCCCGAGCCCCGTGCCTTCGCCAGGAGGTCTGCTGGTGTAGAAGGGATCGAAGACGCGCTCGCGGTCCTCCTCGGCGATGCCGCAGCCGTTGTCCGCCACCACGCACTCGACCGCGTCGCGCCGCGCGCGCTCGCGCGGCCCCGCGTCGGCGTCCTCGCGGCGGCGCAGCAGGGCCGCCGAGCGCAACGTCAAGCCGATGCGAGGCTCGTCGACGCCTTGCACCGCCTCGGCCCCGTTCAGCAGGAGATTCAGGAGCACCTGCGCGGCCACGCTCGCATCGCCCCGCGCGAGCGGGAGATCGGGCTCGGCCGCGAGCGAGAACGCCACTCGGTTGTAGCGGCGCTGAGCCGCCACCAGCGCGCGCGTCTCGTCGGCGACGCGGGCGAGATCGAGGGGCTCCGAGCGCGCGCGCAGCGGGCGCGCGAGATCCAGGAGCTGGCCCAGGATGGCGCGCACGCGCTCGCCCTCGCGCTGCACGCGCGCGAGCTGCTCGCGGCCAACCGGGGAGAGGCCCGGGTCGCGCGCGGCGACCTCGGCGAGGGCCAGGATCGCGCCGAGCGGATTCCCGACCTCGTGGGCCACACCAGCCGCCAAGCGGCCGACGGAAGCCAGGCGTTCAGCACGGTCCAAACCGGCGCGCGTCCTGCGCAGGTCGTCGTTGGCCGCGCGCAGCTCGACCACGGCGTCCTCGAGCTGCTTGCTGCGCCGCGCGAGCGACTCGCTCATCTCGTTGAAGGCCGCGGCCACCGCCACCGTCTCGCGCGGCCCCTCGACCGCCACGGGGCCGGCCCGTCCTTCCTCGCCGAGCTGGCGCGCGGCCGCGGCGAGCTGCTCGAGGGGCGCGACGATGCGCTGGCGCAGCACGAAGAAGCCGAGCGCCCCGAACACGAAGACGTTGGCGAGCGCGAGCGCACCCAGCACCGCCAGCGGCCGGCTGCGCGTGGCGAGCGAGAGGCTCGCGGGCATGCGCGCCACCAGGACGCCGCCCTGTGCGGCACTGGGCGTGGCGAACAGGATCGGCTGCCAGACCGCGCCGAGATCGAGGAGCGTGGCGCCGCGCTGCTCGGCGGCGCGCGCGATCGCGATCACGCGCGCGTCGGGGGGCTCGCGCACGGCGCCGATCGGCGTGGGCGCGCCGCCGGTCGTCACGAGCCACCACTCCGCCTCGCTCTCCAGGCGGCCCGAGAGGCGACCGGGCGCTTGCGACTCTGCGAGAAGCGCGCGGCCCAGCAGCTCGCGCAGCGTGAGCTCGTGGTGGCGGTAGGCGGCCGCCGCCAGCACCCCCATCGAGAGCGCCATCACGATGCCCAGGTGCGACATCACCTCGAAGCGCACGCCGCCGCGCGCGCGTCGCGCGAGCTCGGCGATGCGGCGCGCGGCCATGGCTACTCGCTTGCGTCGGCGTCGGCGCCCGCGTCGTCGAGGCCCAGCTTCTCGAGGCGATAACGCAGCGAGCGGAACGTGATGCCGAGCAGATGGGCGGCGCGCTTCTTGACGCCCCCCGTGCGCGCGAGCGCCGCGCTGAGCAGATCGCGCTCGAAGGCGTCCATCAGCTCGTCCAGGTTCGCACCGCTGGCGGGCAAGCTCGGCGCCGCAGCGGGCGGCTTCGGCGCGATCAGCGCCGCGGGTAGCACGTCGGGCCCGATCGACTCGCCGCGCGAGAGCGCCACCGCGCGCTCGACCGTGTTCTCGAGCTCGCGCACGTTGCCCGGAAAGTCGTAGGCGAGCAGCAGCGCGAGTGCAGCGTCCGAGAAGTGGCAGGCACCCCGGCCCTGCTCGCGGGCGTACTTCTCGACGAAGTGGCCGACCAGGAGCGGGATGTCCTCCCTGCGCTCGCGCAGCGGCGGCAGCGTGATCGGGATGACGTTCAGGCGGTAGTAGAGATCCTCGCGGAAGCGGCCCGCCTGGGCATCCGCGTGCAGGTCGCGGTTGGTGGCCGCGATGATGCGCACGTCCACCGCCTGGTCGTGGTTGCCGCCCACGCGCCGGATGCTGCGCTCCTGGAGCACGCGCAGGAGCTTCACCTGCAGGCCGGCGGGAGCTCGCCGACCTCGTCGAGGAAGAGCGTGCCCCCGTCGCGCGTCTCGAACAGCCCGGGCTTGTTCTGGACCGCGCCGGTGAAGGCGCCCTTCACGTGGCCGAACAGCTCGCTCTCGAGCAGCTTCTCCGGGATCGCGCCGCAGTTCACCGCCACGAACGGCTTGTCGCGCCGCGTCCGAGAGCTCGTGGATGGCGCGCGCCACGAGCTCCTTGCCCGTGCCGCTCTCGCCGCACACCAGCACGCTGGTGCGCGTCTCCGCGATCTGGGCCATCAGGTCGTAGACGCGTTGCATGGCCGCGCTGTTGCCGATCAGCACGCGCTTCTTCGCCTGGCTGCGCAGCTCGCTGCGCAGGCGGCGGTTCTCGACGGTGAGCGACTTCTTCTCGAGCGCCTTCTCCACGACCAGCCGCACTTCGTCCATCTTGAAGGGCTTGGTCAGGTAGTCGTAGGCGCCCTGCTTCATCGCCTCGATCGCGGTCTCGGTCGTGGCGAAGGCGGTCACCATGATGACCACGGTCTCGGGGCGCGGCAGCCTTCGCCGCGCGCAGGAGCTCGAGGCCGCTGCGCCCGGGCATCTGGACGTCGCTCACCACGAGGTCGAACTCGTCGGCCTCCAGCGCGATCAGCGCCTCGTCCACGCTGGCCGCGGTGGTGACGTCCAGCCCCTCGCGCCGGAAGAAGATCTCGAGGAACTCCCGCATGCTGCGCTCGTCGTCGACGACGAGCACGCGCGCTCCGATCGTCACGCGGGCTCTCCGTTCTCCGGCAAGAGCACGCGGAAGCTGGCGCCGCCGCCCGGCGAGGCCAGCACGCCCACCGAGCCGCCGTGCGCCGTGACGATGCGGTGGACGGTCGCGAGCCCGAGGCCGCTGCCTGCGGGCTTGGTGGTGAAGAACGGATCGAAGATCCGCTCGAGCGCCTCGGGGGCGATGCCCGGGCCGTCGTCGGCGACCACGATCTCCACCGCGTCCCCCCGCTCCGCCGTCCCGCTTCGGTCCGACCCGGAGTCGGCTTGAGACAGCGCGCGCGGCGCGGGCGCCGCGCACAGGCGGATGTTGCCGCGCTCGCCGAGCGCCTGGACCGCGTTGCGCACCAGGTTCCAGAGCACCTGGCGCAGCTGCGTGGGGTCGGCGCGCGCCACCAGCCCGGCCGGCGCGGCGACCTCTACGCGCACGCCCACCGGGCAGGCGGCGCGGCACATCTCGGCGACCTCCTCGAGCAGCGGGCGCAGCGCGACCGCCTCGAGCTTGGGCGGGCCCGGGCGCGCGAACTGCAGGAAGTCGGCGATCAGCGCGTCGAGGCGCTCGATCTCGCGCAGCACGATCCCCATCAGGCGGTCCTGCTCGGCATCGGCGGTGCGGTCGCGATTCAGCGCGCGCAGCATCTCCACGCAGCCCGAGATCGCCGCCAGGGGATTGCGCACCTCGTGGGCGACGCCGGCTGCGAGCTCGCCCACCGCGGCGAGGCGCTCCCGGTGGCGGAGCTCGCGCTCCATGGTCACCACCTCCGTCACGTCCTGGAAGATCACGACGTGGCCGACGGGCTCGCCCCGGCTGTTGCGCAGCAGCGAGGCCGCCACGCCGAGGAAGCGCTGCGCGCCGCTCGCCAGCACGAGGGGCAGCCGCGAGCGCATGCGCCCCTGCCCGCTGCGCTGCAGGATCGCCCCCAGCCCGGGGATCACGTCCTCGGCCGGCCGCCCTTCGATCTCGGCGCGCGTGCAGTCGAGGATGCGCGTCGCCTCGGGGTTGCAGGAGCTGATGTGGGCGCCCACCTCGAGGGTCAATAGGCCGCTCGTGAGCGACTCCACCGTGCGCTCGTGCAGCGTCTGCAGCTCGCGCAGATGGCCGACGTTGGTCTCGAGGCGCGCGTCGGCGAGCCGCCGGTCGCGCACCAGCGCGCTCGCGAGCATGGCCACGAGCAGGAGCGCCCCCGTGTGCACGCCCCACACCCCCAGCGCCCACTCGAAGGGCTGGCTGCCCGTCTCGCCGGCCAGGGACCCGAGCGCGCCGAGCGCGAGCATGCCGGCAAAGCAGGCGGAGGAGATCACGGCGGTCGCGTAGGCGCCGCGCCGCTCGTAGAGGATGGCCGCGTAGAGCGTGATGGGCAGGTACAGGAAGCTGAAGATCGAGCGCGCGCCCTCGGTGAAGAAGAGGATGGAGGTGACCGCAGCGAGGTCGGTCGCCAGCTGGAGAGCGCCCAGCAGCTCGAGCCGGCGCACGCGCGCGAGCAGCGCCGCGCTGGCCGCGATCGACACGAACCAGAAGGTCAGCGTGCCGTAGAGCCCGAGCTCCATGGCGCCGGCGCCACGCTTCCCTGCGCCCACCAGCGAGAGCGCCAGCGCGAACACGAAGATCGCGATCGCGAGGCGGCCTGCCATCAGCCGCGCGAGCAGTCGCCCGAGCGGCGGCCCCGCCTCGCCGGCCGGAACCGTCGCCGCTCCCCCCGACACGTTCCCTACTTGATGTTCTCGGCGATCTTGAAGATCGGCAGATACATCGCCATCAGGATGCCGCCGATCGTGCCGCCCAGGAACACCATCATCAGGGGCTCGAGCAAGGCGGTGAGCGCTGCGACCGCGGCGTCCACCTCCTCGTCGTAGAAGTCGGCGATCTTGCCGAGCATCGAGTCCATCGCGCCGGTCGCCTCACCGACGGCGATCATCTGCACCACCATGCCCGGGAACACGCCCGACGCCTCGAGCGGCTCGGCGATCGTGCGTCCCTCGGAGATCGCGGTGCGCGTCTTGAAGAGCGCGTTCTCGATCACCAGGTTGCCGGCGGTCTTCGCGCAGATCTCGAGCGCGTCGAGGATCGGCACACCGCTCGAGATCATCGTGCCCAGCGTGCGCGTGAAGCGCGAGACGGCGACCTTGCGCAACAGACTGCCGAGCACGGGCGTCTTCAGGAACATCGCGTCGGTGGTGAGCCGGAAGCGCGGCGAGCGCTTGCGGGCGGTCAGGAACCCCACCACCGAGCCGACCATCGCCGCGAGGATCAGCAGGATCCACTTCTGCATGAAGTCGGAGATGTCCACGACCATCTGGGTCGGGGCGGGCAGCGTGCCGCCGAACTCCTCGAACATCTTCTTGAAGACCGGGATCACCTTCACGAGCAGCAGGATCACCACGCCGATCGACACGACCACGATCGTGGCCGGGTAGACCATGGCGCCCTTCACCTTGCGCTTCAGGGACTCGGCCTTCTCCATGTAGACCGCGAGGCGGTTCAGGATCGTGTCGAGGATGCCGCCCACCTCGCCGGCCTGGACCAGGTTGGTGTAGAGCGGATCGAAGGTCTTCTCGTGCTTGCGCAGCGCGTCGGCGAAGGTCGAGCCCTGCTCCACATCGCCTTTGATCGTCTTGAGGACGCGCTGGAAGCCCTTGTGCGCCTGCTGGGTCGCCTGGATGTCGAGGCACTGCACGAGCGGCAGGCCGGCGTCGATCATCGTCGCGAACTGGCGCGTGAAGAGCACGACGTCCTTCTTGGACGGCGAGCCCTCGAACAGCTTGAGGCCCTCGAGCAGGTCCTTGGCCTTCGCCTTGACGGTGACCGGCACGATCGCCTGCGCGCGCAGCTGCGCCATGACGGCGGCCTCGCTGGCGGCCTCCATCACGCCCTTCTTGGTCGTGCCCTGGCGGGTACGCCCCTCCCATGCGTAGACAGCCATGTCGTCCCCCTCAGGCGTTCGCTGCGCGGCGTGCAGCCTGCGGCGTGCCCTGGTTGATCAAGTTGCGCAGCTCGTCCGGATCGCTGCTGCGGCTCATCGCATCTTCCATCGAGATCAGGCGCTTCGCGTACAGCGCGGCGAGCGACTGGTTCATGGTCTGCATGCCGAACTTGTCCTGGCCGATCTGCATCTGCGAGTAGATCTGGTGCAGCTTGTCCTCGCGGATCAGGTTGCGGATCGCCGGGTTCGGCACCATCACCTCGAGCGCGAGCGCCCGGCCCGGGCCGTTGGCCCGCGGGAGCAGCGTCTGCGACAGGACCCCCTCGAGCACGAAGGAGAGCTGGGCGCGCACCTGCGGCTGCTGGTAGGCCGGGAACACGTCGATGATGCGGTTGATGGTCTGCACGCACGAGTTCGTGTGCAGGGTCGCGAAGGCCAGGTGGCCGGTCTCCGCGACGGTGAGCGCCGCCTCGATGGTCTCGAGATCGCGCATCTCGCCGATCAGCACCACGTCCGGGTCCTGGCGCAGGATGTACTTGAGCGCGTTCTTGAAGCTCTGCGTGTCGGCGCCCACCTCGCGCTGGTTCACCACGCAGGACTTGTGCGGGTGGAGATACTCGATCGGGTCCTCGATCGTGACGATGTGCTCCTGCCGCTCGCCGTTGATCTTGTCGATGATCGTGGCGAGCGTGGTCGACTTGCCGGAGCCGGTCGGCCCGGTCACCAGCACGAGCCCGCGCGGCTTCTTGGCCAGGTCCGCCACCACCTTGGGCAGGCCCAGCTCCTCGAAGGTCTTGATCTTGTAGGGGATCGACGCGGAAGGCCCCCGCCACCGCGCCGCGCTGCATGAAGACGTTGGCGCGGAAGCGCGAGAGGCCCTTACGCCGAAGGACAGGTCGAGCTCGTTGGTCTCCTCGAACTTGTGCTTCTGCGCGTCGGTCAGGATCGAGTAGCAGAGCTGCTTGGTCTCGGCGGAGACAGCGGCGGCATCTGCATGGGCGAGAGCTTGCCGTCGACGCGCAGCTGGGGCGGCGTCGACGTGGTGATGTGGAGGTCGCTCGCCCCCTTCTCGATCATCGCCTTGAGCAGCTGGTGCAGGTTCGCCATCGCGAGTCTCGCTCCTCCTAGAAGTCCGCCGCCGAGACGCGGTGGACCTCGGAGAGCGTGGTGACGCCCTCCTTGAACTTGTTGAGCGCGCTGCGGCGCAGCGTGCTCATGCCGAGCCGGATCGCCTCGCGCTTGATCTCGGTGGCCGAGGCGCCGTTCAGGATGAACTCCTTCAGCTCCTCGGCGCAGCGCATCACCTCGTAGAGCGCGACGCGGCCGCGGTAGCCCGTGTTCGAGCAGTTGTTGCAGCCGCGCCCGCGCGCGGGCTTGAGGCCGCGCACCTCGTCCTCGGACAGACCGGCGGCCAGCATCGCTTCCTTGGTGACCTCGCTGTCCACCTCCTTGCACTCCGGGCAGATCCGGCGCGCGAGGCGCTGGGCGACGATCGCGTTCACCGAGGACGCCACCAGGAAGGGCTCGATGCCCATGTTCAGCAGCCGGTTGATCGTGGAGGGCGCGTCGTTGGTGTGGAGCGTCGAGAGCACGAGGTGACCGGTGAGCGCCGCCTTCACCGCGATCTCCGCCGTCTCGAAGTCGCGGATCTCGCCGACCATGATGATGTCGGGGTCCTGGCGCAGGAAGGAGCGCAGCGCCGCCGCGAAGTTGAGCCCGATCTCGTCGTGCATCTGGACCTGGTTGATGCCCATCAGGTTGAACTCGACCGGGTCCTCGGCCGTGGAGATGTTCTCGCTGATCTTGTTGAGCTCGGAGAGCGCGGAGTAGAGCGTGGTGGTCTTGCCGGAGCCGGTGGGCCCGGTGACCAGCACCATCCCGAACGGGCTGGTGGATCGCCTCCTTGAACACCTTCAGCTGCGCCTCCTCGAAGCCGAGCTTGGTCATGTCGAGCTGGAGGTTCCCCTTGTCGAGCAGACGCATCACGATCTTCTCGCCGAACAGAGTCGGCAGCACCGAGACGCGGAAGTCCATCTCCTTGCCGCGCCCGAGCTTCAGCTTGATGCGGCCGTCCTGGGGCAGGCGCCGCTCGGCGATGTCGAGCTCGGACATGATCTTGATGCGCGAGGTGATCGCGTTCTTCAGCTTGAGCGGGGGCTTCATCACCTCGTAGAGCACGCCGTCGATCCGGTAGCGGACGCGGAACTCGCGCTCGTAGGGCTCCACGTGGATGTCCGAGGCGCTGCGCTTCACCGCGTCGGTGAGGATCAGGTTCACGAGCTTCACGACGGGCGCGTCTTCGGACTCCTTGGCGAGGGCGCCGACGTCGATGTCCTCGTCGCCGGCGACGACCTGCATGTCGGAGTCGTCGAAGTCGCCCATGATGTCGTCGAGGCTCGACGACTTGTCGTAGTAGCGGTCGATCGCCCGCTTGATCTGCTCTTCGGAGGCGACGACGACCTCGACGTTGTACCCGGTCAGGAACTTGATGTCGTCGACCGCGAAGATGTTCGAGGGATCCGAGGTGGCGAGGATCAGCGTGGAGCCAGCGCGGTTCACCGGGATCACGGTGTGCTTCTGTGCCACCTCTTCCGGGATCAGCTGGATCACGGCGGGGTCGATGTCGAACTCGTCGAGATTGATGTCCGGCACGCCGTACTGCTTGGCGACGAACTCGGAGAGCTGGTTCTCCTGCAGGAAGCCGAGCTTGGTGATCTGCGCACCGAGCCGGCGGCCCTCGTTCTTGGCGCCATCGCGTGCTTTGCGGAGCTGCTCGGTGGTAAGGAGGTTCTCCTTGACCAGCAGCTCGCCGATGCGCTCGTTCAAGCTCATTCTCCGCGCGTCCGCTCTGCGATCCGCGCGGCGAGGTGGCCCCTGAGCACGCCTCCCCCCGCGAGATTCGCCTTCCAACCCGCCCGGTTATCGGCGCGCGGCGCGCGGGCCTTTACTGGGAGGAGCCCCCGCCGAGCAGGCCCGCGAGGGAGGTCTTGCCGCTGCGCAGAGCGAGCAGTCCGAACGCCACGGTGCTGAGCCAGAAGGCGGCGTGGGCGAGCGTGCCGAGCGCGAGGGCGGGCTCCTTCGCGACCCCGAGCGGCACCAACACTTCCCGGCAAGCGGCGTGGTAGACGCCGAAGAAGCCTGGCGCTTGGGGCAACGCCACCGCGAAGCCCACGCCCACCATCACGAGCAGCGCCCCCGTGTAGTCGGCGAGCGGCGAGCCCAGGTCGATGCCCAGCGACCACATCGCAATCCAAAACGGCAGCGCGCCGAACACGCACCAGAGCAGGTACGTGAGCCCGATCACGCCCGCGAGCCCTCGGGCTCCCCGGATGCTCGAGAGCCCGTGCGCCAGGTTCGCAAGGAAGCTCCCGCCCCGCGCCGCCAGCGCCTCCGGGAGCGCCCAGGAGAGGGCGCGCTGACCCTGGCGCAGCGCCGCGGCCGGGCGGGCCTGGAGCGCCAGGATGCCGGCCATCGGCAGGAGCGCGAGGAGCGGGAGCCAGCCATAGCGGGCGCCGCGCCCGAGGAAGAGCAGCGCGAGCGAGACGATCGCGGCGCTGTCGAAGGCGCGCTCGACCACGATCGTCCCGAACCAGGCGGCGCCCGAGCCGCCGATCTCGCGCGCCACGAACCAGGGCCCCACCACCTCGCCCAGCCGCAGCGGAAACAGGTTGTTCACCAGGAAGCGGATGGCGGTGGCGCGATAGGCGGCTCCAGCAGGGAGGTCCCCGAGCCCCGCCGCCAGGAGCTGCCAGCGCCGCGCGCGCACGAGGAGCCCGAGCAGGTAGCAGAGCGCCGAGAGCGGGAGCAGCAAGAGCAGGTTCGCGCGGCGCAGGTCGGCGGCCAGCACCGGCAGCGAGATGCCACGCAGCGCCCACCAGAAGGCTCCGAGCGAGACGGCGATGCCGAACCAGACGCGCGGGTCGAGCCAGCGCGCGGAGCGCGAGCGGGGCTCGCTCAACGCGCCGCCAGAGCTTCTCGCGCGCGCTCGGCGTCGCGCGCGATCTGGTTCTTTAGCGCGGCGAGGCTCGGAAAGCGCTCCTCGCCGCGCAGGCGCTTCTCGAAGCCCACCTCGATGCGCCGCTCGTAGGCGTCGGCGGAGAAGTCGAACAGGTGCGCCTCGACACCCACTGGGTCGCTCGGCTTGACCGTCGGGCGCCGCCCGACGTTCGCGACCGCGCCGAACCAGGCGCCCCGCCGCGGCTCGCCGTCGTCGAGGAAGCGCACGCGGCAGGCATACACCCCCACGCGCGGGAGGATCTCGTTCTCCGCGGCCAGGTTCAATGTGGGGAAGCCGATCGTGCGGCCGCGCTGGTCGCCCCGGGCCACGTGTCCACGCACCCGATAGCTGCGCCCGAGCAGCTCTGCCGCCGCGTCCACGTCGCCTCCCTCGAGCAGCTCGCGGATGCGGGTCGAGTTCACGTCGCGATCGCCCAGCTTCACCTCGGGGATGATGGTCACCGCGAAGCCCAGGTGCGGCCCCAGCTCGGTGAGCGTGCGCATCGAGCCCTCGCGGTCGCGCCCGTAGTGAAAGTCGTAGCCCACGTAGATGTCCGTGGGCCGCATGCGCGCATGCAGCACCTCGCGCACGAAGCGCTCCGCCGGGAGCTGAGCGAAGGCGCGGTCGAAGGTCTCCACCACGACCGCGTCCACGCCCAGCTCGTCGAGCAGCTCGAGCTTCTGCTCGAGGGTGGTGAGCAGGCGCGGCGCCCGCTCGGGCGAGAGCACCCGGCGCGGGTGGGGCTCGAAGGTGTAGACCAGCGCGGGCACGCCGAGCGCGCGCGCCCGCGCGATCACGGTGGCCATGATGCGCTGATGGCCGACGTGGACGCCGTCGAAGTTGCCGGCGGTGAGCACACAGCGCTCGGACGTGCCGCCGAACGCCGCGCTGCCCCGCACGATCCGCATGCTCAGGCCCGGCTCGCGCGCGCGGGGGCGGCCGCGCGCTCGCGCGCGCGCCGCGGGGCTTGCTTTCCGATCGTGGACACCCTGTACCCTCGCTCGCCGTGACAACTCTCTGGCGCCACCACGCCGGCCGCTTCGCGCGCGCGTTCGCCGCCGCGCTCGCGATTCTCGCGCTCCTCGTGATCGCCGTCGACGCCATGCTCCACCTCGCCACGCTGCTCGAGGGCGGCCGCTCCGCGACCGACGCGGTCCGCCTGCTGCTCGAGCGCTGCGCGGGCGCCTACCTGCAGTACCTGATGCCGGTGGCCGCATTCGCGGGCGCGTTCTTCTGCGTCGCGCGGGCCTCGCGCGCCGGGGAGCTGATCGCGCTGAAGGCGGGCGGCATCTCGCCCCTCGCCGCCTGGCTCCCCGTCTTGGGGATCGCTCTCGCGCTCGCCGCCCTCCACGCTCTCGCGCTGGAGACGCTCGGCGTGCGCGCTGCGGGTGCCCTCGCCCGCCAGCTGGATCCGGGCGGCGGCGACGTGCGCGTGCGCGGCGGCGGCATCTGGTACCACGCCGGCCGCGTGGTCTACCGCGCACAGCGGGTCGACGCGCGCAGCGGCGCGGCGCGCGACGTGCGCGTCTACGAGCGCGACGCCGAGGGCCGGCTGCGGCGCACCATCGCCGCGCAGAGCGCCGAGCGCCTCTCGCCCCAGCGCTGGCGCTTCTCGGGCGCACGCGTGGTCGAGCTCGATCCGAGCGACCCGGAGGTCCCCGCGCGCGAGCAGCGCGCCGACGAGCTCACGCTCTCGCTCGCCGCCGATCGCAGCCCCCGGCTCTCGCTGCGCGAGCTCGCCGGCCTCCCCCTGCCGGCGCTGCGGCTGTACGTGGATGCCGCACTCTCCGCCGGCGACGACCCCGGCGCCGCACGCGTCGTGCTCCACAACCGCCTGACCAGCCCGCTATTGGTGCCGCTCTTCGCTCTGCTCGGTGCAGCCCTCGCCCTCGCCGCCGATCCGGCGCGCGGGCTCGCGCGCGCAGCCCTGCTCGGCGTGACGCTGCTCCTCGCCCTGCTCCTCGCGCGCGACTACGGCACCAGCTTCGCGGCGCGCAGCGGTCCTGGCGCCGCCTGGTTCCCGTGGCTCACCGTCGCCGCCTTCGCGCTCGTCTGCGCCGTGCGCCTGCGCCGCGTCCCGCGCTGAGTCGACGAAAGATCGCGCGCAAAACGGCTACCCGCAGACCGATCCCATCGGTGGGTCGCCGTTTTCAGTGCTCCCCACCGCCTTGGAGCACCTTGAGGAAGGGGTGATCGGGCGGCAGCACCAGCGTCGTGTGCGGGCCGAGCGTGCGCCGGTAGGCCTCGAGCGTGCGGACGTAGGTGTAGAACTCCGTGTCGATCGCCGCGGCCTCGGCCACCAGGCGCGCCGCCTCGGCGTCGCCTTCGCCGCGCACGGCCTCCGCCTGTCCGCGCGCCTCGCCGAGCAGCACCGCCGCTTCGGCGTCGGCCTCCGCGCGCAGCCGGCGCGCCTCCTCCTCGCCCTCGGCGCGATAGCGCTTGCCGAGCCGTTCGCGCTCGGAGCGCATGCGCGCGTAGAGGTTCGCCTGGGTCTCGGGCGGGAGCTCGGTGCGATTGATGCGCACGTCGCGCAGCTCGATGCCGAGCTCGGCCACCGCGGCTCCGCTCTTTTCGGTGATCTCGCGCAGCAGCCCGGCGCGGTCGTCGCGCAGCACCTGCAGCAGCGAGTGGCGGCCCACCACCGCGCGCAGCTCGCCCAACACCTGCTGGTTGATCTGGCGCTCGGCCTCCTCGACGCGGCCGCCGAAGGAGTTGTTCCAGAGCAGCGGATCCTTGATCCGCCAGATCACGTAGCTGTCGAGCACGATGCGCTCCTGGTCGTTGGTCGCGACCTCGCGCGCATCCGAGGCCAGATGCTGCCAGCGCGTGTTGATCAGCATGAGCTTGCCGAAGGGCGGCACGAGCGGCGGGACCAGTCCGATGCCCGGCCGCGTCACCACCGTCGGCGCCGAGAAAAAGAGTGCGATGCGCGCTTCGCCCACGCGGTTCACCACCAAGGGGCCGAAGCCCAAGGCGCTCGACGTGATCAGCGCCGCGACGAACAGCAGCGCGAGCCAGAACAGCGAGCGCATCAGGGAGTCGCCTTGCTCGGCAGCGGCAGGTAGGGCACCACGGTCGCGCTGCCGCGCTCCGCGACCACCTTCTCCGCCGCCGGCAGCACCGCCTCGAGGGTCTCGAGGTAGAGCCGCTTGCGCGTGATCTGCGGCGCACGCTGGTACTCGACCACGATCTTCTTGAAGCGCGCCGCCTCGCCGGTCGCCTCGGCCACCCGCGTGCGCCGGTAGGCGGCAGCGCTCGCGGTGAGCTCGGCCGCCTCGCCGCGCGCCTTGGGCACGATCTCGTTGGCGTAGCCCTGGGCCTCGTTCACCTGGCGCGTGCGGTCCTGGCGCGCGCCCAGCGCGTCGTTGAAGGAGGCGCGCAGGGTCTTCGGCGGCTGGGCGTCCTGGATCTGGACGCTCTCCACGATCAGCCCCGACTCGTAGTGGTCGAGCATCTGCTGCATCAGCTCGGCGGCGTCCCCGGCGATCGCGCTCTTGCGGTCGATCAGCACGCCGTCGACGGTGTCGCGCCCGACCACCTCGCGCATCGCCGCCTGGGCGACGTCCCAGAGCGTGTCGTCGGGCTCGCTCGCGAGATAGCGCGACTCGAAGGGGCGGCCGACCCGGTACTGCACCGCGAACTCGACCAGCACGACATTGTTGTCGCCGGTCTGCATCGCGGTCTCGTTCACCTTCTCGGGCTCGGTGGCGTCGACGTCGCCGAACTCGATGCGCTTGCGCTCGCCCACGTTCACGACCGAGAGCTCCTCGAGCGGGCGCGGGAGCGAGAGGAAGTGGATGCCCTGGCGCGTCTCGGTGCGCTCGTACGCGCCGAGCCGCAGCACCACCGCGGCCTCGCCGGGCGCGAGCTCGTAGTAGGCGGTCGCGCCGTACCAGACCGCGCCCCCTACCAGGAGCGCGAGCCCGACGAGCCCGATCGAGAGCGAGCGGCCCCTGCCGCCCCGCCCTTCCGAGTCGACCATCTAGCGCTTTTCCTCGTTGCGCCGGTTCGCGAGGTCGTAGAAGGGCTTCAGCAAATCCATCGGAAGCGGGAAGACGATCTGCGTCGCGGTCTGGCTCGCCGCCATCTCGGTGAGCGTCTGCAGGTAGCGAAGCTGGAGCGCCGCGGGCTCCTGCGAGAGGGTGTGGGACGCCTCCGCCAGGCGCTGCGCCGCCATGGCCTCGCCCTCCGCGCGGATCACCTTGGAGCGCTTCTCGCGCTCCGCCTCGGCTTGCTTCGCCATCGCGCGCTGCATCTCCGGGGGGAGATCGATCTGCTTCACCTCGACGTTGCGCACCTTCACGCCCCAGGGCTCGCTCTGTTGATCGATGATCTCCTGGAGCCGGCGGTTGATCGAGTCGCGCTCGGCCAGGAGCTCGTCGAGCTCGGCCTGGCCACAGACGCTGCGCAGCGTGGTCTGCGAGAGCTGCGAGGTGCCGTACAGGAAGTTCTCGACCTGGAGCAGCGCGCGCTCGGGATGGAGCACGCGGAAGTAGATCACCGCGTTCACCTTCAGCGAGACGTTGTCGCGGGTGATCACCTCCTGGGGCGGCACGTCCATCACGATCTCGCGCAGGCTGATGCGCGACATGCGATCGACGAACGGGATGATCCAAACGAAGCCCGGGCCCCTCACCCCAGAGAGGCGTCCCAGGCGGAGCACGACGCCGCGCTCGTACTCCGGAAGCACCTTGGCCCCCATGATGAGCAGCGCGACGCCCAGTCCGAGCAGGATCAGGAAGGCTTCCACCGGCGTTCTCCTATCGCGCGCTCAGGGGCCGCGCCGGGGGGCGCCCCGGACACGCAGCCGCAAGCCCTCGATCGCCGTCACCTCGACGCGCGCACCCGCCTCGACCGGCGTGTCGGCGTCGGCGTTCCAGGACTCGCCGCGCACGAAGACGGTGCCGGAAGGCGCGAGCCGAGTCGAGGCTGTCCCCACCAGGCCGATCAGCTCGCCGGTCCCAGTGCGCGCGGGCTTCCGCAAGACGCGCCCGACAGCCACCGCCACGAGCAGGCCGAAGCCGCCGAGCCCGGCCACGAGCGGAACGATCAGGGTCCAGAAGGGAACCCGCAGGTCGGAGACGTCCGGGCGATCGAAGGCCATCGAGCCGCCCAGCAACATCGCCACGACGCCGACTCCGAAGAGGAGCCCGTGGGTCGAGACGAACATCTCGGCCGCCAGGGCGAGCAGCCCGCACACGAAGAGCGTGAGGCCGAGCCACGAGAAGGGCAGCACCTGGAGCGAGACCACCGCCACCAGGATGCAGGCGACCCCGAGCACGCCCGGAAGGCTCACGCCGGGAGCGCTGAACTCGATCCAGAGCAGGATGCCGCCCGCCGAGAGCAGCGCGAGCGCGATGGTGGGATCCCAGATTGCGTGGAGGAAGCGCGAAAGGAGCCCCATCGGGAGCTCGCGGGTGGGGGCCTGCGCCAGCACCAGACGCTCGGGGCCGGCCGAGAGCTCGACCACGCGCCCCTCGAGCTGCGCGAGCAGGTGCTTGCGGTCGCGCGCCACGAGATCGACCACGTGCAGCTTCACCGCCTCCTCGGCGGACACGGCGAGGGACTCGCGCACGGCCCGGATCGCCCACTCGACGTTGCGGCCGCGCTCGCGGGCGATCCCCTCGATGAAGGCCGCGGTCATGTTCTCGACCTTCTCCTCGAGGACGTCGTGCTTGGCATCCGGCGCCGGCTTGTCGGCCCCCTCGTCGTCCTTGGCCTCGGGCGGGTCCTCGGCGGGGCCCTCGACGGGGCTCGGGCCGAAGGCGGACACCGGGTGGGCGGCGCCGATGCTCGTGCCGGGCGCCATCGCCGCGATGTGGCCGGCCATCGTGATGAAGGTTCCCGCCGAGGCCGCCCAGGCGCCGCGCGGGGTCACGTAGACCACCACGGGCACCTCGGCGCCCAGCAGCGCCTGCACGATCTCCTGCGAGGAGGCCAGCATGCCTCCGGGCGTGTCGAGCTCGATCAGCAGGAGGCGCGCCTGCGCGCGCTGCGCCTCGGCCACGCTGTTCACGATGTAGTCTGCCGACGCGGGATTGATGGTGCCGGCGACTCTCGCGATCAGGATCGGGCCGCTGTCGCGCAGCGCGGGCTCGGCAGCCAAGGCAGGCAGCGCCGCGAGCCCGAGGGAGAGGACGGCCGCGGCGAGTCGGCTTCTCATGCGCCGCGCTCTCCGCGCAGCTTCTCGATGCGGTCGAAGATGCGCGCGGCCACCTCGCGCTTGTCGAGGAGCGGGAGCTCCTCCACCTGCCCGTCCGGCGTCAGCAGGGCGACCGCGTTCTTCTCGCTCTCGAAGCCGGCGTCGCTGCGCGAGATGTCGTTGGCCACGAGGAGATCGCAGCCCTTGCGCGCGAGCTTGCGGCGCGCCGCCGCCAGCACGTCGTGGCTCTCGGCGGCGAAGCCCACCACGACGCGCGTGCCGCGCTCGGCGCGGCTGATCTCCGCCAGGATGTCGGGGGTCGGGACCAGCTCGAGCGTCAGCGACGCGCCGGGCAGGAGCTCCTCCTTCTTGAGCTTGCGCTCGTGGGCGCGGGCGGGGCGGAAGTCCGCAACGGCCGCCGCCATCACCACCACGGCCGCCGTCGCCTGCTCGCGCAACACGGCCTCGCGCATCTCGAGCGCCGTCTCGACATCGACGCGCGCCACACCCGGGGGCGTCGCTAAGGCGCTCGGCCCCGAGATCAGGACGACCTCCGCCCCCCGGCGGGCCGCCTCGGCGGCGAGCGCGAAGCCCATCTTTCCCGAGGAGCGATTGGCGAGCACGCGCACCGGATCGAGCGGCTCGCGGGTGCCGCCCGCGGTCACCACCACGCGCGCGCCGGCCAGCGACTTCGCCGCGAGCAGGCTCTCCACCTCGGCGGCAATCGCGCTGGGCTCGCTCATGCGGCCGACGCCCTCCCAGCCGCAGGCGAGCTCGCCGGCCTCGGGGCCCACGAGCCGGACGCCGCGCGCGCGCAGCGTGGCCACGTTCGCCTGGGTGGCCGGATGGCTCCACATGTTCACGTTCATCGCCGGCGCCGCGAGCACGGGCGCCCGCGTCGCGAGAAGCACGGTCGAGACGAGGTCGTCGGCCAGGCCGTGGGCGAGCTTGGCCAACAGGTCGGCCGTCGCGGGCGCGATCACCACGAGCTCCGCCCAGTCCGCGAGCTCGATGTGGCCGATCTGGCCCTCCTCGCTCGGGTCGAAGAGCGACTGACGCACGGGCTCGCCCGAGACCGCCTGCAGGGCGCCGGGCGCCACGAAGTGCGCGGCCGCCGCCGTCAGCATGCAGCGCACGCTGTGGCCCGCGCGCACGAGCTGGCGCACGAGCTCGGGGAGCTTGTAAGCGGCGATACCGCCGCTCGCTGCGAGGAGGATGCGTCGCCTGTCCATGGGCCCGCCCGGCGAGAGTCCCTGAGAGTTCGCAGACGCGAGCGCGAAAGCGTAGCGGGTCCCAGGGGACCCGACCCCCGCGAGGCGGCGGGCTAGCGAAGCCAGCGCGCCGCCCGCGCGAGCCGAGCGCGCAGGGCGTGCCGGTCCTCCGCCTCGGCGTAGAGGCGGATCACGGGCTCCGTGCCGGAGCGACGCCAATGGACGAAGCCGTCGTCCAAGGCGAGCCGCACCCCATCGCGGCGCGAGACAGCGCGCACCGGGCCGCGCTCCCAGCGCGCAGGGGGAGCCGCCGTGAGCCGCGCCAGCGCGCGGAGCGCTCGCGCGCTCGCCGGGACCGCGCTGCGCCCGCACGCCGAGCGGCCGTGGGCGCGCTCGAGCGCCGCGAGCCGCGCGCTTAGCGGCGCGCCCAGCGCGACCGCCTCGCAGAGCAGCGCGCCGGCCAGCACGCCGTCCTTGCCGACGCCGAGCGCGCTCCACGCGAAGCCGCCGCTCTCCTCGCCCGCTACGTCGGCGCGCCCGCGCTCGAGGGCCCTTGTCAGCGCGTCGAAGCCGAGGGGCAGACGCGCGACCGGGGCGCCGTGGGCGCCGGCCGCTCGCTCGACCAGCCGACCGGTGGCGACGGAGAGCGCCACACCGCGCCGCAGGCGAGCGCAGGCGCCGAGGTGATCGACCAGCACGGCGAGCGCCTCGGTCTCGGAGAAGAGCCGCCCCGCACTGTCCACCACCGCGAAGCGATCGGCGTCCCCGTCGGTCGCGACGCCAAAGGCGAAGCGCCCCGCGCGCACCGCTTCACGCAGCCCGCGCAGGTTGCGCGCGATCGGGTCGGGGGCAGCGCCGCCAAAGCTGGGATCCGGCCGGCCCCGGAGCACCACCACGCGCGCGCCGAGCGCGCGCAGGGCGCGGTCGAGGCTCCCCGCCCCCGCGCCGTGCATGGCGTCGTAGAGGATGCGCGGGCGCGCCCGGCGGATCGCAGCCGTGTCGAGCAGGGCCGCGAGGCGCGCCACGTAAGGGCCGACGGGATCGGCGGCCGCGCCCACCCGGCCGAGCCGAGGCTCCGCCCCCGTCCGCGCGTTCGCCGCGCGCGCGAGCCGCTCGACGACTGCGCGGGGCGCGCTGTCGCCCACGGCGCCGAGAATCTTTACGCCCAGGTACTCCGGCGGGTTGTGGCTGGCTGTGACGACGAAGCCCGCGGCCGCGCGCCGCCGCTTTACGAGGAACCCGGCGACCGGCGTGGGAACGGGCGCCCCACACCAGAGCGCTCGCGCGCCCGCGCCGGCGATCGCGCGCGCGGCGTCGCGGGCCAACGCGTCCGCCTGGGCGCGCGTGTCGTACGCCACGACCACCTGCCGACCGCGCCCGACCGCGCGGCCGAGCGCCTCGGCCAACGCGAGCACGCCCGCGCGATGGAAGTCGCGACCGAGAATGCCGCGCCAGCCGTTCGTCCCGAAGCGGATCGGCGGCGCCGCGGCCCCCTCGCTCACCGAGCGGCGCCGGCCCCGAACCTCTTGCGAAGATAGGACTCGACGACCGGCGGCACCCACTCCGACACGTCGCTGCCGAAGCTCACCAGCTCCTTCAGCCGAGAGGAGCTCACGTAGAAGTACTGCTGGCTCGTCATCAGAAACAGCGTCTCGATCTCGGGCCGCATGTGGCGGTTCATCAGCGCCATCTCGAACTCGTACTCGAAGTCCGCGTTCGCCCGCAGGCCGCGGATGATCGTCCGCGCGCCGATGCGCGACGCGAAGTCCACGACCAGGCCCTCGAAGGACGTGAGCTCCACGCCGGGCGTGCCCGCGAGCACGTTGCTCAGCATGTCCATGCGCTCTTCCACCGTGAACGCCCCCTTCTTGTTCACGTTGTGCGCGATCGCCACGACGAGGCGAGGGAACACCCGGCTCGCGCGCTGCACGAGGTCCAGGTGGCCGTTGGTCAGCGGATCGAAGCTCGCCGGGAACAGAGCCAGGCCGGATTCCGTTGCGCTCATGCGCCTTTCCCACCTTCCCTTCGGATTTCGGTCGAGGTCGAGGTCGAGTAGAGCGAGATCAACGTGTCGCCGTAGCGCCGCTCCTCCGGGGCCGAGAGCCCCGCGAGCGGGCCGGGAGGATGCCGACGATCCGTTTCCGCCACCAGCAGGGCCCCCGCGCTCGCGAGCTCGAGCGCCGCACACCGGGAGAGGAGCGGCCCGGCCAGCGCCGTGGCATAGGGAGGATCGCACAGCACGAGCTCGAAGCGCGCGCCCTCCCGGGCCAGCCGCTCGAGCGCCGCGCGGGCGTCCATGCGCAGGACGCGCGCGCGCAGAGCGAGGCCGAGGGAGGCGAGATTGCGCTCGAGCGCGCTCGCCACGCGCGCGGAAGACTCCACGAATACCGCGCTCGCCGCGCCGCGCGAGAGGCTCTCGATGCCGAGCGCGCCGCTCCCGGCGAACGCGTCGAGCACGCGCGCGCCCGCCAGCGCTCCGCGATGTGACAGGATTGCGAACAGCGACTCGCGCACGCGATCGGCCGTCGGGCGTACCTCCCCGCGCGGCACCGCCAGTCTGCGACCCGCGAGATCCCCCCCGGTCACGCGCATCGCGCCTCTCGTCCCCGATGGGAGCGCCGCGCGCGCTGCGACTCGCAGTCCGCGTGGCGACGCGCCGATTTTCGCATTGCTGCGCTCACAGCGCTCGCGTAGAATGCGCCCTCTCTCGGGCGACTACACATTATTGTGACACTTGCGCGAGTGCGGTCTCGCGTTGGCGCGTCGCAGAGTCGCCCGGGATCCCCGAGATTGACACCGGAGCGAACCAGCGATGGCCATGGCCGTAGAGCGCTACAAGAAGCGGCTGTCGGAGCGGCTCGTGCAAGTGCGCGGCACGCGCTCGCAGCGCCAGTTCGCCCGCGAGCTCGGCGTGTTCCAGCAGAACGTGAACCGCTACGAGAGCGGCACCACGCCGCACGCGGACTTCCTGATCCAGCTGGCCGTGAAGGAAGACGTCTCGATCGACTGGCTCCTGCTCGGCAAAGGGCGCATGAAGCGGAGCCGGCGCTAGGAGCGGTCGCGCGCGCGGTTCCGTGCGCGCGGAAGCCGGCTTCCCCGAGTTGCGCATCGCCGCCGGCGCGCGGGGCCCCGCAGGAGAGCATGCGAGCCCCGCGGCTTCGCAGCGGTTTCCAGCCGCAAGCCCGCGCGCGGCACACGCCTTGCTCCCTCGTCGCGCATGGTGCAGCTGCTGGCGGTGCTCGCGCTCCTGTTCTCCGCAGCCGATCACTGGACCACCTACCTCTGCCTGCGCGACGCCGTCGCGGGCTGGAGCGTGAGCGAGGCGAACCCCCTCGCCGCCTGGCTGTTTACGCACTTCGGTCTCGTGGGCGGGCTCTCGATCGACAGCGCCGTCACGCTGGGCGCGCTGCTCTTCCTGGTGCGCACCCACCGCGTCGGCGAGCCCGTGAAGCTCGT
The DNA here is from genome assembly GCA_963716275.1 of uncultured delta proteobacterium. Taxonomy (GTDB): domain Bacteria; phylum Myxococcota_A; class UBA9160; order UBA9160; family UBA6930; genus VGRF01. The sequence continues at coordinate 61,108 of CAVQTC010000003.1, read as the reverse complement.
CGCGCTCGGCATCCTCGTCGCAACGACGGGCTGGGCGGTCGCGAACAACCTCCAGGCCGTGCGGGAGCTGGGGATTCTCGCTCGGCGGTTGAGGCCCTGCTCGCTAAGGCGGAGAGCGCACCAGCGCCTCCGCGAAGTCGTCCACGGCCGCGATCGCCTCGACATCGCCGCGCGCGTGGCCGTTCGAGATCAGAGCGAACACGACCTCGCGCCCCGCGTCGCTGCGGGCGAAACCGGTGAGCGCCGTCACACCGTCGAGCGTGCCGGTCTTCGCGCGCAGCATGCGGCGGATGGGCTCGGCGCGCTTGCGCAGCGTTCCGTCCTCGCCGGCGATCGGCAGGGCGGCGAGCAGATCGGGGCCCACGCCGAACGACTGCTCTGCGCGGCGCAGCGCGGCCACCAGCAACCGCGCCGAGACGCGGTTGTCCCGCGAGAGGCCGGAGCCGTCCACGAGCACGACGCCCTCGAGCGGGAGCCCGAGCGCCGCGAGCCGCGCGCGCAGCGCGAGGGCGCCGTTCTGCCAGCTGCCCGGCTGCCCGCTGTCGAGCCGGCCGAGCTGCTTCAGCAGGCTCTCGGCGATGAAGTTGTTGCTGTACTTGAGGAACAGATCGACGATCGTGCGCAGCGGCAGGCCTTCGAAGCGAAGCAGAGGCACCGCGTCGCTGGGCAGCGGGCCGCTGCGCACGGCGCCTTTCACCTCCACGCCTGCGGCGGCGAGCTGCTGGCGCAAGACGGCGCCCGCATAGGCCGTCGGATCCTCGACCGAGCGCCAGATCGAGTCCGGAGGAGCCCCGAACGGGATGCGGCCGCGCACCACCACGCGCTCTCGCCCCGCGTCCGTGGAGCTGCGTTCGACTTGGAGCGAGAGCCTGCTCCCCGGCGCGCCGGTTTGCACGAGGCTCGAGAGCGCGAAGTAGGCGATCGGAGGATCGACCTGGACGCGGGCCGGAGCGCCGGGCGCGCTGCCCGGCGCCACCACCACCCGAAAGGCGCCGTAGTTCGCCGAGAGCGCACCGATCGGCGCGTGATAGGCGCGCGCCGAGACCGGCTGCCAGCTCGGCTGCCAGCGCTCCCGGTCGAAGAGCGAGTCGTCGAGCACGAGATCGCCCTCCACGCGCGTGAGGCCGAGCGCGCGCAGATCCGAGGCGAGGCGCCACCACTGCTCGCCGGTCATGGCCGGGTCTGCGCCGCGCACGTAGAGCGCCGGGACGGCGCCGCGCGCGTCCAGCGCCGCGGGGGCGCACAGCTCGGTCTCGAAGACGTGGCCCGGCCCGAACGCGTCCAGAGCCGCGAGCGCGGTCAGCACCTTTTGGGTCGAGGCGGGCACGAGCGCGCGGTCGGGGTTGCGCGCGAAGAGCTCCTCGCCCGTGCGGCGGTCCACGACGAGGACGCTCTGGGCGCCGCCCTGGAAGCCGCGCGCGGCCACGGCGCGCGCGATGCCGGCGCGCCACGGATCGCTCTCGGCGCGCGCGGCGAGGGGGACGGCGCAGCCGCTTGCGAGCAGACACAGGAGCCCCAAGCAGAGCCGCACGAGAGGCCTCGCGTAGTGGCGGCGGGGGGCGCCGTTGACTCGGCGCAGCTTATCCGGGAGGTTGCCCCGCGCCAGCGCAGGGCTCACGCCGGCGCGGGCGTCGGTCGATGCAGCGCGAGCCGGGGGGGATCGCGTGCTCAACTGGATCTGGGCGCTTCTCGTGCTCGGCTCGGTCGCCGTCGCGGCCTGGACCGACGCGGGCGCGGGCGGCCTCGGCTGTCAGCAGGCCGTCGAGGGAGCGGTCCCGGCCGCGAGCGAGCCAGCCTCGTGCATGAGGCTCGTCTCGATGGCGGGGCTGGATGGCGCGAAGGGCGCGATCGAGCTCCTGATCGGGCTCGTCGGCGCGATGATCCTGTTCCTCGGCCTGGTCCGCGTGGCGTCCGATGCGGGCCTTCTCCGCATCGTCGTGGGCGCCGTCCATCCCGTGCTGAAGCGTCTCTTCCCCGAAGTGCCCGCCGACCACCCGGCGATGGGCGCGATGATCATGAACATCGCCTCGAACATGCTCGGCCTCGGCAACGCCGCCACGCCGTTCGGCTTGAAGGCGATGGTCGAGCTCGACAAGCTGAACCCGCTGCCCGGCGTGGCCACGAACGCGATGGCGCTGTTCCTCGCCATCAACGCCACTGCGCTCCACCTGATGGCGCCCACCGGCACCGCGGCGATCCGGGCCGCGGCGGGCTCGCAGATGCCGCTCGCGATCTGGATTCCCACGCTGATCGCCACGACCTGCTCGACGGTCACCGCGGTGACCGCAGTCCTGCTCTTCCAGAGGCTGCGCATCTTCGCGGCGCGCCCGCTCGCGGGCGAGGCCGCGCGGCCCGCGCCGCCGAGCGACCTCCCCGAGGTCTCGCTTCCGCAGCGCGAGGACGCCGCCGTGCGCAGCCGCTTCGCCTTCGGCGCCGCGCTCGCGCTGACCGCCGTCGTCGGGATCGCGTTCGTGCGCCTGGTGGTCGAGCGGGCCTCCGACGGCACGCTCGGGCCCTTCCTGCGCGAGCAGGTCGCGGCGTTCTGGCTGCTCCCGCTCCTGATGTTCGGCTTCGTGGCCTTCGGGCTCGCCGCCTCCACGCGCGTCTACGAGGTCGCGATCGAGGGCGGCAAGGAGGCGCTCGCGGTCGCCGCGCGCATCGGCCCCTATCTTGTGATGATCCTCGCCGCGATCGCCATGTTCCGCGCCTCGGGCGCGCTCGGCTGGCTGATCGGATGGATCGATCCCGTGACCTCGCAGCTCGGCGTGCCGGGCGAGGTGCTCCCGATGATGCTCTTGCGGCCGCTGTCGGGCTCCGGCGCCTTCGCCGTGATGGCGGAGATCATCCAGACGCACGGACCCGACAGCTACATCGGGCTCCTGGTGAGCACGCTGCAGGGCTCGACCGAGACCACCTTCTACGTGCTCGCGGTCTATCTCGGCGCGATCGGCGTGCGCAGCTCGCGCCACATCCTGCCCGCGTGCCTGCTCGGCGACCTCGCGGGCTACGCCGGCGCCGTCGTCGCGACGCGGCTGTTCTTCGGCTGATGGCGGCGGCTGCGGTCGCCCCCGAGCTGCGCGAGCGCATCGCCCGCGTCGCGGCGCCCAGCCTGGGCGAGAGCGTGCGCGACGTGCGCCCGCTCGCCGCCGGCCTCGGGCTCCGGCGCTGGTTTCGCGTGGTCGGCGCGAGCGGACGCAGCGCCGTCGCGCGCGTCGATGCCGACGAGGATCCGGCGGGCCGGCCGCCCGGCGTCCCGGCCGAGCCCGAGCTCGAGCCGGTGCGGGCGCTCTTCGAGCGCGCCGGGCTCCCGGTGCCGAGGAGTCTCGGGCGCGACGTCGGCGAGCGCATCGACCTGCTCGAGGACCTGGGCGACACGACGCTCGAGGTCGTCGTGCAGAGCGCCGACCCGGCCGAGCGCGAGCGCTGGATCGCGCGCGCCGTCGACCTGGTCCCGCGCATCCAGCGCGTGACCGCCGACCGCTCCGGCATCGCCGCCTTCGAGCGACGTCTCGCGCCGAGCTGGATCGCCTACAAGGCGGATCTCGTTCGGGCGCTACAGCCTGCCCGACGCGCTCGGTCGGGCTCCGAGTCGGGCCGAGGCCGAGGTGGTGCGGGAGGCCTTTGCCTGGATCGCGGGCGAAGTCGAAAGAGCGCCCAGCCGGCTCGCTCACCGCGACCTGCAGAGCCAGAACCTGATGGTTCGCGGCGCCGAGCTCGTGATGATCGACCTCCAGGGCGCCTTCCTCGCGCCCCCCGAGTACGACCTCGTCTCCCTGCTGCGCGACTCCTACCTCGGACTCCCCGACGATCTCGTCGAGCGCCAGGCCGCGCGCGTGCGCGAGCTCCTCCCGGACGCGCCGGATCCGCAGAGCTTCCGCAACCGCTTCGCGCTCTTGACGCTGACCCGCAAAGGAAAAGATCACGCGCGCTTCCTGTATGCCGCACGCGAGCGCGGCGATGCGCGCTTCCTCCCGTTCGCGGCCGGGACGAGCCGCGTGCTCGCGCGCGCCGCCCGCGCGGCGGCCGGGCTCGCTCCCGCGCTCGCGCGTCTGGCCGAGCTCCTCGTCCGCTGGGAGGACGCCGCGTGCGCGGAATGATCGTCGCCGCGGGCCTCGGCACCCGGCTGCGTCCGCTCACCGAGCTGCGCGCGAAGCCGGCGCTCCCCGTCCGGGGCCTGCCGCTCATCGCGTACCCCCTGGCCCTCCTCGCCGCTGCCGGCGTGACCGAGGTGGTGATCAACGTGCATCACCTCCCCGAGAGCCTGATCGCCGCCGCCGAGCGCTTCACGCCCAAGGGGATGCGCGTCTTCTTCTCCCACGAGCGTGATCTCCTTCACACCGGGGGCGCGATCCGCCGCGTAGCTTCCTTCCTGCGCGAGAGCGAGCGCTGCGTGGTGCTCGGCGGCGACATGGTGGTCGACCTCGATCTCCCCGCGGTGATCCGCGCACACGCAGCGTCCGGACGGGCCGTGACGGCGGTGTTGGTGGATGATCCGCGCGCGGCGCACTTCGGTACGATCGGGCTCGACGCGGCGGGGCGCCTTCGCCGCGTGGGAAGGCGGCCAGCGCTCGGGGCCGAGCAGAGGGCGGGCGTGTACACCTGGGTGAACGTTCTCTCCGCGCGCGCATTCGAGCGCATGCCCGAGCGCGACGTGTTCAACCACCTCGAGGACTGGTGGCTGCCCTGGGCGGGCGAACGGCCGGACGACGTCGGCGGCGTCGTGCTCGAGCGGGCCGCGTGCGCGTGGGAGCCCGTCGGGACGCCGGCCGAGTACCTCCACGCGAACTTCTCGTCGAGCCGGCTCTCCTACCTCGACGCCGAGGCGCGGGCGAGCGCGCTGGGTGTGACCCTCTCGCCCGAGCTCGTGATCGGCGCCGGCGCGACGATCGGCGCCGGCGCGCGCCTCGTGCGCGTCGTGGTGTGGGACGCTGAGTGCGTGCCCGCCGGGCTCGACGCCCACGACGGGGTCTTCGCCGGCGGGCGCTTCGTCGCCTGCGCGGCCGAGGAACGCCCGTGAGCGAACTCGTGCTGATCGGCACGGGCGACGCGTTCGGGGCCGGTGGCCGGCGCCAGTCCGCGTATCTGCTGCGCGGCCCGAGCGGCGGCCTGCTCGTAGACTGCGGCTCGAGCACGCTGTCGGGGCTCGCGGCGCTCGGCGTCGCGCGCGAGGAGATCGACGCGATCGCGATCTCGCACTTCCACGCCGATCACTTCGGCGGCATTCCGCTGCTGCTCCTCGCCACGCTCTATCAGGACTGGCGCAAGAAGCCGCTGCTCGTGGCCGGCCCGCGCGGCATCGAGCAGCGCGTGCAGCTCGCCGCGCGCGCTCTCGGGCACCCGCTCGAGGACCACCACTTCCCGTACGCGCTGCGCTTCCTCGAGCTCGCGCCCGGCGCACCCGCCGATCTCGGCGTGGCGCGCGTGCGCGTGTTCGAGACGAACCACTCCCCCGACTCGTGCCCGCACGGCTTCCTGATCGAGGCGGGCGCAGCCCGCCTCGCGTACTCCGGCGACACGGGCTGGTTCGACGCGCTGCCCGAGCACGTGGCCGGCGCCGACCTCTTCCTGTGCGAGTGCACCCAGGTGAGGCGCGACTACGCCTATCACCTGAGCCTGGAGGAGCTCTCGCTGCGCCGCGCGCAGTTCGACTGCGGGCAGCTCGTGCTGACCCACCTCGGCGCGGGCATGCGCGAGCGGGGTGCAGTGAACGGCTTCACCGTGGGCGACGACGGGATGGCGTTCAAGACTCTGAGTTGTGCTCCCCAGATTGGGTTTCGAGAGGAGCGAGCGAGGTCGCTGCGCTCGGGGTTCTCGAGTTCAGGCGGCGTACTTGCGGTTGTGGGTGCGGCCGTTGGGGATGCGGCGGGTGGGGATCCGGCGCCAGTAGTAGTCCGCCCAGCGCTCGGGGAGCCCCACGCGGGTGGGGAAGAGCCGCTCCGCGAGCACATCCTCCACCGTGAGCTTGCGCTTCAGAATCCCCAGCCGTTGCGCGGGCGTCGCGTCGCGCCTTCGCTCCGAGAAGGGCTTCAGGTAGTCGAGCCACACGATCAGCACGAACAAGCGCTCGGCCGCGCTCTGGCGTCGCTTCGAGAACGCAATCGTCTCGCGCTTGTGGTTGGCGCTCGAGTGGCGGATCAGCAGATCGACCCGGTTCGCCGCGAACAGGGGGTTGTGAGGCGTGCGGGCGACCTTGGAGTGGGTGGTGAGGCAGGTGAGCGGGCGGTCCTCGAGCGAGGCAAAGGCCCGGGGATAGGCCGGGTGCTCGTCACAGTGGATCGTGAGCGGAGCGTTTCCCGGCGCGACCAGCGAGACCAAAGCCGCCATCTCGCGCTCGATCGAGCGGGGGTCGGGTCGACCAAACTGGGCTTCGAGCTCTTCCCGTCGCCGACGCTGCTTTACGGTCATGCGTCCTTTTCTGCGCAGCTCACTGTCGGTAAAGCCGTAGACGTAGTGCGAGTTCGCTCCGACCGCGGTGTTGAAATGCACGGGCGTGTACTGGCTGTACTCGAAGGTCTCGAAGCCATCGACGACCAGGGGCTCGGGGGGTCCCGCCTTGGGGCGCAGCCGTTCGTGAAAGAGCAAGCAGTGGCGACCCAGGCGCTCGGTCTGGCGGAGCACCGTGGTGGGCGAGATGCCCAGGTCCCGGGCGATCTGGCGGTAGCCCGAGCAGGCGATGAGCCGACCGAAGATGAGCCGCGGGAGCTCGGGGCGACGCAGCCAGTAGCTGGTGGAGAAGGTCTGTGAACTGAACGAGCGCCGGCACCGTGAACAGCGGTAGCGCTGGATGCGCTGGGGATGGGCCTGGCGGAGATAGAAGCCGATCTTGCGGAAGCGCCAACCCGTTGAATTTGTGTGGAATGCGCACGACGGGGTTCGGACAGAAGCGCGGGCGGAAGCTCGACACGCTCTACGAGAGAGCACACCCCGTGCCAGACCCAATCCGGGGAGCACAACTCAAGATCTGAGCGGGGGGCCGGCCTCGATCCGCACGCGCACGTCGCTCCCGAGGCTGATCTCGCCGAGCACCCGTGCCGCCCGCGCGCCCGTGCACTGGGGCAGGTGATTGGGAATGCCGAGCAGCGTGTTGCGGCCGAGCAGGGAGAAGGCCATCGCTTCGGCGGCCGCCGCCGGGACGCCGGCGCGGTCCATGGGCTCGACGGCGACGCCGGGCAGCCGGCGCGCGAGCGCGGCCATCGTCGCGGGGTTGCGCGCGCCGCCGCCGCCCACCAGCACGCGCTCGGGTCGGCCGCCTGCCAGGTGGTCGCGGGCGGCGCGCGCCACGGCCTCGGCCGTGAACTCGACGAGCGTCGCCACCAGATCGTCGAGCGCGTCGGCGTGCCGCTTCGCGAGCGCCTCGGCCTCGGCGAGTCCGTAGCGCTCGCGGCCCGTCGACTTGGGCGGGCGGCGCGCGAGGAACGGGTCGTCGAGCAGCTCGCTCAGGAGCGCCTCGCTCACGCGCCCGCGGCGTGCGCGCGCGCCGTCGCGATCGAAGCGCTCGACGCCGCGGGAAGCGATGGCCACCACGCCGTCGAGGAGCGCGTTCGCGGGCCCGACGTCGAAGGCGATCACGTCCTCGGCCCGGCCGCCGCGCGGGAGCCAGGTGACGTTGGCGATCCCCCCGAGGTTCAGCACCAGGCGCGCCTGGCTGGGCTCGCCCAGCGTCGCCCAATGGAAGAAGGGCGCGAGCGGCGCGCCCTCGCCCCCGGCGGCCACGTCGCGCGTCCGAAAGTCGGCCACCACGGTGCGGCCCGTGCGCTCCGCAATCAGGGATGGGTCGCCGAGCTGAAGCGTCGCGTGGAGCTCCGGGTGGTGCGCGACGGTCTGGCCGTGGGAGGCGATCGCGTCGACGCTCGCGAGCGCGACGCCGGCGCGCTCGGCCACCGCGTGGGCGGCCGCGGCGAAGCGCTCGCCGAGCGCGACATCGAGGGCGGCGAGCTCGCGCAGCGCGTCGCCCGCCGGCACGCGCCCCGCGGCGAGGCGATGGATGCGCGCCTGGAGCTCGGCCTCGAAGGGCTGCTCCACGTGCGCGACCAGTCGAAACGGGCGCGCCTCGCGTCCCGCGGGCCACTCCACCAAGGCGGCGTCGACGCCATCGGCCGACGTCCCCGACATGAGCCCGATCACGCGCACGCGAGCAGGATGACGCGGGCCGCCCGGGCGCGCGAGCGAGCGTCCCCTACACTGCCGCGCCTTTGCTCGAGGAGACGCGCGATGGACGCCTCGCGGGCCCAAGGGGTCGCAATCTGCGTCGCCGCGGCCGTTCTGGCCGTGGTGTTCGGCGCCGGCCTGTTCGCGGGCTCCTGGTGGGCCGTCGCGATCCCCGTCGGCGTGCTGCTCGCGGTGGTTCTCGGCCTCACCTTCTGGGTCGGCTTCACCATCGCGACGATCCGCGTCGAGCCCGAGCCTCCCCCCGACGCTCCCCGCGAGCCGCGGTCCTAGGAGCCAGACCCGAGATGGAGGGGCTCGCCTCGCCGCCGATTCATCGCCGCCAACTTCGTTGCGCTCCCTGCGGAGTCGGCGAATGCTTCGCCCCCCATCTCGGGTCGGGCTCCTAGCCGTGCGCATCGCGCTGCTCACCTACCGCGGGAACATGTACTGCGGAGGACAAGGGATCTACGCGGCCTACCTCGCGCGCGAGTGGCAGCGCGCGGGCCACGACGTGCACGTGATCGCCGGGCCGCCCCTGCCCTCGCTCGCGCCGGGCATTCCCCTCCACGAGATCCCGAACGAGAACGTGTTCGGCCAGGAGCTGCGCGCCTGGGCGAAGGCGCACGACCCGCGCGCGCTGCTGCGGCGACCGCTCGGCCTGTGGGAGCTCGGCGCCTCGCGCATCGGCGTGTTCCCCGAGATGCAGACCTTCGGCCTGCGGCTCCTGCGCCGTTGGCCTTCGCTCCAGGAGCGCCACCGCTTCGACGTCGTGTTCGACAACCAGTGCCTGTCGTGGGGACTGCTCGGCATTCGCAAGCTCGGCGTTCCGGTGGTCTCGGTGATCCACCATCCGCTCCACCTCGACCGCGAGGCGGACTTCGCCGTGGACCCGCGGCTCGGCCGCAAGATCCGCCGCACCCTCTACTTCCCGCTCTTGATGCAGCAGCTCGTCGCACCGCGCCTCGACAAGATCGTGACCGTGAGCGACGCCTCGCGCGCCGAGATCGAGAAGTACTTCGGGATCCCCGAGAAGCAGGTGGCCGTCGTCTACAACGGGACCGACGCCGAGCTCTTCCGCCCCGTGGAGGGCGTCGAGCGCGAGACCGATCTGCTCTTCGTCGGCCGCACCGAGGACCGCAAGAAGGGCATCGGCACCCTGCTCGAAGCGCTCTCGCTGCTCCCCGAGCGCGTCACGCTCAAGATTCTTGACGGCCGCATCCCCGCGGACGGCCTGGTCCCGCGCCTGATCCGCAAGTTCTCGCTCGAGCGGCGCGTCGTCGTCCAGCCGCGCTTCCTCGAGCTCCCGGAGCTGGTGCGCGAGTACTCGACCGCGCGCGTCGCGGTGGTGCCCTCCTTCTTCGAGGGCTTCGGCTTCCCCGCGAGCGAGGCGATGGCCTGCGGGCTCCCCGTGGTGGCGAACGCCGCCGGGGCGCTGCCGGAGGTGGTGGGCACGGACGGCAGCGCGGGGCTCCTGGTGCCGCCGCGCAGCCCCGCCGCGCTCGCCCAGGCGCTCGCCGCGATTCTCGAGCACCCGGAGCGCGCCGCGCGCATGGGCCGCGCCGCCCGGGCGCGCGTGCTGTCCGTATTCCGCTGGGAGGACGCCGCCGCGAAGCTCGTGGACGTATTCAGCGAGGTCCGCCGTGCTGCTCACCGTCGATCTCGCGCGGCTTGAGGTCGGCCCGGGCGACCTCTTGCTCGACGCCGGCTGCGGCGAGGGGCGCCACTGCTTCGGCGCCCTCGAGCGCGGCGCGCGCGTGGTGGGCCTCGACCTCGACCGCGAGGCGCTGCGGCGCGCGGCCGGCGCGCTGCGCTACCGCGCGAGCGAGCGGCGCTCGCTCGGCGGCATGCTGCAGGGCGACGCCTTCCGGCTGCCCTTCGCCGACGCCACCTTCGATCGCGTGATCTGCGCCGAGGTGATGGAGCACGTGCACGACTACCGCGCCGCGGTTCGCGAGCTCGCGCGCGTGACGCGCCCCGGCGGGCGCGTGGCCATAACGATTCCCACGGCCACGAGCGAGCTCCTCTACCTCCGCCTGGGCGACGACTACTTCGAGAGCCCCGGCGGCCACATCCGCATCTTCCGGCCCCGCGAGCTCGCGCGGGCGCTGGGCGCGGCCGGGCTCCGCACGCTGGGCTGCGGCTTCGCCCACGGGCTCCACACGCCCTACTGGGCGCTGCGCTCGGTGGTGGGGCTGCCGCGCGCGGACCAGAGTCGGCTCGTGCGCGCGTTCCGCGCGGGCTTGATCCGCGCCACCGCCTCGCGCTGGATGGACCGCTTCGAGCGCCACGTGCTGAACTACGTCTGCCCGAAGTCCGTGGTCCTCTATGCACAGAAGCCCAGCTGATGGCCCGGCCGCTGCGCATCTGCTTCGTCGCCTACCGCGGCAACATGCAGTGCGGCGGCCAGGGCATCTACCTGTACTTCCTGGCCCGCGAGCTTGCGCGGCTGGGCCACACGGTGGACGTGCTGGTGGGCCCGCCCTACCCCGACCCGATGCCCTTCGCACGCGACGTCGCGCGGCTCCCGAACGAGATGTTCTGGGGCAAGTGGTTCCTGCGCGACTGGCCGAATCTCCTGCCGCGTCCCGAGCCGCTGCGCGTGTTCGAGCCCCTCACCTTCTACGAGTTCGGGGCGGCGGCCCTCGGCTTCCTGCCCGAGCCCTTCGCGTTCAGTGTGCGGGCGTTTCGTGCGGTCGCCGCGCGCCTGCGCGGCGGCGCGCGCTACGACCTCGTCCACGACGTGCAAAGCCTCGGCTACGGCCTGCTCGGGCTTCGCGCGTTGGGCCTCCCGGTGGTGACCACGGTCCACCACCCGCTCAGCGTGGACCGGCGGGCGGCCTTCCAGAAGGCGCGCACGTTCCGCCAGGCCCTCGGAGCCTGGGAGTTCTACCCGATCGAGATGCAGGGCTTCGTGGCCCGGCGTCTCGATCGCATCTTCACCAGCAGCGAAGCCTCGGCGGCCCAGATCGAGCGGGACTTCCGCGTCCCGCGCGAGCGCGTCGCCATGCTGGCGAATGGCATCGACGCCGAGCTCTTCGCGCCCGACCCGCATGGCGAGCGCGCCGAGAGCGAGATCCTCTGCGTCGGGCGCGCCTCGGACCCCAACAAGGGCATCCCCACGCTGATCGAGGCGCTCGCGCTGCTGCCGCGCCACGTAAAGCTCGCGCTGGTGGACGCGCCCGGCAGTGAGGCGCGCCGCCTTGCCGAGGAGCGCGGCGTGGGCGCGCGCCTCGAGATCACGGGGCGGCTCGCGACCGCGGAGCTGGTGCGGCGCTATCAGCGCGCGACGCTCGTCGTGGTGCCCTCGCGCTACGAGGGCTTCGGCCTCCCCGCGGCGGAGGCGATGGCGTGCGGCACGCCGGTGGTCGCGACGCGCGCGGGCGCGCTGCCCGAGGTCGTGGAGACGGGCGGAGGCGGCCTGCTCGTGCCGGTCGACGATGCGCAGGGGCTCGCCAAGGGGATCGCGAGCCTGCTGGAGGCCCCGCTCCTGCGCCGCGAGCTCGGCGCGCGCGCGCGCGAGCGCATCGTCGCCGCCTACGCCTGGCCCCACGTCGCCGCGCGCACCGCCCTGGAGTACGAGCGCGTGCTCGCGTCGCGCTTCACGCGTTCCGGATCGTGAGGCCGCCGTCCACGGGCAGCGTCGCGCCGGTGATGTACTGCGCCGCGGGCAAGCAGAAGTTGAGCGTCCCGTGCGCGACCTCCTCCGGCTCGGCGTAGCGGAGCAGCGCAACGCGGCGTTTGGCGAAGATCGCCTTGTGCTCCTCGGGGATCGCCTGGGTCATGCCCGTGCGAATCGGCCCGGGGCAGATGCAGTTCACGGTGATGCCCTCCGGCCCGAGCTCGACCGCGAGAGAGCGCGTGAGGCCGACCACTCCGGTCTTCGCGGCGGTGTACGGGGAGCCGAAGCGCGTGGCGCCCAGGGCCTCGGTGGACGCGATGTTCACGATGCGCGCGGCATCGGACTTGCGCAGGAAGGGCAGCGCGGCCCGGATCACGCGCGTGTGGGCGGTCAGGAGAACGTTCAAGGAATCGTTCCAGTTCTTCACGAAGTCCGCATGATCGATCGGGGCAAACCGGCTGATCCCGGCGTTGTTCACCACGATGTCGAGCCGCCCGAAGGCCGCCGCGATCTCGGGCACCACGCGCGCCACCTCGGCGTCGTCTCCCACGTTCATCACCCAGCCGCGCGCGCTCCCTCCGGCTGAGCGGATCTCCTCCACCACGCGCGCCACGCCGTCGGCGCCCACGTCCGTCACGGCGACGTGCGCGCCCTCGTCGGCAAAAAGATGGGCCGTCGCGCGGCCCATGCCGCTCGCCGCGCCGGTGACGAGCGCGCCGCGCCCGGCGATCGAGCGCGAGAGCCTGGTGAGTCGAGGCATGCTCAGCTCCTTTGTCCGGCGCGCGGCCGGCCGACGATCAGGATCACGTCCGCGAGCGCGGGCAGGCGGCGCGCGAGCGCATCCGCCAGCGCGAGGAGCGCGCGGGCGAGGGGGGCCGGCAACCGCTCGACCAGCCGCGACCAGGCCCGCAGCCCCCAGCAAAGCGAGATGCCCGCGACGCGCTCGAGCACGAGCACGCCCTCGGCCTGCCCGCGCAGGAGCGCGAGCTCGTAGCGCGTGAAGTGATCGGCGGGCACGTCGTAGTGGCGACGTCCCCGGCGCGGCGGCCGGCGCAGCACGTCCTCGCGCAGCGCATCGCGCGCGCGCGCGAGCCGGCAGGCGAGCGAGTCGAAGTTCGCCACGGCGAGCACGACCCTGCCCTCGGCGCGCGCGACGCGCGCCATCTCGGCGAGGGCGCGCTCCGGGCGGTCGAAGTGGTCCAGCGCTCCCTTGCAGTAGACGGCGTCGAAGCTCTGGCTCGCGAAGGGCAGCGCGTCGGCGAAGCCGCGCACCCAGCTGGGGCGCGCGCCAGGCGCGCGGCCAAGCCGCGCTCCGTTCGCGCGCGCGCTCGCGAGCCGTGCCCAGCCGCTCATGCGCGCCGACGGCTCGACGCCGACGACCTCGGCGCCGCGCTCGCAGAGGACGACGGCGTCCTGCCCGAAGCCGCTCGCCACGTCGAGCACGCGCCGGCCCGCCGCCGTGCCGGTGGCCGCGAGCGTCGCCTCCGTCATGCGCTCGAACAGGAAGGTGCTGTCGCGCGTGGACCCGGTCGGGATCACGTCCGACATGTCGCGATCGAGATCGACGACGCGCACGCGCGCACGGTACTCGAGGGGACGCGAGTTGAGTACGCGGATCAGCCGCGCGTGCAGCGCCGCAGCACCTCTTTCAGCTCGGCCTCGTCCCAGGGCTTGGGGAGCAGGGCGTCCAGGCGCGCCGCCCGGCGCTCGCTCTCGGGGATCTCCTCGGGCCAGCCGGTGAGCAGCACTCGGCGCACGCCGGGATGGAGCTCGGCCACGCGCCGCAGCAGGGCCACGCCGCTCACTCCGGGCATCTTCTGGTCCGAGACCACCACGGCGATCTCGCGCTCGGCCAGCGCCGCGAGCGCCTCGCTCGGGCTGCGCACCGCGATCAGCGCATAGCCCTCCTTGCGCAGCGTGCGCTCGAGGGCGGACAGGATGTGCGCCTCGTCGTCCACCAGGAGCACCGCCGGGCGCGGGTCGCTCATCCACCCTCTTCGTCGTCGAGGGGCAGCCAGACGTGGAAGGTCGTGCCGGACCCGCGCTGGCTCTGGAAGGTGAGCTTGCCGCCATGGCGGCGCACGATCTGATACGAGGTCGAGAGACCGAGGCCCGTGCCCGCGCCGACCTCTTTGGTGGTGAAGAACGGGTCGAAGATGCGGCGCTGGGTCTCGGGCGTCATGCCGATCCCGTTGTCCGAGACGGCGATGCGCACCCCGCCGTCGGCGAGCTCGCTGCGCAGGCGGATCTCGCCGGGGGCTCCATCGCGCGCGGCGCGCTCCTCGATCGCCTGATAAGCGTTCATCAAGAGGTTCATGAAGACCTGCTGCAGCTGCATCGGGAAGCACAGGATCGGCGGCAGCTCGGCGTAGTGCTTCGAGAGCTCCACGCTGTGCTTCATCATGGTCCACACGATGTTCGCGGTGGAGTCGAGCGCCTTGTTCACGTCGGCGTAGACGCGCTCGCCCGTGTCGCGGTGCGAGAAGGAGCGCAGGTCCTGGACGATCGCGCGGATGCGCTGAGAGCCCTCGAGGGACTCGCGCACCGCCTTGCCCAGATCGCGCAGCAGGAAGTCCGCATCCACCTCGGCCACCACCGCGTCGAGGGCCGCCGCCGCGCTCTTCAGCTCTGGGCGACCCACGCGCGCCGCGGCGCGCAGCCCTTCCACGCGCTCCCAGACGCGCGCGAGGTCGTCGAGGTACTCCTGCAGCTGGGAGAGGTTTGCGTGGATGAAACCCATCGGGTTGTTGATCTCGTGGGCGATGCCCGCGGCCAGCTGCCCGATCGAGGCCATCTTCTCGCGCTGGAGCACCTGCCGCTCGAGCTGCTTGATCTCGGTCAGATCCTGGAACAGCAGAATGGCGCCCTCGCGCTCGCCCTGGGGGCCGAGCAGGGGCGCGGAGGAGAGCCCGATCGGGATCGCGCGCCCGTCCTCGCGCGTCACCACGGCCTCGGCGCCGCGCAGGCGCTCGCCCGCGGCGAGCGTGCGCTGGATCAGGAGCCGGCCCGGCGGGACCCCGGGGAAGAGCTCGGCGATCGGCCGCCCCGCCAAGGGGCCGAGCAGGGACTCCGCCATCGGGTTCGCGTAGGTGACCGAGCCCGCGGCGTCGAGCACGACCAGCGCGCTGTTCATGTGCTGGACGGCGTTGCGCGCGGCGCGATCGAGCGCACCGGGCGCCGCGCGCTCCTCGCGCTGGCGCCCGATCAGCTCGCGCGCCGCCGGGAGGAGGTCGCGGGCCAGCGACCCCCCCGAGACGCAGTCCGCGGCGCCCGCGCGGAAGGCCTTCACGGCGAAGGCGTCGCCGCTGCGCGTGATCACGAGCAGCGGCGGGCCGCCGCGCTCGCGCAGCGCGCGGGCGAGCTCGAGCGTGTGCCCCGCGCGCTCGTCCGCCACCACCAGGTCGATCGAGCCGCCCGCGAGCACCGCGCGCGCAGCGTCGAGGTCGTGGCACTGCTCGATGGCGACGGGCACGCCGAGCGCCGCGAGCGCGTGGGCGACCGCCCCGCGCGCATCGTGCGCGGGGGGCGGCGGCTCGAGCAGGAGCACGCGCTGTGCGCTCACCGGATGCGACCCACCTCAGCGACCGAGTTCGTGCGCGCCGCGAGGAGCGCGGCGCTGGGGTGGCGCGCAGTCTACCGGAGCGAATCCTGGGGCGGCAGCGCGAGCGAAAGCTGTGGGCGGCGCGGACCGATCTGGTGCTTGGCGAGCTTGCGATACAGCGTCGAGCGGCCGATGCCGAGCCGGCGCGCGGCCAGGCCGGCGTCCCCCTCGCTCTCGGCGAGCGCACGCTCGAGCACGCTGCGCTCGTAGGCGTCGAGGCTGAGCGGCAGCTCCCCAGCGGCCGCCGTGGCCAGCGGGGCTCGGCCGCGCCCGATCGGGAAGTCGCGCGCCCGCAGCCACGGCCCGGCGGCGAGGGCGAGGGCCGACTCGATCGCGTTCTCGAGCTCGCGCACGTTGCCCGGCCAGGAGTGGCGACACAGAGCGTGGAGCGCCTCGGGCTCGAAGCCGCGGATGGAGCTCTCGGGCCGGCGGTGCTTCTCCAGGAAGTGCTGGGCGAGCAGCGGCACGTCCTCGGCGCGCTCCCGCAGCGGCGGCAGCTCGATGCGCACCACGTTGAGCCGGTAGTAGAGGTCGAGCCGGAAGCGGCCCTGCTCGGCGAGCTGCGCGAGGTCGCGATTGGTCGCAGCCAGGATGCGCAGGTCCACGGGCACGGCCACCCCCGAGCCCACCGGGCGCACCTCGCGCTGCTGGAGCGCGCGCAAGAGCTTCGCCTGCACGCTCTGCGCGATCTCGCCGATCTCGTCGAGGAAGAGCGTGCCGCCGTCGGCGACGCGGAAGAGCCCGGCTGCACCGGTCGCGCCGGTGAACGCGCCGCGCTCGTTCCCGAACAGCTCGCTCTCGATGATCGACTCGGGCAGCGCCCCGCAGTCCACCGGCACGAAGGGCTTGTCCCGGCGCGGGCTCGCAGCATGGATGGCGGCCGCCACCAGCTCCTTCCCGGTGCCGCTCTCGCCCACGATCAGCACACTCGACTCGTTGTGGCGCAGGCTCTCCACCGTGCGCAGCACCGCGCGCATGCGCGCCGAGCTGCCGATCAGCGCGGCGTGGGCGCGCCCGGCGAGCTCGCGCTCGAGGTCGCGGTTGCGCGCCACCAGGCGGCGGCGCTCCAGGGCGCGGTGGATCACCGAGCGCACGCGGTGCGGGTCACCGAAAGGCTTCTCCAGGTAGTCGAAGGCGCCGAGCCGCATGCAGTCCACCGCGCTCTCGATCGTCGCGTGGCCCGTCATCATCACCACCTCGACGTCGGGGCGGCTGCGCTTGATGCGCTCCAGCACCTCGAGCCCGCTCGCGGCGCCGAGGCGCACGTCGAGCAGCACCACCTCGACGTCGCCGCTCGCGACCTCGCGGTCCACCTCCGCCATCGAGCTCGCGCAGCGCACCGCGAGCGCGTCGCCGTGCAGGATGCGCTCGAGGGCGCGCAGGAACAGCGGCTCGTCGTCCACGAGCAGGAGCACTCCGGGGGCCTCCACGGGCTCGGCCCTCCGCACGGTCTCGCGCATGTCGTCGCTCATCGGAGGCGACGCGCCCACCCTTGAGGGCGCGAGCCGCTCTGCCTAGACTGCATCGACCCTTTCCCCCCCGGCGAGGTCCGGAGTGCGCAAGCCGCACGTGCTCGTGGTGGACGACCACGAGCTCTATCGCAGCGCGGTCGAGCGAATGCTCTCCCGGGCCGGCTACGCCGTCACGGCCGCGCGCGACGCCCACGAGGCCATGCAGGCGCTCGCCGCCGAGAGCTTCGACCTCGTGCTGTGCGACGTGAAGATGCCGGGCATCAGTGGGCTCGAGCTGGTGCGCCAGGTGCGCGACCTGAATCCCGACCTGCCCTGCATCGTGATCACGGGCTACGGAGGCGCCGACGCCTCGCTCGAGGCGCTGCAGGCCGGCGCCTACTGGTACCTCGAGAAGCCGCTCGAGCAGGCCTCGCACGACGTGCTGCGCAAGCTCGCGGCCCAGGCCATCGAGCACGGGCGGCTCAAGGCCGAGAACCGCATGCTCCACCGCCAGCTCCAGGGGCGCTACCGCTTCGACAAGGTGGTGGGCTCGAGCGACGCGCTGCGCCGCGTGCTGGCGCTGGTCGAGCGGGTGGCGGAGACCGACAGCACCGTGCTCATCACGGGCGAGAGCGGCACCGGCAAGGAGCTCGCTGCACGCGCCATCCACTACAACAGCCCGCGCGCCGAGCGCATGTTCGTCACGGTGAACTGCGGGGCGATCCCCGAGGAGCTGCTCGAGTCCGAGCTGTTCGGCCACGTGCGCGGTGCGTTCACGAACGCCATCGCTTCGCGCGAGGGACGTTTCGCGCTCGCCCACGGCGGCACGATCTTCCTGGACGAGATCGGCGACATGAGCCCGACCCTCCAGGTGAAGCTCCTGCGCGTGCTCCAGGACCGCAGCTTCGAGCCCGTGGGCTCCTCCCAGACGCAGCGCGTGGACGTGCGCGTGATCGCCGCGACCAATCAGGACCTGGTGAGCGCGATCCGCGAGCGGCGCTTTCGCGAGGATCTCTTCTACCGCCTCAACGTGATCCCCATCGAGATGCCGCCGCTGCGCAAGCGCAAAGGCGACGTGCCGCTTCTGGTGAGCCACTTCCTCGCGCGCCTGCACGACGAGAAGGGGCTCGGCGCCTGCACGGTCTCCGCGGCGGCGCTCGAGCGGCTGTCGGAGTACGACTGGCCCGGCAACGTGCGCGAGCTCGAGAACGTGATCGAGCGAACGGTGGTGATGCAGGGCGGCGGGGAGATCGACGTCGCGGACCTCCCCCCTGCCCTGCAGCCGCAGCGCGCCCAGCCCGCAGCCGACGCCCCGCGCCTCCCGCCCGGCGGCCTGTCCCTGCCCGAGGCCGTCGACCGCTTCGAGGCCGACCTGATCCGCCAAGCCCTGGCGCAGACGGAGTGGAACAAGAACCAGGCGGCGAGGCTGCTGGCGATGAACCGCACCACGCTGCTCGAGAAGATCAAGAAGCACGGGCTCTCGCCCGAGTCTTAGCGATCTCCGCTCGGCTCCGAGGACTCCGCCTCGCTGCGCGCCGCGACCGCTCCGCGTCGCGGCTTGCAGGGTCGGCAAGGGCACCCCACGCGAGTGACCATTCGGTGACGCCCTGACGGTTTCGTAACTACGGCGCGGCAGAAGCGTCGGCGATCTGACGCTCCCCAGTCGGACCCGGCGCGCCCGCCACCTGCGGCGGCGCGCTCGGCGCGCCGCCGCGCCGGGGCGCCCGCGACCGATTTCGATTGCTGCGGTCGTGGGTTGCGCACTTCCTTCGCGCGCGCACGAGCCGCCGACGCGCCCGAGCGGCGCGCTTGGCATGGGGCCTGCTTTGTCAGGCAGCCGATCAGCAAGGGGCCAGCAGGTGGTCAGTGAAAAGCAGGGGTCCCGCGTGGAGGAAGTGATGGAGACGCAGCTGCGCGATGCGAAGAACCGCCACGGGGAGATCCCCGGGGCCCTGCGCGAGCAGATCGTACTCGAGCACGCACCGCTGATCCGTTACATCGTGAACCGCATCGCCGTCCGCCTGCCCTCGCACATCGACCTCGACGATCTGCACAACACGGGCGTGATCGGGCTGATGGACGCGATCGAGAAGTACGACCCCGACAAGAACTGCAAGTTCAAGACCTACGCCGAGTTCCGCATCAAGGGCGCCATCCTCGACCAGCTGCGCTCGCTCGACTGGGTGCCGCGCAGCGTGCGCCAGAAGGGCCGCAAGCTCGAGCGCGCCTACGGCGAGGTGGAGCAGCGCCTCGGCCGCTCCGCCAACGAGGACGAGGTCGCCGACTCGCTCGGCCTCCAGCTCGACAAGTTCCACGAGCTCTTGAACCAGGTGCGCGGCATCTCGCTGGTGAATCTCGAGGAGCTGCGCGGCGCGGGCCCCGATGGCGATCGCAGCGGCAGCTACGCCGACGTCGTCGAGGACGTCAACGCCGAGAATCCGTACGGGAACCTGAAGCTCCAACAGGTGAAGCAGATCGTCGCCGACACGATCGGCACGCTCCCCGAGAAGGAGCGCCTGGTGATCTCGCTCTACTACTACGAAGACCTGAACATGAAGGAGATCGGCAACATCCTCGGCATCACCGAGTCGCGGGTGTGCCAGATCCACACGAAGTCGGTCCTGCGGCTGCGCTCGAAGCTCAAGAACACGCTCGAGCGCGCCTAGCTTGGCCGGGGACGCTCCTTCTTAAAGAGCGTCCCCTAGCTCCACGCGCGCCAGCACGACCGTGATGTTGTCCTCGCCACCGCGGCGGTTCGCGAGCTCGACCAGGTCGTCGCAGGCATCCTGGAGATCCGACTGCTCGCTGATCTGCTTGGCGAGCTCGTGGTGCTCGACGTGGTTGGTGAGCCCGTCGCTGCACAGCACGAAGACGTCGCCATGCGCAGGCGTGAGCTCGGCCAGGTCGGGCTCGACCGTCGGCCGCACGCCCAGCGCGCGCGTGAGCACGTGGCGATGCGGGTGGTCCTTCGCGGCGTCCAGGCTGATCTCCTGGCGGCGCAGGAGCTCGGCCACGATCGAGTGGTCGTCGGTCAGCTGGCGAATGCGGCCGGCTCGCACCAGATAGGCCCGGCTGTCGCCCACGTGGGCCAGCGCGGCCCGCTCCCCCGCCGCGAGCACGGCGACCACGGTGGTGCCCATCCCGGCATACTCGGGCTGGCGCTGCGCAGCGGCGAAGATCGCCCGATTGGCGGAGGCCACCGCGAAGCGCAGCTTCTCGGACAGCGAGGCCGTGGCGCCCTCCAGCGTCTGGATGGCGCGCATCGCCGCCTCGCTGGCCAGCTGGCTGGCGACCTGGCCCGCGGTGTGCCCGCCCATGCCGTCGGCCACCAGGCAGAAGCCGAGCTCCGGGGCCACCGCAAAAGCGTCCTCGTTGCCGGCGCGGCGCAGACCGACATCCGAGCACGCCGCCGCCCTGAGAATCATCGCGCCTCCATGGGCTCGAGCTCGCCGCCGCGCCAAAGCGTATCGGGTCCCGCGCCCATCGACTTGACCGCCCGGCGAGGCCTGTTGCTGCTAGCTTGCCGGTGGGTCGCGCCCGGCTGCCGGTCCGCTTCGCCGAGAATCCGATTCATGCGCAGCCGCGCGCCGACGATAGATACGGGGACCGAAGAGTTCCGGTGCAGATCGGCCGCGAGAGCGGCGGATCGGCCGTTGTGTCCTGGGGGAGACATGCCCAAGACCCTGCTTCTCGCCGACGACAGCGTCACGATCCAGAAGGTCGTCGGGATCAGCTTCGCGAGCGAGGACATCGCGCTCGTGGCCGTCGACAACGGCACGGCGGCCGTCGCCAAGGCGAAGGAAGTCCGCCCGGACATCGTGCTCGCCGACGTCGTGATGCCGGGCCTCTCGGGCTACGACGTGTGCCGCGCGATCAAGAGCGATCCCACGCTCCGACACATCCCGGTGCTCCTGCTGACCGGAACCTTCGAGGCCTTCGACGAAGTGAAGGCGCGCGAGGTTGGCGCCGACGGCCACATCACCAAGCCCTTCGAGGCCCAGCTGCTGGTCGATACCGTGAATCAGCGCCTGGCCGCCGCGGCGGCGGCGGCGCGTGCGGCGAGCGCCCCGGCCTCGGCCGCGCCGGTGGCGAAGCCGGCCGCCCCCGCGCCCAAGGGCAGCCTGTTCAAGGACGACGAGCCCTTCGACTTCCTCCAGGAGGAGACCACGGAGCCGAGCGGCCTCAGTGGCAAGCCGAAGTCGGATCTGTTCCCGCCGAGCGCCGAGCGCGCCGACGAAGACGCGTTCTCTTTCGCCGACACCGCCGACGACCTCGGCGTGGAGAGCGGCGAGACGCTCGAGGCCGAGCCTCTCGAGATGGACGAGGCCCTGACCCAGGTGGACTCGGCGCTCTCGAGCGCGGCACCGCTCGAGCCTAGCGACGAGGACGCCAGCGCGGAGACGCTCCCGCCGGGCGCCGCGCTCCTGATGGACGACGGCGAGTCGCCCGCGGCGACGCAGGTGCTCTTCCCCGAGAGCGCTGCCGCCCACGAGGACGCGCAGGACACGCGCGTGCTCTTCTCGAGCGCAGAGACGACCGGCGCCGGCACCGTGTCGGCGCGCGACGTGGGCGTGAGCGATCCCCTCGCCGATCTGATCGGCGGCGACCGCCTCACCAGCGACTCCGAGCGCTACGACGTATCCGCGACGGACCTCGGCGATCCCTTCGCCGACGTGCCCGCGGCGCCCGCCGCGCGCGGCAGCGCGACCACCGTGGTGATGGAGACCTCGCAGCGCGGCGAGTGGGCGGATGAAGAGCCCATGCCGGCCCCGCCAGCCGTGGCGGCCGCGCCCCAGCCGGCGGCGGGGACGAGCGGCGCGCCCGCGCTCGGGCGGGACGAGATGCGCGCGATGCTCGAAAAGATCGCCTGGGAGGCCCTGGGCGACGTCACCGAGCGCATCGTGCGCGAATCCGTGCAACGCATCGAGCAGATCGCCTGGGAGGTGATCCCGCGCATGGCGGAGACGCTGATCCAGGAGGAGATCCGCAAGCTCAAGGGCGAGGACGACTAGCTGCTCCAAGAGCGTGCAGCCCACCGGCAACTGGTAGAGGTTCAAGACCTGAACCTCCCGGTAGGTTCGAGCGACCCGCTGTGCAGTGGCCAGCAAGCGGCCACGCGAAGCCGTGGCCGCGCGCAGCGAGGCCACGCGAGGCCATGCCTCGCGTGAGCCGAGCGGAGTTCGCTCGAAATGGCCCTTCTGCCTTAAGATCGGTCGCGTGACCTCCGCGACCCTCCCTCCCCGCTCCGCCTGGCTGCCCCTGGTCGAGCGGGCTCTGGCCGAGGACCTGGGCGGCGGCGACGCCACTAGCAATGCCTGCCTGCCCGCGGACCTCGAGATCGAGGCGGAGATCGAGGCGCGCGCGCCGCTCGTGGTGTGCGGTCTCGCAGTCGCGGCGGCCTGCTTCGCCGCACTGGATCCCACGCTGCGCTTCGTGGCGCTGCGCCGAGACGGCGACTTCGTGAGCCAGCCGGGCGCGCTGGCCCGGATCTCGGGGGCCGGACGCGCGGTGCTTGGCGCCGAGCGAAGCGCGCTCAACTTCCTCGGGCGGCTGTGCGGCGTGGCCTCGCTCACGCGCCGCTACGTGGAGGCGGTCGCGGGCACGGGCGCGCGCATTCTCGACACGCGCAAGACGCTCCCCGGCTGGCGCGCCCTCGACAAGTACGCGGTCGCGGTGGGCGGCGGGACCAATCACCGCTTCGGGCTCTTCGACGCCCTGCTGATCAAGGACAACCACATCGCCGCGGCGGGCGGCGTGGCCCAGGCCGTGAAAGCAGCGCGCGCAGGCGCGCCCCCGCACCTCGCCCTGCAGGTAGAGGTGGAGACGCTCGCCCAGGCGGAAGAGGCCGTGGAGGCCGGCGCGGATCTGCTGCTGCTCGACAACCGCGATCCCGAGGAGCTGCGCCGCTACGTCGCGCGCTTCGCCGGGCGCGTCCCGCTGGAGGCTTCCGGCGGCGTCACCCTCGCGAACGTGCGCGCCTTCGCCGAGAGCGGCGTGCAGCGCATCTCGATCGGCGCCCTCACGCACTCGGCGCCCGCGGCCGACGTCGCCCTCGAGGTGCGCGCCAGGAAAGGAGTGGGCTGATGGACGCCGCCTCCCAGGGACGTCCGCGAACGGGGCCGCACAGCCGGTCCGTCGCGAGCTCGACTGGGGGGGCGCTCTCACCCGAAGCGCTGCTGGAGGGCGCCTCGCGGCGCTGGCTCGCGCGCCGGATCCTGTGCTTCGACGAGCTCGACTCGACGAACCGGCTCGCGCTCGAGCTCGCCGCGCAGGGCGAGCCCGCGGGCTGCGCGGTGATCGCCGAGGAGCAGACCGCCGGCCGCGGTCGGCTGGGCCGAAGCTTCCACTCGCCCAAGGGCAAGAACCTCTACGTCTCCCTCGTGCTGCGCCCGCGCGGACCCGCCGCAGCCCTCGCGACGCTCCCGCTCGCCGCCGGCGTGGCCGTGGCGGAGACCGTGGCCGCCGAGCTGGGCGCGCCCGAGCGCGTGGCGCTCAAGTGGCCCAACGACGTGCTCGCGGACGGCAAGAAGCTCTCGGGAATCCTGCTCGAGCGCGTGGGCAGCGGCGCCGACGGCGCCGTGATCCTCGGCATCGGCGTGAATCTCAACGTGGACCCGGCGAGCTTCCCGGCAGACTTCCGGGAGCGCGCCACCAGCCTGGCCGCGGCGGCGCAGCGCCCCATCGACCGCACCGGCTTCGCGAGCGCGCTCTTCGACCGGCTCGAGGGCGCGCTCGATCTGCACGCGGCGCACGGCTTCGACGCGCTGCGCGAGCGATTCGCGGCGCTCTTCCGCATGCAGGGGCTGCGCGTGCGCGTGGCCGACGCGGCCGGCGCGGTGCGCGAGGGCCGCGTCGTCGGCGTGGGCGCCGACGGCTCGCTGCGCCTCGCGGGCGCGCAGGGCGAGGAGCGCGTCTTCGCCGGCGACGTCACGCTCGTGAAGGAGCCGCCCCGATGAACAGTGCGCTGCTGGCCATCGACGTCGGCAACACCAACGTGACGCTCGGCGTGTTCGATCTCGACGAGCCGAGCAAGCCCGCCCCGCTCGCGCACCACTGGCGCATGGCGACGCACCGCGAGCAGACCTCGGACGAGGTGCTGGTGACGCTGCGCGGCCTGTGCGATCTCGCCGGCTGCCGCAGCGACGCGTTCCGCGAGGCGATCGTCTCGAGCGTGGTGCCGCCGCTGCTCCCGATCTGGGAGCGCGTGTGCACGAAGCTGCTCGGCAAGGCGCCGCTCGTGGTGGGGCCGGGCATGCGCACGGGCATGCCGGTCCGCTACGAGAACCCGCGCGAGGTGGGCGCCGACCGCATCGTGAACGCGGTGGCGGCCTACGACCTGATGGGCGGCCCGGTGATCGCCGTGGACTTCGGCACCGCCACCACCTGGGACTGCGTCTCCGAGCGGGGCGAGTACCTGGGCGGCGCAATCTTCCCGGGCATCGTGGTCTCGATGGAGGCGCTCTTTGCGCGCGCCTCCATGCTCCACCGCGTGGAGATCGCGCGGCCGCGCTCGGTGATCGGCCGCACCACGACCCAGTCCATCCAGTCCGGCCTGCTCTACGGCTACGCCGGGCTCGTGGACGGGATGGTGCAGCGCATCCGCACCGAGCTCGGCGCGCACGCGCGCGTGGTCGCGACCGGCGGGCTCGCCCAGCGCATCGCCAACGAGACCGAGACGATCGAGCGCGTCGAGCCCTTCCTCACGCTCGAGGGGCTGCGCCTTCTCTTCGAGAAGAACCGCGACCCCGAGCACCGCCCGCAGCCCTAATAGGAGACCCCAATGCAGAACACGGACGCCGCCCACACGCGCAACTTCGCTCTGATCGGCCACGCCGGCGACGGCAAGACCTCGCTGGGCGAGGCGCTGCTGCACGGCGCCGGCGCGACGCGCGCGCTCGGCTCCGTCGACGGCGGCACCTCGCACCTCGACTCGACGCCCGAGGAGAAGGAGCGCCACCACACGCTCGCCGCCCACGTCTACGGCTTCGACTGGAACGGCCTGCACCTGACCCTGGTGGACACGCCCGGGGACCCGAACTTCCAGGGCGACGCCCAGATCGCGCTGAAGGCGCTCGACGGCGCGATCCTGGTGATCTCGGCGGTGGGCGGCGTGAAGGTCGGCAGCGAGAGCATGTGGCGCGCCGCCCAGGCCAGCGGCCTCCCGCTGGTCGCCTTCGTGAGCGGCGTGGACAAGGACCGCGCCGATTTCGGGACCGCGCTCGCGTCGCTGCGCGCGCTCGGCGCCAACGCGGTACCGATCGCGCTCCCGCTCGGCGCAGGTCCCGCCCTGAAAGGGGTGGTGGACCTGGTCGCGATGCGCGTGCTGGTCAACGGCACGGCGGCCGCGGCGATCCCGCCGGAGGCCGCCGAGGAGGCCGCACGGGCGCGCGCGCGCCTGGTCGAAGCGGTGGCGGAATGCGACGACGCGCTCACCGAGAAGTACCTCGAGCAGGGCGAGCTCGGCGAGGGCGAGGTCCTCGAAGGTCTCGTGGCCGCGACGCGCGCGGGCAAGCTGTTGCCCGTGCTGTGCGGCGCGTCCACCGCGGAGATCGGCACGCCCGCCGTGCTCTGGGCGGCGACCCACCTCTTGCCCTCGGCCGCCGAGCGCGGCGCCTGGCCGGCCTCGCGCCTGGACGGCGACCACGCCGCCCTCGACGTCGAGCCCTCGGCCAACGCGCCCTTCTCGGCCTTCGTGTTCAAGACCGTGATCGATCGCTACGCCGGCACGCTCTCGGTGATGCGCGTGGTGTCGGGCACGCTCCACCACGACGAGACGATCCTGAACGCCACGCGCGGCGAGAAGGAGCGGCTCGGGAAGCTGCTCCTGCTGCACGGCGGTGAGCTCGTGGAGGTGGCCGAGGCCGGCCCGGGCGACATCGTGGCGGTCGCGAAGCTGAAGGACGTCCACACCGGCAACACGCTCACCGCCGAGAAGAACGGCCTCCACCTGCCCGAGATCCCGATTCCGCAGGGCGTCATCTCCTACGCGGTCTCCGCCAAGTCGAAGCAGGACGAGGACAAGCTCTTCACCTCGCTCGCACGGCTCGTGGAGGAAGACCCGACGCTGCACCTCTCGCGCGACGCCTCGACGGGCGAGTTCCTGCTCACGGGGATGGGCGAGCTCCACGTGCGCATCGCGATCCAGAAGCTCCGCCGCCTCTACGAGGTGGACGTGGAGCTCCACACCCCGAAGGTCCCCTACCGGGAGACCATCAAGGGGCGCGCGGAGAACGTGGAGGGGAAGCTCAAGAAGCAGACCGGCGGCAAGGGCATGTTCGGGGTCGCCTACCTGACGGTGGAGCCCCTCCCGCGCGGGACCGGGGTCGAGTTCTCGGACGAGATCGTGGGCGGGGCGATCCCCCGCAACCTGATCCCGGCGGTCGAGAAGGGCGTCCTCGACGCGGCGACCAGCGGCCCGCTCGCGGGCT
Source organism: uncultured delta proteobacterium (assembly GCA_963716275.1). Taxonomy (GTDB): domain Bacteria; phylum Myxococcota_A; class UBA9160; order UBA9160; family UBA6930; genus VGRF01. The sequence continues at coordinate 34,861 of CAVQTC010000003.1, read as the reverse complement.
TCCCCGTGGTGGACGTGCGCGCCCGCTGCATCGACGGCAAGTTCCACCCCGTCGACTCGAACGAGATGGCCTTCAAGCTGGCCGGCTCCTTCGCCTTCCGGGCCGCCCTCGAGCAGGCCCGGCCCACCCTGCTGGAGCCGATCATGCAGGTCCAGGTGACGGCGCCCTCCGAGCACCTCGGGGACGTGATGGGGGACCTCTCCCATCGCCGGGGCCGGGTCCAGGGGACGGAATCGCAAGGCCACAGCCTGGTCGTCAAGGCCGAGGTGCCTATGGCCGAAATGCTGGAGTACGCGAGCGCCCTGACCAGCCTCACCGGGGGGAAGGGGGTGTTCCACATGGAGTTCTCGCACTACGACGAAGTACCGGCGCAGCAGCGCGAGAAAGTGATCGCCGAGGCGAAGGCCAAGGCGGCCAAGACCTGAGGGTCGCGGCCCCTCGGCGCCCGACCGCGGTCGAGGGACCCGTGAGCCAAGCACAGCCGAGCAAGATCCAACTCTCGCTCTCGCCCCAGGCCGAGAAGTACGTCCGCAAGGACGCCCCGGTCGAGGTGCGCCGGCTCGCCGCACGCGGCGCCCTGCCCCTCCAGCCGATCGAGCTCGCCACGGTCCTGTTCGTGCTCGCCAACGACGGCGACGCCGAGGTCAAGACGACGGCGGGCGAGAGCCTCGCCAAGCTGCCCGACGCGATCGCGCGCACCGTGCTCGGCGGAAACACGCACCCGGCCGTGCTCAGCTGGCTCGCGCACGCCTACAAGGACGACGCGGCGCGCATGGAGACGCTCGCGCTCAACGCAGCCGCCGACGACGCCACGCTGACCTTCCTGGCGACGCTCCCGCACCGGCGCGTGATCGACATCGTCGCCAACAACCAGACGCGGCTCCTGCGCTGCCCGGCGATCGTGGACGCGCTGGGCGAGAATCCGCTCACCGGCCGCGCCACGATCGACCGCATCCTCTCCTTCCTCGGCCTCGAGCGCCCCGCCGCCGAGGTCGCCGAGGACGGCGAGGCCCCGAGCGATCTCCAGCCCGAGGAGGTCACCGACGACGCCGCGCTCGCCGCGCTGCGCGCCATCCTCGGCGACGACGCCGGCGAGTTCGCCAAGGAGCTGCTCGAGGATCGCCCCGAGGGCGAGGAGCTGGATGCGGCCGCGCAGGGCAACCTGTTCGCCCTGGTCCAGAAGATGAGCGTGATGCAGAAGGTGAAGCTCGCGCGGCTGGGCAACAAGGAGGCGCGCGGCCTCCTGGTCCGCGACCGCAACAAGATCGTCGCCACCGCAGCGATCCGCAGCCCGCGCATGAGCGACACCGAGGTGGTGGCCTTCGCGAAGTCGCGCAACCTCTCGGACGAGGTGCTGCGCATCATTTCCTGCAACCGCGAGTGGACGCGAAACTACAACGTGAAGCTCGCGCTCGTGACGAATCCCAAGTGTCCGATGGCCGCTTCCGTCAAGTTCCTGAACTTTCTCCAGGAGCGAGACCTGCGCGGCCTGGTCAAGAGCAAGGACGTACCGTCGGTGATCGCGATCCACGCGCGCCGCATGCTCGAGAAGAAGGGGAAGCTCTGATGGCTGAGAATCCGGCGGAGGCGCGCGTCGACGCGCGGATCGTCTACTGGGGCGCCGCCGGCGTGGGCAAGCAGACCAACCTGCGCGTGGTGCACGCGAAGCTGCGACCCGACCACCGGGGCGAGCTGCGCTTCGTGCCCACGCGCATCGACCCGTCCGTCACCTATCCGATGCTGCCCATCGAGCTCGGCGACGTGGGCGGCGTGCGCACGCGCATCCAGATCGTGGCCGTGCCCAACGACGCGGAGCAGGCGCCCACCCGCAAGCAGCTCCTCGACCGGGCCGACGGCGTGGTGTTCGTGGTGGACGCGCGGCGCGAGCGGCTGGCGGACAACCTCGCGAGCTTCGAGGAGCTGCGCAGCGTGCTCGCCGCCTACGGCCGCCCGATCGAGCGCGTGCCGCTCGTGATCCAGTACAACAAGCGCGACCTCGCCGATCCCTACGCGCTCGAGGAGCTGCACCGCAAGCTCTCGATGCGCGGCGTCGCCGCCTTCGAGGCGGTCGCCAAGGACGGCACCGCGGTGCTGCAGACGCTGACCACCATTTCGAAGCGCGTGATCCGGCACCTGCGCGAGCAGTCCCAGGGCGCGCCGAGCCCCGCGGCCGCGCGCGCCCCGGCGCCGGTCGCGCCGCCCCGCCCGCAGCTCCCGAAGGCGCCGCCGCCCGGGGTGACGCAGCTGATCGACCAGGCCGCCTTCGAGGCAGCGCGGCGGGCGCGCCCCGCGCCCGAGCCGGTCGTCTCGGCCGAGGACTCCCAGCCCGGCCGCGAGGCGAGCGTGGCCGAGACCGTGGCGGCCGCCGACGCGCTCTTCGAGCCCAGCTTCGAGGCGGCAACCACGTCGCGCGTCGAGGCGGCGACCACGTCGCGCGTCGAGGCGGCAACCACGTCGCGCGTCGAGGCGGCAACCACGTCGCGCGTCGAGGCGGCGACCACGTCGCGCGCGAAGCCCCGGCTCGGGATCGAGGTCGATGCCGGAGCCTCCGACGTGGGCCTCGTGGTGGAGCCCGCTGGGCCGCCGCGGCCCTCGCCCGACGGCCTGCGCATCCCGCTGGTGGTGCGCGATGCGAGCGGGCGCCGCGTGAAGCTCACGCTCTCGTTGAAGCTCGAACCCGAGGATGCATGAGGCGAGCGGTCGCCATCTACGGGGTCTCGGACGAGACCCTCGCTTTGGTCCCGGCACTGGAGGAGAACCCGGAGATCGAGGTGGTGGGCGCTTTCGCCGAGGACCCGGCACCCGCCCGGGCGCGCGCCGAGTCGCAGCGCCTGCGGCTCGCCATCGACTCCGACCCCGCGCTGTTCTCGCGCACGCTGCACGCGGTCGTGGATGCCGGCATCGGGAAGCCCTTCGCGCAGCGTTTCCCCGAGGCCGCCGCCGGCCTCCAGGTCGTCTCCCCCCTGACGGCGCGCCTGCTCTGGGGCTACGGCCTCTCGAGCGCGGACCGCAAGGCGGAGCTCCTTCAAGCGCTCCACGAGGTGGTCGAGTCGGTGAATCTCACCATCGACCCCGACGAGCTCTTCACGCGCATGCTCGAGATCGCGATGGGAGTGACTGGAGCCGACGGGGGCTCGCTGATGCTGCTCGACGCGGAGCGCGGCGAGCTGCGCATCCGCGTCGCCTGCGGCGTCGAGCCCGAGCTGTGGCCCAAGATCCGCGTGCCGCTCGGCCAGGGCGTAGCCGGCCGCGCCGCGGCAGAGGCGCGTCCCATCAAGATTCGCGGCCGCGCCGACCGCGAGCAGTTCAAGCTCTCGCGCGACCGGCCGGACGTGGAGAGCGCGCTGTGCGTGCCCCTGGTGCACGGCGGGCGCGTGCTCGGCGTGCTGAACCTGCACCACACGAGCCGCGCCGACGCCTTCGACGACGACGACCTCTCCTTCGCCGAGCAGCTCGGCCGGCTCGACGCCGAGATCATCGCGCGCGCGGAGGAGCACGAGACGCTGCGGCGCCAGGCCTCGCGCTACGAGGCTGTGAGCGCCGTGCGCGAGGCGCTCGCCGGCGGCGGCGCACTCGAGGGCCGGCTCGAGAAGCTCTGCGCGCGCGTGGCGGCGCTGCTCGACGGCGGCATCGCCACCGTCTATCTGCTCGGCGACGAGGAGCTCCGGCTCGCCGCGACGTCGCTCCCGGGCGGCGGGCTCGGCGGCGAGTATCGCGTGGCGCTCGGCGCGGGCATCGACGGCCAGGCTGCGGCGCGGCGCGAGCCCGTCTTCCTGGAGTCGAAGCCGGGCGCGCTGGGCTACGCCGCCCTGCCCCTCGTCGCCGGCGACGCCTGCCTGGGCGTGCTCTCCATCCAGAGCAGCGGCACGCGCGGCCGCTCCGCCCGGGCGCTGCGCGAGACCCTGCTCGAGATCGCCGCGGCCGCCGCCGAGGAGATCGCGCAGGCCGAGCGCGAGGCGCGCATCTCCTCCCGCGCGACCAAGGTCTCGGCCATCAACGAGTCGGGCATCCGGCTGATCTCCACCCGCGAGCCGGCCGAGGTCGCGCGCCTCACCACCTCCTCGGGCGCCCTGATCCTCGAGGCCGACCACGCCGTGCTGCGCCTCCAGGATCCCGAGAGCCGCCGCTTCGTGATCCGCTCCTATTACGGCTCCGCAGACCCGAAGGCCCAGGAGAAGCTCTTCCGGCTGGACAAGCAGGTGTGCGTGGACGCGATCAAGGCGCGCCAGCCGCGCCTGCTGCGCAACCTCACCAAGGACGCGAGCCTCGCCGAGCTGGCTGCCGGCTTCCGCTCGGCTCTGGCCGCGCCGCTCAAGCGCGACGGGCGCGTGGTGGGCACGCTCGCCTTCTACGACAAGGTGGCGCCGGATCAGTTCTTCCCGGGTCTGTTCGGGGACGACGACCTGCAGATCTTCGCGCGCTACGTGAGCTACGTGGAGCGCGCGCTCGAGAACGCGGCGCTGCACGCCGCCACCCAGCGCCAGCGCAACTTCGACGAGGAGACCGGTCTCCCGAACTTCGAGTACTGGGGCCGGCGCGTCGACCAGGAGCTCGCGCGCGCGGCCGGGCCCGAGGGCGCCCTCGCCATCGTCGAGTGCCGGATCGAGAACCTCGAGGAGCTGCGCCGCGCGGATCTGCGGCGCGGCGACCGACTCGTCCAGCGCACCGCCGAGGCGCTGCGCAGCCACGTGCGCGAGTTCGACGTGGTCGCGCGCGGCCAGGACAACGAGTTCCTGGTGCTGCTCCCCGACCCGGGTCCCCGCCCCGAGGAGCGCGTCGCCACGCTGGCGCGCTCCGTGGCCGACGAGGTCGCTCGCGACGAGGAGGTCGCCCGCTCCGAGCGCGCGGCGCTCGCGTTCGGCTACGCCAGCTACCCCGCCGAAGGCCTCGACCGCGCCGCGCTCCTGGCCCGCGCCAAGACCGCGCGCATCCGAATGGTCTAGAGCCTGACCCAGCGGCCCTGCCATCGGCGAACCGTCTCGACGGCACGCTGATGCGCGCGCTTCGCCGCGAGCTCGGCCTGCATCACCCGCTGCGCCTCCGCTCGCGACGCGCGCACGTCGCAGAACACCTGCCCCTGATAGTGGAACTGCGCGCCGAGGAAGCGCTGGAACTCCTCGCGCGCGGCGGGCAGCCGCGCCCTCGGCGAACACCGCGCTGAAGTACACCGTGGGCAGGTTTCCCTGAGACGCGCAGAACGCCGCCCCCGGCGTCGGCGCGTCCGCCCAGGCCGCCGCGGCGCCCAACAAGGCAACGCCGAGAGCGCGACGCATCGTCGTGACCCGCTACAGCACCTTCTCCACCGCCGTGTACGGGAGGCCGAGGGACTCCGCGACCCCCTGACAGACGATGCGACCCTTCCAGATGTTGGCGCCCTGGCGCAGCGCAGGGTCGCGGCGCACGGCCTCCTCGGTCCCCAGGCCTGCCAGCGCCTCCACGTAGTGGAAGGTGGTGTTGGTGAGCGCGAACGTGGACGTGCGCGGCACCGCGCCCGGCATGTTCGCGACCCCGTAGTGGATCACGTCGTGCACCACGTAGGTGGGATCGGAGTGCGTGGTGGGGTGGATCGTCTCGATGCAGCCGCCCTGGTCCACCGCGACGTCCACCACGACGGAGCCGGGCTCCATCGCCTTGACCATCGCGTCGCTGACCAGCGTGGGCGCGCGCCGTCCGTGGACGTAGACGGCGCCCACCACGAGATCGCTCGAGCGCACCGAGCGCTCGATGTTCGCGCGGTTCGAGAACAGCGTGTTCAGCTCGCCGTGGAAGATGTCGTACACGTAGGAGAGCCGCTTCAGGTCGACGTCCATCACGTCCACCTCGGCGCCCAGCGCGTGGGCGAGGCGCACGGCGTTGATGCCGACGACGCCCGCTCCGATCACGGTGACCTTGCCGCGCATCACGCCGGGCACGCCCCCGAGCAGGAGCCCCTTGCCGCCGCGATCCTTCTGCAGGAGGTTCGCGCCGATCTGCGTGGCGAGGCGTCCGGCGACCTCGCTCATCGGGGCGAGCACCGGGAAGGAGCCGTCCGGGTTGCAGATGGTCTCGTAGGCGACCGCGATCACCCCGCTCTCGCACAGCTGCTCGGCGAGCGAGCCCGCCGCCGCGAGATGGAGGTACGTGAAGAGCGTCTGGCCGCGGCGCAGGCGCTTCACCTCCTCGGGATTCGGCTCCTTCACCTTCACCACCAGGTCCGGTCCCGACCACACCTCGTCGGGGCCGACCAGCGTCGCGCCGGCGGCCTGATAAGCGGCGTCCGGAAAGCCGCTGCCCACGCCGGCGTCGCGCTCCACGAAGACCGCGTGGCCATCCTCGTGCAGGATGCGCACGCCGTCGGGGATCATCCCGACGCGAAACTCCATGTCCTTCGTCTCGCGCGGGATGCCGATCTTCATGGCGTCACTCCTGCCGGTAGGCCTGAATCAGGATGTCCGAGATCTCGGGGCGGATGATGCGCGCGTCCGGTCGCTCGCCGGAGCGCAGCTGCTCGCGCAGTCGGGTGCCGCTGATCCCGTAGGGCTTCTCGTCCGGGTGGCGCTCGGTGAGGTCCACCCGGCCGAGCGACTCGTAGAACGCCGCGAAGCCGATCTTCACCGGCCGCGTGTGCAGCTCGCCCGGGGGCTGATCGAAGATCTGCTGGGCGTCGAAGTCGCCCCAGATGGGCGTCCCGTCGTCGTAGGGGGCGTCGGCGTGCTTGCGCCCCACGACGAGGTCGCTGAAGCCGTAGTTCTGCCGGTAGATCGCGTGCATGATCGCTTCGCTCGGCCCGCCGTAGAACATCTTGATGTCGAGCCCGATCAGCTCGAACACCTCGGCGAGGTCGTAGCCCACGCGCTGCCAGAGCGCCTCGTCCTTGTCGCCCTGCCCGAGCAGCCGCCGGTCGTGGAGCTCGCGGTAGCAGCGCATGCGCATCACCGCCGGCACGTCGTCGCCCTTGAGCTCGCCGACCAACGGGTTCAGCACCACGCCGGTGAAGAAGCCCTCGCCGGTGAGCCGCTCCGCGCCGGCCACCAGCGCGTACTCGTGGGCGCGGTGCAGGGGGTTGCGCGTCTGGAAGGCGAGCGCGCGCTGCCACTTGCGCGTGCGGATCAACGTGCGGGTCATGCGCGGCGAGAGCATGTACTCGCCGTACTCGGGATGGACGGGCTGAGGGAGGACGCGCAGCGCGCCGCCCAGGAGCTTCCCGCGCGGATCGTCCACGGCGATGCGCGCGCCGGGGTGATCGGTGCGCCGCGTGCGGTAGACGCGCTCCACGTAGAGCGGCTTGTCCCAGGGAAACACTTCGGGTCGGTCGAGCACCGCGACCAGCTCGCCGTCCTCGTTGCGCAGCGCGGCGCTCTTCTGGCCCGCGAGCGCACCGGCCTCGGCGTCGCTCAGCGGCAGCGCCAGGGGGATGGTCCACGCGTAGCGGCCGCCCCGCGAGAGCACCACGCGCTCGTCGAGGACGCGCCGGTACTCCTCGGCGCGGAGCGGCCCCGTGAGGGGCGAGAGCCCACCGTCGCCGATGCGATAGATCGTCGAGAGATCGGCGCGCGCGACGCGCACGCTCTTCAGCCCGGCCGCCTCGCGCAGCAGCTCCTTGCGCTCGGAGAGTGCGACCGTGCAGTCCACGGGCTCGTCGAGCCCGCCGTGCACCGGGACCAGATCCTGCCGCGCCGTCATTCTCCCTCCGCTACCACGTGATCCGGTTCGGCTTGTCGTCGAACTTGAGCTTGCGAACCCGGTTGCCCCCGTTGATGGGCATCACGTAGAGCTCGGTGTCGGACTCCTTGCCCGGGTAGTACCCGACGAAGGCGAAGAAGCGGCCGTCCGGGGAGACCGCCGGCTCCACCTCCTGCATGCCGCTCCCGACCAGGGGCTGGCGCCCGCTGCCGTCCGGCCGCATGCGGAAGATCTTCCAGCCCTTGCTCGAGCGGCTGCTGTAGAGCACCCACGCCCCGTCCACGCTGAAGACCGGCGAGCGCCCGCGCGCGAGGCGGTGCGGGGGTCCGGGCTCGTAGGGGTTCACCGAGACGATGTCCTCGAGCCCGTCGCTCGCGCGCTGCTGGTACACGAGCAGCGGCTGGGTGGGCGACCAGGTCGGGGCCACGTCGAGCGGGCCGGGCGTGATCGGCTGCGGCTCTCCTCCGCCCGGCAGCCGCGCGAAGATGCGGATGCCACCCGTCACGCCCTGGGGCGTGTCCTCGAGGTGCGTGCCCAGCGAGAAGGCGAGCTCCCCCTTCGGCCCATAACAACCGTCCAGCACGGGCAGGTCGCCGGAGGTGATCTGCAGCAGCGCGTCGGATTGGCGGTTCCACTCGACGAGCTGGGTCTCGCCGCCGCGCTCGGACAAGAAGAGCAGCCGCTGGTGATCCAGCGACCAGGCGAGCGGGCGGTCGCTCTTCGCCGCGAACTCCGCGTCCACCACCTCGGCGGTGGGCGCCGTATAGAGCGCGAGCCGGGCCATCAGGTCGATCGCCGCCATCTCCTCGGCGCGAGCGTGGAAGGCCTCGCGGATCGCCGCGGCGGAGCCGATCGCCGGCCGCGCGCGCTGGACCTCCTTGGCCTTCTCCTCCGCTTCGTGCTGCTTCCTCGCGTCGAGCTGCTTCTGGACCTTCTCGACCTCTTCGCTGGTGCGATAGCTGAGCGCCATCGGCGCGCTCGGGAGGTCGTCGACCCGGAAGCTGTCGCCGCCGCCCGAGGCGCAGGCCAGCGGCAGCGCCAGCAGCGCCGCGCGCAGCCCGCGCCTCACGGCGCCTCTCCCGCGAGCAGGCGCCCCGCGAAGCGTTCCGGCGCGCGCGCGCGCGCGCGCCGGAAGACGGCGATCTCCTTCACGAGGCCCTCCAGCACCGAGACGACGATGTGCACCGCGTCGGGGAAAGGGAAGCCGGGCTGCTCGGCGAACTCCTGATCGAGCGTCGAGAAGTAGGGGCCGGCGTCCGCGTGGGAGTGATAGATCGCGGTGACCCGGCGCCCGCTCGCGTCGGCCTGCTTCTGGGCATTCAGCATGTCGACCTCGTTCATGTGGAAGGCCTCGCGGCCGTCGCGGGGAAAGCGGGAGGCGTCTTGTCGATGGAGCCGAGTCATCTCGTTGCGACAGCGAATCACCTGCTCGAGGCGCTCGGGGGCGCTGCCGATCACGAGCCCGCAGCACTCCTCGGGGTGCGTCTCGCGCGCGTGCTCCTGGAGCTCCACGAGCACGCGAGCCGGCGCGACGAGCGGAGGCAGCGAGCGATCCGGCAATACCGGTCCCGGCAACTGCTGTTCGACCTCCGTCGCCCCCTCTCCCCTGGACGGCACACGTTAGCGACTACGGCGGGGACACTGCGGTTAACACGGGGACGCTGGTTAACTTGGGCCGCTTGTGGGTGGGGCGAGGCAACCGCTTCCCCAAGTTAACCAGCGTCCCCGTGTTAACCGCAGTGTCCCCGCCCCTCAGATGTGGTACATGGCTTCGCTGGGCGGCCGGCGCACGCCGCTCGCGGCAGCGCGCCGGCAAAGCTCGGCGAGCGTGAGCCCCGCGAACACGTCCTCGATGCGGGTCCCGATCTCTCGCCAGACGAAGTTCGGGCGCTCGGGGGTGCGGCGCTCGTGGGGCGGAGGGCCCTGGGCGAAGCCGTCCGCCAGAGGCCCCTCCACGGCCTCGAGGATCTCGCGCAGCGAGATCTCGGCGGGCGGACGCGCGAGCACGTAGCCGCCGCCGGGACCGCGCTTGCCGCGCACGAGGTCCGCCTTGCGCAGCCGCTGGAAGATCTGCTCGAGGTAGCGCGGCGGGATGCGCTGGCGCTCGCCGATCACCCGCACCTGCACGGGCGCCTCCGCGCCCGCGTAGGCCAGATCGAACATCCCGCAGATGGCGTACTGAGCCTGCTGCGAGAGGCGCATGCCTGCGAGCATGCGGCACTCGCGCGCGCGGGGTCAACGGGCTCGCGCAGGCCTGCTACGGTCTCACTCCCCCCGCTCCCCGTTGGCTCGCGACTTGGCGCCGCGCCCTCCTCGCTGCGCTCCGAGGGATCGCATGAGCGCGGTGAGCGAGCGCCCGGCCGCGGGCGTCGAGGCATTCACGAACGCGGTGCGCGCGGATGGGCAGCTCGCGCGCGCGCTTCGCCACGCGAGCCGGCTCCCGGCGGAGCCGCCGGGGCGGGCGCCGCTCAGCGGGCTGCCCGAGAGCGCCCAGGCGCTGCTGCGCGCGCGTGGGATCGACGCGCTCTACCCGCATCAGGCCCGCGCGCTCGCGGAGCTCGCGCGCGGGCGCGACGTCGTGCTCGCGACGCCGACCGCGAGCGGGAAATCGCTGGTGTACGCGCTGCCCGCCCTCGAGGCCGCGCGCACCGACCCGGGCGCCCACGCGCTCTTCTTGTTTCCGCTGAAGGCGCTCGAGCAGGACCAGGCCAAGAAGCTCGCGGCCGACGCGGCCGCGCTGGGCTTCGCGCCCGAGCGCGCGGTCGCCATCTACGACGGCGATACGAAGCCCGCGGCGCGGCAGCGCATCCGCCGCGACCCGCCCCATGTGCTGATCACGACGCCGGACATGCTGCACCTCGGTCTCCTGCCCCACCACATGAGCTGGGAGAGCTTCTTTCGCGGGCTCGCCCTCGTGGTGGTGGACGAGCTGCACACCTACCGGGGCGTGTTCGGCTCGCACGTCGCCCAGGTGCTGCGCCGCCTCGAGCGCGTCTGCGCGTTCCACGGCGCGCGGCCGCGCCTGGTGTGCGCGTCGGCCACGATCGCCAACCCGGGCGAGCTGGCCGCCCTGCTCACCGGGCGCGACCCCTCCGTGGTGCTGGCCGAAGGCGCGCCGCGCACCCAGCGCGACGTGCTGCTGTTCAACCCGGCGGGCAGCTCCCCCTACGCGGTCGCGGCTCGGCTGTTCCGGCTCGCGGTGGGCGCCGGCCTGCGCACGATCGCCTTCACGAAGGCGCGCCGCGTCACCGAGCTGATGCACCAGTGGATCGCCGCCGCCGAGCCCGCCCTCGCCCCGCGCATCAGCTCCTATCGCGCGGGCTTCCTGCCCGAGGAGCGGCGCGAGATCGAGCGGCGCCTGTTCAGCGGCGAGCTCGCCGGCGTGATCTCCACCTCGGCGCTCGAGCTCGGCATCGACGTGGGAGGCCTCGACGTCTGCATCCTGGTCGGGTACCCGGGCAGCCAGATCGCGACCTGGCAGCGCGCGGGCCGCGTCGGGCGCGCCGGCGACGGCGTGATCGCGCTGGTCGCGCAGCCCGATGCGCTCGATCAGTACCTGGTGGCGCACCCGGACCAGCTCCTGGGCCGCGCCTTCGAGCACGCCGTGCTGGACCCGCACAACCCCGACGTGCTGGCCGCCCACCTCCCCTGCGCCGCCGCCGAGGTGCCGCTGCGCGCCGACGAGGCCTGGCTCGCGAGCCCCGCCCTGCGCGCCGCGACGGCGCGCGCCGAGGAGGCGAGCGAGCTCCTGCGCAGCGCCTCCGGGAACGAGTGGTTCGCCGCCCGCCGCAACCCGCATCGCGCGGTCAGCCTGCGCGCCGCGGGCGCGAGCTACGCGATCCAGCTCGGCGGGAAGCGGAGGCAAGCGCCCGCGCGTGATCGGCTCGATCGGCGCAGCCAACGTGATGAGCGAGTGCCACCCGGGCGCGATCTATCTCCACCGCGGGCGCCAGTACCGCGTCGAGGCGCTCGACCTCGAGCAGCGCCGCGCGCTGGTGGCGCCGATCGACGCCGCCTACTTCACGAAGCCGCTCGGCGAGCGCGAGACCGAGGTGCTGGAGCGCACGCGCGAGCGCGTCGCCGGCGCCGCGCGCCTGGTCGAAGGCCGCGTGCGCGTGACCTCGCGCGTCGTCGCCTACGAGCGCCGCCGCGTGCGCGGACAGGATCTGTTGGGTGTCGAGCCCCTCGATCTCCCGCCGACCTCTTACGAGACGACCGCCCTCTGGCTCGAGCTTCCGGACGAGATTCCGCGCGCCCTCGCGGAGAGCGGCGCGAATCCGATGGGCTCCCTGCACGCGGTCGAGCACGCCGCGCTCGCGCTCCTACCGCTCTTCGCGCTCTGCGATCGCTTCGACGTCGCGGGCATCACCTACAAGCTCCACCCCCAGCTCGGGCGCGCCGCGATCTTCTTGTACGACAGCCACGCCGGTGGGATCGGGCTCGTGCACAGCGTGTACGAGCGCGTCGAGGCGCTGCTCGAGACCACGCTCGCGCGGCTGGTCGAATGCGAGTGCGCAGCCGGCTGCCCGGGCTGCGTCCACTCGCCGCGCTGCAGCAACGGCAATCGCCCGATCGACAAGGCGGGCGCGCGCCGCGCGCTGGCGCTCGTGCTCGGGCGCGAGCTCGCCGCGCCCGAGCCGCCGGCCCCGCGCGTCGAGGCCGCCCCGGAGCCCTGCGTCGCCCGCGTGGCGGGCCCGCCGCCGCGCGTCGCCCTCTTCGACCTCGAGACCCAGCGCAGCGCCGAGGAGGTCGGCGGCTGGCACAACGCGCACTTGATGCGGCTCTCCTGTGCGGTGGTCTGGGACAGCGCGGAGGGCGCCTTCTTCAGCTACCGGGAGAGCGAGATCCAGGCGCTGCTCGCCCGCCTCGAGGCCGCCGACCTGGTGGTGGGCTTCAACGCGCATCGCTTCGACTTCCGCGTGCTGCGCGGCTACACGGGCCGCGATCTGTCGCGGCTGCCGACCTTCGACCTGCTGGATGCCATCCACGAGCGGCTGGGCTTCCGCCTCTCGCTCGGCCACCTGGGCGAGGAGACGCTCGGAGTCGCCAAGGGCGCGGATGGCCTCCAGGCCCTGGCCTGGTGGCGGGAGGGGCGCCTCGAGGAGATCGAGCGCTACTGCCGCCAGGACGTCGCGATCCTGCGCGATCTCTTCGCGCACGCCCAGCGCCACGGCCACCTCTTGTTCCGCACGAACGGCGGCGAGCGCGTGCGGCTCCCGCTGCGGCTCTCGCTGCCCGAGCTCGTGGAGCGCGCTCGCCAGCGTGGCGCGCCCCCCGCCGCGCGCGAGCTCGTCGCGGACGCGATCTTCTAGGGAATCTCAGAGGACCCACGGATCCGTTTCTCGCTGCGAGGCGGCGGGCTTTCGGGCCGGAGGGGTCGCGACTCCGGGCCTCGATTCAGAGGCGCGCGCTGCGTGTGGAGGCCGAGCGATGGCGCAGGCGTGCTGTTCGCGCTCGCTGACCGCGGAGCGCTGCGACGAGTTGGCGAGCGAGCGTCGCTGAGACCGGCCCTGCGCTGCGACCCCCGTCCGGCCCTCCGCCCACCGCCTCGCAGCGAGCGGCGGACGCGGCGCTCCGCCTATCGCGCTACCGGGCGGCGCGTCGACCATCCGTTGTGCAGAAGTTCTAGTGAGGCGCGTGCTCCTGGCTGCGCAGGTGCCCGTCGAGCAGGTCGAAGTAGAGCAGCACGAGCACGTGGCGCACGTCCTCGGCCAGCCCCGCGATCAAGCGCCGGCCCTCGCCGAGATCGTCCACTTGGACGAGCGCGTCGATGGCGAACTGGACCTCCGCGTGGCGGTCGACGAGGCCGCTGCGCAGCCGATCGGCATCCTGCGCGAAGGCCAGCTGGATGGCGTCCGTGTCGAACAGCAGGTGGATCCCGCGAGCGCCGAGCTCGAGCAGCATCTGCGTGTTCACGCGCTCTCCTCGCGAAGTGCATCGGCCGAGGAGCGCAGCAGCTGAAGGCTACTGTTCGCTGCCATGCTGCTCCGGCTCGACGAGATCGCGCGCCACGTGGGCGCGCGCGTGCTGTTCCAGGGCGTCTCCCTCGAGATCGGCGCCGGGGACCGGGTCGGCCTGGTGGGTCCCAACGGCGCGGGCAAGACCTCGCTGCTGCGCATCGCCGCCGGCGACGACGCGCCCGACCACGGTGGGCGCTCGCTCGCGCGCGGCGCCCGCGTCGGCATGCTGCGCCAGGAGGTGGACCCGCGCGCCACGGCCACGGTGCGCGAGGAGGCGGCCAGCGCCCTCGCCGCCCTCGCCGAGCTCGAGCGCGAGCTGCGCGAGCTCGAGGCCCGCATGGCGTCCGAGGGCGAGCTCCCAGCGCTGCTGGCCGAGCGCTACGACCAGCTGCACACGCGCTTCGAGCGCGAGGGCGGCTTCGCGCGCGAGGCGCGCGTCGAGCGCGTGTTGGGGGGCCTGGGCTTCGACGCGGCGGCGCGCGGCCGGCCGCTCTCGAGCTTCAGCGGCGGCTGGCTGATGCGCGTCGAGCTGGCGAAGCTGTTGCTCGCGGACCCGGACGTCCTGCTGCTCGACGAGCCCACCAACCACCTCGATCTGCCGTCGCTGGAGTGGTTCGACGAGACCCTCACCGGGTTCGCGGGGGGCGTGGTGATGATCTCCCACGACCGCGCGTTCCTGCGCCGCCACACACGCCGCATCGCCGAGCTCCGCGACGGACGCTTCGAGCTCTACCCGTGCGGGTACGACGCCTACCTGGTGCGCAAGGAGGAGCGCCGCCTCGAGCTCGAGGCGGCAAAACGCAACCAGCAGCGTCAGATCGAGCACACGGAGCGCTTCATCGAGCGCTTCCGCTACAAGGCCAGCAAGGCGCGCCAGGTCCAGAGCCGCGTGAAGGCGCTCGACAAGCTGGAGCGCATCGAGCTGCCCCAAGAGACCCGCCGGCGCATGCGCGTGCGCATCCCGGAGCCGACCCGCGCGGGCGCGCTCCCGATCGAGCTCCACGGCGTGCACAAGCGCTACGGCGAGCAAGTGGTCTACGCGGGCGTGGACCTGCACGTAAAGCGGGCCGAGCGGCTCGCGCTGGTGGGCCCCAACGGCGCCGGCAAGTCCACCCTGCTGCGCATCCTGGCCGGCGTGCTCCCCTTCGAGCGCGGCGAGCGACGCCTCGGACACAACGTGACCGTCGCCTTCTACGCGCAGCACCAGCTCGAGTCCCTCGATCCGGCGAAGAGCGTGCTCGACGAGCTCGGGGCGGTGGCGGCCTTCGAGGACGTGCCGCGCCTGCGCAGCCATCTGGGCGCGTTCCTGTTCTCGGGCGACGACGTGCAGAAGCCGGTCGCCGTGCTCTCGGGCGGCGAGAAGGCCCGACTCGCGCTGGCGAAGCTTTTGCTCCGGCCCGCGAACGTGCTGGTATTGGACGAGCCGACGAACCACCTGGACGTGGAGGCCTGCGAGGTGCTCGAGCAGGCGCTCGCGGATTATCAGGGCACGCTCGTGTTCATCTCGCACGACCGCGACTTCGTGAACGCGCTCGCGACGCGCGTCGTCGAGGTGCGCGCCGGGCGCCTGCGCGAGTTCCTGGGCAACTACGACCACTACCTGCGCAAGCTCGCCGGGGATGCCGCGCCCGAGCCGGCGTCGGCCCCGAGCCCGGCCGCGCCGGCGGGCGCCGCCCAGCGCGCGCGCGAGGAACGCAAGGCGCGCGAGCGACGCGAGCGCAAGCTCGCGCGCCTCGAGGAGCAGATCGGCGAGCGCGAGACGCAGCTCGAGCAGCTGGGCCTGCGGCTCGCGGACCCGGACATCTACGCGGACTCCGAGCGCGTGCACGAGGTCGAAGCGGCGCGCGAGGCCCTCCAGGACGAGATCGCGGGCCTCTACGCGGAGTGGGAGCGACTCGCCGCCGAGCTCGAGACTGCCTAGCGCGTTGCTTCGGCTCCAGCCCGGCGCTTGCGCTCCGCGATGCGCGCGCGCGACGCCGCCAGCGCAGCGGCAAGGCTCGCGTCGGCGCGCGCCCGCTCGGCGACGGCGAGCGCCGCGGCGCGACACTCGCTCTCCTGGGCGAGCAGGTTGTTGCCGATGCAGACCAGGTCGACGCCGGCCACGAGCGCGCGCAGCGCGGCGTCCTGGGTTCCCGCGGCGCCCTGGAGCCCCTGCATCTGCACGTCGTCCGTGATGACGAGCGCGTCCGGGAGGGCACGGCGCAGCCGCCCGATCGCCGCAGGCGAGATGGAGCACGGGCGCTCGGGATCCCATTCGCGCACGAGGCCGTGCGAGACGAGGACCGCGCGCCCGTCGAGCTCGCCCCCGAGCTCGTAGAAGAGCGCCTCCTGCTCGGCGGAGACCAGCCCCGAGAGATCCGTCAAGGCCACGTGGCTGTCGGTGCGCGCGCCGCCCAGGCCTGGGAAGTGCTTCACGCACAGGCCGAGCCCCGTTTCGCGGGCCGCGGCGGCGAAGAGCCGCGCGCAGCGGCGCACCTCGCGCGCATCGGCCGAGAACGAGCGCTCGAGCGCGCCGATGTTGGGATTGGCCGGGTTGGTGTCGAGATCGATCACCGGCGCAAGGTCGAAGTCGATGCCCAGCGACCGCATCTCGGCGCAGCTCGCGCGCACGAGCCGCCGCGCCTCCGCCTCGGGCAGCTGCGCGAGAGCGCGCGCGGAAGGCAGCTCCGCGAAGCCGGCCGCGGCCTTGAGCCGGCGCACGCGGCCCCCCTCCTGGTCCACGAACACGAGGGGACGCCCGGGGAGGGCGTGGATCTCCGCGCACAGCGCGCGCAGCTGAGCGGGCGACTCGACGTTGCGCGCGCCTCCCAGCTGCACGTCGCGGTCGAAGAGCAAGACGCCGCCCAATCCCAGCTCGCGCGAAAGCTCAGCCACCCAGGGGGCGAGGCGCAGCCCGCGGAAGCCCAGCAGGAAGTGCTCGCCCGGCCGCAGCGCCGCGGGCGAGTTCGGCTCGGGTCGCTCCGGCAGCGGAGGGGCCTCCTGGTGCCTGGCGGAGGGCATCCTGGTGCCCGGGACTGGAGTCGAACCAGCACCCCATTGCTGGGACAGGCTTCTGAGACCTGCGCGTCTGCCAATTCCGCCACCCGGGCCCGGGAAAACGGAAGGCGCAGACTACCGATCGCAAACGGAAATCGTCAACGCTCGCGAGCTTTTCTTGACCCCGATCAAGCCGTTCTTAGCTTCGCTGCTCTGGGAGGCCGATTGAGCGAGCGAGAGACCGAGCGCATTCCCATTCCTGGGGGCGAGGCCCTCGAGATTCCGCGCAGCCTGCCGGTGCTGCCGGTGCGCGACGCCGTCGTGTTTCCGGGCATGAACGTGCCCCTCTCGGTCGGGCGCGCGCGCTCACTCGCGGCGCTGGAGGAGGCGGGCGACGGCGGCTTCCTCTTGGTGGCCACGCAGCGCGATCCCAAGACCGAGGATCCGTCCCTGGACCAGCTGCATCCGGTGGCGAGCGTCGCGCGCGTGCTGCGCGTGGTGGACGCGCGCCAGGGCGCGAAGCAGGCGCTCGTGGTGGGCGTCGTGCGCGCGCGCTTCCGCGAGGCGGCGCCGACCGGACGCGCGCTGCGCGCCGAGGTGGAGCCGCTGCTCGAGGCGCGCACCCCCTCCGCCGAGCTCGAGGCGGCGCGCGCGCGCGTGATCGAGCTCGCCCACCGCGTGATCGACCTGCGCGACGATTACCCCGACGAGTGGAAGACCCTCGTCTCCAACATGCCGACGCCGGGCCTGCTCGCCGACCTGATCGCGTCGAACGTCGAGATGCCAACCGAGGAGCGCGTTGCGCTGCTCCTCGAGCCCGACCCGACGGCGCGCCTCTGGAAAGTGGCCCGCGCCCTCGAGCGCGAGGTGACGATCCAGGAGACCCAGAAGACGCTGCGCAAGCAGGCGGGCGACGAGCCCATGGACGCAAAGCGCCGCGAGCGCCTCCTGCGCCGGCGCATGCGCGACATCCAGGACGAGCTCGGCGAAGGCGGCGCCGGCGGCGAGCGCGAGGCGGACGAGCTCGCCGAGAAGCTCGAGACCGCCCAGCTTCCCGAGCCGGCGCGCGCCCACGCGGAGCGCGAGCTGCGGCGCTTCCGGGCGCTGGCCCAGCACGCGCCCGATCGCCACCTGCTGCGCACCTATCTCGAGTGGCTGGCCGATCTGCCCTGGGCCAAGGAGACGGTGGACCACCTCGACATCGGCGAGGCCCGCGGCGTCCTCGACGAAGACCACTACGGCCTTGCGAAGGTGAAGGACCGCATCCTCGAGTACCTGGCCGTGCGCAAGCTCGCGCCAGAGGCGAAGGCGCCGATCCTGTGCTTCGTGGGCCCGCCCGGGGTGGGCAAGACCTCTCTCGGCAAGTCGATCGCGCGCGCCCTCGGCCGCAAGCTCGTGCGCGCTTCCCTGGGCGGCGTGCGCGACGAGGCCGAGATCCGCGGCCACCGGCGCACGTACGTCGGCGCGATGCCCGGGCGCATCATCCAGAGCTTGCGCCGCGCGGGCTCCCGCAATCCCGTCTTCTTGCTCGACGAGGTGGACAAGCTGGGCGCCGACTTCCGCGGCGATCCCTCCTCGGCGCTGCTCGAGGTGCTCGACCCGGAGCAGAACGCGACCTTCAGCGATCACTACCTCGAGGTGCCCTTCGACCTCTCGCGCGTGCTCTTCATCGCCACCGCGAACACGCTCGCCACGATCCCGAGCGCGCTGCTCGATCGCATGGAGGTGATCGAGCTGCCCGGCTACACCGAGCGCGAGAAGCTCGCCATCGCCGAGCGCCACCTGATCCCGAAGCAGCTCTCGGCCCACGGCCTCACGGCCGCGCAGGTCGTCGTCGAGCCCGCGGCGCTCGAGCGCGTGGTGCAGGAGTACACGCGCGAGGCCGGCGTGCGAAACCTCGAGCGGCTGATTGCGACGCTCTTCCGCAAGGTGGCGGCGAAGATCGCCGGGGGCCCGGGCGCCCTGCCCCTGCGCGCGGACGCCGCATTCGCGGGTGAGGCGCTCGGAGCGCCGCCGCACCTCCCCGCCGCCGCGGAGCGCACCGAGCTCGCCGGCGTCGTGGTGGGGCTGGCCGCGACGGCCCACGGCGGCGAGATCCTGTTCATCGAGGCCGCCGTCTCGCCCGGAGGCGAGGGCGTGCGCTTGCGCCTCACCGGTCAGCTCGGGGACGTGATGAAGGAATCGGCGGAGGCGGCGCTCTCCTGGGTGCGCGCCAATGCGACGGCGCTCGGGCTCGAGTCGCCGGCGCTGCGCGGGGGCGAGATCCACCTGCACGTGCCCGCCGGCGCCGTACCGAAGGATGGGCCGTCGGCGGGGGTCGCCCTGGTCGCGGCGATCGTCTCGGTGCTCTCGGGGCGGCGCGCCCACGGCTACGTCGCAATGACGGGCGAGATCTCCCTGCGCGGCAACGTGCTCCCGGTGGGCGGCATCAAGCACAAGCTGCTCGCGGCGGCGCGCGCCGGCGTCCAGACCGTGCTGCTCCCGCGGCGCAACCAGAAGGACCTGGTGGAGGTCCCCGCCGAGGTGCTCGAGAAGCTCGAGGTCGTGCTGATCGACACGATCCCCGAGGCGCTGGCGAGAGCGCTCGAGCGCTAGGGAACCCCTCCATAACGGATGGTCGACGCGCCGGCCGGCGGCGACGGGACGGAGGGGCTCGCGACTCCACGCCGAAGCCCGCCGCCTCGCAGCGAGCGACGGATCCGGGGGCTAGCCCGCGCGCCGCGCGGCGTCGAGCGCGTGCACCGCGCGCAGCAGGGACTCGAGCGCCGCGAGGTCGAGCTGGCTGGGACCGTCGCAGGGAGCGCTCGCCGGGTCGGCATGGACCTCGATGAAGAGCGCGTCGATGCCGACGGCCACCGCCGCGCGCGCGAGGGGCTCGACCATCGCGCGCTCGCCGCCCGAGGCGTCGCCCTCGGCGCCCGGCCGCTGTACGGCGTGGGTGGCGTCGAAGGCCACCGGCGCGAACGCGCGCATGCGCACCAGCCCGCGCATGTCGACCACGAGCTCGTTGTAGCCGAAGCTGCTGCCGCGCTCGGTGACGAGCGCCCGCCCGCCGGCCGCCGTCACCTTCTCCACGGCGTGGCGCAGGTCCTCGGGCGCCAGGAACTGGCCCTTCTTGATGTTCACCGCGAGACCGGTCGCGCCGCACGCCACGAGCAGATCGGTCTGGCGGCTGAGGAAAGCCGGCACCTGCAGGCAATCGACCACCTGCGCGGCGAGCTTGGCCTGGGCGGCCTCGTGCACGTCGGTGGTCACGCGCACGCCGAGCTCGCGCTTCACGCGCGCGAGAATGCGCAAGCCCTCGTCGAAGCCGAGGCCGCGGTAGGAGCGCAGGCTCGAGCGGTTCGCCTTGTCCACCGAGGCCTTGAAGACGAGCGGGAAGCCGAGCTTTGCGGCGAGCGCGCGCAGCCGCGCCGCCATCGCGAGCGTCGCCTCCTCGCTCTCGATCACGTTCAGGCCTGCGATCAGGGCGAGGGGCGCGCCGTCGCCGACCTCGAGCTCTCCGATGCGGACGCCCATGCGCGGGGGGTTTAGCTGGCGTCCGCTTCGACTGCCTCCCGCAGGAGCGGGAGCAGGTCCGGGAGCGCCGAGGTCACGCGGTTCCAGTTCGGAATCTGGGGCGCCCCCATCGGGTCGCGCACGAAGTCGAGGCCGGCGGCGCGCAGCGCCCCCGAGAAGGTCTCGACGGCGACCTCCTCCTCGTGGCGATCGAAACGGATGCCGTTCAGGGCGGCGTCGTCGCTGTAGCGGGCGACCGCGTCCTGGGCGGTGCGCACGTAGGCGGCGGTCAGCGTGTTGAGGAAGCCCGCGTCGAACTCGACGCCGTAGGACGCCAGATTGCGGATCAGCGAGGCGCCGATGTCCGCGACCATGCGGTGCAGCCCGCGCGTGCGATCGTGCTCGGAGAGCTCGCGGTGCTTGTGGTCGTAGTTGTCCACCAGCTCCACCTGGCAGATTCGCTTCAGCGCGCAGTTGCGATAGACCTCGGCGAGCATGCCGACCTCGAGGCCCCAATCGCTCGGGATGCGGATGCTGCGCGCGAGGTCCGTCGTCATGGCGCACTCGCCGGCGAGCGGAAAGCGGAACGAGTCGAGGTAGTCGAGCAGCGGCACCGGCCCGAGCACCGCCTTCAGCGCGCGCACGATCGGCGTCACGAACAGGCGCGTGGCGCGGCCGTACAAGCGGTCCGAGCAGCGCGCGTAGTAGCCCTTCGCGAACTCGTAGTTCATGTTGCGGCTCGCGATCGGGAAGCACAGCCGCGCGAGCAGCTCGCGGTCGTAGTCGCGGATGTCGCAGTCGTGGATCGCGATCACGCGCGAGCGGTCGGTGGCGAGCACGTAGCCGAACGCCATCCAGACTCCGCGGCCCTTCCCTTCCGGCCCCGCCGAGAGGCCCTCCTCGGCGAGCGCCGCGAAGATCTCCCGCAGGCGTGGCCCGTCGTTCCAGATCAGCGTGGCCGGGCGGCCGTCCTGGCTGCGCACCGGCTCGAACGCTCGCCGCAGCTCCTCGAACTGCTCGCGCTCGGGGGCCCCCGCCACACTCACCACGACCTCGCTCAGGTACGAGACCCGCTGGAGCTGGTCGATGATCCCCTTCAGCGCGACGTCGTGGAGCTCCGAGTGCAGGCACGGCAGCACCAAGGCGACGGCGCGCGAGCGGGTCGGCTGCGTGAGCTCGCGCTCGAGGGCCAAGAGGTCGCGGCGGCCCAGGCGATGCAGCGTGCTGACGACGCCGGTCTGGTGGAAGTCGGACACGGCCAAGACCGTGGCATAGGGGACGTTCGTTGACGAGGTTTACGAGGGTCCCGAGCACGCCTCAGATGTGGGGTCCAGGACCCTCGTAAACCTCGTCAACGAACGTCCCCATCAGCTCTCGCCGAGCTCGTTGAGCTCGTTCAGCAGCTTGGCCGCCTCGGGGTCGAGGCTCGCGAACTCGAGCCCGATGTCGCTCGTGATCGCGTCGATCTCGGTCGACCACACCACCAGCCCGATCGCCTCGAGGGTGCGATCGCCCACGTTGAAACGCACGCGGATGCGGTCTCCGAAATTCAGCTCGCAGCCGATCGCGTGGAAACGGATGCCGCCCGCCGAGAGGTCGCGGCCCACGGCGAGCTGATCGCGCTCGTCGACCATGGCGAACGAGATCACCTGATCGGTCGCGATGCGCGGGTACTTGCGCCGCTCTTTGCCCATTCCGGCGGTCGCCCCCTGACCGCGTCCTCTTCGGACGGGCGGGGGGCCCGCTTGAGGGCCGCGCGGGGGGCGGCGTCAGGAGCGTCTTGCGAAAAGATCGAGCTGGCGATCGTCGCGGCGCGCGCGCACGAGCTCGGCCACGGCGAGCCCGAGCCCGCGCACGGGCTTCTCGCCGTTCGCGGCGCGCTCGAGCAGGGGCGCAGCGAGGGCGAGGAGCTCGCGCGCGCTGGTCATGGCGTGCACGACGGTGCGGCTGCGCGTGATCGGCTCCTGATCGGCGAAGCGCACCTTCACGACGACGCGCTTCGCGGCCAGCCGCTCGCGCGCGAGGGCCTCCTCGACGCCGCTCGCCAGGGCCGCGAGCCGCTCCTCGAGGACGCGCCGGTCGAGCTCGGGCGCCGGGAACGTGGACTCCTGGCTGAGCGTGCGAGGATGCGGTGCGGCCCGCAGCAGCGACGCGTCGCGCCCCTGCGCGTAAGAGAGGATGGCGAGGCCGTGATTGCCGAGGCGCTCCTCCAGCAGACGGGGCGAGAGCTTCGCGAGATCGCCGGCGCTGCGGACGCCGAGCTCGGCCAGCGCGGCCTCGGTGTTGGGGCCCACGCTCGGCAGGCGGCCGACCGGAAGCGGGTCGAGGAAGCTCTTCACCTCCTGGGGTGAGATCGCGAGAACCCCTTCACTTTCGATGGATTCCGAGGCGAGCTTCGCGAGAAACTTGATGGTCGAGGCGCCCACGCAGAGCGGCAGCCCGAGCTCGTCGCGCGCGAGCGCGTGCAGGCGCGCGGCGATGCGCTCGGCGGGCTCGGCGCTCGCGGAGACGTCGAGGTAGGCAGCGTCCGCCCCCGCCGGCTCGACGCGCTCGGTCGCGCGCCGGAACAGCGAGCGAAGCTCGGCGCCCGCGTCGCGGTAACGCCGCATGTTCGTCTTGCAGGCGCGCGCATGCGGGCAGCGCTCGAGCGCGTCGAGGACGGACATCCCGACCGCCACGCCGGCGGCCCGCGCGTCGGCGGTGGCCGCCTGAACGAGGCCTCGCTTGCGCGGATCGCCCCCGACGATCACGGGGCGGTCGCGCAGCGCGGGATCGGCGTTGCGCTCGACCTCCGCGTAGAAGCCCGGCACGCGCGCGTAGAGCAGCATTCAGCCCGCCGTCGGAGACGTTGGCACGAGGCGCAGATCCTCGAGCGGGCCGTCCTCGATCACGGGATCGCTGGTGGAGAGCAGGCCGGGCTTGCCGAGCAGCCAGCGCGGCAACGCGTCGAGGGCGTGGGGATGACCGGCGTGCTCGCTCTGCCCCGGTGCGAAGGCGGTCAGCGCCTGGTCGAGATTGCCGGCGTCCACGAGCAGGCGATAGCCGCTCACGACGTCGGCGTCGAAGCGGTCGTCGAGCCCGCGGAACTCCGAGACGGCGATGCTGGTCGCGTCGCCGGCGATCGGGAACGGCCCGAGCTCGTCCGCCCTGCCCGCCCAGGCGCCTGGCCAGAGCGGCGCGAAGGACACGCGATGCAAGTGCCCCCAGCTCCACTTCTCCCGGCTCGCGCCCAGCCGCGTGGCCATGGTGAGCCAGGTCTCGCGCAGCGCACGGCGCAGAGAGATGCGCACCAGCGTGGGGTCGCTCCAGGCGGCGTCCGGGTCGCCGCCCTGGCGCGCGCGAGCGAGCGCCATGTCGAGGAGCGCCGCGCTCTGCACGCGCGGCAGGCTCAGATAGGCGCGCGCGAGCGTCTCCCCCAGCGCGGGCGAGAGCAGCATCGGCAGCAGGCGCGCGCAGAGCACGTGATAGGCCGTGGCGCTCCGGCTCGCGGCGTCGCTCACGCCGTCCCACGCCACGAGCAGCGCGAGCACCTCGCGCTCCTCGTGGCCGAGCTGCGCGTCGTCCTTCATCAGCTCGAGCACGTTGGCGACGATGCGCGGCGTCACCGCAGAGCCGGCGTCGTGCTGGATCGCGACCAGCTGGGCGAGATCGAGGGGCCCGCGGACGGAGGCCTGAGCCAGCAGCTCGCTCACGCGCTCGGCGCGCGCGCCGGGCCGCCACATCAGCTCGATCCCGACGCTCGCCAGGGGGAGGCCCGCGTCCGCCGACACGATCCAGGGATGGCCCGCGCCGAGCAGGCGCGCCGGCAGCTCGTCGGCCGAGACGCCATGGCTCCACTCGTAGGCGGAATTGCTCGCGGGCACCGGCTGGAGGCCCGAGGGCATGGCGCGCTGCGGGACGAAGCCGGCGAGCTGGAGCCCACCCGCGCCCGCGGCGTCCACGAACACGACGCTGACGACCGGCTCGACGTGAGCGCGCAGCGCCTCGCGCGCCTCGGCGGCGCTCTCCGCGTGAGCCAGACGCACGAGCCCGTCGACGCCGCCGCCGAGCGCGCCGCTCCAGTGCAGCGAGACGGGCCGCCCGGCCTCGGGCGCCAGCGCATCCAGCAAGGGACCGCGCGAAGTGGCGCGCACCAGCAACGTCTCCTCGCCGCCTCCCGCGACCGCGATCTTCTCGCTGCGCGTGGCGAGCGGCCGCCAACGTCCGGCGTCGAGGAAGCGCGTGCCGTCCTGCGCGAAGATCGTCTCCTCGAAGAGGTCCGCCACCACCACGGGCACCTGCAGCGCGGCCCAGGCGGCGTGTGGATTGAAGCCGGCCCAGAACGCGGGAATGCCGGGCAAGGTCGCGCCCGCGACCTCGAGCGCGCCGCCGCGCAGGTGGGCCTCGTAGACGTGCGAAGGCGCACTGGGCGGAAAGTGCAGGTCCGCAGCGAGCAGCGGATGCCCGCGCCGCGCGAGGGCGGCGTCGACGATCCAGCCCGCGCTCCCCACCGAGGCGCCCGAGAGCCCGAGCGCGCGCCGTGTGCTCGAGAGAAGCGCCACCGCGCGCGCGTCGAGGGCGTCCGCGCTGGCCGGAGCCGGGGACGGCGCCGGCGCGGGAGGCGGCGTCGAGCCGACCTCGTCGGGAAACAGGGGGCGCGCTGCGCCCGCGCCGAGCGAGCGTACGAGCTGCTCGAGCACGAGAATCTCGGCGACCGGATCGGCGAGCGCCCAGGCGTGCTGCTTGGCGAGCGCGAGCGAGTGCTGCGGCAGCCAGGGCTCGACCTCGTCGAGGGGCTCGTCGAGCGCGACGGGCGGCGCGGCCAGCTCTCCGTTGCGCAGCAGCGCGATCCACGCATTCACCCCGGCGGCATAAGCGCTCAGCGCGCGGCGCGCCTCCGGGCTCGCCGCGCGCAGATCGCGGGCCGCGAGGCCCGCGAAGTCGAGCGTGCGCGCCCAGCGGTCGCTCGCGAGACCGGCCTCGCCGATGCGCTCGGCGCTGCGCCCCAGCGCCACGCGCCGGAGCCAGACCAGCTGCGCGAGGCGGTCCTGCGCCTGGGCGAAGCCGAGTCCGAACCACGCGTCGACCTCGGACTGGGCGCGCACGTGCGGAACCCCGCGGCGGTCGCGCACGATCTCGAGCGGAGCGCGCAGGCCCGCCACGCTGAGCGTCCCGTTCGCGGGGGGATAGGCGCTCTCCAGCGCGCGGCGCGACTCGCGCCAGGCGCCGAGCCCGGCGAGCGCCACCGCGAAGGCGGCGATCAGCAGCGCAAAGGGGGTGCGCGAGCGCCACGGATCCTGCCTCGCTCTGCCGCCCGCTGCGTCGCTCACCCGGCCCCCCTGGCGCAGCGAAGTATCGGAGCGTCGAGCGCTCGGGAGTAGAGGCAGGGCGGCCAGGGCTGCGAGAAGGCCCCCCGACGGGTACAGTGCGCCCTCCTTTCGGGCGCAGCGGCGCGGCCAGCGGCCGCCGCGGGCGGGAGCCCCCGCGCGGGCGCGCTCCCGCGGCACATTCGGAGACTCGAGCGATGGCGGTGAAGGTCGGCATCAACGGCTTCGGGCGCATCGGGCGCAACGCATTCCGCGCGATGCAGACGCGCGACGTGGAGGTCGTGGGCGTCAACGACCTGGTCGACGCGAAGACCCTCGCGCACCTGCTCAAGTACGACTCCGTCCACGGCAAGTTCCGGGGCGAGGTCGCGGCCGAGGGCAACGCGCTGGTCGTGAACGGGAAGCGCATCCCCGTGTTCAGCGAGCGCGATCCCGGGAAGATTCCCTGGCGCAGCGTGGCGGCGCGCATCGTGGTCGAGTCCACGGGCCTGTTCACCGCGCGCGAGAAGGCCCAGCTCCACCTCGAAGGCGGCGCCGAGCGCGTGATCATCAGCGCGCCGGCCACGGGCGAGGACGTGACCCTCGTGCTCGGCGTGAACGACCGCGCTTACGATCCGGCCAAGCATCGCGTGGTCTCGAACGCGTCCTGCACGACCAATTGCCTGGCGCCCATCGCCAAGGTGCTGAACGACTCGTTCGGCATCGAACGCGGCCTGATGGTCACGATCCACTCCTACACCGCGGACCAGGCGCTCGTCGATACGCCCCACAAGGACCTGCGCCGCGCCCGAGCCGGCGCGATGTCGATGATCCCGACCAGCACGGGCGCCGCCAAGGCCATCGGGCTCGTGCTGCCCGAGCTCAAGGGCAAGCTCGACGGCTACGCCATGCGCGTGCCGACCCCCGACGTCTCGGTGGTGGACCTCGCGGTGGTGCTGAAGCGACCCACCAGCGACGTCCAGCTGAACGCCGCCATGAAGGCGGCGGCGAGCGGTCCGCTGAAGGGCATCCTCGAGTACTGCGAGGAGCCGCTCGTCTCCGCGGACTTCATCGGCAACCAGCATTCGTCGATCTTCGACGCGCTCTCGACCAAGGTGATCGACGGCAGCTTCGCCAAGGTCCTCGCCTGGTACGACAACGAGATGGGCTACGCCACGCGCATCGCCGACCTCTGCGTCGTGATGGGCCGCTGAGGCCGCGCCCGCGTGGCGCTGCGCACCCTCGACGACCTGCTCGCCCCGCCGGGAGGCGTGCGCGGCCGGCGCGTGCTGGTGCGCGCCGACCTGAACGTCCCGCTGCGGGGCGGCGCGGTCGCCGACGACACGCGCATCCGCGCCTCGCTCGGCACGTTGCGCCGGCTGCTCGCCGCCGGCGCGCGCGTGGTGCTGACCTCGCATCTCGGCCGGCCGAAGGGCGGCCCGAGCGCCGAGCTCTCGCTTGCTCCCGGTGGCCGCGCGCCTCGCCGAGCTGTTGGGGCGACCGATCGCCTTCTGCAAGAGCTGCGTCGGCCCGGAGGCGCGAGCCGCGGTCGAGCGGCTGCGCGACGGCGAGCTGCTCCTGCTCGAGAACCTGCGCTTCGATCCGCGCGAGGAGCGCAACGACGCCGACTTCGCGCGCGCGCTCGGCGGCGCTCGCCGACGACTACGTGAACGACGCCTTCGGCACCGCCCATCGCGCGCACGCCTCGACCGTGGGCATCGTGCCGTTCGTGCAGCGCGCCGCGGCGGGCGATCTGCTGCGCAGCGAGCTCGCTCCACCTGCGCGCGGTGCGCGAGCCGGAGCGGCCGCTGCTCTGTCTGCTCGGCGGCGCAAAGGTCTCCGACAAGCTCGCCGTGCTCGAGGCGCTCGCGCCCCACGCGGACGTGCTCGCGATCGGCGGGGCCATGGCCTACACGTTCCTGCGCGCGCGCGGCATCGCGACGGGCGCCTCGCTGGTCGAGCCCGAGCGCATCGACGACGCGCGGCGCGTGCTCGGCGCGGCGGAGCGCGCGGGCCGCGAGCTCCTGCTGCCCGTCGACCACGTGGTGGCGGAGAAGGCCCTCGCCGACGCGCCGACCCGCGTCGTGGAGACGATCCCCGAACACTGGCTCGGCCTCGACATCGGCCCGCGCACGGCGGCGCGCTACGCCCAGGCGGCGACGCACGCGCGCACGATCTTCTGGAACGGCCCGATGGGCATGTTCGAGCTGCCCGCCTTCGCGGCGGGCACGCGCGCGGTGGCGGAGGCCGTGGCGGCGTCCCGAGCGCACAGCGTGGTGGGCGGGGGCGACTCGCTCGCGGCCGTGAACCAGTTGGGTCTCGCCGAGCGCATCTCGCACTGCTCCACCGGCGGCGGCGCCTCGCTCGAGTACGTGCAGGGGCTGACCCTTCCCGGTGTCGCGGCGCTGGAGTCCGCCCGATGAGGACCCCGCTCGTCGCCGCCAACTGGAAGATGCACAAGACGCTGGCCGAGGCCGGCGCCTTCGTGCGCGAGCTGCTGCCGCTGCTCGCGGGGGCGAGCGGCGTCGAGCTGGCGATCGCGCCGCCTTTCCCGGCCCTCGACAGCGTCCGGCGCGCGCTGGCGGGCAGCGCCGTGGCGCTGGCCGCGCAGAACGTGAACGAGAACGCGCAGGGCGCCTTCACCGGCGAGGTCTCGGCCGCGATGCTCGCCGACTGCGGCTGCCGCTACGCGATCGTGGGCCACAGCGAGCGCCGCGCGCTCTACGGAGAGAGCAGCGCGCTCGTCGCGCGCAAGGCCGCGGCGCTGCTCGCGCACGGCATCCGGCCGATCGTGTGCGTGGGCGAGACGCTCGCCGAGCGCGAGGCGGGCCGCAGCACGGCGGTCGTCGGCCAGCAGCTGCGCGAGAGCCTCACCGGCATCGCGCCCGAGCGCGCGCACGAGCTGGTGGTGGCCTACGAGCCGGTCTGGGCGATCGGCACCGGCCGCACCGCGACGCCGGGGATCGCCCAGGAGATCCACGCGGCGCTGCGCGCAGAGCTGCGCGCGCTCTACCCGGCGGCCCACGCCGAGATTCGCATCCAGTACGGCGGCTCGGTCAAGCCCGAGAACGCCGGCGAGCTGCTCGCCCAGCCGGACATCGACGGCGCGCTCGTGGGCGGAGCGAGCTTGGAAGCCAAGAGCCTCGCGGCGATCGCGCGCGCGGGCAGGAGCCAGCCATGAGTCTGTTCGTCACCGTCCTCCACGTGCTGGTGTGCGTGGTGTTGATCGTCGTCGTGCTGCTGCAGCGCGGCAAAGGAGCCGAGATCGGCGCCGTGTTCGGCGGCGGCGGCACCACGCTGTTCGGCAGTCGCGGCGCCGGAAACTTCTTGACCAAGCTGACGTCCTGGTCTGCGGCCGTCTTCATGGCGACGAGCCTCTACCTCGCCTACTCAGGGCGGCTCGGCAGCCAGAGCGATCTGGATCTCGACGCCGAGGACGCCGCCGCCGCGAGCGACTTCAAGCCCGTCGAGCCCGCGAAGACGCCCGCGGGCAACGACTTCGCACCCGTCCCCGCGACGCCGGCGCCCGCCGCCAGCGCGGACGCGCCGGCCGCCAGCGCGGACGCGCCGGCGAGCGCGGCTGCGGGAGCGGCGAATTCCCCTGACAGCTCGACGAGTCCGGCGCCCACCGGCGAAGCGAAGCAATAACAGGCTTTCCGTCTCGCCGGGCTCCGGTAGACTCCGCGCCTCGTGCGCCAGTGGCGAAACTGGCAGACGCACCAGCTTGAGGGGCTGGCGATCGCAAGATCGTGGAGGTTCGAATCCTCTCTGGCGCACCAAGTCCAGGAGCTCGCAACACAATCACTCGCTCCGGCAACGGGTGGACGACCCCCCAACCGCCGGAGCCCGAATGCGCGAGGCCGCCCCCCGAGTGGCGAGCGAACGGTCGCGTCGCCCCGCGCGCGAGGATCGGATGCAGAATCTCCCGAACGTTTACTGGATCGAGACCAGCGACACGCGCGGCTGGTACGTGAACATCCAGCGCAACGGCCGCAAGCACCAGAAGTTCTTCGCCGTGCGGCTGCACGGCGGCAAGCAGTCGGCCCGCAATGCCGCCGCCCGCTGGCGCGACGTCGTGCTCGCCAAGTTCAAGCCCAAGCTGCGCCGCAAAGCAGCGCCAAGAAGAAGTAAGCGCGCGAGCGGGAGCGCTCACGCCGTCGCGTCGCTCTGCTCGCGGAGCCGCGCGAGCCAGCGCCGGTAGACCTCGAGGGGCTGGGCGCCCATCAGGAACGCCTCGGCGCCCGCGACGCGCACGGCGGGAACGCCGGTGATGCCGAGCTCGACGGCCTGATTGTGCTCGTCGATCGTCTCGCGCTGGAGCTCCGGGTCGGCCGCGCGCGCGAAGTCGGCGTCCGGGAGGCCCACCTCGCCCCACAGCTCGCGCAGCACGCGCTCGCCGCTGATGTCGCGATTCTCCTCGAAGTAGGCGCGCAGCAGGCGCTCGTGCAGCGCCCGCGCGAGCGCGGGATCGAGCGCGCGGGCGGCTCTCGCGACCAGGTGCGGCGGAAGGCTGTGGGTCGGCGGCCCCTCGCTCGTCTCCCACACGCGGTAGCGCGGCGCGTCGGGCTCGGCAGCGGGCCGCGTCCAGGACTGCGTGTAGCGCACGAAGGCGGGGAGATCGCGGTCCTCACGCGGGTGCGGGCGCAATAGGAAGCTGCGCCAGTGGAGCTCGACGCCGCCGGTTGCCTCGGCCTCGAGCCGCGCCAGCCGGTGAGCGGCCAGGTGACACCAGGGGCACAGATAGTCCGACCAGACGTCGAGGTGGATGGGCGTCACGCGCGACCCGCCAGGGCGCGGTAGCCCCCGGCGAAGTACAAGAGGGGCTCGCCCTTGCCGAGCACGACCCCCTCGATCTCGCCCACCACGATCACGTGGTCGCCCGCGTCGTGCTCGGCCACCACGCGGCAGTCGAAGCTGGCGCACGCGCCGGGGATGAGCGGCGCGCCGGTGACGCCGCTCGCGCAGTCGAGCCCGTCGAAGCGCCGCCACTCGTCCTTCTTCGACGCGAACTTCGCCGAGAGCGCCTCCTGGCCCTGGGCCAACAGGTTCACCGCGAAGTTCCTTCCGCTCCGGATCAGCTCGAGCGTGTTGGCGGTCTTGTCCGCGCAGATCAAGAGCAGCGGCGGCGAGAGCGAGACGCCCGAGAAGTCGGACATCGTCATGCCGTGCAAGCGCTCGCCCGCGCGCGAGGTCACGATCGCCACGCCGCTCGCGCGCAGCGCCATCGCCGCTCGGAACTGCTCCGGACTGATCGGCACGGCGCCCCCTCCTCGCGCCGCGCAGTCTATCCGGTCGCGGCGGCGCTCGCGCCCGCGGGCGGCGCCGGGGCGAGGAAGCGCAACAGGTAGGGGCCGACCACGTCGAAGGGCCGCAAGCCCGGCGCGAGCTCCGCCGCGAGCCCCAACAACAAGCCGAGGGCGCGGCTCCAGAGCACCAGGCCGTCGGGGATGTGGAAGCTCTTGACGCGCTTCATCTGCTCGCGCATGCGCTTCACGTAGGCCGGCAGGTCGAGCTGGGCGACCTCGCGCGGCGTCAGGTTCCAGTACTTCGGGTCGAAGGAGATGCGGCCGATCTCCTCCACGATCTCCACGTCCTCGGCGCGGATCATGCCCGCCGCCAGGAAGGAGCGCGCGTAGCGCGCGGGGTCCCGCGCGAGGGTGGCCAGCAGGTTCTCGCGCAGCATGCGTCATCACCGCCGGCGTGAGCCGCTGGTGCATGCCGAAATCGATGATGCCGATCCTGCCCTCGGCGTCGATCAACAAGTTCCCGGGGTGCGGGTCGCAGTGGAAGAAGCCGTCCCGGAACATCTGGTGCAGGAACGCGCGCGCCGTCCAGAGCGCGAGCTCGCGCGCGTCGAGCCCGCGCGCCGCCAGCGCGGCGCGGTCGTTGATCTTCGGCCCGTCGATGAACTCCATGGTCAGCACGCGCCGGCGCGTGACCTCCCAGTGGATGCGCGGCACGCGCGTGCGCGCGGCGAGCTCTGGGTCGCGGGCGAGGTTGCGCGCCACCTCCTCCGCGGCGCGGCCCTCGCGCACGTAATCCATCTCGCCGCGGATCGAGTCGCGGATCTGCGCGTAGACCGGGGCGAGGTCGGCGACGGTCACGAAGTCGAACAGCCAGAGCCCGATGCGCGCCGCCGCGAGGTCCACGGCGACGCTCTTCTCGACCCCGGGATAGAGGACCTTCACGGCCACGCGCTCTCCGGAGAACAGGCGCGCCTCGTGCACCTGCCCGAGGCTGGCAGCGGCGATCGCTCGGTCCCCGAACGCCGCGAAGTGCGCGGCCGCGCCGCCGGGCAGCTCGCGCGCAAGCTGGGCCCGGATCTCCGGCGTCGGGTGCGGATCGACGCGGTCCTGCAGCTTGGCGAGCTCGCCGCTCACGGTCTCGGGGAAGACGTCCACGCGCAGGCTCGCCACCTGGCCGAGCTTGATGAGTCCGCCCTTGTAGCGGATGGCGACCGCGACGAAGCGCATCGCGAAGCGCTCCATGCGCGCAGCGAGCTCGCCCTCGCGGAGGCGCCACGCCCCGCGCTCGTCGAGCCGAGCGCGCGCGTAGATGGCCGCGGCCTCGGCCACGAGCCCGAGCAGCACGGCAAAGCGCGCGAGCAACGCGAGCGGAGAGGGGCCGCGGTTCCGCATGGAGCGCGCGAGTCTACGAAGGGATCTCCACCAGCACGAGGTCGAGGGCGTTCGTGCCGGTGGGACCCGTGCGGAAGAGCCCGCCCTCCGCGGCAAAAAAACCGTAGGCGTCGTTCGCGGCGAGGTCCGCGCGGGCGCGCGCGCCCGGCGCGCTGCCCGCGCGCCACGCTGCCGCCGTCGGCGAAGGCGCCCGCGGCGTCGGTGGGGCCGTCGCTCCCGTCCGTGCTGGCCGCGAGCAGCGCAATGCCGGCGCTCCCATCGAGCTCGAGGGCCGCGGCGAGCGCGAGCTCCTGGCAACGCCCGCCGCGCCCGCTCCCGGTCACCGTGACGGTGGGCTCGCCGCCGGCGAGGCGCAGGCGCGCGCCGCCGCGGGCAAGCCGCACTGGCGCGCCGCCGCGCGCCGCGCGCGCAGCGGCCCCCAGCGCCGCGCCGAGCGCGCGCGCCTCGCCGCGCAGCGGCGCCGGCGCGAGCTCGACGGCGAGACCCAGCTCGCGGCCGCGGCGCGCCGCGGCCGCGAGCGCGTCCGCGTTGCTCGCGACGATCGTGTGCGCGACGCGCGCGAGGCGCGCGTCGCCCGGCTTCAGCGACTCGGCGATCTCGCCGGCCGCGCCGCGCGCGAGGGCGCTGCGCACGCCGGCGGGAGCGACCTCCCAGACGGCTCGCTGCTCGAGGATCGCGCGGGCGTCGGCGAAGGTGGTCGGAATCCGCCGCGCAGGGTCCCGAGCCGATCGTCGCCACGTCGTCGCCCAGCACGTCCGAGAGCGCGAGCACGAGCACGCGCGAGGCCGGCGTCGCGGCGGCGAGGCGCCCGCCCGACACGGCGGTCAGGTGCTTGCGCACGCAGTTCAGCTCGCCGATCTCCGCGCCGCTGCGCAGCAGCAGCTCGGTCAGCGCGCGCAGCTCCGCCTGCGCGATCCCCGGGAGAGGCCGGCTGAGCAGCGCCGAGGCGCCGCCCGAGAGGAGCACGACCAGCGTCTCGTCGGGCCGCACCGCCGCCGCGAGGCCTCAGGGCCGCCTCGCCCGCGGCGGCGCTGCGCTCGTCCGGCAGCGGATGGGCGCCGAGCACCAGCGTGAAGCCGGGCGGCGGCTCGCCGGGATCGCGCGCCACGGCGAGCCCGAGCCGCGGGCGCAGCGCCGCGGCCAGAGCGCGCGCCATCGCGAGGGCGGCCTTCCCCGCCGCCAGCGCGCAGCAGCGGCCGGGGTCGACGCGCTCGCCTGCGATGCGCAGTGCGTCTCCGTGGCCCGCGAGCGCGCGCGCCACGGCTGCGCCGGGCTCCACCGCGCGCAGGCCCGCGCCAAAGATCGCGGCGAGTCGCTCGCGCGCGGCCTCGCTCACGCGCCCTGGGCGGAGGCCCCGACCGTCGGCTTCGGCACGAGTCGGATCTCGATGCGCCGATTGCGCGCCCGGCCGTCCGGCGTCGCGTTGGAGGCCACCGGCTGGGTGTCGGCGTACGAGGTCGCCATCAGGCGCGACCCGGGCACGCCCTGCTTCGCGAACAAGCGCACGACCACCGCCGCCCGCGCGCCCGCCAGCTCCCAGTTCGAGGGATAGTGCTCGGCCAGCTTGCCGCTGATCGGCAGGTTGTCCGTGTGGCCCTGCACCTCGATGCGCTGGTCCACTTCGCGCAGCCGGCGGGCGACCTTGCCGAGCACGCCCTCGCCTTCGCGCGAGAGCTCTGCCGAGCCCGGGGGAAACAGGATCTCCCTGGGCGAGCTTCACGTGCAGCCCGTCGCGCAGCTGCTCGATCTGCACGCGGCCAGCCGCGACCTCGCTCTGCAGGTCGGACACCAGACCGTCGTAGGTGGAGCGCAGCTCCTCCACCTCCTTGCTGCGCTGGGAGAGCGCGCGCTCGCTCTTGGCGAGATCGATCTCGAGCGCTTCCTTCCTGGCCGAGAGCTCCGCCACGCTGGCGTCGAGTCTCTCCTTCTGCTGGCTCAGGTCCTCGAGCTCGCCGATCACCGAGACGCGCTCCTTGTCGAGGCTCGCGTTCTCGAGCTGCAGCCGCGCCACGTTCTTGGCCAGGGCGTCGCGCTCCTCCACCACCTGCTGGTGCGTGCTCGAGCTCACGCAGGCGAGCGCGGCGAGGAGGGGGACGCTCCTTGAGAATGTTAAGAAACCCACGCGCGGACGTTCTGCGACGAGCGCCGCGGGTTTCTTGACATTCTCAAGGAGCGTCCCCGCGCGCCGGCGCGAGGATGCGGTCGAGGGCTTCATCGATGCGCGCAACGTACTGGAACTCGAGGCCCTGCACGAGGCCGGCCGGGATCTCCTCCACGTCGCGGCGGTTGCTCTCGGGCAGCACCACGCGCTTGATGCCCGCGCGCTTCGCGGCCAGCACCTTCTCCTTGATGCCGCCCACCGGCATCACCTTGCCGCGCAGCGTGATCTCGCCGGTCATCGCCACGTCGGGCGGCGCCGCGCGCCCGGTGAGCAGCGAGGCGAGCGAGGTGACCATCGCCACGCCGGCGGAGGGGCCGTCCTTGGGCGCGGCGCCCTGCGGGCACGTAGACGTAGAGGTCGCGCGTGTCGAACAGCGCCAGGTCGATCGCTAGTCGGCGACTGCCCGCGCGGCCAGCTGCGCGCCGGCCTCCGTGACTCCCGCATCACCTCGCCGAGGGAGCCGGTAAGCTTGAGCTCGCCCTTGCCGGGCATCGAGGTCTCTCTCGACGAACAGGATGTCGCCGCCCGCCGGCGTGTAGCGAGGCCGACGGCCACGCCCTCGCGGCCGGCGCGCTCCGCCAGCTCCGGCTCGAAGCGCGCGGGCCGAGCAGGTCGGCGAGCTGCTCGGCGGTCACGACCGCGGCTCCTCGCGGGGCCGCCCTCGGCCACGCGCCGCGCGAT
>CAVQTC010000002.1:0-676636 GCA_963716275.1 uncultured delta proteobacterium | reverse complement strand
GGGACCGTGCGCAAAGGCGCGCAGTCGGCCCGAGCGCGCATCGTCGTACTCGAGTAGCAGACGCTGGACGGGAACGCGGCCGAAGAGCCGGTCGGCGAGCCAGTCCCAACTGCCGGCGACGAGCCAGCGGCTCATCTGGTCCCCCTTGCAGAGATGCATGGCGAAGGTCACTCCCGGATGGTCGCCGACTACCAGCCTGTCGAGCTCGGCGCCCGAGCTCGATCCAGCGTTCGGCCGGCCAACCGCGCTGCGCGTAGAAGTCACGGTAGCCGGGGTCGACGAGCAGTGGATAGTGCGGCGCGTCGAGCTGGATGTACGTGGCGCCCAGACGCACCAGCTCGTCGACCTCGGCGCGGAGGATCTCGGCGACGTCGCGCAGGAAGTCCTCGACCCGGATACGGCGTCGCGTCGAACGTTGCGGATCCCAGAAGTTGGCGAAGAGGCTCGGGCTGGGGAGCGTGACCTTCACGATCCGGTCGGTGCGCCGGTGCGCGTGTAGACGAACTCCTCGGCCGCCGACGGAAGCGGCGGGGCGCAGCGTCCGACGACCGCGATGGGCGGGCGCTCGACCGTGCGCCGACCGACCGTCGCTCTGCCACGTGCCCCACAGGAACGCGTCGATGTCCCACTCGCCGAAGCCCTCGACGGCGGCTCGGTGAGTTCCGACTCTGGAACGACAGGCGACGCAGTCTCGCCGTCGGTGACGACGTCGACGCCCGACTCCTCCTGCAGCTGGAGCGCCGAGTCGACGGCGGCATCCTCGGCGCGCGTGAGTTCCGGCACTGCGAGCTCACCGTGTTCGTAACGCGTCCTTGCCTCGAGGAGTCGGGAGGACGCAGGAGGCTGCCGACGACGTCTGTCCTAGCCTGCGCGGGGTTCAACGAGCGACTCATGGCAATACTGATACCCGGATGGCTCGCGATTCAGTTGACGGCACGAGGTTCGGCCGCGACCGCCCTGACGGCGTCGGCCGAAAAGGAGGGATCCGGTCCACGTTGCCGCCTCACCGCAGGCAGGAGTCGGGCCGATCGTCTTCGTATTGCACGCTAGCCCCGCACGCGGGTCGTGGCGCCAGACAAGCTTGCGGCGCCAGAAGGCGGTGTCATGGATAGAAGCGAGTTCCACGCTCCCGGTGCGGGCCGGGTCGTCACGACGCGGGATGGCTACGCCGCGTTCGTGCCGGCTCGCCTGCCGCCCAGGCTCACCATCACGAGGGACTCGTCCTGGCGCTATCGCGCGCCGACGCCGCCCTGGGCGAGCTCTCGGGCGTCGGCGGCGAGCTGCCCGATCCGCAACTGCTCGACGCCCCGTTCAAGCGTCAGGAGGCGCTCTGCTCGTCGCGCATCGAAGGCGCCGAGGTGACCTTCTCCGATCTGCTGCTCGACCAGGTCTCGGCGGCGCGCCCGAGCGTCCCTCGCGAGCATCTGCGCGAGGTGCGCGATTGCGTCGCGACGCTGCGCTACGGCGTCGCGCGACTCGAGGAGACGTCCCTCTCCCTCGACTTGGTGCGCGAGCTGCACGAGCGGCTGTTGCGCGGCGATATCGGTGACTTCAGGACGCCGGGCCAGTTCAGGACGTCGCAGAACTGGATAGGCCCGCCGGGCGCGACGCTGGCGACCGCGACCTACGTGCCGCCGCCCGTGCCGGAGATGCTGCAGGCACTCGAGGACTTCGGCGCCTTCCTGCAGGAGCGCGGACGGCTGCCCGACCTGGTCCAGTGTGCCATGCTGCACGCGCAGTTCGAGGCCATCCATCCGTTCGTCGGGGGCAACGGTCGCCTCGGACGTCTGCTCATCACGCTGTTCCTGATCGATCGCGGGCGTCTCACTCGCCCTCTGCTGTATCTCTCCGCGTACCTGGAGGGGCACCGCGACGAGTACTACACCCTCCTCCAGCGCGTGCGCACCCACGGCGAGTGGGCACAATGGCTTGGTCTTCTTCGCGAACGGCGTCAGCGAGACGGCGGAGCGCGCGACGAAGCAGGCCCGCGCGCTCATCCGGCTCCACCATCGTTTCAGCTCCGAGGTCAAAGGACGCGAGCGGACGCTTGCCCTCGAGTTGTCTCCGTACTCCTTGCATGACGGCACCCGAAGCCCGCCGTGTGCTGGGGGTGGCGAAAGCCAGGGCGGGCGGCGCGCGGTGGCTGAGCTCGAGTCGAGAGGCCTGCTGGTGGAGTACGCCGAGCCCCGCAAGCCGCGCGTGTACCTTGGCCAGCCCCGTCCTCGAGGCCGTCATGCACCCTCTCGAGGACCTGCGACGCCGGCCCGAGGCGGTCGCGCAGGGCGCCGCGATCAAGTCGGGACCGCCTCCGGCCGGCGCGCCCGCGCGGCGCGCCGACCGTCTGCTGAGGGAGGCGATGGCCATCGTCGACAGCGCGAGGGAGCACGGGGCGCAGCTCCGCCTCGTCGGGGGTCTGGCCGTCCGGCGCTACTGCGTCGATCTCGACTTCATCGACCGCGAATACTCGGACATCGATTTCGTGGGCCTCTCCGAGCAGGCGCGCGAGCTGGGCGAGACCTTCGCGGCCCTTGGCTATGTGGAGAACCGCTACGTCAGCCAGGCGACCGACTCCGGCCAGGTACAGTTCATCAAGGCCGACGCGTTGAAGGCGGCGTCGGTGCGCGCGGCGGCCGCCGCCGCCGCGCGCACCGACGCCGCCCAGACCGCCGCCGCGGGCGCCCAGTCGGCCGAGCCACCCCTGGTCGACCACGTCGACATCTTCCTCGACGTGATGCGCATGGATCACGACATCGACGTCAGCGGACGGCTCGACATCGACGAGTACGCCGTCTCGCCGGTCGACGCTCTCATCGCCAAGCTGCAGATCGGCAGGATCAATCAGAAGGACGTGCACGACGTCATCGCGCTCCTCAAGGACCTGCCGGTGCGCGAGATCGACGACGACGTGTCGCTCGACGTCGCCTATTTCGCCGACGTCTGCGCGCGTGACTGGGGTCTCTACCAGGACATCAGGGCGAACCTCGATGTGGTGCTCGAGCGGCTTGGCGACTACGGCCTCTCCGAGGAGGAGCTGGCAAGGGTGCGCGGCCGTCTGACGGAGATCATCGCGGTCATCGAGGAGAAGGCGAAGTCGCTGCGCTGGCGGTTGCGCGCTCGTGTCGGCAAGAGAGTGGCTTGGCGGCGCGAGATTGAGGACACGGAGGGCGCGATGATCATCGCCCCCGAGTGGGATTGGCGGCGAGACCTGGGGTGAGGACGCCCTCGGCGTTCACGATCGGGCTCACGCAGCTCGGCCGAACGGAGTTCCGGCTTCCCCTGCTCGCGCTTCTGCTCGCCGCGGCCGTAGGACTCGTGCTCGCGGTCCTGTGCGTGCTTCCTGTCGCGAGTCGCGTGGCGAGGCCCGGCCAGCGCGAGCCGGGCAGGATTCCCTTCAACCACCTCTTCTTCATGCACTTCGCGACGCTCTCCCTGGACGAATACCTGGACGAGATGGATCGCCTGCTCGCGGACCTGCCGCGCTTCTACGAGACGATCGTGCGCGACATCTACGGTCAGGGGGTCGCGCTCGGGCGCAAGAAGTACCGCTTGCTTCGCTGGAGCTACGCGACGCTCCTCTGCGGCGTGGCAGCCGCTCTCTCGATCGCTGTGATCCAGCAGCTCGCGACCTGAGCGCGCCCTGCTTCGGCGGCCGAACCCTGCGGGAGGTCGATGCCTGGCTCGGGCGGTTCCGCGGGTTCTGGGAGCACCGACTCGAAGCGCTCGCCACGGAGATCGCCCGCGGCAAGCGGAAGCGGCGCCCGGCGCGCGAGAACCCGGAGACGTTCCCGCGCTGGAACACCCGTCACGTGGTGACGACCCGCGGGCGGCCGTTCTCCACTGTGAAGGAAGCGAGTGTGGAGACCGGAGAGACGGGATCGCGCACGCTCTCGACCACGCGGAAGTCCGTTCGCCAGCGCTCGGGCGTGACCTCGCAGCGCACGTAGCCGCGGCGGCGGCTCTCGAAGTAGCGGATGTGGGGATTCTCTCGCAGCGCCTCCGCGAAGGCCTCGTACGGGACACCTGCGCTCGAGATCGACGTGCCCACGAACTCGGTCGCCACCACGGGCGAGCGTGGATCGCGGAAGCGCGTCGATGCCGGCGCGAGCTTTGCGACTATGATTCCTCCCATGACTGCAACACTCAGCCTCGAGACGCTCGACATCACCGATGCCATGCTGTACGCCGGTGAGCGCGGCTACCCCTGGCGCGAGTGGGATCTGCTGCGGCGCGAGGCGCCCGTCTTCTGGTACGAGCGGCCGGGCATCGCGCCCTTCCATGCGATTACCAAGCACGCTGACATTCTCGAGATCTCGAAGCGCTCGGACATTTTTGTAAACAGCCGCCGCCTGCGCTTGGCGACGATCGCCGAGGACGAGCGATGGTTCGGCTCGATGCGGCGCCGCAACAAGCGCTTCGGCTGGGACGTCGATGAGCCCATGGACCTCGTCTTCATGGACGACCCCCGCCACCGCAACATGCGCCTGATCACCGCGAGTGCCTTCACGCCCGCTTCGCTGCGCAAACTCGAGCCCCAGCTCGACCGCATGGCGGCCGAATTCGTCGCCGACCTCGAAGCGGAGCTCGCGAAAGGCGAGGAGATCGACTTCGTCGAGAGCTTCTCGGTCAGACTGCCGCTCGCGACGATCGGTCGCATGATGGATTTGCCCGCGGGCGACTGGATGCACTTGAAGGTGCTGACGAACGTGATGCTCGGAACACTGGAGCCGAGCTACGTGAAGCCAGACGAGCCGCGGGCGAAGGCCCAGTACCGCGCGGGCGCGGAAATGATCGACTACCTGCGCAAGCTCGTCGCCGAGCGAAGTAGCCGCGCGAAATCCAAGCGAGATCTCACGTCGCGAATCCTGAACGGCGCGCTTGATGGAAAGCCGCTAACGGAGCAGCAGCTCGTCGGTTACCTGCAGCTCGTGCTCGCCGCGGGCAACGAGACCACGCGCAACGCGATCAGCGGTGGTGTGCAGGCGCTGCTCCAGCACCCCGAGGAGCGGGACAAGCTCTGCGCGAATCCCAGGCTCGTTGCGCACGCGACCGAGGAAATTCTGCGCTGGACCTCACCCGTGACGCAGTTCGCGCGCACGGCCGTGGGCGACTTCACGCTGCGCGGCGTCACGATTCGAGCGGGCCAGGACGTCGGCCTTTTCTATCCCTCGGCGAACCGCGACGAGGAAGTCTTCCGCGATCCCTACCGCTTCGACGTCGCGCGCGAGCCGAACAAACACCTGGCCTTCGGCGGCTACGGCGCGCACTTCTGCCTCGGCGCAAACCTCGCGCGCTGGGAGCTGCGCGCCGCGCTGCGCGCGCTGCTCCCCGTGTTGCCGCGGATGCAGCTCGCGGGCCGCGAGACCCGCGTCCCCTTCCTACACGTGCCCGCGATCCAGCGGCTGCCGGTGCGCCTCGCCGCCTGACTCATTCGGATCAGTTCCTAGGGCTACGAGCCACCTTTTCGCCCGCGTGTGCTGGCTCGAACGAGAACCCTGCGTAGCCCTGCGCCGCCAGATCGGCGATGCGCTGGTAGTAGATCGAGCCGGCCAGATACGCGGAGAAGTAGCGAGGCTTGCCCTCGATGTTCGCGCCCGTCCACCAGGACGCGGTGCGGGGGAAGAGCGTGGCGTTCGCGATCCCGGCGACCTCGGCCGACCACGCCTTCTCGCTCTCGGTCGTCGGCTCGACGGCACCTGCGCCGCTCTTCTCGAGGTGCCGCAGCAAGCCTCCGATCCAACCGATCTGGCGCTCGGCGCCGAGCGGCATGTTGTACAAGACGCCGGGCGAGCCGGGACCGTGGATCATGAACAGGTTCGGGAAGCCGGAGATCATCATTCCGAGATAGTTGTGGAAGTGATCGTGCCAGCGCTCCTTCAGGCGGACGCCGCCGCGCCCTTGGGGGTCGAGGCGCAGCATCGAGCCGCTGATCGCGTCGAACCCCGTCGCCAGCACGAGCATGTCGATGGGATGCTCGCCTGATCGCGTCACCACGCTGTTCCGCGTGAAGCGCTCGATCGGATCCTCGCGTAGGTCGACCAGCGTGACGTTGTCACGGTTGAAGGCCTCGAAGTAGCCGTCGTCGAGGATCGGTCGCTTCGTCATCACGAAGTACTCGGGCATCAGCTTCCTGGCGGTGTCGGGGTCGTGCACGATCCCGCGAATCTTGTCGCGGATGAACTCGGACAGCGTGGCGTTGGCTTCCTCGCTCGTGGCGACGTCGCCGTAGCCGTCTGTGAAGAAGCGGAAGCCACCGCGCTGCCACAGCTCCTCGTAGAGCGCGCGACGCTGCTCGGGAGTGTGCTCGAGGGCTGCGCGAGTATCCGTTTTGAAGGGGAAGCCGCCGGGGTGCGCGAGCATCCTCGCGCGGAACTCTCCGAAGTTCGCGCGAGCGTCCGCCATTTCCTCGGGCGTGAGGCGCCGGCAGTTCGCCGGAGCCGAGTACTGCGGCGTGCGCTGGAGCACCGTCACGTGCGCCGCCGACTTGGCGATCTCGGGGATCGACTGAACCCCCGAGGAGCCCGTTCCGATGACGGCAACGCGCTTGCCCGCGAAGGAGACCGGCTCGTGGGGCCAGCGGCCGGTGTGGTAGCGCTCGCCCGCGAAGTCCTGGATACCGGGGATGTCGGGTGTATTCGCCGTCGAGAGGGCGCCGACCGCACAGATGAGGAACGGAGCGGAGGCGCGAACGCCGGCATCGGTCTCCACCGTCCAATGCTGCGTCGCTTCGTCGTAACGAGCGTCCCGCACCCAGGTCTCGAACTGGATGTCGCGGCGCAGATCGAGCTTGTCGGCGACGTGCCGGAGGTAGGCCAGCACGGCGGACCACTCGGACTGGGTCTCTTCCCAGTCCCACTCCTGCAT
This sequence comes from uncultured delta proteobacterium, assembly GCA_963716275.1. GTDB lineage: Bacteria > Myxococcota_A > UBA9160 > UBA9160 > UBA6930 > VGRF01. Next base: position 669,775 of record CAVQTC010000002.1, on the reverse strand, counting down.
GAGCTCCTCGGAGAACGTGTAACAGTAGAAGGGACTGCCTGGGCCATCGACGCGCGCGCCCGGGTAGCGGTTGTACCACCAGGTGCCCCCGACATCCTTGGCAGCGTCGTACACCCGCACCGAGAGACCCATCGCGCGGAAGTGGTGCAGCGCGTACATCCCGCTGACGCCGGCGCCGATGACGATCACGTCGTAGCGTTCGATCGGCCGACTCTCTTGCGTGCGCTGGTCCAGGCTCGTCATCTCTCGCTCCTGTGTACATCGCTTTCGAGGCGTACGCGCGATCGGCCTGCGTGGCTCGCCGGCGGCGCATCGTCAAGATCTCCACGCCCGCGCCGTACGAGTGAAGTGCGGATCCGAACCGAAGAAGTGAGCCCGACGCCAAGACCCCGCAGGAACACGGGTTTTTCGCCACTTCCCGGAGTCTGCGACCGCTAGGCTGCGTGGCGGACGGGCGAGTCTCGAGCGAACTCGTCTCGCCGTTCCTCGTGCGCGAGCCAACATCGCGTCAGGCAGTTCGCGTCGTGAGCTCGAGACCTTCGAGATCGCCCTTGGCCCTCCACGTCTCGAGCAGGCGATTGAACGCGTTCTGCCCCGGGGTGTAGGCGCCGTGGAAGCCGCTGCCACCCTTCGGCGCGCCCTCGTTGTTGTAGTAGCCGGGCGTGCACGACTGGAGGAACTCGAACCCGCCGACGTAGAAGCTCGCAATGACGTTCACCCAGTCGTCGACCGCCTGCTCGGTGGGCTCCACAGTCGTCACCCCGCGTCGGATCGTCTCGGCGATGATGTAGCTGATGTGCTTGGCCTGGTCGTCGAACATCGACGTCATGTTGAGGCTGAAGGCGTTCTGTGACACCCCGATGTAGAACCAGTTCGGGAAGCCGCGGGTGCGAGAAGCCGTGAAGGGTCCTGAGGCCGTCCTTCCAGTGGTCGAACAGGCTGCAGTCCGTCGCGGCCGTTCACCTCGAGCCCGAGCCGGCGGCGGAAATCGGCGGAGATCTCGAAGCCCGACGCGTACACGATGAGGTCGACCTCGTACTCATTGCCGTTGGCGACGAGGCCGCGCTCAGTGATCCGCTCCACGCCGTGTGATCTCGCTCACGTCGACGAGCGTGACGTTGCCCCGGTTGAAGCACCCGAGGTACTCGTCGTTGAAGGTCGGCCGCTTGCACATGACCCGATAGAACGGTTTGAGCGCCTCAGCGGTCGCCGGGTCGTGAACCGTCTCGTCGACGCGATGGCGAGCTTCTCCATAAGCGCCATGTCCGCCAGCTCGACGACCCGGTCACGTTCCTCCTTCGTCCGGGGACGGTTCTCCCCCTTCGGCGAGCTGACCGCGCGGAAGATCTCGGTCCACGAGTCGTCGACCAGATCGACCTCGACGGCCTGGCCGGCGGCCTGAGCGCCGAAGTTGTCACGTCGTCGCTTCTGCCATCCCGGCTGTAGCGACTTGAACCACTCGGGATCGGTTGGATGGTTGCGGCGCAGCCCGACCGACGATGGCGTCCGCTGGAATACGTAGAGGTGCTTCGCGTACTCAGCAACTCGCGGTACGACCTGGATCCCCGTGCAGCCCGTGCCGATCACCGCGACGCACTTGTCGGCGAGCTTGGTCATGCCGCCGGTGTTGTCGCCGCCCGTGTAGGCGTAATCCCATCGGCTCGTATGGAACGAGTGACCCTGGAACGACTCGAGGCCGGGGATGCCGGGCAGCTTGGCGCGCGTCGTGGAGCCCAGCGCCATGATCACGAAGCGGGCCCTGATGTCGTCCTTGCGGTTGGTGCGGATTTGCCAGCGGGACGTAGCGTCGTCCCAGTCGATACGCCCTGACGCGGGTCTGGAAGAACGTCCTCGAGTAGAAGTCGTAGCGCCGGCCGATGCGCTGGGAGTGCTCGAAGATCTCGTTGACATAGGAGTACTTCTCCTTCGGCATGTAGCCGAGCTCCTCCAGCAGCGGGAGGTAGATGTACGACTCAGTGTCGCACTGGGCGCCGGGATAACGGTTCCAGTACCAGGTGCCGCCGAAGTCGCCCCCGGCCTCGATGATGCGGAACGACTCGATCCCGCGTTCGCTGAGGCGTGCCGCCGCGAGCAGACCGGAGAAGCCACCTCCGACGATCGCGATGTCGATCTCGTCGCTCACCGGATCGCGGATGAGGCCTGGCTCGACGTAGGGATCGTTCTCCGCGAAATGGGCGTACTCGCCGGCTATCTCGATGTACTGGTCCGCCCCGTTCTCGAACACGCGCTTGTCGCGTTCGAGGCGGTACCGCTCCCGCAGTGCCTTGGGGTCGAAGCCGATCTCGTCCATGGTCATTCCCCGTTTGGAAGGGAGCATGGCAAAGGCTGCCAACCTTTTCCCCGTCGAAGACTCACGACAGGTGCGTCTTCGGCGAAGGTCTCTGCGACAGCAGACTGGGTAGCGGTGGAGGGAGTCTCGAGCGAACTCGTCTCCGCCACCGGATTGGCTGATTCGCCGGAAAATACAGGGAATACGTCGCACTGAAGGCTCTTCGTCGGGACAGGACGCGCGTCTTCACGAGACGGACGGGCGCTCGTGGGCAGATTTCCTGCGTAGGAGAACAGGGAAGCAAAGCGGGCAAACAGGGAGCGCTGAGGGAGGTACTCGTGGGTCGCGCCCGCGAATCCCGACACCGGGATGAATCCGAGAGCGCCAGAAAGTGAATCCCTCCAAGACGCCGTCCTCGAGACCGCCTCGCCCCCGGTCCCTCTGTCGCCGCCGCTCATTCCGAACCCGCGCGCCTCGACGATCCCCGCAATCCAGCTCGAGCACCTTAGCGAGGCTGAGGTCCGCGCCTGCGTGACCGCCGACAAGCTGGCCGAGCTTGCCCGCTGGGACCGCGATCTCCTCTCGATCGAGCTCCAGGACCTGGCCAACTCCGGTGATCCGCCTTGCGTCACCCGCACTTTGGCTTCCGTGACGAGTTCGTGAGCGCGGCTCCACCGGCCGGACACCAAGGCGCCGAGGGCGGTCGCGACCTACGATTGTCCCATGCGCTGCCCTGTGTGCAGCCGGGACGCTCGCAACGAGGAGCTCGATGCGCTTCTCGATCTGGTGCCCCATCAGAATCTTCGTGCTCGACTCCGAGTTTCGCGTCGAGTACGCCAACAAGGCGCTCGTCGACTACCTCGGCGAGGCGCTGACCACGTTGCTCTTCTCCCATGACCTCGCTGATCGTGAGCGCGCGCTCATTCACCCCGACGACCTGCCTCGGTTTGCCGAGGAGACCGGTCGCATGCTGCTCCTCGGCCGCCCAGGCGAGGTCGAGACGCGGCTCTTGGGTCGGTACGGGGCTCACCGCTGGTTCCAGATGCGCTTCAACCCCCTGCGCGATGCGCAGGGCCGCGTCGTTCGGTGGTTCGCCACGCGCACTGACATCGAGGTACTCAAGCGTACGCAGGAGCAAGTCCGCGAGGACGAGCGCCAGATTCGAATGGTCGCGGACTTCGTCCCGCACTACGTCGTCATGATCGATGCGAACGGCCAGGTCCTGTACGCCAACCGCGCGAATGGCACGGCGGTTGCACTGCATGGCAGCGACAACGAACCGAAACCAAGGTAAGGGAGATTCAATATCGCAACCGTCGAGACTCGAGATGGCGTGGAGATCTACTACAAGGACTGGGGATCGAAGAGCGCGCAGCCCATCGTCTTCCACCACGGCTGGCCTCTCAGCGCCGACGACTGGGACGCTCGCTGCTCTACTTCGTGAGCCAGGGCTATCGCGTGGTCGCCCGACCGACGAGGGCTGGCCGCTCGAGCCATGAGCGACGGCCACGACGTGGACCACTACGCGGCAGACGTCGCGGCCGTGGTTGAGCATCTCGACCTCCGGGGCGCCATCCACGTCGGCCACTCGACGGGAGGCGGCGAAGCGACTCGTTACGTCGCTCGGCACGGCCAGCCCCAGGGTCGAGTGGCGAAGCTCGATGCTGATCGGAGCCGTGCCCCCGATCATGGTGAAGACACCCGCGAATCCTGGCGGCCTTCCGATCGAGGTCTTCGACGGTTTTCGCCGTCAGCTCGCAGCCAACCGAGCCGAGTTCTACCTGGAGATCGCAGCGGCCCCTTTTACAGCTTCAACCGCGCGGGGGCGCGCGTGTCGCAGGCCGTCATCCGGAACTGGTGGCGACAGGGATGGCCGCGCCAAGGCGCCTGCTGACGAGATCAGGCCTCCGGAGACGGACTTCACCGAGGATCTCCGGATCATCGGTGCCGACGCTCGTGATGCCGGCGACGACGACCAGATCGTGCCGATTGCCGATTCTGCCCTGCTCTCCGCGAAGCTGCTTCGAAACGGCACGCTCCAGGTCTACCGAAGTTCCCTCACGGCATGTGCACGACTCGCGCGGACGTGGTCAACACCGACCTCCTCGCGTTCATCCGAGGACAACTCCTCGGCCAGTTTTGCGGTGCGTTGCAGTGCGCACCTCCGTCACGAAACAACGCTTCGTCCTTCTGGACGATTCGCTCTCGAAAGGAGAACGCAATGATCTACGATCGATCACCCGCGGTCAGCAGCGAAACGAACACGAGACCGGGGCCCAGTGAGTTGGTTCCGTCGCGCTACGCGCTGCGGGTCGGCGAAATTGACGTGCTGGTCATCAGCGATGGGGTGTTTCCGCTGGCGGCCGAGACGTTGGCCACCAATGCCAAACCGGCCGAGCTGTCGGCCTGGCTCGCCGACAGGCTCCAGCCGCCGGACGTGTACAAGTGGCCGCTAAACGTGGTCGTGGTGCGTCGCGGCGGCCGGACCGTACTCATCGACTTCTGGGGCTGGGTCGGAGTTCCCGGATTTCCCGGGGGTCGGGCAGTTGGCCAAGCGACTCGACGCCGCCGGCATCGATCCCGCCTCCGTGACTGACGTCGTGCTTGCCCACCTGCACGTGGACCACGTTGGCGGGCTGCTCGCCGAAGGGCTCCGGGGCCGGCTGCGTCCGGACGTGCCGATCCACCTGGCGGCCGCCGAGGCCAAATTCTGACGGCGCCCGATTTCTCGCGCAACACGTTGGCGGGTTTCCGGACGTGCTTCGATCGGCCGAAGAGCGGTTCGTCGACCTGACCACGGCAGCTGCACCGTCGAGAACGAGTACGAGGTAGCGCCGGGGGTGACCGTTGTCGCACCGGCGGTCATACCCTCGGGCAAGCGTGGTCCGCCTGGCGTCCGGCGGCGACCGGCTGACGTTCCTCGGTGATGCCATGTTCCCGAATCACTTCGATCACCCGACTGGCACAACGCATTCGACCACGACCCCGAGGAGGCGGTCCGTGTGCGGATCAATCTCTTGCGGGAGTTGGCGGAGACAGGCGAACCGCTGGTGGCCGCTCACCTGCCGTTCCCGTCCGTCGGACGGGTGGCTGTCGCCGGCGACGTCTTTCGTTTTGTCCCGGCCGTCTGGGATTACTGAAGCCGAGCCAGTTGGGGCGCCGACTCCGCCCGTCGAGGATCGGGATCATGGAGCAGGCGCCCCGCTTGCGGGACATCGGCGCTCGCGCGGTCGAGCCGATCTGCAGCTCCTGGTGGATGCTGTCGTTCACGGCGCCCTGGTCGCGGAGCGCCAGCAGCGCCTCGGTCTGCGCGCGATGCACCGCGCGCCGCACCTCGCCGTCGACTTGCATGCGCTCGCTTGCCCGCGCCCGCTCGGCCTGGTCCTCCTCGCGCAGTGCGGCGAGCTCGTCCGCCATCGCTTCGCGCAGCCGGTAGACGGCGATCGGGCAGCTCTGCTCCGAGCAGAACTCATCGAGGCGCGCGATGCCGGCGGCGAGCATCACCTCGCGCGCCCGTAGCACTTCGGCGTCGGTCAGCTGCGCGTCGGAGAACCCGAGGCGGCGCACGAGCGGGAGCAGGGAGGCTCCCTGTCCGATCAGGGTCACGACGATGACGACGAGTGTGCATGCGATGATCTCGTCGCGACCCGGGAACGGCGTGCTGTCGCGCAGGGCGACCGGCAGCGAGAGCGCGGCCGCGAGCGAGATCGCCCCGCGCGCACCGCACCAGGCGCCAACCGTCACCGAGCGGAGCTCGGGGTAGCCTCCCTCGAGTCGCCGGAGTCGGGCCGACATCCAGAGCGGCAAGTAGGCAAACGGATACATCCAGAGGATTCTCGCGAGCACGACGGCCGCGCTGATCGCAAGCGAGATCGCGACCATTCCCGGCACGGTGTCGATCGCCTCCCGGAGGCGCGGCAGCGTCTCGAGGCCGACATAGAGGAATAGCAGCGCGTTCAGGAGGAACTCGAGCTGTTCCCACGACGAGTAGAGATCGACGCGGCTTTCCGGCGCGATGTAGTGCACGCGCCAGGACGCAACGAAGCCGGCAATCACCACAGCGAGGACTCCCGACGCACCGACCCTCTCCGCCAGGAAGTACGCGAAGTACGGGGCGAGCAGCGAGAAGGCGAACAACACTTGCGTGCCGCGGGCAATCCGGTTGACGTGCGCTGCCGCGAAACCGACCCCGACGCCGACGGCGATGCCCAGGCCGACGATTTGCGCGAATCGGAGGCCGATCGATCCGGACTCGAACACGCCGGTCTGCACTACAGCCGTCGCGAGCCCAACGCCTAGCAGGGCGGTCGCGTCGTTGACGAGGCCTTCGCCGCCGAGGATGGCCGTCGTGCGGCGCGGCATGCGGAGGCGGTCGAGCACCGACTGGACCGCCACAGTGTCGGTCGGGGAGACGATCGCGCCGAGGAGGAAGCAGGCGGCCCACGGCAGCGACGGCATCGCCCAGTGCGCCACCACCCCGACCGCAGCGATCGTGAAGCCCACGAGCCCGATCGAGAGCTGGAGGATCGGCCGCAGCCAGCGCCGGAAGTCGACCCAGGACGAAGTCCACGCGTCCGAATAGAGCAGCGGCGGCAGGAACACCGCGAGGATCCAGTACGGATCGATGTGGGGTGTCGGTACCGCCGGAATCAACGTCCACACCATGCCCGCGAGGGCGAGCAGGACAGGCGCTGGGATGGCGACGCGCTGCGCGACCGCGGTCGCGATACCGATGATCAAGAGCACGAGGATTAGGATCGGCAGCAGCTCGTGCACGCGCACAAGATATCCACAGTCAGGAGGCCAAGCGCGAGCAAATGTTCGCCGCAGCCGGTCTGGAACGCCCGCGTCGAGTCAAGTCGATCCGGTGACTGAGCGATGACACGGCTGGTCTTGCGACGCAGGAGCCGCCGTGCCGATCCTTCCCCTGGACCACCCCGAGCCGCTGACGGCGATTCTCGCTTGCCCCAATAACTCGCGCGGTCGTCGTCCGCCGGATTCGTACTGGCCGCCCCGGCTTCGGACGCGGCGCATTCCTTACACCTGAGCGCGTCCGAACCGAGCGAACCGCCAACAGAGACGAATGCGGGCAGCGCCCCCGCTCGAGCCCAGAGCCAGCTGTCTCCGGTGCGATACGCCTGGGGCCAAGCCGCAAGACCCCGCGAAAACGCGGGATCTTTCCGGCGGTGCAAGAGTTGGCGTCGGAAGTCTCCGCGACGTCAGACTGGGTGGCGGAGAGGGAGGGATTCGAACCCCCGGTACCCTTGCGAGTACACCTGATTTCGAGTCAGGCCCATTCAACCGGGCTCTGGCACCTCTCCGCGATCGATCGAAGACCGGCCGACGAGGCTACCGGCGCGATCCGCTCCCGGCCAGCCGATTCGGGCCTCGCTGAGGGCCCGTTGCCGTCCGTGTGGCATCTCGATATGCCATACATATATGGTAGGATGATACGGTATGAAGAAGACCCTTCACATCGACGACCGGCTGTTGAGAGATGCGAAGAGCGGCGAGTGGTGCGAAGACCGATACGGAGACCGTGCGGCTCGGCCTCGAGGCGCTGGTTCGGCAGGGCGCTTACGAGCGGCTTCGAGCGTTGCGCGGAAAGGAGCCTCGCGCGGCGGAAGTCCGGCGGCGGCGAGAGGGCTCGTCCGGGTCCAAACGCTCCGCGGCCTGATGGTCCTCGTCGATACCTCCGTGTGGATTCGCTTCCTGGCGAACCATGCGCCCTTTGCACGGGGATGGACGGGCTCCTCAGCCAGGGCGAGGTGTCGGGCCACGACTTCGTCTACGGCGAGCTCCTGATCGGAGATCGAGGAGGACGGCGAGCAGCTCCTCGCGGACTACGCGCTCATGCACCGAGCTCCTGTCGCGACCCATGCCGAAGTCGTGGAGTTCGTGCGCGAGCGGCGCCTGCACGGGCGGGGGATCGGCTGGATCGACGCTCACCTGCTCGCCTCGGCGCTGCTGGGCAACCTCGCGCTCTGGACCGCAGACCCGCGACTGGCGGCCGTTGCGCGCGAGATCGACGTCGCATATGGGACGTGAACGGCGGGACCCATGAGCACACTCGTGCTCGGCGTCGTCGATCAGGCGCCCGTCCGCAAAGGCGGGACGGGCGCGGACGCGCTGCGCGAGACGCTCGCGCTCGCCGAGGCGGCGGAGCGGCTCGGTTATGCGCGCTACTGGGTGGCCGAGCACCACAGCCTGCCCGGCATCGCGAGCACGAGCCCCGAGATCCTGATCGGGCAGATCGCCGCGCGGACGAAGGCGATTCGCGTCGGGAGCGGCGGCGTGATGCTCTCGCACTACAGCGCCTTCAAGGTGGCCGAGAACTTCCGGCTGCTCGAGTCGCTCTTCCCGGGCCGCATCGACCTCGGCCTGGGGCGCGCGCCCGGCGGCGACCAGATCTCGGCGGCCGCCCTCGCCTATCCCGGCCCCATGCCCGACATCGCGCACTATCCGGAGCAGCTCGACGACCTCGCGGGTTTTCTCGCCGACGATCTGCCGCCCGGCCATCCGTTTCGCGACGTGCATGCGGGGCCCACGCCGGGGTCGGTGCCGGAGATCTGGCTGCTCGGCTCGGGCTTCGACTCGGCACTGCTCGCCGCCGAGCGCGGGCTCGGCTTCTCGTTCGCCCACTTCTTCGGTGCCGCTTCCGGCGCAGGGCCGGCGATCGCGGCGAGCTACCGCAAGCACTTCCAGCCGTCGCGTTGGCTCTCAGCGCCGCGGCTCCACGTGGCGGTGATGGTGCTGTGCGCGGAGACCCAGCCCGAGGCGGATCGGCTGGCGGCCAGCTTGCGCCTCTCGCGGCTCAACTTCGCGCGCGGTGAGCCTAGCGGCGTCCCGAGCCCCGAGGAGGCGCTCGCGTACACGTACAGCCCGGCGGAGCGCGAGTACCTCGATCGCATGGCGATGCCCGCGATCGTGGGGACGCCCGAGCGCGTGCGCGCCCAACTCGAGGAGACGGCGCGCGCCTACGGCGCCGACGAGCTGGGCATCGTCACCATCTGTTACGAGTTTGCCGCGCGGGTGCGGTCGTACGAGCTGGTGGCCCGCGCCTTCGGCCTGGAGCCGACTCGAGCGGGGACACCCTGAGCACACCGGCGCTCGCACTCGGCCTCCTCGCCTGCCTCGCCTGCAGCGCGCGGGCGAATGGCGACGGTCTCTTCGGCTGGACGATCTCGACCGAGATCGAGATCGACGCGCCCCCGGCCTGCGTGTGGGAGGTGATCGTCGATCTTCCTGCGTACCACGAGTGGAACCCGTTCATCGTGGAGGCGCGCGGGGCGGTCGCCGTAGGCAATACGCTCTCGCTTCGCATGGCGTTGCCCGGACGCTCGGCCCGGACGATCGAGCCGCGCGTCCTGGTGGCCGACCCGGGACGCGAGCTCCGCTGGAGAGGGCGGCTCCCGATCCCGGGCCTCTTCCGCGGAGAGCACCGGTTCGCGCTCTCGCCGCTGCCGAGCGGCGGCACGCGCCTCGAGCACTCCGAGCGCTTCTCGGGGCTCCTGGCTCCGATCGCGAGGCGTCTGATCCACGACGGGACGGTGCACTCGTTCCACGCCCTCAACGAAGCCCTCGCGAGGCGCGCCCGCGGCCGCTGAGGGCGAGAAATCTCACCCCAGGAAGTCGTCCAGGCGCTCGACGACCCGCTCGACGCCGCGTGAGCAGGAACAGGTGCCCGCAGTCGTACACCTCGAGCTCTGCCCCCGGAATGCGCGCGGCGAGCAGGCGCGCATTCACGAGTCGCACGATGGGATCGTCGGCGCCGGCCATGACGAGCGTGGGGAGGCGCAGGCGATGCAGCCAGGGAAGGCTCGTCCAGCCCGCGAGCGCGTAGAGCTGGCTCGCGTAGCCGCGCCAGGTCGGAGGCGCCATGCGCCGGAGCAGCTTCTCGAGCGCGCGCCGGTCATGCCGAAGGTCTCCCCCATAGATAGCGCCCGCCACGCGCTGGAAGTAGGCCGCGCTCGCATAGCGGAGGGGCGTCGACATGCGGAGCAGCACGAGCGGGCTGGGCGGCACCATCCCGAGTCCCGGCGCCGTCGCCGCCAGCACGAGCCGCTCGCAGCGCGCGGGGTAGTGGCGGGCGAACTGCTGCGCGAGCCCGCCTCCCCAGGAGACGCCGAGCACGTTCACGCGCTCGAGGCCGAGCGCGTCGAGGAGGTCGCGGGCCAGGGCCGCATAGCCGCCCATCCGGCGCAGCCTGCGCGGGGGCGGCGATGCGCCGATCCCGGCGGGTCGAAGGCGATCACGCGGTGCCGCGCGAGCCCCCCGAGCAGCGGCTCGAGCAGCGCGGTGCTGGCGCCGATCCCGTTCAGCACGAGCAGAGGAAGGCGCGCGTCCCCGTCGGGGCCGGGGTCTCCGTATCGGCCACCCAAAGGCGCTCGCCGGCGACGTCGCACGAGAAGCGTCGGATCGCGCGCGCGCCCAACGCTCCGCTACTCGAGGACGTAGGTGCCGGGTGCATCGCAGAGCGGCGCCAGCCCCGCGCCGCCGAGCGCGGCCGGCGCCGGCTTGTCGCCGCGGCTTCGCTCGCGCAGCCACGCGGACCAGAGCGGCCACCACGAGCCGGAGTGCTCGCTCGCCTGCGCGCGCCAGGCCTCGGCTTCCGGAGCGATCAGCGGGTTGGTGAAGAACTTGCGCTTCGAGGATCCCGGCGGGTTGATGAGGCTCTGGATGTGACCGGCTGTGCTCAGCACGAAGCTGCAAGGCCCCCCGAAGAGCTGCGTCGAGCGATAGCACGCCTGCCAGGGCGTGATGTGATCGGTGGTTCCGCCGGTGATGAAGACCGGCACGGTGAGCTTGCCCAGATCCACGGGCACCCCGCGCACCTGCAGCGCGCCCGGGTGCGTGAAGGAGTTGTCCTTGAAGATGTCGAGGAAGTCGGAGTGCAGCCGGGCGGGCAGGCGCGTGGTGTCGTTGTTCCAGTAGAGCACGTCGAACGCCGGCGGCGAATCGCCGAGCAGGTAGTTGTTGACCACGTAGCTCCAGATCAAGTCGTTGGGCCGCATCCAGTTGAAGACGCGCGCGGCGTCCCGCCCGTCCAGCACGCCCTTGCGAGCGGACCGCTTGCGGGCGCTCTCGATCGCGTCATCGGTCGCGAAGAGGCTCATGATCGAGTCCTCGCGGCGGATGTCGAGGACGTTCACCATGAGCGTGAGCGAGGCCAGACGGTCGCCGCGCCCCCGCGCGGCCAGGCTGCCGGCGGCGGCCGCGAGCGTGATCCCGCCCGCACAGGCGCCCACGGCATCCACGTCCGGGAAGCCGCTCACTGCGCACGTCGCGTCGATCGCCGCGTCGATGGCGTCGACGTAGTCCGCGAGCCCCCAGTCGCGCTGCTCGGCCGTGGGGTTGCGCCAGGAGACCATGAAGACCTGGAAGCCCTGCTCGAGCAGGAAGCGCACCAGGCTCTTCTCGGGCGAGAGGTCGTAGATGTAGTACTTGTTGATCTGCGGCGGCACGATCAGGACCGGCCGCTCGTGCCACGCTCGGGGTCAACGGCCGGTACTGGATGAGCTCCAGGATCGGATGGCGGAAGCACCACGGCTCCCGGCGCTGGTCGCGAGGTTCTCTCCGACCCGGAACGCCGCCTTGTCCACTTGCGCAGGCATGCCTCCGTTGCGCACCAGGTCCGCGAGGAGGTTGCGCAACCCTCGCAGCAAGCTCTCCGCCCGCGTCTCACGAGCCTTTCGGCGAGCGCCGCCGGGTTCCCGAGCAAAAAGTTGGAGGGCGCGAGCGCATCGGCGGCCACCTGGACGAGAAAGCGCGCCCGCTCGCGCTCGAGGGACTCGAGCCCGAGCTCGTCAACCCACTCGCGCAGCGTCTGCTCGAGCGCGATCCAGCTCTGCAGCAGGGCGCGATGGAAGCCCTGCTCCCGATAGGCAGGGTCGGAGAAGCGCGCATCTTTGCGGTCCGGGGCGAGCTCCGAGACCCCGAACAGCACGTCCACCTCGCGCTGCCAGAAGCCGAGCGCGTGGCGCAAGGAGGATCGCCGGGTGACGAAGGCCGCCGCGCGCCAGGCCGAGCGCCGCCTCGACCAGGTCCTCGCGGCTCACGCCGACGATGGGATTCAACGTGAGGACGTTCTCGCTCGCACGTTCGTCGTCCATGCGCGCCTCCAGCTCGCAGGGATCGTGCTGGTCTCGATATACGACGTCGGGCCGACGCCTGCCAGCGCGCTCAGCCGCGAGCAGCATCAGGCGGCGTCGGATGCGCTTCTCGAGCTCGGAGCGGAAGGCGTCGAGGTGGTCGGGCGACCAGAACAGGATGTCGTAGCCCGCGAGATCGAAGTGCACGCGCGGTCCGCCCGAACGATGGCGCGGGCTCTCGGGGTCGTGGTCCTCGCGCGCCGTGAGCACGAGGTTCGTGTGCTTGCCCACGCCGATCGCGTAGCCCACCTCGAGGTAGCAGTTGGGCCGCTCGTTGGTGAGGTCGGCGATCAGGATCTCCGACTCGTCGATGAACTCGACGATCTCCGCCGGCAGGAGCCCGCCGCGATTGTGGCGATCGACGCGTCGGGCTGCGAGCCCGCAGGCTGCCAGGGCCGGCACCACGGCCCGGTCGAAGACGCGGTCGAGCTCCGCGTTTCCGATCTGCATGATGACGAAGCCCTGTCCCATGGCCGACCCTCGTCCGGGGCGCCGACACTCCCTCACCCTGCGTATCGGCCGAGCGAGGGGACCGGCCGGTGAGCTGGTCACGCTTGGAAGGGCAGGACCTCAGGGACGTTCCAACTTGCTCAACCGGCGGAGGAGGACCAGGAGCTTCCTCGGAGCAAGTAGGACGTCCCCGAGCTCCGCCCCTAGCGCGCGAGCGCGAGGCTCACGATGCGCTGGATCATCGCCTCGTAGGAGAGCCCCGACGCCTTGGCGGAATCCGCGAACTCCTCGCCGCGCGCGATCTCGGGGTTCGGGTTCGCCTCGAGGAAGTAGAGCTCGCCCTCGGGCTCGCGCAGCCGCCAGTCGAGGCGCGCGTAGCCGTCGAGGTGCAGGAGCCGGTAGAGGCGCTTGCTCTGGCGCAGCAGCCTCGCCAGAAGGTCCGGCGGGAGCTCGGCGGGCACCACCTCGACGCCGCGCTCTGCCTGATAGCGCAGGTTGTGCTTCAGCTTGTCGGTGGCGATCAGGTCGTCGCTCGGGTCGAGCTTCTCGACCACGAGCTCGTGGGGCGGGAAGGCGCGCACGCGGTCGTTGCCCATGAGCGAGACGTAGATCTCGCGCCCGGGGACGAACTCCTCGACGATCGCGTCGGTGCCGATGCGCTCGTGGATGAAGCGCACGCGCTCGGCGAGGCGCTCGTCGTCGCGCACCAGCGAAGCGCGCGAGATGCCGAGCGAGGCCTCCTCGGTGAGCGACTTCACGATGAGCGGGAAGCCGAGCCGCCGGGGGCGGCGCACGCTGCGGCCCATGCGGAACACCGCGAAGCGCGGGGCTCGGATGCGGTGGTGCGCGGCGATCGCCTTGGAGAGCGCCTTGTCGCGCGCCAGCACGAGGCCGCGCGGGCCGCAGCCCGTGTAGCGCGCGCGCAGGAGCTCCAGGTAGGCGACGACGTGCTGGTCGAAGATCACCTGGCCCTGGAACTCCTCCAGCAGGTTGAAGACCACGTCGGGCTTGTCTTCCTCGACGGCGCGGCGGATCGGCGCGAGCTCGTCGTGGACGCCGAGCAGGTGGACCTCGTGGCCGAGCGCGCGCAGCGCGCGCGTCACGTCCGCCTCGGTCTTGAACTGAGCGGCCTCGGCGGGCGGGAGCTGCCTCAGGTTCTCGGGCGGCAGGAAGTCCCGGTGCATCATGGCGAGCACGCGGAGCTTCCGGGCGGCGCGCTTCACAGCGCGTGCCACTCGCGGCGGTGGTAGACGTACTCGACCGAGCGCGCGGCGAGCAGGATCGCGAACTCGACCAGCAGGCTCCGCGAGCTGCGCATCACGCGCAGGCCGAGCTCGCGGGCGCGCGCGATCATCTCCACGAGCACGACGTCGAGGGCGAGCTCGTGCTTGCCGGTGTGGCGGGCGACCATGCGGCGCAGGCGCGTCTGGTGGCGGCGCAGGAAGGCCGCCGCGCTCTCGCCGCGGCGCCCGCGCTCGGGCCCGGCGAAGAGGCGCAGCAGATCCTCGTCGTAGATCGCCGTCGAGACGACGCGGTAGCGATCGCGCCGCGCGGCGTAGTACTCGCCGAGCGTCATCGCATTGCGCTCGATCGGGTCGATGCGCGCGCGGCTGCGCACGGGCGGCCGCCCGCCGGCGAGCTCGCCCATCAACTCGTTCACGTACTCGAGCTTCGCGAGGGCCGGCCAGTCGGCGTAGCGCTTGCGCCAGCGCGTGCCCGGCGCGAGCCAGACCGCGAAGGTCTCGGCGAAGTCCTCGGCCGGGTGGCTCTGCGCGTACCAGTACGGGAGATGGATCACGAAGCGGCGGCTCGCCGGGTTCGGCCGGTAGTAGGCCGGATAGCGCTCCGTCACGCTGCCGAAGATCTCGCGCCAGGCCTGCGCGCGCTGGAGGCCGAAGGCGTGCTGCACCGCGTGGCCGGCCTCGTGCCTGAGAATCCGCAGGCACGCCTCGCGCGTGCCGCCCTCCACCGCGAGCATCTGCCTTGCGCTCGAGCCGCATGAGGCGCGGGTGCAGGAGATAGAAGGGGATCGCGATGCCGGGCACGCCGTCCGGCGAGAACCACTCGTCCGAGACCCAGACGTGCGGCTCGACGCGCAGGTCGCGCGCGGCGAGCTCGCGCTTCACCTGCCGCACCACACCGGCGAGCCAGCTGCGCTCCCAGCTCACGCCGAGGTCGCAGAGCCGGAGGCTCGAGCAGCGCGTTGTCCGAGAGCGCGTCGAGCCGTCGGCGCGGGAGCGTCGTCTGGCGCCGCGTGGGCGCGGCCGAACGCCGAGTGCGTCGAGCGAGCCGCGCTCGCGTCATGCGCCCCTCTCGCTCGTCAGGCCGAGGTCGGCCGGTAGCGGATCAGCACCCGGCTCCCGTCGGCGAGACCATTCTTGAAGCGCGGGCCCCAGCTGCTCCACTCCCGCGTGTACTTCGAGCCGAACAGCGAGAGCGCGTGCTCGTGGGCGCTCGCCTGGGTCTCGAGCGTGGCGTCTGCCAGCGAGGTCGGCGACTGCTTCCAGGCGTCGCCCGAGCCCCAGACTCCGTGGTCGCCCACCCAGAGGCGGGCCTTCGTGAGCCCCTTGCCGATCGCCACCGCACGCCAGCGGTCCGAAGCCCGTGACGACGAGCGCGCTCTCGCCGTCCTTCGCGAACCAGACCTCGGCGTGGCAGCGGCTCTCGCTCCCGTCGCGCTTGAGCGGCGTGATGTAGATCAACGGGCTCGTCTCGAGCGCGCTCACCAAGTCCGTCGAGAGGCCCGCGCGGGCGACGCGCGGGGCCAGGACGAGGGCGGCGCTTGCGATCACGAACTCGCGGCGGGTGAGCTCCACGGAACCCCCTTGGTGCGTGGCCTGCGGTTTAGCAGAGGGGACGCTGAATGGGGACGCTCCTTAAGAAGTTAAGAAACCACGCGCGCAATGGCTATGAAGCAACTTGCGCAGGGTTTCTTAACTTCTTAAGGAGCGTCCCCAGGCTGAAAGAGCTCCGGGACGGCCAGCTCGACGGAGCTGCGGCCGGCGGCGAGCGGGGAGCCGTCGAGGGAGCGCAGATCGGCCTGGCTGAGCGAGAGCCGCGCCGAGAACACCCCCGCGTGGAAGTCCTCGGCCAGGCGCCGCGCGCGGGTGCGCACGTCCTCGCCGGCGCGCGGCTCGACCCGGCCGCAGCCGATCACCTCGCCGAAGGCGCCCACCAGGCAGGCGCGCCCGCTCTCCCCGGCGGCGGAGACCTGGAGCCGGAAGCCGCCCTCCGCCTCGCCGAGGCGGGGCGAGCGGCGGAGCAGCGCGGCCACCTCCTCCGCGAGCGCGCCGCCCGACACCTCGAAGTGTACGGGGAGAGTCAGGCCGAGGCGCCGCACGACGCCTGGATCGCGCTGGAGCGCGAGGTCGTAGGCCGCCACCGAGCGCGCAGCATCGCCCTCGCGTCGCGCCGCATCTCCGTGGAGGGCCGCTACGCGGCTGCGCAGGAGCACCTCGCTCTGGGGCAGACTGATGAGCGCGCGGCGCGCGGCCTGGCCCACGGCCGCCCAGTCGCCGCGCAGGCGCGCGATCTCGCAGTCGAAGGCCGCGAAGTAGCCGGCCGAGGGGATCGGATGGGTCTCGGCCGCGCGCGCCTCGGCGAGGGCCGCGGCGGTGAGCCCGGGCCCGAGCACGCGCGTGAGCTCGGGCTGGAGCCACTCGGGCAGCGTGATCTGGTCTGCGAGGTACGGGCGCAGGGTGCTCGACAGGAAGCGCGGGTTCGAGAGGCCGTCCAGCGCGCGGCGCTCCGAGAGCCAGGCTCGCGCCGTGTGCCACCAGCCCGCGAACCAGGCGGGCAGCGCGCGCCAGAAGGGGAGCCACGAGGTGGCCTCCCACGCCTCCTGGGCGCGCGTGCGCTCCACCGCCGCGTCGAGGAGCGCCGCCGCGGCGCTGCGCTGGCCCGGGTCCTCGTTGCTCGAGCCGTGGCGGTCGGGCGCCGCGAGCGCGCGCTCGGTGATGCGCGCGGCGTCCTCGCTGCGGCCCGCTGCGAGCAGGAACTCCGCCGCGGCGAGGTCGCTGTGCGCCCAGGTCTGCGCGCGCACGTTCGCGGCCTGCGCCTCACGCCAGCTCACCATCTCGCGGAGGGCGGACTGCCCCTCGCTGAGCCGACCCTGTCCGGTGTAGAGGATCGCGAGGTCCGCCCACGGGTTCACGAAATCGTCGGCATCGTGGCGCGTCGCCTCGAGGAGGAGCCGCTCGACCTCGCCGAGCCGGAGCGCCATGCCGGCCGCCTCGGCGGCGTTCGACCACGGCACCGCGCCCTCGCCGCCCTCGGCCTTGCTCTGGCGCGCGCCCTCCACGCAGGACTGATAGGTGGCGTCGCGGTCGAGGGCCTCGGCGTCGATCGCACAGAGCGCGGCGCGCGCGGAGTCGCGCGAGTCCACGCCGTTCGCGTCCTCGAGCGAGAGCTCGGCCACTCTGCGCGCCTCGTCGAGGCGCCCGAGCCGCATCAGGAGCCAGGCCGACCAGCCCGGCCGGCTGCCGCCGTAGAGGGCTTGCCACTCGCGCTGATAGCCCAGCGCCTCGCGCTCGCGGCCCATCTCGCTGGCGACCTGATCGAGGAGCCGCAGCGCCTCGGCGTGCCAGATCTCCACCTCGCTGGAGCCCGAGAGCCGACCGTGCTTCTGCTCGAAGAGCTGCTTCCCGCGCAGCAGCATGTGGTGCGCGCGCGCGAGGTCGCCCTCCGCCTCGTAGAGCACGCTCCCGAGGAGCACGTGGCCCTCGACGGACTCGGGGTCGTCGCGCAAGAGCTCCTGGGCGAGCTCGCGGGCGCGGATCGGGTGGCCGCCGCGCAGCGCGGCATAGGCCTCGAGCGCGCGCAGCTCGGCCGGCGAGATTCCGCTGAAGCCGGGGTCGCCGGAGAGATCGCGCTCCGCTCGCTCGTCGCCGAGCGCAGGCGCCGCCCAGACGAGCAGGCCGAGCGCCGCCGCGGCGACGCGCCGGCTCATCGTGCGAGCGTGCGGCGCGCGAGCACCTCGAGCGCAGGCGTCATGCACTCGCGCACCACCTCGTTCGCCTCGGTGGCGCCGAGCGCCGCCTCGATGCGGTGCGCCAGCACGACGGGGAGCAGCGTCTCGACGTCCTCGGAGGAGACGAAGTCGCGGCCGCGCAGCGTGCGCCGCGCCTGGAGCGCCGGCAGCAGCCAGCACGAGGGTGCGCGTCGAGTTGCCCTGCGCGCACGCGCTCGTCGGCGCGCAGCGCGCGCGAGACGTCGACCAGGCACTCGTGGATCGCCTCGTGCACGTGCACGCCCGCGTCGATCGCGCGCCGCGCCGCGAGCGAGCTCGCTGCGCGCGCACCGGCGGCAGATCGGCGCGCTCCACGTCCCGGCGCTCGCGGCGCGTCGCGCAGCACCTCGAGCTCGGCCTCGCGCTCGATGTGCTCCATGCGGATCTTGAACAGGAAGCGGTCGAGCTGCGGCGACCGGCAGCGGATAGGTGCCGGCGAGGTCGAGCGGGTTCTGGGTCGCGATCACGAAGAACAGCTCGTCGAGCGGGTGCGTGACGTTGTCGACCGTCACCTGCTTCTCGGCCATCGCCTCGAGCATGCGCCGACTGCACCTTGGGCGAGGTGCGGTTGATCTCGTCGGCGAGCACGACGTGCGCGAAGATCGGCCCGGGTCGGAAGTGGAAGCGGCTGCGTCGGCGTCGAAGACCGTGACGCCGGTGACGTCCGAGGGCAGCAGATCGGGCGTGAACTGGATGCGGCGGAAGGTGGCGATGCTCGTCGTGCGGGCCGTCGTCGATCGATCGCAGTCGCCGAGCGCCTTCGCGAGCGTCGTCTTGCCCGAGCCCGGGTAGTCCTCGAGCAGCACGTGGCCGTCGGCGAGCAGCGCCACGATCACGAGCTCGATCACCTCGTCGCGGCCGATCACCTGGGCGCGCAGGCGCGCCCGCAGACGTTCCTGGACGTGCGCGGCGATGTCCAGCGAGGGAGCTTCGAGGGGCTCTGCGAGCGAAGGAAGCGACATGATCGGAGGGTATCCAGATTCCAGCATTTAGACTCCGCTCGGCTCACGCGAGGCGTGGCCTCGCGTGGCCTCGCTGCGCGCGGCGCTTCGCGCCGCTTGCTATCGAACGAGCAGCCAGGAGACGGGATCGAGCGCGCCGACTGCGCGGCGCCACCAGGGCGCGAAGCCGCGCAGCTCGCGGCGCGCGCTCGCAGCGAGCGTGCGCAGCGCCGGGGGGTCGCGGCGCGCGCCCGGGCCGAGCGCGGCGCGCAGGTGCTCGAGCGTGAGCTCGCGGAAGGCGCCGCCGTGAGCGCCGAGCCGCGCGGCGAAGCGCTCGCGCGTCTCGCCGCGCCGGCGCCGGAAGCCGCGCTCGGCGAGGCGATCGAGCTCGGCGCGATAGGCCACGCGCGGGAGCGCGCCGCGGGCAAAGCGCGGCGCCGCGCGCCGCCAGAGCTTGATCGCGAGGCACAGCGCCAAGGCCGCTACGGCGCCCCAGGCGAGGCTCCGCGCCAGCTCGCGGGCGCGCGCGGTGGCGGCGATGGGCGGCTCGCTGCCCGCCTCGCCGAGCTGATCGCGCAGCATCTCGCCGAGCATGCGCTGGAGCGCGAGATCAGCGGGCGAGAGCCCGCCGTCGAGGACGCGCCGCGGTGCGATGTCGACCACCGTCCAGCCGACCCCGTCGAGATAGATCTCGGGCCAGGCGTGGGCGTTCCCGGCGCGCAGCAAGAGCGCCGAGCCGTCGCCGCGATCGCGCGACGGCGCGGCATAGCCGGCCGCGACGCGCGCCGGCACGCCGAGCGTGCGCAATAGATAAGCGGCGGCGTGGGCGAAGTGGACGCAGTAGCCGACGCGATCGCCGAACAGGAAGTCCGCGGTCGGGTCGGCCGCCTCCGCGTGCTTGCTCTTCAGCGAGTAGGTGCCGGTCTCCTCGAGCGTCTCCTTCACGATGAGCGCGCGCGCGAGCGGGTCGGCGCGGTACTCGGGGCGCAGGCGCTCGAGCATCTGGTCGGCGAGGGCGGCGTAGCGCGGGTCCTCGGGCGCCTCGGTGTACTCGCGCCAGCGCGCGTCGGACCAGCCCGTCGCGCCGGCGGCGTGGCCCAACATCTCCTCGAGCGAGAGCGTGGGCACGTTCGAGAGCACCTCGTAGCTGCGCTGGAAGCGGAACGAGTCGCGCGTCTTCGTGGGCTCGAAGCGCACGGGCGCGTCGAGCGCGAAGGGGCGCGCGTGGTCGGTGAGCAGGCCCACCGACGTGCGGAGCGGGCGCCGGCCCTGCTCGAGCGGAGGCGCTTCGGGCACCGGGAGCGGCGCGTTCGGGAACTCGCGCGGGATGTCGCGGTCCACGTCGTCGCGCTGCGTCTCCACCAGGCGCTGGCCGTTGAACTCCGAGAAGGCCGTCTCGCGGAAGTAGTAGACCTCGCTCGGCGGCGTGTAGTCGTCGTGGAGGACGACGACCGCCACGGGCGTCTCGGCGCCCTCCTTCGAGTAGTCGTCGCTGAACTCGAGGCCGCGCGCGCCGCTGCGGTCGGGCTTGCCCTTGCTCGGGTCGGGCTTCCCTTCGGCCGAGGTCCGGCGGGCGGCCGCGCCATCGGCAGGCCGGTCACGCGCAGCGTCGCGAACACCCCCCCGGCGAGGAGGAGCAGGAGGAGCGCGTGGAGCGGAAGCCGGCGCGAGCGCTGCTCGCGCACCAGGAGCGTCGCCAGCACGAGCACGCCCACGGCGCCGATCGCGAGGTAGAAGGCCGCCGGGTCGATGCCGCGCTCCCAGGCGAAGTCTCCGATCGCGAAGGGTCGATGCACCATGCCCGCGCGGTGCGGGGCGAAGCTCACCGTGAGCGCAGCGGTCGCGGCGCAGAGCTCGAGGAGGCCCGCGAGCGGCGCGCGCGAGGCGCAGAAGCGGAGCGCGAAGACGGGCGCTCCGATCCACGCGAGGGCGCGCAGCGCGTCGAGACTCGCCAACGCAGCGGGCGTCCCCAGGAGCTCGCCGAAGGTCGTGCTGCCCGCAAAGAGATGTGCCAAGAGCGCTAGCCCGCCGCCGGCCGCGACGGCCAGGAGGAGGGCGCCGCGCAGGCGCAGCGGGTGGCCGCGCACCCGAGCGCGGCTCGCGAGCTCGCCGGCGAGAGCGCCCGAGAAGCCGGCGAGCGCTGCGGCCACGACGCCGGACCGAGCCGCGAAGCTGTAGGCGAGCGCGCTCGCCGCCAGCGCGAGCGCGAGCGCCCGGAGCCACGCGGTGAGACCCAGGCCCCTCACGCGAGCGCCCCGCCCTGCACGGTGAGCTGGCGGCCGCTCGGCCGGTCGAGGACGCGCACGAGGGCGCCGTGCGCACCGAGCCTCGCGGCCAGCGCGCGGATCTCGGCCTCGTCGCTCGCCGCACTCTCCGTCGGGGCGAGCAGGAGCCGCTCCAAGATGCTGCGGCGCTCGTCGCGCGCGATGCCGTCGGTGCCGAGCACGAAGGCGAGCCGGGAGCCGTGGCGCTCGGCCTGCCGGGCGGCCTCGGCGCGCCAGGGTCCGTCGTGGGCCGGCACGAACACGACGCACGGGTCTCCGCGCGCGGCGCCCTCGAGGAAGCTCCCGAGGCGGGTCGGACCGCGTGCGCTTCCCGACCTCGCTACCGCCCGCAGCGCCTCGGGAACGGCGCGGGCGGGCTCGGGCGCGCCATCCGCGCCGAAGCGCCAGCCTTCGCCCGAGAGCACCGGACTCGAGCGCCACGCGCGCAGCCGCGGCGCTCGCCTCGTCGTCGCGGTCGGCCACGAGGTAGGCCGAGACCTGCCGCGCCGGCTCGACCGCGCGCTCGGGGCGCCGAACCATGAGAAGCCCCGTGCGCGCGAAGGTCTTCCAGAGGACGTCGCGAGCGGAGTCCCCCGGCGCGTAGCGGCGAATTTCAGCGCGGTCCCCCTCCGGCTCGCCGGCGGGGTGCGGGAATCCATCGCCTCCGGCCCGGGTCGCCACGACCTCCGGCTCGCTCAGCCGGCCGGGGTTCGGGAGGATGCAGGAGCGCACGGTCCGGCGATCGCGCAGGCGAACGCGCGTGAGCCCGAATACGTCGCGCAGCTCGATCACCCGCGTGACTCCCTCGACGAAGGCGCGCCGGTCGGCGCGGACCTCCTCCAGGAGGATGCCGCCCTCGACGCCCGGAAGGAGACGGCAGGCGACGTCCGCTGGTTCCTCCCAGCGAAGCGAGATCTCGAGCCAGGGGATCGGCCAGTCCGGCAGCGCAAAGCCGGTGCGGAGCCAGACGTCGGTCTCGATCCGCTCGGGGAGGGGGCCCAGGCGAGCGCGCCGCAGGCGCCGGCGCAGGGCGAGCGCGCTCACGAGCGTGGTGAGCGCGGCGACCGCGAGGACGGCGAGCGCGGCCACGGCAGCGACCAGGAGCAGGATATCGAGCTCGAGGAGCCCGTAATACCAGAGGACCACGGCGCCGAGTCCCACGAGGAGGAGACCGCGGAGCGATAGCGGCACCCAGCCAGCGGCCGTGGCGGCCCCTCGGGCAACCCTGCGTGCGAGGCCTTTCAGCGTGTTGGCCAACCTGGGGGCGAGACTAGCGCCCGCGGGTGGCCGGTTCGGGCCCTGCGAGCCCCTTCTAGAGAGTGAGCCCGAGCGCACCGAGCTCCGCGGCCACCTGTTTGGCCCAGCCCCGGTTGGCAGCCGGGCTCGCGGGGCTGGGATGGAGGATTTGGGCGATGCGCACGCGTTTCCCGGCGAGCGCGACACGCCCGCGCTCGGCCGCGAAGCTGCCGATCCCGATCACCCAGCGCGGCCGCAGAAGCGCGACCAGCTCTGCGAGCGCGGCGTCACAGAGCGCGAGGAGGGGCGCGCGCTCGGCCGCCGGGAGCTGGTCGGGCGTGCGGTTGCGGCCGCTCGCCTCGAGAAAGAGCAGCGGGCAGTAGTTCAACACGAAGGCGCTTCGGAAGAAGTGCCGGGGCTCCTGGTGGACGCGCGCGATCTCGCCCCAGAGGCGCGCGCCGCTCACCTCGCTGCGCGCGCACGCGAAGCCCTCGACCGGGCGCTTGGGATGGGGCCGCGGCGGCGCGCCCACGGGCCCTTCGATTCCGAGCCAGTCGCGCACGGCCTTCACCTCGCCGAAGGGCACCCCGGTCTGCGCCATGCCGAAGGGGCCGGGATTCATGCCGAGGTAGACGACCCGCACGGGGCTCCGCGCGTAGCGGCGCACGAAGGCGGCGTGGGGGAGCGCCGCGTAGACCAGCGGGTCGTAGACGTGCGTCACCGGCGGGCCGAAGCGAAGCGCGGCGAGCGCGTGCGAGAGACGCCGTTCGACTTCGAGCATCGCATCTGCGACGGAGCGCTTCGGGCGAGAAGCCGCCATGGGCGCGCGAGCGTGCGCGGCGGCGGGCCGCATTTCAACGGAGCCCCCCGCTGCTACGCTGCGCCCTTCGACAGCGGGGAGACACGACCGCAGGGTCCGGCCGGGCCGGTGACTCGTGAACCCCGTCAGGTCCGGAAGGAAGCAGCGGTAGCGGTGATCCGGCGGTGGTCGGGTGCCCTGCGGTCCTGTCTTCCTGCTGTCGAGTCCGCGGGGCGCCCACGCGGGCGGGTCGGAGGCGCGACGTGGCCCACCAGGTGCTGGCGAGGAAATGGCGGCCGCGCACCTTCGACGAGGTGACGGGGCAGGCGCACGTCACGACGGCCCTGCGCAACGCGCTCCGCAGCGGCCGCATCCCCCACGCGCTCCTCTTCACGGGGCCGCGCGGCACGGGGAAGACCACGCTCGCGCGCATCTTCGCCTGCGGGCTCAACTGCACCGGCGGCCCGAGCGATCGCTTCGACCCCGACGACCCGGAGTGCCTCGCGATCCAGGGCGGGCGCTCGACCGACGTGCAGGAGATCGACGCCGCGAGCCGCACGGGCGTGGACGACGTGCGCGAGATCATCGAGTCGATCCGCTACGCGCCCTCGCCGGGCAAGCATCGCGTCTACGTGGTGGACGAGGTGCACATGCTCTCGACGCCCGCCTTCAACGCGCTGCTGAAGACACTCGAGGAGCCGCCGCCGCGCAGCCTCTTCATCTTCTGCACCACGAACCCGGAGAAGATTCCGTTCACGGTGCTCTCGCGCTGCCAGCGCCACGACCTGCGCCGGATCGCGACGAGCGAGGTGACGGCGAACCTGCGCAAGATCGCCGCGGCCGAGGGGATCGCGATCTCGGACGTGAGCCTCGCCGCCATCGCGCGCGCGGGCGAGGGCTCGCTGCGCGACTCCCAGACGCTGCTCGACCAGCTCCTCGCGTTCGGCGACGGGAAGGTCGAGGACGCCCAGGTCGCGGAGGTGCTCGACCTCGTCGACCGCAAGCTCCTGCTCGCGATCGCGACGGCCTGCCTCGACGGCGACGCGCCGGCCGCGCTCGCGGCGTGCCGGCGCGCCTGGGACCGCGGGATCGACGCGAAGCGGCTCGGCGCCGAGCTGCTGGGCACGCTGCGCGATCTGGTCGTGCTGCGCGTAGCGCCGAGCGAGCCGGGCCTGGTCGAGGCGGGCGAGGCCGATCTCGCGGCGCTGCGCGAGCTCGCCCTGCGCGGCGAAGAGGCGCGCCTTCGCCGCATGTTCCGCGCCTTGCTCAAGGAGCAGGAGGACCTGGCCTGGGCGCCGGACGCGTTCGCGGTGCTCGAGGTCGCGCTCGTGCGGCTCGCCGCGCTGCCTTCGGGCGACGAGGTGGAGGCGCTGCTCGGCCGCATCGACGCGCTCGAGAAGCGGCTGCGGGGCGAGGAGGCGCCCGGAACCGGCAGCGCAAGTCCCCCGCGCAAGGAGAGCCCGCGCCCGGCGCCTTCGCGCGAGAGCGGCTCGGCGCGGGCCGCGCAGGCTCGTGCGCCAGCGCCTGCACCCGCGGCTGCTCCTGCGTCGGCGGCGAGCGCGCCCGCCCCGCCCAGCGCCCCGGACGAGGCCAAGGCGGCGCGGGAGGAGGAGCCGCCTCCGCCCCAGGAGGCGCCGCCGGAGGCCTACGCGGAGGCCGAGAGCGCGCCCCGCACGTCGGCGCCGGCGCCGCTCGCGACGGTCTTCGATCGCCTGCGCGCCTTCGCGCAGCAGGAGAACCGCGGGCTCTTCGCCGCCCTGGAAGGCGGGCGGCTGCTCGAGCGCAGCGACCTCGCGCTCCGCATCGAGCTCCCCTCGGCGATCGCGGCGCGCCGCCTCGAGACCCGGCGCGGCGACCTCGAGAGCGTGTGCGCGCGGTTCTTCGGACGGCCCCTCAAGGTGGAGCTCTGCACCGAGTCGGCCGCGGCGGCGGGCCTGGCGCGCGGCGAGGCGGACGCCGCCTCCGAGCTGGCGCGCCGCCGGCGCCAGGAGGCCCTCGCGCATCCCGCCCTGAATCAGGCGCTCGAGATCCTGGGGGGCGAGATCCTGGAGATCCGCCCGCTCGGAGAGCGGCGGTGAACGAGCCGGACGTGCGCGAGCTCCTGGCCAAGGCCCAGGAGCTGCAAGGCAAGCTGACCTCGCTCCAGCAGGAGCTGGCGCGGCGCACCATCGAGGCGGCCGCAGGCGGGGGAATGGTGAGCGTCGTGATGAGCGGCGACCTGCGCGTGCGCGAGGTGCGCATCGACCCCGAGCTCCTGCGCGAGAACGACCGCGCCATGCTCCAGGACCTGTGCGCGGCGGCCGTGAACGCGGCGATCGCCAAGGCCGCAGCACATGGTGCAGGAGGAGATGCAGCGCGCCTCGGGCCTGCCCATCGGCGTGGGCGGCCCCCGCTAGTGCGGACGCCGGCGCCGATCGAGCGGCTGGTCGCGGCCCTGCGCCGCCTGCCCGGCATCGGCGAGAAGTCCGCCACGCGGCTCGCCTTCTTCCTGCTCTCGGCGCCCGAGAGCGTGGGGACCGAGCTGGCCGACGCGATCGCGCGCGTGAAGCGCGAGATCGTCTTGTGCGAGATCTGCTTCGACCTGACCGACGTCTCGCCGTGCGCGATCTGCCGGGACCCCAAGCGCGACCCGGGCCTGGTGTGCGTGGTGGAGGAGCCCGCCGACCGCGCCGCCGTCGAGCGCAGCGGCGGCTTCGGCGGCCGCTATCACGTGCTCGGCGGCGCGCTCGCGCCCCTCGATGGCATCGGCCCCGAGGCGCTGCACGGGGCCGAGCTCGAGGCGCGCGTGCGGGCGGGCGGCGTGCGCGAGGTGATCCTCGCGACCAACCCGAACGCGGAGGGCGACGCAACCGCGCACTGGCTCGCCGAGCGCCTCGGCGGCTCGGGCGTGAAGGTCACGCGCATCGCCTACGGGATGCCGCTCGGCGGCGACCTCGAGTACGCCGACCACGTGACGGTGGGACGCTCCCTCGCCAACCGGAGGGCGTTCGATTGAACCTAAAGGCGCGGGCGAGTCGCGCCGATCGACTCCGCGGTCGGGTTTCCGGAGCCCCGCGGAAGGCGCTAGCCTGCGCTGGATGCTCGGGATCCCGGGTAGTTAGCTTCGCTCTTGCCGACGCGAGCGGCCAGCGGGTGAGTCCATGATGGATACGCAGATGGTGATGTACGACGAGGATCACAAGAAGATCCTCGTGGTCATCGGGCGCCTCGTTCGGGAAGCCAACGCCAAGGGCGTGTTCGTCGTGGACCGCAACGGCCAGCTGATCGCCGAGGCGGGCGAGGTGCGCGGCATCGACACCACGAGCCTCGCGTCGCTGACGGCGGGCTCGATCGCCGCGACCGGCGGGCTCGCGAAGATCATCGGCGAGCAGGACTTCCCCGTGCACTTCCATCAGGGCATGAAGGACAACCTGCACATCACGATGGTCGCCAAGCGCTGGATCCTCGTGGTGATCTTCGACGAGCGCAGCTCGCTCGGCCTGGTGCGGCTGCGCGTGAAGAAGGCCGGCGCCGACCTCAACAAGATCTTCGAGGATCTCGCCAAGAAGGCCGAGGCGGACGCCCAGAGCGGCTCCTCCCCGTTCGCCGAGATCACCGACGACGACATCGACAACCTGTTTTCCGACTAGCCGCGGGACTTAATGTCGTTCATCAATTACTCGTCGCGCGAGATCAACTGCAAGATCGTCTACTACGGTCCCGGCCTGTGCGGGAAGACGACCAACCTGCAGTACATCTACAACAAGACCAACCCCGACCCGAAGGGGAAGATGATCTCGCTCGCCACCGAGACCGAGCGCACGCTGTTCTTCGACTTCCTGCCGCTCGCGCTCGGCGAGATCCGCGGCTTCAAGACGCGCTTCCACCTCTACACGGTGCCGGGCCAGGTGTTCTACGACGCCAGCCGCAAGCTGATCCTGAAGGGCGTCGACGGCGTGGTGTTCGTCGCCGACTGCCAGATCGAGCGCATGGAAGCCAACCTCGAGAGCATGGACAACCTGCGCATCAACCTGAAGGAGCAGGGCTACGAGCTCGACAAGATCCCGTTCGTGATCCAGTACAACAAGCGCGACCTCCCGAACGCCGCGCCGCTGGACGAGATGCGCCGCGCGCTGAACCCGCTGGGCACACCGGACTTCGAGGCCTCGGCCCAGAACGGGAGCGGCGTGTTCGAGACGCTGAAGGCCGTGGCCAAGCTGGTGCTCTCCGATCTGAAGAAGCTCGGCCGCTAGCGGGCTCGCCCGGGTTTCCGTTCCCGAGCGCGCGGGAGTAGGATGGGGCCATGCCCCTCCTCTCCGTCGCTGGCCGCAAGGTCTACTACGAGTCTCACGGGAAGGCGTCCGGAACGCCCATCGTGCTCATCACGGGGATGGGCGGCTCGTGCAAGGGTTGGCTCGCGCTCCAGGTGCCCGACTTCGCGCCGCACCACCGCGTGCTGATCTACGACTACCGCGGCGTGGGCGAGAGCGAGGATCCGGGCGGTCCGTTCACGACCGGAGACCTCGCCGACGACCTCGCGGCCCTGCTCGACGCGCTGCGCATTCCCAAGGCGCACGTGCTGGGCGCCTTCCTGGGCGGGATGACGGCGCAGCAGTTCGCCTGCGCCATCCCGCGCGCCTCGAGCGCATGATCCTGGTGGGCACCTACGCGCGGCCGGACGCGAAGCGGCGCATGCTGGTCGAGAAGTGGCGCGAGATGGCGCGCCTCGACGTGGGGCCGCGCGTCTTCAAGCTCGAGCGCCTGCTCTGGACGCTCCAGGACGAGACGCTCGAGCAGGGCGATCTCATCGAGGCGATGTCGGCGAGCTTCCCGGGCGAGGGGCTCCCGGTGAGCCCGGATCTCGTTGCAGCGCCAGTGCGACGCCGCCCTCGGCCACGACGTCCTCGACCGCCTGCGCGAGGTCCAGCACCGCACGCTCGTGCTGTGCGGCCGCAACGACCAGCTCACCCCCGCGCGCCTCCACCGCGAGATCGCCGACGAGCTCCCGCACGCGCGCCTCGCCACCCTCTACGGCGCCCACCTCATCATGGCCGAGGCCGCCGAGCAGCTGAACAACGCCGTCCTCCACTTCCTCGCGGAGAAGTGACTTTCGGGGACGCTCCTACTTGGCGGTCGACTTATGGGGACACTCCTGCGCGCAGGAGTGTCCCCATAAGTCACCGCCACGTAGGAGCTGTCCCCGAAAGTCACCCCGCGTCCCCGGCCCGGAAGCGCAGCTGGGGGAGCGTTGGGGAGAGGATCGGACAACGGGCGAGCGAGGCGCGCAGGCTGCGCGCGGAGAGCGGCGCGTCGCTGGCGACGTAGATGCGGTTGTCGTGCTCGGCGACGCCGATCTCGACCACGCGCGCGAAGCGCGCCGCGAGCGTGCGGCGCACCGCCGGCCCCTCGTCGATCGTGTTGCTCGCGAGGACACCCCCGGGCGCGAGGCGACGCTGGGCGTGGGCCAGCGCCGGGAGCGGGAAGCCCTCGGGCTTGCGCAGCTCGGCCTCGACCCCGATGAAGACGTCCTCGAGGATCGCGTCGAACCTGGGACCCCGCGCGGCCAGGTAGTCGCGCGCGTCCCCGATCACGACCTCGATGCCGAGCGCGTCGAGCTCGAACCAGCGCCGCGCGGCCTCGACGACGTCGGCGTCGAGCTCGACGCCGACGATCCGGGCCTCGGGCGCGAGCGCGCGCGCGATCCGCGCGGCGCTCCCGGCGCCGAGCCCCACCAGCAGCACGCGGCGCCTCCGCTCCGGAGGCAGCGCGAGCAGCGCCCCCGCGAGCGCGTCCCACACGGACCGCGTCGCCACGCACCCCGGCGTGAAGCTCGACGCGAGCGTCCCGTCCACGCGCAGCTCGCGCCGGCTCCCGCGCGTCCGGACGCGCACGCGGGCGCTCGGCTGCGCGCGCCCTACCCTCGCTGCCAGATTCTCCGTCATCCTGCCCTGCGCATGTCCGCCGCCGACCAGCCCCTCTTCCGCATCGAAGCTCCGCGCGTCGCGCGGGTGGCGCTCCCGGTGCCCGAGAATCAGCTCTTCGACTACGCGGTTCCGGCGGAGTTTGCAAGGGATGTCGAGCCGGGGCGCCGCGTGCGCGTGCAGCTCCAGAGCCGCCGCGTGACCGGCGTGATCCTCGCGCTGGCCGAGGCGGGTGAGGCGCCGAAGCGTCAGCTGCGCCCGCTCGAAGCGGTTCTCGATGCGGAGCCCGCTCTGCCGGCGCCGCTCGTGCGGGCGATCGAGCAGGAGGCGCACGCGCTCCTCTGCCCGATCGGCATCGCTATCGCCGCGGCGCTCCCGCCCGGCGCCGCGCCGCGCTCCGTGCGCGGGCTCGCGCTCAGCCCGCGCGGCGAGGAGGCGCTGCGCAGCGGCGCCCTGCGCGGCGTCGCCGCCCAGGCGCTGGCGCTGCTGGGAACGGGGCCACGCACGGCGGCATGGCTCGCGAAGCGCGGCATCTCGGGCGAGCTCGTGCGACAGCTCGAGCGCGACGATCTCCTCGCGCAGGCGCTGGTCGAGCGCGGGCCCGCGGTGCGCCCCGCGCTGCGCCACGTGGCGCACGTGGCCCTCGGCGTCGATCTCGCCGCCGCCTGCGCGGGCCCGCTCGCGCGCGCCCCGCGCCAGGCTGCGCTGCTGCGCGAGCTCGCCGCCAGCGCCGGCCCCGGGCGCGAGGTCGGCGAGCTCACCGGCGGAGACCCGAAGCGGCGCACGGCGCTTCGCCACCTCCGGACGCGCGGCCTCGCCGTGATCGAGTCCAGCCCCGCCGCCCTCGCGAGCCCCCACGGCGAGCGCTCCTCGCCGCCCATGCTCACGGCGGAGCAGCAGCACGCCTATGCGACGATCGGCGCCGCGCTCGCCGGGCGGCGCGCCGAGACCTTCCTCCTGCACGGCGTCACGGGCAGCGGCAAGACGGAGGTCTACCTGCGCCTCGTGGCCGACGCCCTCGCACTCGGCCGCCGCGCGCTCGTGCTCGTCCCCGAGATCACGCTCACCCACCAGATGGTGGCGCGCCTGCGCGCGCGCTTCGCCGACCGAGTGGCCGTGCTCCACAGCGGGCTCCGCGCGAGCGAGCGCCTCGCCCAGTGGGAGCAGCTCCGCAGCGGCGCGCTGCCGATCGCGGTGGGCGCGCGCTCGGCCCTCTTCGCGCCGATGCGCGATCTCGGCGTGCTCGTGATCGACGAGGAGCACGACTCCGCCTACAAGAGCGAGGAGGGCTTCCACTACCACGCGCGCAGCCTCGCGGCGCGGCGCGCGCGCGCCGAGGGCTGCCCGCTCGTGCTGGGCTCGGCCACGCCGGCCCTCGAGACGCGCTACGCCGCCGAGCGCGGTGCGATCGTGCGGCTCACGATGGAGGTGCGCCCGAGCGGCCGCCCGCTGCCGGGCGTCACGATCGTCGATCTCGTGCGCGAGCGCGCGAACCTCCCGCGCGGCGCGCGCCGCACGCTCTCGCCCACCCTCGCGCGCGCGCTGCGCGAGACGCTCGCCGACGGCGCCCAGGCGATCCTGTTCCTGAACCGCCGCGGCTTCTCGACCCAGATCGCCTGCAACGATTGCCAGCACGTGGCGCGCTGCCGGAACTGCGACATCGCGCTCACTTATCACGCCGCGGCGGATCTGCTGCGCTGCCACTACTGCGACTACCAGGAGCGCCCGCCCGAGAAGTGCCCGGTGTGCGCCTCCGACGCGCTCGCGCTGCTCGGCACCGGCACCGAGCGCATCGAGGAGGAGGTGCGCGCGCAGTTCCCCGACGCGCGCGTCGCGCGCCTCGACCGCGACACCGCGCGCAAGCGCGGCTCCGTCGAGCGCGCGCTGGCCGAGCTGCGCACGGGCCGCACGAACGTGCTGATCGGCACGCAGATGGTGGCGAAGGGCCACGACTTCCCGGGCGTACGGCTGGTGGGCGTGCTGAACGCCGACCTGGGCCTCCACCTCCCGGACTTTCGGGCCGCCGAGCGCACGTTCCAGCTCTTGACCCAGGTGGCGGGGCGGGCGGGCCGCGGCGACGAGCCCGGTCGCGTCGTGATCCAGACCTTCGCGCCGACCCACTACGCGATCGCGCCCGTCGCGACCCACGACTACGAGACCTTCTACCGCGCCGAGCTCGCCCACCGCGAGCCGCTCGGCTACCCGCCCTTCGGCCGGCTCGCCCTCGTGCGCGTCTCCGCGAAGGAGGCCGCAGCCGCGGCGGAGGCGGCGCGCTCTCTCGCCGACGTCGCGCGCGCCGCTGCGAGCGCGAGCGGCGCCGGCGTCGAGGTGCTCGGCCCCGCCGAGGCGGCCATCGCGCGCCTGCGCGATCGCTACCGCTACCAGATCCTCCTGAAGCACCGCACCGCCGGCGATCTCTGGCGCGTCGCCGAGCGCGTGGTCAGCGCCGCCCGCAAGCTCCCGAGCTCGACGCGCGCGGTGGTGGACGTGAATCCGGTGGACATGCTGTGAGGAGGATTTGGCTACTTTTACGCCAGATGGCCGAATGAATGGCCAGAACGGAATCAGCCATGGCCAAGCGCGAAGTGACGGTCGGTGACTTCCGCCAGCGAGCCACCGAGCTCGTTCGGCTGGTGGAGGAGACCAAGGAGCCGATCACGATTACGCGGCACGGGGTGCCGGTGGCTGAGCTGCGCGCTGTGGCGGTCGACGCCGACGCGCTGGTCGGGTCCGTGACCTGTCTCGATCCGGATCTCTCGCATCCTGTCGTGGGGCCGGAGGAGTGGGAAACCGCTTCGTGATCGTGCTGGATCGACCTCGCGCTCGCCCTGCCGGGAATCCAGCTCGCTGCGCTCGCGCCCGCCATCGCAGTGCGGAGCACAAAGCTCGCCGGGTCGACGAGGAGGGCTGCGGATGACCAGTGAAGCGATCCGAGATCCGGTGAAGGACGAGGACACGGTCCCCGCGTTCATCGATCTCTTCATCGAGACCGGCGGCACCGCAGGCATCCAGTTCTCGTACGACAGAGACTGAAGGGAAGGCGACGCGATCATGCCGCGCAACCGATCGCCGAAGAAACTCCGCTGCATCCAGCGCAGCGCCGACCGGCACTGGGTCGGTGACGGATTCCCGGTCCGCACGCTGCTCGCGTACTCGAACCTCGGCCCGGTGATCGATCCGTTCCTGCTGCTCGACTACGCGGGGCCGATGGAGTTCGCGCCGACGAGCGAGCGGCGCGGCGTCGGCCCGCATCCTCACCGCGGGTTCGAGACGGTGACCATCGTCTACGCGGGCGAGGTGGAGCACCGCGACTCCTCGGGAGCCGGAGGCCGGATCGGTCCCGGCGACGTGCAGTGGATGACGGCCGCATCCGGGCTGGTGCACGAGGAGTTCCATGGCCGCGCCTTCGCGCGGAGCGGCGGACTCTTCGAGATGGTCCAGCTATGGGTCAATCTGCCGGCGCGGGAGAAGAAGGCGCCGCCCGGCTACCAGAGCATCGTCGACCGAGACATTCCGCTGCAGGAGCTGCCCGGCCGCGGCAGCGTGCGGGTGATCGCCGGGGACTTCGCCGGCGTGAAGGGCCCCGCCAAGACCTTCACGCCGATCCACGTCTGGGATCTGCGTCTCCACGGTGAGAGCCCGACCGACCTGCCGGTGCCCGAGGGCCACACCACGGCGCTCGTCGTGCTGCGGGGGAGCCTGCGCGCAGACGGCTCCGAGCCGATCCGCGCCGCGGAGGTCGCGCTCTTCGATCGCGCCGGTGCGGGCGTTCGCATCGATGGCGCGGAGCACGCGAGCGCTCTCCTGCTCGCCGGCGAGCCGATCGGCGAGCCCATCATCGGGCTCGGGCCCTTCGTGATGAACCGCGCCGAGGAGATCGACCAGGCGATCCTCGACTACCAGGAAGGACGCATGGGCCGTCTGTCCTGACGCGCCGTCTTCATTGCCCAGCTCGAAGCGGGCTCCTAGCCTCCCCGCCCGCATGGCGCTCCGGCCCGTCCTCCAATTCCCGGATCCGCTGCTGAAGCGGAAGTCGAAGCCCGTCTCGGCGGTGACGGAGGAGATCCGCCAGCTCGCCGCCGACATGATCGAGGTGATGTACGACGAGCCCGGCATCGGGCTCGCGGCGCCGCAGGTCGGCGAGGCGATCCGGCTCGTGGTGATGGACACGGACTGGACCGAAGAGGGCGCCGAGCGCCAGCCCAAGGTGATGATCAATCCCGAGATCCTGTCAAGCGAGGGGAAGATCACCTGGACCGAGGGCTGCCTCTCGGTGCCCGACTTCCAGGCCGAGGTCGAGCGCGCCGCGAACGTGCGCGTGCGTTATCAGGATCTCGACGGGAACGAGCAGATCGAGGACGCCAGCGAGCTGCGCGCGGTCTGCTTCCAGCACGAGATCGACCACCTCGACGGGAAGCTCTTCATCGACCGCATCAGCCGGCTGAAGCGCAGCCTCTACGTGCAGAAGCGCAAGCGGGCGCTCGAGCGCGGGCCCGAAGATCCGCCCGCGGCCGCGAAGAGCGGCACGTCGCTGTAGAGGGCGGATGCGCGTCGCCTTCTTCGGCACGCCCGAGTTCGCGGTGCCGACGCTGAAGCGGATCGCCGCGGGGCCCCACGAGCTCGTCGTCGCGGTGACGCAGCCCGATCGCCCGCGCGGTCGCGGGCGGCGCGCCTCGCCCGGGCCGGTGGCGGCGGCCGCGCGTGCGGCGGGCATCGCGCTGCTCCAGCCCGAAGAGGTGGGCGCGAGCGACGTGGTCGCGGCGCTCGAGCGCGCCCGTCCGGACGTGGGCGTGGTGGTCGCCTTCGGGCAGTTCCTCCCGAAGCGCGTGCGCGAGCTCCCGGCGCTGGGCTTCCTGGTGAACGCGCACGCGAGCCTCTTGCCCCGCCACCGGGGCGCCGCCCCGATCGCGCATGCGATCCTCGCCGGCGATGCGGAGACGGGCGTCTGCGCGATGCGCGTCGAGCGCGAGATGGACGCGGGGCCCATCGCAGTCGTGAAGCGCGCGCCGATCGGCTCCGACGAGAACGCCGGCGAGCTCTCCGCGCGGCTCGCAGAGCTCGCCGCGGACGCCATCGCCGAGGCGCTCGATCAGGTCGCGAGCGGGCGGGTGCAGTGGTCTCCGCAGGACGCGGCGCGCGCGACGCTCGCCCCGAAGCTCGAGGCCGCCGACCAGGAGCTCGACTTCCGCGCGCCCGCGCAAGCGCTCGCGCGCCGCGTGCGCGCGCTGGCGCCGCGGCCGGGTGCGCGCGCGCATCTCGAGGGCGTGCCGCTGCGCATCCTCGCCGCCCACGTCGAGCTCGGGCCGAGCGCGGCGCCGGGAACGCTCGCGCGCGCGGGCGAGAAGCTCCGCGCGGCGACCGCCGAGGGCTGGCTCGCCCTCGACCGCCTGCAGCGCCCGGGCGGGCGCCCCCTCGCGGCCGCCGAGTGGCTGCGCGGCTTCGAGCTCCCGGCGGATGCGGCGTTCAGCGTCCCGCCGCCTCGGCGCGCGCCCGCGGAGGGCGAGGCGTGAGCGTGCGCCCCTCGTCCGCGCGCCGCGGCGCCCGCCCCGCACCGGGCCGCGCGCGCTCGCCGACCCTTGCGCGTCTCATCGCCGCCAAGGTGCTCGATCGCGTCGCCTCGGCGCGCGCCTACGCCGACCTCGCGCTCCACGCGGCGCTCGGCGACACGCGGCTCGCGCCCCGCGACCGCGCCTTCGCGACGGAGCTCGTCTACGGGACGCTGCGCCGCCGCGGCGAGCTCGACTTCGCGATTGCGCAGGCCCTCGACCGCCCGCTCGAAGACCTCGCCCCCGCCGTGCTCACCCTGCTCCGGCTGGGCGCCTACCAGCTCCTCGCCTGCGACTCGGTGCCGGCGCGAGCCGCCGTGGACGAGACGGTGCGCTGCGCCCAGGCGATGGGCGCGGGCCGGGCTTCCTCGCTCGTGAACGCGGTGCTCCGCCAGCTCGCGCGCAAGCAGGCGGAGATTCCCTGGCCCGCGCTCGCCGACGATCCGCTCGGCCACCTGATCCACGCGCTCTCGACGCCCGAGTGGATCGCGCGGCGCTGGCTCGAGCGGCTCGGGCCCGAAGAGGCGGCCGCGCTCGCGCGCGCCTCGAACGAGGCGCCTCCGCTCGTCGCGCGCGCGAATGCGAGGCGCGTCTCGCGCGAGGCCCTCCTCGCGGAGCTCCTCCCGCGCTGGCCCGACGCGCGGGCCGGCGCGCTCGCCCCCGAGGCCGTCGTGCTCGGCCACGGCGGCGATCCCGGGGCCGATCCCGCCTTCCGCGACGGGCGCTTCACCATCCAGGACGAGGCCTCGCAGCTCGTGGTGGAGCTCCTCGACCCGCAGCCGGGCGAGCGCGTGCTCGACCTGTGCGCGGCACCCGGCGCGAAGGCGACGGCCTCGGCGGAGCGCGTCGGTGAGGGCGGCCTCGTGGTCGCAGTGGATCGCAACGAGCGGCGCCTCGCGCTGGTGGGCCGCGCCGCGCGCCGGCTCGGGCTCGAGAACATCCACCTCGCGCCCGCCGACGCGACGCAGCCGCTCGCCGCCCTGCCCGGCGCCCCGTTCGCGCGCGTGCTGGTGGACGCGCCGTGCTCGGGCCTCGGGAGCCTGCGCCGCAACCCCGACGCGCGCTGGCGCGTGCGGCCCGAGGATCCCGCTGCGCTCGCCGAGACGCAGCTCGCGCTGCTCGAGACGGGCGCGCGCGAGCTCTCCCCGGGCGGCGCGCTCGTCTACAGTACGTGCACGCTCTTGCCCGAGGAGAACGAGGCCGTCGTGAGCGCCTTCCTGAGGAAGCACCCCGACTTCGCGCCGCTCCCGCGGAGCGCCGCGCCGCGAGCCCTGCAGAAGCTCCTCGACGCCGACGGGTGGCTGCGCACCTGGCCCCACCGCCACGGCTGCGACGGCTTCTTTGCCGCGCGCCTCGCGCGCCGGAGCGCGCCGTGACGCTGCCGGTCCGCATCGCGCCCTCGATCCTCTCGGCGGACTTCGCCTCGCTCGGGGCCGAGATCCAGAGCGTGGACCGCGCGGGCGCCGACTGGATCCACGTGGACGTGATGGACGGCCACTTCGTCCCGAATCTCACGCTCGGCCCCGAGATCATCCGAGCGATCCGCAAGACGACGGCCCTCCCCTTCGACGTGCACCTGATGATCGAGGCGCCCGAGCGCTCGCTCGCGCAGTACGCCGAGGCGGGGGCCGACCGGATCGGCGTGCACGTCGAGACCTGCCCTCACCTGCACCGCACGGTCCAGCAGATCCACGACCTCGGGAAGAAGGCGTGCGTGGTGCTCAACCCGGCGACGCCGGCCCAAAGCGTGGAGGCGGTGCTGGGCGACGTGGATCAGCTGCTCGTGATGAGCGTGAACCCGGGCTTCGGGGGCCAGAAGTTCATCCCGGGCGTGCTCGACAAGGTGCGGCTCCTGCGCCGCTGGATCGTGGAGCGCGGCCTCCCGGTCGAGATCGAGATCGACGGCGGCATCAACCGCGAGACGATCGCGCTCGCCGCGCGCGCCGGCGTGAACGTGTTCGTCGCGGGCAACGCCGTCTTCCGCGAGCCCGACTACGCCGTCGCCATCGCCGAGCTGCGCAAGCGCGCAGAGAGCTGAGCTCGGGGCGCCGGCTGGCCCCCGGCAAGCGGCCACGCGCAGCCGTGGCCGCGCGCAGCGAGGCCACGCGAGGCCACGCCTCGCGTGAGCCGAGCGGAGATCGCGAAGGCGTGCGATCCGTGGCATATTCCGGCCTCTGCGGGGCGTGGCGCAGTTTGGTAGCGCGCTTCGTTCGGGACGAAGAGGTCGCTGGTTCGAATCCAGTCGCCCCGACCACCGTGCCGCGCGCCGGCCGAGAGCCCGTGGGTCTCGGCCGGCCGCGTCTCCGGCCCGCCGGTTGTTATGCGCAGGCGACCGGCAACTCCGCTGTGCAAAGCCGAGACCCCCGCCGCGCGCGGGCGTCGCATCCTCGCGAGCGCGGAGTGATTTCGTTGACACCGCCAGAGCACGGTGGCACGATCGCCCTCGCCCAAAGGACAGCGCGGAGCCCCCATGAACACGTCGGAGCTGGCCTGGGAGCTGGCGGATCTCTTCGGCGAGCTCGAGACCGAGCAGATCAACGAGATGCTCGCCAAGAACGTGCCGGTCGAGGCGCTCGAGTTCTTCAGCTCGTACGCGGATTCGTTCGGCAAGCGCTTCGGCGCCGACCGCGCCACCGTGGGCCAGCTGCCGAACCTGATGCTGCTCGGCTACCTGCTGCGCGTGCTCGAGGAGCGCTTGCTCGAAGGCGACGACGAGGCCGAGAGCTGAGCGTCGGCCTCGGAGACGAAGCGACCCTCGCGCGGATCGCGCGAGCCCGGACAAGCGAAGGGGGCGCGACCTCCCTCGCGGCGCTGCCGTTCCGCACCTTCGACGCGCTGCTCGGCGCGCGCGCCGTGGGGGGCGACCGCCCGTTCCTGATCTACCTGGACGGCAGCGAGCGGCGCGAGATCAGCTACCGCGAGCTCGTGGCGCGCGTCTCGGAGCGCGAGGCCACGCTGCGCGCGCTGGGGGTCGCGCGCGGCCGGCGCGTGGCGACGCTGTTCGCGAACGACCCCGAGGTGGCGATCAGCTACTTCGCCGCCTGGTCGCTCGGCGCGAGCGTGGTGCCCATCAACCTCGGCGAGGACGACGAGCGCATCGCCTTCGTGCTGCGCAACTCCGAGGCCTATGCGGCGCTCTACTCGGCCGACGCCGCCCCGCGCGCCGAGGCGCTGCGCGACGTCCTCCCCGCGCTGCGCTGGCACGACGTCGCAGCCACGGCGCCGCCGGCGCCGAGCGACGCCGCCGCGCCCGAGGCCCCGCAGCCCGAGGACGAGGCGCTGGTCGTCTACACGTCGGGGACGACCGGCGCGCCCAAGGGCGTGGTGCTGACGCAGCAGAATCTGCTCGTCGATGCGCACGCGCTCGCCGAGTGGCACGGCGTCGACCGGCGCGCGCGGCTCATGTGCGTGCTGCCCACGCACCACGTGAACGGGATCGTGGTGACGCTCGTGATGCCGCTCCTCGCCGACGCCGCGGTGGTGCTCTGCCGCCGCTTCCAGACGCGCGAGTTCTGGCGCAACGCGGGCCGCGAGCGCGTGAGCATCGTGTCGGTGGTGCCGACGCTGCTCGCCTTTCTGCTCGAGGACGAGCGCGGCCAGGAGGGCGCCGACCTGATCGCTTTCCGCCACCTGATCTGTGGCGCGGGACCCCTCACGGTCGAGCTCGGCATGCGCTTCGAGGACCGGTTCGGCTTTCCGATCGTGCACGGCTACGGGCTCTCCGAGACCACCTGTTATTCCTCGATGCTGCCGGTCGGGCTCTCGCCCGAGGAGCATCGCGCCTGGATGCGCGACCACGGCTTCCCGTCGATCGGGATGCCGCTCCCGGTCAACGAGATGGCGATCCACGACGCCGAGGGGCGGCCGCTCGCCGAGGGCGAGCGCGGCGAGATCGTGATCCGCGGCGTGAACGTGATGCGCGGCTACTACCGGCGCCCCGAGGCCAACGCCGAGACCTTCGCCCACGACTGGTTCCGCAGCGGCGACGAGGGCTTCTTCCGCAACGACGGCGCCGGGCGCCCGTACTTCTTCATCACGGGCCGCATCAAGGAGCTGATCATCCGCGGCGGCGTGAACCTCTCGCCCTTCGAGATCGACGAGGTGCTGAACGCCATCCCCGGCGTCGCGCGCGGGCTCGCGGTGGGCTTCGAGAACCGCTGGTACGGCGAGGAGGTCGGCGCCTACGTGATGCTCGCCCCCGACGCGACGCTCGACGCCGAGGCGATCCTGCGCGCGTGCCGGGAGAAGCTCCCGTTCGGCAAGTCGCCCAAGGTGGTGGTCTTCGGGAACGAGATCCCGGTGACGGTCACGGGCAAGTACCAGCGCGGCCGCCTGGTGCCGCTCTTCGCCGAGTTCAAAGACGTTCAGTTCCGCGATCCGCGCTGACGTCCAGCGCGGCGAGCCGGCGCAGGTTGACAGCGTTGAGCACGAAGTGGGCGAGCGCGGGCGCGACGAGGTCGCCGCTCCACGCGAAGAGCGCTCCCAGCCCGAGCCCGGCGAGACCCGCCGCCACCGACCAGACGCGCAGGCCCGGGCTCGGGAGAAAGTGCGCGAGCCCGAAGAGGCCCGAGGCCACGAGCCAGCCCAGCGCGGGCTGGAGGGCGCCCCGAAAGAGCGCCTCCTCGGCGAGGCTGCTCACCGCCGCCAGCACGATTGCGAGCGGCGGCGTGATCCCCCGGACGAGCGCGGCGAGCTCGAGGGCCAGCCGCCTGCCCGCGGGGCTCCGCGCGGACCAGAGCTGCGAGGCGCCTACCAAGGCGAGCCCGAAGGCGACGCCGGCCGCGGCTCGGAGCGGCAGCGGCCAAGGCGACACGCCGGGGGCCCCCCAGGGAAGATGGCGATCGGTCCAGAATCGCGCTGCGAGCGCCACTCCCCCGACCGCGGTGTAGAAGGCGAGCGAGAGCCAGAGCCAGCGCGCCGGAGATGGCATGACAGTGGCGGCTAGACCCCCCAACCCCGCGTCTCGCTTGGCGTCCGCCATCCCCGATGGTTAGCCTCCCCCGGTCCGCGACGCCTTCGCCCGGGTCCTCCCCGAGAGCGCGCGTCGGTGGCTCGAGGCCCCATGTCCGACCGTATTCCCATGACGCCGCGTGGCAAAGCCATGCTCGAGGAAGAGCTGCGCAGGCTGAAGAGCGTGGAGCGCCCCCGGATCGTGAAGGAGATCGAGGTCGCCCGCGCCCACGGCGACATCTCGGAGAACGCCGAGTACCACGCCGCCAAGGAGCGCCAGGGCCAGATCGAGGCGCGCATCCGGCTGCTGGAAGACCGCCTCGCCCGGGCCCAGGTGATCGATGGCCGGGGTCAGCGCACCGACCGGGTGACCTTCGGCGCCACGGTGGTGCTCTCAGACGCGGGCTCGGGCGAGGAGGTGACCTACACGATCGTCGGGGAGGACGAGTCGGACGTCACCCAAGGCCTCATCTCCGTCACCTCGCCGGTCGCGCAAGCGATCATGGGGAAGGAGATCGACGCAAGCGTTCGGGTCCAGGTGCCGAAAGGGACTCGAGAGTTCGAGATCCTCGAGATCCGCTTCGAGCTGCATGGAGAGTCCTCTTCGTAGCTCCCTCGGAAGAGGAGAATCCCGTCGGGTGCGATCCCTCCAACTGAAGTTCAGCGCTCTCGTCGTGGCCCTGCTGGTGGTCGCGTGCGTCGGCCTCGCCTGGATGGCGACCCGCCACGAGCGCCAGTCGGTCGAGTCCGAGATCACGCGCTCCGCGGTCGCCCTGGCGGCCAACCTCGCCCAGGACTCGAAGATCGCCCTCCTCGAGAACGATGCCCTCGCCCTGGACGCGCTCGTCCGCAATGCGGGGAGCGAGCGCGGAATCGTGGCCGCCCA
Source organism: uncultured delta proteobacterium (assembly GCA_963716275.1). Taxonomy (GTDB): domain Bacteria; phylum Myxococcota_A; class UBA9160; order UBA9160; family UBA6930; genus VGRF01. Next base: position 629,354 of record CAVQTC010000002.1, on the reverse strand, counting down.
GCTCGTGAATCGCGAGGGCCGCGTGGTGGCCGCGCTGGAGCCCGCCTTCGTGGGCCTGCCGGTGAGCCTGACGGAGCATTTCAGCGGGAGCGGCGTCTTCACCGAGCAGCGCGGAGATCGGCTGCGCGTGACGGCCCCGATCACCTGGAGCGACGTGCGCATCGGCGAGGCCCAGCTCGAGCTCGATCTCGCGCGGCTGGTGGGCCCGATCGTGCGCGAGACCCGCCAACAGCTCGCCGTGGTGGCGCTCGCGGTCACGGCCTTCGGCGTCGTGGCCGGGCTCGGCTTCGTGGCGCTCTTGGTCGGCCCGCTCCGGCGCCTGCGCGCGGGGGTCGAGCGGATGACCGCGGGCGATCTCGCCGCGCGCGTCCCGCCGACCTCGCGGGACGAGGTGGGCGAGCTGACCCTCGCCTTCAACAACATGGGCGAGTCCCTGCAGCAGAAGGAGCGCATCCAGCGCGCCTTCGGCCGCTACGCGAGCGACTACGTGCTGACCTCGCTGCTCGAGAGCCCGGAGGGCGCGGACCTCGCCGGCGCCGAGCGCGACGTGACGATCCTGTTCGCGGACATCCGCGGCTTCACGCGCCTCTCGGAGGGCCTCGAAGCCCGCGACATCGTGACGCTCTTGAACGAGGTCTTCCAGCTGATCAGCGACTGCATCCTCACGCGCGGCGGCACGCTCGACAAGTTCATCGGCGACTCGGTGATGGCCTACTTCGGCGCGCCCATTCCGATGGAGGATCACGCCGTGGCAGCGGTGTCCGCGGCGGTGGACATCGTGCGGGCCGTCGAGGAGCGCAACCGCAAGCTCGACCCAGACGGCCACAAGGTCGGCGTGGGCGTCGGCATCCACACCGGCGCGGTCGTGGTGGGCAACATCGGCTCCGATCGGCGGGCGGACTTCACCGCGATCGGCGACCCCGTGAATGTGGCGGCGCGCCTCGAAAAGCTGGCGCAAGCCCGGCGAGATCCTGGTGTCCGAGGCGGTCCAGCGCCGCGTGCGCGGCTCGCACCGCCTGCGCTTCGAGGGCGAGCGACAGCTCTCGGGCCGGCTCGAGCCGGTGCACGTGTATGCTGTGGAGCGGAGCGACGGCAGCGAGGCCGCTTGATGGGAATGCGCGCCCGAGCCAGCACCGTCCTTTGCACCGCCGCTGCGGTGGCGGGTGCGCTCGTCCTCGCCGCCTGCACCACCCCGCTCCAGCTCGGCGAACGCCGCTACCAGAAGGGCGACCGCGAGGGCGCGCTCGCGGTGTGGAGCGGCATCGATACCGCCGCCCCCGAGTACGGGCCCGCGCGCGAGCGGATCGACGCCGTCACCGACGAGCGCCACCAGCTCGCGACGCGCTACGTGCAGCGCGCGCGCTACTACGAGGAGCGCGGCCGGTTGGGCGAGGCCGTGCTCGACAGCCGGCTCGGCGCTGCGCCTGGACCCGAGCAATCACGAGCTCCTCGAGCACGTGCAGGAGCTCGTGCGCAAGCTCGCGCGCGCGCGCAGCGAGGGGCTCGCCGAGTTCGAGACCGCCTTCGCGCGCCGCGATCTCGCCGCGGCGCGCGTCTACATCGCGCGGCTGCACAACCTCGATCCCTTCTCGCCCGAGGTGGCCGACGGCCAGCGGCGGCTCGGGGCCGCGCTCTCCGCGCAGATCGACCTACGCCTCGACCGCGGCAAGCGCGGCTTCACCTACGGCAACTACGGCGACGCCGAGAGCGCCTTCCGCGAGGTGCTCGAGCTCGATCCGCAGAACGAGAGCGCGCGCGGCTACCTCGCCTACATCGACCGCATCCAGAGCGAGGAGGCGCGCCGCCGCGCAGGCGGCCGGGCCCGCGACCGTGGCGCTGGCGCCGAACCTCGCGCGGCCGGCGCCGCGCCGCTCGGCGAGCGACGCCGAGATCCGCGCCGAGGGCTCGCTGCAGAACGCGCTGGTGGCGGAAGCCGCCGGCGACCCGTTCCAAGCGATCCGCTACGACCTGGCGGCGCTGCGCGCCGATCCCAATCACGCCGGCGCGCGCAGCCACCTGGCGGCGCTGCGGCGCGCGCTCGAGCCGCAGATCCCGGAGCTGATCGAAGCCGGGCGCCGCTCCTACCAGCAGGAAGATCTCCAGGCCGCGCTCGACCAGTGGCAGCGCGCGCTGCTCATCGACCCCGACAACGTCGACGCCCAGGACCACGCCGCCCGCGCCGAGAAATTGCTCGAGCGGCTGGAGGAGCTGCGGGCAGGCTCCCTCACGAGCGAACCGGCCTCGTGAGGCGCGCGCTGGCCCTGGTGGGAGCGCTCGCGCTCGCGGGCTGCGCCTCCTCGCTCGATCTCGAGCGCGTGGGAAAGATCTTCGAGAGCTCGGCGGAGCCCGCGCCGGAGCTCTCGAGCGAGCCCAACGCGAAGCTCGCGCCGGTGGAGGGCCTCGAAGCCGTCGCGGGCGAGCTGCGCGCGATCCCGCTGCGCTGGCAGCCGAGCCGCGATCGGGACGTGGTGGGCTACGTGGTCGAGCGCGCGCCCGAGGCGAGCGGGCCCTTCTCGTATGTCGCCACGGTCGTGGATCGCTTCCGCACGGTGTACGTGGACCGCGGCGTCGACCTCGCGCCGAAGCGCCAGAGCGGCCAGGCCGCCGGCGGCCTCGGCCACGGCGAGACGTACTACTACCGCGTGCGGCCCCTCGACGGTCGCGGGCGGCGCGGCTCGGTCGAGCCCCTCACCGTCTCGGCCGCGACGGCCGAACGCCCGGCGCCGCCAGCGGGGCTGGAGGCGCACAGCCATCTCCCGCGCCGGGTCGCGCTGCGCTGGGATCCGTCGCCGGATCCGAACGTCGCGAGCTACGTGGTCTCGCGCAGCCCGAGCGCCAGCGGCCAGTACGCGGAGCTCGCGCGCATCGAGGGGCGCTACCAGAGCGTGTTCCTCGACAAGGAGCTGCCCGACCTGGGCGTCTTCTACTACCGGGTCTCGTCGGTGGACTCGACCGGCGCGATAGGCGATCCGAGCGGCGCCATTCAGGCCGTGACCAAGGCGGAGCCGCTCCCCCCGACGGGGCTGCGCGTGGGCGCGCAGACGATCGGCGAGAACGAGCTCGTCTGGGAGCCGAACGTCGAGGCCGATCTCGGCGGCTACCGGCTCTACCGGCGGCGCGCCGCTGCCAAGGAGCTCGAGCTCGTGAAGCAGCTCGGCCCGGACGAGACCCGCGTGCGGGATACCGCCATCACGCCCGGCGAGCGCGTGGCCTATCTCGTCTATGCCTTCGACGTGGACGGCCTGCGCAGCGCGAGCTCCGACGCGCTCACCATCCAGGCGGTGGATTACGACTTCGTGGCCGAGCCCGCCCAGGGCGGCGTAGAGCTGCGCTGGGCCGCGAGCGCGCAGGCGGGCCTCGCCTCGATGCGCATCCTCCAGCTGAGCGGCGGCGAGAAGGAGATCGCGCGCGTGGCGGAGAACCACTACCTGCACGCGGGCGCCGCACCCGGCGCGCACGTGCGTTATCAGCTGATCGGCGTGCGCAGCGACGGGAGCGAGACCGTCCCGTCGGCGGTGGTCGAGGCCCGCTTCCCGGACTGAGGCGCGCAAGCGGCCGCGAATGCGCTGAGCGCCGCGAGGTACTTCGCCGGATCCGAAAGATGGGTGATGTGGCCCGCGTCGATCGACTGGAAACGCAGGCTGGGAAGGAGCGCCTTCGCCCGCGCGACGTCGCCATCGTCCATCGAACCCACGAGCCCGAGCGTCGGGTGGCGAAACCAGCGCGCGCGCAGGAGCAGGAACGGGCAGCGCACGGCCGCCAGCGCCTCGGCGTGGTCGAAGCCTGCGCAGGCGCTCCCGTCGAGGAAGGCGCGACTGAAGTCGGGGTCGTAGTCGGAGAGGCCGCGGATCAGGAGCCGGCTCTCGGCCGGCAGGAAGGGAATGTCGACGGGGCCCGTGGGCCAGAGCCAGCGGTAGAGGCCGAGGCCCGCCGCGACAGCCCTGCCGGACGGGCTTCGGGAAAGACACGACGCGCGCGCTGCCCTCGACGGGCACCTCGAGGGAGCCGAGCAGGCCCGCGAGGTCGGGGCCGCTGGGCGCGAGCAGGTGCTCGACGCAGCTCTCGAGCACGCGCGCGACGTAACAAGCGCGCATGCGGCCTGGCTCCGACGAGAAGATCGGCGCGTCCTCGGCCAGGACGGCGCGCACGAGCTCGGGGCGCCGCGCCGCGAGCCAGAGCGCGAAGAGCCCGCCCGAGGAGTTGCCCGAGACGATCGCCGGCGCGCGCACTCTGCGCTCGAGGAAGCGCGCGAAGTCGCGGCCGATCGCATCGACCGTGTAGGCGCCGGGCGTGCGCGACGAACCGCCGTGGCCGCGCACGTCCACCGCGAGCACGTGGAAGCGCTCGGCGAGCCGCGGGAGCACGCGCGCGTAGCTCTGCCAGGGCAGCGCCTGGGCGGGGATCAAGAGCAGCGGCGGGCCGGCGTCGGGTCCCTCGGCGTAGGCGAGCGCGACGTCGCCCAGCTCGAGGCGTCCCTCGCGAATGCCCGCTCGGCGAAGCGCGCGCTCGTGCATGAGGCGTCTTCGGGCTCGCGCGCCTCGGGCTTGATGCGCCCGACGCGTGCTGGCGGCGCGCGCGGGGACGTTCCTTAAGAAACTCGAGAACTCGGGGCATTGGCGCGCTGCGAGTTTCTCGAGTTTCTTAAGGAACGTCCCCAAACAGAGGTGGCTCCCCGGGCAGGACTCGAACCTGCGACCCAGCGGTTAACAGCCGCTTGCTCTACCAGCTGAGCTACCGGGGATCGAGAGGGGGCGGAGTCTAGGCGGTCGGTCCCGCCCTGCAATCGAGCCGCCCGGGGGCGGCTAGTCCCCCGAGTCAGAAGTACGCCGCATGACCGAGGCCGCCGAGACGCCTCGCCGGCAAGGCGCGCGACCGAGGCGTAGCCGCATCCTACGCCGCAGGGAGCGCAACGCAGCCGGCGGGGATGGATCGGCGGCCGAATCTGGGCGTACTTCTGACTCGGGGGACTAACATGCGCCGCATGGCGCGCCCGCTCTCGTCCGCTTCGGTGACCGAGAGAGCGCGCGCGGTCCCGATTCGGCACGAGACCGGTGTCCTCGTCGTCGGTGGCGGAAGCGCCGGCGTCGCGGCCGCGGTCGCTGCGGCGCGCGCCGGGGCGGAGACGCTCTTGGTCGAGCGGACGGGATCGCTCGGGGGCTTGGCGAGCGGCGGGCTGATCCTCCTGCTGCTCACGCTCGACGACGGACGCGGGCGCCAGGTGGTCGGCGGCATCTGCCAGGAGGTGGTCGAACGCCTCGCGGCGCGCGGCGCGGCGCTCTATCCGAGCGCAGCCGAGTGGGGAAGCCGCGACCCCGCGCTGATCGCGCGCGACCAGCGCCGCGGCCTCGTCTGGGGCCACGCGCCGCACGCGGTGCGCTACTCGGTCGCCTACGACTGCGAGGAGATGAAGTTCGCGCTCGCCGAGCTCGCGTGCGGGGCCGGCGTGGAGCTCCTGCTCCACGTCTTTGGCTGCGACCCTTGGCTCGAGGACGGGCGCGTTGCGGGCGTCTTCTGCGAGTCGAAGGCGGGGCGCTTCGCGATCCGCGCCCGGAGCGTGATCGACGCGACCGGCGACGGCGACCTCTTCTTCCGCGCGGGCTGTGCGCACGAGAGCGAGCGCGTGCTGCCCTGGCAGTGGTTCGTGGTGGGCGGCGTGCACGACGCCGAGGCGGCGGCGCTGCGCGGCCGCGGCTTCGTGACCCTGGGCGAGGGGCGCGTGCTCATGCCCTGGGGCGCGACCGAGAAGATCGCGCGCGCGATCGACGCGACCTCGCCGGAGGAGCTCACGTACGCCGAGCTCGAGTGCCGACGGCGCGTGATGGCGGAGCTCGACCGGCTGCGGCGCGAGGACGCCGCCTTCGCGAACGCCCACCTGTGCCGCGTCGCCGACCCGATCGGGATCACGGAGAGCCGCCGGCTGATCGGACGGCGCGTGCTCGGTCGCGACGACATGGACCAGAGCTTCCCCGATGCGGTCGCGCTCACCGGGCACTGGACCAAGTACGGCGCGCTCTACGCGATCCCGTACGACTGCCTGCTCGCCCGCGAGCTACCGAACCTGTTGGTGGCGGGGCGCTGCATCTCCGTCGACCACCGCACGCACCACGCGACCAAGGAGATCCCCGCCTGCTTCGCCACCGGCGAGGCCGCGGGCGCCGCGGCCGCCCTCGCCGCCGCGAGCGGCATCGCGCCCGCCGCCCTCGACGTCGACAAGCTCCGCACCCACCTCCGCTCCGTCGGCGCGATCCTGGAGACAAGCGGGGACGCTGGTTGACTAAGTGTCAACTTCGGGACGCTGGTTGAAACGCATGCGTTTCAACCGCGTCCCCAAGTCGACACTTAGTCAACCAGCGTCCCCGACCGCACCGCGGCGGCGGAGCTCTTTTGGGGCGCGGCTGTCGAAGTGGCGGCGCGGGCGATTGATGAGCGCGAGCTCGGAGACGGCCGGCGCGCGGCGCGTGTTGTCGCCCGCGGCGCAGCTCGCGCGGCAGTACCACACGTCGCCGACGCGGACCGATGCGAGGTCGAGCGCGGCGCGACAGCGCGTGCACGAGCCGGTGGCCGAGATCTTCTCGCTCACGCCTCCCCCGAATTGCGGCGGCGGAGCTTATCATCGGGCGCGCGGCCAGCGAGGGCTGGGCTGGCAAGCCCGGCGGCGCCGCGCCACAGTGCGCGCGTGTCGCGCGCGCACTTCACGCTTCGCCTGGCGAAGCCGGACTTCAAGTTCGCGGCCTCCCACTTCACCTGGTTCGCCGACGGCAGCGCCGAGCGCCTGCACGGCCACAACTACCGCGCGAGCGTCTGGCTGGCCACAGCGGAGCTCGACAAGAGCGGGATGCTCGTGGAAGCCCGCCTCGTGAAGGAGCAGGTGCGCCGGCTCTGCGCTGCGCTGGACGAGCGCACGCTCCTCCCCGAAGCGGGCGAGCGTGTGGCGATCGAGGCGCGCGGCGGCGAGCTCCTCGTGCGCTGCGCGGGGCGCGAGTACCGGCTACCCGCCGAGGATGCGGTGCGCCTCCCGGTCTCCAACATCACCGTGGAGTGTCTCGCGCGCTGGCTCTGGGGCGAGCTCGCGAGAGACGCTCCAGCGCACGCCCGCGACGCGCCTCGGCGTCGAGATCGCGGAGAGCGACGGCCAGAGCGCGAGCTACGAGGCCGACCTCTAGCTGCGCAGCTTCTCCCACTTCGCGGGATCGTCCGGCACGCCGGCGCAGGCCCAGAGCTCGCCGAGCTCCGGCGTGATCACCACGGCCGCGTTCGTGCTGATGCCGTCGAAGTCGCGCCGGCAGATCGCGAGGGCGCCGCCCGCCGCATCCGCGAAGCAGCTGCGCAGCCAGGCGCCCTCGATCGCGCCGTGCCGCTCGGCGACGAGCGCGCGCATGCGCGCGAGGCGCGCCTCGGAGGAGCGGCGGGGCGTGTCCGCCTCGAGCGCCGCGTGAGCCGGCACCTGGCAGTGATTCGTGTGCACGTGCGTGCCGCCGCGGATGCGGAAGGTGTGGGAGAGTCTCCCCGTGCACTCGAGGACGCGCGCCTCGCCGGCCGCATCGAGCGCCAGGTAGCAGTGCGCGCCCGCGCGCGGGGCCGCGGCGATCACGCGGGCGGCGCTCTCCGCCTCGCGCTCCTCGAGCGCGCGGTGGATCAGGCTCAGATAGGGGACGCCCACGCCAGAGTCGCGCGTGCGCAGGTTGGTCGTGCCGAGTGCTAGCCCCGCGGCGTTCACCCCCATCAGGGAGAGGCAGCCCACCGTAGTGACCGACCACGTCTCGAGAGCGCCCTGGGGCCGGCGGTGCACGGCCACCACGAAGGGCGCGTTGTCGCTCGCCAGGTCCCAGCTCTGCGCGAGCCGTGCGCGCCCGTCCACGCAGGCGTCGCGCTGCGCGATCAGGGCCGTGCAGCCCTCGGCGCCCGCCTCGGACAGATCGCCCCAGGCGAGCCCGTCGCGCAGATCGGTGAGGCCCTGCATGGCGAGCACGCGCTCGGCGCTGAGGCCCGCACCGCGGGCGATCCCCCGCAGCTCGTCGCTTCCGCGCGCGTCGAAGCGCTCGCATGCCGCGAGGCAGGCGCCCGCCAGCCGAAGGAGCTCGGCCTCGGAGATGACGCGACCGCCGTACTGCGTCGCCTGGCGGAGAGCGTTCTCGAGCCGAAGCGCGTAGAGGCGCGCGATCGGCTCCCGGCACGCTTCGCCGAAGGCCTCGCCCATCGCCACGGGTGTGCCGGCCAGCTCGATAAAGCGCATCGGCCCCTCCCAGCGCAAGCCTCGCGACCCGTTCGCGCATCGGCCAGCCTCGCTTCAGCCTTCAGACGCCGCGGCGAGCGGATACACTGCGCGCTCGCATGGCCCGCCACCTCTCGCTCGCCCTCGCGCTCGCAGCGCTCTGCACGTCGGCTCCCGCGCTGGCGACGCCCGCCTGGGTGACGGGCGCGCCGGTCAATGTGCGCAGCGGCCCGGGCACCGAGAACACGCCTGTGGGCTTCGCGCGCGCGGGTGAGGCGGTGGAGGTGCTCGAGCGAAACGGCGCCTGGGCCCACGTGAGGACAGCGGGCGCCGTCGAGGGCTGGGTCTCGACCGAGTACCTGCTCACGAGCGCGCCTCCGAGCGCGCGCGTCGAGGAGGCGAACCAGCGCGCGGCCGCGGCCGCCACCGAGCTCGAGCGCGCCAAGGCCGAGATCGCCCGGCTCGAGCAGGCCACCAAGGCGCAGGCGGCACAAGGCGTCGAGCTCGACCGGGTGAAGGCCGAGCTCGCGGCGGAGCGTCAGGCGCGCGCCCTACATCCGTGGCTCGTGGGGGCCGGCATCCTCTCGGCCGGAGCGCTGGTCGGGGCGCTCCTGCGTGGAGCGATGACCACCAACCGCCGCAGCGGCCGTCTGCGGCTCTAGTCCGCCGAGTCAGAAGTACACCGCATGACCGAGGCCGCCGAGACGCCCCGCCGGCAAGGCGCGCGACCGAGGCATCGCTGGATCCTACGCCGCAGGGAGCGCACCGCAGCCGGCGGGGATGGATCGGCGGCCGAATCTCGGCGTACTTCTGACTCGGGGGACTAGCCCCTCGCCTACACTGCCCGGGCGCCCATCCCGGAGACGAGTGTCCGCCGCAGCCGCCGAGCGTCCCATTGCCCTTGCGCCGGGTCGCCTGCGCTCAGGGGGCCTGCGCAGCGTGCTGCGCCGCTGCTTTGCGCTGCTGCGCCCGGTGCGCGGCCATCTGCTCTGCCTGGGCGCCGGCTTCGGCGGGCTGGCGCTGATCTTCCTGCCCGTGGGCCTGATTCTCTTCGACGCGATCTGGACGCGCGCGCTCGAGGGGCAGCCCCTGACGGCCGACGGCGCCCGTCTGCTCGGGCTCGCCGTCGTCGATCCGCCCAGCGCGGCCCACCGCCGCGAGATCCTGATCCGGGCGCTCGAGCTCGGCGTGGCGGCGGGCGCCATCGCGCTCCCCCCGGCGCTCGCGCTCTACTACTACCAGGTCTGGATCCTCCAGCGCGTGAACCACTTGTTGCGGGTGCGCCTGGTGGAGCGCCTGCAGAGCCTCTCGCTGCGCTTCCACGGAAGAGAGCGCATCGGCGACGCGCTCTATCGCGCGGTCCAGGACAGCGCGATGGCGACCCAGCTGGTGGAGCTGCTGCTGCTCGTGCCGATCGCCAACCTCGCGCGGCTCGGCTTCGCGGTCGCCGTCTGTGCGCTCTTCTCGTGGAAGCTCGCCGCTCTCCTGCTCGCGCTCGTGCCGCTTCTGGTCGGGCTCGGCACGCTCGCCACGCAGCCCCTGCGCGTGCGCTTCCGCGCGGCGCGCGAGGCCCAGAGCGCGCTCACCTCACGCGTCCAGGAGGCGGCGAGCGGCATCCGCGTGATCAAGGCCTTCGGTGGCGAGGCCTTCGAGGAGCAGCGCTTCGAGCGCGAGAGCCGCGCCGCCTTCGCGGCCGCTTACGACGCGCGCGCACTCTTCGCCAAGTTCACGGTGGGCCTTTTCTGGCTGACCGCCGTGGCCCTCGTCGCCGGGGCCGGCATCGCCGCGCTGCTCACCGCCGCGTCCGCGGAGATCGCGGGGCTGCGCGCCCTCGGCCTCTCCTCCCTGGGCATCGGCGCCTGGACGCTCGGCCTGTTCAACTACGCGAAGCTGCGCCTGGGCGATGGCGCGAGCAGCGGGCGCATGCTGCTGCGCACCTGGGGGCGCGCCCAGGACGTCGCCGTCGGCCTCGACCGCGTGTTCGAGCTGCTCGATCTCGAGCCCGCAGTGCGCGACGCGCCCGGCGCCAAGCCCTTCGTGGCGCTGCGCGAGGGCCTGCGCGCCGAGGGTGTGGTCTTCGCCTACACGCCGGAGCAGCCAGTGCTCGCGGGCGTCGATTTCGAGGCGCGCGTGGGCAGCATCGTCGCGCTGGTGGGCGCCACCGGCGCGGGCAAGAGCACGCTGATGTCGCTCGTGCTGCGGCTCATGGATCCGCAGGCCGGGCGCATCCTGGTCGACGGCTGCGACCTGCGCGAGATCCAGCTCGCGAGCTGGCGGCGCGGGATCTCGGTCGCACTGCAGGAGCACCTGCTCTTCCGCGCGAGCATCGCGGACAACATCCGCTACGCGGCGCCGGAGGCGAGCGAGGCGGCGCTGGGCGAGGCCGCCCGCGTCGCCTGCGCGGACGAGTTCATCGCGGCGCTGCCGCGCGGCTACGCGACGCCGCTCGGCGAGCGGGGCGCCGGCCTCTCGACGGGCCAGCGCCAACGCCTCTCCCTCGCGCGCGCGCTGCTCAAGGACCCGCGCGTCCTGATCCTCGACGAGCCCACCGCTGCCCTCGACCCGGCGACCGAGGCGCGCGTGCTGGCGAACCTGCGCAGCTGGGCGGCGGGGCGCCTGGTCTTCCTCGTCACGCACCGGCCGTCGACGCTGCGCCACGCCGATCGTGTGCTCGTCCTCGCGGACGGCAGGATCGCCGCGAGCGGCGACCACGCCTCGCTCCAGGCGGGCTCGGAGCTCTATCGCCGCCTGCTCGACTCCCAGCCGGGAGCGCAGACGTGAGCTCCTGGCAGCTCCTCGCGCGAAGCCTCGAGTACGTGGGGCCCGTCAAGGGCTGGTTCGCGCTGAAGGCGGTCCTCGCGCTCTGCTCGCTGCTCCCGCTCCTGCTCCTGCCGTGGCCGGTGAAGCTCGTGGTGGACCACGTCGCGCAGGGCATCCCGATCGGCGCCCAGCCCCTCCCCTATCCCAGCTGGCTCGCCCCGCTGCTCGCCCCGCTCGTCGGAGCCGGGAGCGGGGAGGTGCTGCTCTTCTGCGTGATCGCCCAGCTCGCGCTGGCCGTGCTGGTGGGCGCGGTGGGCATGAGCGCCACCGAGCGCGGCGTCGCGGACTCGCGACTCGCGAGCGGCTTCGATCGCGCCTCCCAGACCGAGAACGAGGCGAACGAGGGGACGAGCCTCGCGAGCGGCCTGGTCGGCCTCGCCGACGCGCTCTTCACGATCCGGCTCACGCAGCGGCTGAATCATCACTATCGCTCGCGGGTGTTCGCGCGCATCCAGCGGCTCCCGCTGCGGGCGCTCGAAGATGGGAGCATCGGGGACTCGCTCTTCCGCGTGCTGTACGACACGCCCGCGCTCACCCAGGCCGTCTACCGGATCGCCATCGAGCCGGGCGTGGTGCTCTGCTTCGGCGTGATCGTGGCGCTCACGCTGGCGGCGCAGTTCGGCCCGCACCCGCGGCTGTGGCAGGTGGCGCTCGCCCTGCTCGCGCTCGCGCTGGTGGTGACCGTCCCCTTCGCCGCGATCGCGCGGCGCCGCAGCGACGAGAGCCGGCGGGCGGGCGCGGACACGGCGGCCACCCTCGAGGAGAGCCTCCACAACGTGCTCGCCGTCCAAAGCCTGGGGGCGGAGGGCCGCGCGCGCGAGCGCTTCTCCGGCGCGAGCTTCCGCGCCTTCGAGAGCTTCCGCGGGCTGCTCGTGGTGGGCATGGGCGCGCTCGCGGTCGGCCTGATCCCGGCGACGGCGCTCCTCGCCTACGCGTTCGTCTACGTCGGCGATCTCGTGATCGCCGGCGAGCTCACGCCGGGCGACTTCCTGCTGCTCACCACCTACTTCGGGCTGCTGGCCTTCGTGTGCCTCGACCTCGGGGCCCTCTGGCTGCGGCTGCAGGACGCGGCCGCGGGCCTCGCGCGCACGTCGTTCCTGCTGGATCTGCCCGGCGAGGGCGAGGCCTCCCGCCCGCCGCTCGCGCGCCTGCGCGGGAGCGTGCGGCTCTGTGGCGTGGCGCTCCACCAGGCGGACGGGACGCGCGTGCTCGAGGACATCGAGCTCGAGATTCCGGTCGGGCGCACGACCGCGCTGGTGGGGCCGGCCGGCGCCGGCAAGACCACGCTCGCCCAGCTCCTCCCGCGCTTCCTCGAGCCCACGCGCGGCCGCGTGCTCTGGGACGGCGTGGACGCCGCCGCCGCCGACCTCGCGAGCGTGCGCGCCCAGATCGGCTTCGTGTTCCAGGAGACCCAGCTCTTCGACGCGACGATCGAGGAGAACCTGCGCGTCTCGAAGCCCGACGCGAGCGAGGCGGAGCTGTGGAGCGCGCTCCGCAGCGCGGGCGCCGAGGAGTTCGTGCGCGCGCTCCCGGCGGGCCTCGCGACGCCGCTCGGTCGCTCGGGCGGCGCGCTCTCCGTCGGACAGCGCCAGCGCGTAGCGATCGCGCGGGCCCTCGTGCGCAACCCTGCGTTGCTCGTGCTCGACGAGCCGACCAGCGCGCTCGACCCCGAGACCGAGCGCCGCCTGGTGACCTCCTTGCGCGCGGCGGGGCGCGAGCGCGCGGTGCTCGTCGTCGCGCACCGCCTCTCCACGATCCGCGACGCGGACACGATCTGCTTCCTCTCGGCGGGCCGCATCCTCGAGCGCGGGAGCCACGCCGAGCTGATGGCTCGCCCCGGCAGCGCCTACCGCGCCTTCGTCGAGCTGCAGGATCGCAGCGCCGTCACGCTGAACGCGAAGTCGCACGTGTCAACCAGCGTCCCCGTCCAGCTCGCGGAGGATTCGGGCGCGGTGCTCGCCCAGGCGCGGGGGAGCCTTGGCGACGTGGGCGGGCGCCTGCGTGGAGAGCTTCATCGGGTTTCCGGCGACGAGGGCGCCGGCGTACTCGGGCGCATCGAAGGGCAGCGCCATGGCGCGGGCGCGAACCTGCGGGTGGGAGAGGACCTGCGCCACGTCGTGCACCGGCGCGCAGGGAAGCTCGGCGGCCTCGAGGCGCGCGAGCCACTCCTCGGCATCGGCGCCCGCGAGCGCCGCCTCGAGCTCGGCGCGGAGCGCCGCCTCGTTCGCGCAGCGATCGGCGTTGGTGCGAAAGCGCGGGTCGTCGGCCAGGGCGGGACGCTCGAGCGCGGCGCAGACGCCCCGGAAGAGGCCGTCGTTGCCCGCCGCGATGACGATCTGCCCCTGCTTCGTCTCGAAGGCGCCAAACGGTGTGATCGAGGGATGCCGCGAGCCGATCGGCCCGGGCACGCGCCCCGTCGCCACGTAGCGCGCGATCGCGTTCTCGAGCAGCGCGACCTGGCAATCGAGCATCGAGACGTCCACGTGGGCGCCTCGCCCCGTGCGCTCGCGCTGGTGGAGGGCCGCGACCGTCGCCGTGGCCGCGAACATGCCGGCGGCGATGTCGCCGATCGACGTGCCCACGCGCGTGGGCTTGCCCTCGGACTCGCCGGTCAGGCTCATGATGCCGCCCATCGCCTGCACGACCATGTCGTAGGCCGGGCGCTCGCGCAGCGGCCCCGTGGCGCCGAACCCGGAGATGGAGACCAACACGAGCCGCGGCCAGCGCGCGCGCAGGCTCTCCCAGTCGTAGCCGAGCTTCGCGAGCGCGCTCGGCCGGAAGTTCTCGACCAGCACGTCGGCGCGCGCGAGCAGGCGCTCGAAGATTGCGCGGTCCCCAGCCTCTTTGAGATCGAGATCGATCGACTCCTTGCCGCGATTCACCGAGGCGAAGTAGGCGGAGCCCGCGGCCGTGAAGGGGCCGATCGCGCGCGCATCGTCGCCGCTGCCCGGGCGCTCCACCTTGATCACGCGCGCGCCGAGATCGGCGAGCATCAGCGTGCAGTAGGGCCCCGAGAGGATGCGCGTCAGATCGACGACGAGCGTGCCGGCGAGCGGCCCCTGCTCCGGGTCCGGGTCCGGTGCGCCCGGCGAGCTCGTCACCGGCGGCCCCGGAGCCCGCGCAAAAGCGCGCCGCGCAGGCCCGAGACGAGCTCCGGGCGGGGCGCGGCGCGCGGCGGGGCCTGCGGCGGCGGCGGCGCACCCTCGCCTCCCCCGAGCAGCGACTCGAGGGCGAGGAGCTTCACCACCTCCTCGGTGAGCTCGCGCAGCTGCCGGTGGATTGCTGTGCCGCGCGCCTCGTGCAGGATGGCGTGCGGGCGGCCGAGCCCGGAGTTCAGCGCCTCCACGCGCGGGCTGCGCGAGAGCGGCGTCGCGAAGCGCGGCCAGCCGTGCGCGTCCACGGCGGCCACGAGCCGCTCGTAGAGATCGCGGCCGTCGGCGTCGAGCTTCGTGCGCCGGTCGACGAGCGTGAGCAGCACGCGGCCCCGCGCGCGCGAGCCGCCGTTCGCATCGAGCAGGCGGAAGGCGCGCTCGGCCTCCTCGCAGGAGGCGCGATCGGCGACCGGCAGGAGCACGAGGTCCGCCGCGGTGAGCGCGCTCCGCGTCAACGCCTCGAGGTCGCTCTTCGTATCGACGATCACCACCCCGCTGAAGGCGCTGCGCTCCAGGATCTGGCGCAGCGCGAACGGGTCGGCGGCGCGCACCTTCAGCGCCTCCAGCTCCGTCGCGGGGGGCACGAAGTGCACGCCGTACTGCCCGAGCTGGACCGAGCCGTCGAGCGTCCGATCGACGAACACGTGGCGGAGCGTGCGCTCGCCGAGCGGCCGCGCGCCCAGCCGGAACATGCGCTCGACGCTCGACTGATCGTCGAGGGTGAGCAGCAGCACGGGCAGCTGCTCGTAGAGCGCGCGCAGGTAGATGGCGAGATTGGTGGCGACGGTGGTCTTGCCCACGCCCCCCTTGTTGGAGACGACGGCGATCACGCGGCGCGCAGGGAAGCCGATCGACACGCGGGGATGGTAGCCGCAGCGCGCGGCCCTCCCGCTACCCTGCCGCGCCATGCGAGCCGTCGGCGTCATCCCCGCGCGCTACGCGGCGAGCCGCTTCCCGGGCAAGCTGCTCGCGCCGATCGCCGGCCGGCCCATGCTGGCGTACGTGATCGAGGGCGCGCGGCGCGCGCGATCGCTGGCGGACGTGATCGTGGCGACGGACGACGAGCGGATCGCGCGCGCCTGCGCGGCGCTGGGCACGCGCGCTCTCCTCACCGCGCGCGACCACGCCTCCGGCACCGACCGCATCGCCGAGGTGGCGCAGGGGCTCGCGGCCGACGTGATCGTCAACGTGCAGGGGGACGAGCCCCTCATCGAGGGCTTCGTGATCGACGCGGTCGTGGGGGCGCTCGCCGCAGCGCCGGCCGCGGCGCTGGCGACGGCCGTGCACGCGGCGCCTCCCGAGGCCGCCGCCGACCCCAATCGCGTGAAGGTCGTGCTGGATCGCGACGGCAACGCCCTCTACTTCTCGCGCAGCGCGATCCCGTTCGGGAGCGCGGGACCGCTCTGGCAACACGTCGGGCTGTACGCCTACCGCCGGGACTTTTTGCTCCAGTTCCCGCGCCTCGCGCGCACGCCGGCGGAGCAGAGCGAGCGCCTCGAGCAGCTGCGCGCCCTCGAGCACGGCTACGCGATCCGCTGCGCGGTGATCGAGGGCTGGCACAGCATCCCGGTAGACGTGCCTGCGGACGTCGCGCGCGTCGAGGCGGCCCTCGCCGCTCGGCGCGGGGCGGAAGAAGGGGACGCTGGTTGACTAAGTGTCAACTTGGGGACGCTGGTTGAAACGCATGCGTTTCAACCAGCGTCCCCAAGTTGACACTTAGTCAACCAGCGTCCCCGCTCGCCGGCGCGGGAGCGCCGGCGGCGCCGCGGATCAAGGCGCCGTAGAAGCGGATGCCCTGGCGCACGTTCTCGATCGAGATGCGCTCGTCGGTGCCGTGCACGCGCTGGATGTCGCTCTGCTCCAGCTGAAACGGCAGGAAGCGGTAGGCGGCGTCCGAGATGCGCCCGTACCACTTGGTGTCGGTTCCCCCGAGCACGAGCGCCGGCGCGACCGGGAGGCCCGGGTCGAGCTCGCGCAGCGCCTGGCGCAGCACGCCGTAGGCTTCGCCGTCGGTGGGCGCCACGCCGGACGCTTCATCGGCCGTGCGGCGCTCGATCCCGATGCCCGGATCGTCGAGGATCTCGCGCACGCGCTTCACGACGTCGTCCACCCGGTCGCCCGGGAGCAGCCGGAAGTTCACGACCGCGCTCGCGGACTGCGGCAGCACGTTCTCCTTCACGCCGCCGCGCACCATGGTCACCGCGGTCGTGGTGCGGATCATCGCGTTCGTCGCCGGGTCCGCGCCGAGCAGCCAGGTGAGCAGCGGCCCGAACAGCCAGCGCTGCGTCACGACCACCCGGCGCGTGAGCGGCAGCTGCGGCGCCAGCGCATCCAGCGTCTGCGCGGCCACGCCCTCGATGCGCGCGGGCAGCGGGTTCGCCTCGAGCCGCTCGATCGCGCGCGCGAGATGCCCGATCGCCGTCTCGCGCGGGGGCGTGCTCGAGTGGCCGCCGACGGCGTGCGCGGTCAGCTCCAGGGTCAGGAAGCCCTTCTCCGCCACGCCGACCAGCGCCACCGCGCCCTGGATGCCGCCGGCGCCGCGCACGATCGCGAGGCCCTCGTCGAGGCTCATCCAGAGCCGGACGCCGCGCGACGCCAGGAGCTCCGAGATCGCGCGCGCGCCGGCGTTTCCGCCGACCTCCTCGTCGTGGCCGAACGCGAAGTAGATCGTGCGGCGCGGCGCGAAGCCGCCCGCCAGGAGCTGCTCGGTCGCCTCGAGCATGGTGATCAGGCTGCCCTTGTCGTCGAGCGCGCCGCGGCCCCACACGAAGCCCTCTCCGACGGCGCCCTCGAAGGGCGGGTGGCCCCAGCTCGGCAGCGACTCGGGGGTGACCGGGACGACGTCCAGGTGCGCCGTCAGCAGGAGCGGGGGCAGGCTCGCGTCGCTCCCGCGCCACGTGTAGAGCAGGCTGTACTTGCCCACCACCTCGCGCGCGAGCTTTGCGTGGACGAGCGGATAGCTCTCCGCGAGCAGGCGGTGAAGCGCGAGGAAGGGCTCCGGGCGGAAGTCCGCCGCGTCCTCGTAGGAGATCGTCTGGAGACGCAGCGCGGCGGCCAGCCGCTCGAGCGGATCGGCCGCCGCGGGGAGCGCGGCGAGCAGGAGGCCGGCGAGGATCAGGCGCTGCAAGCGAGCCTCCTTCAATTCGGAACCGGGCCGACGAACGCCCCCGCCAGGAGGCTCGCGAGCTCGCCCTCGAGGCGATCGGAGCCGCGCAGCCGGAGGGGGCCTCCGTGCTCGACGTGCTGGTGGAAGTCGAGCTTCACGGCGCCGCTCGCGACGTCCAGCACGCGCGCGAGGAGATCCACCTCGGTCCAGCTCGACCAGGACGGCGGCGCGAGCGTCAGCGTGAGCAGCGGGCCGAGCTCGTGCAGGCGCAGCAGCACGGCGGTGTCGGCGTCGAGGCTCGCCAGCAGCTCCGCCTCCGGGCGCGCCGACCAGCGCTCGCTCGCGCTCGCGGGCGAGACCTCCACCGCGCTCGCGCACGGAAGCGCGCCCAGCGCGCTCCGGATCGCGGCGTCGGCGAACGCCGCGCGCCGCTCGGGCTCCTTCTGGTCGGAGCGGAAGATCAGCTCGGTGCGCACCGCCACGCGCCCGAGCGCCACGCCGTCTGCGCAGAGCGGAATCCGGCCGACCGCGAGATGGAGCTGGTCGCGGTCGCTGCTGCACGCCGAGAGCGCGAGCAGCGCCAGAACGATCGCCGGGCGCATGGCGCGAGATCTTAGGCGGCGCAGCCGGCGGTGCGCGGGAAAAAGAAACCCCGGAAGCGGGTTCGCGCTCTGGGCGCGTTCCCTGATGCGGCTACGGCGTCCGCGCTTCCGGGGCGGTGGCCTGGGACGGACGTCCCGACAGTCACCGAGAAGTTGGCTTCATCGGTCGAGTTGGCGTCAGGACGCCGCCACCTCACTCGCCGTAGTAGTACGTTGGTCCAATGGATCACCTCCTTCTCGGCGTAGAGGATTTCGGACGAGACCCAGTGAGCTCGTCCCCCCGCGTTCGTTAGGCGCCGTACCAGACGACCTCGGGTCGCCCCACGCACGGCACATGCCGCACGAGGACTCGGGAGCTGAGTGAGGCCCCCTCTGCTGCTCACCGTATCGGAGCGGCGCGGCCACGGCTAGAGGAAAGCGCGGGGGCGGCAAAACGGCCCGAGCGGGTATCTTGCGCCGCCCATGGCCGCCCCCCCGAGCCCCGAGACCGCCACGATCCTCGTCACCTGCCCGGACCGCCGCGGCATCGTGGCGGCGCTGGCGCAGGTGCTGCACGGCCACGGGGCGAACATCCTCGATTCCGATCAGCACACGGACCTGGTGGCGGGGAAATTCTTCCAACGCATCCGCTTCGACGCCGGGGACCTGATCACCGATCGCGGCACGCTCGAGCGCGCGCTCGCCGAGGTGGCCCAGCGCTTCGCCATGGAGTGGCGCATCGCCTGGGTCGGGACGGTCAAGCGCCTCGCGATCTTCGTCTCGCGCTACGACCACTGCCTGTGGGACCTCCTGCTGCGCCACCGCGCCGGCGAGCTGCGCTGCGAGATCCCGCTGATCGTGAGCAACCACCCGGACGCGGGCAAGATCGCCGAGCAGTTCGGCCTCCGCTTCGCGCTCTTCCCGATCACCACCGCCACGAAGCGCGACCAGGAGCAGCGCGAGCTCGCGCTGCTGCGCGAGCTCGGCGTCGATGTCCTGGTGCTGGCCCGCTACATGCAGGTGCTCTCCGGCGAGTTCATCGAGCAGCTCCCGGGCCGCATCATCAACATCCACCACTCCTTCCTGCCCGCGTTCATGGGCGGCAAGCCCTACCACCAGGCCTTCGAGCGCGGCGTGAAGCTGATCGGCGCGACCGCCCACTACGCGACCACCGACCTCGACGACGGGCCCATCATCCATCAGGGCGTGATCGCCTGCTCGCATCGCGACGCAATCGACGACCTGGTGCGCAAGGGCCGCGACCTCGAGCGCACCGTGCTCGCCCAGGCCGTGCGCTGGCACCTGGAGGACCGCATCGCCGTCTACGACAACAAGACGGTGGTGTTCGCTTGAACGTCGACACGCGCCTGCTCGTGCTCGGCCTGCTCGTGGTCCTGCTCGCTGGCATCTGGGGCATGGCCTTCCTCGCGAAGCACTTCGAGCGCGTGGCGGGCGCGGTGGCCCCGCTCGAGGACGTCTCCTTCGAGCGCCTCTCGATCCTGGTGATCGGGAGCGGCGGCACCTTCGAGAACCCGACGCGGCGCGGGCCCGCGCTGCTCGTGGGCCACGGGCGGGACCTCGCGCTCTTCGACGCCGGGCGCGGCGTGGCCGACGGGCTGCGCGCGGCCTCCGTCCCGGTGCAACAGATCACGCGCGTGTTCCTCACGAGCCTGCAGCCCGAGAACACGCTCGGGCTGGACGAGCTCTGGCTGCAGGGCTTCCTCGCGGGCCGCAAGCAGCCGCTGGTGGTGCTGGGCCCGCCGGGCACCGGCGCCTTCGCCGAGGCGCTCCGAGCGGCGCACGCAGCGTCCTTGGCGGCCGAGGCGGAGGCCTTCGATCTGCCGCACGAAGGCGGCGAGCTCCACGCCCGCGAGCTCGCTGCGGGCGAGGAGCTGCGGGTGGGGAGGCTGCGCGTCGCAGGCGAGGCGCTCGCGGCGCGACCGCTTCCCGCCTTCGCGTACCGCGTAGGCGATGGCGAGCGCACCCTCGCGCTCGCGGGCGCGACCTGGGACCCCGAGGCGGTCGTGCGCGCAGCGGAGCGCGCGGACCTGCTCGTGACCGAGGCCCTCTACGGCGCCTCGCTCGAGGCCGCTGCCCAGGCGGGCTTCGACGTGAAGGGGCTCCAGCGCGAAGCCGCCCTGCACCTGCGCCTCGAAGACGTGGGCGCGCTGGCGACGCGCGCGGGTGCGCGCGGCATGCTGCTCGCGCGCTTGCGCCCGCCGCCCGCCTTCCACTTCCAGTACGAGCGGCTCGTGCGTCAAACCTTCGCGGGCCCGGTGCGCATCGCCGAGGACGGCGAGACGATCACACCGTGATCTCGTCTCCCGGCGGGAGCTGCGGCTCGCCGGAGTCGCCCCCCTCGGGCGGCTCGGGCCGGTCGTCGGCGGCGCGCTCGCCAATGAAGCGGCGGCGCTGCTCGGCGAAGTAGAGCTCGTCGGGCGCCAGCGCGATCGCCTCGTCGATGGCCGCGAGCGCCTCTTCCTTCTTCCCCTCGGCGAAGTAGACCTCGGCGAGCGTGTCCAGGATGTTGGGGTGCTGGCGGCCGGAGAGCTCGACGGCGCGCAGCGCGAGCCGCTCGGCGAGGGCGAGCGCCTGGCGCGAGGGGTGCGGCGAGATGGCGATTCCCCAGGCGGGATCGTTCAGCTGGGCCGGCGTCGCGCCCTCGCTCTCCAGGAGCGGCGCCACGCGGCGCGCCAGCATGTTGCCGGGCGCGTAGAGCTCGAGCCCCATCCACGCGAAGGCGCCCAGCAGCGCGAGGCCCGCCGCGAACGCGCCGGCGCGCACGAGGCCGGGCGTGGGCTCGCGCACGAGCAGCGCCGCCAGCGCGCCGCCGGCGAAGCCGCCGATGTGGGCCTGGCTCGCGATGCGCAGCCCCGAGACGCTCGGGAGCCAGATCTCGAGCGCGATCTCGGCGAGGATTCCGACCGCCAGCGCCGCGCGCGAGATGCGGAGCGACGCCGGGATCAGCTCGGGGCGCACGAGCTCGAGGGCGACCCACGCGCCGATTCCCCCCGCCACGATCCCCGAGATGCCGAGCACCGCCTCGTTGCCGGCGAGGAAGCAGACGCCCATCGCGCCGAGCCCCGCGACGCCCAGCACGAACGCCAGCGCCAGCCCGCCGATGCAGCGCCCGAGCTGGGCGGCGACGATGGCGAGGAGGACCGTGTCCACGCCCAGATGCCAGAGGTTCACGTGCAGGAACTGGGCGGTGACGAAGCGCCACCACTCGCCCAGGCGCAGGTCGGCGCTCGAGAAGATGCCGACCGGCTCGAAGGCGGGAATGCTGCGCTGGAGCACGAAGCAGAGCACGCACAAGAGTGCGAGGGCGCTGCCCAGACGCGGCGCGGGTCCCGTGCGCTTGGCGTCGAGCCGCTCGAAGGCGGCGCGCCGCGCGGCTCCGTCGGGGAGCGCGTCGATGCGCGCGAGCAGCGCGCGCGCGAAGGCGAGCGCGCCGCTGTCGCCGATGCGGGCGCGCGCGAGCGCAATCACGCCCCGGCGCGAGGCCACGCGCACGTCGTCGCGGTCGACCGCCAGGTGGGTGATGTCGGCGTAGGCGAGCGCGCGGGCGCGGCCCGGGAGGCGGAGCCCGCTCGCGTCCAGGACGAGCGCGCGGTCGGCGCCGAAGGCGAAGCGCTCTTCGCCGGGCGCGAGCTCCTCGGTCATGCGCCCATCCTAGTCCGACTCAGGATGCGCGCGCCCCTAACTCTCGGAGGGGACCGCGAGGAACCGGCTGCGGTAGAGCATGTTCACGAGCGCGAAGGCGCCGAGGAAGCCCAGCGCCATCCCGATCTGCGTCAGGCCGAGGAACGCAAAGCTGTTGCCCGCCGCGTCCGCGTAGGACGGCCACACGAGCACGTTGCGCTCCACCCAGAAGCCGAACGCCGAGACCGTCGCCACGCTGCCCAGGAACCACCAGGTCTTCTTCGGGCGCTGCCCGAGCAGGAACCAGAAGGGCACGACCCAGATGCAGATCCAGGCGAACAGCGTGACCTTCACCCACGGCTCGCCGATGCGCGTCCACCAGCCTTCCCAGTACCACGTGTCCATCAGGAACTCGCTGCCGAGCCGCGCTTGGAAGAACTGGGTCTCCTCGGGCAGGTTGCCGTACCAGATCACCAAGTATTGCGAGAAGAACAGGTACATCCAGAAGATCGAGAAGGCGAAGATCAGCTTGCCGAGATCGTGCAAGCGCGACTTCGTGATCTGGCCCTCGAGGCCCGGGTGATTGCGGTGCAGCACCGTCAGGATCGTGGTCACGGAGACCGCCGAGAGCAGGCCGCCCCAGGAGAAGAAGCCGCCGAACAGGTTCGAGAACCAGGTCGGCGTGAGCGACATGATCTGATCGAAGGCCAGGAACGAGAAGCCGAAGGCGTAGGCCAGGCAGATCGGCGGCGCGAGGAAGCGCGCGCGGGCTGCAGCGGCCTCCTTCTGCTCCGCGCTCGCGCCGGGTGTCGCGCTGGTGAGCGACGCGCGCAGGAAGGCGAGCGAGAGCAGCGTCAGCAGCAGCAGGATGCCGAGGTCGGTCGCGATCAGGCGCGGGGCGTTCAGCCAATGCGCCTTGATCGGGAACTGCGGCCACCACGGCTGGTACACGTAGGCCGCACCGACGAGGTCGATGGCCGCGAGGACGAGAGTCACCGGGATCCACGCGCCCAGGCTCTCGGCGAGCCGCTTCACCGGGCCCGGCCACTTCGCGCCCACGATCGTCAGGATCGCGGCGAACACCACGCCGCCCTGGGCGAGGCCCGCGAAGTAGAGCGTGTTCACGTGGAAGGCGCGCCAGGCCGTGGCGGCGTCGCCCGTCGCGAAGGCGATCAGCCCGAGCAGCACGAGCAGCGCGGCCACCGCCGCGGCCGGCTTCGAGACCGCGCGCGGGCGGATCTCGTCGACGTATCCGCTCGCGGCGCTCACGACTGTCCCCCCATCACCTGGGCCTGCAGGTAGCGGACGTAGTTGACGACGTGCCAGCGATCCTCGATGGACATGCGCTGGTAGCTCGGCATGCGCTGGCCGCCGCCGCGGATCAGGTTGTAGATGTACCCGTCGCTGCGCGCGGCGGCGGTGACGAGCGGGAACACGCCCGCGAAGGGCCCCGGCTTGACGGGGTTGGCCATGCTCACCGGCCCGTCGCCCATCCCGGTCGGGCCGTGGCACTCGTTGCAGTAGATCGCGTAGAGCGCGGCGCCGCGCGTGAGCGAGTGGAGGTCCTTCGGGTTGGTGGGGTTCGCGATCGCGTCGGCGGCCGCGTCGTACTGCGGCACGAGCGGCGGCTCGGCGCCGATCGCGACGGAGCCCAGCGGCGGCATGAACGGGTCGATGCGCGGCGTGCCGGGCTGCTGCTCGGTCTGCACGCGCTCGAAGGCCTGGACCGCCTTCTGCCACTTCATCTGCGGGAACCAGGACTCCGACCACTGCTCCCAGCAGCCGAGCCCGCCGAGATTGAGCGCCAGCGCGAACGCGAAGAGCCAGCGCGCGGAGCGAGCGCGGGGCACGCTAGCTCTCGACAAGGTTCACCTCCTTGGCGTGGTGCGCGCGCAGGAGCGCATCCACCTCGGCGACGTCGCGGTCCTTGCAGGCGACCACGAGCCCGATCTCTTCGGCGGAGAAGCGCGGGCTGTAGGCCTGGTCGTGCCTGCCGAAGGTGCCGTAGGGCAGCCGGCCCACCACGAGCAGGCCGAGCAGGGTGGCGAGACCGCCGAACAGGATGGTGAGCTCGAAGCCGATGATCGTGTAGGTCGGGATCGCTGCGAAGGGCTTGCCGCCGATCATCACGGGCCAGTTGTACGAGGTCCAGATCGCGAGCGCGTAGCCCGAGACGACGCCGAGCAGGCCGCCGAACAGCGTGTAGTAGCGGACTTTGCTCGGGCGCGGGTCGATCGCGTCGTCGAGCTCGGGGAAGGCCGCGGGCGCGTAGATCTCGAGATCGGCGTAGCCGCGCGCCTTCAGCCGCTTCGCGGCCTCGGCCACGTCTCCCGGCGCGTCGTAGATGCCCACCAGCGTAGGCATGTCAGTGCGCTCCCTTGGCGTGTGCGCGCTCGTGGATGGCGAGCTCCTTCACCTCGGAGATGGCGATGAAGGGCGCGCCCTTGATGAACAGCACGATGAACTGCGCGAAGAAGGCGAAGCTGCCCGCGAAGATGATCAGCTCGGGCCAGGAGGGCGTGTAGATGTTCCACACCGCCGGGTCGTACTCGCGCGAGAGCGACGTGATGATGATGACGTAGCGCTCGAACCACATGCCGATGTTGACGAAGGTCGAGACCACGAAGATGGTCGGAATGTGCGTGCGCAGGCGCTTGAACCAGAACAGCTGCGGGAAGACCACGTTGCAGGTGATCATGGTCCAGGTCGAGACCCAGTAGGACCCGGTGAGGCGCAGCCAGAAGGCGGACTGCTCGATCTCGACGCCGCTGTACCACGCGACGAAGTACTCGATGAAGTAGGCATACCCGACGATCCACGACGTGAGCAGCAGGAAGCGCGTCATGTTCTCGAAGTGGTAGTCGGTGATGTAGGCCTCGAGCCGATAGATGCGCCGGAAGGGGATCATCACCGTCAGCACCATCGCGAAGCCCGAGAAGATCGCGCCCGCCACGAAGTAGGGCGCGAAGATCGTGGCATGCCAGCCCGGCACGATCGACATCGCGAAGTCCCAGGACACCACGCTGTGCACCGAGAGCACGAGCGGCGTGGCCAGGCCCGAGAGGTGCAGCACCGAGCGGCTGTGCGCCTTCCACTGCTGCGAGGTGCCCTGCCAGCCGAGCGCGAGGGCGGTGTAGATCAGCTTGCGCAGCCCCGTCGCGCGGTCGCGGGCGATCGCCAGGTCGGGGATCAGCCCGATGAAGAAGAACACGATCGAGATCGTCGCGTAGGTCGAGATCGCGAAGGTGTCCCACTCGAGCGGACTGCGGAAGTTCACCCACAGGCCGCGCTGATTCGGGTAGGGCAGGATGAAGTAGGACTTCCAGATGCGGCCCACGTGGATGCCCAGGAACTGGGCCGCCGTGAGCACGGCGAACACCGTCATCGCCTCGGCGCCGCGGTTGATCGAGTTGCGCCACTTCGCGCGGAACAGGAACAGGATCGCGCTGATCAGGGTCCCGGCGTGGGCGATGCCGACCCAGAACACGAAGGTGACGATGTAGACGCCCCAGAAGACCGGGTGCGTGTAGCCCGCGATGCCGAGGCCGATGTAGACCTGATAGATCCAGGTGGCTCCGGCGGCTCCCATCACCAGCAGGCACGCCGAGAGGAGCGCGAGCCAGCCGAGCGACGTGCCCTCCATCACGGAGAGCAGGTCGCGGTTGATCTGGGAGTCGGCGGGCGCCGAGACCGAGCGCATCGACTCGGCGACGGAGACGGCAGGCGGCGGCGTCATCGGTCCTCGCCTCTAGGCTAAGGGCCCGCGGGCGACCTTGGCCAGGTACGTCACGGACGGGCGGGTGTTCAGCACGTGCAGCGCGTGGTAGCCGCGCTTGTCGTCGGCGCGCTTCGAGACGGCGCTCGCGTCGTCGCGCAGGTTGCCGAAGGTGATGGCGTTCGACGGACAGGTCTGCTGGCAGGCGGTCTGCACGGCGCCGTCGGGGATCAGGGCGTTGCGATCGGTGTTCTTGGCGGTCTGGCGCGCGAACTGGACGCGCTGCACGCAGAAGGTGCACTTCTCCATCACGCCCTGGCCGCGCACGGTCACGTCGGGGTTCAGCCCGAGCTCCATGGGGCTGGGCCACTTGGTGAGCTGGTTGTCCCAGTAGTTGAAGCGCCGCACCTTGTAGGGGCAGTTGTTCGCGCAGTAGCGCGTGCCGATGCAGCGGTTGTAGACCATCGCGTTGAGACCTTCCTCGTTGTGGTAGGTCGCAATCACGGGGCACACCGGCTCGCAGGGCGCGGCGCCGCACTGCTGGCACATGTAAGGGACGTTGCGCACGTCCACCTCGCCGAGCTTCTCGCGGGACTCGGCCTTGACGATGCGGCCGGTCTCGCCGAGGAAGGGCGCCTCGCCGTCGCCGATCCAGCGGTCGATGCGCAGCCAGGTCATGGGCCGCGTCTTGCGGATCTCGTCCTCGCCCACGGCCGGGATGTTGTTCTCGACGTAACAGGCGGTGATGCAGGCGCTGCAGCCCGTGCAGCGGTCGAGGTCGACCGCCATGCCCCAGCGATAGGGGGACTCCTTGATGTTCTTCTCGCCGCGCGCCGCGAAGGTGCGCGCGTACTGGGCATCGGCCGCATCGGCAGCGGCGTCGTAGGGCTTGTGGACCTCGTGGGTGCCGTGCTCCTCGCCGAACTCCGCGGGATGCCCATTCAGCGCCGCGAGCGTCATCACCTCGCCGAGCTGACGGCCGCGCTTGTTGTCCGAGAACTGGTACATCGGGAAGCGCCGATGGCGCCCCGTGTTGGTCACGCTGGCGCGCTCGGTCAGCCAGGCCTGGCCGCCGCTCTCGTCCACCTGCGTCGAGAGCAGATCGGCCACGTTCACGCCGCGCGCCATGCCGGGCAGGCCCTGGTCTTCCTTCGAGGCGTACAGGCCGACGCTGTGGCCCTGCCCGGTCGGGATCGCGATCACGTCGTCGCGAATGCCGCCGCGCACGAAGGCCGCCACCTCGAGCGTGCCGACCGAGGTCGCCACCGCGAGGATGTCGCCCGTCTCGACGCCGTGCTCCTTCGCCCAGGCGTTGCTCACCTCGGCCCAGCTCTCCCAGCCGATGTGGCTGATGACGTCCGGAATCTCCTGGAGCAGGGGCAGCGCCGCGCCGCGCCCGTCGGAGAGGCTCCCGTGCGGGAACGCGACGAGGGTCAAGCCCTCCCCCGTGAGCGCCGGCACGTCGACCGCGCCGGCGAGCTTGCTCGCGTCGAGAACCGGCGCGGCCGCCGGCGCCGCGGCCTCGAACACGCCGCCGCGCTGGAGTGCGGCGCGCCAGTCGGTATCGGCCCAGGCCGCGGCGACCAGGCTCTGGAAGTCGCCGGCCGGCAGCGTGGCCGCAGCGCCACCCACGGCGCGGCCGATCGCGAGCACGCTGTCGCCGAAGGCGCGCGTGTCGTAGAGCGGCCGGAAGGAGGGCTGGACGACGTTGCGCACGCCGGGGCGCGGCCGCGCATCGCCCCACGACTCGAGCGGCGCGTGGTCGGGCAGCACGAGGTCGGCCTGCGCCGCGGTCTCGTCGAGCGAGGTGGCGAAGGAGACCACGAGCGGGACCTGCTCGAGCGCCGCCGCGAAGCCCGTCGCCTTGGGCAGGGAGTACACCGGGTTGGCGTGGTGCACGAGCAGCACCGACACCTTCCCGCTCTTCATCAGGTCGACGAGCGCGAGCACGTCCGCGTAGCGCGCGCGTGTGCGCGCGCCGTTCGACTCGGGCGGAATGGAGACCGCGCTGCCGATCGCGCCGAGCACGTGATTCAGCACGAGCACGGCGGCGTTCGTGGCCACCGCGCGCCGGCTCGCGCCGGCCACGCCCGGCGGGAGCGCGACGGCGCGCTTCGCTCTCGCGAGCGCCGCGCCGAGCTTGCGGATCGACGCGGCGGCGATGCCGGTCTTCTGGCCCGCGGCGTCCGCGTCGAAGGCGGCGAGCGCGCCGCCCGCGAGCTCCGCGAAGGCGCCGGCACCTGCGCCCGCCTCGATGGCAGCGCGCGCCAGCGCGAGGGCCAGCACGCCCTCGGAGCCGGGCGTCGCGGGCAGCCACTGATCCGACGAGGAGGCCGTCATCGAGAGCCGCGCGCCCACGTAGACCAGCCGCGCACCGCCGTCCTGGGCGTGCTCGCCGACGTCGCGCGCCTGCGCCCATTGGCGCTGGTGCTCGACCGGCGAAGGGCCGCTCTCGAGCAGCTCGGCGCCGAAGTCGATCACGAGGTCCGCGCCGGAGAGGTCGAAGACGGGCTGGCTCGCGACGCCGAAGAGCTGGCGCGTCGCCTCGCGCAGCGCCTCGGCGCTGAAGGGCGAGTAGATCGTGCGGCGCGCGCCCAGCGCGGCCACCACGCTGTCGACCAGCGCGTTGGCGGTGTCGCCGGGGTCGCCGCCCAGGAATTGCGCAGCGCTCGGATTCTGCTTCACGCGCTCGGCGATCAGTGCGATCGCCTCGTCCCAGGAGACCGGCTCGAGCGCGCCGCTCTCGTTGCGCTTCATCGGGCCCTTGAAACGGTCCGGCGAGTAGGTGCGGCCCACCGCGGCCTGGCCGCGCGAGCACAGGCGGCCCTGATTGACGGGGTGCTCGGGATTGCCCTCGAGCTTGATCGGCCGGCTCTCGCGCGTCTTCACCACGATCCCGCAGCCGGCCGGGCACTCCGTGCAGCTCGAGGCGTAGTAGACCGGGTTGCCGGGCGTGATCTCCTCGGGCTGCACCACGTACGGGATCAGCTTCTCGACGTGGTCGGAGCAGCCGGCCGCCGCGGCGCTGCCCGCGCCGACGCCGACCAGCTTCAGGAAATCTCTCCGTGCGATCTCAGGCATCAAGGTGTCCCCGCGGCTGCGCGCCGCGCCGAACTAGTAGTGGCAGGTGAGGCAGTCCTGGGAGGCGCCGTTGGCCCGATGGCACATCACGCACCAGCCCATCTCGAGCTTCTTGGTGGGCAGACCCCAGGGCCACCACTTCGTGTCCGGGGTGAGCTGCACCTTCTCCATGGTCTCCACCGGACCGTGACAGGTCTGGCAGTTGATGCCGAGATCGCTGCGCCGCACGTGCGCCTGATGCTGGAACTTCACGTGCTCGGGCAGCCGGTGGATCTGCACCCACTGGATGGAGCGCTGATCCGCCCACGCCTGCTTCAGCGTCTGGATGCCCGAGAGCTCGTCGTACTCCGCCGGGAACTGCGCGTGGCAGCCCATGCAGACGCCGACCGCCGGCACGCCCGCCGCGCGCGAGCGATCCGTGCCGCTGTGGCAGTACTGGCAGTCGATCTGCCACTCGCCCGCGTGGTGCTTGTGGCTGAAGGGGATGGGCTGGACGGTGCCCGGAGTCGTCGGATCCAGCGCAGCCGCGTGGGACGCACAGGCTTCGGCGGTGGGATAGGGCCGGTCGAACTCCGCGGGGATCTCGATCTCGAGGCTCGGCTCGGCGGCCTTCCGGGCCTTGAGCGCGTGGGCCTCGCACACGCTGGCGGCGCGCAGTGGCTCCTTCGCCGCGACGGGCTCGCTTCCGGGCAGCGCCAGCAGGAGCGCGCCGGCGAGGAGCGCCGCGGTCAGGAGAACGGAACGTCGGGGAGAGCGATGGCTTCCCGGGCTTCCCATGCGATGTTCGAAGCGCCCCCTCAATGGAGTTCAGTCCGCGCGCAGTCGATCGCCAGCGGCGCCTTGGCTCACGGCGGGGCTTCATTAGTTCTTCCGCCCCCCCGAGTCAACCCTGGAAACGGCCCGAAAAGCGTGCAAGTCCCGGCGCGTGCGGCGGGGCCGAGACCGTCGCTGTCGGGGCGCTGGCACCGTCGAAGCGGGCACGCTGCACCGGTAGAATGCACCCGGTGTTGCGAGGCTCGTTCCGCCGGAAGCGGCGCCGCCGATGATCGACTTCACGCCCTCCGAAGAGCAGGCGCTCGTGGTCGAGACGGTGCGCCAGTTCGCCGAGAAGGAGCTGCGCCCGCTCGCGCGCGAGTGCGAGGAAGCGCGGCGGCTCCCGGTCGAGCTGCTCTCGCGCGCCCACGAGCTCGGCCTCGTCGCGAACGCGCTCCCGACCGAGCAAGGCGGCGGCGGTGAGCGGAGCGCCATTCTCGGCGCGCTGGTCGCCGAGGAGCTCGCCTGGGGAGATCTGGCGCTCGCCCTCGCGGTGCTCTCCCCGGCCTTGTGCGCCTTCCCGATCGCGGATTTCGGCAGCGAGGCGCAGCAGCGCGCCCAGCTGCCGCGCTTTTGCGCGGCGCGCTTCGAGCCCGGGGCGCTGGCGATCCTCGAGCCGCGCGTGGGCGCCGACGTGTTCCGGCCGGCGACGACGGCGCGGCGCGTGGGCGGCGACTACGTGCTCGACGGAGCGAAGTGCCTGGTGCCGTGGCTCGCGGGCGGCCGCGACGTCCTCGTCACGGCGAGCGAGGAGGATGGCCCGCAGGCCTTCCTCGTGCCTCGCGATGCCGCGGGCCTGCGCGCGACCCCCGATGCCTACATGGGCATCCGCGCGCTCCCGACGGTCGAGCTCGCGCTCACCGGCGTGCGCGTGCCCGCGAGCGCGCGCCTGGGCGAGAGCGGCGGGCTCGATCTGCGCGCCCTCGTCGCGCGCGGGCGCGTGGCGCTCGCGGCGTGCGGCGTGGGCGTCGCACGCGCGGCCTTCGAGATTGCGCGCGACTACGCGAAGGAGCGCGAGGCCTTCGGCACCAAGATCGCCCAGAAGCAGGCGATCGCGTTCAAGCTCGCCGACATGGCGATCGAGATCGACGGCGCGCGGCTCCTCGTCTGGGAAGCCGCCTGGCGCCTCGATCAAGGCGCCGACGCGCTGCGCGAGGCGACGCTCGCCGCGCAGCAGGTGAAGCGCGTGGCGCTCGAGGTGGCCGACGGCGCCGTGCAGGTGCTGGGCGGCCACGGCTACATCCGCGAGTACCTGCCGGAGCTCCAGCTGCGCAATGCGCGGGGCTTCGCGGTGTTCGAAGCGCTCGCCCTGGTCTAGGAGGCCCGCTCATGATCTCGTTCTCGCTCAGCGACCGCTCCCAGCGCGCGCGCGACCACTTCCACCGCATGGCCGCCGAGCACATGCGGCCGCTGGCGCGCGCCTACGACGAGCGCGAGCACGATCTGCCGAGCGAGTGGGTGGACTGGTACTGGCGCGAGGGGCGCTTCTCCCAGCCCGGCGGCGAAGGCGCAAGCGAC
This sequence comes from uncultured delta proteobacterium, assembly GCA_963716275.1. Taxonomy (GTDB): domain Bacteria; phylum Myxococcota_A; class UBA9160; order UBA9160; family UBA6930; genus VGRF01. The sequence continues at coordinate 598,714 of CAVQTC010000002.1, read as the reverse complement.
GGCTTCGTGCAGATCTGCATGCAGGCCGAGGAGCTCTGCTGGGGCGACGCCGGGCTCTACCTGAGAACTCCCTTCGCGGGCCTGGGCGGCTCGGCGGTGGCTGCGGCCGGAACGAACGAGCAGAAGAAGAAGTTCCTGGCCGTATTCGCCGATCCCGCGGCCGATCCGGCCTGGGGCGCGATGGCGATCACCGAGGCGGCCGCTGGATCCGACAGCGCGGCCATCCAGACCACCGCCACCCTCGACGGCGAGCACTGGGTGCTGAACGGCACGAAGATCTTCTGCACGGGCGGAGACGGCGCCGCGCGCTCGCCGCGCGGCTTCATCGTGGTGTGGGCGACGGTCGACAAGAGCGCGGGGCGCGGCGGCATCAAGGCCTTCGTGGTGCCCGCGGGTACCAAGGGCATGAGCGTCACCGGCCTCGAGAAGAAGCTCGGCATCCGCGCGAGCGACACCGCCACGATCTCGCTCGAGAATTGCCGCATCCCGCGCGAGAACCTGCTGGGCAGCGAGCGCGTGAAGCGCGACGACGCGGGGGGTGCCGGCGACAAGGGCTTCAAGGGCGCCATGGCCACCTTCGATGCCAGTCGGCCGATCGTGGCGGCCATGGCCGTGGGTGTCGGCCGCGCTGCCCTCGATTTCGTGCTCGAGGAGCTCGCGAAGCTGGGGATCGCGTCCGCGCTACGACGCGCCGCCGATGGCGCTCACTGCGGTGGAGCGCGACCTGGTCGAGATGGAGGCGGAGCTCCAGGCCGCGCGGCTCCTCACCTGGCGGGCGGCGGCGATGATGAACCGCGGAAAGCCCAACAGCCTCGAGGCCTCGATGGCGAAGGCCAAGGCGGGCCTCGCCGTCACCAAGATCACCCAGAAGGCCGTGGAGCTGCTCGGGCCGGTGGGCTACTCCACGCGCACGCTCGCCGAGAAGTGGATGCGCGACGCCAAGATCAACGACATCTACGAGGGCACCCAGCAGATCAACCAGCTGATCGTCGCGCGGCGTCTGCTCGACTACTCCTCGTCGATGCTGCGCTGAGGGAGCCCATGCCCGTCCCCGCCGATCTCGTCGCCATCCTGGTCTGCCCCGAGACGAAGCAGCCCGTCGCGCTCGCGAGCCCGGCGCAGCTCGCCGTGCTGAACGAGCGCATCCGCGCCGGCAACGCTTACAACCGCGGCGGCGCGCGCGTCGAGCGCGAGCTCGGCGAGGCCCTCGTGCGCGACGACGGCCGCGTCGCGTACCCGGTGGATGACGGCATCCCGGTGATGCTCGTCGAGGAGTCGATCGCGCTCTGACGGGGACGGCGCGCGAACGGGGACGCTGGCGCGAACGGGGACGCTGGTTGACAGGGCTCGTTGACCCGGTCAGCAACGCCTGCGGTCGAGCCCTGTCAACCAGCGTCCCCAAGTTGACACCCGCGTCCCCTTACTGCGCGAAGCTGCGCTTCTTCAGCTCGCGCACGTACTCGGCGAGCTGCGGGTCGGCGGCGACGACCTCCGAGGTCTTGCGCTCGAACTCGACCGCCTGGCGCACGAGCGGCCCCGGGTCGAGGGGCAGGTCGAGGTAGCGCGTGAGCTGCTGCACGAGCGCCAGCGTGCCGCGCGGATTCGGCGAGAGCGGGATGTAGTGCGGCAGCCCGGCCCAGTAGGTCACCGTCTCGATGCCGGCGTCGCCGAACAGCGCGCCGAGCACGCCGACCACGCCCGTGGGTCCCTCGTAGTTGCTGCCGGGCAGCCCCAGCTCTTCCATCTTCGCGAGCGGCATCGCGAAGCCGGTCACGTGGACGGGCAACGAGTAGACGACGTCGGCGAGGAACGCGCCGACCATCGCGATGCGGCGCACGCGCAGTCGGCGCGCGAGCTCGACGAGCTCGGCCGTGAAGGAGCCCCAGCGCACGTGCGGCTCGGGGCCGACGCCGAGCACGAGCTCGGTGCGGCCGGGGATTACCGCCGTGGAGAGCTCGAAGCGCGGCCAGCGGATCGCGCGCGTGCCGTCGGGGCGCTGGCGCACGACGGGGCGCTGCACCGTGAAGTCGTAGTACTCCTCGCCGTCGATGTGGCCGAGCGGCTGGGCGCCGAGCGCCTCGCCGACGAAGCGCACCGCACCGCTCGCGGCGTCGCCCGCGTCGTTCCAGCCCTCGAAGGCGAGGAGCAGCGCCGGCTCGCGGAGCTCGGGCAGCGCCTCGATGTGGAGGGCTTGCGGCATGGGCGCAGCATACCCGGGTCAACGAACGAAGCGATAGCCGTGTCCGCGCACGCTCTGGATGTGGCGCGGATTGGCCGGGTCCTCCTCGACGTAGCGCCGCAGCCGCACGACGAAGCTGTCGACCACGCGCGTGCGCGTGTCGGGGCGCAGGCCCCAGACCGCCTCGAGCAGCTCGCCGCGCGTCACCGGCTCGCCCTCGCGGTCGATCAGCTCTCGCAAGAGCGCAGCCTCGCGCGGCGTCAGGCGCTGCGTGCCGCGCGGGGTCTCGAGCTCGAGCCGGTCGAGCCGCGCGACGACCCTGCCGAACGCGATCTCGCGGGGCGCGGGCTCCTCCGCGGCGTTGTCCCACCGGCGCCGGCGCAAGAGCGCCCGCAGCCGCACCAGGAGCTCGTCCAGGTCGAAGGGCTTGGTGAGGTAGTCGTCCGCGCCCTCCTCGATGCCGCGCACGACGTCGCCGCTCTCGTCCTTCGCCGTCAGGATCAGGATCGGCACGAAGTTGCCGGCCGCGCGCGTGCGGCGCGCCACCTCGAAGCCGCTCATGTGCGGAAGCATCACGTCGAGCACGACCGCATCGAAGGCGGGCTCGCGCGCGATCCGCTCGGCGGCGCGTGCGCCGTCCCCCTCGATCTCCACCTCGTGGCCCTCCGCCTCGAGGTTGAAGGCGAGGCCCTCGGCCAGATGCGCCTCGTCCTCGACCACGAGGATGCGGCCCACTACGAGCTCGACCCGACGCTCGGGAGCTGCGCCTCGCGCGCGACCGCGGGTGTGGCCTGGCTCGCCCCTGCCGCCGCCGGCGCCGCGCCCGGTCCGGCCGCGCGCAGCGTCACCGTGAAGCGACTCCCGCGTCCGGGGCCCTCGCTGCGCGCTTCCACGCGCCCGCCGTTGCGCCGCACCAGCGAGAGCACGATGAAGAGCCCGAGGCCGAGCCCGGCCACGTCGCGCCCGACGCGATAGAAGCGGCGGAAGATCTTGCGCAGCTCGCCGGGCTCGATGCCGATGCCGCGATCGGCGATCTCGGCGCGCACGCGCCCGTCGGGCGCCTCCTCGAGCGCCACGCGCACCTCGATGGGCGGCGCCGAGTACTTGACCGCGTTCTCGAGCAGATTGCGGAACACCACCGCGAGCTGTGCGGAGTCGCCCAGCGCGACCAGCGGGCGCGTGCGCGCGATCGCGATCGACTCCTCCGGGAGCGCGTGCGTGCGGCGCACCTCGTCGGCCACGCTGCGCACGAGCGCGGTCAGATCGATCGCGTCGGCGGGCAGGGTTCCCGCCTTCTCCTCGGCGCGCGCGGCGGCCAGCACGTGCACCACCGTGCGCTCGAGGCGCGCCACGTCCTCCTGCATGCGCGCGAGGAAGGCGCGCCGGCGCTCCTGCGGCGGGTCGTGGCGCTGGAGCGTCTCCAGGTAGAGACGCAGCGCCGCAATCGGCGTCTTCATCTCGTGCGTGACGGCGTCGAGGAAGGCCTGCTGGCGCTGGGCGTAGAGGATCTCGCGCACGAGCCACACGCAGAGCAGCACGAGCCCGCTGATCATGAGCACCGCGAACAGCGAGCCCAGCACGATCGCGACCCAGTGGGCGGGCGTGAGGCCAGCCGCCGCAGGGGTCAGGTCGCCCACCACGAGCAGCTGCCAGCCGACGCCCAGGGCGATGGCGATCAGGCACAGGCTGATGCCGAGCGCGAGGGGGTAGCCGATCGAGCGGCGAGGCATGGGCCCGAGCGTAACGCTCGGGCGCCCTCGGGCTATTCAGGCTCCGCGGACGCCTTGCCGCGCCGCACCGGGCGCTTGCGCCGGCCCGCGCGCGTGCCGCGCAGGCTCTTCGGCTTGCGCGCGGCGGCGGCCTTGCGTCCGCCAGCCTTGCGCGCGGGCACCACGCGCGTGGTGCGCGGATCGGGGCGCGCCGCCTTCGCGGTGGGCGCGGGGGCCGCGGCGTCTGCGACCGGCGCGGCCTCCTCGGCCTTCTTCGCCCCGCGCGGCGGGAACTCGAAGCCGTGGCGCCCGGTCTCGCGCTGGACGAGCTGCGCCGAGAACGGCCGCCCGTGGCGCGAGGTGAAGTCCGTCAGCAGCTCGGTCTTCCCGTCGCGCAGGTAGATGAGCGCCTCGTCGCGCGTGATCTCGCGCTTGCAAACCGTGCGCGGCAGCACGACGAGCGCGTGGTCGGGCTTCTCCGGCTTCTCGGGCGGCGCCTCGCCGCGCTCGCGCGCCGCCTTCTTCGCTGCGCGGAAGGCGGCCTGCGCCTCCTCCGCCGCGAGCCAGCTCGTGCACGCGAAGTGCGTGGGCGTCTCCACCACCTTGCACTCGTCGCCGCCGAACGGACAGGGGCCGAGCGGCTCGGGATTCACGTCGTACTCGGGCGTCTCGCTGGCAGCCTCTTCGTTCCAGCCCGCCGGCACGACCTGGAGACGCCACTCGTCGCGATCCACCTCGAGGCTGGCGCGGTAGGTGCGGCCGCTGCGCGCCGTGAAGCCGTCGAGCACGGGAGTGCGGCCGTCCTTGACGAGGGCGGCGACCGCGCTGCGGTCCAGGTAGCGCCCCGAAGTGTCCTTCCAGAAGCGCATCGGGCAGTCCTCGGTGCGCTCCGGCTCGACCTGGCAGCGGTAGAACCACGCCATCTCGACGACCGGCCGGCCGCACGCCGGGCAGGGGCCGAGCGGCGCGTCGGCCGCGTAGAGCTCGTCGTACTCGAAGGTCTTCGCGCGCTCGACGATCTCGCTCGCGTAGCCCGCCATCTCGTCGAGGAAGTCTTGCGCCGTGCGCTGGCCGTGCTCGACCTGGGTCAAGTGCTGCTCGATCTCGCCGGTCAGCGCGGCCGAGGCGAGCCGGTCGATGTGGATGCGGCGCAGCGTGTCGATCAGACGGATGGCCTTCACGGTGGGCCGCAGCGCCTTGCCCTGGCGCAGCGCGTAGCCCTTGCCGATCAGGTTCTCGATGATCTCCGCGCGCGTGGCCGGCGTGCCCAGGCCCTTCTCGTGGAGCACCGCCGCGAGGTCCTCGTCCTCGATGTTCTGGCCGGCGTTCTCCATCAGCGAGAGCAGGCGTCCCTCGGTGATGCGCGCCGGGGGCTTGGTCTCGTCCTCCTCGGCAGCGACCGTCTGGGTGGCGACGCCGACGTCGCGCGCCTCGTCCTGGCCCCGCGCGAGGGCGGGCAGCGGCGGCGCCTCCTCCTCGTCGCCGGCGGGCAGCACGAGCCGCCAGCCCGGCTCCATCAGCGCGCGCGCCCGCGTGCGGAAGGACTCGCCCCCCACGAGGGTGGTGCGCTCGACGCGCTCCCAGAGCGCCGGGCCGTGGAAGGCGCCGAGGAAGCGCCGCACCACGAGGTCGAACACGCGCCGCGCGTCCCCGCGCATGTCGGCGCGCGGCAGCACGCCGGTCGGCACGATCGCGAAGTGATCCGAGACGCCGCGGTCGTCGAACACGCGGTCGCCGTTCTTGAGCCCGTCGCCGAGCAGGCGGCGCGCGCCGGCGGCGTAGTCGCCCAGCCCCTCGCCGCGCGCCTCGGCCAGCCGCTGCAGCACGCCGTCCACGGTGGCGCGGTAGTCCGAGGGCAGGCAGCGCGAGTCGGTGCGCGGATAGGTGAGGACCTTGTAGGCCTCGTAACAAGCCTGCGCGGCGCCGAGCGCGCGGCGCGCGGACCAGCCGAAGCGGCGGTTCGCCTCGCGCTGGAGGCTGGTGAGGTCGAAGAGCGGGGGCGCGCTCTCGCGCGAGGGCTTGCGCGACTCGCTCGCGAGCGCCGCGCCGCCCTGCGCCGCGGCGACGATCGCCTCGGCGCGCGCGCGCTCGAAGATGCGGTCGTCGCGGCGCTCGTCGTCCTCGCTCTCGGCGAAGGCGGGATCGAACCAGGTCGCGTTGTAGGTGTGATCGGCGGCGCTGAAGCTCGCCGTCACCCGCCAGTAGGGGCGCGGCACGTGCGCCAGGATCTCGAGCTCGCGCATCACGAGCAGCGCGAGGGTCGGCGTCTGCACGCGGCCGGCCGACCACGCCGTCTTCTCGCGGCGGCTCTTCAGCCGCTTGGTGAGCGCGCGCGTGGCGTTCATGCCGATCAGCCAGTCCGAGTAGGCCCGGCACTCGGCGGCGCGGGCCAGGCCCTCGAGCTGGCTGCCCGGCAGCAGGCGCCGGAAGCCCTCGCGGATGGCGTCGCCCGTCATCGACTGGAGCCAGAGACGCTCGATCGGCTTCCCGACCTCGAGGTAGCGGGCGATCTCGCGGAAGATCAGCTCGCCCTCGCGGCCGGCGTCGCAGGCGTTGATCAGCCGGTCGACGTCCTTGCGCGTGGCCAGGCGCTCGATCACGCGGATGCGCTCCGTCTGGCCCTTCTTCTTCTTGAGCTGGAACTGCTCCGGAAGGATCGGGAGGATGTCGAGCGTCCAGCGCTTGTACTTCTCGTCGATCTCCTCGGGCTCGAGCAGCTCGAACAGATGGCCGACCGCGAAGGTCAGGACCAGGTCGGGGCTCTCCCAGTAGCCCTCGTGCTCGACGAAGCCGGGCAGCGCCTCGGTGATGTCCCGGGCCACGCTCGGCTTCTCGGTGATCACGAGTCCCTTGGCCACTCTGCCTCCGGCTCCGCTGAGTCGACTTCGCCCCCTTGGGGCGTCTGGCTCATCCCTATCTCTAACCAGTCTCCGCCATTCGCTTGGGGCACCCCGTTTAGCTTTCACCCTCTGCCGTGGCAAACCGGGCGCCTCCTCCCGTCGGGGAGCGGAGCCCCGAACTTGAGTGGCCGGAGCCCCTGCGGGCGTCGCCGTGCCGCGATGGGCTCGGCCAAGCGCTCTTGCAGGGCCCGCGAGCGCGGGCCAGCCTCGGCCCTCCCATGAGCCAGGCGCAGCCGATCACCGGCCTCACGAAGGAGGCGATCGCCCCCCACGTCTTCCTGTGCGGCGACCCGGAGCGCGTGCCGCGCATCGCCGCCAGCTGGCGGGGCGCGCGGGAGGTCTGCCGCGTGCGCGAGTACCGCGTGATCACGGGGGAGCGGGACGGGCGTGCCGCTGTGCGCGGCCTCCACCGGCATCGGCGCCCCCGGGACCGCCGTGATCCTCGAGGAGCTGATCAAGCTCGGCGCGCACACCTTCCTGCGCGTGGGCAACAGCGGCGGGCTCTCGCCCGAGCTCGCGCTGGGCGACCTCGTCGTCACGACCGGCGCGGTGCGCGACGACGGCACCAGCAAGACGTACGTGATCCCCGAGTACCCGGCGGTCGCCGACCACGAGCTGGTCGCGGCCCTGCTCGAGGCCGCGCGCGCGCGCGGCGCGCGCCACCGCGCGGGCATCACCTGGTCGCTCGACGCCTTCTACATCCGCAACGCGCTGCTCGCGCCCGATGGCGCAGCTCGCCTCGATGAGCGTGGGCGGCTACTGGACGCACGAGCAGCGGCAGCGCATCGAGGACATGCGCGCGGCGCGCGTGCTCAACTGCGAGATGGAGTGCGGCGTGCTGCTCACGCTCGCCGGCCTGTTCGGCGTGCGCGCCGGCTGCATCTGCGTCGTCAGCGACCGCACGCCCTGGGCCGGCCCCGCCGAGATCGACCTCGACCGCAACATGCGGCAGTGCATCGAGGTCGCGACCGACGCCATGCTGCAGCCGTGCGTCGTGACTACTCCACCAGCTCCACCGGCACTGGGGTGATGTTCCAGGTGAGGATCGCCTGCGGCGTCTCGCGCCGATAGATCACCTCGCGCTCCGGTGCGCCGTTCCGCCACACGTAGCGCCGCAGCTCGCGCTGCTTGTCGCTCGCGACGTAGAGCTCGTCGATGCCGTCGCCGTCGAGGTCGGTGAGCAGCGCCGCGTGCTCGAAGCCCGACGAGTCGCGGTCGATCGAGTCGAGCGAGAAGGGCGCGTGCGCGTCGGCTCCCGGCCGCGCGAGCCAGACGCCCGTGTCCTTGGCGGCGAGCACCAGCTCCTTCTTCCCGTCTCCGTCCACGTCGCCCGCGGTGAGGAAGCGGCACATTCCGTCCGCGAGGCTCACCACCAGCGCGCCCTTCTCCGGATCGGTCCCGGCGTCGTAGCGGCGCACCTCGAGGTCGCCCTGCTCGCCCGCCTCGATCGAGACGTAGAGCTCGTCGCGGCCGTCGCCGTCCACGTCGCCCACCAGGATCTCCTTCGCGTGGCGATCGCCGAGCCGGGCGACCACCTCGCGCCCGGGACCGCGTGCCGGCACGTAGCGCACGACCTCGCCGGGCTGGGGCTTCCCGGCGAACGTGTTGGGTGCGCTGGGCGTCGCGTAGACCTCGAGCACGCCATCGCCGTCGAGATCGCCGAGCTCGATCTCGTGCACGAAGGTGTCGGGCTTGCGGTCGAGCTCCGTGGCCGTGAACGCGCCGCCCGGCCGCGAGCGCACGACCGCGACGACGCCCTGGTCGTGGGTCGCGACCGCCAGCGCCTGCGTGCCGTCGGCGTAGAGATCGCCGGCCTCGGCCTCGCGCATGCGGTCGAACTTTCCGCCGAAGCGGGCCTGCCAGAGGGTCGCGACCGGCGCGAAGCTCCCGTCCGCGCCCTTCCGCCAGAGCTTGATCGCCGCCGCCATCCCGCCGAGCGTGATCACCCCCGGCGCCTCGCCGGCCGGCGTGAACACCATCGCCTTGTGGAAGACGTTGCTCTCGGGATCGCCGTAGGAGCGCGCGCGCCAGCTTCCGCCGCGCCGCTCCAGCACGACCAGCTCCGAACGCGGAACCGGCTTCCCGTCTTGTTGCTCGAAGCGCGAGAGCGCGAGCAGGAGGCCGCGCGGGAGATCGGCCGGCGTGGCGGGCGGCGCGGCCTGCGCCGCCGGCGCCGGCGGCGCCGCCTCGCGACCGCAGGCGAGCAGACCCAACGTCACGAGCAGGGCGATTCGCTTCCGCATGGGCGTGGTATCGCCTCGGCTGGCCGTTCCGGCAATACTGACCAGCCAGTGAGCGATCTCGCGCCCCCCCGCGGCACCCGCGACTTCTACCCCGACGACATGCGCCAGCGCGCGTGGCTGTTCGAGCACTTCCGCGGCACCGCCCTGCGCTTCGGCTTCGAAGAGGTGGACGCGCCGATCGTCGAGCACGCCGAGCTCTACCTGCGCAAGGCGGGCGAGGAGATCGTCGACCAGCTCTACCACTTCCACCTCCACGACCGGCACCTGGCGCTGCGCCCGGAGCTCACCCCCTCGCTGGCGCGCATGGTGATCGCGCGGCAGGGCGCACTGCGGCTGCCCCTGCGCTGGTTCTCGATCCCGCAGTGCTGGCGCTACGAGCGCACCACGCGCGGGCGCCGCCGCGAGCACTACCAGTGGAACATGGACATCTGGGGCGAGCCCGACGTCACCGCCGAGGCGGAGCTGATCGCCGCGATCTTCAGCGCGTGCGACGCCCTGGGCCTCGCGCCCGGGGACCTGCGCATGCGCCTCTCCCACCGCGCGCTGCTGGAGGAGAGCCTCGCGCAGGGCGTGCTGGCGGGGCGACCGGAAGCCTTCGGTCCCCTGTGCGTGATCGTCGACAAGCTCGCCAAGATCGGGCGCGACGCCGTGTGCGAGGCGCTCGTCGACCCGGCGGGCAGCGTCCGCCTGGCGCGCCCCGACGCGGAGCGCGTCGTGGCCCTGCTCGAGGCGCGCGGCCTGGACGACGCCGCACGGCTGGCCGGCCCGCACTCGCCCGCGCTGGGCCAGCTCCGCCGCCTGTTCGAGCTGCTCGGCGCCTACGGCATCGCCGACCGCGTCGCCTTCGACGCCTCGGTGGTGCGCGGGCTCGCCTACTACACCGGGGTCGTGTTCGAGGCCTTCGACGCGGCGGGCGCCCTGCGTGCCGTGTGCGGCGGCGGCCGCTACGACCAGCTCGTGGAGACGCTCGGCGGGCGCCCAATGCCCGCGGTCGGCTTCGGCTTCGGGGACGCCGTGATCGGCGAGCTGCTCGCCGAGCGCGGGCTCTGGCCCGCGCTCGCGCGCCGGCTCGATGCGGTGGTCTTCCCGCTCGAGGAGGGCGAGCGGCCGCTCGCCATCCGGCTCGCCCGGGCGCTGCGGCGGCGCGGCGAGAGCGTGGAGCTCGTGTTGTCGGGCTCAAGGCCGAAGCGCGTGTTCGCCGATGCGAACAAAGCCGGGGCGCGGCACGTTTATGTGATCGGGCCGGAGGAGCGCGCGAAAGGTGTCGTGCGCGTCAAGGATCTGGCCACGGAAGAGCAGCAGGACCTGCCGCTCTCGAACTACGAGGTAGCCTGACGAGAAATGCGCGGTTGGACCATTCGCGACAGCCTCGAGCTCTACAACGTCCCAAATTGGGGGCGCGGCTTCTTCGGCATCAACGAAGCGGGCCAGCTGGAGGTGAAGCCGCGAGGCGAGAACGGCCCCGCGATCCCCTTGCCGGCGCTGCTCGACGACCTGCGCCAGCGCGGCCTGCGCACGCCGATGCTGCTGCGCTTCCCGGACATCCTCGCGGCGCGCGTGCGCCGGCTCGCCGACGCCTTCGAGAGCGCGAGCGCGGCGTACAACTACACGGGCGCGCTTCCGCGGCGTCTACCCGATCAAGGTGAACCAGCAGCGCCGCGTGGTCGAGGAGATCGTGACCTTTGGCGCCGAGCACCGCATCGGCCTCGAGGCCGGCAGCAAGCCCGAGCTCCTGATCGCCCTGGCGCTGCTCGACACGCCCGAGGCGCTGATCGTCTGCAACGGCTACAAGGACCGCGCCTACATCGAGACGGCGCTGCTCGCACAGCGCCTCGGCCGCACGCCGGTGATCGTGATCGACCGCTTCCACGAGATCGAGCTCTTGGTGAAGGTGGCGAGCGAGCTCGGCATCCGGCCGCACATCGGCATCCGCGCGAAGCTCGCCAGCAAGGGCGCCGGGAAGTGGATCGAGTCGACCGGCGACAAGTCGAAGTTCGGGCTCACCGCGCAGCGAGATCGTCGAGGCGATCGAGCAGCTGCGCGCGAGCGACATGCTCGACTGCCTGGAGATGCTCCACTTCCACATCGGCTCGCAGATCACCGCGATCCGCGCCCACAAGGACGCCCTGCGCGAGGCGACGCGCATCCTGGTCGGCCTGCACGAGCTCGGCGCGAAGCCGCGCATCCTCGACGTCGGCGGCGGCCTGGGCGTCGACTACGACGGCTCGCAGACCAACTTCCACTCCTCCAAGAACTACACCGTGCAGGAGTACGCGAACGACGTGGTCGCCTCCGTGCAGGAGGCCTGCGACGCCGCGCACATCCCGCACCCGGACCTGGTGACCGAGGCCGGACGCTGGATGGTGGCCCACCACGCGCTCCTGCTCTTCGACGTGCTGGGCGTCTCGGAGGTGCGCAGCGGCCGCAAGCCCGAGCCCGTGAAGGACGACGACCCCAAGGTGCTGAAGGACCTCGCCGAGGTCTGGTCGGGCGTGAACCGCAAGAACGTGTTCGAGTCCTACCACGACGCGCTCCAGCTGAAGGAGGACGCCTCGACGCTCTTCAACGTGGGCCAGCTCGATCTGCGCGCCCGCGGGCGCATCGAGCGCCTGTTCTGGGACTGCTGCGAGAAGATCCAGCGCATCGCCGCGGATCTGCCGGAGACGCCCGAAGAGCTCGAGGAGCTCGAGCGCGGCCTGGCCGACACCTATTATGGGAACCTGTCGGTGTTCCAGAGCGTGCCGGATCACTGGGCGGTGAAGCAGCTCTTCCCGGTGATGCCCATCCAGCGTCTCCACGAGAAGCCCACGCGCCGCGCGATCATCGCCGACCTGACCTGCGACAGCGACGGCAAGATCGACCAGTTCATCGACCAGCACGACGTGAAGAACGTGCTCGAGCTCCACCCCCTCGACGGCCGCCGCTACTACATCGGCGTGTTCCTGGTGGGCGCCTACCAGGAGATCCTGGGCGATCTGCACAACCTGTTCGGCGACACCGACGCCGTGCACGTCGTGGTCGACGAAGAGGGCGGCTACATGGTCGACCACGTGGTCGAGGGCGAGGACGTGAAGGACGTGCTCGCCTACGTCGAGTACGACCAGGCCTCGCTGAACGAGAAGGTGCGCCGGCTGGCCGAAGAAGCCGGCCGCCAGGGCCAGATCACGCTCGAGGAGGCGACGCGCCTTCGCCAGCGGTACAAGCAGGGGCTCTGGGAGTACACCTACCTGATCCCGCACGAGTAGCAGGCTTGACGCGGGGGCTCTCGCGGCGGCAGAGTGGTCGCCGAGGAGGGCGCGCGATGCCGACCCCGCCTCGGCTCCGACGTTGCCTGTTCGCGGCCTTGCTGCTGTCCGGGGCTCACGCCCGGGCGCAAGAGCCCAACCCTTGGGACATCCCCGATCCCGGGACCTACCAGGGCAGCATGGAGCTCCAGCGCCGGGAAGCCGAGCAACAGCAGCAGGCCCAGCAGCAATGGAGCCAACCGGCGGAGGCGCAGCAGTGGGGCGGTACGTCCGGGGCGCCGGGTCTGAGCGGTGCGCCCGCCGCCCCCACCCCCAGCATCCGGGAAACCTGGGAGGCGCGCCCCCCGCTCCCTCCGTTCTCCAACCGTCTGATCGGTCGCTGGAATTCGGTCGGCTTCGTGGGCGGCGGCCCCGTGCTCGACATCGACCCGGTGTTGGGCGGCGACCTGGTGAATGCGTTCCTCGGCGGCATGGCGGCCGGCCTCTGCGACAACATGTTGAGCAGCGGCTTGATCGAGTTCCGCCCCGCGTCCGTCGTCGCGATCGGCGCCGGCGGCAGCGAGCGCCTGCTGTACCACCTCGAGTACCGCGGCGAAGGCTCGCGGGTCGTGGTGCTGCCCGAGGGCTCGGCCTCGTTCGACCACATGATCCTCGACCTCGACGATTCGGGTCGCGCGACGGCCGAGGAAGGCTGCGTGCTCGTGCGGCCCGGCTCGGCCGCCGAGACCGCGCTGCGAGCGCCGGGAGCAACACGGCGTCGCGCCCCCCGAGCACACCGCCGGCCGTAGGCACGGGCGGCGCCGGCACGCTCGCCCTAACGGTGAGCGCCGCCTCCGGCCCCGAGGCGGGCTGCGACGTGCGCGTGCTGAAGGACTTCGCCGACGTGGTGCTGATCGACGGGGGCGTCGGCAACAGAACCCCTACGCCAGCCTATGCGCCCTTCATCAACGCGTGCCGCAGCACACGCCGACTGCCAGGCGGGCTGGCGAGCGATCGACGCGAGCACCGTGAGCCTCGTCAAGACCGACGCCGAGGGTCGCGCGCGACCGCCGCCCTGCCGGTCGGTCGCTACTACGTGTTCGCGATCGACGGCGAGCACTCCCAGCGTCTGGCACGACGTGATCGACCTGCACGCGGGCGACAACTCCCTCGCGTTCGATGACAGAACGCCGCACGCCCGAGTGAGCGCCGCTCCGCGCATGGCGACGCATCGCATCCTCTCCTGGAACGTGAACGGCCTGCGCGCGTGCGAGGCCAAGGGCTTCCGGCGCTGGCTCGACCGCGGCGAGGCGACGATCGTCGGCGTGCAGGAGGTGCGTGCGCTGCGCGAGGACCTACCGCGCCGGCTCGCGGCGCCGCGCGGCTGGCACACCCACTTCGAGACTGCGGCGCGGCGGGGCTACAGCGGGGTGGGCCTGTACGCGCGGCGCGCCCCCGACGAGCTCGCCACCGCGCTCGGGAGCCCGAGCCTCGACCGCGAAGGCCGCCTCCAGCTCGCTCGCTTTGGGCGCCTCGCGATCGCGAACGTCTACTTCCCGAACGGCAACGGCAAGCAGCGCGACAACAGCCGCGTGCCCTTCAAGCTGCGCTTTTACCGGCGGCTCTTCGAGCGCCTCGAGAAGCTGCGCGCCGAGGGCCTGCGCGTGCTCGTACTCGGCGACTACAACACCACGCGCAGCGACCTCGACCTCGCGCGGCCGAAGGACAACCGGCGCACGAGCGGCTGCCTGCCCAGCGAGCGCAACGAATTCGCGCGCTGGATCGAGGCGGGCTGGGTGGACACCTTTCGCGCCTTCGAGGCCGGCGGCGGGCACTACTCGTGGTGGAGCCAGCGCCAAGGCGTGCGCGCCCGCAACGTGGGCTGGCGCATCGACCACGTGCTGGCCTCGCCCGAGGCGATGCCCTACGTCCGCTCCGCCTTCATCGAGCGCGACGTGCGCGGCAGCGATCACGCGCCGGTGGGCGTGACCGTGGACGACGCGATCTTCGGGGACCCAGGGGACGTTCGTGTCAACTTGGGGACGCTGGTTGAAACGCATGCGTTTCAACCAGCGTCCCCAAGTCGACACCCCATCCCGTCCTACCTCCGCCCCGGCGGGTTGCGGCGCGCGGCGAGCTGCTGGGCGCGCTCCGCGGCGTCGACGTGGGGCGTGTCGGGCGGAAGCGAGGCCCGTAGATCGGCGAGCTTCACCCGCTCGGCGCTCGGCGCCTGCGCCGACCGGAGCTCGCCTGCGATGCCTTGCCAGCGCAGGAACACGTAGCCCTCGCTGTTGCCGGCCGTGTCGATCCAGTTCGGCACCCCCGGGTCGGTCGGACTGATCACGTAGCGCAGCTGGCCGTCGGCGTCGGCGCGCGACTGGCTGCGGTTGAGACTCACTAGATGGCGGACCCAGTCGGGGGTCACGAACCAGGGGTCGCCGATCTGGATGGCCTGATAACGCGCGGCGCTGGCGGGCACGCGCACGAGGAGCGCCTCGCCCGGCCCGAGCGCGAAGTGCCCGATGGACGAGAGCTGTCCGGGGAGACCGTCGCGCGTGGGCGCAGGCGCGCTGAGGTCGTTGTCCGGCACCAGCTTCAGCCGAAGCAGGAGCGAGCCCGTCCACAGGTCGGTGGCGCTCTCGAGGTAGTCGGCCGCGAGCGCCAGCCGGGATGCGGGCGCCGCGAGAGGAGGACGGTCGAGGCGCTCCAGGCGCAGCTCCGAAGGCGTCTCGCGCTCCCAGTCCGCGAACGTCTGGCGCACGAAGAGCGCCTTCGCGTCCTCGGCCAGCGGGAACCAGCGCCCGGGGCGCTCCGCACCGCCCAGCCAGAGCTCGAAGGGCTCGCCCGGCGCGACGCCGAGGGCATCGAGGTCGATCACCGCGCGGCTCTGGCCCAGCGTGATCACCGGGTAGGCGTCCACCACCTGGAGCACGAGCTGGAGATGCGTGCCGCGCCGCCCGGTGATGCGGTAGCTCCCGTGCGGATCGAGCAGCGCGCTCTGGTAGAGGTTGTCGGGGTTGTAGAGCCCCGGGAAGCCGCCGAGCCCGTCCTGACTCCTGAGGCTCGGCGTCTCGAGCAGCGTCGCCGCGCCGGCGAGGTCCCAGGCGCTCGCGACGAGCCCGGCGAGATAGGCCTCGCTCGCGCGCCGCGCGTCCGGAGAGCTCTTCGCGTAGTCGCTCCCGAGCAGCGTGGCCTCGCTGCGCGCGATCGCTGCGCGCAGTCGCGCGCTCGGCGACTCCGCATCCGCGAGCGGCGCCGGCTCGCCACAGGCCAGGAGCGCCGCAGCGGCCGCTCCCACGACGACTCTCGAAAAGCTCACCCCGCCGCACTGTAGTGGGCACGACCGCGCCCGGCCGGTCTATCGTCGAGCGCATGGACCTCCCGCTCGCCCCCACCCTGCGCTTCGGCTTCATGGCGAGCGCCGGGACCGCCGAGGAGGCCGCCAGCGTCGCCGCTCGCGCGGAGGCCCAAGGCTGGGACTCGCTCTGGACGGGCGACCACGTCGCGTTCACCGGGCCGATCCTCGATCCGCTCGTGCTCCTCGCCCTGCTGGGCGCGGGCTCGAAGCGGCTGCGGCTCGGAACGGCCGTCTACCTGCTCCCGCTGCGCCACCCCGTCCCAGTTGCAAAGCAGGTGGCGACCCTCGACCGGATGATCGGGGGCCGACTCGACTTCGGCGTCGGCGTGGGCGGCGAGTTCGCGAACGAGTACGCGGCGTGCGGCGTGCCGCTGCGCGAGCGCGGCGCGCGACTTTCCGAGGGCATCGAGCTCCTGCGCAAGCTCTGGAGCGGGGAGCCCGTCACGCACGCGGGGCGCTTCTATCCCGTGCGCGACGTGCGCATGCTCCCGCCGCCGCGGCCAGCGCGAGCTTCCCATCCTGTGCGGCGGGCGCAGCGAGGCCGCGCTCGCGCGCATGGGCCGCCTCGCGGACGGCTGGATCTCCTACGTCGTCACGGCCGAGCAGTACCGCGCCGGCCTCGAGAAGATCGCTGCCGAAGCCGCGCGCGTCGGCCGCAAGCTCGCGCGCTTCGAGACCGGGCACCTGCTCTTCACGCTGATCCGCGACACGCGCGAGGACGCGCTCGAGGGCGCGACCGAGCACCTCTCGCGCCGCTACGCGATGGACTTCCGCCGACGCCGCGCGGCGCTACGCCGCGCTCGGCAAGCCCGCCGACGTGGCCGAGAAGATCGACGAGCTGCGCCGCGCGGGCGTGCGCAGCCTGATCATCGACGCCGTGGGCCGGCCCGAGGAGCGCGAAGAGCAGCTCGCGCGCTTCGCCGCCGAGGTGCGGCCGCTGCTGGGCGGCGCATGAAGACCTCCCTCTTCTACCTGCCCTCGATCGGGACCCGCGCCGAGATGGAAGCTGGCTGCGCCGGTCTGCGGCGCGATCTGTACGGCCAGATGCTCCGCGAGATCGCCGAGCAGGCCCGCCTCGGCGACTGGCTCGGCTACGAGGGCATCTACTTCACCGAGCACCACTTCCACGTGGAAGGCGTCGAGATCTCGCAGAACCCGGTGCTGCTCGACCTCTTCGTCGCGCTCCAGACCCGGCGCATCCGCGTGGGCCAGCTCGGCATCGTGCTCCCCGCCGACAACCCGATCCGCGTGGCCGAGGACATCGCCATGCTCGACCACATGTCGGGCGGACGCGCCTGCGCGGGCTTCGCGCGCGGCTACCAGCGGCGCTGGGTGGACGTGCTCGCGCAACAGACCCACGGCATCCACGGCGCGCGCCCGCACCAGCACGACGCGATCGACGCCGCGAACCGCGCGGCCTTCGAGGAGTGCTTCGAGATCATCAAGCGCGCCTGGGCCGACGACCTGCTCGCCTATCAGGGAAAGGCCTGGCACATCCCCCCCGGTCCGACGCCTTGGGACCTCGAGGCGACGCGGCGCTTCGGCGCGGGCGTCGAGAACGGGATCGTGCGCGCGGTGGGCGTGGTGCCGAAGCCGCTCCAGCGCCCGCACCCGCCCCTCTTCCAGCCCTTCGCCTCGAGCGAGCGCAGCATCCGCTGGTGCGCGCAGGAGGGCATCA
Organism: uncultured delta proteobacterium; assembly: GCA_963716275.1. Lineage (GTDB taxonomy): Bacteria > Myxococcota_A > UBA9160 > UBA9160 > UBA6930 > VGRF01. The sequence goes on along the minus strand of CAVQTC010000002.1, from coordinate 581,423 downwards.
CGGCGGTGCTCCCGCCCCTGCATCCCGTGCGCGAGCGCGCGCTCTTCGAGCTCTACGCCGAGTGCTCGGGGCGCCCGGTCGGCGAGGGCGTGGGCATCCTGCGCGACGTGATCGTCGCGGACACCGACGAGGAGGCGCAAGCGCTCTGGGAGGACTCGGGCGTGTTCGTGGGCGCCGCCTGGTTCGCGCCCTTCGGCTTCGACCAGGGCTACGCGCATCCGCAGACGGGCGAGCGGCCCGAGCTCTTGCCCGAGAGCCTCGCCCTGGTTGGCAGCCCCGACACCGTCTCGCGCCAGCTCGAGCGGCTGCTGGCGCGGCTCCCGGTGCGCTGGCTCTTCGCCTGGAACTACAACGGGCTGATCCCCCACGCGGAGCTCAAGCGCTCGATCGAGCGCTTCGCGACGGAGGTGATGCCGCGCTTTGGAGGGCTCGCGGGATGAAGAAGCGGGCGGCCGTGGTCGGCGTGGGCGAGTCGGTCTACTACGAGCGCGGCCGCGCGACGGAGAGCGAGTTCCAGCTCGCCTGCATCGCGATCCGCAATGCCGTGGCGGACGCGGGCCTCACGCTCGACCAGATCGACGGCTTCGTCTCGTACATGGACATGCGCAACGACCCCATGCGCCTCGCGCAGGCCCTCGGCGTGCGCCAGCTCACCTACACCGCGCAGCCCTGGGGCGGTGGCGGCAACGGCATGGCCTCGGCGGTGATGCTCGCCGACGCCGCGGTCTCGGGCGGCTACGCAAAGCACGTGGTGGCGTTCCGCGCGCTCGCGCAGGGGCAGTTCGGGCGCTTCGGGCAGGCGCGCGGAAGCGGCTACGCGCCGGGCAACGCCGCCTTCACCGCCACCTACGGCCTGCTCTCGCCGGCGCAGATCTGCGCGCTCCAGACCGCGCCCTTCCTCCACCGCTACGGCATCTCCCAGGAGGCGCTCTGCGAGGTCGCCCTCGCCTGCTACCACCACGCGCAGTCGAACCCGCGCGCGATCCGCTACGGGAAGCCGCTGACGCGCGAGGCCTATCACGCGTCGCGCTGGATCGTGGAGCCCTTCCACCTCTACGACTGCTGCCCCGAGAACGACGGCGCGGCGGCGATCGTGGTGACGACGCCCGAGCGCGCGCGCGACCTGCAGAGGCGCCCGGTGCCGATCCTCGCCGCCTCTCAGGGTCTCGCGGACGGCGACGGCGCCGGCGCCTTCAACGAGCGCCACTTCCCGACGGCGCACAAGACCGTGGCGGGGCGCGCGCTCTGGGAGCAGGCCGGCTGTGGGCCCGCCGACCTCGACGTGGCGCAGTTCTACGAGAACTTCACGGGGCCGGTGCTGATCGCGATGTGCGAGATGGGTCTCGCGCCGCCCGAGGGCATCGAGGAGTTCGTCTCGAACGGCCGCCTGCTCGCGCCCCACGGCGCGCTGCCCACGAACACGAGCGGGGGCAACATCGGCGAGGCCTACATCCACGGCTTCGAGTGCGTGGTGGAGGCGGTGCGCCAGGTGCGCGGCGAGAGCACGGCGCAGGTGCCCGACGTGGAGCTCTCGTTGGCGGTGGCGGGGCCGGGCTTCGCGCCCGGCAGCGCCGTCTTGTTCTGCGCAGCGTGAGGGGATCGCGATGAGCCGCCTGCTCGGCGACAACTGGCTCCTGCCCGGCACCGACGCGCTGACCCAGCGCTTCTTCAGCGCGGGGCGCCTGGTGTTCCAGGCCTGCGCGCGCTGCGCGCACGTGCAGCACCCGCCCACGGATGTCTGCGCCGCCTGCCAATCCTTCGAGTTCACCGAGCGCGAGAGCCAAGGCCAAGGCCGCGTGGTCTCGCGAATCGTCGTGCACCACGCGGTGCATCCGGATCTGCGCGGCCGCATTCCCTACGCGGTCGTGCTGGTGACGCTCGACGACGTCCCCGGCGTGCGCGTGATCGGGAACGTGCTGAACGTGGCGCCGGAGCGCGTCGCGATCGGCCAGCGCGTGCGCGTGTGCTTCGAAGAGGCGAAGGATCCGAAGAGCGGCGAGCTGCTCCGCATCCCGCAGTGGGAAGTCCTGTCGGGCGATTGATCGGGTTCTCTAGCGAGCGTGCTTCTGCATGTACGCCACGATGACGTCCATCTCCTGCGGCGTCGGCGTCTTGATGCCCTGCCAGCCTCCGTTCATATGCTCGTGCATGCGCTGCGTCACGCTCGTCCACTCCGCGGCAGTGTGCAGCGTTGGCTTAGGCGCCGCGTGGCACTGGGTGCAGTAAGTCCCGGTGAGCTTCGCCCCCGGCGAGTCGGCGTCCGGCAACGGCGTGACGCCGGGCACGGGCCGGCTCGGCAGCGCGCCGTGCATCATGCCGGGACCCATCGGTCCCTCCCACATCCAGCCCATGCCGCGCATGGTCTGCATGTCCCGGTACATGGAGCGCCAGTGCTCTTCCATGAGCCGCTGCCGTTCCTTCGGATCGGGCGTTTGCGCGATCTTGCTCATCTGCTCGTGCATCTGGCCCATGTGGCCCTGCATCTGCTGCCGGTAGCTCTCTGGGGTCACTCCTTCGGGAAGAGACCAACCCGCGCCGCCGCCCAGCATGGGGCAACCCATCATGCCGGGCCCCATCATCCACGGATCGCCCATGCCCCAACGCTCGTGCATCCGCCCCATGTAGTCCTGCATGCCTTGCCAGTTCCGCTCCATCATGCCCCGACGCTGGACCGGATCCTGAGTCGTGTTGAGCTTGTCCAGCTGCTGCTGGAGCGACTGGATCTGAGCCTGGAGCTCGCGCACTTGCGCGTCGGTCGGCGCGCTGGCTTCGCCTTGGGCCTGTGCCAGGGCGGCGATGGGCATGAGCCCACTGAGCAGACCTGCGAGCACGGTTCGACGAAACATGCTCACGGAGAGCTCCCTTCCTGACCTGAGTGGCTTGGCGTCGCCGGAGCCCTTCCACCGCAAGCCGAATGCCAAGCCCGGCGGCGTCGGAAGCGCGGTTCGGCTGCGGCGCTAGCGACATTTCGTCCCCGATGCGGCCCTGGGCGCCTCATCGAGGCGGGACGCACGCCGATCAGAATCAGCCGTCCAAGAGACCCAGGCCCGGAGTGAACTCCGTCTCCATCAGATGCCTTCGCCCGCCTCGTAGCTGCGCTCGATCAAAGGATCGCTGCCGGCGCTGCGCGAGGCGCGGCCGGCCAGAACCCCGAGCGCCAGCACGAACGCCGCGAAGACGAGCTGCGGCCCGGTCCTGGGCAGCGCGGCCGCTGCGGTCTGCGCCCAGCGGTCGGCCTCGCGCACGAGGATCACCGCCGACATCGCGAGCACGAAGCCCGCGAACGCGCGGCGCAGCGAGGTGGGGTCCACGCGGCGTGCGAGCGCGGAGCCGACGAAGGAGCCCGCGATCGCGCAGGCGCCGACGGCGCCCACGAGCCGCGGGTCGATGGCCACGTGCGACGCATAGCCGGCGAAGCCGGCCAGCGTGTTCATCACGATGATCAGGAGCGAGGTGCCCACGGCGGCCGGCATCGGGAGCTGCGCCCAGAGGGCCAGGGCCGGCACGATGAGGAAGCCGCCGCCGGCGCCGATCAGGCCGGTGAACAGACCCACGGCGAGGCCCTGCGCGAGCAGGCGCGTCGGCGCGCGCTGCGCGGTGCCCGGGCGAGGGACGCGCCGGCCCCGCCACATGCCGACCGCCGTGAAGGCCATCATCGCGGCGAAGAGGAGCATGAGCAGCGCACCGTCCACGTAGGCGCCCGCGCGCCCGCCGAGGTAGGCGCCGCTCATGCCGGCTGCGCCGAAGATCAGCGCCGTGCGCAGCTCGACGTTGCCGGCGCGCCAGTGCTGGAGCGCGGCGATCGCGCTCGCGGAGCCGACGATCACGAGCGAGCTCGCGATGGCCACCTTCGGCTCGAGGCCGAAGACGTAGACCAGCAGCGGCACGGTCAGGATCGAGCCCCCGCCCCCGAAGAAGCCGAGCGAGACGCCGATCAGGACGCTCGCGGCGAGCCCGAGCGGAGGCACGCTAGAGCTCGGCGAGCGCCGCGCGGAAGGCCGCGAGGCTGAGATCGCGATCGGGCGGCGTGCCGGCCGTCTGCTCGATCCAGTCGAGCGCGCGCGCGACCCCGGCGTGGCTCGGCGCCTCGCGCGTCTCCCCCTGCTGCGCGAGGAGCGCGCGCAGCTCCGCCCCGACGGCCTCGGGCGGTTTGCCCGTCACCTGCGCGAGCCAGGCGGCGGCCGAGCCGAGCAGTGCGGCGCGGCTCGCGGGCCGCTCGCGCTCGAGCGGGAGACCGGCGCGGTTCCAGCCGATCATGCCGCCCGCGAGGTTCGTGGCGGGCCCGAGACCCAGCGCCGCCAGCTGCGCACACGCGCGACCGGAGCGCGCTCCCGAGCGACAGACCATGAGGAGCGAGCGCCCGCGCGGGAGCTCGCCCGCGCGCCGCTCGAGCTCGGGCAGCGGGATCAGGCGGCTCCCCGCGATGCGCCCCAGCGGCCCGGAGAACTCGTAGTCGGCGCGCACATCGACGACCACGAAGTCCGCGAGGCGCTCGAACGCCTCGCGGGCGGAGAGCTCGGACGGAGCGGCGCTCATCTTATCCTCCCAGTCGGTTCAAGGGAATGCGCAGGTAGACGGTGCCGTTCGGCTCGGGCTCGGGGAGCTCGCCCGCGCGGATGTTCACCTGCATGGCAGGCAGGATCAGCGCGGGGGCCGCGAGCGTCGCGTCGCGCGCCGCGCGGAAGGCGACGTAGTCCGCCTTCTTCGTGTGCGCGTCGAGCTGCACGTTCGAGCGCTTGTGCTCCGCCACCGTGGCCCAGAACGCGAGCGGGCGGCCGCCCGGCCGATAGTCGTGGCCGACGAACAGGCGCGTCTCGTCGGGGAGCGCGTAGAGGCGCTGGATCGAGTCGTAGAGCTCCGCGCTCGAGCCGCCCGGAAAATCGCAGCGGGCCGAGCCGTAGTCGGGCATGAAGAGCGTGTCGCCGACGAACACGGCGTCGCCGACGCGCAGCGCCACGTGAGCCGGCGTGTGGCCCGGCGTGTGGAGCGCCTCGAGCTCGAGCCCGCCGAAGTGAAGCCGCTCTCCGTCCGCGATCAGCCCGTCGAACTGGCGGCCGTCCACCGGGAAGCTCGCGGGAAGGTCGTAGAGCTCGCGGAAGGTGCGCTGGATCGCGCCGACCCCGGCGCCGGTCAGCGTGCGCGCCCCGAAGCGCTCCTTGAAGAAGGGCAGCGCGGTCATGTGGTCGGCGTGGAGGTGCGTGTCGATCACGTAGGGGATCGCGAGGCGCTCGCGCTCGATGTAGGCGGCGATGCGCTCCGCGGAGGCCCAGGACGTGCGCCCGCTGCGGGGCTCGTAGTCGCGCACCGGGTCGATCACGACGCCCGCGCGCCCGTCGTGGACGACGTAGCTGAGACTCTCCGTCGCCTCGTCGAAGAAGTGCTGGATCTTCAAGGGCGCCGCCTGGTCAGGAGGCTCCGGGCTTGGGATCGCGGATCAGCACGGTGCCCTGCGCGATCGCCGCGAGCCGCCCCTCGTTCTCGATGCGGATCTGCACCACCGCCGTCGCGCGCGTGAGCGAGATGATCTCGGCCTCGGCGGCGAGCTTCCCACCCGTGACCGGCGCCAGCAGGTTCAGCTTGAACTCGGTGGTGGCCGCCCACTGGCCGCGCTTCATGTGCGGGTAGCAGACGCAGCCGAGCACGTGGTCGCAGAGCGCCGAGATCACGCCGCCGTGCATGTTCTTGAAGGGCGTGAGAAGCTCGTCGCGCACTTCGAGCTCGGCGCGCAGCACGCCGGGCCGAAACTCCGCAAAGCGAACGCCCAAAAAAGCGGGAAGCCCAGTCGCGCGCTCGTTCGCGCGCAGGAAGCTCTCGGCGATCTTCGCGTCGTAGGCATCGACGGCGCGGGGATCAGGCATCGGCGTCCTCCGCGGGCGGGCTCACGCTAGCGCGGCGACTCCGGGGTCGCGACGCGGCGCTCACGACGTCGCCAGCCTCCGACTGCGCTCCTCGAACTCGCGCGAGAGCTCGGCGTCCGCGGCGAAGCCCGCGGCCGCGGCGCGCGCGGTGGCCTCTGCGGCGTGCGCGCCCGCCGAGTCTCCCAGCCGGCCGAGCGCGTCCGCGCGCTCGAGCTCGAGGAACGCGCGGTCGGCGAGCTGCTCGCCGTCGGAATCGTTCTCGGCGAGCAGCGCGAGCCCGCGTTCGGCGTGCTCGCGCGCAGCGCGCGGATCGCCGAGCGCCCGCGCCGCCAGGGCGCGCAGGTAGGCGGCGCGCTCGTGGTGCAGCCAGCTGCCAGCGCGGAGCCAGAGCTGCTCCGCGCGGGCCGCCGCCCACTCGAGGGCCTGGCGCAGCGCGGGGTGGGCGAGATCGGAGGCCGGCCGCTCGAGCAGCGCCGAGGCGAGGTTGTTGCAGACCGCGGCCGCCGGGGCATCGAGGGGTCCACGCGCCGCCCAGGCGGCCCCCGCGAGCGGCGCGAGCGCGGCCAGCGCCGCCGCGCCCGCCTCGGGCGCCGGGAGGGACGGCGCGCGATGGCTCGCGGCGGCGAGCGCGATCAGCTCGCGTGCGGGGCCCGCCGCGGCGCCCGTTCGCGCCGCGAGCCGCTCGCCGAGAAGGCCGGCCTCCTGCGCCTCGCCGGCCAGCAGCGCGGCGGCGCCTGCCTGGCGCAGAGCGGCGCCGCCGCCGTTTCGCCAGCCGCCGCGAGGAGCGCGCGCTGGAGGCGCAGCGCGTCCGGCCAATCGAGGAGCTTCTCGCCGACCACGTGATCGATCAGGAAGGCGAGCGCCGGCCAGCGCTCGGGCTCGAGGGCCTGCGGCTCGATCCCGCGCAGCAGCGCGGCCGCGCGCTCGGGCTCGTCGTCGTGACAGGCGTCGGCTTCGTCGAGGCGGGCGGACGGGTCTACGCTCGCCACCACCCGCGTCAGTGTGGGCGCGCCTGCTCGTCGGCCAGCGTCCCGGTGACGCCGCCGCAGGCCTCGAGCTGCGCGCGCAGCGCCTGCACGCGGCGCCGGCGGCGCTCGCGCTTCCCGTCGGTGTCGCAGAGGCGCTCGAGCACCTCGTCGCCCCAGGCGACGTGCTTGCGCGTGCGCCGCACCACGTCCTCCAGGAGCTCGATCGTGGGGGCGTCGCAGATCTGATCCGTCTCGCGCATCGAGCGCTCGTAGACGGCGAGCAGGTGCGGCTTCAGCACCTCGAAAACGCCCGCGATCTTCTCGATCGTGAGATCGGGGCGCTCGGGCTCGGCGAGCGCCTGGATGAAGGCCGCAAAGCCCGAGTTCGCCGACTCGCTCGCCTGCGCCGCCTTGCGCCCGCAGCGCAGCTCGGGAAGTCGCTTGCCGAGCGCGTCCGCGCTTTGGGCGCAGTCCCACACGATCTTGCCGAGCCCAGTCTTCACCGGCACCTCGGGGATCGTCGCGATCCAGCCGCCGAGGATCATCAGGGTCCACTCCTCGGCGTAGCGGAAGTTGCGCACGCGGCGCGCGGTGGCCTCGACGTCGTAGCGACCGTAGAGCTCGCGGAGATCGGCGGGCACCTCGAAGGCGCCGTAGGGCGTAAAGTGGGTGCGCTCGTCCGGGCCGTAGCCCGGGTACATGCGCTCGCTCACGGCTTCGTCTCGGCCTGGGCGGCGCGCCGCGCCGCGTGGCGCTCGCGCAGGATGCGCGCGGCGGCCCTCATGGTCTCGCGCGAGGGGCCCTCGCCGCACAGCCCCACGAGCTCGGTGAGCTCGGCCTCGGTGAAGCCGGCCTCGCGCCGGTCCTCGAACGCGATCGGGATCGCGGAGTCCTTTCGCTCGGAGCGCGCCCCGCCGAAGTTGAACTGCTTGTCGACTTGCTTGCGGAAGTCCTGAGCGCGCTGGAAGCGGGCGGGGTCGTCCTTGGTGAACTCCTTCACCCACTCGCTCCCGAAGCGCACGTGGGTGAGCTCGTCGGCCAGCACGTAGTCGATCGCCTGGCGCATCTTCTCGTCGCCGATCTCCTCGGCGAAGCGGATCATGTCGCGGAACACGTCGCAGGCGAGGCCTTCGAGGCCGCGGTTCACGCCCGCCACGCGCAGCGCGGGATCGTCGGCGCAGGCGCACTCGAACAGGAAGGTGCTCTCGGGGAACATGCCCGGCGTCCCGCCGACGTGCTCGAGCAGCTTCTCGTAGATCTGGACGTGGCGCGTCTCGTCCCAGCACTGGCGCGCCATGTTCATCTTGAACTCCCACGGCGCGTCCGGGAAATCCCAGAGCGAGCGGCCCGCGCCCTCGAGCGCCTGGAGCTCGCCCACGTAGATGCCGTGCATGCGCAGCTTGAGGCGCGTCTGCGTGGCGGGATCGCCCGGGCGCAGCGCCTGGGTGTTGCTGAGCAGGCCGAAGCCCGGGCCGTAGGCGTCGTAGAGCGCCTCGGCGGCGGTGCCGCGCGTCGACTTCTCGATCATCGGCGCGAACTTCTCGAAGACCGCGACGACGGCATCCACGTCGTCCGGCAGCTGGGCGAGCAGGGTCGAGAGCGCCGTGGTCTGGCGCGTGAACCGGCTGTCGCGGGCGAGCTCCTCGTGCTGGATGAAGCGCTTCACGGATGCCTCCTCGGGGGCGAGCGCTGGGCAGGATACGGCGCAGCGCGGCCGGCGGCGACCGCGGCCGCCAGGGCTGGGGGTCACGCCGGCCGGCCCCGCGGTGCGAACGCGAGCCAGGCGAGAGCGGCGGCCACCTGGAGCGCGGCCGCGCCCGCGATGGTCGCGCGCGTCCCGATCGCCTCGCCGAGCGCGCCGCCCAGCAGCGCGCCCGCGAACATCGCCCAGCTTCCGACGAACGAGAAGGCGCCGTGCACGCGGCCCTGGAGCTCGGGCGGTGCGGCAGCCTGGCGCTGCGAGAGCGCCTGGACCTCGAAGATCGTGAGCCCTGCGTCGCCGAGCTGCTGGCAGAGGATCGCCGCGGCCCCGAGCAGCGTCGCCCCCGGCGCGCCGGCGAGCGCGAGGGTCGCGAGCCCGCCGACGAGCAAGCCGGCGCCGATCGCGCCGCGCTCGCCCAGGGCGGCGTTCACGCGGCCGGCGACGAGGCTCGCGCCCACCGACGCGAGCGAGCCCACCGCGAAGAGCACGCCCAGGAGCCCTGGCGCGAAGCCGAGCTCGCGGCGCACGAAGAGGAAGTAGACGACGCCCAGCGCCTCGCTCGCGAGCGCGGCCGCCATACCGAGCGCGAGGAGGCCGATCAGCTGCGCGTCGGCTCGGATCGCGCGGGCGCCCGCGCGAATGCGCTCGAGCCGGGCCTCGCGGCGGCCTGGGCTCGGCTCGCTCTCCGGGGAGCGCACTCCCGCGATCAGCCCGGCCGAAGCCAGGTAGCTGAGCGCGTCCACGAGCAGCGCGAGCGGCGCCGAGAGCCACTGCACGAGCCAGCCCCCGGCGCCGAAGGCGAGCGCCTCCGCGGCCGAGGTCCCGGCCGTGATGCGCGCGTTGGCCTCGAGCAGCGCAGCGCGCGAGACGAGCGAGGGCACGAAGGACTGGCGCGCGATCCCGAACACCAGCGAGAGCAGGCCCGAGAGGAACGCGAAGCCCCAGAGCAGCGGCATCGAGAGGCCCCCGAGCGCGAACAGGAGGGGCACGGCAGCGAGCAGGCCCGCGTGGAGGAGATCCGTCGCGATCAGGACGCCGCGCTTGCGTCGGCGGTCGAGCCAGGCGGCCGCGAAGAGGCCGACGGAGAGCGCCGGGACGAGGCGCGCGGCGTTGAGCCCCGACATCTGCGCGGCGCTCGCGTGGAGCGCATCGACCGCGACGAGCGGGAGCGCGAGGCGGGTCAGCATCGAGCCGAAGTTCGAGAGCGTCGCCGCCGCGACGATCCGCCCGAGATCGCGCGCGCCCGCCCCCTCCCGGTCGGGGGGAGAAGCCAACAAAACCTCCCCGTGCCCACAACTCTTCCGCACTTTCCGCGCGAGTGCCGGTGTATTGTTGGGGCCCCAACAAAGTCGAGGGAGGGCGAATGTCGATCAGCACGCGTGCGTCCGCGGAGTTCCTGGGAACCTTCTGGCTCGTGTTCGGAGGCTGCGGCAGCGCCGTGCTCGCGGCCGCCTTTCCCAACGTCGGCATCGGCTTGTTGGGGGTCTCGCTGGCCTTCGGGCTCACCGTGCTCACCATGGCGTACGCGATCGGCCACATCTCGGGCTGTCACCTGAACCCGGCCGTCTCGGTGGGGCTGGTGGCGGGCGGGCGCTTCCCCGCCGGCGAGCTCGCGCCCTACGTGGTCGCGCAGGTGGCGGGCGCCATCGTGGCGGCGTTCGTCCTCTCGGTGATTGCGAACGGCAAGGAGGGCTTCGACCTCGTCGCCTCGGGCTTTGCCGCCAACGGCTTCGGCGAGCACTCGCCGGGCGGCTACGCGCTCGGCGCCGCGTTCGTCGCGGAGCTCGTGCTCACCTTCATGTTCCTGATGATCATCCTGGGCTCGACCGACGCGCGCGCGCCGGCCGGCTTCGCGCCCATCGCGATCGGCCTGGGCCTCACGCTGATCCACCTGATCAGCATCCCCGTCACCAACACGTCGGTGAACCCGGCGCGCAGCACGGGCCCTGCGCTCTTCGTGGGCGGCTGGGCGATCGGCCAGCTCTGGCTCTTCTGGCTGGCTCCGATCCTCGGCGCGGCCGGGGCAGGCGTGGCGTACCGCTCGCTGTTCGCAAAGAAGCCCTAGGAGAGCGCGCCCAGCACCTCCTCGGTGTGCTCGCCCAGGCGGGGGGCGCGGCGCGAGATGCGCCAGGCGCCCTTGGTGAGGCGATAGGGCGCGCCCGGGTAGCGGATGCTGCGCCCGAGCTCGGGGTGGTGCACGTCCACCTGGAAGCCGCGCGCCTTGAAGTGGGGGTCTTCGTAGGCCTCCTCGGGCGAGAAGATGGCGCCGGCCGCGAGGCCGGCGCGCTGCGCGCCGAGGAAGAAGTCGTAGGCGGAGACGCGCGAGGCGATGAAGTTCATCGCCTCGCGGCCGGCGCCGAAGATCGCAGTCAGCTCCGCGTCCTGGCCGATCCGGCTGAGGTCGATCGACGCCCGCTGGGCTCCCTGCTCCAGCAAGAAGGCCTCGGGAAAGTCCTTCTCGAGGCCGAGTGAGCGCAGCCAGGCGAGGAGCTTCGCGAACTCGTCGGGCTTGCGCGGCGGGACGCCGGTATTCACGTAGCGGCCGTCGGCGCAGCGGATCTGCGAGTCGAGCGAGGGGCGCTCGGCGGCGTGGCGTCCGGTCTGGCGGTGCACCGTCTGCTGCGAGACCAGCCACACGTAAGAGCCCGCCTCGGTGGTCACGTTGGCGGCGGCGTGCAGGCTCACGTCGATGAACTGGCCCTCGCCCGAGACGCTCCGGTACAGCACGGCCGTCAGGATCGACATCACGCCGTAGTGACAGCCCATCGCCCAGCCCTGATTGCCGAGCCCGCGCATCGGCGGGAGCGAATGGTCGTCGTAGCCGTTCATCCACGCGGGCCCGCCCGCGCAGAGCACGGTCAGGTCGGTGGCGAGCTCGTCCTTGCGCGGGCCGCTACGCCCGAACGGCGTGATCGAGCAGTGGATCAGGCCGCGGTTCTGGGGCGCGAGGTCGGCGTAGTCGCAGCCGAGCGCGGCCAGCCGTCCGGGCGCCTCGGCTTCGAGGAGAATGTCGCTCCCCGCGACCAGGCGCCGCAGCTGGGCGCGGCCTGCCTCGCTCTCGAGATCGAGCACGATGCCGCGCTTGCTCGTGTGGTAGTGCCACCAGTAGAGGCTGCGGTCCTCGCCGGGCGTGTCGTCCACGAAGGGCGGATAGCGGCGCGCGGGGTCTCCCCCGGGCGGCTCCACCAGGATCACGTCCGCGCCCATGTCGGCCAGGAGCTTTCCCGCGAACGCGCAGCGCTCGCTCGCGAGCTCGATGACGCGCAGGCCGTGGAGAGCGCCCTCATTCGCCGTCATACCACGCCCTCCGCGCGCAGCTTCGCCACGTCGTCGAGCGACATCCCCAACAAGCGCCCCAGAATCAGCTCGGTGTGCTCCCCCAGACAGGGCCCGCCGCGCTCGATCTTCCAGTCCGTCTTGGAGAGGTGGACCGGGAGGCCGTCCACGCGCACCGCGCCCATCTTCGTGTGCCGCGAGGTCGGGAAGAGGCCCCAGGCTGCGGTGTTGGCGTCCTGGTCGATGCGCTCCTGCGGCCGCGCCACGGCGGCGCTCGGCACGCCGGCGGCCTGGAGCTCCGTCGCCAGCGCCTGCTTCGCCCGCGCGCGCGTCCAGGCGGCGAGCTCGCGGTCGATCGTCGCCTGCGCCGCGAGCCGGCCGGCGAGCGTGGTGAGCGCTGCGTCGCGCGTCCAGGGCGCGCCCACCACGCGCGCGAGCGCGCGCCAGTCGTCGTCGCTGCGACAGGCGATGCCCACCCACTCGTCCTCGCCTGCGCATGGGTAGATCCCGTGCGGCGCCATCGGCGGCCAGGCCTGCCGGTTGCTGTCGGGCGAGCCGGGCCGGCGCATCGGCCGCCCGTTCACGGTCCAGTCGAGCAGCGCCGGACCGTTCAGCGTGAGCCCCGCGTCGGTGCACGACATGTCCACCCACTGCCCCTCGCCGGTGCGGTTGCGGTGGATGAGCGCCAGCAGGATGCCGATCGCCATGTACATCCCGCCGGTGTGGTCCATGTAGGAGTAGCCCCAGCCGGCGGGCGGCTGATCCGGGAGCCCGGAGCTGAAGGTGAGCCCCGACATCGCCTGCACGATCGGGCCCCAGCTCTTGTAGCTCGCGTAGGGCCCCACGTGGCCGAAGCCGCAGTTCGAGACGTAGATGATGTCGGGCTTGAGCTGGCGCAGCCGCTCGTAGCCGAAGCCCCAGCGCTCGAGCACGCCCTTCGCGAAGTTCTCGGAGACGACGTCGGAGCGCTTCACGATCTCCGCCAGGATCTCCTTCGCGCGCTCCGTGCGCATGTTCAGCGTGATCCCGTACTTCTCGACGTTGTGGTTGTTGAAGCCGCCGCCGAAGTCCGGCCCGCGTCGCTCGTCCACGAACGGCGGCATCGGGCGCAGGATGTCCCAGAGACCGTGGGTGACCGGGTCCTCGATGCGGATCACCTCGGCCCCGAAGGCGGCGAGCCACTTGGTGGCCCCCGCCCCGGCGAGCTGACCGGTGAAATCGCAGATGCGGACGTGGCCGAGGGCGCTGGGCATGCGAGCTCCAGAACGGGGGGCCGAGAGCGTACCGCGACCGCTTGGCGCGGTCGGATCTACGGCTCCCCCACGCCCAGCAAGGGCAGCAGCACGTTCGGCACGAAGTCCACGAGGAAGTGGATCCCGATGTTCACCCAGAGGTTGCGGGTGCGCAGGAAGAGCGCGGTGAGGATGCCGGCGGCGACCACGGCGATCACGATCCCGGACAGCCCCTGATTGTAGTGGAGCAGCCCGAAGATCCCCATCGGCAGGAGCCAGCCGAGCGTGCGGCTGCCGGTGAGCTCCGCCATGCGATCGATCGCGACGCCCCGATAGGTGACCTCCTCGACGACACCGGCGCGCACCATCATCACCGCCAGCAGGGCGAGCGGGCGATCCACGTCGTCGCCCTGCAGCGCCGGGATCCCGAGCAGCTGGAACAAGCCCAAGAGCGCCGCGAGCGCTGCGACGGTGGCGACCAAGCCCACCGCGACCCAGATCGCCGTCGAGGCCGCGCGCGGCTGCGCGAGACCGAGCGAGGCCCAGCTCTTGCCCTCCTTGCGCCGCACGATCCAGAGCAGGAAGCCCGTGAGGGCGAACATGGCGAGCTCGACCGCGAGCCCGCCCGCGTTTCCGCCCGGCCGCCCGAGCGCTCGAAACCCGAGCGGAAGCGCCGGCACGGCGAAGAGGGCAATGGCGAGGGCGGCGAGCGACCAGGGGCTCATGCGGACTCCAGGGCGCGAGGGTTACCCTGCACATGTTACGCCGCGCTGCGGCTCGGGTTCACGCGGGAGAGTCGTCGCATGATCGTGGGACGCATCGGCTCGATCTGGCGACATCCGGTGAAGTCCATGGAGGGGGAGCGCATCGAGCGCGCGCGCCTGGGCGAGAACGGCATCCCGGGAGACCGCGCCTGGGCCGTGCGCGACGAGGAGCGGGGCGGGATTCGCGGCGCCAAGAAGATCCCCAGCCTGATGGGCTGCCGGGCGCGCTACCTCGAGGAGCCGAGCGCGGAGCGCGTGCCCGCGCCCGAGCTCGGGCTGCCGGACGGGAGCCGGCTGCGCGCGGACGCTCCCGACGCAGCCGAGCGCGTGTCGCGCGCCGTGGGCCGGAAGGTCACGCTCTGGCCGCTCCGACCCGCGAGCGAGCGCGAGCACTATCGGCGCGGCCCCCCCGACGCCGCCGACCTCGAGAGCGAGCTGCGCGCGGTCTTCGGCCGCACGCGCGACGAGCCGCTCCCCGATCTCGCGCAGTTTCCCCGCGAGCTGGTGGAGTACGAGTCGCCGCCCGGCACGTACTTCGACGCGTACCCGCTGCTCTTGCTCACGGAGGCGACGCTGCGCCGGCTGCGCGCCCTGGCGCCGGACTCGCGCATCGACGTGCGGCGCTTCCGACCGAACCTCGTGGTCGAGACGCCCGAGGAAGGCTTCGTCGAGGCCGGCTGGGTCGGGCGGGAGCTCGCGATCGGGAGCGCGCGGCTCCGCGTCGTGAACCCGTGTCCGCGCTGCGTGATGATCACCCACGGCTTCGGCGACGTGCCGCGCGATCCCGGCCTGATGCGCACGGTCGTCCGCGAGGCCGGCCAGAACATTGGGGTCTACGCGATCGTCTCGCGGCCCGGCGAGCTCCAGCGGGGAGATCCGGTCGAGCTCGTCTAGGAGCGCCCCGCGGGCAGCGCCCTCGCTGTGATTTTTCGCGCAGCGCGGCGAATCACCCGGCCAGAAGGGAAGTGAGCCCGGATGGCGCGAGGCCCGATGCACGAGCGGTTCGAGGCGCTCTTCGAGCGGCATCGCGGAATCGTGGGCAAGGTCGCGCGCCTGTACGCGTTCGATCCCGACGAGCGCCAGGACCTCGCCCAGGAGATCGCGGCGCAGCTCTGGCGCTCCTTCGCCCGCTACGACGCGACGCGCGCTTTCTCGACCTGGATGTATCGCGTGGCGCTGAACGTCGCGATCTCCGCTGCGCGCCACCGCGAGCGGCGGCCCCGCGCCGCGGCGGAGGTGGCGGTCGAGGAGCTCGCCGACGCGCGCGACGGCCCGCTCGAGCGCGACCCGCGCTGGCTCGCCCTGCAGCGCATCGTGGAGGGGCTCGACCCGCTGGAGCGCGCGCTGCTGCTCCTCCACCTGGACGAGCGCCCCTACCGCGAGATCGCCGAGGTGCTCGGCATCCGCGAGACGAACGTCGCCACGAAGCTCAGCCGCGTAAAGAAACGCCTGCGCAAGGACGTGGGCGCCGACGACCAACCCTGAGGAGACCTCCATGGAATTCGACGATCTGAGGACGGCCTGGCAATCGCTCGATGCGCGCGTGGAGGAGCTCGAGCGCTCGAGCCTCGCGCTGCGCCGGCACGGCGAGCTCGCGCGCGTGCAAAGGGCGCTGCGCTGGTTCGCGGCGAGCCCGGCGCTCGGCCTGGCGCAGGATCTGGTGGGGATCGGCCTGCTCGCCGCGTTCCTGCGCGGCGGCCCCCACGAGGCGCGCTTCGTGTTGCCCGCGCTCGCGCTCCTCGCCTGTCTCGTGCCGTCGGCGCTGACCAACCTCTGGCAGCTCGCCGTCGTCGGCCGCCTCGACTGGTCGGCCCCTGTGCTCGAGCTCCAGCGCTCGCTCGCGCGGGTGCGCGCGGTGCGGGTGCGCGTGGTGGGCGCGATCTTCCTGCTCGCGCCGCTGCTCTGGATGCCGCTCCTGATCGTCGCCGCGCAGGGCCTGCTCGGCGTCGACGTCTATCGCGTGGCGAGCAGTGAGTGGATCGCCGCGAACTACCTCTTCGGCCTGCTCGCGATCCCGGTGCTGCGCTTCGCCGCGCGGCGCGTGACGGGCCGGCTCTCGTCGCGCACGTTGGCGCGCATCGTCGACGCGATCTCCGGGGCGAGCCTCGCCCGAGCGCTCTCTGCGCTCGACGAGATCGCTGGCTTCGAAATGGAGGGGCCCGCTACTCGAACTCGGGCGTGAAGCGGATGTTTCCCTTGGCGAGGCCGTCGGTCACGACCTTCATGCCGCCGCTCTTGATCATCCACTCGAGGCGGTGATCGCGGTACTCGCGCTTGAAGAGTCCCTGCTCGATCAGATCGCTGACGGCGGTCATGCCGGCGATCGTGGCCGCGGCCTCCTTGGCGGTCTCCGATACGGCGGGACGCGCGTTCGCGCGCGCGAGCCACGCCGCGAGCGGGCTGCCGGGCTCGGGGACGAAGCCGAAGCCCGCCGAGCCGTTCAGGTAGGGCACCACCGAGAGATCGGCCCAGCCGAAGCTCGCGCCGCCGAACCAGGGCGCGTCGCCGAGCTGCTTGGTGAGCCAGCGCCGCCAGGCCGCCGTCTGGCGGGCCGCGTTCGCCTCGATGGCCGCGGCGAGCTCGCCCTTCGCGCGCCCCATGAAGCGGATCTCGCCCATGCCCCAGTTGATCGCCTCGTAGTGGGTGTCCATGGCGTCTTCGATCATGCGCGCCCGCGCGCGCGCTGCCGGATCGCGGGGAAGCAGCGGCGGACTCGGCCACTTGTCCTCGATGTACTCGAGGATGATGGTCGAGTCGAAGATGCGCGTGTCGCCGTCGATCAGCGCGGGCACCTCGCCGCGCGGGGAAGCGCGCATGAAGTCCTCGCCCAGGCCCGCGCCGGCCCCGATGCCGGTGGGAAGCCGCAGCTCGAAGGGGACGCCCTTCTCGCGCAGCGCGATCTTGTTCTTCTGGGCGTAGGGCGAGAGCGGGTGCTCGTACAGGGTGATCATCCGGGTCCTCCAGCCGCGTGCGCGCGGCGCCATTCCGCATAGCGACACATCGCCGCCAGCGCCGCGACGGCGCGGTGGGCGCTCGGATAGCAGACGCGGCCCTCTTCCTTCACGCCCACCGGCCCGCTGTTGCCGTACTCGCGATCGGTGTGGACGAGCTCGCTGCAGGTGAGGATGGGCTTGCCGTGCTTCTCGCTCGCCTCGCGCGCGAGCGTCGCGTAGCGCCGATCCTGGCGGATGTGGTAGTCGGCGATGCGGTCGAGACCGTAGTCCGGGTAGAAGCGGCCGGACTTGAAGGCGTTCGCCTGGCCGGCCTGGATGCCGATGCCGAGGAAGAGCAGCGCGTCCACGTCTGGGTGGCCGGCCGCCCAGTCCATCACCTGCACGACGGTGTCGCGCGTCTCGCCCCCCGCGAGATCGATCGGGTTGTTGCGGCTCCAGCGCGGCGGGACGACGCCGTCGATCTTGGCTCTCAGGTCGGCGGGCAGCGCGATCAGCTCGAGCCCGGCCGCCGCACAGGCGTCGGCGGCGAGCACGCCCCAGCCGCCGACGGTGGTGAAGACGAGCGTGCGCCGGCCGCGCGGCAGGGGCTGCGTGGCGAACGTGGCCGCCCACTCGAAGGCCTCCTCCACCGTGGGCGCGCGCAGCGCGCCGCACTGGTGCGCGACGCCGTCGAATACGCGGTCGTCGCTCGCGAGGGCGCCCGTGTGGCTCGCCGCGGCGCGCTGGCCCTCGGCCGCGGCGCCGCCCTTCACGAGCACGACGGGCTTGGCGCGCGAGGTCGCGCGCAGCACGTCGGCCAAGCGGCGCCCGTCGCTCGCGCCTTCGAGGTAGGCGAGCACGACGTCGGTGTCGGGGTCCACGCCGAAGTACTCGACGTAGTCGGCCACGCTCTGCTGAGCCGAGTTCCCGGCCGAGATCGCCTTGGAGACGCCGGCCCCCGTCTGCACGGCGTAGTTCAGGAAGCTCGAGAGCAGGTTCCCGCTCTGGCTCGCGATGCTGATGCGCCCGGGCGGCGGATACGGCGCCACGATCTGCCCGCACATCGAGCGCGCGGTCGAGATCACGCCCTGCCCGTTCGGGCCCGCGAGCACCATGCCGAGGTCGTTGGCGAGCGCCACGAGCTCGCGCTCGGCGCGCTTGCCCTCCTCCCCGGCCTCGCCGTAGCCCGCGCTCGCGACGAAGGCCGCGCGCACGCCGCGCGCTCGACACGCCCGCAACAAATCGGGATTCGCGACGGCCGGCGTGCACACGAACACGAGGTCGGCGGCGCCCTCGGGCACCTCCGAGATGTCGGCGAGCGTGGGATAGCCGAGCACGTCCACGCCCTCGCGGTTGACCGGGAAGAGCTGGCCGTCGTAGCCGAAGCGGAGCAGGTTGTGGAACGCGACGAAGCCGAACTTGCCCGGGTGCGTCGAGACGCCCGCGACCACGATGCCCCGTGGATGGAAGAGCGGCGCGAAGCGCTCGCGCAGCGCGGCGGGCTCGACGCTGCGCGCGGCCGCGCTCGCAGCCGACGGCCCCGCGGCGAGCTCGACCAGCGCGTCCACGGCCACGACGCGCGCGCCCGAAACGAGCAGCGGGTTCAGGTCGACGCTCGCCACGTCGGGGCGCGCGACGGCCAGCCGGCCGAGGCCCACCAGAAGCTCGGCGAGAGCGTCGCGGTCCACCGGCGGCTCACCGCGGAAGGGCCGCGCGAAGAGCGGCGCGCTGCGCAGCCGATCGAGGAGCCCGCGCGCCTCGGCGAGCGAGAGCGGCGCCACCGCGAAGGCGACGTCCGCGAGCGCCTCCGCCGCGATCCCGCCGAGACCGAGCAGGACGCAGGGGCCGAACTGCGGATCGCGCACCAGGCCCGCGATCAGCTCGCGCTTGCCCCGCACGAGCTCCGCGACGAGGAGCTCGACCTTGCCGTCCTCGGGGCGGGCGCGGCCCAGGAGCTCGCGGGCGGCGGCGCGCACGGCGTCGGCATCGGCCAGGCCCAGGCGCACGAGATCGCGCTCGGTCTTGTGGGCGATCGCGTCGCCGCAGAGCTTCAGGACCACCGGGAAGCCGATGCGCGCGGCGGCTCGGGCCGCGCCCTCGGCGTCCGCCGCGAGCTCCTCGCGCGAGATCGGCACGCCGTACTCGGCCAGCAGTCGCTTCGAGGCGTGCTCCGACAGCGTGTGCGAGCTCACGAGTCTCCTGGGCTGGATCGCCTGATCCCAGGGCAAGCGGCGCGGAGCGCCGCGCGCAGCGAGGCAAAGCCGAGCGAAGTCGAGAAGGTGGCCTCCTGCCTGGCAAGACCTCGGAGTGCGGTGTTCGCGCATCCTGGGTCAGACTCCTCGGAGCCCTCCGCCGATTTCAGGAGGTCGCGACGGAGGGACTCTTGGGCGAGTGGCTCGCGGCCCTCGACGGCGCGTTCCAGGCCTTCCTGGTCGCACCGATCTCGGCGGTGATCTTCTTCGATCTCGCGTTCTGGGACGACGGCCAGCCCGGCGAGGTGGTGCTTCCCATCGTCGTGTGCTGGCTGATCGCCGCGTCAGTCTTCTTTACGCTCCGCTTCCGCTTCGTCAGCCTGCGCGGCTTTCGCCACGGCGTCGATGTGCTGCTGGGACGCTACCCGCACGGCGGCGCGCTCGGCGAGATCTCGGCGTTCCAGGCGCTCTCGGCGGCGCTCGCCGCGACGCTCGGCCTCGGCAACATCGCCGGCGTCGCGGTCGCGGTCGGCGTGGGCGGCCCGGGTGCGGTCTTCTGGATGGTGATCGCCGGCTTCCTCGGCATGAGCGCCAAGTTCGCCGAGGTGACCCTCGCGCAGATGTACCGCGTGCGCCGCGCCGACGGGCACCTCTCGGGCGGCGCCATGCACTACCTGCGGGCGATTTTCGCCGAGCGCGGCTGGCCGCGCGCGGGCCGCGCCCTCGCCGCCGCGTTCTGCGTGATGTGCATCGGCGGAAGCCTCGGCGGGGGCAACCTGTTCCAGTCGAACCAGGCGTTCGCCCAGGTCGCGGACGTGGCGCCCGCGCTCGCCGGTGCTGGCGGCGCCGTGGCGATCGGGGCCGCGCTAACGCTGCTCGTGGGTCTCGTGATCATCGGCGGCATCCGGCGCATCGGCGAGGTCGCGGCCCGACTCGTCCCCGGCATGTGCCTGCTGTATCTGGCTGCAGGGCTCGTCGTGCTGATCGTGCACGCGAGCGCGCTGCCGGCGGCGTTCGCCACGATCGTCGAGAGCGCGTTCTCGCCACAGGCCGCCTACGGTGGCGTGGCGGGCGTGCTGATCCAGGGCTTCCGGCGCGCCGCGTTCTCCAACGAGGCGGGCTGCGGCTCCGCGCCGATCGCCCACTCCGCGGCCACGACACCGGAGCCCGTGCGCCAAGGACACGTGGCGCTGCTCGAGCCGTTCATCGACACCGTCGTGGTCTGCAACATGACGGGCCTCGTGCTGGTGGTCACCGGCGCCTATGCGGAGACCGACGCGGGCACGGGCATCGCCATGACCTCCTGGGCCTTCGAGCGAGTGATGCCGTGGTTCCGCTTCGTGCTCTCGCTCTCGGCGCTGCTGTTCGCCTACGCCACGATGATCTCCTGGAGCTACTACGGCGAGCAGTGCTGGTCTCACCTGTTCGGTGTGCGCTGGCTGCTCGCCTACCGGCTGATCTTCCTCGGCTTCACCTGGGCAGGCCCACTGCTCGCGGCCCAGGCCGTGCTCGATTTCGGGGACCTGATGATCCTGGGGATGGCGTTCCCGAACCTCGTGGGCGTCGTGCTCGCCTCCGGCACGGTCGCGCGCGCGCTCGACGACTATCGGGCGCGCCTGCGGGCCGGGGCTTTCGAGTCGACGTGAGGAGCGCGCCGCGCCCGTTCGCCGTCTCGCTCGCGGCTGCGCTCTGTGCGGCCCTGGCGGCGCACGCCCAGGATCCGATCGCAGTCGCGCGCGCGCCGGCGCACGTCCTGATCGAGAATGCCGGCCGCGTGGACTGGCAGCGCGTCGGCGGAGAGCGCCTCGCCTTCGACTCGATCAGCGACCTTGCCACGCGAGCCACGGACGTATTCACGAGCGCGCCCGACGGGAGCGACCGCCGCTGCGTCACCTGCGCGACAAGGGTCCGGGCGGGCTTCCGCGGCAACCCCGCCTGGCACCCGAACGGGCGACAGCTCGTGCTCCAGGCAGAGAACGAGCGCTCGCCGCACGGGCTGCGCAACCACCTGGCCTGGGGCGTGGACAACGACCTCTGGCTCGTGGCCGCCGACGGCAGCTCGGCCGAGCGCATCTGGGTCTCCCCGCAAGCGGGCGCCGCCGCTCTCCATCCGCACTTCAGCGCGGATGGGGAGCACCTGGTCTTCGCCGAGCGAACGCCGACCGGGAAGCAGCTCCCGGCCGCCTTTCGCAAGTACGGAGCGTACGGCGAGAACCACTGGGATGGCTGGGCGCTCCATCTGGCGCGCGTCGACGTCTCGCGCCGAGGCCCTGCGATGCTCTCGGAGCATCGCGTGCTGAAGCCGCTCGGGGGCGGCTTCTACGAGCCCAGCGCCTTCCTGGCCGACGGACGCATCCTGTTCGCGTACACCAAGGGCGGACAGCCCTACTGCAACGACGTCTACGTGTGGGACCCGGACGCCGGGCCTCCGCAGAATCTCACCAGCTCCGTCGGTGTCTGGGACGAGTTCGGGCAGCGCTCGCCCGACGGCCGCACGCTCTCGTTCGTGTCGAGCCGCTTCGACGAGAGCTTGCGCTACCCGCGCTCGCGCACGCGCGACCTGCGCACCGAGCTCTTCCTGAAGCGCGGTGCGAGCCCGCTCGAGCGCGCGACCTGGGTGAACGACGCCGGCGCGAAGCGCGTCGTCTCGGACTATGCCTGGAGCCCCGACGGCAAGCGCATCGTATTCCAGGTGGCCGAGCTGGCGAGCGAGCGCCCCCCGGACCTCTGGGTGCTAGAGCTGCGCTAGGCGCTCGAGCAGCGCGTTGACGCTCCGACGCTGCTCGCCGCCGGCCAGGCGACCTTCAGATGGCGCGCCTCGAGCCAAGCCAAGAGCTTGCGCGGACCCCAGGTCGGATGTCGACGCCGAGCCTCGAGCAGTCGCTCTCGGCACCGTGTCGCTCATCCGGTGTTCGATCTGGCGCGGTGCGCGGCTTCGATCGACGAGTCCTTCGGTCCCTTCCGCTTCGAACCGTGCGAGCCACTTGATAACATCGCCCTATTCTTTGGCGTGCGACGGCCGAGGCAGCTCACTCTCGACGATCATCGCCGCCACTCGGGCCGAGGCGGACCGCGCGACGGCGCAGGACGCCCGCGCGGCCCGCGACCCCGAGTGCTGCATCGCGAGCGAGAGAAGATCCCCGGGGCCTGCCCGGTCCACATCACGCTGCGAGCGCGCCCGGGTCTCCCGTCGCTCCGCCATGCGCGCCTGGTGCGTGAGTTCGAGCGCTCGCTCGCCGAAGCGAAGGAGCGCGGCCGCTTCCGCGTCGTCCACTATTCGCTCCAGCGCGACCACGCCCACATGATCGTCGAGGCTCAGGACAAAGAGGCCCTGGCGAGCGGCATGAAGAGCATCGGGGCTCGGCTCGCCCGGGCGCTGAACCGCGTCTTCCAGCGGCGGGGGCCCGTGCTCGACGGGCGCTTTCATCACCGGCTGCTGCGCACGCCGCGCGAGGTGCGAAATGCGTCTCGCGTACGTGCTCCTGAACGATCCGCAAGCACTGGTACAGCAGCACAGGTGCGGCGCCGCCGCCGCGTCTCGACGCAGCGTCCTCGGCGACGTGGTTCGATGGTTGGAGGCGAGCGAGAGCTCCCGACGCTGGGCCTCCGGCCGTGGCGCGGCCACGCACCTGGCTGCTGCGGATTGGCTGGCGCCGCCACGGGCTCATCGACCTCGCCGAGGTGCCTGCGAGCCCCGCATAGGCGCTAAGGGGCTCGGCCGGGTACGCGCCGGCCGGGCACCCGCTCCCGGTCCGCCCGCCTTCCCTCCAAAGCCTTCTTGGGCCGCGCTAGGCGTTCGAGAGATCGAGGCGAAGCTCGTCGCCGTCGCGGACGCACGCGCGCGGGCCGCCGCGCGAAAGCCGCGCCGCGCCCGAGGCGAAGGCGCGCGCGACCCGGCTGCGCGACCAAGCGAGCTCTCGGGCGAGGAAGAGGTCCCAGCGCACGCCCACCGGCTCGGGCGCCTCGATGCGCGCCGCGAGCCCGCCGCGCGCCGGCAGCGGCGGGCGCAGCACGCGATAGGGGAGCTCCTCGGCGCCGACGCCGAACGCGAAGGCGGCGGCGCGCACGCGCTCGGGCGCGTCGGCCTGATAAGCCTCGAGCGAGCCGGGGGCGAGGCGCGCCACGGGCGTACGCCGCAGCAGTGAGCGCTTGTGCGCGAGCCCGCAGTCCGGGCAGCGGTAGAGCAGCCACACGTCGAGGCGGGCGCCGCTCGCGTTCACGCGAAAGCGCTCGGCGCAGCGAAACGCGCGCGAGCGCGCGCAACGGGGACAGGCGGTGATCCAGGCCGGAAGCGCTGTCGCCTCCAGTCGCCAGAGCGAGCAGTCGAGCACGGCGATCGTCCCGAGCGGGACGCAGGAGGCGATCGCGGCGCTGGCAGCGGCGGGGAGGCGAGTCCGTCAGACGGGCTGCCAGACCTCGACCGTCCGCGCCCGCGATGTGGGGTGCGCGCAGCGTGCGGCGCGCGCACCCGTCCCAGCAGAGCCACGAAGCAGGCGAGATTTGGCTAGTGCGCGGGAGTCACGTGGAGCCCGGTGGATGGAGCCAAAAGCTAGCGGCCCGCGCCGCTAGGCGCTCCGCGCGGCCTCGCGCGGCGGCATGCCGGCGTGGTCGGCGTCCGGATCGACGCGCGTGGCCCGGGCGCGCGTCAGTCGGATGCGCTCGCCGAGCATGGCGCTTCGCACCGGGCAGGCCGGGACCGCGCAGCCCCCGCAGTGCACGGCGCCACAGGGGTCGAAGTGGACGACCACCTCGCCTGGCTCGGCGACGCCCGCCAGGAGCTGCGCCTCGACCGCATCGTGGATCTTGTGGAGGCGCACGGCGTCGAAATAGCGGGGCACGACGAGATGGAGATCGGCGTGGATGCTCGCGCCCGAGCGCCAGGCGCGCAGCCCGTGGACGTCGATCCAGTCGGGCGGGCGCTCGCGCTCGAGCGTCGCCACGAGCCCGTCGAGGAGGGACGGATCGGCCTCGTCCATCAGGCCCTGGACGGCGCTGCGCGCGAGCCGGTAGCCCTCGCGCACGATGTTGGCCGCCACCGCGAGCGCCACGGCCGGATCGAGCCATGCGATCCCCGTGAGCCGGACGGCCCCGAGGCCCCCGAGCACGCCGAGGCTGGTCCAGACGTCGGCGATCACGTGCTTCCCGTCGGCCACGAGCGCGAGGGACTTGGCGGCGCGGCCGACGCGGGTCAGGTGCCAGCCGAGCAGCGCGTTGGCGGCTGCGAGGCCCGCGAGGAGGAGCAGGCCGAGATCGAGCCGGCGCGGCACGTTGCCCGTGAGGAGCTGCTGCCCCGCCTCCACCGCGATCAGGATGGCGGCGACGACGATGAGCGCGCCCTCGATGCCCGCCGACAGGAACTCGACCTTGCCGTGGCCGTAGGGGTGGTCGTCATCGGCGGGTCGCGCCGCCACCACGATGCTGAAGACCAGCAGCGCCGCCGCCCCGATGTTCACCGTGGACTCGAGGGCATCCGAGAGCACGGCCACCGAGCCCGTCAGCTGCCAGGTGGCGAGCTTGCCGCAGAAGATCAGGGCTCCCCGCGACGAGCGAGGTCCAAGCCGCCCGCCGGCGCGCGGCGTGGTCGATCGGCATCGCGCGCACCCTAGCAAGCGTGCGCGCCAACGGTTGGAAATGGAAGTCGATTCCGTCGCCGCGGGCGCTGCGCGCGGTCAAGCGCGGCGACCGCGCGGTCGAAGACGCGATGGCACTGCGCGGCGGAGTGGCATGGAAGACGCCTCGCTCGATCATCGCGAGCGGCCCAGCCGGCTGCGGCTGACGCTCGCGCGGCGCCTCACCGCCGCGCTCGCCGCGATGGCGGTGCTCTCCACGCTGCTCGCCGTCCTGGTCCAGGACCGCGCGCTCTCCCGCGACCTGCGGCGCGCCGCCGAGACGCGCCTGGGCCGAGCCGCCCACGCAGCCGAGCAGCTGCTCGACGACCATCTGCGCGCGCTCGGCGAGCGCTATCGCGCGGTCTCCGGGACGCCGCAGCTGCGCGCGACCCTCGAGCTCGCGGACGCGCCCACGCTGGGCTTCTTCGCCGAGCAGCTGCGCAGCCAGCAGGGCGCGGCGCTGGTCGTGCTCCTCGACGGCAAAGGCGCCGTGCAGGCGCAGAGCGGAGATGCGGCGCTGCTCGCGGCGGCCCGCAGCGCGAAGGCGCCCGGTCTGTTCGCCGAACGCGGGGGGCTCTACGCGACGGTCGCGGTGCCCCTCGAGACGGCGGGCCGGCGCGTGGGCGAACTCCGCGCCGTGGAGACGATCGGCGCCGCCGCCCTGCACCGCTGGTCGGAGCTGTGCGGCGCGGAGATCGCGATCGGGCCTCCCGCGAACGCCGACCCGGATCGGCTGGTGCGCCGGATTCGCGCGAGCGAGCCGCTCGACGCGGTGGTGATCGCGAGCCTCTCCGCCGAGCGCGCGGCGCTGGCCGCGGCGCGCGGGAAGCTCCTGGTCGCGGGCCTGCTCGCGCTGCTCGTGGCGCTCGGCGCCTGCGCCTGGCTCGCGCGCAGCGTGGTGCGGCCGATCGGCGCGATCCAGGTGGCCGTCGACCGCGTCCGCGCCGGCGACCTCGCCGTGCGGCTGCACAGCGCGCGCGACGACGAGATCGGCGACGTGGCCCGCGGTGTGGACCAGATGCTCGAGGAGATCCGGGTCTCCCACGGCGCCCTCGACGCCCGGGTCGCGGAGCTGCGGCGCAGCCAGGAGCACCTGGCGAAGGCCCAGGAGCTCGCGCGGGTCGGCAGCTTCGACTACGACCCGGCGCGCGGCGAGGTCCAGGGCTCCGCGGAGTTCTGGGCCCTGCTCGGCCTGCCCGAGGCGAGCAAGGGCGCGCCGCTCGCCGAGATCCTGGAGCGCTTCCATCCGGAGGACCGCGACGCCGTCTCCGAGGCCGTCGCCAGCGCCCTCGAGAGCGGCATGGGCGCGCACCTCGACCACCGCGTGCGCCTGCCGGACGGCGCCGAGCGCTTCCTGCACACGCAGTTCCAGGTGGTGCGGCGCCGGAGCGGAGCGCCGGCTCGAGGGCACGCTCCAGGACGTGACCGAGCGCCGCCGCGCCGAGGAGCAGATCCGCTACCTCGCCTACCACGACAGCCTGACCGGCCTCGGCAACCGGCTGCTCTTCTCCGAGCGCCTCGAGCTCGCGATCGCGCAGGCGCGGCGCCGCGAGCGGGCAGCTCGGCGTGCTGTTCCTCGACCTCGACCACTTCAAGCGCATCAACGACACGCTCGGCCACCGCGCGGGCGACGAGCTCCTGCGCGAGGTGGCGGACCGGCTCGTGCGCAGCGTGCGCGAGACCGACTTGATCGCGCGCGGCCCCGAGCGCCGCTCGACGCCGCGATCTCGCGGCTGGGCGGCGACGAGTTCACGCTCCTGCTGACCGACGTCGGTCGACCCCAGGACCTGCGCCTCGGTCGCGCAGCGCTTCTTGAAGCGCTCTCCCGCCCCTTCGAGCTCGACGGCCACGAGATCGTGATCTCGGCCAGCATCGGGATCGCGGCGTGGCCCGCCGACGGCGACGACGTGGACGCGCTGCTCAGCAACGCCGACTCCGCGATGTACCACGCCAAGCAGGCGGCCGGAACGCTACCAGTTCTACGACCAGTCGATGAACGCCGCGGCGCGCCGGCGCCTGCGCCTCGAGGGCCGCCTGCGCCGCGCCCTCGAGCGCGGCGAGTTCGAGCTGCACTACCAGCCGAAGGTCGCGCTGCGCACGGGCGCATCGTCGGCTTCGAGGCGCTGGTGCGCTGGCGCGACAGCCGAGCTCGGCCTGGTCCTGCCCGGCGACTTCATCCCGGTGGCCGAGCAGACGGGCCTGATCGCCGCCGCTCGGCGCGCTGGGTGGAGCGCCGCGTGTGCGAGCAGCTCGCGGCCTGGGAGCCGGAGCTGCGGCGAGGCGCGAGCTGCGCGTCTCGGTCAACCTGTCGGCGCGCCAGTTCGCCGCCGGGCCTGGTGCGCGAGATCATGCTCGCGCGTGGAAGAGGCCGGGCGTGATCCGCTGCGCCTGCAGATCGAGATCACCGAGAGCGCGATGATGCACGACGAGGAGGTCGTGGTCGCCACGCTCGCGAGCTGCCGCGCGCGCGGCATCTCGATCTCGCTCGACGACTTCGGCACCGGCTACTCCTCGCTCGGCTACCTGCGCCGCCTGCCGGTCGACACGCTGAAGGTCGACCGCTCCTTCGTGCGCACATCGCGCGCAGCCGCGAGGCGGCGCGCTCACGCGCTGCGATCGTCTCGCATGGGGCAGGCGCTCGGCCTGCGCGTGGTGGCCGAGGGCGTCGAGACGCGCGAGCAGCGCACGCTGCTCGCGCGCTGGCGGCTGCGACGAGATCCAGGGCTTCCTGATCTCGCCGGCGATGCCGCCCGAGGAGGCGCTGGCGCGGCTCCGGGCCGAGCGCTAGCGCTTGGTCAGGTCCAGCGCGCCGGCGTCGACGCGCAGGTCCACGTGGAACGGGGTACCGGCCGCCACCAGGATCTCGCGCGAGAGCTCGGGGGCGCGCTCGGTCCAGAGCTTCACGCGGTAGCGACCGGGCGAGACGCCCTTGATGGAGAAGGCGCCGCGCGCGTCGGGGATCGCGAACAGCGCGGACGGCGCCACGAAGATGAGCCCGTTCATGCCCTCGTGGATCGAGCAGTAGAGGCGCACCGGGCCCGGGTGGTCGAAGCGCAGCGTCTTCGACTCGCCCGAGCGGTAAAGGCCCAGGTCGAAGTCGTTGGGGCGCGAGTAGGAGAACACGTTGTGGTAGATGGTGTCGTCGTTCGGCATCGCCACGGGCTGGCCGACCGCCACCGCGATGAAGCGGGGCTCGAAGCGCGCGTTGTGCTGGCGCACCTCGCGCGGGCTCTCGCTGGGCGGCGCTGGAAGCGCGTCGATGGCCTCGAGGTAGACCACCACCGGCCCGAGATCGTCGAGGCGCAGCTGCGCCACGTCGACCGACACGCGGCCCTCCACCTGGGCGTCGGCGCCGGCGCGTGCGCTCGCAGAAGCGAGCGCCAGCGCGAGCGCGGCGAGCCTGCCCAGGCGGCGGCTCATCAGAAGCGCACCCCCAGCTCGACGGCGAAGGTGTCGACGCCGCGCGAGTCCTCGCGCATCTCGTCGCTGGCTCCGCGCACGAGGTCGATGTCGCGCAGCGAGTACTCGGCGCGCAGCGTCGCCCCACCGCCCAAGCGCCAGCCGAGCACGGCGCTGTAGGCGTTGAAGGTCTGCATGTTGTAGCCGAGCTCGCCCGCGTAGAACGGATCGAGCAGGTAGCCGCGCCCGGGGTCGCCCGTGCCGATGCTGTCGGCGCGCAGGCCCAGATAGGCGGGCGCGAGCTCCGGGCTGACGAGCGCGCCCTGCAGCAGCAGCTCGGCGATCCAGTAGTGGAGCGCGCGATCGTAGAGAGAGCCGGCCCGCGATTCGATGTCGTAGTGGCCGCCGCCCAACCAGAGCCGCACGTGGTCGAAGGGGGTGAGCACGAGGTCGCCGCCCGCCAGCCAGGTCGAGTCGACGTGCGCGGTCGTGGCCGGCACCACCGCCCCGTCGACGAGGATCGGGACGGCGCTCCAGTTGCCGATCGGCTCGGCCACCGTCTCGCCCAGCCAGAGCGAGCCCAGCCCGACGCCGACTTCGCCGCCGCGCAGGCCACTGACGCTGGCGTAGAGCCACGTCGTGGGCTGCGCCCAGAGCTTGAGGCTCAGCTGCTCGCCGTCGCCGTCGTCCACGTCGAGGGGCGACTCGCCGTTGGTGAGCGAAGCCACGTAGCCGAGCGTGTTGCCCTCGGACTGGCCGTAGACCTCGAGGCCCTCGTCCCACCACCAGGGACCGCCCAGCGTGTTACTGATGAAGGGATTCGAGGAGTAGCCCTTGCTGAAGCGCTTGTAGTTCTCGCCGACGGGGAGCTGGAAGCGCCCCGGGCGCAGATTCAGCCACGACGTGCCGCCGACGCCCTGCAGGTCCACGTAGAGCTCGCCGACCTGGTTCGAGAACGTCCCGAGCCGCACGAGATCCCACTCGAAGCTGAAGCCGACGTTGCGCACGAGGGGCGTCTCGCCCACGCGCAGATCCTCGCCCAGCTCGGCGTCGAGGAAGAGGCGCGCGTCCCAGACGCGCGCGCCGGCGTTCGCCGTCGCGCCGTAGCGCTGGCCGTCGAAGTAGCCGAGGTTCGCGCTGCCGCCGAGCTGGATGCGCTCGGCTGCGCCGGCGAGGCCGCCCCGCCCTTCGGCCGTGCGCACGCGCTCCTCGGCGACCTCGGCGCGCGCCTCGAGCTGCGCGATGCGGCGCTCGAGCTCCTCGATGCGCGCGTCGTCGGTGGCCCGGGCGCCCGCGGCGACCATCAGGAATCCGATCGTGAGGATGGGGTGCTTCACGGCTGTGCGACCTCCCGGCGATCCACGCCGATTTCGAGATCGAGACGGGCGACCTGGCCCGGCGCGAGCTCGAGCGCGTGGGGCGCCGAGGGCGGGAGCCGCGGATGCCACGCGCGAACCGCCACGGCGCCCGGGGCGATCCCGTGCAGCTCGTAGCGGCCGCTGGGCTCGACGACCGTGAAGTCGCCGGGCGAGACCCAGATCGAGGCCGGCAGCGCGTCGCCGCCGAGCAGATGGACGGCGACCTCGCCGGGAGCGTCGAGCTCGAGCGCGCTCGTCTCGCCGGGCTGGAGCTCGCGCAGCCAGCTCGCGGCGGGCGCGGAGACCACCTGCATGCGATCGCTGTGATTCGTGACGAGCACCCGGCCCGATGCGCGCAGCGCGGCGTGGGCGGGCTTGAGCTCGAGGCCGTGATCGCCGGCCTCGATCGCGAGCGCAACCGGCGCCGGCGGCCCGGCCGAGGCCGTCTCGACGTACGCCACGGAGAAGCCGACCTGCGAGTAGTCCGTGCGCTCGGCCGAGCTCACGCGGCGGTCGCCGTAGGACGACGCCACCTGCTCGGCCCCGCTCTTCGGAATGAGGCGGACGTAGCCCCACAGCACCGCCGTCTCCGGGTCGGCGCTCGGAGCCGACGCGCAGCCGGCCAGCGCGAGGCAAGCCGCGAGCAGCGCTCGCCGCATCGGGTCCCTCCTGCCAGGGTTCGGCCCTGGAATCGGCCGATCCGCGATCCGGCTTGACGGCTGGGGCCGGACGACGCACGGGCCGGGGCGCCGTGCCGCGCTCGGCGGGCGATGCCAGCGCTAAGCGGCGACCCGGCGGGCCCGAGCCTTGCAATTTCGGGGTGGCGAGGAGCTCCCCGTGACCGACGAACACGCGCTCGTGAGGCGACACTTCGACGCCCTGCTCGCAGACGCGAAGGCGCAGAGCATCCCCGCCGACGTGATCGGCCGGCTCGCGCTCCAGGAGGTGGTGGCGCTCTGGCTGCGCGCTCGGCCCTGGCGCGACGTCGCCGCGGAGCTCGAGTTCAGCGCCCGGAGCCTCGACCCGGACGCCGACTTCGAGTTCATGCGGCCTTAGGGGGAATCCTCAGCGCGGCGTCGGGCAGTCCGCCTGGGCCGGGTCGCAGCCCCAGCCGCGGCGGGCGGCTTCCTGGTAGTCGCGCTCGCTCGCGAGCATGCGCTCGCGCTCGGGCTCGCACTTCTCGACTGCGGCGGCAGCCACGCACTGCTCGTAGCGCGCGCGAGCGTTCACGTAGTCGCGGTGCGCGAGCGACGCGCAGCCGCTCGCGGCGAGCAGCGCCGCGAGCCCGAGCGCCAGGAAAGCTCCACTCTGCCTAACGCTGCACCCAGTGGGCGCGCAGGTCGCCGGTCGCCTGCCAGACGAGCTGCTCGACGAGCGCGCGGCGGGCCTCTTCCATCGGGTTCGCCTGGAGCCCCGAGACCCCCGTCGCTCCCAGCTCGATCTGTCCGATCGGAACCTGCGCATGAGCCGTCGTGCTCCACACGGTCGCGCCGCTCTCGGTCTCTAGCATGCGGACCTCGAGCTCGCCCTGGAGCTCCGCAGCGGCCGAGATGCGATTCCAGACCGTGTCCACCGCCACTCTCGGCTGGGCCTTCTTCTCGACCACGCTGCCCAGGACCACGGCGTCGACGTGCTGGCGCTCGCCGATCGTGCGCACCGCATCGGGGCCGAGCGCGCTCGCGCCGAGCCCGCGCATGACCCCGGCCTCGTCCCCGAGCTCGAGCACGGGCGTGCCGGGCTGGGCGCTGTGGATCGTCGCCAGGAACTCCTTCGTCGCCGCATCGCCGAGCACGCCGGCGCCCGTCGGCCCGCTCGCGCGGAAGGTCACCATCCCGATCGACCCGTAGCGCGTGAGGTCGAGGCGCGGCGGCTCGAGGGTCTCCGGATGCTTGGCGCAACCCGCCGCGAGGGCGGCGGCGGCGCAGAGCGCGGTCAGAGCGTTGACACGGAGCGCGCGCGTCATGGGGCCTCCTCGGCCCCGTTCGCATCGGCGCGCTCAGGGCGAGGCTTGACCCGCGTCGCCCCGGTGCTTCTCGAACCAGCCGAGGATGTTCTCCACCTTGGCGATCAGGTGCGAAGGGCGATCGACGAGCTCGTGGGAGGCGCCGGGCACGCGCACCAGCGCGGTGTCCACCTTGCGGAGCTTCAGCGCCTGATAGAACTGCTCGCTCTCCGAGATGGGCGTGCGGTAGTCCTGCTCGCCGGTGAGCAGCAGCGTGGGCGTGGTCACGTTGCCGACGAGCGAGAGCGGCGAGCGACGCCAGTACTCCTGCGCATCCTGCCACGGGGGAGAGGCAAACCAGTAGCGCTCGAAGAAGCTCGTGAAGTCCGAGGTGAGCGCGAAGCTCGTCCAGTTGATGACGGGCTTCGCGACCGCCGCAGCGCGGAAGCGGTGGGTCTTCCCGACGATCCACGCGGTGAGGACGCCGCCGCCCGAGCCGCCCGTCACGTAGAGCTGGTCGGGATCCACGCTCCCGTGCGCGATGGCGGCATCCACGCCCGACATCAGGTCGTCGTAGTCGTAGCCCGGGTAGGCGTGGTGGATCAGATTGCCGAACTCCTCGCCGTAGCTCGTGCTGCCGCGCGGGTTGGCGTAGAGCACGACGTAGCCGGCCGCCGCGTAGAGCTGGATCTCGGCGGTCCAGTTCGGGCCGTAGGCGGCGAAGGGCCCGCCGTGGATCTCGAGCAGGAGCGGGTACTTCTTGGTGGGGTCGAAGCCGGGCGGTGTGACCAGCCAGCCCTCGATCTCGCGGCCGTCGTGGGAAGACTTCCAGCGCAGGGGCTGGACGGCGCCGAGCGTCTTTGCGCCGAGCAGGTCGTCGTTCAGGTGGGTGAGCTGGAGCGGCTCCCCCCGGCCGCTCGCCACCGCCACGTCCGCGGGCCGCCAGGGCGTTCCCAGCGTGAAGGCGACGCGCCCGTCGCGCGCGAGCGAGTAGCTCCCGCTCGTGTAGGGGCGGCCGAGGTCGGTGCCGCCGAGCCCGGAGACCACGCTGGCGACGCGGCCGTCGAGCGTCGCGCGGCCGATCTTGCGCACGCCGCGGTCATCGAAGGCGAAGGTCAGGCTGCCGCCGTCGCTCGACCACTGCGGATCGACGACGTCGCGGTCGAGGGAGGCCGTGAGCGCGCGCGGGTTGCGGCCGTCGCGATCCATCACGTAGAGCTGGGTGACCTGATAGCCCTGCTCGCGGTCGTCGAAGCCGAGATAGGCGATGCGTTTCCCGTCCGGTGAGACGACCGGGCTCGCGTCCGGACCTTTCCGCGTGGTGAGCCGCGTCGGCTCGCCGCCCAGGACGGAGACCGTCCACACCTCGCTCTCGAGGAAGTCGTACTCCCAGTCGGGATTGCGATTCGCCGAGAACGCGAGGGTCTTCCCGTCCGGCGTGAAGGAGAGCGGCCCTTCGTCGTTGAACTCGCCGCGAGTCAGCTGGCGCGGCGTGCCGCCCTCGGCGGAGACGAGGAACAGGTGCGTGTAGCCGGACTCCAGGTAGCCGGCGCCGTCCACGCGGTAGACGACGGTATCGATGACGGTGACCGGCGGCGCCCAGTCGGCGCCCTTCGGAGGCGAGGGGGGCTTCGCGAGCGGCTCCTTCTCCTTCGGGACGAACGCGGTGAAGGCGATCCAGCGCCCGTCCGGCGACCACGCCAGATCGCCGGGCGCCTCGGTCAGGTTGGTGATCAGCGCCGTCTGGCCGGTGTCCATCCAGCGCACGTGGAGCTGCGTGTGCTCCCCTTCGCTCGCGAGGTAGGCCAGGCGCGTGCCGTCGGGCGACCAGCGCGGCGAGCCGCAGCTCTGGCGATCGAGGCGCAGCGGGCGCGCGTTCCCGCCCGCGCTGTCCACGACCCAGAGATTCCCGCGCGCGCGATCGGTCATCACGTCGAAGCTCGTGCGCACGAAGGCGACGCGCCGGCCGTCCGGCGAGATCTGCACGTCGCTCGCGAGCTCGAGCTCGAAGACGTCCATGGCTTGGAGCGTGGTCGCCGGGGCGTCGTCGGCCGCGCCGGGCTCGGCGGCGACGCAGGCGCGGAGCCAGCGCGACCGCCAGCGCCGCGCGGACGAAGGAGCGTGCGAGCGGTACCACGAGTCCCCCGGCGAGCGTGCGCGTCAGCGCAGGATCGCGAACGAGTCTGCGTAGATCAGCGCGACCGAGACCGCGAGGCCCCAGATCGGGAACACGAACCAGAAGCCGTTCGTGCCGCCGACGAAGGCCCACAGCGCGCCGCGCGAGATGCCGACGTGGTTGCGGTTGTTGAAGAACTGGAAGAAGTAGACCAGCGTGCCGTAGAGCATCTGCCAGTACATGGCGATGCCGACGATGCCGAGCACGCGCGCGGGGACGAGCTCGTAGGTCATCCCCCAGGCGGTGAGCAGCGCCGGCAGGATCGTGGACCAGCCGTTGCCGACGTCGATGTTCCAGCCGAACGAGCGGATGTCGGCGTAGCCCCGGTCGAAGAGCGCATAGCTCGACCAGAGGCCCGTCCAGCGCCGCAGCGTGAAGAGCTCGCGCAGCGACGCGCGCTCGCGGAAGAAGGCGTTCGCGCGCTCGGCTTCGCGGCCCTTCCAGGGGAGCTGCGTCTCCTCCCACTCCCGGGTGATGCGCGCGGCGTGCTTGTGCAGCGTGAACTCCCAGAGGTTCACGAGCACGTTGATCACCAGGAAGAACGCGAGCGCCGCCTGGTGCACGTTCACGACGCCGTGGGCGGCGTAGTGGAGCCCGACGTGCAGGCCGGTGCCCGCCAGCACGAACCCCCCGATCGCGAGCCAGAGGGGAATCACGCCGCGCTGCCCGCCCGCCCGCCGAAGCGCACCGCAGCCCGCGCGCGCGCCCGCTCCGCCTCGACCTCGCGATCGCGGGGCGGCGCGGTCGTCACGAGCGCGTGCAGCAGTCGGTGCGCCACGTCGGCGGTCTCTTCCACCGCCCGGGCGAAGGCGGCCTCATTCGCCTTGGAGGGCTTGTTGAACCCGCACAGCTTGCGCACGAACTGGAGCGACGCCGCGTGGATCTCGTCGTCCGTCACGGGCGGCTCGAAGTTGAAGAGCGTCCGGATGTTGCGGCACACGGGGGCCTCCGCGTTCAGGCGGAGAACGTGAGCGAGAGACCCGTGAGGGGCAAGCCCTCGATCTCGGAAGACCAGCGCTCGCCCGGCCGTACGGGCATCGCCGCGGTGAGCGTGCCCGTCGTGATGATCTCCCCCGCCGCGAGGGGCTCGGAGCCGCCCGCAAGGAGGCCTGCCAGATGCGCGAGCGCGCCCGCCGGGTGGCCGAGCGCGTTGGCGCCGACGCCGCGATCCACTTCGACTGCGTCGCGCTTCAACACGACGCGGCAGTCGGAAAGCCGCTGGGCCAGCTCGCGCCGCTCCCCGGCCTGGATCGCGTGGGGCGTGCCCACCACGAGCCGCCAGTGAAGCGCGAAGTCGGCGACCGACTCGGCGGGCTGGAACTTCCAGTCCGCGAAGTGGCAGTCGACCAGCTCGAAGGTCGGGGCCACCCACTCACAGGCTGCGAGGATTCGCTCGGGGTCGCTGACGCCCGCCGGCAGCGGGCGCGCGAGCCGGAAGCCGAGCTCCGGCTCGAGGCGCGGGCGCGCACTCCCTCGCAGCGAGATCGTCGCGCGCGAGCCTTCGGCGAACACCACGCTGCGGTCGTACACGTGCGCCCAGATCGGAGCGGTGGCCCCGTACTGCGGCCAGATGTTCCGGTTGGTGAAGCCGATCTTGCGGCCGACGGTGCGCTCGCCGCGCGCGCGGCGCAGGCGCACGAGCTCGGCCCCCAAGCGGTAGCCCTCGGCCCAGCCCATGCCCGGCCAGCGCGCCGCGACGGACGAGACCGTGCCGCCCGCGTCGAGAGCGTCCAGCAGCTCGCGTGCGAATGTCTCGACGCTCACCGCGCGCGACTCTCCCGCGCGAGGGTCCCGAGCAGCGCGGCGGCCGCGCGGGCGTCGTTCGGCCGGCCGCGCGCGCGCAGGCGCGCGGCGACTCGGGCGCGGGCCTCTGGGGCGCGGTTCTGGCCGAGCTTGAACTTCACACGCCGGCCCTCGATCTCGAGCCGGAGCGCGGCGATCGTCGCCAGCGCCTTCTCGTACAGCGGCTCGGCCGCCGAGAGCGCGCGGTAGCCGCCCTCCGGCTGGTAGCGCTCCATGAAGCGCGCCTGGTGGGCGGCGAGCGCGAGCGCGTCGCGGGCGACGGTGGCGCGGCAGGCGAAGATCACCGTGCGATGGTAGGCCGTCGCCATCACGGCATCCTCGGGGTGGATCCAGTGCGAGGGAACCGTGCCCAACACCTCGTCCAGCTCGAACAGGCAGCGCGGCGAGCGCTCGAGGTCGGCGAGCTGCTCGTCGGCGCGGTGCAGGTGGACGAGAACGGCGCCGGACTCGGGGACGAATGGGTAGAGCCCGATATGCGGGAGTCCATCCTCGCCGGCCGTCACCAGCCGACCAAGCTCCGTCTGACGGACGAAGGCCTCGATCTCCGCCTCGGGTACGTCCGCATACTCGTCGTAGTAGATCACGCTAGAACTTCTCTTCGCCCACCACGCGCTGGCGGTCCGGGAAGTCCCGGTAGAGCGCCGCGCGCAGGTCGCAGACGTGCTGGTTGACGGCGGCGTGGAGCCCTTCGATGGGTCCCGAGCGCGTGGAGACGTTCGCGAAGGCGCGGTCGAGCTGGGCGAGGCCGTCGACCTCGATCACCAGGAAGAACTCGCCGAGCTCGGGCGGACCGAACGCCAGTTTGCGGCGGGTCATTCTGTAACCGGCAATCTCGCCGCGCGACTTCAGCGCTCCCAGGTAGGCATCGACGGCCTGACAGAACGCGGTGTCCTTGACGCCCGGCTTCAAATTGAACCAGTTCAGGAACAGATCCATCGCGGGCTCCCAGCAAGTAGGAGGGAGCGACGCTACTTCCGATTGGCCGCCCGGCAAACCGCTCGCTCCGGGCCAATTCGCGGCTGCGCCCCCGGCCATTTCCCAGTCGAAGCCGCTCAGAAGCGCGCTTCGACCTGGAGGGAGACCAGCGGCGCGAAGCCGCTCGTGCTCTCGGTGTCGAACTCGTCCCCGTGCTCGTCGTTCACCTTGAGCCGTTGCCAGACCACGGCCCCTAGGCTGCCCATGACGCGCAGGCGCGGTCGCGGCCGCCACTCGGCCTCGACTCCGAGCGGGACGAAGCGATTTCCGAGCGTGCCTTCGCCGAGGCCCTGGGGTCCGCCGTCACGGTCGGCCAGCCGGTAGCGCTGGGAGCGCAGCGCCGTGAAGCCGGTGACCGACCACGCTTCCGAGAGCTCGCGCGTCACGCGCAGCTGGAGGTTGTTGAGGTCGAGGTCCCAGCCATCGGCGATGTGCCAGCGCACGCGCAGGTTGGGCCAGACGGTGGCGGCGCGGTCGAGCCGCGTTCCGATCTTGAGGGCGAGCGCAACGTCGAGGTCGTCGCTGAAGCGGTGCCCCACGCCGAGGATGCCGCCGCCCTTCCAGGCGCTGTCGAGCTCGGCGCCGCGCTCGAGTTTCG
Source organism: uncultured delta proteobacterium (assembly GCA_963716275.1). Classification (GTDB taxonomy): domain Bacteria; phylum Myxococcota_A; class UBA9160; order UBA9160; family UBA6930; genus VGRF01. The sequence goes on along the minus strand of CAVQTC010000002.1, from coordinate 544,638 downwards.
ACTGGACGTAGCCCTCCGCGAGCACCGCCCACGACTCGTGGATGCGGACGCTCGCGCCGAAGCGGGCGCCACTGTCGATCAGGTCGTCGAAGGGATCGCCTCCTCCGCCGCCGAGCGGGAGCGAGGTCGTGTCGCCGTCGAAGTCGAAGGCGGCGTAGTCGTGATAGATGCGGAAGGCGAGCTCCACGCGCTCCGAGACCGGGCCGCGGATGCGCAGGCGGGCCATGCTGCGCGCCCAGCTCACGTCCGCCGATCCGTAGTCGGCCCCGAACATGCCCTCGCCCTCGAGCTGGAAGCGGAAGGGCGCCGCGTCTCCCAGCGCGGGAATGAAGCCTCCGGCCGGCGCCGAGGACCCGGGGGTCTCGGCGGAAGCGCCGCCGGCTGCGCCACCGAGAGCGACCCAGAGGAGCCATCGCGCGAGCCTCGCCCTCGTCACGGCATCTCCCGCCGCCCAGTTTCCGTGGCCCGCGCCGCCCGCGTCAATGCCGGGCGTGGCGCCGCGAGCGGACCCATGCTCCCATGCGCCGCCCAGGAGCTCCCATGCCCGGCGCACTCGTCGATCTCTCGGTGGCAGCGCGGCTGGGCCTGCGCGAGCTCGCGCGCCGCGTGCGCGGCCAACGCGCGGCCGCCCCCGACCTCGGGCGCTTTCGCGCCGAGCTCGAGCGCGCGCTCGCGCGCGTGCCGCGCGAGCTCGTCGCCGAGCACGTCTGGCTCGAGCTCCCGGCGAGCGAGCCGCCCTGGCGGGACAGCGGGATCGCGCTCGCGCGCCGGCGAGGAGGTCGACCTACTTCGCCACCGGGCGCGCGCTGGTGTCGGATGCGCTCGACATCTGGGTGGCGCCGAGGACGCAGCTCTGGGCGCGCATCGGCGCCGGGCCCGATTCGCTCCTCGAGCCGCGACTCCGACACGCTGCGCGCCGAGCAAGCGGGCCGGCTCTACCTCGGCAACTACTTCCCCAACGACTGGAAGGACGCGAGCGGCGCGCGCCTCCAGGACGACGCGGTCTACGCCGGCGTGTCGGGCACGCTGGGGATCCTGGTGGTGCGTTGGCGGGGCCGCGCCGCGGACGGGCTCGCGGCGCTCGCGGCGGCCGGGGACGCGCTCGGCGTGGTGGCGAGCGAGCGCGAGCGGCTCGCGCTCGGCGATCCCGCGCCGCCCGGCTGGCGCTACCTCTGGCACCTGGGCGACGCCGAGATCTTCCGCCCCGGCGCGGCGAGCACGGCGAGGCGGCCCTCGACTGCTGCGTCGAGGGAGACGTCGGCATCCTGCAGCGCGAGGCGCCCTTCCCGCTCCGCGCCGACACCGAGCTCGCGTGGCGCTGGCGCGTAGACGCGCTGCCGGGCCTGCTGCGGGAGGACAGCGTCCCCAGCCACGACTACCTGAGCCTGGCCGTCGAGTTCGCGAACGGCCTCGACCTCACCTATTACTGGAGCAAGGCGCTGCCGGTGGGCGCGGCGTTCTGGTGCCCGCTCCCGAACTGGAAGCACCGCGAGTTCCACGTCGCCATCCGCTCGGGCAGCGCGGGGCTCGGCGCCTGGCAGGACGAGCGCCGCAACCTGCACGCGGACGCGCTCCGCTACCTGGGCGCGCACCCCGGCGACGTCGTGCGCGTCTGGCTGATCGCGGTCAGCGTCTTCAAGCGCCAGCCCGGCCGCTGTGCGTACGCCGGAATCCGTCTGCGCGGCGGAGCGGAAGCGCTGGCAGTCCTCTAGCCCGGGAGCCCGGCTCAGACCGGTACCTGGTACCAGCTGCCTTTTTCCTTCTGGCTTCCGCCACCCGTGTGCGAGCCACCCGCAGTCGTTCCCGAGAGGTTCACTGTCTTGCGGATGGTGACGTTCGAGAGCCGCTTGTTGAACTTCGCGGTCGCCGAGAACTGGAACGAGGTCACCGCGAACTCGGCGGCGCACGTGGATTCCGCGAGACCGACGAAGGCTCCTTGGATCAGCTGGAGGGTGGCGGCGTCATAGCTGATCGTCAGCATTCTCGGGCCCGGCTGGGTGGCCGTGCCCGTCCGGGTGTTTCCATCTTCCGACCACGCGCCCCCGCTGCCGATCGCCACGAACTCCGACGAGGACCCGCGGTCCTTGCCACAGCCGCTGAGCTTGAACTTGTAGGTTCCAGCGACGCTCGCGTTGCCTGGCCCCGAGAGCAGCTGGGCGGAGGCAGCGCTCGCGAATCCCGCGACGATCGCCATCGAAATTAGGCCACTCGCCCAGCGCTTCCGGTGCATCGTCTGTTCACTTCCTAATCGCTGATTGGAAAGAGTGTGCACCGCCCCAACAGCTGCAGTCAAGGCAAACCGCCGGCTGCGACCGCCCGCCGGAGCCCTCGCGCGCGCGGAGCTCGCGTTCGATGAAGTCGCGAAACGACGAGTTGAAGAGCTCCGTGTTCCGGCGCCACCAGACCCGGGCGCCGGGGCTTCCGATCAGCTGGAGCATGGAGGCGCGCAGGCCCTCCCAGTCCTCGTCGCGGAGCAGGCCGAGCTGCCCCTGATAGTGAAAGTTCTCCGCCCGACGTACGAGTCCCAGGATCTGGAAGTGGAAGCGCGCCGCGTCCATCTCGACGAGCGACTCGAAGTCGGCGAGCCCCGCCCGGAAGATCCGGATCAAGTCGGGGTCCTTCGACAGGCTCTCGTTGAAGGAGAAGGCGGTGCCCGATGATGTTCTGGAAGGTCGCGGCGCGGACCGAGGTCGTGTTCTGGCGGATCTGCGCTGCGAGGTAGAGGAGCGTCGCAACCACCGCGAGGGCGCCGATCAGCTCTGCGATGGCCCCGATCGCGTCCCAGCTCATGGGTTCCTCGCCGCGTCAGCTCGCCCGCTTCGTCCACGCGCACGGCAGGTGCTTGATGCCGTTGATGAAGTTGCTGCGCAGGCGGTCCGGCGGACCGGTGATCTCGAGGTCGGGAAGGCGCCGGAAGAGCTCGCGGAACATCACGCGCATCTCGCGGCGCGCGAGGTTCGCGCCCAGGCAGTGGTGCGGGCCCGGCCCGCCGAAGCCCACGTGCTCGTTCGGCTCGCGCGCGAGGTCGAATTCGAAGGGGTGCTCGAACTTCTCTTCGTCCCGATTCCCGGAGCCGTACCACATCACCACCTTCTCCCCGGCGCGGAGCGGTCGACCGGCGAGCACGGTGTCCCGCGTGACGGTGCGGCGGAAGTGGATCACCGGCGACGCCCAGCGCACGATCTCCTCGACAGCGCTGTCGGCCAGGCCCTCGAAGTCGGCGGCCCACTTCCGGCGCTGGTCGGGGTGCTGGCACAACGCGCGCATCCCGTGGCTGATGGCGTTGCGCGTCGTCTCGTTGCCCGCCACGACGAGCAGCACGAAGAACGACGCCAGCTCCTGATGAGTGAGCGTCTCGCCGTCGACCTGGGCGTCGAGCAGCGCCGAGGTCAGGTCCTCGCCGGCTTTCGCCTCCTTGCGCTTGGCGAGGTCGTACATGAGATCCGCGAGCGCCTTGCCCGAGGTGAGCGCCGCGACGATCGGGTTCGTGCCCTCGGGCACGTACTCGGGATCGCCGAGGCCGAGGATCACGTTCGTGTGGGCGAACACCGCCTTGGTCTCGCTGTCCGGGATGCCCATCAGGTCGCACACGATCTCGAGCGGGAGCGGCGCGGCGATCTCGGTCACGAAGTCGCAGGCGCCGCGGTCGATCACGCGGTCGAGCGTCTGCTTCGCGCGGCGCTGCACGTCGGCTTCGAGCTTCCCGAGCGAGCGCGGCGTGAAGCCGCGCGAGACGATGCGGCGCAGCCGCGCGTGGCGCGGGTCGTCCATCGCGATCATCGAGCTGAAGAACTCGTTGAACGCTTCGGGAAGGTCCGGGATGTTCGTGCCCTTGCCGGAGCAGTAGACCTCCGGCGTGCGGCTCACCTCGAGGATGTCCGCGTGCCGCGTCACGGCCCAATAGCCCGGGCCGCGCGGGAACGGCGAGCCCGGCGGCGGCTCGAACTCCTTCTGGAACGAGAGCCCGGACTTGTTGCGCAGCGCCGCAAAGGCCGCCTCGCGCTGCTCGTGCGGCGCGTCCCAGAACTCGAGCGTCCCGAGCTCGACGGATTCAGCCGGCGGGATCGGGGGAAGCTTCACTACTGGCCTCCCGTCGCCGGGGCCGCCTCGGGCGCCGCGGCCTTGTGCTTCGCCTGCTCGGCGACGAGCTCGTTGCGCTTGGCCGTGATGTAGGTGCGGATCAGCGCGACGTCATCCTTCGTCACCCACTGCGACAGATTCGGCATGCCCTTCTCGAGCAACGCGCCCTGGAGCACGATCGGCTCGAGCGAGTCCGAGAAGAACTTGTCGGACTTGCGCAGGTCCGGGAGCGCGCCGCCGGCGATCGCGCCGATGCCGTGGCAGAACGCGCACCAGCGGTGATAGGCGAAGTTGCCGAGCTTCACCTGCTTCGGGTCGAGATTGCCCGCCACGGCGGCGATCTCCTGATCCATCTGCTTCGTGACCGGGATGGTCGCCGTGCCCCCGAGCTTGAAGACGAGGAGTCGCCCGGCATTCGTGTTGTTGCCCGCGGCCTCGTGGGCGGCCGCCGCGGCGTCCCCGCCGACCAGTCCGAACGCGCCGCCCCAGCCCGCCATCACCGCGACGTACTGCTCGCCGTCGAGGAGATAGGTGGAGGGGCCCGCCATCACGCCGGTCCCCGCTGCGGTCTCCCAGAGCGTCTTGCCCGTCGCGGCGTCGTAGGCCGCGAACGTGCCGTGCGCGGTGCCCTGGAAGACGACGCCGCCGGCGGTAGCGAGCGTGCCGCCGTTCCACGGCCCCGGATACGGCACCTCCCACGCCTTCTTCTGCTGGACGGGATCCCATGCGATCAGGCGCCCCGAGACGTCGCCGCGCGGGATCGCGTCGCCCGTCGTCGGATCCGTGCCCGTGTTCCAGCCGCCGGGTCGATACGTGAAAGGCTTCTCGAGACCGAAGGCCCAGGCGATGTCGTTGGCCGGGATGTAGACGAGGCCGGTCTTCGGGTCGAAGGACATCGGCTGCCAGTTGTGGCCGCCGAGCGGCGAGGGCCGCACGGTCTTCGTCTTCTCGCGGTAGTCGAGATCCTTCGCCTCGACCGGCTTCCCGGTCGCCATGTCGATCTTGCTGGCCCACGTGACGTCCACGTACTTCTCCGCCGAGAGGAGCTCGCCGGTGGCGCGATCGAGCACGTAGAAGAAGCCGTTCTTCGGCGCCTGCATCAGCACCTTGCGGGTCGCGCCGCCGATCGGGAGATCGGCCAGCATGATCTGCTGGGTGGACGTGTAGTCCCAGGTGTCGCCGGGCGTGGTCTGGTAGTACCAGACCAGCTCCCCGGTATCGGGCTTGAGCGCGAGGATCGAGCTCAGGTAGAGGTTGTCGCCGCCTTGCGGGCTGCGGATGTGGCGGCTCCAGGGCGAGCCATTGCCGGTGCCGACGTAGAGCAGGTCGAGCTCGGGATCGAACGCGATCGCGTCCCACACCGTGCCGCCGCCGCCGATCTTGTAGTAGACGTCGCCCGTCCAGGTTGACTTGGCCTTCTCGAGGGCCGGGCTCTCGGCCGGCTGGGAGGGATCGCCCGGCACCGTGTAGAAGCGCCAGGCGAGCTTCCCGGTCGCGGCGTCGTAGGCCGAGACGTAGCCGCGCACGCCGAGCTCGGCGCCGCCGTTGCCGATGATCACTTTCCCCTTCACCACGCGCGGCGCCATCGTGATCGTGTAGGGGCGCGTCGGGTCGATGGTGACGGTCTCCCAGACCACGCCGCCCGTCTTCGCATCGAGGGCGACGAGCCGCCCGTCGAGCGTGCCCACGATAGATCTTGCCCTGATAAGCGGCCACGCCGCGGTTCACGACGTCGCAGCAGGCCTTGGGACCCGTCTCGCCCGGGACCTTCGGGTCGTAGCGCCAGATCTCCTTGCCGGTGCGCGCGTCGACCGCATAGACCAGGCTCCACGAGCCGGTCGTGTAGATCACGCCGTCCACCTCGAGGGGCGTCGCCTCCAGGCCGCGCGTCGTGTTGGTGTCGTAGGAGAACGCGAGACCGAGCTGGGCCACGTTGCCCGCGTCGATCTTGTCGAGCTTCGAGAAGCGCTGCTCGCTGTAGGTGCCGCCGTAGGTGAGCCAGCTCTCGGGCTCGGCGGCGGCGTTCACCAGCCGCGCGTCGTCGATCGCGTCCACGCCGCGCGACGGAGCCGGCGCCGGGGGCGGGGTCGCCGCCGCGGTCTCCTCCTTCTGGCCGCACGCCGAGAGACCGATCCCGCCCGCGCACAGCGCGAGCGCGAGCCACCGCTTCGCACACCCCGACATCATCCCTCCCCGGGCCGCCGAGCAGAGCGGCCGCAAGCGGGGCGTAGCCTACACGAGCGGGACCTCCGATTGCGCGCCATGATCGATACAACCGACGTGGAGTGACGCATGACCTCCCCGCCGCAGCGCCCGAGCGGCGCGACGCCGTGATCGATGCAACCGACGTGGAGTGACGCATGACCTCCCCCGCCGCAGCGCCCGAGCGGCGCGACGCCGTGATCGTGGGCGCCGGCTTCGCCGGCCTCTACATGCTCCATCGCCTGCGCGGCGTCGGGCTCTCCGGGCTCGTGCTCGAAGCCGGGAGCGGCATCGGCGGCACCTGGTTCTGGAACCGCTACCCCGGCGCGCGCTGCGACGTGCAGAGCCTCGAGTACTCCTACAAGTGGTCGGAGGAGCTGCAGCAGCAGTGGGAGTGGAGCGAGCTCTACGCCACGCAGCCGGAGATCCTCCGCTACCTGAACCACGTGGCGGACCGCTTCGACCTGCGGCGCGACATCCGCTGCTCCGCGCGCGTCGAGTCGGCGCACTTCGACGAATCGACCAGCCGCTGGTCGGTGCGCGCGGGCAATGGCGACCGCGTGTCGGCGAAGTACGTGATCCTCGCCACGGGCTGCCTCTCCACGGCGAACACGCCGCGCATCCCCGGCCTCGAGTCGTTCGCCGGCGAGACCTATCACACCGGACGCTGGCCCCACGAGCCCGTCGACTTCTCGGGAAAACGCGTGGGCGTGATCGGCACCGGGTCCTCTGCGATCCAGGCGATCCCGATCCTCGCCGAGCAGGCGGCCACCCTCACCGTCTTCCAGCGCACGCCGAACTACTCGGTGCCGGCCCACAACCGGCCCCTGGACGCCGAGACCGTGCGCAAGACCAAGGCCGCCTACGGCGAGCTGCGCCAGCTCGGGAGCCAGATGCCCTTCGCCTTCGACGTGCGCTTCAACGAGAAGCTCGCGGTGGATGCGACGCCCGAAGAGCGCGAGGCGGAGTACGAGGAGCGCTGGGCGAGCGGCGGGCTCCCCTTCCTGGGCTGCTATGCGGATCTGTTGTTCGACCGGAACGCCAACGAGACCGCGGCCGAGTTCATCCGCGGCAAGATCCAAGAGCTCGTGGCGGACCCGGCGCTGGCCGAGTCGCTCTCGCCGCACCACGTGGTGGGCTGCAAGCGGCTGTGCGTGGACTCGGGCTACTACACCGCGTACAACCGGCCGAACGTGCGGCTGGTCGATCTGCGCAAGACGCCTCTCGAGCGCATCACGCCGGCCGGCGTCGAGACGAGCGCAGAGCGCTTCCCGCTCGACGCGCTGATCCTCGCCACCGGCTTCGACGCGATGACGGGCTCGATCTCGCGCATCGACCTGCGCGGCCGGGGCGGCGCCACCCTCAGCCGAGCGCTGGGCCGAGGGGCCGCGCACGTATCTGGGCCTCTCGACGGTGGGCTTCCCGAATCTGTTCCTGATCACGGGGCCGGGCAGCCCGTCGGTGCTCTCGAACATGGTGCCCTCGATCGAGCAGCACGTGGAGTGGATTGCCGACTGCGTCGGGCACGTCGAGCGGCGGGGCGCGAAGAGCGTCGAGCCGCTCCCCGAGGCGCAGGAGGCGTGGGTCGCGCACGTGAACGAGGTCGCGAACGGCACGCTCTACCCGACCTGCAACTCCTGGTACCTGGGCGCGAACGTGCCCGGGAAGCCGCGCGTGTTCATGCCGTATCTGGGCTTCCCGCAATACGTGCAGAAGTGCCAGGAAGTCGTGGCGCGCGGCTACGAGGGCTTCCGGCTGGGCTGAGCAAGCGCGCGCCCGCGCTCGCTCACTCGACCGTCACGTCGATGGTCAACGGCGCGCTGAAGAGAATGCGGCCCGAGGCGCCGGTGGCCCCGCCGCGCAGGATGCGGCCGCGCAGCGGATCGGCGAGCACGCCGAGGGGCGAGGCCTTCTCGGTGCCGTACCAGAGCGCGGCGGTGAGCGGGAGCTTCCCTGGACGGTTGGGCGCGCGCAGCGTCCAGATCACCTGCGCGCGCGCCCACTCACCGAGCACGGCGTCGGAGTGGAGGCCCACGACGTTCACGTAGGCGAGGTTGCGCCCCATCGAGAGCGGCCGGCGCGAGAGCCACTCGGTCTGCTCCTGGAAGTCCTGGCCCAGGATGGTGGGCTCGCGCGAGACGACCCAGCCCACGGCCGGTGCCGGCCGCGCGAGGTAGCGGTGCGGCACGTCCACCAGGGCGACGCCCACGACGGGGCCCGCGCCCCCCGCGATGTCCACCACCACGCGCAGCTCCTGGTTCATCGCGACCTTGGGGAGCGCGTTGATCTTCACGCTGGTGTGGGCATCGACCGCACGCACGTGCTCGGCGAGCAGCGCGCGCTCCTCGGGCGTGAGCGCCTGGTAGTCGCCCTTCCCGGCGTCGATCGCGGGCAGGTGCTTGTTCGCCGCCAGCTCCCGCTCCGCGCGCTCGGGCTCGAGCCCCGACATCATCTGGAGGTTGGTCGAGCTGTGGCAGCTCGCGCAGTAGGGCGCCGCGTCGGTCTGGTAGTCCGGCGTGCCGCCCGGATACGCGGCGGCAGCCGAGGCGACGCCGACGCCCAGCAGGGCGCGGCGCAGCGCCCCACGCACGTCGAGCAGAGAGCAGCGGCGCGCTTCGGGGGTTCGCAAGGCGCTGCGAACTTACACCAGCGTGCGCGGCCGCGGCGGCGCGGGGTAGAGTCGGCGCCTCGACGGAGGAGAGGCGAATGACGGCGCGCAACGCGGCGATCCTCGGAAAGCTCGGCGTCTGGACCTGGCTCGACATGCTCCCGGCCGGGAAAGCGGCGGAGTTCGCGGCGCAGGTCGAAGCGTGGGGCTACAGCGCGCTCTGGACGCCGGAGGCGGTGGGGCGCGATCCCTTCGCCTTGATCACCTGGCTCGCCGCGCACACGAAGAAGCTCGTGTTCGCGACCGGCATCGCCAACATCTACGCGCGCGATCCGATGTCGATGCGCGCGATCCAGCACTCGGTGGGCGAGCTCACGGGCGGGCGCCTGGTGCTCGGTCTCGGCGTCTCGCACGTGCCGCTGGTCGTGAACGTGCGCGGCCACGAGTACGGGAAGCCCGTGGCCACCATGCGCGGCTACCTCGACGCGATGGAGAAGGCGGTCTACGCAGGGCCGAAGGGCCCGGCGGAGCCGCCGATCGTGCTCGCTGCGCTGCGCGAGAACATGCTGCGGCTCGCGGGCGAGCGCACCGCCGGCGCGCATCCCTACAACGTGACGCCCGAGCACACGCGCCGCGCGCGCGAGATCCTCGGTCCCGGCCCGACGCTCGCGCCCGAGCAGATGGTGCTCTGCGAGACGAACCCGACGCGCGCGCGCGAGATCGCGCGCAAGAATCTCGCGACCTACCTGCCCCTCCCCAACTACTTCAACAACTGGAAGTGGCTGGGCTTCGAGGAAGCGGATTATCAGGGCCGCGGCAGCGACCGGCTGATCGACGCGATCGTGTGCTGGGGCGACGAGGCGAAGATCCGCGCGCACGTGAAGGCGCACTTCGACGCCGGCGCGGACCACGTCTGCATCCAGCCCTTCCGCCCGGACGGCCAGCCCGGCGTCGACCTCGAGCTGCTGCGCGCCCTGGCGCCCAGCCCGGCCGCGCCCGCCCGCGCGCCGAGCGCGCCGCGCGTGCGCGGCGCCGCCCGCAAGAAGGCGAGCGCCAAGAAGAAGGGGAAGCCCGCGCGCAAGGCGAAGGCGCGGCCGAAGCGAAAAGCCCGGCGGCGCTGAGCCATGGCGCGCAGCTTCTGGGGCTGGGGTCTCGACGAGGCGCGCCCCTCGCCTGCGCAGGCGGAGGCGATGGCGAAGACGCTCGAGCAGCGCTTCGGGCGCGCGCTCGCCGCGCCTCGACCGGCGCCGCGAGCGGCCGACCTGCGCCTGCGCGCCCCGCGCGTCGCCGCGCCGGCGGCGCTGCGCGCGCTTTTGGTGGACGCGCCCGAGGAGCGCGCGCGACACGCCTATGGTCGCTCCTTCCGCGACGTCGTGCGCGCGTTCCGCGGCGAGTTCCCGGAGCCGCCGGACTACGTGGCCTACCCGGCCAGCGAGAGCGACGTCGTGGCCGTGCTCGACTGGTGCGAGCGCGAGCGCGTCGCCGCGATCCCCTACGGCGGCGGCTCCTCCGTGGTCGGCGGTGTCGAGACGAACGTGCCCGGCTACGCCGGCGTCGTCTCCCTGGATCTCACGCGCCTGGGGCGCGTGCTCGAAGTCGACCGCGCCTCGCGCGCGGCGCGCATCCAGGCGGGCGCGCTGGGCCCGGCGCTCGAGGACCAGCTCCGGCCCCACGCCTTAACGCTCCGCCACTTCCCCCAGTCCTTCGAGTTCTCGAGCCTGGGCGGCTGGATCGCCACGCGCTCGGGCGGCCACTTCGCCACCCTCTACACCCACATCGACGACTTCGTCGAGTCCCTGCGCGTGGTCACGCCGCGAGGCGTGCTGGAGACGCGGCGACTGCCCGGCTCGGGCGCCGGCCCGAGCCCCGATCGCCTCTTCATCGGCAGCGAGGGCACGCTCGGAGTCATTACGGAGGCCTGGCTGCGCCTGCAGGATCGGCCGACCTTCCGCGCCGGCGCATCGATCGCGTTCCGGGGCGCCGACGGCTTCCTGCGCGGGGCGAACGCCGTGCGCGCGATCTCCCAGGCCGGGCTCTATCCCGCGAACTGTCGGCTGCTGGATGCCGCGGAGGCCGCGGGCTCGGGCGCGGGCGACGGCGACCACGCCGTGCTCGTGCTCGGCTTCGAGTCGGCCGATCACCCGCTCGACGCCTGGATCGCGCGCGCGCTCGAGTGCTGCCGGGCAGCCGGCGGCGAGATCCCCACCGGCGCGGGCGAAACGCGCAAGACCAGCGGCGCGACCGGCGGCGGCGACCGCGAGGGCGCGGCGGGCGCGTGGCGCAACGCGTTCCTGCGCGGGCCCTACGTGCGCGACGCGCTCGCGCCGTGGGCCGTGCTGATGGAGACCTTCGAGACCGCGATCACCTGGGACCGCTTCGCGGACTTCCACGCGCGCGTGATGGCCGCGACCCAGGACGCCGTGAAGCGGGTGTGCGGCGCCGGCACGGTGAGCTGCCGTTTCACGCACGCCTACCCCGACGGCCCGGCGCCCTACTACTCGATCAGCGCGCCGTCCCAGCACGGCAGCGAGCTCACGCAGTGGGCCGAGATCAAGAGCGCGGCGAGCGAGGCCCTGCTCGCGGCGGGCGGCACGATCACGCACCACCACGCGGTCGGGCGCGACCACCGACCCTGGTACGAGCGCGAGCTCCCCCGCTCTTCCTCGCTTCGCTGCGCGCCGCCAAGGCGACGCTCGACCCGCGCGCGATCCTGAACCCGGGCGTGCTCTTCGATCCCGCCCGTTGAAGCCAGTATGTTTCCGCGCCCATGGCGCGCATCAACGAGCACTACCGCAAGCTCCAGGCCGGCTACCTCTTCCCCGAGATCGGGCGGCGCGTCCGCGCCTTCGAAGCTGCGCACCCCGACGCGAAGATCATCCGCCTGGGCATCGGGGACGTGACCGAGCCCCTCGCGCCGGCGGTGGTGGAGGCGATGCAGCGCGCGGTGGCCGAGCTGGGCACGCGCGCGGGCTTCCGCGGCTACCCGCCCGACACGGGCTACGACTTCCTGCTGGAGGCGATCCGCGTCCACGACTACGCGGCGCGCGGGATCGAGGTCCAGATCGACGAGATCTTCCTCTCGGACGGCAGCAAGCAGGACAGCGCCAACATCCAGGAGATCTTCGGCGCCGACTGCCGCATCGCCGTCACCGATCCCGTCTACCCCGTCTACGTGGACAGCAACGTGATGGCGGGCCGCACCGGCGCTGCGGACTCCGCGGGCCGCTACGCGGGAATCGTGTATCTGCCCGCCACCGAGGCCAACGGCTTCGCGCCGCCGCCGCCCAGCGAGCCGATCGACGTCGTCTACCTGTGCTCCCCCAACAACCCCACCGGCGCAGTGATGACGCGCGCTCTGCTCGAGCGCTGGGTGCGCTACGCCCAGACGAACGACGTGGTGATCGTGTTCGACGCCGCCTACGACGCCTACATCCAGGATCCCGCGCTGCCGCGCTCGATCTACGAGATTCCGGGGGCGCGCAGCGTCGCGCTCGAGATGCGGAGCTTCAGCAAGCGCGCCGGCTTCACCGGAGTGCGCTGCGCCTACACGGTGATCCCGCGCGAGCTCACCGGCACCGGCGCGGACGGTGAGCGCGTGCCGCTGCGCGCGCTCTGGGCGCGCCGGCACTCGACCAAGTTCAACGGCGTGCCCTACGTGACGCAGCGCGCCGCCGAGGCCACCTTCACGCCGGACGGCCGCAAGCAGACGGCCGAGCAGGTCGCTCTCTATCTGGAGAACGCGCGGCTCCTGCGCGAAGGGCTCACGGCTGCCGGCTTCACGGTGTTCGGCGGCGTGCACGCGCCCTACCTGTGGCTGCGTACGCCCGTTGGCCTGGGCTCGTGGGAGTTCTTCGATCGGCTCCTCGCCGAGGCGCACGTCGTCGGGACGCCCGGCGCCGGCTTCGGCCCCCACGGCGAGGGCTACTTGCGGCTCTCCGCCTTCAACACGCGCGAGCGCGTGAACGAGGCGCTCGGCCGCATCCGCCGCGTCTTCGGCGGTCGCTGATCCGGGTGGCGGAGCTCGCGGGCAGAGTCGCGCTCGTGACCGGCGGAGCGAGCGGGATCGGGGCGGCCGCGGCGCGCGTGCTCGCCCGCGAGGGCGCTGCTCTCGCGGTCGCGGACTTCGACGCGGCGGGCGCCGAGCGCGTGGCCAGCGAGCTGCGCAGCGCCGGCGCGCGCGCCGTCGCGATCCCAGTCGACGTCGCGCGCCTCGAGGCCGTCGAGGCGATGGTGAAGCGCACGCAGAACGAGCTCGGCCGCCTCGACGCCCTGGTGAACAGCGCGGGCATCTCGCCGCCGATGCAGCAAACCCACACGTACCCGATCGCGGAGTGGGAGCGCTGCCTCGCCGTGAACCTCTCGGGCACCTTCTACGCGATCCGCGCCGCGGTCCCGGCGCTCCTCGCGAGCGGCGGCGGCGCAATCGTGAACATCGCCTCGATGATGGGCCAGATCGCACACGCGGGGATCCCGGCCTACGTGGCGAGCAAGCACGGGGTCGTGGGCCTCACCAAGGTGGTCGCCCTCGACTACGCCGAGCAGAACATCCGCTGCAACGCGATCGGCCCGGGCAACGTGGACTCCGCGATGACGCGCGACTCGATGCCGCCCGCGGTGTTCGAGGCGCTCGGGAAGCGCGCGCCAGTCGGCCGCTGGGGAACGCCCGACGAGATCGCCGAGCTGATCGCTTTCCTCTGCTCGCCGCGCGCGAGCTTCATCACCGGCGCCTTCTTCCTGGCCGACGGCGGCTTCGTCATCCAATGAGGCGAGGAGTCGGCCCGTGCAGTTCGTGAAGCACCTGCGCGACCGCGTTCGCCACGGCGAAGTGACCTGTAGCGTCCGCATCTGGATGCAGCCCCACGTAAAGGTGGGCGGGCGCTACGCCCTCCCTCCGGGCGAGGTGGTGGTGGACTCGCTCCGCGAGATCGAGCCCCACCAGATCACGCGCGCGCTGGCACGGCGCTCGGGGTTCGACGACGTCGCCGAGCTCTTGAAGATCGCCAAGCACGGCCGCGGCCAGCACATCTTCCTCGTGGAGTTTCACTACGAAGAAGAGTAGAGAGACTGCCCTGGAGATCCTTCCGTTCCGGCCGCGCTTCGCTGCCGACGTGTCGAATCTCATCCTGTCGATCCAGCGCGACGAGTTCGGCGTCGAGATCACTGCCGAGCAGCAGCCGGATCTGGCTGACATTCCCGGCTTCTACCAGCACAGCCGCGGCAACTTCTGGGTCGCCATCGCGGACGGGCGCGTGGTCGGCACCGTCTCGCTGCTCGACATCGGGAACCAGCAAGGCGCGCTCCGCAAGATGTTCGTCCACCCGGATTGGCGGGGACGCGAAGCGGGAACCGCCAAGCAACTGCTGGACACGCTGCTCGCGTGGACGCGCTCTCGCGACGTGCGCGAGATCTTCCTCGGCACGACGGAGAGGTTCCTCGCCGCCCACCGCTTCTACGAGAAGAACGGCTTCTCGAGGATCCCCGCGGCTGCGCTGCCTGCGGCCTTTCCGATCATGGCGGTGGACCGGATCTTCTTCCATCGCCGCGTCTGATCCTCGCCTCGGGAGCGCGCGGTAGGCATGCCGGCGTGGCATCCTGCGGCGTAGGAGAACGAGATGGTCCAGAGCATCGGCGTGATCGGATCGGGCGTGATGGGCGGCGGTATCGCGCAGAGCGCGGCGGTGGCCGGCTACCGCGTGGTGTGCACGGACGTGTCGGCGGACGCTCTCGCGCGCGCAGAGCGCGACGCGGTCGAGGGGCGCTTCGGCATCGCCGGGGCGGTGAAGCTCGGGAAGCTCGGGGCGAGCGAGGCCGACGCCGCGCGCGGGCGCATCCGCTGGTGCAGCGACTTCGCCGCTGCAGCGGCGTGCGACCTGGTGATCGAGTGCGTGCCCGAGCGGCTCGACCTGAAGCTCGCGATCTTCCGGGAGCTCGACCGGGCGGCGCCCGCCCACGCGATCCTCGCGTCCAACACGTCGGGCTTCCCGCTGACCGCGCTCGCCGGCGCTACGGCGCGCCCCGAGCGCGTCATCGTCTGGCACTGGGCGTCGCCGGCCTTCGTGATGAAGTTCGCCGAGCTCGTGGTCACGCCGAAGACCGACCCGAAGGTGACGGAGACGGTCTCGGAGATCGCAACGCGCTGCGGGAAGCATCCGATCGTGGTGAAGGACCAGCCGCTGGCCTGGGGCTTCGTCGCCAATCGTATCTACGGCGCCATGCTCCGCGAAGCGGCGCGCGTCGTGGACGAGGGCGTGGCGAGCCACGAGCAGGTGAACCAGCTGATGGTGGACTGCTTCCGCTGGCCCGTCGGCCCCTTCGCGATGGTGAAGGGCGCGACCTCGGGCTGGAAGAGCTAGCGAGGTGGCGGCCAACGCCGCGCACTTCGATTTCTCCGGCGCGCGCGTGCTCGTGACGGGCGGCTCGAACGGAATCGGCCTCGGCATCGCCCGCGCCTTCCTGGCGAGCGGCGCCCACGTGACGATCACGGGCACCCGCGCGGCCGCCGCGGACTATTCGCACGATCTCTCGGGCTTCGCCTTCCAGTCGCTCGACGTGCGCAACGCGGGCGGCATCACGCGCGTCGCGGGCTCGCTCGGTGCGCTCGACGTGCTCGTGAACAACGCCGGGGCGAACTTCCCGTTCCAGCCGAGCGAGTGGGACCCGGACGTGTTCGAGGACTCGCTGCGCGTGAACCTCACCAGCGCCTTCCGCATGGCGCTCGCCTGCAAGCCGCTGCTCGCGAAGAGTGAGCTCGCGGGCGGCGCCTCGGTGATCCAGCTCGCGAGCATGGCCGCCTTCCGCGCCGTGACATTCGTGCCGGGCTACGGCGCCGCCAAGAGCGGAATCGTGACCCTCACCAAGAATCTCGCGGTGCAGTGGGCGCCCGAGCGCATCCGCGTGAATGCGGTTGCACCCGGGCTCACCGACTCGAACATGACACAGGCCATGAAGAGCATGCCCGAGATCGAGCGCGCCGAGCTCGCCAAGATCCCGCTCGCACGCCGTGGCACACCCGAGGACGTCGCGCCCGTGGTCCTGTTCCTGGCGAGCGCGCAGGCAGCGTACGTCACGGGCGCGACGTGGGCGGTGTGCGGCGGCTATTCGGCGACGTAACGCCGCAGGAGCGCCCGGCCGCGCGGCGAGATTCGATACCCCACCTCGAGGCTCTCGGTGAGGCCGAGCTCCTTCAGCTTGCGCACGCGCCGCTTGAACTCGAAGCGGGGCAGATCCAGCTCGCGCGCAAGCTCGGTCGAGACGACACCAGGCTTCGCGGCGATCAGGGCCAGGGCGCGAGCAGTCCAAGTGCCGCGCCGGTCGAGGCGCTCGAGCCGCTTGCGCAGCGCCTCGAGCTCGCCCCCCGTCGCGCGCTGCTTGCGGAGCGCAGCGCGGGGGTCGGGACCCGCCCAGCGGAGCTCGATGCGCCAGAGCGGTCCCTCGCCGTAGCGAGCGAGCTCCGCGCGCAGTGCGGCCGCCGTGGCGTAGCCCGCAGCCCGCGCGTCGCCCTGGCTGATCCGCGCGGCCGCGTCCACGCGCGCGATCTCGACCACGCCCCGCGCGCTGCGCACGCGGCTGCCCGCGCGCACGCGCGGTCTTGGCCAACGGCGGAAGGCCAGCGTGATCCGTCCGCTCTCGATCCCGTCGAGGGCTTCGCGCTTGAAGAGCACGACTCAGGTCGCGGCGGCGCGTCGCCGCAGGAGCCAGGTGAGCGCGCCGAGACCGGCCACCGCCGCGAACACCGCGAGCTCGTAGCGCCGCAGGTGGGGAAGCATGGACTCGAGCGTGCTCCCGAGCACGTAGCCAGAGCCGCCCACCGCGAGCGCCCAGACGACCGTGCTGAGGACGTCGAGCAGTGTGAAGCGCATGCGCGAGACGCCGCTCATGCCGAGCACGAAGGGTGTCACCGTGCGCACGCCCAGCACGAAGCGGTAGGCGAGCACCACGAGCGTCTGGTGGCGGCGCGCGAGCTCGAGCACGCGTTCGGCGCGCGGCCGCCAGTGCGGCTTGCGGTCGAGCATGGCGGCGCCGCGCGTGCGGCCGAGCTGGAAGTAGAGCTGGTTTCCGAACAGCGTGCCGGTGGTCGCCACGGCGATCACCGTGCGCAGGTCGAGATAGCCGCGGTGGGCTGCCAGACCGCCCAGCAGCACCATCGTCTCCCCCTCGACGAAGCCGCCGATCAGGACCGCCAGATAGCCGAAGTGCTCGACCAACCACTGCAGCGACATGCGCGGGTACCCTAGCGGTAGGGTTCGTCGAGGGGGTGAAGGCGGAGCTGCGCCAGCGCCGCCAGCGCGTCCTTCGGGGTCCAGGCCCCTGCGCGCGGGACGGACTGGGTCACGGCGAGCGGCGCGAAGAGCCCGAGCCGGTCCCGCGCGACGTAGACGATCTGCCCGTTCACGTGGGCGGCCTCGTCTGCGCACAGAGCCGCGATGGCGGCGGCGACCTCCTCGGGAGGCTGAAGGGCGGCGCGCAGCGCGCGCGCCCGCGCCGAGCCCGCCTCGCCGCGCGCCGCGAGATCGTCCAGCGCTCCGCTCACCATGCGCGTGTCGGTCGCCGCGGGGTTCAGCGCGTTCACCGTGACGCCCGAGCCCGCGACCTCGCGCGCCGCGACGTTGGTGAGAGCGAGAATGCCGCCTTTGCCGGCGCCGTAGGCGGCCATGCCCGGCGACCCGACCAGGCCCGCGCGCGAGACGAGGTTCACGATCCGCCCGTGGCGCTGTCCGAGCATCGCGGGCAGCACCGCTCGCGTGCACAGGAAGGTCCCGAGCAGGTGCGAGCCCACGACGCGCTCAAAGTCCTCCGCGTCGAGCTCGGCCAAGGGCTTGGACTCCGAGAGGCCCGCGTTGTTGACGAGGATGTGACAGCCCCCGCGCGCGAGCGCGCTCTCCGCCAGGTGCGCGACGTCCGCCCGGGAGGTCACCGAGCCCGGGCACGCCCGGGCTCGCCCGCCGCTTCGCGCGATCTCGGCCGCGACCGACGCGGCGAGCTCGCCCTCGAGGTCGTTCACCACCACGTCGGCGCCGGCGCGCGCGAGCTCCAGCGCCGTCGCACGGCCGATGCCGCGCCCCGCGCCGGTCACGATCGCGACGCGCCCGTCGAGCCTCACGGGCGGCGCAGTCGCCAGCGGAAGTCGCAGAAGGGGGCGCCCTCCATCTGCGTCTGGGTGCGCTGGAACTCCCAGCTCGGGCGCAGCGTGGCCTGCGCTGCGAAGTCCACGCCGCAGGTCAGCAGGGCTCCGATCTCCGGCTCCCCGATCGAGCGGAAGTAGTCGGCGAACTGGCAGCTCGTCATGTCGACCGCGTAGCTCGTGGCCGTGTCCTCGACCACGCGCGACTCCACGGGGAAGGGATTGTCCGCCTCGGCGCGCGGATGGGCATTGCGCTCGGAGCTCCGCGCGGCCACGCGCTTCGCGTAGTCCTGCGCGATCGCCTCGCGGACGAGCGCGTGGGCGCGCTGCTTGCCGAGCACCGGCTCGAGCGCGCGCACGATCGGGATGACGGCGCGCGCTTGGATCTTCACTGCCTCGAGCATGGAGACTCTCGTGGCCATGGCGCGCCCTCCCCGCGAGCACGCTATCACGCCGTCGGCGGGGCTCGCGCCGGGCCGCGAAGCGCGCTTTCGTCTCGCCTCCCGCATGCGAAGGAGACACGGGTGACGATGACCCTCCAGGAGATCTCCGATCGGCTCGAGATCCAGGACCTGCAGACCGCCTACAGCACGGCGATCGACACGCGCAACTGGGCCGCCCTCGACGACGTGTTCACCCCCGACGCGTACATCGACTACACCGCCTTCGGCGGCTCGAAGGGGAACCTCGCCGAGACCAAGCTCTTCCTCGCCAACGCGATGCCGATGTTCTCGAGCTTCCAGCACATGGTGGGGACCAGCCAGGTGAAGCTCGCCGGCGACACGGCCACCGCGCGCACGATCTGCCACAACCCGATGGTGCTCGATCGCGGCCACGGCAAGACCCACGTCTTCTACTGCGGGCTCTGGTACCTGGACGAGTACGTGCGCACGCCCCAGGGCTGGCGGATCAAGAAGCGCGTCGAGGAGAAGTCCTACACGCACAACATGCCCGCGGAGTTCACTTCGCCGGAGGCCGCGATCGCGCGGCGGCGCGGGCGCAAGGCCGCGAAGCGCCCGGCCCGCGCCAAGCCGGCGGTGCGCCGCAAGAAGTAGCGTGGAGCCGCACCCCGACGACGAGTTCCACCCGCCGAGCTCGAACGACCCGGACTGGACCGAGACCTGCTGGTTCACCTTCAGCGTCCCCGAGCGCAGGCTCTCCGGGCAGCTCTATCCGTTCTTCCGCACGAACCAGCGCGTCGTCGCGGGCGGCGCCTACTTCTGGGACGAGCGCGGCGACCAGCTCTGGAACTGTCGCTACGCCAAGAACTTCTGGCACCTGCCGCTGCCCGAGGGCGCGCGCCTCTCCGATCTGACCCTCGCCAACGGGATCCGCAACCGGTGTCTCGAGCCGCTCTCGCGCTACGCGATCGGCTACGACGATCCCGACGGCGGCGACGAGCTCCACGTCGATCTCGAGTTCACGCGCGGTGGCGCCGCCGCACTATCTCGGCGCACGTCGCACCTCGACCAGCCGGGGCGCTATCAGGGCACGCTCGTGCTGCGCGGCGAGACGATCCGCGTCGACGCCTTCGGCTTCCGCGATCGCTCCTGGGGCCCGCGCTCGCAGTTCGGCCCCGGCCTCACGCGCACGCCCGCCGGGCACGGTGGCTACAGCTACGCCACCGCCTCCGAGCGCGACGCCTTCCACACCATCACCATGGACTTCGGCCAGGGCTGCGTCTCGATCCACGGCTACCTGCTGCGCGACGGCGTGTGGGCCAAGCTCGCGAGCGGCCGGCGCGAGGTGATCGAGCGCGACGCGCGCACGGGCTACCCGCTGCGCGTCGCCATCGACGGCGTCGACGAGCTCGGCCGGCCCGCTGCACGCCGACGGGCGCTGCCTCAACAAGCTCGGGCTCCACCTGAACCCGAACCTGTTCACCGTGAACTGCCTCACCGAGTGGCGCTTCGACGGCGTGACAGGCGTACGGCGAGGACCACGACAACTGGAGCACCCCCGCGGCGCGCCGCTTTTTCCGCGCGCGACTCGGCTACGACGGGCTGACGCTCACGCGTCCTGGGGCGTCTCGGCGGCGATCAGGTCGCGGCACAACCGGATCGGCGAGAGCACGATCGCCTCGGGTTGGGGCGCGATGCCGACGCCGATCGGGATCTGCGCCTCCGCGCAGAGCGGAAGCTGGGAGCGCACCAGCCTGCGCAGCGAGAGCGCGACCGGCTCGAGATCGGGCCAGTGGCGCGCGCTGAAGTAGCGCGCGCTCGCGCGGTCGGGGAAGAGCGGGACACACAGGATCGGGCCGGCGGGCACGGCCACGATCTCGCCGCAGCAGGAGACGGACCAGACGCGGCCCGAGAGAACGATCCGAGCGACGAAGTCCTGATAGATCTGCTCGACTTCCTGCCGCGCCATCGCAGCAGCTCCCGACGGGACCGTCGGGGGAGGACGCGAGAGTCGGGCGTCCAGCGCGCGCGGTCAAGACGGTGAACGATGCTTCACCGCTGCGCGCCGGCCGTTCTCGACCGCTCTCAGAGATCGGGGGGTGCGCCGCGGCGCGCGGGATCCGACTCGCTCATCAGGCCGACGTGGTTGCCGTCGGGGTCCTCGACGATCGCGTAGCGAGCGCCCCAGAACGTGTCGTAGGGCGGCTGCGCGCTCGCGTAGCCGAGGCCGGTGAGCTTGGCGTGGGTGGCGTCGACGGCCTCGCGCGACTCCATCCGGAAGCTCAGCACGTTCCGGGTCCCGCTCCCCGTCGGCTCCTTCCAGCCGCGATCGTAGAACTTCGCGAGCGTCGGGCTGTCGAAGTGCAGGGTCACTCCGCCCGGCATGGTGAGGTCCACGTGGTGCGCGCCGCTCTTCGTCCGCCAGATCGCCTTCTCCGGGATGTCGACCCCGAGCGCCCGGTAGAACGCGATCGTCGCCTCCATGTCCCGCACCACGAGATCGACCAGGTTCAGGTCCGGCGTCATCGAGAGTCTCCTCGTCGAGCTCGGGGCCTCGACCGAATGCCCCGGCGGTTGTTGAGGAAGAGCAGCGTGCCGGGCTTCCGCACGACGAGACGATGCCATACGCCGCGCGGCACGATCGCAGCTCGGCCGGCCTCCAGCGCGATGACCGCGCTCCTCGGAGCCTTCCTCGAGGACGACGTCCAAGGCCCCCGAGACGAGCACCAGCACCTCGTCCACCTCGGGGTGCATCTCCTGCATCTCGGCGTGCAGGTCCTCCGGCGTTCGGAACGCGAAGGCGCCCAACACTCGGTCGCAGGCGTCCGCCGCGCGGCCACCGCGCCAGAAGGACGGGGTTGGGCGGAGCGGCTCCGCAGCTCCCCCGTCGGTCAGTCGCACGAACTTCGCCGTGAGCTCGAAGGTCTCTGTCACGCGCACTCCTCGAATCCGCGGCGCGCATCGCTCTGGCGATCGTCCACACGCTGCCGTCGACCCGTGTGCGCACGATACTCCGTGTTGGGGCTGCCGAGGTAGCCTCTCCGGATGGACGAGCCTCGCCTCGCCGTTCCGCTGTTCGACTTCGCGATCGCGCTCTTCATCGGCGCGCTGGTCGGGATCGAGCGCGAGAAGAAGATCGGCGGCGCAGGCCGAGCGCGGGATCGGCGGCCTGCGCACCTTCATCCTGTTCGCCGAGGCGGGCGCGGTCAGCGGCGTGGCTCTCCCTGCGCCTCCGAGACGCCGTGGATCTTCGTCGGCACCGGCTTCCTGGTGATCGGCGCTGGTGGTGGCGGGCTACGTCGTCCTCGCGCGCCAGCGCCAGGACTCGTCGGCCTCACCACCGAGATCGCGGCGATCGTCGTCTACCTGCTCGGCGGCACCACGCTGTTCGGCTTCCCGGAGCTCGCCGTCGCGCTCGCCATCGCCACCTCCGCGGTGCTCGCCTTCAAGGAGCCGCTCCACGAGCCGGTCGAGCGCATCGGCCGCGACGACCTCTACGCCGGGCTCAAGCTCCTGATCGCCACCTTCATCGTGCTGCCGGTGCTGCCCGATCGCGCCGCTCGACCCGTGGGGCGCGCTGAACCCCTACAAGATGTGGTGGCTGGTGATCCTGATCTCGGGCCTCTCGCTGGTGGGCTACGTCGCGACGCGCGCGCTCGGCTCGCGGGCGCGGCATCGCCGTCACGGCCGTGCTTCGGCGGCCTGGTCTCGTCGACCGCGGTGACCCTCTCGCTTCGCGCGGCGCAGCCGCGAGGAGGCCGCGCGCGCCGCGCTCGCGCGGCACGCTCGCCGCGGGCATCCTGCTCGCGTGGACGGTGATGTTCGTGCGCGTGGTGCGTCGAGGTCGCGGTGCGCCCTCGATCGCGCGCGCTGCTGCGCCGACTCGCGCCGGTCCTCGCGCTGCTCGCGCTGCTCACCCTCGCCGCCGGCGTCGCGCTGCACGCAGAGCCGCTGGCGCGCGAGCAGCGCGCCGGAGGAGGTCCCGCTGCGCAACCCGTTCAGCCTGACCGCGGCGATCCGCTTCGCGCTGGTCTTCGCGGCGGTGCTGCTGCTCGTGAAGATCATCCAGCGCTACGCGCCGGCGACGCGGCCTCTACGCCGTCGCCGCGCTCGCGGGCCTCACCGACGTCGATGCCATCACGCTCTCGATGGCGACGGGCGCGCGCGACGGGAGCATCGCAACGGACGTGGCAGCCGTCGCGATCGTGATCGCGATGCTCTCCAACACGCTCGTGAAGCTGGGCCTCGCCTGGACCCTCGGCGCCCCCGCGCTGCGCCGACCGCTCGCGGTGGCGAGCGGACTCCTCCTCGCGGGCAGCATCGCCGGGCTGATCTGGCTGCGCTGAGCGCGCGGGCTACGGGGAGCGCCTGCGGCGCACCGGACGAAGGGGATCGCCGCTTTCGTCCTGCTCGGCGTCCTCGCGCACCGCTCCTCGACGACGTGCCGCTGCTGAGGCTCGAGGATCGCCTGCATCTCGAGCAGCGCGGTCCCGAGGCTCCCGCCGCGGCCCGCTCTCCGGTAGTAGATCCAGCCGCGCGCCTCGGCCCACAGCGCGAGCCGGTGCAGCGGGTAGAGCGCGACGGCGGCGCAGGCTGCGATCCATAGCCACGTCACGCGGCGTCCCCGTCTTGATCTTCCGGTGGAACTGGCGTTCCCTGATGGAAGCGTAGGCGCCAGTCCTCCTCCAGCGCGCGGATCCAATCTTCGGTGCTCACCTGGACCTCGCGCGCGTGGGTCGCCGCTTGCGCGGATAGATGGCCTTCACGATCGACTCGCCTCGCGAGGGCGCCGGCGCGGCGCTCGTGGCCTCTGCAAGCGCGATCGCAGCGCGCACGAGGCGCCGGATCGCCGGCCTGCGCGCGTCCGCCACGCTGGCGATGCGGACGTGGCGGATGCGCGCGCCGGACCCGACGAGGATGCCGTCGGGGTCGGCGAGCTCGGCGCCGCGATTGAAGCCGAGATTCACGTAGTCGCGATAGGCGGCGACGTGACAGAACGCATCCTTCAGTCCGTCGCTCCGCGAGTACGCGCAGGAGACGGCGTTGTACGCGTCGTAGATCAGCTCGCTGGCGTCTGGGGGAGGCGTCGAGCACCGCCTCGCGCGCCGCGAAGAAGAGCCGCGCCACGGCCGGGTCGTACGCGCGCAGGAACTCCCGCAGCCTCGCCGCCGGCGGCCGCACGCCCTTCGACCTCGGGCTCACGCGCTCCTCCCCCCGTCGCGCGCCGGTGCGACGCGCCCACGCACCTCGCCGAAGCCGATGCGCACGCCCCCGGCGCCGGGCGCGGTCGCCCGAATCGAGAGCTCGTCGCCGTCCTCGAGAAAGGCGCGCGTGGAGCCATCGGGAAGCGCGATCGGCTCGCTGCCTCCCCAGGCGAGCTCCATCAGCGAGCCGCACTGGTCGCGCGCTGGCCCGCTCACCGTGCCCGAGGCGAACAGGTCGCCCGTGCGCAGCGAGGCCCCGTTCGAGGTCAGGTGCGCCAGCATCTGCGCCGGAGTCCAGTACATCGCGGCGAAGGGCGGCCGCGCGATCACGTGCCCGTTGAGCGTCACCTCGAGCGCGAGGTCGAGGCCCCAGGGCTCCGCGGTCCGCAGATGCGGGAGCACGGCCGGCTCCTGCGCGGGGGGCTCGATGCGCGCCGCCTCGAGCGCCTCGAGGGGCACGATCCACGGCGAGAGCGACGTCGCGAAGGACTTGCCGAGGAAGGGGCCGAGCGGCACGTACTCGAAGGCCTGGAGATCGCGCGCCGACCAATCGTTCACCAGGCACGCGCCGAATACGTGGTCGGCGAAGCGCTCGATCGGCACGGGCGCGCCCAGCGCGCTGCCCGGGCCCACCACGAAGCCGACCTCCGCCTCGAAGTCGAGGCGCTTGCTGGGCGCGAACACGGGGGCTTCGCCCTCTCTCTCCCGGCGCTGCCCCCACGGCCGCACGATCGGGGTGCCCGACACCACGACGGTTCCCGCGCGACCGTGATAACCGACCGGCAGGTGCTTCCAGTTCGGGAGGCAGCGGCGGCTGACCCGGTCGCAGGATGCGCCCGAGGTTCGCCGCGTGGTGCTCGCTCGCGTAGAAGTCGACGTAGTCGGCGACGCGAAACGGCAGGTGCAGCACGACGTCTCGCTGGGCGCGGAGCAGCGGCTCCACGGCGTCGCGATGCCGCTCGTCGGCGAGCCGCTCGCCGAGCCAGGAGCGCACCGAGCGCCAGGCGGGGCGCCCGAGCGCGAGCAGCGCGTTGAGATCGCTCGCGGTGAGCGCCTCGTCGTGCGGATGGCGCTCGCGCGTCGCGAGCCCGGCCACGTCGAGAACGTGCGCGCCGATCGCGACGCCGATGCGCCGGCGCGGGTCGCGTGGGAGCGAGAACACGCCGAAGGGCAGATTCGCGAGCGGGAAGTGCGAGCCCGGCGAGATCGGCACCCAGCTCATGGGGCGCGCCGCGCGGCCTCGCTCCAGGAGCCGGCGTAGCTCGCGTCCTCGCACGCGCGCCCGGCCTCGCCCAGCTCGAGCGGGCGGAAGGCGTCGAGCATGACCGCGAGCTCGTCCATGCGCTCGCGCCCGATGCTCGCCTCGTAGGCGCCCGGGTGCGGGCCGTGGGTGTGCCCGCTCGGATGCAGCGTGATCGAGCCCGCCGCCACGCCGGAGCCGCGCCGCGCGCCGTAATCGCCAGCCACGTAGAAGAGCACCTCGTCGCTGTCCACGTTCGCGTGGTAGTAGGGGGCCGGGATCGCCTGGGGGTGGTAGTCCACCTTGCGGGGCACGAAGTTGCAGACCACGAAGCCCCGCCCCTCGAAGACCTGGTGCACGGGCGGAGGCTGGTGCACCCGGCCGGTGAGCGGCTCGAAATCGTGCACGTTGAAGGCGTGGGGGTAGAGGCAGCCGTCCCAGCCGACGACGTCGAAGGGGTGGCTCTCCATCACGAGCGTCGACCCCAACAAGCCGCCGTTCGCGGCGCGGTGCTTCACGAGCACGGGCACGTCTCGCCCGCTCGCGAGCAGGGGCTCCGCGGGTGCGCGCAGATCGCGCTCGCAGTAGGGCGACGTCTCCAACAGCTGCCCGCTCTCGGAGCGGTAGCGGCGCGGCGGCGCCACGTGGCTCTCGGACTCGATCGCGAGCGCGCGCAGCGGCCCCTCGCCCCGGGGCACCCAGCGGTGCAGCGTCCCGCGCGGCAGCACGACGTAGTCGCCGGCGCCCACCGCGAGCGCACCGAAGCTGGTCTCCAGCTCGGCCTCGCCGGCCTCGACGAAGACGCACTCGTCGCTGCATGCGTTTCGATACAGGGGCGAGGCGGCGGCCGCCACGACGTAGCTCACGCGCACGTCCGCGTTGCCCAGCAGCAGGCGGCGGCCGTTGACCACGTCGGTCGCGCCCCAGAGCGGCGGCGGGAAGAGCTCCTGCGTGCGGAAGTGGCGCGGACGCAGGGGGTGATTCGCCGCCGTCGCGAGCTCGCGCAGCGCCCAGGGCTTCGAGTCGACGATCGCCGCCGGCAGGCCGCGGTGGTAGAGCAGCGAGGAGTCCGCGGAGAAGCCCTCCGCCCCCACGAGCTCCTCGTAGTAGAGGCGGCCGTCCTCGGGCCGCCGGTGCTGCGTGTGCCGCTTGCGCGGGACCGAGCCGACCGAGCGGTAGTACGGCATGCGCGCATCTTCGACCTCGCGCAGGCGAGCCGCAAGAGCGGGCGCCGCGCATGCCGGTCGCGCCTCGCGTGGAGTAGCCTGCGACGCCCGAGGTGAAGATGGCCGCCCCGCTCTGGCGCTCGCGCCCCGATGCGCTCTCGATGCTGCCCGCGACGAACGTGCGGCGGAAGCAGATCCATCCGTTCATCTACCTCTCCGAGGGCAACTCGAACGCGTTCCTGGTGGTGACGCCCGCCGGCCGCGTCGTGATCAACACGGGCATGGGCTTCGAGGCGCCCGTGCACAAGGAGTACTTCGACTCCGTCGACCAGAGCCCGGTGAAGTACATCGTGCTGACCCAGGGCCACGTCGATCACGTGGGCGGGGTCGACCTCTTCCGCGAGCCCGGCACGCTGGTGATTGCGCACGCGAACAACGCGCCCCAGCAGGCGTACGACGGGCGGCTCGCGCCCTTTCGCGCGCGCCGCAGCTACTTCGCCTTCGCGGAGAGCTTCGAGCGCATGAAGCGCGCCGGCGCCGGCGGCAAGCCGCCCGTGCAGTCCGTGCCGCGGCCCGACGTCACGTTTCAGGACCGCTACGCGTTCGAGCTCGGCGGGCTGGCCTTCGAGCTGATCGGCTGCACCGGCGCCGAGACCGAGGACTCGCTCGTGGTGTGGCTGCCCCAGCACCGCATCGCCTTCACCGGCAACGTGTTCGGAGCGCTGTTCGGTCACTTCCCGAACCTGGTCACCATCCGCGGCGACCGCTACCGCGATGCGCTCAAGTACGTGGAGACGCTCGATCGCCTGCTGGCCCTCGACGCGGAGCTGCTCTGCGTCGGACACTTCGACCCCGTGGCCGGGCGCGAGCTCGTGCGCGCCGAGCTCTCGCGCATGAAGCGCGCCGTGCTCCACGTGCACGACGCGATCGTGGCGGCCATGAACGCGGGCAAGGACGTCTGGACCGCGATGCGCGAGATCGAGCTCCCGCCCGAGCTCGAGGTGGGCCAGGGCTACGGCAAGGTGAGCTGGTCGGCGCGCGCGATCTGGGAGCAGTACCAGGGCTGGTTCCACGGCCGCTCGACCACCGAGCTCTACCCGGTGCCCTACTGGTCGGTGTCGCCCGAGCTGGTCGCGCTGGCCGGCGGCCCCGGCCGGGTCGCCGAGGCCGCTCGCGCGCGCGCGGCGAGCGCACCGGTCGAGGCGCTCCACCTCGCCGAGGCGGCGCTGGCGGCGGACCCCGCCCACTCCGGCGCGCTGCGCGCGAGCCTCGCCGCGCACCAGCAGCTCCTCGCCCAGAGCCGGAACTTCTGGGAGACGCGCTGGCTCGAGTGGGAGATCGCGAAGCTCGAGCGCGCGCTCGGGGAGCGCACGTGAGCGCGGAAGCCCGCGACATCCGCATCCGCGACCTCGCCCACCCGGTGCTGACGCCCGCCCAGGAGGCCGCGATCGCGTACGCGGAGCGGCAGCCGGTCGCTCTCGACCTCGAGGCCATGCTCGCCGCCGCCCGCGCCAAGACGGGGCTCGCGGACTTCGGCGCGCCGGACTTCCGGGAGCGCCTCGCGGTGCAGATTCGCAGCGTCGAAGAGGACGTGGAGCTGAACGCCCTCGGGCGGCTGGGCGTGTACGGAAACTGGCTGCGCTATCTCGCCAATCGGCTGCGCTTCGAGGACCTGCTGCGGCGCCATCCGGAGATCCGCGAGGTGGAGCTCCCGCGGCCCATCATCGTGGCCGGCATGCCGCGCACGGGGACCACCCACCTCTTGAACCTGCTGGCCGCCGACTCGCGCCAGCGCTCCCTGCCTTATTGGGAGAGCCTCGAGCCCGTGCCGGCCCGCCACGAGGGGCCCGGCCGCGACGGGCGCGACCCGCGCTACGCGCGCTGCGCCGAGGCCTATCAGCAGATGGTCGCCAACATGCCGCTGATCGTGGCGATGCACGACATGCCCCCCGAGCACATCCACGAGGAGATCGAGCTCCAGGAGCTCGACTTCGCCTCCTATCTGCTCGAGTGGCTCGCGCGCCCGACGCGTTGGCGCGACCACTATCTCGCCCTCGATCAGCGCCCGCACTATCTCTATCTGAAGCGCGTGCTCCAGGCGCTCACCTGGCTGCGCGGGCCCGCGCGCTGGGTGCTGAAGTCGCCCCAACACCTGGAGCAGCTGCTGCCCCTGCTCGAGACCTTCCCGGACGCGACCATCGTGCTCACGCACCGCGACCCGGTCTCGGTGGTGCGCTCGGCGATCACCATGCTGGGCTACGGCGATCGCGTGCGGCGCGAGCGCGTCGACCTGGCGGGTCTCGCCGCCTACTGGATCGACCGCGTCGAGCGCCTGCTCGGCGCGTGCGTGCGCGACCGGGACCGCCTGCCCGCCGCGCAGACCGTCGACGTGCGCTTCGATGAGCTGATGGCGGACGATCTCGGCAGCGTGACGCGCATCTACGCCAAGGCCGGCCTCGCGCTCACGCCCGCGGCGCGCGCCGAGCTCGACGCGTTCCGCGCCGCGAACCCGCGCGGGAAGCACGGTCGCGTGATCTACGACCTGCGCGGCGACTTCGGCCTCGAGGCCTCCGACGTGCGCAAGCGCTTCGGCGCCTACGTCGAGCGCTTCGCCGTGCCCAGCGAGGACTGAGGAGGGATGCCATGGCGACCGTGGAGCTCGAGCGCGGACCGCGCCGGATCGGCAGCGTGGAGCTGCCGCCGATCGATCAGGTGGGCTACGTGGTGCGCAACCTCGACCAGACGATGGCGCGCTACGCGCCGCTGTTCGGGCCGTTCCACACCATGGACTCGCCCCTCAGCGGTGTCATCTACCGCGGCCAGCCGGCCGACGTGAACCTGCGCATCGCCTTCGGCAGCACCGGCAACCTCGAGATGGAGTTCATCGAGGTGCTCTCCGGCCGGTCCCCGCACGCCGAGTTCCTCGCCGCGGGGCGCGAGGGCATCCATCACATCCGCTACCGCGTGCCGGACTGCGACGCGACCATCGCCGCGCTGGGCGGCGAGGGCTTCGCGCCGATCTGGTATCACGACATGGGCTTCGCGAAGTTCGCCTACCTCGAGCACGCGAGCCGCGACGGCGTGCTGATCGAGCTGCTCGAGATGGACGGCGCCGCACGATGAATCTCGGGCTCGCGGGCAAGAGCGTCGTCGTCACCGGCGGAAGCGGCGGCATCGGGCGCGGCCTCGTGCTCGAGTTCGCGCGCGAGGGCGCGAACGTGGTGATCGCGACGCGCGACGCCGCCAAGGGCGAGGAGGTGGCGGCCGCGTGCGCGGGGCTTCGCGGGCCGGGCGGCCCTGGTGAAGACGGACGTCACGGAGCGCGCATCCGTCGAGGCGATGGCGGCGGAGGCGGAGCGCCGCTTCGGCCCGATCGACGTGCTGGTCAACAACGCCGGCGGTGTCGCCTACCCGCGCAGCTTCCTGGACAAGCCCCTCGACGAGGCCGAGTGGGAGGTGAACCTCAACATCTGGGGCGTGTTCCACTGCACGCGCACCCTCGGCGCGGGCATGGTCGCGCGCAAGCGCGGCGCGATCGTGAACATCACCTCGAACTCTGCCCTGGTCCCGGCGGCAGCGAACATGGTCGCCACCTACGCCGGCACCAAGGGCTTCGTGATGTCGTTCTCGAAGGCGGTGGCCTACGAGTGGGGCCCGCTCGGCGTGCGCGTGAACTGCATCGCGCCCGGCTGGATCGTCCCGCACGAGAAGGAGCACGTCGGCGAGGGCAGCTTCTGGAAGAAGTACGGCTACGAGTTCTTCGGGACGCCCGAGCAGATGGCCAAGGCCGCCGAGAGCGGGAACCTCTTCAACGTCGAGGGCCAGCCGATCCGCCGCATCGGACGCCCGGAGGACATCGCCTGGCTCGCGCTCTTCCTGGCGAGCGACCGCGCCGCGCACCTCACCGGCCAGCTGGTGAGCGTCAGCGGCGGGGCGTACATGCCGTAGTGCGCCGGCGGTTGCGCGGTCAACGGTGACGCGGTCCGCGGGCCGCTCGGGCCTCTGGTGCCGCTCTCGCTCCATGGCTCGCCCGGGCCCGGCGGAGATGTCGCCCGCGCTGGCGGCACTGATGCCTGACGTTCTACGGCAGCACGACGCCGGTCAAGCCAATGAGGATCTCGTGCGGCAGCTGAAGGCCGCAAGTACTGTGCTCAAGGATCCGACTTTTCGCGGGCCACGAGTAGCGCCCATTGGGCGTCGTGGGCGCGCCTCGACGGCGCGCCCACGACGCCCAAACAAAACGCCTCGCCGCGGAGTGCCGCAAGCCGAGCGTCCGGCCGGCGAGCGGACGGCGACGGCGTGGTGCCGCTCGAGCGGAAGTAAAGCGCAGCCCGGGCCGCTGCTCCGCGTGAGCAACGCCTAGGGCAATTCAGCGCCCGCCAGCGCGGGCGACATCTCCGCCGGGCCCGGGCGAGCCATGGAGCGAGAGCGGCACCAGAGGAGCCGGCCGCTCGCCGGCCTCCGCCGCCGTGTTCTGCTTCGCCCTACGCCCGCTGCGCTCGCTGGATTGCCCGCTCGATCGTGCGCGCCGCGAAGATGCCCAGCAGGTGCTTGCGGTACTCGGCCGAGGCGTGCAGATCCTCGGTGGGGTCGGCCTCCGCGATCTCCGCGCAGAAGGCCCGCAGCGCGGGCCCGCTGAGCGCCTTCCCGACCAGCCGCTCCTCGAGCGAGCGCGCGCGGAAGGGCACCGAGTTCACGCCCGTGACGCCGACGCGGATCGCGTCGATCACGCCGGTCCGCTCGGCCGTCACGCACACGGCCACACCCACGATCGCGAAGCCCGAAGCGGGCTGACGCAGCTTCGTGTAGGCGGTGCCGGTCTTCGCGCCCGGCGCGGAGAGGCTCACCTCCGAGACGATCTCGCCCTCCTGCACTGCGCTGGTCAGCATCTCCACGAAGAAGTCGTCCGCTGCGACCGTGCGCAGGCCCTTGGCGCTGGTGAGCGTCGCCTCACCGCCCAACGCCAAGAAGACTGCCGGCCAGTCCGCAGCCGGGTCGGCGTGCACGAGGCTCCCCGCGAACGTGCCGCGGTTGCGCACCTGCGGGTCCGCGAGCACGTGCGCCGTCTCTGCGAAGAGGTGGACGCCCGCGAGCTCGGGGCTCGCGCCCACGCGCGCGTGGGTCGCACGCCCGCCGATGCGGATGCGCGCCCCGTGGTGCGTCACGCCGTCCAGCCCCGCCACGCGCCCGATGTCCACGAGCAGCGGCGCGTCGGTGAGGCGATGCTTCAAGGCCGGGATCAGGCTCATGCCGCCGGCCAGCACCTTCGCGCCGGGCGTGCCCGCGAGCAGGCGCGTGGCCTCGTCCAGCGTGCGGGGCGCCGCGTAGTCGAATTCCGCCGGGATCATCGCCCGCCCCCTGCCTCGCGGATGAGGCGCCAGATCTTCTCGCTCTTCAGCGGCATGTCGATGTGCGAGATGCCGAGCGGCGCGAGCGCGTCGAGCACGGCGGACACCAAGCAGGGCGTCGAGCCGATCGTGCCGAGCTCGCCGATGCCCTTGGCGCCGAGCGGGTTCAGGGGCGACGGCGTGCAGGTCGAGTCGAGCTCGATGCGCGGGAACATCGCCGCGCGCGGCATCGCGTAGTCCATGAAGGTCGCCGTCTGCAGCTGACCGTTCTCGTCGTAGCGCACCTCTTCGCAGAGGGCCTGACCGAGACCCTGGATGATGCCGCCCAGGCGCTGCCCGTCGGCGAGCAGCGGGTTCACGATGTTGCCGACGTCGTCCACCGAGAGGAAGCGCTCGAGCGCGAGCTGCCCGGTCTCGCGGTCGATGCTGACGGTGCACAGGTGCACGCCGAACGGGAAGGTCGTCCCGGTGGGCTCGAAGCGCGCCACCGCTTCGAGGCCAGGCTCCTCGCCCGGGATCGCCACGCCCCAGGTGTGCGCCGCGCTCGCGACGTCCGCGAAGCTCAAGCGCCGCTGGCCCCCGCCCGCGTTGAAGACGCCGCCCTCGAAGGTGACGCGGTCCTCGGTGGTGTCGAGCAGGTGCGCGGCAATCTTCTTGGCCTTGGCGAGGATCTTCCCCGCCGCCATGTGCACCGCCGTTCCGCCCACCACGAGGCCGCGGCTCCCGAAGGTGCCCACGCCGTGGGTCACGAGGTCGGTGTCGCCGTGCACCACGTTCACGCTGTCGATGTCGATGCCGAAGGCGTCGGCCACCATCTGCGCGAAGGCGGTCTCCTGACCCTGGCCGTGGGGCGAGGCGCCGGTCATGACGGTCACGGCGCCGGTGGGCTCGACGCGCAGCTCGGCGCTCTCCCAGGTGCCCGCGCGCGCAGGCGGCGCGGTGCCCGTGGACGGGCCGAGCCCGCAGATCTCCGTGAAGGTCGCGACGCCGATGCCCGCGAGCTTCCCCTCGGCGCGCGCGCGGTCGCGCGCGGCCACCGCGGCCGCGTAGTCGAACTTCGCGAGCGCCTTCTCGAGGCAGGCCTGATAGTTCCCGCTGTCGTAGACGGCCCCGGTCGGCGCCTGGTAGGGGAACGAGCCCGCCGGGATCAGATTGCGGCGTCGGATCTCGATGCGATCGATGCCGAGCTTCGCCGCGACGGCGTCCATCGCGCGCTCGACGTTGTAGGCCGCCTCCGGCCGGCCGGCGCCCCGGTAGGCGTCGGTCGCCATGGTGTGCGTGTAGACCCCCTGCACGGCCCACGAGACCGCCTTGATCGTGTAGGGCCCGGCCGCGAGCAGGTGCGTGAAGGTGGGGATCGCGGCGCCCAGCATGGAGGCGAAGGCGCCGAGCTCCGCGACGGTCTTCCCGCGCAGCGCGGTGATCTTGCCGTCGCGCGTGTGGGCCGCCTCGACGATCGTCACGTGCCCGCGGCCGTGGCTCGAGGCCGCCAGGTTCTCGGTGCGCGTCTCCGCCCACTTCACCGGCTTGCGCAGCTTGCGCGAGATCCAGGGCAGCAGGCACTCCTCGCCGTAGTTCGGGATCTTCTGACCGAAGCCCCCGCCCACCTCGGGCGCGATCACGCGGATGCGCAGCTCCGGGAGGCCGAGGCAGATCGCGATCTGCTGCTTGCAGCCGTGGGGCGTCTGCGTGCTGGTCCAGACCGTCAGCTTCTGCGGTCCGTCCTCCCAGTGCGCGACCACCGCGCGGCCCTCCATCGGGACGGGCGCCACACGCTGGTTCACGAGCCGCAGCGTCACCACGCCGTCGGCCTCGGCGAACAGCCGCTCGGTCTCCGGATGCGGCATCTCCAGCTTCACCGCGAGATTGGTGCCGAGCTGCTCGTAGACGAGGGGCGCCCCCGGCTGCAGCGCGGCCTCCGGGTCGACGACCGCCGGCTTCGCGTCGATCTCGACCTCGACGTCGATGGCGGCGTCGCGCGCGGTGTAGCGATCCCGCGCGATCACCACCGCGATCGGGTGCCCCACGTAGCGCACTTCGCCATCCGCGAGCAGCGGATGGGGCACGTGGTTCATGCCGGGCAGGATCGCCGTGCAGGGCGCCGGGCCCACCTGTCCGCGCAGGTCGTCGAAGGTGATCACGGCGACCACGCCCGGGCGCCGCTTCGCGCGCGAGGCGTCGATGCGCAGGATGCGGCCCGCCGCGTAGTCGCTGCGCACGAAGGCGGCGTGCAGCATGCCGTGCAGCTTCACGTCGTCGGTGTAGGTGGCCATGCCGCGAATCAGGCGCGGGTCCTCGCGGCGCTTGATGCGCTCGCCGACCAGCACGGGCTTGAGCGCCATCACTTCGCTCCTTGCATCAGGCGGGCCGCATGCTGCACGGCGTTCACGATCTGCTGGTAGCCGGTGCAGCGACAGATGTTGCCCTCGAGGGCGTGGCGGATCTCCTCCTCGCTCGGGCTCTTGTTCCCGGCGAGCAGGGCGGAGGTGGCCATGATCATGCCCGGCGTGCAGTAGCCGCACTGGAGGCCGTGCTCCTCCCAGAAGCCGCGCTGCACCGGGTGGAGCGCATCCGCTTCGCCCATGCCCTCGATCGTGCGCAGCTCGCGCCCGTCCGCCTGCACCGCGAGCATCGTGCAGCTCTTCACCGCCTGGCCGTCCACGTGGATCGTGCAGGCGCCGCACAGGGACGTCTCGCAGCCGATGTGGGTTCCGGTCAGCCCGAGCTCCTCGCGCAGCCAGTGCACGAGCAGTGTGCGCGGCTCGACGTCCGCCTCCACTGCTTCGCCGTTGACGGTCGTCTGGATCTTCACGCCGCTGCCCTCCGCGAGAGGCCCGGCATGCTACACGACCCGCGCGATCGCTTCGCCCACCTTCTCGTGCACCTCCTCGGGCACACGGAAGGTGGTCATCCAGCGCAGCAGATCGAGGTCGCCGAGCTCGACGCGCGCGCGGCCGGCCAGCCAGGCGCGGCCGCGCAGCAGCCGCACGGCCTTCACCAGGAAGCTACGGTCGGTGAGCAGCGCGTTGGTCTCGTTGCAGTCGTACTCGACGCGCAAGATGCGCAGCCACTCGAGCAGCGCCTCGCGGACAGCGTCCGGCAGCTCGACGCCCGGCAGTCCCGCGAACGCGGCATCGAGCGCGGCGCGGTCGCACACGGCGGGGGCGCCCGCGTCCTCGCGCAGACGCCCGTCCGCGGCCCGATCCACCAGGGTGCGCGCCAGTGCAGGATCCTCGGAGCCCAACAAGCCCGGTACGCGCAGCTGGAGGGCGAAGCGATCGAGGTTCGCCGGGTCGAGCGGCTCGTTGTAGTACTCGTCGCGCTGGGGATTGCTGGTGGCGATCGCCGTGAGCAAGGGGATCGGGGTGTCGCCGAGCTTGCGCTCCTGGAGGAGGCGCAGGAGCACGTTCAACGCCTCGCCCGGCGCGCGCGAGATGTCGTCGAGCACGCACACCTCGGCCGTGGCGATCCCGCCCGGCAGCGTGCGCTGCGCGATGCGCTCGCCGCCCGCCGGCAGCGGCGAGCGCTCGAGCACCACGTCGCCCACCAGCTCGGCGAGGCGCGTGTCCCGGTGCAGCTGATAGAAGAAGAAGCCGAGGCTCGAGGCGTGCGCCACCAGCTCGGCCATGCGCGTCTTGGCCGCCCCGGGCGGACCCTCGAGGTAGATGTGCTCGCGGCAGAGCAGCGCGAGCAGCAGCGCCCGCTTCGCCTCGTCGTGTCCCACCACCTGCGCGTCGAGCTGCGCGAGCAGCGCGCCGAAGGGCTCCCTCACCTCGCCACCTCCCGGAGCACCGTCCCGCTGCGCTCGCGGCGCGCCTCGAAGCACACGCCTTCCGTCTCGGCGGCGAGCTCGCGGAGCACGCTCGGCATAGCCTCGCCTCCGAGATAGACAGGATGGATGCGCGCGCCCAGCTCGCGAGCCGCGCGGCGCTCGCGGCGCACGCTCGGGTCGCCCGCCACGGGCACGCCGTCCGTGATGAGCAGGATGTGCGCGCCGCGCTCGGCGCGCTCGCCCAGCGCCTGGAGCGCCAGGCGCAGCGGTGCCTCGTAGCTCGTGCGCCCTTCCGAGCGCGCGAGCCGCGCGCGCGCGAGCACGCGCCGGTAGCGCCGGTGGAAGAGCTGGCCCTCCTCGCGGAAGGGCTCGGCGTCGTGGTGGAACTCGACGTAGGCGACGCGCATGCGGCGCTTGGCGCAGGCGCGCACGACGCCCGCGACCACATCCGCCGCCACGCGCGTGCGCGCGCCCTCCATCGAGGCCGAGACGTCGCGCAGCACGACCAGCGCGCCGCCGCGCCCACGCCGCTCGCGGCGGAGCCGTGTCGGGGCGCCCGGCCAGCTCGCCTCGGCGTAGAGGGCGAGCTCGGAGGGCTCCGCGTCGAGCGCGTCGTCGAGGCGCTCCAGCGCCGCGCGCCGCCGCGGCGCGCCGCCGGGATCGGGGGCGCGCTCGGCCTTGGCTCGGTCGATCCGGCCGGCGAGCGCGCGCACCAGGCGCGAGACGTCGGCGGGCTCCGGTCGATGCGCGCGCGCCGCCCCGTCCGGCGCGAGCAACGCGCGCTCGAGCGCCGCGCGCTCCGCGGCTGGGCGCTCGCTCGGGCGCGAATCGCTCGGCAGCGCGCGACCGGCGCGCGGAGTGGTGGACGGAGGGTTGAGCTCCCCCGCGGCGCTGCGCTCCACGATCTGCTCGGCGGCGCGCTGCAAGCGCTCGGGCACACGCAGCGCGAGCATGAAGCGCGCCGCGCGCAGATCGGCGCGCTCTGCGCACGCGCGGCCGTGCAGGACCGCGTGAGCGCGCAGCACGGCGAGACCCGGCGTCGCGAGCACGCGATCGCTGGGAGCGCTGGCTCCGCCGCTCGCACAGAGGCTCGCGAGCCGCTCCCAGAGCCGGCGCCACTCCTCGCGCAGCGAGTCCGAGAGGGCTACCTCGCGGGTGGCGCGCTGGAGCGCGCCGCGCTCCTCCGGCGAGAGTGCCGCCGAGTCTTGCGCGACCGAGCTCGCGCTCCGCGCGAGGAGCGCGCGCGCTTCACCGGAATCGGTCTCGTCCGCGAGCGCGCGCAGGCGCACCTGGAGGGCGAAGCGGTCGCAGAGCGCCGGCTCGAGCGGGTCCACGTGGAGCGCCTGGCTGCGCGCGAGCGCCGTCGCCACCGCGCACTCGAGCGCGAGGGGCCCCTGCGCGCTCACCCGCTCGCCCAGCATGCGCGCGAGGGGAGCCAGCGCCTCGCCGGGTGCGCGCTCGAGATCGTCGAGCAGCCAGTGCGCCGCGCGCGAGAGTGCTGCCGGGCAGCGTGCGCAGCGCGAGGCGCTCGCCGCGCGCGTGCGACTCGCGGAAGAGCGCGGTCTCGCCGAGCAGCTCCGCAGCGCGCGTGTCGCGGTGGAAGGCGACGCGCGCGCAGTCGCCCTGCGCGCCCGACGCCGCCAGGAACGCCTCGGCCAACGCGCTCTTCCCGCAGCCCGTGGGCCCGACGAGCAGCGCGTGCTCGCGAGCGAGGACGGCGAGGGCCAGCGCCTGCTTGGCGTCGCCCTGCCCCACGATCGCCCGATCGAGCGCAGCGCGCAGACGGTGGAGCGGCATGGGCGAGAGACCGTAGCGAGGTGCTGGGCGCGCGGCTCAGTGCGCGAGCTTCTTGAAGCGCAGCCGGTGCGGCTGGTCCGCCTCGGCGCCCTTGCGGCGCTTCCAGTCCGCCTCGTACTCCTGGTAGTTGCCCTCGAACCACTCGACGTGCGAATCGCCCTCGAAGGCGAGGATGTGCGTGGCGATGCGGTCCAGGAACCAGCGGTCGTGGGAGATCACGACCACGCAGCCCGCGAAGCCCACGAGCGCATCCTCGAGCGCGCGCAGCGTATCGACGTCGAGGTCGTTGGTGGGCTCGTCGAGGAGCAGCACGTTGCCGCCGCTCTTCAGCAGCTTCGCGAGGTGCACGCGATTGCGCTCCCCTCCGGAGAGCTCGCCGACCCGCTTCTGCTGATCGCTGCCCTTGAAGCCGAAGGAGGCGACGTAGGCGCGCGAAGCGATCTCGCGCTTGCCGAGCGGGATGCGATCGGCGCCGCCGCTGATCTCCTCCCAGAC
The DNA here is from genome assembly GCA_963716275.1 of uncultured delta proteobacterium. GTDB lineage: Bacteria > Myxococcota_A > UBA9160 > UBA9160 > UBA6930 > VGRF01. The sequence goes on along the minus strand of CAVQTC010000002.1, from coordinate 507,204 downwards.
CGTCTTCTTGGCGTCGAGGGCGTCGCGGCTCTGATCGACGTGAGCGAGCCGCACGGTCTCGCCGAGGCGGATCGTGCCCGCGTCGGGCTTCTCCACGCCGACCAGCATGCGGAACAGCGTCGACTTGCCCGCGCCGTTCGCCCCGATCACGCCCACGATCCCGCCGGCCGGAAGATTGAACGTGAGGTCGTCGATCAAGAGCCGATCGCCGTAGCCCTTGGCGATGCCCTTCACCTCCACGACGAGATCGCCCAGCCGCGGACCGGCGGGGATGTTGATCTCGACGGTCTCGGGCAGGCGTTGCTCCTCCTGCTGGCGCAGCGCCTCGAACTCGCGGATGCGCGCCTTGCTCTTGGTCTGGCGCGCGCGCGGCGACATCCGGATCCACTCCATCTCGCGATCGAGGGTGCGCTGGCGCGCGCCCGCCTGCTTCTCCTCGACCCCGAGCCGCGCGCGCTTCTGCTCGAGCCAGCCCGTGTAGTTGCCCTGATAGGGAATGCCGCGGCCGCGATCGAGCTCGAGGATCCAACCGGCGACGTTGTCCAGGAAGTAGCGGTCGTGGGTCACGGCGATCACCGTACCCGGGTACTCCTGGAGGTAGTGCTCGAGCCAGGCCACGGACTCCGCGTCGAGGTGATTGGTGGGCTCGTCGAGCAGCAGCATGTCCGGCTTGGAGAGCAGGAGCCGACACAACGCTACGCGCCGACGCTCGCCACCGGAGAGCGTCTTCACCTCCGACTCGCCCGGCGGAAGGCGCAGGGCGTCCATGGCGATGTCGAGGGTGCGGTCGAGCTCCCAGCCGTTCACCGCGTCGATCTGGTCCTGCAGCCGGCCCTGCTCCTCGAGCAGCTTCGCCATCGCGTCGTCGTCGAGGGGCTCGGCGAACTTTGCCGAGATCTCTTCGAAGCGCCGCAGCAGGTCCTTCACGGGCCCGGCGCCGTCCTCCACGTTTCCCTTCACGTCCTTCGCCGAGTCGAGCTGGGGCTCCTGGGCGAGGAAGCCGATGCGCAGCGCCGGGTGCGGGCGCGCCTCGCCGAGGAAGTCCTTGTCCATGCCCGCCATGATGCGCAGCATGGAGCTCTTCCCGGCGCCGTTGGGCCCGAGCACGCCGATCTTCGCGGCGGGCAGGAAGGCGAGCGTGATGCCGTCCAGGATCACGCGATCGGGCGGCACGACCTTGCGCAGGTCGTGCATGGTGAACACGAAGTCGGCCATGAGGGTCCGCAGAGTAGCGGCCGAAAGGGGGGACGCTGGTTGACCAAGTGTCAACTTGGGGACGCTGGTTGAAACGCTTGCGTTTCAACCAGCGTCCCCAAGTTGACACGCCGACAGCGCGCTCACGGCTCGCGAAGCGCTTCGATCAGGCTCGAAGTGTCGCGGCGCCCGCCGCCGCGGCGCTGGAGCTCCGCGTAGAGCGCGTCGACGCGACGCGCGAGCTCGAGCGGCGCGCCGTTGCGCTGCGCCTCCGCGAGCGCGATGCCGAGGTCCTTGCGCATCCAGTCGACGGCGAAGCCGAAGTCGTAGCGGCGCTCGAGCATCGTGGGCGCGCGCTGGTCCATCTGCCAGGACTGCGCGGCGCCCTTCGAGATCACCTCGAGCACGCGCGGCAGGTCGAGCCCCGCGCGCTCGCCGAACACGAGGCCCTCCGCGAGGCCCGCGAGGACGCCGGCGATGCAGAGCTGGTTCACGGCCTTGGCGAGCTGGCCCGCGCCGCTCGGGCCCACGTGGGTCACCTGCTTCGCGTACGCGGCGAGCAGCGGCCGCGCGCGCTCGAGGGCCTCGGCCTCGCCTCCGACCATCACCGAGAGCGCGCCGCGCTTCGCGCCCTCCTCGCCTCCCGAGACCGGCGCGTCGAGGAAGGCGGCGCCCCGGCCGTGCGCCGCGGCCGCGAGCTCGCGCGCGAGCCCGGGCGATGCGGTCGTGTGGTCCACGAACACGCTGCCCGGCCCGAGGGCCGCGAACGCGCCGCTCGGGCCCAGCGCGATCGCGCGCAGATCGTCGTCGTTGCCCGTGCAGGCGAATACGAAGTCCGCGCCCTGCGCCGCTTCGTGGGGCGTGGCGGCCAGCGCGCCGCCGGCGCGGGCCACGAACGCCTCCGCCTTCGCGCGCGTCCGGTTGTAGACCGTGGGCGCGTAGCCCGCGCGCGCGAGGTGGCCCGCCATCGGCGCGCCCATCGCGCCCAGGCACAGGAAGGCGGCTCGCGGCCGATCCGACTGGGTCATCGCTCCTCCTCTTCGGCCGCGCGCTGCGCGGCGGGCGAGGCCGCCCAGCTCCGCAGCGCGAGCACGTCGACACACAGGAGCGTCGGCGGCGCGCGAAACAGGGGCAGCGCGGCGTACTGCGGGTACTTGGCGCGCAGGGCAGCCGCGGCGTCGCGCAGCTCCTCCGGCCCGCGCTCCTCCTCGTCGGCGCGCACGATGCGCGCGCGCCCATCGACGCGAATCCACCAGAGCAGCGACCAATCCGCGGCGTAGTGATCGACGAGCAGCGACACGCGCGGGTCGCGCAGCACGTTGCGCACGCGCGCGAGCTCGCCCTCCCCCTTCGGCTTCCCGTCCACCGGCGACCAGATCACCGAAGCGCCCTGGGCGAACACGATCGGCACGAGCGCCGCGTGTCCGTCGGCGCCGTGCGTCGCCAGGATGGCGCGCGGCGCGCGCGCGAGGCGGCGCGCGAGCCCCTGGGCGGAGAGCTCCACCGCGCTTCCTAGGAGCCAGACCCAAGATGGAGGAACTCGCCTCGCCGACGATCCATCGCCGCCAGCTGCGTTCCGCGACCTGCGGCGTAGCACGAGCTACGCCTCGGTCGCGCGCCTTGCTGGCGGCGCGTCTCGGCGGCGAGTGCTTCGTCCCCCATCTTGGGTCGGGCTCCTTCAGCCCAGCCAGCGTCTCGAGGGCCTTCTGCACCTCGGCCGCGCTGGCCTCCACGCCGAAGAAGCGCTTCGCGATGCGGCCCTCGCGGTCGATGAGCAGCGTCACGACGACGTGATCCACCTCGCCGTCGGTCTGGCTCTGCTGGGCGAACACGCCGTAGCGGCGCAGCACCTCGCGCACGTCGTCGGTCGAGCCCGTGAGGAACGACCAGTCCGCGAAGTCGGCGCCGCGCGCGGCGCCATAGGCGCGCAGCGCCGCGGGCGTGTCGCGCGCGGGGTCGAGGCTGATCGAGACGAAGTGCACGCGGGCGCGCGCCGCCGGCGGGAGCTCGCGCTGGACTCTGGGCATGGCGCGCCGTCAAGACCGGGCACGGCCCCGGGCAGTGCGTGTAGATGAAGTCGAGCAGCACGGCCTTCCCGCGCAGGCTCGCGAGGCTCACCGTCTTCCCGTCCTGGTCGGTGAGCGAGAAGTCCGCGGCCGGCTCGGCGTCCCCGGCGACCTCGCCGAGCGCCCCTGCGCGGCCCGCGCTCGCTCTCTCCTCCACCACGCGCGCCTCGACCACGCGGAAGTGGCCCTCGCTCACCTCGAGCTTGGCCTCGATGCGCTGGCCGGCGGCCAGTTTCGTGAGCAGCTCGGGATTGGGAACGTCGAAGGTCATGGTCATCGCCGGCATCAGGCCGGGGATGTCCTCGTGATCGAGCAGCACCTGCCCGTGGGCGGCGTCGACGTCCTCCACCACGCCGCGCACGTCGTAGCGGCGGGTGTCGCCGGCCCCGCCTGCGCTCGGAGTCGCGTCGCAGGCCGAGAGCGCGAGAGCGCAGCACGCTCCGGCGAGAACGCCAGCGAGCGCACCGCCGCGCATGCGCGCCGCCTAGGCCTTGGCGCTGGCACGGCTCGAGAGCTCGCCGTGCCAGCGCGCGACGTTCCCGAGCTCCGGCGCCGGGCGAATCCTCACCACCCGCCCGAAGTCGATGCCCACCTGCGCGGTGATGTCGGCGATCGAGTAGCGCTCCCCCGCGACGAAGGGGCGCTCGGCGAGCACCGCGTCGAGGAAGCCGAGCGCGGTCTCGGCGCGCCGGCGCGCCACCTCGCCGAACTCGGGGACCTGGGGCAGGCGGCCCTTGAAGAACTCGTGCGTGTTCTGGAAGCACAGGAAGACTTGTTGGGTGAGCTCGAGCTCCATGCGGCGCTGCCACATCTCGACCTGAGCGCGCTCCTTCGCCCCGCGCCCGAACAGCGGCGGCTCGGGCGTGGTCTCCTCGAAGTAACGGCAGATCGCGACGCTCTCGGCGATGTGGGTGCCGTCGTCGAGCTCGAGCACGGGCACCTGGCCGAGCGGGTTCTTGGCGCGGAACTCCGGACCGCGGTTCTCCTGCTTGGCGAGGTCGACCTGCACGGTCGGCACCCGGATGCCCTTCTCGGCCAGGAAGATGCGCACGCGGCGCGGATTGGGCGCCGTCGCGCTGTCGTAGAGCTTCACGGACCCCCTCCCCCTCGAAGCGCTCGGGTGGAGGAGGGAAGCTAACTAAAGGCCGGCCATCGAGGCGAGCTTCGCCACCTTCACCGCCATCACCGCCGCCTTGAGCAGCAGCTCCTCGGCGGAGGGGCCCTTCGGCGAGGGGCACAGCTCTTCGCGCTTGGCCGCGAGGCGATAGATGCGCTCGCGGCTCGAGTACTCCCACAGCGCGTTGCCGCGCTGCTCCGCCCAATCGGCGTCGCGCTCGTAGCGCCCGATCTGCTTGGTGAGCTTCAGGCACTCGCCGCGGTGGGCGCGCTGGTCCGTGCGCATCTCCCACTTGGGCGGCGGCTTCGGCGCGCCCTCGGGATTCGAGGCGTTGTTGGGGTTGGCGGGATCGGTCGGCGCGTTGGCCGGAGGCGTGACTTCCGCCGCGCGCGCGCCGATGGCGGCGCTCGCGCAGGTGGCGCACGCCGCGAGCAGGACCGCTCTGGCGAGCCCTCTCATGATCCCCTCCCAGCCATTGTCCCCTCCAAGGAGCGCGGGGCGGCTCGCAAACGCTTCGGCCATCCGGCGCGCGGAATGAAGCGCGAGTCACTCGCGGCGGCGCAAGTCGCCCGCAGCCGAACCCGCCAACCCCTCCTCTCCTCAGGGGGATCCGGCGGTCGGCCGATGGGCGAGCCATGAGCTTCGGGGCGGCCGTGACGGCGTGCTTTGCGCTTCTGGCGTGCTCCACCGCCTTGTTCAACCTCTGGCTCTACTGGCTGCGCCCTCGCGAGACCTCCCACCTGTGGGTCGGGGTGGTGTCGATCGGCGTGCTGTGGATCGCCGCGGGCAACGCGGCGAGCTATCAGGCCGCGAGCCTCGCGGAGGCCCAGCACGCGCAGCTGCTGGCGCTCGGGGGCGCGCTGCCCCTGGTCGTCGGCTTCCTGCGCTTCACGAGCGCCTTCCTGGGCGTGCGAATTCCGCGCCTCGAGCGCGCCTGCGGTGCCTTCGCGGCGCTCGCCGTCGTCGCGGCGTTCGCCGTCCCCTCGGTCTTCTTCGACGGGAGCGCCATCGAGCGCGTGGACGTGCTCGGGCACCGCTACGTGCAGGCCGGGCTGACGCCGCTCGCGACGATCGCGCTCGGCGGCTTCGCGGCGATGTTCCTCGCAGTCGTCGCGCTCTACGCGCGCCATCGCCACCGCTTCGCCGGCGGGCGAGGCATCACGGTGGCGCTGGCGCTCTGGACCGGCCTCGCGCTCCACGACGTCGCCATGGCACTCGGGCTCACCGGCGGCCCATGGCTCGTGGGCCTCGGCTTCGGCGCCTTCACCGTCGCGTTCGGCTCGATCCTGCTCGGACGCTTCGTGCGCGCGCTGGCCCACGTCGAGCAGAGCGCCGAGGAGCTGCATCGCCTGGTGGAGACGCGCACCGCCGACCTGCGCCGCAAGGACCTGGAGCTCGTACACGGCGCGCGACTGGCGACGCTCGGCGCGCTGGCCGCCGGCCTCGCCCACGAGATCCACGACCCGGTCGGGGCGCTCTGCGGCCACGTGAAGGAGCTGCGCGCGATCTGGGCCGAGCCGGAGCGGCGCGGCGCCTTCGCGCCGATGCTGCGCCAGGCGCGCGAGGGCGTCGAGCGCGTGCGCACCGTCGTGTCGGAGCTCTTGCGGCTCGCACGCCGCGAGGAGGGCCGCGAGGGCCTTCACGACCTGCCGCGCATCGTGGCGGGCGTGCTGCCGATCGTGCACTACGAGCTGCGCTATCGCGCGCGCCTCGAGACCCACTTAGCGGCCACGCCGCGCGTGCGCGGCGACGAGGCGATGCTCGCCCAGATCGTCCTGAACCTGCTGGTCGGCGCGCTCGCCGGCATTCCGGAAGGCGCCCCCGAGCGTTACCGCATCGTGGTGTCCACCGCCGAGGCCCAGGGGCGCGCGCGGCTCGTGGTCTCGGACAACGCGCCCGGCCTGCCGGCCGAGCTCTTGCCGCACCTGTTCGACCCGTTCGTGTCCAGCGCGATCGAGGATCCGCGCCGGATCGGCTTCGCGGTGACCCACCAGCTCGTGAAGCGCCATCGCGGCACGATCGAAGTGGACAGCAGCCCGCGCGGAACCCGCATCGCGGTCGAGCTCCCGGCGGCGGACCCGCTCGAGCCGGTGGAGTGCGCGGAGCCTCTGGCGCCCGTGGGCGGGGCGGCCTGATGTCGCTCCTGCTCCTCGTGCTGACGCCGGTGGTGATCGCGTCGTTCACCGCCGCGGTGAATCTCTGGATCTACTGGCTGCGGCGCGAGGAGCAGGCCCATCGCTGGCTGGCCGTGTCGATGGGCGCGTGCGCCTCGCTCGCCGCCTTCACGGCGCTCTGGTACGCCTCCGAGAGCCGGCTCGAGGCCATCGTCGCGCGCGAGGCGATGCTGCTCGCGGCGCTGCCCACGCTGCTCGGCATCTTCCGCTTCTGCGCGGAGCAGCTGCGCGTCACGCTCGGCCGCGGCGAGCGCCTGGGGCTGCTCGGCACCGCGCTGCTCTTCGGGCTCGGGCTCGTGCCGGGCGCGCTCTACGGGCCCGGCACCTGGCTGCGCGAGCTCTCGCTCTTCGGCGACCGCTTCGTGGACGTGCCGCTCACCGCCTTGGGAAGCGCGTTTCCGCTGCTGTTCGTCCCGCTCGGCGTGCTGCTCGTGCTCCGCATCCAGTCGCGGCTGCCTCCCAGCCGCGAGCGCAATGTGATCCTGGCCGCGAACTGCCTGGCGCTCGCGGCGCTCACCAACGACATGACGGTGCTGGTCGGCTGGTCGAGCGCCCCGCTCTGCTTCTGCCTCGTTCACTCCGCGATCGGCGTCTACTTCACCGGCTACCTGCTGCGCCGCTTCGTGCGCTCGATGGAGGGGGTGGAGGCGAACGCCGACCTCCTGCAGCGCTCCGCCGAGGCGCGCGCGCGCGAGCTGCGCGCCAAGGACCTGCAGCTCGCCCACGGCGCGCGGCTCGCGGCGCTGGGCACGCTCGCCGCCGGGCTCGCGCACGAGATCAACAACCCCGTCGCCTTCATCCGCTCGAACCTGAATTTCCTGGAGGACGCCGCGCGCGAGGAGCGCGAGGACGGCGAGCTCGACGAGGTGCTCGCGGAGACGGAGGAGGGCGTGGCGCGCATCCGCGGCATCGTCGAGGAGCTCGCGCGCATGGCGGTCTCGGGCGACGTGCGCCGCGAGGCGGTCGAGCTCTCCGAGGTGGTCGAGAGCGTGCTCCCGACGCTGCGTCACGAGGCCGGCTCGGACGTCTCGCTCCACGCCGAGCTCGAGGCGACCGGCGACGTCTCCGGCGATCGACACTTGTTGGGACAGATCGTCGCCAACCTGGTGATGAACGCGATCCAGGCCGTGCGCGCGGGCGGCGGCGGGCGCGTCACGGTCTCGACGCGCCGCGCGGGTGAGCGCGTCGTGCTCGACGTGCGCGACGACGGCCCGGGCGTGCCCCACGAGCTCGAGAGCCGCGTGTTCGAGCCCTTCTTCACCACCAAGCCCGCCGGCGAGGGCACCGGCCTGGGCCTCGCGGTCACCCGCCAGCTCGTGGAGCGCCAGGGCGGCCGCGTGCGCTACGTGGCCCAGACGCGCGGGGCGTGCTTCCGCGTCGAGCTGCCGAGCGCCTCAGCCTGAGAACTTGCGCTCGGGCCACCAGGGGAAGGGCCCCGGCACGTCGCGCGAGACGCTCATCGTGAACTTCGCCGGGCGCTTCTCCAGGAAGCTCTGCACGCCCTCGTAGGCGTCGGGCGTCTGGCCCATCGCGTGGATCAGGCGCGAGTCGAGCTTGTGCCCCTCCATCGGGTGGTCCGCGCCGAGCATGCGCCAGAGCATGTGGCGCGCGAGGCAGACCGAGACGCCGCTCGTGTTGTCCGCGATCTCGCGCGCGAGGGCGCGCGCGGTCGGCAGCAGCTCGGCGTGGGGCACCACGCGCGAGACCAGGCGGCCGGCCAGCGCCTCCTGCGGCGGAGAACACGCGGCCCGTCGCCACCCACTCCATCGCCTGGCTGATGCCGACGACGCGCGGGCAGGAACCAGGAGCTCGCGGCCTCGGGCACGATGCCGCGCCGCGCGAACACGAAGCCGAAACGCGCCTCGTCGCTCGCGATGCGCACGTCCATGGGCAGCGTCATGGTCGAGCCGACGCCGACCGCGGGGCCGTTGACCGCGGCGATCACCGGCTTGCGCAGCTCGAAGATGCGCAGCGTGACGCAGGCCCGCCGCCGTCGCGGTGCTCGCGCTCGGCCTGGTCTCCGCTGTGCGTCGAAGGTGCGCCCACCCCCGCCCAGATCGGCGCCGGCGCAGAAGCCGCGGCCCGCGCCGGTGACGATCACGGCGCGCACGTCGTCGTCCGCGTCGGCCACGTCCAGCGCGGCGAGGGTGTCGAGCAGCATCTGCCCGTTCAGCGCGTTCAGCCGGTCGGGCCGGTTGAAGGTGATCGTGAAGATGCGCTCGCTCTTCTCCGTGAGAATCGTCTGGTATTGCGTCATCGGCTCCTCGGGGTCGAGGAAACAGTATCATCCCCGGTCCGTGCGGATCGGCGTCGTCAGCGACACCCACAACAGCCTGCGCAACGTCGAGCGCATCGTGGAGCTGTTCAACGCCGCCGGCGTCGCGCGCGTGTTCCACACCGGCGACATCACCCAGGCGAAGACCCTCGAGGTGCTGGCGCGCCTGGCAGCGCCGCTCGCGGGCGTCTACGGGAACAACGACCAGGAGCGCGACGGTCTCGAGCGCGCGGCGAGCGACTACCGGATGCAGCTCGTGCACGGCTCGCTCTCGCTCGAGTGCGGCGCCCGGCGCATCGCGGTCGTGCACGACCCGCGCGAGATCGACGCGCGCCTGGCCGCCACCCACGACCTCGTGTTGCACGGCCACACGCACCGGCTCACGCTCGAGCGGCGGGGCGGCGCGCTGGTCTTCAACCCGGGCGAGTGCGCGGGCTTCCTGCCCGGCCACAACGCGGTGGGCATCGTCGACCTGGCGAAGCTCGAGCTCGAGCTACTGCGCTTCTGACGGGGCGACCGCCTCGCCGGCGCGCAGGAACCAGAGCTCGAAACGCGGGGGCGCCGCGAGCCCGAGCGCGCGCTGCAGCGCGGCGCAGTAGGCGCGGCCCTGGGGCGCGTAGGCTCGCGCGCGCCTCGCGAGCTCGGCGCCCGCCACGGCGTCGGTCTTGTAGTCGATCACGACGAAGTCCCCGCGCGCGTCGCGCGCGAGCAGATCGATCGCCCCGCTCACGAAGCCCACCGGCTCCGTCTCCCCCTCGCCCGGCGCGAGCAAGATCGGGAGCTCGCGCGCCACGATGCGCGGCGCGAGCTCGCGCCAGCGCGCGCAGAGGGAGCTCGCGCAGAAGGCCCGCCAGCTCTCGCGCGCGCTCGCGAGCGCGGCCGCGCGCTCGGCCGCGGGCTCGAGCGCGGCGAGCGACGCCGCGATCGCGCGCTCGCCGGCCGCGAAGAGCTCGCCGCCAGCGGCCGCCGAGTCCGCGCGCTCGAGCGCGGCGTGCACGGCTGTCCCGGCGGCCATGGCGACGCGGCGCTCGCGCGGGGCCTGCTCCCCCGCCCGCGCCTCGGGCTCGTCGTCCGCCCCTTCGCGCTCCTCGAGCGCGGCGTGGGCGAGCGACGAAGCGGTGGCGTAGACCGGGCGCGCCTCGCGCAGCGAGGCCGAGCGCGCGTGCGCCGCGAGTTGCGCAGAGTCGCGCGCGATGCGCTCCGCGTCGGCCTGGCTCGCCCGCGCAGTCGCCGCGGGCCGTGGCGCGGCAGCGGGACGCGACTCCCAGGCGGGGAGCCTGAAGAGCACGCCCGCGGCGTCGGTCGCACGGCCGCCCGCCGCCGCGAGCTCCGCCGGGTCGGGCAAACCCGCGCGCTGCGCGATGAGATCCGCGAGCCCCTTGGCCTCGGACGGAGCGGGCGGCGCGCCGGCGCGCCGCGACCAGGAGAGCACGAGCCGCTCCTTCGCGCGCGTCGCCGCCACGTAGAGCAGGCGCACGCGCTCGCAGGCCTCGACGGCCTCGCCCTCGCTGCGCGCGCGCCAGAGGCCCGGCGCCGGGAAGCCCAACAGCTCGTAGGTGTGGAGGCCGCGCCGGCGCAGCACGCGCGTCTCGCGCTTCGGGCGGCCCTTGTCGGAGCGGTGCGCCTGGATCAAGTAGACGTGGGCGAACTCGAGCCCCTTGGCGCGGTGGATGGTGAGGACGTGGACGGCGCCGTCGGCCAAGCGCCGCGGGCGACCCTCCTCGTGCTCACGCGGGAGGCCGCCCGAGCGGCGAAGGGCGGCGACCAGCGCGCGCGCGGATCCGTCGAGACTCTCGAGCGCCGCGGCGACGTCGCGCAGCCAGCGCTCCACGCTCGCCAGGCGATGCGCGCCGAGGAAGCGCCCGGCCTCGCTCACCTCGAGGAGGAACGTCTCGCGGAAGCGCTCGAGAAAGCGCTCCGGCGTCTCCACGGCGAAGGAGCGCCGCAGCCGGTCGAGCCCGCACAGGAAGGCGCCGAGCGAGCGCTCGAAGCCCGCCAGCCGCTCGACGCCGGGGGCGTCGCTCGGGATCTCGCGGGCGGCGTGCGCGACCAGCTGGAGGATCTCCGCCAACAGGTGCGGCTCGGTCCCGAGCACCGCGGCACGTCCCGGGAAGCCGCGCCGCCAGAGCGGCAAGAGCGCCGCGTCGGGCACGCCCACGGCGGGCGAGCGCAGGGCCGCGACCAGCGCGACCTGGTCGTGGGGATCGAGCACGCAGCGCAAGAAGGCGGTGGCTTCCACGACCTCGCGTCGCTCGACGTGCGCCGTCTCGCGCTCGACCACGAAGGGGATGCCCGCGCGTCGGAGCGCCGAGAGCACCGGCTCGAAGGCGGTGGTGGCGCGACACAGGACGCCCACGTCGGCGAGGGGCACACCCCGTGCGCGCAGGCGGACGAGATCCGCGGCGAGCGCCTCGGCCTCGAGCTCGAGGCGGCGGCCCACGCCGGCGCCCTCGTCCAGGCTTCCGTCGGCGCTTCGCGCGTGCGTGAGCCAGTGCTCGACCGCGGCGGAGCCGGGCGCGGCGAAGCCCGGCGTGCGGGCGCGCTCCGGATCGCTCTTCGAGCTTCTCGTAGGCCGGCTGGAGCCCGGGCGCCTCCTGCATCACGGGCGCCAAGAGGCGATCCACCTCCGCCAGCACGGCGGGAGCCGAGCGCCGATTCACGCTGAGCAGGCCGAGCTCGCCCTGCGCGCGCACGCGCTCGCGCATGACGCTCGTAGGCGGCGAGGTCGGCGTTGCGCCAGCCGTAGATCGACTGCTTCGGATCGCCCACGAGGAACAGGCAGGGCCCTGCGCCCGGGCCGAGCGCGAGCGCCTCGAGCAGCTCGCACTGGAGCGCGTCCGTGTCCTGGAACTCGTCCACCAGGAGCTGGTCGATCTCGGCGCGCACGCGCGACGCGACCTCGGGCTGCCCGGTGAGCAGCGCGTGCGCGTCGCGCAGCAGCGCGCCGAAGGTCGCCACGCCCTGGGCGCGCAGGCGCTGGGCGGCCTCGGCGAGGAGCTGCTGGAGGAGGCGCTGCGCCGCGGCCAGCGCCGCCGGGCGGAGCCTGCGCACGAGCGCGAGCCCGGCGCGCAGGCTGCGCGCGCGCCGGGAAATCTCGAGGAGCGCCGGAGCGAGGCGCGCCTCCTCGGCCTGGCCGAAGGCGCCGCGCGCCCACTCGCCGAGCTTCGAGAGCTCGTCTGCGAAGCCGCGCTCGGCGAGCGGCGCGAGATCGCCGAGCGCTCGGGGCCGACTCGGCCCGCGCAGCTCTCGAGCCAGCGCGAGCAGGCTCTCGGCCACGCGCGCGCCCTTGCGCGCCCGGTCGCCCGCGAGCGGCGCGGCGAGCGCGCCGAGGGCGCCCGCTTCCTCCGCCAGCGCATCGCACAGCTCGGCCACGGCTGCGGCGCCGATCGGCGCAAGGTCGAGATCCTCGGGCCGCGCGCCCTCCTCGAGGAGAGCCAGCAGCGCCTCGTGGATCTCGCGCGGGCCGAGACCTTCGGCCGCGAGCTCGGCGTAGTCGGGGTGGAGGTGCTCGCCGAGCGCGCTCGCCAGGTGCGCCTCCAGGACCTCCCGCGCGACGGCGTCCGCGCGCGTGGCGTCGGCATCCACCTCGAGCTCGGGATGGAGGCCCGCCTCGAGCGGGTGGAGCGCGAGCAGCCGCCGACAGAACGCGTGGATGGTGCGCACGGTCAGGTGGTCGAGGGCGCCGACCAGCGCGAGCGCGCGCTCCTTGCGCACAGCGCCGTCTGGGAGGAGCGCGGCTGCCTCGCGATCGAGCCAACGCGGGCGCTTCCCCTCCGCGATCTCGAAGAGCGCCTCGGCGACGCGCGTCGCCATCTCGGCGGCGGCCGCCTCGGTGAAGGTAATGGCGACGACGCGGCGCAGGGTGCGCTCCGCGATCTCGGTGTCGGCGCTCGCGGCGGCGCGCTCCCAGCCGGGACCCAGGCACCAGACGACGACGCGCGCGACGAGCGTGGCCGTCTTGCCGGTGCCGGCGCCCGCCTCGATCAGGAGCGGCCGATCGAACGCGGTCTGGGCGCGTCGGCGCGCCGCGGCGTCGGCGGCGCGGGTCATGCGCCCCCCTGCCACTCGGCGACGCGGCGGCGCGCGCCGGGCTCGCCCTTCCAGCAGGCCTCGCCGAGCCGGCAATTCCGGCAGGCCGGGCCCTCGTTCTCCCCTTCGGCGAGGCGCGGCACGAAGAGGCCGCGCCGCCACTGGGCGATGCGCAGGCCGACGGCGTGGGTGAGGGCGTCGGCGACCTCGCGGTCCTGGGCTTCGACGGCCCACTCGCGCGGCGATGCCAGGTCCGGCCGCGCGAACAGGTAGCGGCCCACGTCGCCGGCGCGGGCATAGCAGGCGGCCTGGAGGCGCCGCCCGTCTTCGATCTGCTCGAGGAACGCCTCGCGGCGCTTGGCGAGGGCGCCCACCTCGGAGATCGGGGCGCCGGTCTTGTAGTCGGTGAGCCGGCTCCGGCCGGCGCTCCAGTCCGCGCGGTCGGCGCGGAACGTGACGCGCAGCGGCGCCTGGTCGGCGAGGGTGAGCTCGACGGCGCCCTCCACCTCGACGCCGGCGACGTCCGTGCGCGCCCCGCTCGGGAAGTCGGTCGCCCCCACGCTCGCGAGGAAGGCGAGCGCGCGGCGCTCCACCATCTCGGCGTAGCCCGGGAGCACGATGCCGGCGTCGCGCGCCGCGCGGCGCGCGCCGAGGGCCGCGAGCTCGCGGAGCTCCGCCCCGTCCGGCCAGGGCACGCTGCGCCCGGTGCGGGCCTCCGCGAGCGGGATGTGGCTCGGGACGCCTGCGCGCACCGCGATCGCCTCGAGCGCGTGGTGCACGGCATTGCCGAGCACGCAGCGGGTCGAGCGTCGGGAGCTCCGCGAGCGAGTCGGGCGGCGGGGCGAGGCCGAGCACGCGCTCGAGGAAGGTCTGCCAGGGACAGTGGTAGAGCCCCTCGAGACGCGAGACCGAGAGCTCGCTCGTGCCGGCCAGCGCCGATCCGATCAGGCCGAAGTGCGGACCGAGCGTGCCCGCCGGTGCGAGCTCCTCGTGGAGCGCGAGGGCGTTCGCCCGGGCGCGGGCAGCGCCGGCGGCGTCGGCGCCGACGAGCGGCGTCAGGGCGAGCCCGAGTGCTCGCTCGGCGCGAGCGGGCTCGCCGGCGAGGCCCGCCAGCACGGCGTGCTCGAGGGGCGGGCGCGGCGAGGCGCCGACCTCGCTCCACGGCCCGGACGCGAGCGCCGGCGCTGGCGCCGCGGAGCCGAGCGCGATGCGCAGGCGCGCGACCAGCGGCGAGACCGGGCGCTCCTTGCCGTCGTCGCTCACCTCCTGCCACGAGAGCACCACGCCGTCGGCCGCGCTGAGGAGCTGCGCGAACAGGTGGCGCTCCTCCGCGTAGCCGCGCGACTTGATCGGCACGTCGGGCAGCACCACCTCGAGGGCTCGCCGCAGGCGATCCGGAAGGAGCGGGTCCTCGAGGACGGCGCGCGGAAAGACGTCGCGGTTCATGCCCAGCACGAAGAGCTGCGCGAAGCTCTGCGCGCGCGCCTCGGTGACGCTGCGCAGCGCGACGCCGCCCCCTCCGCCGAGCGGGCGCACGCCGGTGTCGCGCAGCGCGCGCCGGAGCAGGAGCCGGAGCTCCGGCGGGTCGAGCGCGAGGCCGGGCGCGAGCTCGCGCTCCAGCGTCGCGAGCGCCGTCTCGAGGTCGCTGCCGCCCAGCGTGTCGCGGCGCCAGCGGAGCGCTTGGCGCACGAGCGCGCGCAGCGCGGCCAGCTGCTCGCCGAGCGTCGGCGCGCTCTTTAACCCCTCGAGCGCGCCCAGCGTGGCGCGCGCCGCGTCGCGGGCGGCCTCGAGCGCGCTCCGGGAGAGGCTGCGCCGCCGCAAGCCCGGCGCCTGCGCGCCTGCCCACGCGGGGGCTCCGCGCCCTTCTCGAGCTCGTCTTCCTCGCTCGCGACGAGCCGCGTACGCACGGGCAGCCGGTAGCGATCGTGCTCGTCGACGAGCGTCGCAGGCTCGAGGCGGGCAACCGCGGCGAGCCGCGCGGCGCCGAGGGCGTGAAGCGCGACGCGCAGATCGGCGAGCTCGAGCGGCGCGATCTCCTCGGGGTCGCCGCTTCGGCGAGCGAAGTCCGCGGCGTCGAGCCAGCGGTCGACAGGCGCGCGCTCTCCCTCCTCGAGAAGCGCGAGGAGTGCGCGCGCGCGGCGCCCTTCCGGGCCGACGAAGCCGGGACCGCCCGAGATCGGGATGCCCAACCGCCGCAGGTGGGTGGCGAGCGCGAAGCGGTATGGCTGGAGATCGCGCGCCACGACCGCGACCGCTTCGGGGGCGAGCCCCCGGTCGAGGAGAGCGCGGATGCGCTCGGCGACGGCGCGCGCCTCCCCCTCCGCCCCCGAGGCACGCAGGAGCGCCGGGGCCGCGGGCGCCCGCGCAGCAGCTGGGGCGTCGGGCGCGCCCAAGCGCTCGCGGAGCCGGCGGGTGAACGCGGGCGGAGCGCCGGGCGCTGCAGGATCGGGCGGGTGGTCGAGGAGCGCGCGCCCCCCGGCGCGCTTCACCAACGCCTCGAGCAGATCGAGCTGGAGGCCCGTCGCATCGGCGTAGCCGTGAATCCAGATGGCGCGCGCGGCGGCATGCGCCGGGTCGGCCGAGACGAGCTCCACCGCGCGGACGAAGACGCTGCCTGGCGGCGCGAGGCCCCGCCCGGCGAGCTCGCGGCGCACGCGCAGCGCGAGCGCGACGAGCGCGCGGGCGCGCGCGCAAGGGGCGTCGCCGCCCGCGGCAGCGAGCGCCTCGTCGGCGGACTCGGCGTTCGACTCGTCGAGGCCCGCGTCGAGGAGATCGCGCACGCTCTCGGCGACGGCGGCGTAGCCCTCGTCCAGGGCGTGAAGCACGGCGCGCAGCGCCTCGAATTCGGGCGCGTGCCGGCGCGCGAGCACGGGCAGCAGCCACTCGCCGCCCCGCCCTGGGTCGGGCTCGCCCGCGCGCGCGAGGAGCTCGCGCGCGAAGCCCCGCAGCGTCTGCACGGTGACGCCCGCGAGGCCACCCTGGGCGTGGGCGAGCCGCGCCGCCACGTGCTCGCGCAGGCTGCGCGAGGGCACCAGCACGCGCACCGGGCGCGCGAGCAGCGCGGGGTCTCGCCGCGCCTCGTCGGCGAGCGCGCGCAGCTCCTCCAAAAGGCGCGCCTCCGTCGCCTGCGCGCCGTGGCAGACGACCACGCGCTCCGGCGCCCGAGCCGACGGACGCCCGAGAGATCGAACGAGAGCTGGGACACGCACGAGACTATCGCGCGGGAGTGACGGAATCCGGTCATGCCGCGAGGTCGACGGCGATCAGCGCGCGCTGGGCGTAGCGCCCCGTGAAGCGGCCGAAGAAGAGCCCGACCCGCAGCATCGCGTACTTGGCGTTCAGCGCGCGCCAGCCGCGCTCCCAGTCCGGCGAGCTCGCGTGGACCACGCGCGCCTGGGCGTCGACGAAGTCGCCCTTCAGCTTGCCGCGGAAGTCGCAGGCGGCCACGCGGGCGCGCCCGTTGTTCCGGATGCGCTTCACCTTGCCGAAGTTCACGTTCGTGTAGATCCAGAGCCGCTTCGCGTCGTCCGCGTCCGCGGCGAACCAGACCGGCGTCAGCACCTCGCGACCGTCCTTGCGGAAGGTGCCGAGGCTCACGTAGGACTCGCGCGACAGGTCGGCCATCGGAGCTCCTCAGTGCGTTCCCGCGCGCTTCACCAGCCGGTCGCTCGCGAAGCTCCCGATCCAGAGCGCGTCGTCGAGCTCGACGGCGACCGAGGCTGCGCCGATGCGCAGGGCGGGTCCTCGTCGACGAGAGAGGTGACCGCGAGGGTCTGCGGGTCGACGGCGACCACCACCGAGGCCAGCGCGCACGCGCCGCTCGGAATGGAAGCGCAGCGCACTACCGCGAGCGTCGACGTGCGCTGCCCGGCGACGAGAAGCCGGCCGTCGCTCGCCCAGCTGAGATTGTCCGGGCGGAAGTCGAGCTTCGCCTCGCTGCGCGCGCCGCCATCGCCGCTCACGCGGGCGATCCGCTTTGCGCCCCACTCGGCGAAGTAGATCGCGCCGTCGCCGCCCACGGCGATGCCGTTGGGCGCGCCGCCGCTGGTGTTGGGGACCGCCGACCAGCGGCTGCCGTCGTAGTGGAGCACCTCGCCCACGGGCAGCCCGGCCGCGAGCTCGAGCCCACCGGAGAGCTGGCTCCGCCCCATCATGTTGGTGGCGAGAAAGCCCTCGGGCAGCGCCGCCACGTCGTTCGCGGCGGCATCCGCTGGCAGGAGCGTGCAGCCTGTCCAGCCGAGCCGCGGGCCCTCGGGCGTGACGAGCAGCAGGAACTCCTCGATCGCCTCGCGCTTCTCGCCGCCGTGATTCACGACCAGGAGCCGCGCGCCCGCGAGGTCGATGCCGTGGGGCGAGAACTCGGCGGCGGGCGGCGGCTCGCTGCAATCGCCGCCGTTCGGCCCCACCGGCGTCCCGTCGGACGCCGGGTAGAGCACGGCCTTCGCGCCGTCCGCGGGGCGGAAGGCGACCAGGCTGCCGGGGCTCTTGGCGCTGCGGAACTGGCTCACGATCGGCCAGCCGCCCGCGGGCGCCAGCACCACGTCCTCGGGATTCTGGAAGCCGCACGCGGGCGTGAGCGCGCCGAGCGGCGAGCAGTCGGTGAGCGGGGCGCGCCGCCGCACCCGGCGGCGAGCCCCAACAGACCGAGCGCGATCGCGAGGCGCGCGCGCATCAGAGCGCCTTCAGGACCGGCCTCGGCGCTCGACACCTCGAACTTCATCGGCGCCTCGACGGCGAGGTGCTTCACCACGCCGTTGTCGACGATCAGCGCGTAGCGCTGGGAGCGAACGCCGAGCCCGAAGCCCGTCGCGTCCATCTCGAGGCCCACCGCCTTCGTGAAGTTGGCGCTGCCGTCCGCGATCAGCGTCACGCTGTCGCCCACGCTCCTGTCCTTGCCCCAGGCCGTCATCACCCAGCCGTCGTTCACCGCCACGCAGAACACCTCCTTCACGCCCTTCTGCTTGAAGGCGGCGGCCTGATTCACGAAGCCGGGCAGGTGCTGTGCGGAGCAAAGCGGGGTGAACGCGCCCGGAACCGCGAAGAGCACGGCCTTCTTGCCGGCCAGGAGCTCCGCGATGTCGGCGTCCTTCGCGCCGTCCTTCGTCACGACCTTCACCTTCACCGAGGGAATCTTGTCTCCGACCTTGATCGCCATGCGGTCCTCCTGCGAGCCGGTCCGCTCCGGGCACCGGCGGGGTTTTTCGAGCCGCGCAGCATACCCGACCAGGCGCTCGTACCATCCGCCCATGCGTCCGCGCATCGGGCTCCTGCTCACGCTCGACGACCAGGGCCGGCTGCGCCCAGGGCGCGAGACCTGGTACGCCGACGCCGCGGTGGCCGCGGCGATCGAGGCGGCGGGCGGCGCCTGCGTCGGGATCCCCGCAGCGGGACCCGCCGCCGAGCTCGCCATCGACGGCCTCGTGATCCCGGGCGGCGGCGACTTCCCGCCGCCGGAGCCGTATCCGAAGGACGTCGTGTTCCGGCCGGTCGCCCCGGCCCAGCTGGCGAGCGAGCTCGCGCTCGTGGCGACCGCGCTCGCGCGCGGCATCCCCACCCTGGGGATTTGTTATGGAATGCAGCTGCTGGCGCGCGTGCGCGGCGGCAAGCTCTGGTACGACCTCGCCCACGACGTCCCCGCCGCGGGGCGCCATCGACTCGCGGGCGAGGAGCGCCACGCGCTCGCGGTGGCGCCCGGGTCGCGCCTCGCGCGCCTGCTCGGCGCCACGTCCCTCGCCGTGAACAGCCGCCATCACCAGGGCGTGGCGGCGCCGGGCGCCGGGTTCCTGGTCTCGGCGCGAAGCGCCGACGGCTTGATCGAGGCGATCGAATCCGAGCCGGCTGCGCCCTTCACCTTGGGCGTGCAGTGGCACCCCGAGGACCTCGAGGCGCCGCACCGCGACCGCGTCTACGGCGCGCTGGTGGCGGCGGCGCGGCTCTGGGCGCCCAGCACCTCGCCCTGATAGCTCGCGAGATCGGGGAAGATCCGGAAGGGTGCATTCGGCCGCGTCTCCTCGGGGAGCGCGATCGCGCGCGTGCGCGCGCGCAGCTCGGCCACGAGCGTGCGCAGGGCGGCGAGCGGAGAGCTCTGGCCCGCCACGAGCCCGCGCGGATCGAACTGGTCGGCGCGCAGGCGCACGACGCGCAGGCGCGCCTCGCGGTCCAGGAAGCCCGTCACCAGATCGACGATCAGCACGGCCTTGCCGCTCTTCGAGAGCCCGGAGACCCCCGCAGCTGCGACTGCGTCGATCTTGCTCCACAGGATCCGCCCGCGCCCGCGGCCGGCGGTCTCGAGGACGATGGCGTCGTCGTCGAGGCGCACGGGCTTCGCTTCGAGGAGCTCGAGCGTGCGCAGCGGCGGCTCGGGCTCGGGCGCCGGCTTCTCGGCGTCGTCCGCCTCCGCGAGATCCACGCCGTCCTCCGAGAGCGCCGCGTGGAGCGCGTCGAG
Source organism: uncultured delta proteobacterium (assembly GCA_963716275.1). Lineage (GTDB taxonomy): Bacteria > Myxococcota_A > UBA9160 > UBA9160 > UBA6930 > VGRF01. Next base: position 487,904 of record CAVQTC010000002.1, on the reverse strand, counting down.
CAGCGCGGCCTCGCCCGCCACGGCGGGATCGGGCAGGCGGGCGGGCTCCTCCTGGCCGAGGTCGCGCGCGTCGCGATCGAAGAGCGCGCCGGAGTCCGGCGCCTCGTGCACCTCGGCTGCAGCCGTCGCCTCCGGCTCGTCCGAGAGATCGAGCGCACTCGCGCCCCACGGCTCGTCGGGAGCCGGCGGCGGCGCCTGCGCGGGCGCGGCCGCCTCCTCCGGCGCCGCCTCGGGCCTCTGCCTGGGCGCGACGCGCGCCCGAATCTGCGTCGCGCGCGCCTCCACCGCGGCATCGAGCACGACGACCCCGTTCGCCTCCGCCTCCTTGCGCGCGCCCGCGGCGATATCCTCGAGGGCGCGCCGCTCGACCTCGGAGAGCTCGCCGCTCGCGAGCGCGCGCTCGGACGCGCGCAGCGCGCCGAGCGGGTCGCCGCGGCGCAGCTCGCGCGCGAGCTTCGCGCTGGCGGCCGGGTCGGCCTGCTGGAGGAGTGTCTGGAGCGCGAGGCGCGCTTCGCCGTGCGCACCTGCCTCCCGGAGCCAGCCGAACAGGGTCCGCGCAGCGCCTTCGGGTAGCGGAGCGCCGGCACGCCACAGGGCGAGCGCGAGCTCGCGGCGGCCGTCCTGCAAGGCGCTAGCGAGGAGCTCGCCGAGCGGGTCGCTGCCCGCCCCGCCTTTGCCGGCGAGCGTGCGCGCGTAGAGCTCCACCGTGAGCGCGTCCTCGGCGCCCGCGTCGAGCTCGGCGCGCAGGAGATCCCGCGCGCCCGCGGCATCACCACTGCGCCAGGCGCGCGCGGCCTCGGCGAGCCCCGGGGCGAGCGTGCGCGAGGGGGCGATCAGCCCGGCGCGTCGCAGCGCCAGCGCGGCGAGTGCGCCGAACGCGAAGCCCACCGCGCTCGCCGAGAGCGCGAAGCGGCTCGGATCGCCGACCGCGACGCAGACGAGCGCGTGTGCGGCGGCTGCCGCCGCGACGAGCCCGCGCACGCGCGATGCGGGCTCACGGACGAAGAGCTCGGCGGGATCGGGCGGCGCGAGGTCCTGCGGACGAGCGAACAGAGCGCCGCCCAGGCCCGCCACACCCGCGGCCGCTCCCAGGAGTGGCTGTGCGAGCCCGCCGTTCAGGGCGACGAATGCCGCGGCGCCCGCGAGCGCGCTCGCGGCGAAGAGACCTGCGAAGAGCGAGCGGCCGAGCGATGCCTCGAGACGCGGACCGGCGGCGCCGAGCCAGAGGAGATTCCAGAGCAGGGCGGCGGCGCTCGCGTGCACGAAGGGGTGCGCGAGGAGGCCCAGCGCGCTGGGCGCGCTCGGCGTGAGGCCGAGACTGGCGGCGCCCCCCGGCGCGAGCGCGCCGAGCCCGGAGGCGAGCGCGCATGCCGCCACGAGCGCGAGGGTGGCCGAAGACCCGAGCAGGCCGGGCGCGGAGGCGCTGCGCTTGGAGTGGGCCGACATGGCGCGGGGACTCGCCGGCCTCTGCGACCGATCGCGCCCCGCGCTTAAGGGGGGCGTGGTGGCGGCTAGCTCAGAGCCGCGTCCCCCCGCTCTCCGGTCCGGATGCGGACCACGTCCTCGAGGGGCTCGATGAAGATCTTGCCGTCGCCGATCCGACCCGTGCGGCTCGCCTCGACCAGCGCCTGGGAAGCCTTGGCCACCAGGTCCTCGGCGACCGCGACCTCGATCCGAATCTTGGGCAGGAACTCGACCACGTACTCGGCCCCGCGGTACAGCTCGCTGTGCCCTTTCTGGCGGCCGAAGCCGCGCACCTCGCTGATGGTGAGCCCGCTGACGCCTACCGCCTGGAGCGCGCGCACGGCGTCGTCGAGCTTGAACGGCTTCACGATCGCGACGAGCTTCTTCACGTCTCTCCTCCCCGAGGATCGAAATTTCGGGGTCTGACCCCGAAATTTCGATTTTCGGTCAGGCCCGCGTCGCCCGTTCGCGGGCGCACGCGAGCGCAGAGCAACGCGTGTGCCAGCGAGCTGGCTCGAGCATGACTGTGCTCGAACCGGCCCAGTGTCCTCGCGGGCGGCCCGCGCCCTGCTCGCGCTGTGGGCGAGGGGTCAGGCTCCTAGCGGGAGCGCGTCCCGAACAGCCCGACCATGCGGGCGTCGAGGGTCGCCGGCCGGGCGCGCGTGCGCGCCCAGTCGCGCAGCTCCTTGATGCGCTCCTCGTAGGTCTCGTAGAGCGGCACCGTCTCCTGGATGGCGTTGGCGAGATCGTTCTCGGCGAGCTCGCGGTGCTCGGCGAAGGCCTTGTTGAGGGCGGCGGTGATGACCTGCGCGAGCTCCGCGCCGGAGAGGCGGGCGGCCTGCTGCGCCAGCTCGGCGAGCGGGTAGTGAAGCGGGTCGCGGCCGTGGCGGCGCAGATGGATGGCGAGGATCTCGGCGCGCTCCTCCTCGCTGGGCAGGTCCACGAAGAAGAGCTCGTCGAAGCGGCCGCGGCGGAGCAGCTCCGGGCGGCAGCGCCGTCACGTCGTTGGCGGTCGCCACGACGAAGACCGGCGCCTGCTTCTCGGCCAGCCAGGTGAGGAAGGCGCCGAGCACGCGGCTGGCGCGCGCGCGTCGCTGGTCGTGGCCGCGAAGCCCTTCTCGATCTCGTCGATCCAGAGCACCGCGGGCGCCAGCGACTCCGCCACCGCCATCGCCTCGCGCATGCTGAGCTCGGGGCTCTTGGTCGGCCCCCCGAAAGCGGCGGCGAGGTCGAGGCGCAGCAGCGGGAAGCGCCACTCGCTCGCGACCGCCTTCGCGCAGAGCGACTTCCCGCAGCCCTGCACGCCGAGCAGGAGCAGGCCGCGCGGCGCGGGGAGGCCGAACTTCCGGGCCTCCTCGCCGAACGCGCGCCGCCGCTCGCGCAGCCAGCGCTTCAGCTCGCCCAGGCCGCCCACGCCCGAGAGGTCGTCGCTCGCGTCGTGGAAGGAGAGCGCCGGCGTGCGGCGCAGAGCCTTCTGCTTCTCGCGGACGACGATGCCGACCGCGCGCTCGTCGAGCCCGCCCGCGGCGAGCCACGCCTTGCGGAACACGCGCACCGCCTCGTTGCCGGTGAGGCCCAGCGCGGCGCGCACGCAGTCGTCGAGGAGCTCGGGCGCGGCCTGAGCGCCGGGCGTCGCCGCGATCACCTTCTCGAACAGCTTGTCGATCTCGCGGCGCGGTGGGCAGCGGCAGCACGAGGCGGCCGGCTTCGCGCTCGAGCTCGAGGGGAAGCTCGAGCGCCGGCGCGATCAGCACGAGCGTCTGGCGGCGCTGGCCCAGCCGCGCGAGCGCGTCGCGCAGGCGGCGCAATGCGAGCGGCTCGCCGAGCACGGCGTGGGCGTCGAGGATCGCGATCACCGCGGGCTGCTCGAAGCGCTCGAGCGCGCGCACGGCCGCGTCGAGCGAGCCCGCGCCGTCTCCCTTCCCGTCCACGCCGGCCGCCAACGACCACGAGACGAAGGCGCGCTCGGTCGCCTCGGCGGCGCGCGTCGCGGCGCGCACGGCGCGCTCCTCCTCGAAGCTCTCGAGCGCGACGAGCTTGTAGCCCGCGCGCAGGAGCAGCGCGAGCTCTTTGTCCGCCGCCCTGCTCACTGGGCGTCCGCGGTGAGGCGCGCGACCTCTTCGAAGGTGGTCGCCCCGTCGGCGAGCTTGCGGATCGCGGCCTCGCGCAGCGACGCCATGCCCTCCACGCGCGCGGCGTAGGCGATCTCGTTCGCGTCCTTGCCCTCGTTGATCAGCTGGCGCACGCGCCGCTGCACGTCGAGCAGCTCGAACACGCCCGAGCGACCGTACAGGCCCGTGTGCCGGCACTTTGGACAGCCCTCGCCCCAGCGCACGCGCAGCTGGTCGCGGCGCTCGACGGGGACCTTCAGCGCGAGCGTCTCCACCTGGAGCGGCGTGAGCGCACCCTCCACCGAGCAGTCGAGGCACACCTGGCGCACCAGGCGCTGGGCCAGCACGCCGCGCAGCACCGAGGAGAGCAGGAAGCGCTCCACGCCGAGTCGACCAGGCGCGTGACCGCGCCCGCGGCGTCGTTCGTGTGCACGGTGCTGAAGCACCAGGTGGCCGGTGAGCGCGGCCTGGACGGCGATGTCGCGCCGTCTCGGTGTCGCGGATCTCGCCGACCATGATGATGTCGGGGTCCTGGCGCAGGATCGCGCGCAGCGCCCGACGCGAAGGTCGACCTCGACCTGGCGCTGCGACCTGCACCTGGTTGACGCCGGGTCCACCGTACTCGATCGGGTCCTCGATGGTGATGACGTTCACCTCGGGGCCGGCCAGATGCGCTAGCATCGAGTAGAGCGTGGTGGTCTTGCCCGAGCCCGTGGGGCCGGTGACCAGCACCATGACCCGTAGGGCGAGGTGATCCACTTCTCGTAGCGCTCGCGGTCGTCGGGCGTGAAGCCCAGCTTCGCGAGGTCGGTCATCAGGGCCTCGGGTCGAAGATCCGGATCACGACCTTCTCGCCGAAGGCCGTGGGAGCGTCGAGACGCGCAGCTCCACCTCGCTTGTCGCCGCGCAGCGTCTTGATGCGGCCGTCCTGGGGGCGCGGCGCTCGGCGATGTCCATGCGCGCCAGCACCTTGATGCGCGAGACCACCGCGGCGTGCACGGCCAGCGGCAGGCGCTCGATCTCGTGCAGGATGCCGTCGATGCGGAAGCGGATCGCGCCCTCGCGGTCGCGCGGCTCCAGGTGGATGTCGCTCGCGCGCTGGTCGAAGGCGTAGTTCAGCAGGTAGTCCACCGCCGCGATCACGTGCTCGTCCTGGTTGCCGGCGAGCTCGTCGTTGCTGCGCAGCTGCACGAGCTGCGCGAGAGCGGTCTGGGCGGAGCTGCTCGGGCCGAGCTGCTCCTGGGCGCGCGTCACGCTCGAGCGGAAGCCGAACACGCGATCGATGATCGCGACGATGTCGCGCTTGCTGGCGACAACGTACGTGAGCGGCACGCGCAGCAGCGACTCGAGGCTCTCCCGCAGCGTGCCGTCGAAGGGATCGGTGAGCGCGATCGTGAGCGTGTCGCCCTCCTTCGCCACCGGGATCACGGCGTGGCGGCGCGCGAAGGGGCGCGAGAGCGTGCTCGTCACCAGGTCCGCGTTGACGCGCACCGGGTCGATCTTCAGGTAGGGGACGTCGGCGCGCGCGGCGAGCGCCTCGGCGATCACGTCCTCGTCGAGCGCGCGCTTGGGCTGGCTCGCGTCCTGGAGGCGCGCGGTCGCGACGAGCTCGGCGGGGGACGCCTCGTAGCGCGCGGCGGCCTGGGAGCGCACCGAGCCCACGCGCTCCTTCAGCACCTGGCTGCGCAGCGTGGTCGCGCGGCCCGCGATCTCCTTGGCACGCTCGGGCGCAATGCGGCCGGCCGCCATCAGGAGCTCGAGCAGCTCCTCCAGCGTGAGGGGCGCGCGGGCCTCGTCCTGCGAGGGCTTGGGCATGCCAACCAATCGGTCGAGCCGGCCTCCGAGTTGACGGGGGCCGTCCCCGGCGCCCGGGTTGATTCGCGCGCAAACGGCCTCGTAAGCTCTCGCCCATGAGCCAGAAACTCCGCTTCGGCGTAACCCTTCCGCAGATCAAGCGCAGCTGGGCGGAGGCGCGCGACGCGGCGCTCGCCTTCGATCGGCTGGGCTTCGACTCGGTCTGGGTGTGCGATCACCTGTACGGCGTGCCCGCGCCGACGATCCCGATCCTCGAGGCGTGGACCGAGCTCGCCGCGGTCGCCGCGATCACCGAGCGCGTGCAGCTCGGGACGCTGGTGACGCCGCCGTTCTTCCGCAATCCCGCGGTGCTCGCCAAGCAGATCGCGACGCTCGACCACATCTCGAGCGGCCGCGCCTTTCCGGGCTTCGGCGCGGGCTGGTTCGAGGCCGAGTTCAAGGGCTACGGCTGCGAGTTCCCGGACGTGCGCGAGCGGCTGCGCGCCCTCGACGAGTCGCTCGCCATCATGACCGCCATGTGGACGCAGGAGCGCACCACCTACGCCGGGACGCAATACTCGGTGAAGGACGTGGTGTGCGAGCCCAAGCCGGTGAAGAAGCCGCGCGTGCTGGTGGGCGGCGGTGGCGAGCGCGTGCTGATGGGCATCGCCGCGAAGTACGCCGACACCTGGAACAACATGGCGGTCTTCCAGGGCCAGCTCGCCCAGAAGGTGGAGGCGCTGCGCCGGCGCTGCGGCGAGCTCGGCCGCGATCCGGCCACGCTCGAGATCTCGCAGCAGTGCACGGTGGTGATCGCCGAGAGCGAGGCCGCCGCGAAGGAGGCCCTCGCCAAGGCGAGCAAAGTCTACGGCGGGCACATGGGCGCTGCGCTCGAGAGCCACGGCATCTGGGGCACGCCCGAGCGCGTGATCGACGGCATCGAGCGCCACGCGAAGCTCGGCTGCAGCGCCTTCGTGATCGAGTTCTTCGGCCGCGACACGAAGGAGCCCGCCACGTTGTTCGCCGAGACCGTGATGCGGGAGCTGCGCCGCTAGGAGCCCGCCCCAAGATGGGGAACGAAGCATTCGCCGCCGCGCGCGGCCGGCGTAGCTCGTGCTACGCCGCAGGTCGCGAACGCAGCTGGGCGATCCATCGCCGGCGAGGCGAGTTTCCTCCATCTTGGGTCTGGCTCCGAGGGGACGGGCGATGGACTACCGGCTGCTGCTCGTGCGCGTGTTCGTGTCGGACCTCGAGCGCGCCGTCGACTTCTACACGCGCGTGCTCGGCATGCCGCTCTCCTTTCGCAGCGACGAGCTCGGCTGGGCCCAGCTCGCGCCCGCAGGCGCGGACCTCGCCCTCGAGCGGGCGGCGCCCGACGATCCGGAGAGCGCCGGGCTCGTGGGCCGCTTCGTGGGCATCTCGCTCGCTGTGGCCGACATCCACGCGACGCACCGCACCCTCGTCGCGCGCGGCGTGGAGTTCCTGACGCCGCCGGAGCGCATGCCGTGGGGCGGCGTCCTCGCGCAGCTCCGCGATCCGGACGGCAACGTGCTGACCCTGGTGGGCTCGCCCACCTGAGAGGAGGACCATGTCCAACCTTCGCTCCCTGGCCTCGGCGCTGCTGATCTTCACCGGCGTCGCCCACCTCGCCGAGTTCGCGCTGCGCAGCCACGCGGCCGTGATGGCGGTCGCGGGCGTCGTCTACCTCGCGCTCGGGCTCTGGCTGCGGCGACCCGGGCGTCTGGCGCTGTGGGCGAGCCTGCTGCTGCCGGCGCTCGGCGGGCTCGGCGGCTTCCAGCAGCTGCGCCAAGCCTTCGACCCGATCCTGGCCGCGATGGTCGCCATCGACGCGGTGGTCGTGGTCTGCTGCGCGGTGGTGTTGTGGAGAAAGTGAACCTCGCCGAGAGCCTCGCGCGTTTCTCCGAGCGCTGGCAGCCGCGCATCGTCGGCGAGCTGAACGGCCAGCAGGTGAAGCTCGTGAAGCTCGAGGGCGAGTTCGTCTGGCACCACCACGCCCAGGAAGACGAGCTCTTCCTGGTGCTCGCGGGCCGCCTCGAGCTGCACTTCCGGGAGCGCGTCGTCGAGCTCGCCCCCGGCGAATTCTGCATCGTCCCCCGCCTCGTCGATCACAAGCCCGTGGCCCGGGTCGAGACTCACGTACTGCTCTTCGAGCCGGCGGGGACGTCGAACACGGGCGACGTCGTGAACGAGCGCACCGTCGCCGCGCGGCCGCTCGCGGAGTGACTTTCGGGGACGCTCCTACTTGGCGGTGACTTGTGGGGACATTCCTGGAGCAGGGGTGTCCCCGAAAGTCACCCTGAAGTAGGAACGTCCCCGAAAGTCACGGGCGTCGCCTAGCGGAGCGCTTTCGCCATCGCCTCGAGCGCGCGCGTCAGGATCGCGCGCGAGGTCGCGAAGTTGAGGCGCACGAAGCCGCGCCCGGCCTCGCCGAAGTTGGGCCCTTCGCTGAGGGCGACGCGCGCGCGCTCCAGGAAGAACTGGTGCGGCGAGGGCTCGAGCGCGAGCGCGCGGCAATCGAGCCACGCCAGATAGGTCGCCTCGGGCGCAAAGTGGACGACGCCCGGAAGCTCGCGCGCGACGAAGTCCGCCACGAAGTCGCGGTTCGCGCGCAGGTAGGCGAGCACGTCCGCCAACCAGGGATCGGCGTGATCCCAGGCGGCTTCGGTGGCGAGGATGCCCGGGCCGGAGAGGCCGCCGCGCAGGTGGCGCGGGAAGGCGTTGAAGCGGCGCTTCAGCTCGGGCGTGCCGAAGATCGCGACCGCGCAGCGCAGGCCGGCGATGTTGAAGGCCTTCGAGGCTGCATAGAAGGTGACGGTGCGCGACGCGGCATCCGCCGAGAGCGAGGCGAACGGGATGTGCTGCGCGCCCGGGAAGACGAGGTCGGCGTGGATCTCGTCCGAGAGCACGAGCAGGTCGTGCTCGCGCGCGATCTCGGCCAGCGCGAGGAGCTCCGCACGGCGGAGAGCGCGGCCGCTCGGGTTGTGCGGATTGCAGAGCAGGAGCACGCGCGCCCGCGCGGCCTGGGCGCGCAGCGCGTCGAAGTCGATCTCGTAGCCCTGCGCACCGACGCGCAGGCGGTTCTCGACGAGCGTGCGCCCGTGCTCCTTCAGTGCGGCCAGAAAGGGCGGATAGATCGGCGTCTGCACGATCGCACCGTCGCCGGGCTTGGTGAGCTCGACGAGCGCGACGTGCATGGCTTGCACGACCTCGCTCACCAGCTCGATCTGCGCGCGCGGCACGTCGTAGCCGAAGCGCGTGCGCATGCGCGCCGCGGCGAGATCCGGGACGCGCGTCGGGCGCGGGTGCAGCGGATAGCCGAGGTCGCCGACGTCGAGGGCGCGCTGTAAGCGCCGCCGGATCGGATCGGCGATCTCGAAGTCCATGTCGGCGACCCAGAGCGGGAGGACGCCGGGGCCGTACTCCTGCCACTTCTCGCCGCTGCGCTGGCGCAGCACCGGCTCGCGCAATGCGTCGAAGTCGCAGGGGCCATTGCGCAGCGCGGGCTCGAGCGCGTCGAGCGCCGCCGCGATCTCGGCCGGGCCCGGCAGCGCTTCGCCCGCGCCGGCCCGCGCCAGGTAGCCCGCGAAGTCGCGGCGCAGCTCGGCGAGCGTCCAGTCGATGGCGTCGAGCTCCGGCCCGAGCGGCGTGATCTCGTCGCGCCCGTCCGAATCGTTGTGCCAGTGGGCGCCCTGCGCGAAGCAATCGAAGCGCAAGAGCTCGCGGCCGCTCGCGGCGGCCCGGATGCGCAGCGTGGGTCCGCCGGCCGAGCCCGGCGTACGGTGCTCGACCTCGAGCGCGAGAGGACCCAGCGTGCGGCGGAGAGCGGCCATGGGCGGATCAGTGTAACTCCAGGTCCTCCCGTACAACGCGGGCGAAATCGCGCGCGCCATGCCGGCCGCGTCCAGGCCGCCGCCGAGAAAGGCCGCGATGCGCGCGCACTCGACGGCGGGCTCGCGCACGAGCGCGGCGGTCTCGACGCGCAGCACGCGCGCCTCGGGGCGCGCGGCCAGCGCGACGAGCGCCTCCTCGAGCTGAGCCGCGAGCACGCGCGCATCGCGCTCGGCCGCGCGCTCGTCGAGCGCTTCGCCGCGCATGGCGGCCTGCGAGGCGACGACGGCGCGCGGGTCGCGCAGCGCCGCGATCACGCGCAGCGGCGTACCGCCGGCGAGCGCGGCGAGCTCGGCGTGGATCACCTTGAGCGCCCGCCCGCGCGCGCGCGCGAGCCAGACCGGGTCCCCGAGCTGCGCGCCGCGCTGCTCGAGGTAGCCGCGCGGGTTGAAGGCGTCGGGGGGGCGGGTTCCGTCGCTCAGGGCCGGGAGGCCGCCGGCGTCGAGCACCTGCATCAAGAGCGAGGTCCCCGCCCGGGGGATGCCCGTCACAATCGTCGCGAAGGGCCGCGCCGCCGTCGCCGTCACGGGGCAAAGAGTGCCGCAATCCCGCGGACTTCGGACTGCCGGCCCGCGCTGTCACCGCTAGTGTGTGGCGACTTTGGACGGAAGAAGGCTCACGTCCGTGCGGCACGCCATCGACCCCGACCAGCTGCCCAAGCACTTCGACGTCGCCGAGGCGGAGCGGCGCTGGGACGAGGTGTGGCAGAAGAGCGGGCTCTACCACTACGACCCCGCCCGGGGCCGCGACGAGACCTACGTCGTGGATACGCCCCCCTTAACCGTCTCGGGCTCCCTCCACGTGGGCCACGTGTTCAGCTTCACGCAGACCGACATCGGGGTGCGCTACCAGCGCATGCGCGGGCGCAACATCTACTACCCGATGGGCTGGGACGACAACGGCGTCCCCACCGAGCGGCGCGTCCAGAACCTGTTCCACGTGCGCTGTGATCCGACGCTGCCGAGGGACGCGTCCCTCGCCCTCGAGCCCGCGAGCGCCAAGCAGAAGAGAGAGCCGCCCCGCGCGATCTCGCGGGCAGATTTCACCGAGCTGTGCGCCCGCGTCACCGCCCAGGACGAGCGCGCCTTCCTCGAGATCTGGCGGCGCGTCGGGCTCTCGGTGGACTGGCGCACGGAGTACGCGACGATCGACGCCCACTGCCGGCGCATCGCCCAGCTCTCGTTCTGGGACCTCTTCCGCAAGGGCCACGTCTACACGAGCGACGCGCCGTTCATGTGGGACGTCGACTTCCAGATGGCGGTGGCGCAGGCGGAGGTAGAGGACAAGCCGCGCGCCGGCGCCGCCCACGAGCTCGAGTTCGGCGTCGAGGGTGGCGGCGCGCTCGTGGTCTCGACCACGCGCCCGGAGCTGCTCGGCGCCTGCGTCGGAGTGACGGCGCACCCCGAGGATGCGCGCCACCGCGCGCTCTTCGGCAAGCGCGCGATCACGCCGCTGTTCCGCGTGCGGGTGCCCATCTTCGCGAGCGAGCACGCCGACCCGGAGAAGGGCACCGGCCTCGTCATGGTGTGCACCTTCGGCGACGCCACCGATGTCGAGTGGTGGCGCGACCACAAGCTCGCGCTGCGTCAGCTGATCGGGAAGAACGGCCGGATCCTGCCGGTGCGCTTCGGCGCCCCGGGCTTCGAGAGCCTGGACGCCGAGGCCGCCAATCGCGCCCACGCCGAGCTGGCCGGTCGCTCGGTCGCCCAGGCGCGCAAGCGCGTGGTGGAGCTGCTGCGCGAGCCGAGCGCGAGCGCCGCCGCCGGGCGCGCGCCGCTCGTCGCGGAGCCGCGCCCGCTCGAGCACCCCGTGAAGTTCTACGAGAAGGGCGAGAGCCCGCTCGAGTTCCTGCCCACGCGCCAATGGTTCGTGCGCCTGCTCGACAAGAAGGAGGCCCTGCTCGCGAAGGGCGCCCGCGTGGCCTGGCATCCCGATCACATGCGCAAACGCTTCGACGACTGGACCCGCAACCTGGCCTTCGACTGGTGCATCTCCCGCCAGCGCTACTTCGGCGTGCCGATTCCCGTCTGGTATCCGCTGGATGCCGCGGGCGCGCCCGACTACGCGCACCCGATCGTGGCGGACCCGGGGGCGCTGCCCGTCGACCCCATGCGCGACGTGCCGCCGGGCCGCTCCGAGGCAGAGCGCGGCCGGCCGGGGGGCTTCGTCGGCGAGGCCGACATCTTCGACACCTGGTTCACGAGCTCGATGACGCCCCAGATCGGGAGCCACTGGCTGCTCGACCCGGCGCGCCACGCGCGGCTCTTTCCGGCGGACCTGCGCCCCCAGGCCCACGAGATCATCCGCACCTGGGCGTTCTACACGATCGCGAAGGCGCTGCTCCACGAAGACGCCATCCCTTGGCGACACATCGCGGTGTCGGGCTGGATCCTGGATCCCGACCGCAAGAAGATGTCGAAGAGCCAGGGCAACGTGGTGACGCCGCGCGAGCCCCTCGACCAGCACGGCGCGGACGCGGTGCGCTACTGGGCCGGCAGCGCGCGCCTGGGCGTCGACACGGCGATCGACGACCAGGTCTTCCGGGTGGGGAAGCGCCTCGTCACCAAGATCTTCAACGCGAGCAAGTTCGCGCTCGCCCAGAGCGCGACGCCGGGCCCCATCGCCCGAGAGCTCGACCGCGCCTTCGCGGCGGAGCTTCACGAGCTCGTGCGCCAGGCCACGGCGGCCCAGGAGCGCATGGAGTTCGCGCGCGCGCTGGAGCTGACCGAGCAGTTCTTCTGGAGCCGCTTCACCGACACCTACCTCGAGCTGGTGAAGGCGCGCGCGCGCAGCGAGGGCGACGCCGAGGGACGCGCCTCGGCGGTGGCCACGCTGCGGCTCGCGCTCTCGGTGCTGGTGCGGCTCTTCGCGCCGGTGCTGCCCTACATCACCGAGGAGGTCTGGAGCTGGGCGTTCGCGAGCGAGACCGGCTGCGCCTCGGTGCACGGCGCGCCCTGGCCGGACGAGCGCGACTTCCAGGGCGTGCCAGCGCCCGCCGACGCCCAGAGCTTTGCGGCGGCGCACGCCGGCTGGCTCGCGATCAACAAGGCCAAGGCGGACGCGAACGTCTCGGCGGGCCGGGAGGCGCTCTCGCTCGAGCTCGCCGCGAACGCGGCCCTGGCCACCCGGCTCGGGCCCGTGCTCGAGGACCTGCTCTCCGCCGCGCGCTGCCGAACGCACACGCTGGTGGTGGACCGCGACCAGGCGGAGGGGACGGTGCGCGTGCGAGGCGCGACCTTCGCCGAACGGGCGGAGGCCTAGCGTGCGCGCGGCCATCGAGCGGCTCGGGGCGGGGACCGGGGGCCTCCTGCTCGAGCTCGGGCGCGTTGCGAGCTTCGGGGGGCTCGTGGCGCTCGCGATCGCGCGACCGCCCTTCTGGCTCCTGCGGCGGCTGGTGCGCGAGATCTACGACACCGGCGTGCTCTCGCTCGCGTTGGTGTGCGCCTCGGCTCTCACCATCGGCATGGTGCTGGGCCTCCAGCTCTACTGGGTGCTCGTGGTGTTCGGCAGCGAGACGTCGCTGGGCGGCGTGGTGGGCGCCACGCTGGTGCGCGAGCTCGGCCCGGTGATGACCGGCCTGCTCGTCACCGGCCGCGCGGGCTCGGCGATGGCCGCCGAGATCGCGGTGATGAACTCCACCGAGCAGCTCGACGGCATGCGCACGCTGGCCGTCGACCCGATCCGCTTCGTGGTGGGGCCCAAGGCGCTCTCGATGGTGTTCTGCATGCCGCTCTTGAACGCGCTGTTCATCTGCTCGGCGCTGTTCGGCGCCTGGCTGGTCGCGGTCCAGCTGCTGGGCCTCGACCACGGCGTGTTCGTGAGCAACCTCGAGGCGCAGGTGGACTGGGACACCGACGTGGTCGGCACGAACCTGAAGGCGCTCGTGTTCGGCGCTCTGATCGCCTTGGTCGCGACCTACCGCGGGTTCACCAGCGGGCGCAGCGCCGCCGAGGTGAGCCGCTCGACCACGTCCACGGTGGTGACCGCCTCGGTCTGCATCCTGCTCGCCGACTACATCGTCACGGCGCTCTGGAGGTTCTGAGCCCATGCAACCCAACGCGACGCGGGATCTCGCCGTGGGCCTGTTCGTGCTCGCCGGTCTCGCCGCCCTCGCCTACCTCTCGCTCCAGGTGGGGGGTATCGATTATCAGGGTCCCGGCGGGCTCGAGCTCTCCGCGGAGTTCACCGAGGTGGGCGGGCTCGTGCCGCGCGCGCCGGTGGTGATCTCGGGGGTGAAGGTCGGCAAGGTGAAGCGTATCGAGCTCACGCCGGAGCTGCGCGCGCGCGTCGTGATGGACGTGGACGCGCGCTACCCGCTGCCCAAGGACACCTCGGCGGCGATCCGCACCTCGGGCCTGCTGGGGGACCAGTACATCGCGCTGGAGCCCGGCGCCGACGAGGAGCTGCTGCAAAACGGCGGGGTGGTTCAGTACACCGAGAGCGCGCTCAGCATCGAGCGACTGGTGGGCGACCTCGTCCACGGCAGCGACATCGGAGGAAGCAAGCAGTGACCAGCATCCCGAGTCCGCGTCGCAGGGCTCGTCGCCTCGGCGCTCGGGGCGCTCGCCTGCGCGACCCCGAACGGGCCGGATCCCTACCGCAAAGTCAACCAGCCGATCTTCCAGCTTCAACGAAGGCGTCGACAAGAACCTGCTCGAGCCGGTGGCCGAGGGCTGGGACTTCACCATGCCCGAGCTCTTCCAGATCATGATCGGGAACTTCTTCGAGAACCTGACGGTGCCGCGCACGCTCCTGAACGACGTCCTGCAGGGCAAGCCCGTGGCCGCTGCCCAGGACCTCGGGCGCCTGGTCACCAACACGGTCGCCGGCGTCGCAGGCCTCGTGGACGTCGCGACCGAGGCGGGCATCCCGAAGAACGAAGAGGACTTCGGGCAGACCTTCGGGCGCTGGGGCGCGAACGCCGGCCCCTACGTGATGGTGCCCCTGGCGGGCCCGAACTGCGTCCGGGACATCGTGGCGGCGCCTTTCGACATCGTCACGAATCCGTCGACCTGGACGAATGTCTTTGGCCTCTCGGTCGTCCGAGTGGTGAACGCGCGCGCGCGCTTCCTCGAGGAGATCGACCAGGCCCGTGCAGAATCGATCGACTACTACGTCTTCGTGCGCGACGCCTACTTGCAGAACCGCGAGCGCGCGATGCGCGACGGGGGGGCCCTGCCCGCCCAGGAAGACGAGGGGCTTTACGACCTCGACGAAGCCGACGAGGCCGACGGCGAGCCGGCGACGCAAACGGGGGAGAACGATGCTGAAAATCCGTGAGAGCCTGGGGCGCGCACTGGCGACCGCGGTCGCGCTGCTGATCGCGGGCGCCGTCGCCGCCGACCCGAGAGCCGACGCGCAGGCGGTGATGAAGAGCACGATCGAGTCCGTGCTCGCCGTGCTGCGCACGCAGGGTATCGACGAGGCCGCCAAGAAGACCAAGATCCAGGACATCGCGAAGCAGCGCTTCGACTTCACCACCATGTCGAAGCTCGTGCTGAAGCGCGACTGGCGCGCCTTCTCGAAGCCCGAGCAGGACGAGTTCGTGAAGGAGTTCACGACCTACCTGGCCGCGAGCTATGGATCGCGCATCTCGCGCTACGGGAAGGAGGACGTCGCCACGGTCGGCTCGCGCAGCGAGGCGAACGGCGACGTCACCGTGCAGACCAAGATCGTGGGCGGCGAGTTCGACGGCTCCATGGTCGACTACCGGCTGAAGCTGCTCGAAGGCCAGTGGCGTGTGATCGACGTTGTGATCGAGGGCATCAGCCTGGTGTCGAACTTTCGGTCCCAGTTCGCCGATGTGATCGCGAAGGGGGGCCCCAAGGAGCTGCTCGCCCGCCTCAAGGAGAAGAACGCGAGCGGCGTCGTCGACGCGCCGCCCACCGACAAGCCCGTGAGCACGGGCGGGGGCTAGAGCTAGCGCGCAGCGGCGCGGCGCTTCCGGGCGGCCGCCGCGAGCTCGCCGAACAGCGGCAGCGCGCGCTCCCAGCCCATGCAGGCGTCGGTGATGCTCTTGCCGAACACGCCGTTCGCCTTGTCGTAGTCCTGGCGGCCGTCCTCGAGGAAGCTCTCGAGCATCACGCCCACGATCGCGCGCTGGCCGTCGGCCACCTGGCGCGCCACGTCGCGCGCCACCTCGGGCTGGCGGGCGGCGTCCTTGTTCGAGTTGCCGTGGGAGCAGTCCACGAGCACCCGGCGCGGGAGCTTCGCGGCGTCGAGCGCGCTGGCCAGGGCGGCGATGCTCTCGGCGTCGTAGTTGGGCCCGCGCGCCCCGCCGCGCAGGATCACGTGCGTATCGGGGTTCCCCTTGGTGGCGACGATCGCTGCCAGGCCCTGCTTGGTGACCGAGAGGAAGTGGTGCGGGTTCTTCGCGGAGCGCACCGCATCGATGGCCACCTGCACGTTGCCGTCCGTGCCGTTCTTGAAGCCCACCGGCATCGAGAGGCCCGAGGCGAGCTCCCGGTGCACCTGGCTCTCGCTGGTCCGCGCGCCGATCGCGCCCCAGGAGACGCAGTCGGCGATGAACTGCGGGATGATCGAGTCGAGGAACTCGCAGCCGGCCGGGAGGCCGAGCTCGGCGACGTCGAGCAGGAAGCGCCGCGCGATGCGCAGGCCCTCGTTGATCGCGAAGCTCTCGTCCAGGCGCGGGTCGTTGATCAGGCCCTTCCAGCCCACCGTGGTGCGCGGCTTCTCGAAGTAGACGCGCATCACCACGCACAGGTCGGCTGCGAACTCGACCGCCACCTTCGCCAGGCGCCCCGCGTACTCGCGGCCGGCCTTGGGGTCGTGGATCGAGCAGGGGCCCGCCACCACCATCAGGCGGTCGTCGCGCCCGTTCAGCACGCGGGAGACGCTCTCGCGGCCGCGCGCCACCACCTCGGAGGCGCGGTCCGAGAGCGGTAGCTCCTCCATGAGGATGGCGGGCGGGAGGAGCGGCCGGAGCCCCTGGATGCGCAGGTCGTCGGTCTGGAACTGCATGGAGGGAGGAATCTAACCGTTCCCGGTCTCAGCCCGCGGGCGGGATCGTCCGATGAGCGGGGCGATGTCGGAAGCCCCGATCCCCCTGCTCGGCCGCATCGCGATCCACCTGAAGCTGCTCACGCCCGAGCAGCTGGCGGACGCCACGCGCCATCAGGCGGAGACCGGCGGCAAGGAGCCGATCGGCGCCGTGCTGGTGGCCAAGGGCTACCTGAGCGAGGCGCAGCTGAAGACGGTGCTGCGCGCGCGCGACCAGCTGGTCGCGAAGCAGAAGGCGGCCCAGGCGGTGGCGGCCGCCGACCCGGTGCCCGAGGTCGCGCAAGCGAAGGTCGAGGCCGCGCCTGCGAAGGCTGCGCGCCCGGAGGCGACGCCGGCCCCGCGCAGCGCCGCAAAGCCGGCCGCGCGTCCCGCGGCCGCGGCGAGCGCCGCGCCGGCCGCGGCCGCGGCGGGCGCGGGGCCGAGCCTCCACGATCTCCTGCGCGAGGGCGTGGAGCGCGGCGCGAGCGACGTCCACATCCACGCCGGCTCGGCGCGCAAGCTCCGGCTGCACGGCCAGTTCACGACGCTCGGCGCCGACCCGATCGACGCGCCGACGGCTGAGCGGCTGATCCTCTCGGCGCTCTCCCCCGAGCAGCAGGCGGCCTTCCAGGAGCGCGGCGAGCTCGACTTCGCGTACGACGTGCCCGAGCTCGGCCGCTTCCGCGTGAACGTCTACCGCCAGCAGCGCGGCCTCGACGGCGTGTTCCGCTGCATCCCGGCCAAGGTGCCGAGCCTCGAGCGGCTGGGCCTCCCCGCCGACCTCGCGCGCTTCACGAACTTCCACCAGGGCCTCGTGCTGGTGACCGGCCCCGCCAACTGCGGCAAGTCGGCGACGCTGGCGGCGCTGGTCGACATCATCAACGAGGAGCGCGCCGAGCACATCCTCACGGTCGAGGACCCCGTCGAATACGTGCACCCCTCGCGCGCCTGCGTGGTGAACCAGCGCAACGTGGGCCCGCACACGGACTCCTTCGCGCGCGCGCTGCGGGCCGCGCTGCGCGAGGACCCCGACGTGATCGTGATCGGTGAGCTGCGCGACCTCGAGACGATCTCGCTCGCGCTCACCGCCGCCGAGACGGGCCACCTGGTGCTGGGCACGCTCCACACCAACAGCGCGATCCGCACGTTGAACCGGCTGGTGGGCGTCTTCCCGGCGGATCAGCAGGAGCAGATCCGAAACATGGTCTCCGAGTCGCTGCGCGCGGTGATCTCGCAGCGCCTGGTGCCCCGCAAGGACGGCAAAGGGCGCGTGCCGGCGCTCGAGGTGCTCGTCAACAACAAGGCGATCGGCAACCTGATCCGCGAGAACAAGACCTTCCAGATCTTCTCGATCCTGCAGACGGGCAGCGGCCAGGGCATGTACCTGCTCGACGAATCGCTCAACAAGCTCGTCGCGAGCGGCACGATCACGCGCGACGAGGCGCTGAAGCACGCCGACGACGCCAAGCGCATCAAGGGGTAGCGATGGCCGAGCTCGACCGCCTGCTCATGCTGCTGAAGGAGCGCAAGGGCTCGGACCTGCACCTGGTGGCGGGGCTCGTCCCGCGCATCCGCGTGAACGGCGAGCTCTCCGAGGTCGCCGACTGGGGCGTGCTGAGCGACGAGCGCGTGCGCGAGCTGATGCGCTCGGTGGTCGCGCCGCACCGCTGGCAGGACTACGAGGGCAGCCGCGACCTCGACTTCGCCTACGGTCTGGAGGGCGTCGCGCGCTTCCGCGCCAACTACTTCGTGCAGCAGAACGGCGCTGGGGCCGTGTTCCGCATCATCCCGGAGAAGATCCTCTCCGCGGAGGAGCTCGCGCTGCCCGCCGCCGTGCAGCGGCTGGCGAGCCTGCGCCAAGGGCTCGTGGTGGTGACCGGGCCGACCGGCTCGGGCAAGTCGACCACGCTCGCCGCGATCGTCGACAAGATCAATCGCGAGCGCGCCGGGCACATCGTGACGATCGAGGATCCGATCGAGTTCGTGCACGCGAACCGCGAGGCGGTCGTCTCGCATCGCGAGGTCGGCTATCACACGAAAGGCTTCGCGCCGGCGCTGCGCGCCGCGGTGCGCCAGGACGCCGACGTCGTGCTGGTGGGCGAGATGCGCGATCGCGAGACGATCGCGCTGGCGATCACCGCGGCCGAGATGGGCATGCTGGTGTTCGGCACGCTGCACACCAACAGCGCCGCCAAGACGATCGATCGCATCATCGACGCCTTCCCCGCCAACGAGCAGCCCCAGGTGCGCCTCTCGCTCTCGGAGTCGCTGGCCGCCGTGGTGGCGCAGCTCTTGCTCCCCACCGCCGATGGCAAAGGCCGCGTGGCGGTGCACGAGATCCTGCTGCGCACGCAGGGGCTTCCGAACCTGATCCGCGAGGGCAACATCCAGATGCTCGCGTCGGTGATCCAGGGCGGGAAGAACGAGGGCATGCAGGCGATGGACGACGCGCTCTTCGCTCTCGCCCAGGCCGGCAAGATCAACGGCCGCGATGCCTACATGAAGGCGCAGGAGAAGACCCGGTTCGAGAAGTTCGCCCCGGGCGAGTGAGGGCGGCGCCGGGCAGGCGCGCGTGTGGGACGCTGGTTGACTAAGTGTTGACCTCGCGGGGAACTCCCCGCGAGGTCGACACTTAGTCAACCAGCGTCCCCGTCCAGCTCCCGCGTCGAGAGGCAGAAGCTCGCCTCGTGGAGCCAGCAGGCCGGCTCGGGAGCGTGCGCGTCGATGCGCAGCGAGGCGACCGGCGGGCGGGAGCCGCGCTCGGCCTCGTAGGCCTTGCGCAGGCGCTCCTGGATGCGCGCGTCGCGCCCGCCGAGCATCGCTTGCACGCCGACGGTCTCGAGGAAGCGCGCGCGGAAGCCGCGCGCGCTGCGCTTGGCGATCAGGATCCAGCCGGCGTGATCGCGCACGATGCGGCGGATGCGCGAGGGCGGGCGAATCGCCGTGAGGGCGAGACCGAGGCGGCCACCGACGGGCAGCGCCTCGAGCCAGCGCGGCTGCGGGTGGGTGACGCCGGCCTGCACGAAGAGCACGTCGACGGGCTCGCGGGGCTCGCCCACGCCGTCGGCGTGCCGCACCTCGACGTTCTTCCAGTGCGCGAGACAATGGCGCGCTCGCGCCACCAGGTCGGGGGCGAGCTCGACCGCGATCACGCGGCCGCGCGGGCCCACGGTCTCCGCGAAGATCGCACTGTAGTAGCCGGTCGAGCAGCCCACATGGGCGACGGTCTCTCCCTCGCGCACCTCGAGCGCTTCGATCACACGGGCGAGAAAGCCCGGGCTCCCGTTGTTGAGCATGCGCGCCGGGTCGAGGGCGACCGCCACGTCGACGTAGAGATGGCGCGGGTCCGCGTCGGGCGTCGAGCGGTAGCCCGCCGAGTCCGGCAGGGTGAGCCAGGGGCCCGGCCCCACGAAGGCCTCGCGCCAGACGCTCGCGAAGGCGTTCACGACCCGCTCGTTGGTGAGCGCTTGCTTCTCGCGCAGCGACTCCGCGAAGGCGCGCCGGAGCTCCGCGAGGTCGGTCGAGGGCATGCGGCGCAAACGTAGCTGTCGCGACAGGGACGCTGGTTGACGAAGTGTCGACTAAGTCACCACGGCTTCGTCTGTGGCCTCCCGTCCCTGACTTAGTCGACCAGCGTCCCCGATCGAGGGGCCGAGCAGCGCGCCGTAGCCCTCGCGGAACGTCGGGTAGCGGAAGCGGAAGCCGCTCGCGCGCAGGAGATCGCTCTTGCAGCGCTTGCCCGTCGGCGGAGCACCGGGATCGGTCCTGCCCCGCGGCGCCGGCGCCCCGGTGCGCTCTGCGAGCCAGCGGATCACCTCCCCGCGCTCGGCCGGCTCGCAGTCCACGCCCAGCACACAGGGCGGCGAGCTCGGGAGCTCGAGCAGGTGCGCGATCGCAGCCGCTGCATCGTCGCGGTGGATGCGATTCGTGTAGTGCGGCACCGCGGGCAGCGCCTCCTCGCCGCCGCGCACGCGCTCGATCAGCGCGGCGCGGCCTGGGCCGTAGAGGCCGCCCAGGCGGAGCGCCACGACGCTCGCGCCGCCCGCCGCGCGCGCAGCGGCCTCGCCCTCCAGCACGAGACGACCGGCGAACGAGCGCGGCTCCGTGGGCGAGCTCTCGTCGACCCAGCTCCCGTCGTCCTGGGCGTAGACCGAGGTGCTCGACGCATAGACCGTTCGGGCGAGCGACGTGCGCGCGCGGAGCCGCGAAAGGAGCGCCGCGACGCCGTCCACGTAGGCGCGCCGGTAGGGCGCTTCGTCGCGGCGATCCGCGGCGACCGAGTAGACCAGCGCCTCGACTCCCTCGAGCTCGCGCAACGCAGCGTCCGGCAGCGCGGCCACGTCGGCCGCGAGCCAACGGACCCCGGCGGCGTCGGGCGTGGGCGTGCGCCGCAGCGCGAGTACCTCGTGGCCGGCCCCGGCCAGACGCTGCGCGAGCGCCCGGCCCACGTAGCCGGCGCCCGCGACGAGCACGCGCATGCTCCTCAGCCGGGCGGAGCGACGCAGCGGTTGCGCAGGCGGCCCAGGCCCTCGATCTCGGAGTGGATCGTCTCGCCGGGCTTGAGATAGCGCTTGCGCGCCGAGCCCACGCCGCCCGGCGTGCCCGTGAAGATCAAGTCGCCCGGCGCGAGCTCGCAGTGGCGCGACAGATAGGCGATCAGCTCGGGCACGCCGAAGATCAGCTCGCTCGTGCGCGACGTCTGCATGCGCTCGCCGTCGAGGTCGCAGTGGAGCGCGAGGTCGAGCGGGCTCGCGAGCTCGTCGAGCGTGACGAGCGCGGGGCCGATCGGACCGAAGCTCGCGCGCGACTTCCCGAGCGAGAACTGCGGCGGCTGGCTCGCGAACTGGAGCTTGCGATCCGAGATGTCCTGCCCGACGCAGTAGCCGGCGACGAATTCGAGGGCGCGCGCCTCGGAGACGTTCTCGGCGAGCTTTCCGATCACGACCACGAGCTCGACCTCCCAGTCCACGCGGTCGCCGAACACGATCACGTCGCTCTGCGGCCCGACCAGGCAGCTCGGGAACTTGGTGAAGACGATCGGCTCCTTCGGAATGGGGAGGCCCGCCTCGGCGGCGTGGTCGCGGTAGTTGAGCCCGATCGCGAACACCGCGCGCGGCCGCGGCGAGCAGGGCCCGAGCGTCGCGGGATCGACCGGCGTGGCCTGCGACCAGTCGAAGGAATCCGCCGCCTTGCGCACGGCATCCAAGCCGGCGAGCGCACCAGCCGGATCCGAGCCGAGGCGACCAGCGCTCGCGCGCTCGAGGTCGAGCCCCTGGCGACCGTCGGGGCCGAGCAGAACCGCGCGACCGAGGCGATTGGCGAGCCGCATGCCGAGTCCTCCGCCGAGATAGGCTAGCTCGGCGGCCCGTGGCCCTGCGTCACGCCCCGTGGCGGGTGACGCGCTCCACCTCGGCGCGCGAGCCCAGGATCGCGGGCACGCGATCGTGCAGCGCCTTGGGGACCACGTCGAGGATGCGCTCCTTGCCGGTCTGACCGGCGCCGCCCGCCTGCTCGAGCACGTAGGCCATCGGGTTGCACTCGTACAAGAGGCGCAGCTTGCCCTGGGGCGCCTTGCGCGTGCCCGGGTAGATGAAGACGCCGCCCTTCAGCAGCGTGCGGTGCACGTCGGCCACCATCGAGCCGATGTAGCGCGCGCCGTAGCCGGCCCCGTGCGCCCAGTCGAGGTAGGCGCGCAGCCCGGGGCCGAAGTCGTTCACGTAGGCCTCGTTGATCGAGTAGGTCTTGTGCTCCGCGGGCACGGCGAGCTGCGGGTGCACCAGCACGAACTCTCCCAGGCCCGGGTCGAGCGCGAACATGTCGGTCCCGCGCGGCGTCGCGAGCACGAGCAGCACCGAGGTGCCGTAGAGCACGTAGCCCGCCGCGACCTGCGCGCTGCCGGGCTGGAGCACGGCCGCCGCCGTGTCGCTGTCGGGTCGCTCGTTGCGCAGGATGCTGAAGATCGTCCCCACCGAGACCGCGACGTCGATGTTGGAGGAGCCGTCGAGGGGATCGGCGAGGACGACGTACTCGCCGCCTTGGCTGCGCGAGCGCAGCACCACCGGCTTCTCCTGCTCCTCGCTCGCGTAGACGGCGGCAGTCGGACAAGCGCGCAGGCACTGGAGCAGGAGCGCATCCGAGATCACGTCGAGCTTCTGCTGGGCCTCGCCCTGGACGTTGATCGCGCCGGCTGCGCCGAGCACGTCGTCGATGCGCGCGCGCTGGACGCGACGCGCGATGGCCTTGCCGGCGAGCGCGATCGCGCCGACCACCGGGCCCAGGCTCCCGAGCCCCTGCTCGCGGAGGCGCGTCGCGAGCGTGGTCAGGTTCTCGGGCAGCGCGATCGCGTCCGACATGGGTCCCCTTCGGGTGGGTGGGAGCCGGCGGGGCGAACGTTACGAGCCGCTGCGGGGCCCGCCCGTGCTCCCCCGGGGCTCTCAAACTATTTTCGGCAGCCCCGTGGTGCGGTCGCGGCGGCTGCGTTAACCCTCGGTTGCTTCGCGGCGCATCCAGGACGGACCCCG
This sequence comes from uncultured delta proteobacterium, assembly GCA_963716275.1. Classification (GTDB taxonomy): domain Bacteria; phylum Myxococcota_A; class UBA9160; order UBA9160; family UBA6930; genus VGRF01. The sequence goes on along the minus strand of CAVQTC010000002.1, from coordinate 465,106 downwards.
CGAGTCCACCCGCAGCGGGTGCGAAGGCACAGCCGGCAGCCGGCTCTGCCCCGACCGGCCGCTGCGTCAGGCGCCGTGCGGGCACCCTCGCGCGAAGGAAGCGCATTGAAGGACTCCACACGGAGCGGAGGACGGCGTCGCCGCCCTCCTCGCGGCGCCAAGCCGCCGACCGAAGACACCCCCGATCCCCAGGGCTCGACCGAGGCTCCCGCCGTCGAGAACGGGGCCGAGCAAGAGCCGGCACTGGCCGCCGACGAGCTCCCGGAGGGCGAGCGCACCTCGCCCATCGACGAGGAGATGCTCGAGGCGATCCGGCGCGAGGTCGCCCAGGACCACCAGGGCGAGGACGAGCTCTACGCCCTGGCGCAGACCCTCTCCCAGGAGGACGAGGAGCCGCTCGAGGACGAGATCGTCGCCTCGGCCGGCCCCCTCTTCGTCGGGTCGGTTCCGCTCGAGACCCCCGAGCAGCGCAAGGCCGCCATGGAGCGCGCCGCGCATCGGCTCGGCATCGCGTCGCTCCATCGCGAGCAGGAGGAGGTGATCGACGCCCTCCTGCGCGGCGAGGACGTGCTGATGGTCCTCCCGACCGGCTTCGGCAAGAGCGCCTGTTACCAGATTCCCTCGATGATCCTCGAGCGCCCGGTGCTCGTGATCTCGCCGCTCCTCGCGCTGATGAAGGATCAGTACGAGAAGATGCGCCGGCTCGGCGTGCCCTGCGTGAAGCTCGATGGCACGGTGCGCGGGAAGGAGCGCCAGCGCGTGCTGGACGACATCGCGCGCGGCGAGCGCCTGCTCGTGATGACCACGCCCGAGACGCTCGGCTCCGCCGACGCCGCCCCGGCGCTGGCGCGCGGCGGCATCTCGCTCGCGGCGGTGGACGAGGCGCACTGCATCTCCGAGTGGGGCTACGACTTCCGCCCCGCCTACCTCCAGATCGGCGAGCGCCTGAAGGCGCTCGGCGCGCCGCCGGTGCTCGCGCTCACCGCCACCGCCACCGAGAAGGTGCGTCTCGCCATCCAGCGCTTCGTGGGGATGCGCAGCCCGCGCATCGTCGCGACCTCGCCCCACCGCTCGAACCTCGCCTTCGACGTACTGCACTGCTCGAGCGGCGCGCGCCTGCGCGCGCTGGCGAGGCTCGCGCTGCGCGTGCGGCGCCCCGGCATCATCTACTGCTCGACCACGCGCGACGTGGACGAGCTCTACACCGTGCTGCAGCGCTTCGGCGTGCCCTCCCACCGCTACCACGGGAAGATGAGCGCGGGCGAGCGCGTGAAGAACCAAGAGGCCTTCATGCAGCGCGGCCGCCGCACCGTGATGGTGGCGACCAACGCCTTCGGGCTCGGCATCGACAAGCCCGACATCCGCTACGTGATGCACTACCAGGCGCCCGCCTCGCTCGAGCAGTACGTGCAGGAGGCCGGCCGTGCGGGCCGCGACGGCCGCCGCGCGAACTGCATCATGCTCTACTCGTCCGACGACCGTGCCATCCACGAAGCGCTGCTCTCGCGCAGCCGCGTGCGGCCCGAGCAGCTCTTCCGGCTGGGCGCGGCGCTCGCGGCCTGGGCGAAGGAGGACAAGGTGCCGAGCGTGGCGGCGCTCGCGCTCTCCGCCGAGCTCGGCGCGCGCACCACCACCGCGTTGCTCGCTCTGCTCGAAGAGGCCGAGCTCGTGAAGTGGGACACCGAAGCGGTCTACGTGGTCGTGCCGCTCGCCGAGTTCGAGCCCCGCGCGCGCGAGCTGGCCGGCCAGTTCGACACGCTGCGCACGCAGGACGCGCGGCGCCTCGACGCGGTCTCGGAGTACGCGAACGGCACGGCCTGCCGCGCCTGGTTCCTGCGCGAGTACTTCGGCGAGGAGGGCGGCGAGCCCTGCCAGATGTGCGACCGCTGCCGCGGTCAAGCCGACCGCCCCGACAGCTTCTGGGAGCCGCTCGCCCCGCCGCGCGGAGAGGAGCGGCGGCGCGGGCGCGGCCGCAACAAGCAGCAGGGGCGCCGCGGGCACAACAACAACCGGCGCCGGCGCCGCGGCCGCGCGCGCTTCGCAGAGGGCCGACCTGGCTTCGACGGCCCGCGCCCCGACGCACAACGCTTCGACCCGCAGCGCTTCGAGCGGCTCAGCACCGACGAGGTGGCTGCAGAGCTCTCCGCTCAGCCGGGCACCTTCAGCGGCAACGGCGAGGCGCGCGAGGGCGCAGCGCGACCGGACGGAGCGCCCTGGCAGGATGGACAGGGCCGCCGTCGCCGCCGGCGCGGCCGGCGCCGCGGCGGACGCAACCGGCGCTTCCGCCAGCAGGGCGGGCCCGAGGGCCAGCCGCTCGGGCCGAACGGCGCGGGGAGCGACGCGCGCCCGTCGGACACGCGGCCGCCGGAGGGCGGCGCGGACGCCTCCTAGTGTTCGCGCGTCCTCAGACTCCTAGTCAGAGGCCGCGCACGGCCGGCAGCACTTCCTTGGCCAGCACCTCGACCGGCCACACCTCGTGGACGTTGCGCAGGTTGAAGATGGCGTGCTGAATGCCGGCGGCCGCGAGGTCTCGGCACACTCGGATCGCGGCCTCCACCGAGGCGTCGTCGTCCGCGATCTCGAGCGTCGCGAGGCTCGTCTTTTCGATGCGGGCGTAGTCGCGGCCCAGCTTGTCGCAGTGCCGCGCGAGCACGTCGAGCTTGTGGCGGAGGAGCTCGAGGCCGCCGTAGGTGAATAGATTGCAGGCGTCGGCGTACTGCGCGACCAGCTTCAGCGTGCGCTGCTCGCCCATGCCCCCGATCAGGATCGGCGGATGCGGGCGCGCGATGGGCTGCGGCAGGCAGAGCGTCTCGGCGAGCTGGTAGTGCTCGCCTGCGAAGGGCCCGACCTTCCCGGACCACATCTGGTGCGCGATGCGCAGCGCTTCCTCGAGGCGCTCGAAGCGCTCCTTCAGCGGCGGGAAGGGCACGCCCAGGCCGCGGTGCTCGCGCTCGAACCAGGCGGCGCCGATGCCCAGGACCGCGCGCCCGCGCGAGAGCACGTCGAGTGTCGAGACGGTCTTCACCAGCACGCCCGGGTGGCGATAGGTGACGCCCGTGACCATCGTCCCGAGCGTCGCGCGCTCGGTGATGCCGGCGAGATAGGAGAGCGCGCTGTAGCCCTCGAGCATCTCGAGCTCGGCGGCGCCCACCGGCGGGATCTGGAAGAAGTGGTCCATCACCCAGAGGCTCGCGAGGCCGCCCTGATCGGCGGTCTGCGCGATGTCGCGCAGCGTGGGCGCGAGCTGCGCCGGGCCTCCGGGCCAGGTGAAGCTGGGGATCTGCAGACCGATCTTCATGGCGCCTCCGCGTGCCGACCCAGACCCACTGTATCGCGCTGGCGCAGTCGGCGATGATCCCGCGCTCATGGCATCGCCCGAGCGCTTCGATCGCGGCTACGCGTGGCTGCTCGCGGGCGTGGCCTCCTGGTTCGGCGCGTGGGGCATGCAGCAGGTGCTCCTGCCCTGGCTGGTGGTGAACGTGCTGCAGGAGAGCGCCACGCGCACCGGCGTGGTGCAGATGGCGACCATGCTGCCGAGCATGCTGCTGCTGCCGTTCGGCGGCGCGGTCGCCGACCGCGTCGACGCGCGCAAGCTGCTCGCCGCGCTGCACGCGGTCTCGCTGCTTCCTCCGCTCGCCCTCGCGCTCGCCTTCGGTGGACCGCGCCTCGACTTCTCGCTGCTGATCGCGTGCGCGCTCGCGGGCGGGCTCGTGAACGGCTTCGCGAACCCGTCGCGCGACAGCCTGCTCTCGCGCGTGGCCGGGGGCACCCTCACGCGCGCCGTCGCAGGCGTGATCACCGTGCAGTTCTTCGTGCAGGGCGCCGGCATGCTGGTGGCGCGCGAGGCGGACGCGATCGGCGGAGCGCGCGCGCTCGTCGCGCAGGGACTCTGCATCGCCGTCGGAGCCCTGTTCTGCGCGGGGCTGCCAGGGCCCGCGAGCGGCGGCGTGCCGCGCCCTCCGCGCGCGCCGCTGCGCGCGGCGGAGCTCCTGGCGGGCGCGCGCTTCGTATGGGCGAGCCCCTTGCGCGCGATCTGGCCGCTGGTCGCGGGCGTCGGCCTCTTCTTCAGCGGCGTCTACAACGTGCTCTTCCCGGTGATGGTGCGCGATCTCTACGGGGGAGGCGTGAGCGAGATCGGGCTCCTGCTCTTCGCCTTCCCGCTCGGGACGATCTTCGCCTCCGCCTGGCTCTTCCTGCGCGGCATCCGCCGCAAGGGCGCCGCCCTCGTGCTCTCGCTCTGCGCGGGCGCCTTGACCGTGATCGGTGCGGGGCTCGAAATCCGCTTCGAGGCGCTGGTGGCGCTGACCTTCGTGTGGGGCCTGGCCGGCGGCGTCTTCATGACGACCGGGCGCGCGCTCTTCCAGGAGCGCGCGCCCGCCGCCGAGCGCGCGCGCATCCTCGCGGTGCACCAGCTCGCGATGGTGGCCTCGGGCCCGATCGGGGCCCTACTCTCCGGCGCGCTCGGCGATGCGCTCGGGCCGTCGCGCGCCGTGCTCGTGCAGGGCGTCGCGATGCTCGGCCTGATCGCTCTCGTGCTCTCGCGCTCGAGCGTGTGGCGGATGGAGTGACGCTTGTTCCAGTCAGAAACGGTGACGCGGGGAATCCGGGTGACGGTGCAGTCGCGCTTCGTGCCCGAGCGCTCGAGCCCCGAAGAGGGCCAGTGGTTCTTCGCCTACCACGTGCGCATCGCCAACGAGGGCGAGAGCGTCGCCCAGCTGATCTCGCGGCACTGGATCATCACCGACGGCGACGGCAAGGAGCAGGAGGTGCGTGGGCCCGGCGTGGTCGGCGAGCAGCCGGTCCTCGAGCCGGGCCAGGCCTTCGAGTACACCTCGGGCTGTCCGCTCACGACCCCGGTCGGGAGCATGCGCGGGAGCTACCGCATGATGGCCGTGGGCGCGGAGCCCTTCGACGCGCAGATCGCGCCCTTCGGGCTGGGCGAGCCGCGGGCGGTGAACTAGGCAGCCGATGGGCGCGCTCGACGGCAAGACCGTCGTCGTCACCGGGGCGACCTCGGGGATCGGCCGTGCGACCGCGCTCGCGCTCGCGGCGCAAGGCGCGCGGCTCTATCTGGTCGGGCGGAGCGCCGAGCGGGCGCAGGAGACCGTCGCAGCGCTGCGCGCGGCGGTGCCGAGCGCCGCGCCGGAGGTCGTGCTCGGCGACTTCGCGAGCCAGGCCGAGGTCCGCCGCGTCGGCGAAGAGCTCTCGCGCCGCCTCGATCGGCTGGACGTCCTGATCAACAACCACGGCGTCACGCTCCTGCGCCGGAGCGAGACGCCGGACGGCTTCGAGTCGACCTTCGCCATCAACCACCTCGGCTACTTCCACCTGACCGGGCTCCTGTTGCCGAAGCTCCGGGCGGCGCGGGGCGCGCGCATCGTCTCGGTGGCGAGCGAGGCGCATCGCTTCGGGGCGCTCGACCTCGACGACCTGCACAGCCGGCGCGAGTTCAAGCCGTTCCGCGTCTACGGGAAGTCGAAGAGCGCGAACATCCACTTCACGCGCGAGCTCGCGCGCCGCGTGGCCGGCCCAGAGCTGACGATCTGCTGCGTGCACCCGGGCGGCGTCGCGACGAACCTCGGGCGCGGCAACGGCCCCGTCTGGGACCTGGTCCACCGCGTCGTGATGCTGTTCATGAAGACGCCCGAGCAGGGCGCGCGCACGTCCGTCTATGCGGCGACGGCGCCAGAGGCCGCGGGCCGCAGCGGCGCCTACTACGTGGACTGCAAGCCGCGCGAGCCCGCCGCGCACTGCCGCGACGACCCGACGGCGCAGCGGCTCTGGGCGATCAGCGAGGAGCTGACCGGCCTGCGCTACGGCTAGGCGAGCCGCCGGGGACGCTGGTTGAGCCTCGCGTTCCCCGCGAGGTCAACACTTAGTCAACCAGCGTCCCCGACCGTCCCACGACCGTCCCAACCCCGCCGCGCCCTAGAGCTGCTCGAGACGAACGCCGCCGCGCGTGAAGCGCGCGAATGGGACGGGGAGCGCAGCCGGGTCCCGGGCGGCCACGCGCTTCTCGACCTCGCCGATCACCATCACGGTCGCCTCGGGCAGAGGGAGCTCGCGGGTCTTCGAGAGCGCCACCCAGCGCAGATCGAGGAGCTCGCCGGAGCCGCCCAGGGCATCCGGCGCATGCGCGTGCGAGGCGTCCGCCAGGAAGAAGCGCGTGTCGAAGCGGCGTGGGTTTCCGGGCGGGGTGATCGCGCGCGCGATGAAGTCCAGGCCGTGCAGGGCCGGCACGATGCCGTTCCGGAAGAACGCGGCCCAGGTCTCGGACCGGCTGCGAGGCGGAGCCGCCGTGCGCGCCCCGACCAGAAGGCCGGCCTCCTCGTAGGTCTCGCGGATCGCGGCCAGGGCGAGCGCGCGGGCGCGCGCCGGCGTGGCGCCGCGCACGAGCTTGGCGAGAACTTCCGGCCGGAGGTCCGTAGCGCGAGCGGCGCGGGCGTCGGCGGGGTCCACACGGCCGCCCGGGAAAACGTAGAGGTTGGGCATGAAGGCGAGTCCGCCATGCCGGCGGCCGAGCAGGATCTGGGGCTCGCCTTGATCCCGGCGGCAGAGCACGAGAGCCGCGGCGTCGCGCGGGACGACCCGTCCGGGGGCTTTGGCGGCTTCGGAGGCCGGCATCCTGGCGAGGGTATGGCAGGCGGCTCTAGCGCGCTGGAGCGTTTTCTATAGCTTCCGCCGTCACTTCCAATCCATCCGGATGCACTGATGGATGCCCAGGAGGCAGCCCATGCCGACCGCCATTCCCCCGTTCAAGGTCAAGGACCTCTCGCTCCACGAGCTCGGCCGGAAGGAGATCCGCCTCGCCGAGCACGAGATGCCGGGCCTGATGGAGCTGCGCCGGCGCCACGCCGCGAAGAAACCGCTCCACGGCGTGCGCATCATGGGCAGCCTGCACATGACGGTGCAGACCGCGGTCCTGATCGAGACGCTCACCGCGCTCGGCGCCGACGTGCGCTGGGTGAGCTGCAACATCTTCTCGACCCAGGACTCCGCCGCCGCCGCCGTCGTGGTCGGTCCCGAGGGCACGCCCGAGCAGCCGAAGGGCACGCCGGTCTACGCCTGGAAGGGCGAGACGCTGGAGGAGTACTGGTGGTGCACCGCCGCGGCGCTCGTCTGGCCCGACGGCCGCGGCCCCGACCAGCTCGTCGACGACGGCGGCGACGCCACGCTCGCCCTGCACAAGGGCCTCGAGTTCGAGCGCGCCGGCCGCATTCCCGAGTTCGACGCGCGCGTCGACTCCGAGGAGTGGGGCGTCGTGCTCGAGCTGTTCCGCAGCCTGCAGCGCAGCGATCCGGGCCTGTGGGGCCGCATCGCGCCGCGCGTGCGCGGCGTCTCCGAGGAGACCACGACCGGCGTACACCGCCTCTACCAGATGGAGCGCGCGGGCAGCCTGCTCTTCCCGGCCATCAACGTCAACGACTCGGTCACCAAGTCGAAGTTCGACAACATCTACGGCTGTCGGCACTCGCTGCCCGACGGCCTGATGCGCGCCACCGACGTGATGCTCGGCGGGAAGGTCGCCGTGGTGTGCGGCTTCGGCGAGGTGGGCAAGGGCTGCGCCCAGGCCCTGCGCGGACAGGGCTGCCGCGTGGTGATCACCGAGATCGACCCGATCTGCGCGCTGCAGGCGGCCATGGAGGGTTATCAGGTCACCACGCTCGACGAGGTGCTCGAGAGCGCCGACCTCTTCATCACCGCGACGGGCAACGCCCACGTGATCGCCGCCGAGGACATGTCGCGCATGAAGGACAAGGCGATCGTCGGCAACATCGGGCACTTCGACAACGAGATCGACATGGCCGGGCTGAAGGCGGTGCCCGGCATCCAGCGCATCCAGATCAAGCCCCAGTACGACGAGTGGGTGTTCCCGAACGGGAAGAGCATCCTGGTGCTCGCCGAGGGGCGGCTCTTGAATCTCGGCTGCGCGACCGGCCACCCGAGCTTCGTGATGTCGGCCTCCTTCACCAACCAGGTGCTGGCGCAGCTCGACCTGCACGCGAACGCGGCGAGCTACGAGAAGAAGGTCTACGTGCTGCCCAAGCAGCTCGACGAGGAGGTGGCGCGCCTGCACCTCGAGCACCTGGGCGTGAAGCTCACCCGGCTCACGCCGTCCCAGGCGAAGTACCTCGACATCTCGGTGGACGGCCCGTACAAGGCGGAGCACTACCGGTACTAGGGGACGTTCCTACTTGGTAGTGACTTACAGGGACACTCCTGGAGCCAGGAGTGTCCCTGTAAGTCACTACCAAGTAGGAACGTCCCCGTTACGCTCGCGGCGTGACGCAGAAGCTCGTGGTGGCGGGTGCGCTCGGCGTGATCGGGCGCGCGGTGGTCGAGCGCTTCGCCGGCCGCCCGGATATCGAGGTGGTGGGCCTCTCGCGGCGCGCGGCCGACTTTGCCCCGAACGCCACCTGGGTGCGCTGCGACCTGCGCGACCGCGAGGCGACCGCGCGCGCGCTGGCCGAACACCGCGACGCGACCCACCTCGTCTACGCGGCGCTCTACGAGCGCCCCGAGCTGGTCGCGGGCTGGCTCACGCAGGACCACGTGGACGTGAACGCGGCGATGCTCGCGAGCCTGCTCGACGCGCTCACGGGCGCGCCCCTCGCCCACGTCTCGCTGCTCCAGGGCACGAAGGCCTACGGCGCCCACACCGGGCGCCCGATGCGCGTGCCGGCCCGCGAGCACGACGCCCGCCGCGACCACTTGAACTTCTACTTCCCCCAGCAGGATCTGCTCGAGGCGCGCGCGCGGGCTGCTGGCTTCCAGACGACGATCTTCCGCCCGCAGGTCGTGCTCGGGGTCGCGGTGGGGAGTGCGATGAACCCGGTCGCCGCGCTCGGGGCCTACGCCGTGATCCTGCGCGAGCTCGGGCGGCCGCTCGGGTATCCGGGCCACGCGAATCTGTTGACGGAGTGCACCGACGCGCGCCTCGTCGCCGCGGCCGTCGAGTGGAGCTGGCGCGAGCCGCGCGCGCACGGCGAGGCGATCAACCTGACCAACGGCGACGTCGTCGTGTGGCGCACGCTCTTCGAGCGGCTCGCCGCGACCTTCGGCATGCCCCTGGGCGAGCCCGCGCCGCTGCGCCCGAGCGAGGAGATGCCCAAGCACGCCGGGCTCTGGCGCCGGATCGCCGCGCGCGAGGGGTTGCGCGTCGCCGACCTCGACGCGCTGATCGGCCTCTCCTGGCAGTACGCCGATGCGATCTGGGCGGCGCCCGCGCCCTTCCCGGTGCCGGCGCTGGTGTCCAGCATCAAGGCGCGCAAGCTCGGCTTCGGCGACTGCATCGACAGTGAGGAGTGCGTGGTCGAGCACCTCGAGGCGATGCGCGCGCAGCGCTACCTGCCGGCGCGCTGAAGAATCGGAATTCCGGGGTCAGACCCCGAAATTTCGATTCTCGGGGCCCGCTCCGGGCGTCGGCTGCTCGAAGGGCGGGAGCGACTCGGGAAGCCCGCCGAGCGCGACGGCGAGCTTCGAGAAGCCCATGAAGAGGGCGATCCCGGCGCTGAGCTCGACCAGCTGCGCCGGCGTGAAGTGCGCGAGGAGCTCCTCGCGCTGCGCGTCGTCGAGCGCGCGCGGGTCGCCGAGCATCGTGTCCACGAGCCGCACTACCGCGCGCTCGCGGGGCCCGAGCGACGAGCGCTCGGGGTCGCGGAGCTGGGCGATCACCTCCTCGGAGAGTCCCTCGCGCCGCGGGCCCTCGAAGCGGATCGCCTGACAGATCGTGCAGCCGACGAGCCGGGCGTTGCGCAGCCGCGCGAGCTCCTTCGTGTAGAGGTCCACCTCGCCGTGGCTCCAGAGCACTCCGTACAGGCGCTGGAATGCGGCGAGCGCTTCGGGCTGATGGGCGAGCGCGCTGGCGGAGACGGGGTCCTCTCCGAGCGGCTCGGGGAGCGCGACGCGTAGGTCGCTCATGACACCTCCGGCTCGATGCGGAGCAGCACCTGGAAGCGCGTGAAGCCGTCGTAGAGCGCGAGGGCCTCCAGGAAGCCGACGAGCCCCGCGTCGCCCAGCTCGGCGCGCACCGCCGCGGCGTCGGCGTCGTCGATCCCGCGCGGGTCGAGCACGAACTGCTCGGCGAGGCGCAGGCAGGCGCGCTCGCGCGCATCGAAGCGCTCGCTCCTCCACCAGGCGTCGAGCAGCGCGACGCGCGACTCGTCGAAGCCCGCGTCGCGCGCCTCGCTCATCCGGCGCAGCGCGCGGGGATCGCGCCCGTGCATCTGCGCGATGCGCAGCCGCACCAGCTCGAGGAGCGCGGGCTCGACGACGCGCTTCTCCCAGAACAGCGCCGCGAACTCGCGCCACGCGGCGAACAGGTTGGGACGCAGGCCGAAGGTGCGCTCGAAGTCGTTCGCGCCGTGCGCGGACGCCGGCAGCCAGCTCATGCGTACTCCGTCAGCTCATCGTGAGGCCGCCGGAGACGCTGATCACCTGGCCGGTGATGAAGCTCGCGTCATCCGACAGCAGGAAGGCGACCAGCCCCGGGTAGTCGTCCGGCTGCCCCAGGCGGCCCAGCGGGATGGCGCGCGCGAGAGCGCGCGCCAGACCGCCGGCGGGATCGAAGCTCGCGAAGAGCGGCGTATCGGTGGGCCCCGGAGCGATCGCGTTCACGGTCACGCCGGTCTTGGCGAGCTCGCGGGCGAGCGACTTCGAGAACGAGATGATGCCGCCCTTGCAAGCCGAGTAGACCGCCTCCCCCGACGATCCCACGCGCCCGGCGTCGGAGGCGATGCTGACGATGCGGCCGCGACCGCGCGCGACCAGGTGCGGAAGCGCGGCCTTCGTCACGTGAAGGGGGCCGAGCAGATTGATCTCCACGACCTGGCGCCAAAGGCTGGCGTCCGTCTCCGCGAAGGGAGCGGCCCGGTCCCAGCCCGCGTTGTTCACGAGCGCGTCGATGCGCCCGGCCGCGGCGACGAAGCGCGCGAGCGCGGCCTCGACGCCAACCGCGTCGGTGATGTCCGCGGCCAGCGCCACGGCGCGGCCACCGGCGCGCTCGAGCTCCTTCGCCGCGGCCTCCGCGCCCGCCGCGTCGCGATCGAGCACGCCGACGAGGACGCCCTCCTCCGCCAGGCGCTTCGCGATGGCGCGCCCGATGCCGCTCGCGGCACCCGTCACGAGCGCAGCCTGGCCGGCCAGTCCACGGAAGCCGGGCATGCGCTCTCCTCTCGGGCCGGCCTACTCTAGCCACAGCGCCGGAGGAAACGTGAAGTTCGGCATCTTCTTCGAGCTCTCGGTGCCGAAGCCGTTCGTCGGCGGCATCGAGAGGACGGTCTACGAGAACGCCCTCGAGCAGTCGCGCCTCGCCGACGAGCTCGGCTTCGAGTGGGTCTGGGCGGTCGAGCACCACTTCCTGGAGGAGTACTCGCACTGCTCCTCGCCCGAGCTCTTCCTCACCGCCGTCGCGATGCAGACCAAGCGCATCCGCGTCGGCCACGGCGCGGTCGTGTGCGTGCCCGAGATGAACCACCCGATTCGGGTCGCCGAGCGAGCGGCCACGCTGGACTTGCTCTCCGGTGGGCGCCTCGAGTTCGGCACCGCGCGAAGCTCCACCTGGACGGAGCTCGGCGGCTTCGAGGTGAACCCCGACGACACCAAGAAGACCTGGGACGAGTTCGTGCGCGCGCTGCCCGTGCTCTGGGCGCCCGGCCACGCGCGCTGGCAGGGGCGCTGCTTCTCGATGCCCGAGCGCGCGGTGCTGCCCAAGCCCGTGCAGCAGCCGCATCCGCCGATGTGGGTCACGGTCACGAGCCCGGGCACCGAGCTCGACGCAGCCGAGCGCGGCATCGGCTGCCTCGGCGTCTCCGCGGCCAGCTACAAGGAGCAGGAGCGCCGCACGCAGGAGTACCACCGGCGCATCCAGCAGTGCGACCCGATCTCGAGCGTGGTGAACGACCAGGTGGCGACGCTCAACTTCCTCTACTGCCACGAAGATCCGAAGAAGGCGGCCGAGACGGGCATGCGCTTCGTCGGCACCTTCACCGTGGCGAATGCGCACCTGCTCTGGACACGCGAGGCGTACCCGACGCGCGCCTATCAGTCGCTCGCGAATCTCGCGCCGACGAGCGCGGGCGGGGGCGCCGGCAACCCGGGCGATGCCGGCAGCACGCCCGAGGGCCTCTGCATCGGCGACCCCAAGCACTGCATCGAGGCGATCCGGCGCTGGGAGTCGATGGGGGTCACGGGGGTGAACTTCCTGTTGAACGGGCTCGAGACCGTCCCCCAGCGCGAGGTGCTCGCGAGCCTGCGGCTCTTCGCCAAGGAGGTGATGCCGCAGTTCGTGAAGCCGGAGGAGCGCGCGTGATCGTCGGCGCTGCGCGACTCGAGGACCTGAAGGCGAACCGGCCGCGCCTACCGGCCTTCGATGCACCCGCGCTGACGCTCCCGGGTGTCACCGTGCTGCAGGCGTTCTTCGAGATGCCGGTGGCTGCGCGCGAGACGATCGTGCCGGCCGGCCTCCATCCGACCAACCCGGCGGGGCTCGTGATCCAGGCCTGGCGCTGTCCGGAGTCCAGCTGGGGCCCCTTCTCGCTCGTGCAGGCGCGCGCCCAGACGCGCAGCGGCGTGCGGCCGCGCGGCTTCGTCACGGGCGCGGCCTGCGACAACCGCGCGGCGGGCGAGGCGCTCGCCACGGGCTTCGGCTTTCCGGCCCTGCCGGCCGAGATCCGCTGGCAGCGCTCCTACGACACGGTCGTGCTCGAGGTGATGCGCGGGGAGCGCACCATCCTGTTGCTCGAGGGAAAGGACCCGGAGCCCCTGGCGGCGGCCGACGTCCAGTACTCGGGCACGCTCAACCTGGCGGAGACGCCCCGCGGCTGGCGGCTGGTCCAGCTCGACCCCGAGATCCGCGTGAGCCGGGCCGAGCGGGTGCGGCCCACGCTGCGGGCCTTCGACCCGGCGGCCTGGGGCGATGCCCGGCTGGACCCCTACTACCCGGTGGCGGGGTCGGTCGCTCAAGCCGAGGTCGTGATTCCGCCGATCCGGTTCGTATGCCGTCCCGAAGAGCTCGCCTTCACGGGCACCGAGAAGGTCGCCTAGACCCGTTCCGTTATTCTGGGCGTCCTATGCAACGCATCCTGGGAGCTGCGCTCCTCGCCTCGGTCGCGCTGGCCTTCTCGGCCGGCGCGCTGCCCGCGCAAGCCGATCTCACCTGCGCCGACCTGCCCGGACTCGAGGGGCAGCTGCTGCAGATGCACATCCGCTACCGGACGCCGGAGCCGGTGCTGTTCGAGCGCGCGGCAGAGACCACGCTCCAACGCCTCGACCCGCAGCGCATCCTGTTCCTCGCCCCCGAAGCCGAGCAGGTGCGGCTGGCGCTCGTGCGCGCCGCGGCGGACATCCAGCGCGGCGACTGCTCGCGCCTGATCCAGACGCGCGCCGACGTGCTGGCACGCACCGCGGCCCTCGAGGCCGAAGTGCGCACGATCCTCACGGACCCGAAGTACGCGGTCGATCCGAACGCCGAGCTCGTGCTCGACCCCGAGGAGCGCGGCTGGCCGGCGACCCAGGCGGACCGCCAGCGCGTCGTCCTCTCGCTCGTCCACTTCCAGGTCTCCGGCGCCGAGAGCGACGGGCAGACGCTCGAGCAGGCGAAGAAGCGCATCCTGCATCGCTTCGAGCTGCGCACCAAGCGCACCCGCGAGCTCGCGCCCGAGGAGCTGCTCGCCTCCTACCTCGACGCCTTCGCCACCTCGCTCGATCCGCACTCGAACTACTTCTCGAACGACTACTACGAGGACTTCCGCATCCAGATGCAGCTCTCGCTCGAGGGCATCGGCGTCGCGCTGCAGGATCAGGAAGGCACGGCGGTCGTCCAGCAGATCATCCCCGGCAGCGCCGCGGCCCGGGAGGGCTCGCTGCGCGAGGGCGACAAGATCCTCGAGGTGGCCCAGGAAGGCGGCGAGCCCGTCGACATCGCCGACATGGCCCTGAACGACATCGTGAAGATGATCCGCGGCCCGAAGGGCACGCGCGTCCACCTGACGGTGTTCCGCGAAGCGTCGCCGCCGCAGCGCTTCAAGGTGGCGATCGAGCGCGCCCAGATCGATCTCGAAGACCAGGCCGCGAAGCTCGAGTTCCGCAACGAGGGGGTGGACGGCCGCACGCTCAAGCTCGCGGTGCTGGAGCTGCCCCAGTTCTACGGCGACCCCGCCGACCCGAGCCACCGCCTGGCCTCGCGCGACGTGCGCCGGCTCCTGGAGCAGGCGCGCCGCGAGAAGGCGGACGGGCTGCTCCTCGATCTCTCCGTGAACGGCGGCGGGCTGCTCGAGGACGCCGTGCGCATCGCCGGCTTCTTCATCCAGGAAGGCGGCATCGTGAAGGTGAAGGAGGGGTATCGCAGCCAGGTGCTGCGCGATCCCGAGGGCGGGATCCGGTGGGCGGGACCGCTCGTGATCCTGACCTCGCGCGTCTCGGCGTCCGCCTCGGAGATCGTGGCGGGCGCGCTGCAGGACTACCACCGCGCCGTGGTGGTGGGCGACGCCGCGACCTTCGGCAAGGGCACCGTGCAGACGCTGGTCGAGCGCCGCTCGCTCGGCGCCCTCAAGGTGACCACGGCGATGTTCTTCCGGCCGGGCGGCGCCTCGACGCAGCACGAAGGCGTGCGCGCCGACGTGCCGCTGCCGAGCCTGCTCACGCCGGACCTCGTGGGCGAGAGCACCGAGGAGAACGCGCTTCCCGCCGAGCGCGTGGGGTCGTTCGTCTCCGAGCAGCGCGAACGCCGCGCTCGGCCGCGCGCGCTGGACGCCGATCGACGACCGCACGGTGGCGGAGCTCATGCGGCGCTCGGCGCTTGCGCGTCGCCCGCGACGACCTCTTCCAGGAGATCAACACGGACCTGGCCGAGCGCGACGCCGAGAAGGGCGTGGTGAAGCTCTCCACGCTGATCGCGCGGCGCGAGGCGGACGCCAAGCGCAAGCACGCCAACGAGCCCGCGCTCGCGGCGGGCGCCACGCCGAGCGCGGGCGGGAGCGTCGCCAGCACGGGCCAGACCGCCGCGGTCGCCCCGAGCGTTGCCCCCGACGAGCTCACCGGCCGCGCCGACGACGACGACGTCGCACCCCACCGGGACGAGGCGCTGCGCGTGCTCGGTGATCTCGTCGTCCTCCAGTCGGCATCGAAGTCCTAGGCGGCCTACGCTCGGCCGTCCGGGGAGGCTGTCCATGGAGATCGCTGGGGATCTGCGCGCACGCATCGAGGGGCTGATCGCCTCCGACCGCGTGGTGCTCTTCATGAAGGGCGTGCGCGGCGCGCCGCGCTGCGGCTTCAGCGCGACGGTCTGCCGCATCCTGGACGGCCTGCTGCCCGAGTACGCGACCGTCGACGTGCTGGCCGACCCCGCGCTCCGCGAGGGGATCAAGCAGTACTCGTCCTGGCCGACCGTCCCGCAGCTCTACGTGAGCGGAGAGTTCGTGGGAGGCTGCGACATCGTGCAGGAGATGCTGGCCGACGGGTCGCTCTACGGGGCGCTCGGCGTCGAGGCCCCGGCGACCCACGCGCCGGCGATCGCGATCACGGCGGCGGCGGCGCGCGCGCTCCAGGAGCTCGCCGGGCGCGCCGCGGGGCCCCTCCACATCGGCATCGACCCGCAGTTCCAGCACCGCCTCTACTTCGGCCCCGCCGAGCCCGGCGCGCTGGCGCTGGAGGTGAGCGGCGTCGCGCTCGAGCTCGATCCCGTCTCGGCCGCGCGCGCGGACGGGCTCACGCTCGACGCCGAGGTCGGCGCGGACGGCCCCGCCTTCCGCATCGACAACCCGAATGCGCCGCGCGCGCCGGAGGTGCGCGAGATGGACGTGCGCGAGCTCGCCGCGCGGCGCGCGTCGGAAGAGCGCATGACGCTCGTGGACGTGCGCACTCCCGAGGAGCGCGCGCTCGCTCACATCGAGGGCGCGCGGCTCCTCGACGCCTCGTTCGCTGGCGCAGCTCGAGCAGCTCGACAAGGGCGCGCTGCTCGTCTTCCACTGCCATCACGGCGGCCGCAGCCGCTCGGCGGCGCAGCACTTCGCGGCGCGCGGCTTCACCAACGTGTGGAACGTGACCGGCGGCATCGACGCGTGGTCGCGCGAGGTGGATCCGAGCGTTCCGCGCTATTGATGGGGACGCTGGTTGACTAAGTTGACGGCGGGGACGCTGGTTGACTAAGTCACGCTGAGCTCAGCTGACTAGTCACGATGGCGACTTAGTCAACCAGCGTCCCCTCCCTCCCCCGAGGCGTTCCATGGCACTCCGCATCCTCTCTTCGCCGCCGCCCGAGCCCGAGGAGACCGCGCGCGATCTCGCGCGCGCGATCGAGGATGCGCTGCCCGGCGCGCGGGTCGAGGTCGCCGTCGGGAGCCCCGGCCACTTCGAGCTCGCGGTCAGCTCGACGGCCTTCGCCGGGCTCTCGCGCGTGCAGCAGCAGCAGCGCGTCTACGCGGCGATCCGCCACCTGATGGCCGGCGATTCCGCGCCCGTCCACGCGATCGACCGCATGACCACGCGGACGCCGTGAGCGCAGCGGCGACCGGCCCGCGCAGCGAGCTGAATCGCGACGTCGCGCCCGCCCGGGCGGGCGAGTTCGCGCCGCTTCCGCTCGGCGCGCTGCGCGTCTGGCCGCCGGTCGTGCTCGCGCCGATGGCAGGCGTCACGAACGCGCCCTTCCGCGCGATCTGCCGCCGCTTCGGCGCCGGGCTCTACGTGAGCGAGATGATCACGGCGCGCGCGCTGGTGGAGGGGAACGCGAAGACGCTGCGGCTCGCGGAGTTCGCCCCCGACGAGAAGCCCCGCAGCCTCCAGCTCTACGGCGTGGACCCGCTCTACGTGGGCGAGGCCGTGCGCCTGGCTGGTGGGCGAGGGGCACGTCGACCACATCGACCTCAACTTCGGCTGCCCGGTGCGCAAGGTGACCAGCCGGGGCGGCGGCGCCGCGATCCCCGCGCGCCCGCGGCTGCTCGCGCGCATCGTCGCCGCGGCCGTGGCGCACGCCGGCGCGGTGCCCGTCACGCTGAAGTTCCGCATCGGCGTGGATGCGCACGTGCACACCTTCCTCGAGGCGGGCCGCATCGGCCAAGGAGGAGGGCTGCGCCTGGGTGGCCCTGCACGCGCGCACCGCCGCACAGCTCTACGACGGAGCGGCGGACTGGGAGGCCATCGCGGAGCTGAAGCGCGCGGTGACCCGCATCCCCGTGCTGGGCAACGGCGACGTGTTCGAGGCCTGGGACGCGCTGCGCATGCTGCGCGCCACGGGCTGCGACGGTGTCGTGGTGGGACGCGGCTGTCTCGGTCGGCCGTGGCTGTTCCGCGAGCTGGCGGACGTGTTCGAGGGGCGCGAGCCGGCTGCGCCGCCCACCCTGGGCGGCGTGTGCGACGTGCTGCTCGAGCACGCGGAGCTCCTCGCCCGCCGCTTCGGCGAGCGAGGCGGCATCGCATCCTTCCGCAAGCAGGCGACGTGGTACACGAAGTGCTTCCCCGGCGGCGCGCGCCTGCGCCCGCGACTCGTGCGCGCGAGCTCGCTCGCCGAGCTCGCCGAAGCGCTCGCGACCGTGGACCGCGACGAGCCCTTCCCGCTCGCTGGCCTGCGCGTCCCGCGCGGAAAGCACGCCGGACGCCAGCGCGTGTCGCTGCCCGAGGGCTGGCTCGCCGACCCCGACGACGCGACGCCTCCGTCCCCCGAGGCCGAGTCGCCCGACTCCGGCGGATGAGGGACGCGGGGGCAGGGGACGTTTGTTGACGAAGTTCACGAGCGCAGGCTTCCGCATCTGCGTGGAGTCGTACCGCTCGTGAACTTCGTAAACGAACGTCCCCACGTCTCCCTCTCCGGCGCCCTCTTCGCCCTCGCCGCATACAGCGCGTGGGGGTTCCTGCCCGCCTATTGGAAGCTGCTCGGGCGCGTGCCGCCGCTCGAGGTCCTCTCGAACCGCGTGCTCTGGTCGCTCGCCTTCACGCTCGCCCTGCTCGCGAGCCTCGGCCGGCTCGGGGAGCTGCGCGCCGCGCTGGCCGACTCCGGCGAGCGCCGGGCGCTCGCGCTGAGCGGGGCCTTGATCGCCGTGAACTGGGGCGTCTTCATCTGGGCGGTGCAGGCCGGACGCGTGGTCGAGGCCAGCCTGGGGTACTACTTGAACCCCCTCCTCAACGCAGCGCTCGGCGTGGCGCTCTTCCGCGAGCGCCTGCACACGCCGCAGCTCGCGGCGCTCGCGCTCGCCGCCGTCGGTGTGACCGGGATGATCGTCGCGCGCGGTGGCCTGCCGTGGATCTCGCTCAGCCTCGCCGCCTCGTTCGCGCTCTACGGCGTGATGCACAAGCGCACGCGCGTGCGCTCGATCCCGGCCCTCACGCTGGAGACCGCGGCGCTCGCGCCGCTCGCGCTCGGCTGGCTCGCGTTCGGCGTCCGCACGCCCGGCGGCGCGCTCGGGGCCGGCACGCCGTTGGAGCGCGCGCTGCTCGTCGCCGCGGGGCCCATCACCGCGCTCCCGTTGGTCTGGTTCGCCAGCGCGACCCAGCGCCTGCGCTTCACCACGCTCGGGCTCTTCCAGTACCTCTCGCCGACGCTCTCGTTGCTGCTCGCCGTCTTCGCCTGGCGCGAGCCCTTCACGCGCGTGCACGCCTTCACCTTCGGCTGCATCTGGAGCGCGCTGGCCCTCTACAGCGCCGACACCTGGCGGCGGGCGCGCGCGGCAGAGCCCGCCTAGGGCTCACTTTGCCCGGAGCGGAGTCGGGCGGCCGAACAGCCAGCCCTGGCCGAACGGGATGCCGAGCTCGCCCAGCATGCCGAGCTCCTCGAGCGTGTCGAGGCCCTCGCCGATGATCTTGGCGCCGATGCCGTCGGCCACGGCCTGGAGCGCCTTCAGGAGGCTCTGCTTCGAGCGATCCGTGTCGAGGTTCGTGATCAGCGCGCGGTCGACCTTGATGAACTCGGGCTCGAGCTCGATCAGCGCGTGGAGGCTCGCGTAGCCGGCGCCCGTGTCGTCGAGCGCGAACTGGAAGCCGAGCTTGCGGTACTCGTCGCGCACCTCGCGGAAGGCCGCGAAGTTCCCGATCGACTCCTGCTCCGAGATCTCGAACACCACGTCGGTGGGCCGGAGGTTCGCGCGCTCGAGCGTCTGGATCACCGTCCCCGGCCGGAAGTGCGGATCGTAGATCGCCGTCGGCCGCACGTTCAGGAAGAGGCGCGTGCCCTCGGGCAGCGCCGAGGCGCCGTCGAGGCCGCTCTGGCGGCACAGGCAGTCGAGCTCGAACACGAGCCCCTCGCGCTCCGCCGTACCAAAGAGCACGAGCGGCGAGTGGAACTCGCTCTCCTCGGGCCCGCGCGCGAGCGCCTCGTAGCCGTAGACCGTCTTCGAGGCGACCGACACGATCGGCTCGTAGACCGACGTCACGCGCCCCGAGAGCAGCACCGAGAGGAAGGCGTGCCGGCGCTCGCGCTGCTGCACGCGGCGCGAGAGCTCGGCCTCCGCGCGCGCCTCGGCGAGGATGCCGCGCAGCTGGGTCTCCGAGGCGCGGAAGGGGTTGCGCAGCCCCGCTGCGTAGCCGACGCCGATCAGCGACGCCTCGCGCGCCCAGGGATAGAAGAGGCGCGCCCCGCGCAGCGCGAAGCTGCGCTCGAGCGCGCGCGCGAGGCCGGGCAGCTCCGAGCGGAAGAAGGCGCCGTCGCGCGCCTCGCGGCAGACCACGATCGCGACCTCGAGCCGGCCGGTGTCGCCCGCGACGACCAGGGCATCGCCGCCGAAGAAGGGATCCGCGACGGCGCGCACCAGCCCGCCCAGACGCGCGAGGCCCTGGGCGCGGGCATCCGCTCCGAACTTCTCCTCGAGAAAGGCGAGCGTCGACGCGTCGATCACGACCACGCCGAGCAGCGGGCGCGAGTCGAAGCGCTCGAGCACCCCGGCCAACACCTCGCCCAAGCGCGGCAATGCAACGACGGGGATGTCCCCACCGAGCTCCTTCTCAGGGTCGAGCATGCGGGTCGTATCGACCGACCCGCGCACGCGATTGAGGCGACCCGGTCCGCCCGGGGCTACGGTCCGCTGGCATGCGCGGGCTCCACGCGGTGATCTTCGATCTGGGCGGAGTGGTGATCGATTCGCCCTTGCACGCGATCGCCCGCTACGAGCGCGAGCTCGGCATCCCGGCGGGCGTGGTGAACCGCGTCGTGGTGGACACCGGGGCGGGCGGCGCGTGGTCGCGCCTCGAGCGCGGCGAGATCGCGATGGCCGACTTCCAGCGCGACTTCGAGGCGGAGGTGTGCGGCGGCGGGCCACGCGATCTCGGCGGCGACGATGATGGAGCGCATCGCCGAGTGCCAGCTGCGGCCGAGCATGGTCGAGGCGATCCGGCGCATCCGCGCGAACGGGCTGCGCACCGGCGCGCTCACCAACAACTGGGCGAGCGACGGCGCCGACCGCCACGTCGAGCTGCGCGACCACTTCGACGCCTTCGTCGAGTCGAGCCGCGTGGGCCTGCGCAAGCCCGATCCGCGCATCTACGAGCTCGCCTGCCGCGAGCTCGCCGTCGAGCCGCGCCAAGCCGTCTTCCTGGACGACATCGGCCGGAACCTCAAGGCGGCGCGACAGCTCGGGATGACCACGATCAAGGTCGACACGCCCGAGCAGGCGCTGGCCGAGCTCTCGGGCGCCTTGGGGTTCGCACTCGGTTGAACATGGACCGCGAAGAGCCCCTGCGCCGGGAGTTCTCCCGCCTGATGCGCCTCGCCTGGCCCGTGATCGTCTCGAACCTCGGGCTGATGGCGATGGGCGTCGTGGACGCCTTCCTGATCGGCCACTACGGCACCGCCGAGTACGCCGCCGTCCAGCTCGCGAACCCATGGGTGTTCGGGACGATCTTCTTCGCCAACGGGATCGTGCTCGGCCTGGACCCGATCATCGCGCGCGCCCACGGCGCCGGCGACGGCGCGCGCTCCGCCCTCGCGCTCCAGCGCGGGCTCGTGATCGCGCTCGGACTCTCGCTGCCGGTGGGGGCCCTCTGGCTCGCGACCGAGCCGGTCCTGATCGCGTTCGGCCAGGATCCGCGGCTCGCGCGCCTGGCCGCCACGTTCGTCCACGCCCAGATTCCGAGCATCCCCTTCTTCCTCTGCAGCACCGCGCTCTCCCGCTACCTGCAGAACCGCGAGCACGTGAAGCAGACGGTGTGGGTGACGCTGGTCGCGAACCTCGTGAACGCAGCCGGCGCCTGGGCGCTGATCTACGGCCACCTGGGCGCGCCCTCCCTCGGCATCCTGGGCGCGGGCATCGCCACCAACCTGACGCGCATCGCGAGCGCGCTGACGCTGCTCGGCTGGACGCTCGCCTTCCGGCTCTACGCGGGCGCCTGGCAGCCCTGGAGCCGGAGAGCGCTCGATCGCGCGGGCCTGCGCGAGATCTTCGCGCTCGGCGTCCCGATCGCCATCCAGACCTGCTCCGAGATGTGGGCCTTCGCGTTCTCGAGCTTCATCGCCGGTCCGCTCGGTCAAGCGCCGCTCGCCGCGCACGGCGTCGTGATGCAGTTCGCATCGATCTCGTTCATGGTGCCGCTCGGGATCTCCCAGGCGGCGACGATCCGCGTCGGGAACCTGATCGGCGCGCGGCGCGCCGGGGCCGCGCTGCGCGCGGGCTGGATCGGCATCGCGGCGGGGGCAGCCTTCATGTCGCTCGCCGCGGCCACCTTCATCCTGGGACGCGACGTGCTCCCGCTCCTGATCACGCGGGACGCCGCCGTGGTCGCGGCGGCCGCGAGCATCCTCCCGATCGCGGGCGCGTTCGAGATCTTCGACGGCACCCAGGCGGTCGCGTGCGGAATGCTGCGCGGCATGGCGCGCCCCCAGCCGGCCGCCTGGATGAATCTGGTCGGCTACTGGCTGATCGCCCTCCCGCTCGGCTTCTGGCTGTGCCTGCACACGCCGGCCGGGCTGCCGGGGCTCTGGATGGGCCTCTGCCTCGGCCTGATCGTGGTCGCGGTCGGCCTGGTGATCCTGCTGCGCCTGCGCGCAGGACGGCTTCTCGAGGCCGCTCTCGCCGCTTCCTAGTCGTTGTGACGCCGGTCACTCCTCTTTCCGCCCGATCGGCCGATGCAACGCCGAAGGAGACGGGGTCCTATGGCGCAGCGCAAGAGTCTGCTGCTGGTCGACGCGGGCGCGGATCCCCTCGAGCCGATCACGCTGCGCTTCTCCCAGCTCGGCTTCCACGTCGTGCGCGCGAAGACGACGCACGAGGCGCGCGAGGCGCTGCTCGATCGCCGCTTCCTGGTCGGCGCGATCATCGTGCCGCCCGATCTCCCGGCCGCCGACTTCGATCGCTCGCTGCATGCCTTCCGCTCCGGCGGAAGCGACGGCGAGCTCCCGCTCATGGTGTGCGGCCGCAAGCCCGACGCCAGCCGGCGCGATCGCCTGCGCCGCGCGGGCGCAGAGCACGCGCTCTGGTGGCCGATCGACGACCACATTCTGCGCTTCCAGGCGAACCGCGCGCTCGCGGGCTTCGCGATCGGGAAGGTGCCGCGCAAGTCGGAGCGCGTGCCCACCAATTGGCCGGTGCCGTACCGCATCAGCGGGCGCGAGAACGTGGCGAAGCTCTACTCGGTCTCGGCGCGCGGCGGGTTCCTCACCACCTCGCGGCCCTCGCTCCCCCGGACGCTGCTCCACGTCAACCTTCCGCTGCCCGAGGGCGACGTGCGCGTCGCGGCCGAGGTCGTGATGACCAACGTGCCGGGCAATCTCGTGAAGGCGAATCTGCCGATCGGCATGGGGGTGCGCTTCCGTGGCCTCGACGTCGACACCGAAGCGTCGCTCCTCGCCTTCACGCTCGCGCGCCGGGACGTGCTGAAGGTCTGACCTTCCGGCGGCGGCGGGCCTTCTCTACCGTTCGCGCCCATGTCGGATCTGGTTCGGGTCGAGCTCGCCGGCCGCGTGGCGCTGCTGCGCTTCGACGACGGCAAGGCCAACGCCGTCTCCCACGCCGCCGCTCAACGCGCTGGGCGTCGCGCTCGAGCGCGCGGAGCGCGAGGCGGGGCGGCGGTGCTGATCGGCCGCCCGGGCCGCTTCTCGGCGGGCTTCGATCTCTCCGTGATGAATGCGGGGCCCGACGCGGCGCGCGGACTCGTGAGCGCGGGCGCCGAGCTCCTGCTGCGCATCGTCGCGTCTCGGGTGCCGGTGGTGGCGGCGTGCAGCGGCCATGCGCTCGCCATGGGCGCGCTGCTGCTGCTGGCCGCCGACGTGCGCGTGGGCGCGAGCGGCGCCTTCCGCATCGGGCTCAACGAAGTGGCGATCGGTCTCCCGCTCCCCCTCTTCGCGGTGGAGCTCGCGCGCGAGCGCCTCTCGCGCCGCGCGCTCGGCCGCGCCACCTCGCTGGCCGAGCTCTGCGATCCGGAGAGCGCGGTCGCGACCGGCTTCTTGGACCGCGTGGTCGCGCCGGAGCGCCTGGAGGGCGAGGCCGTGGCGCTCGCGGAGAGCTACGCCGCCCTCCCGGCCGCGGCCTACTGGACGACGAAGCAGAAGCTTCGCGGCCCGCTGGTCGAGCGCATCCGCGCCACGCTCGAGCAGGACCTCGCGGGCTGGGGAGCCGCGTGAGCGGACGCCGCGCGCTCCCTCTCGCGCTCGGGCTCGCCGCGTGGGCGGCGAGCGCCGCTCCGGCGGGCGCCCAGGTGAATCGCGAGCTCGACCCCTGGTTTCAGGCCGGGCGCGCGGCCGTCGCCGCCCAGCGCGGGCGCGTGCCGGCCAGCGGGACGGCCAAGAACGTGATCCTGTTCGTGGGCGACGGCATGGGGCTCTCGACGGTGGCCGCCGCGCGCATCTTCGAGGGCCAGGCGAAGGGCGGCCTCGGCGAGGAGCACACCCTCTCCTTCGAGCGGCTGCCCGCCACCGCGCTCGCGCGCACCTACAACACGAACCAGCAGGTCGGCGAATCGGCGGGCACGATGTCCGCCATGGTGACCGGCGTGAAGACGCGCGCGGGCTCGCTCTCGGTGGACGAGACCGTCGCGACCGGCGACTTCGCCGCCGCCGCCGAGCACAGAGTCGAGACGGTCTTCGAGGAGGCCGAGGACCGCGGGCTCTCGACCGGCGTGGTCACCACCACGACGCTCACCCACGCGACACCCGCAGCTTGTTACGGCCACTCGCCCGACCGCAACTGGGAGAGCGATGCCGCGCTCTCGGACGCCGCGCGCGCCGGGGGCTTTCGCGACCTCGCGGTCCAGCTCGTCGAGTTCGCCCACGGCGACGGCATCGACGTCGCGCTCGGCGGCGGGCGGGCGAACTTCCTGGGCGCGAACGCTCCGGATCCCGAGGACCTGGGCAAGACGGGCGTGCGCTTCGACGAGCGCGACCTCAGCGCCGAGTGGGAGAGAGCGCGCCCGGGACGCAAGTACGTCTGGAAGCGCGACGACTTCATGCGGCTCGACTTCGAGACGACGCGGCAGGTGCTGGGGCTGTTCGACGCGGGCCACCTGGAGTTCGAGCACGATCGCGGGAAGGACACCGGCGGCGAGCCCTCCTTGAGCGAGATGACCGAACGCGCGATCCAGCTCCTCTCGCGCAACCCCAAGGGCTACGTGCTCATGGTGGAGGGCGGGCGCATCGACCACGCCCATCACGCCGGCAACGCGTTCCGGGCGCTCACCGAGACCGTGGAGTTCGCGAACGCCGTCCAGCGCGCCCTCGATCTCACCAAGAGCGAGGACACGCTGATCATCGTCACCTCCGACCACAGCCACCCGCTCACCTTCTCGGGCTACCCGACGCGCGGCAATCCGATCCTCGGGACGGTCGTGACGAACGGGCCCGATGGAAAGCCGGCGAAGGAGGCCGCGAAGGACGCCCTGGGCCGGCCCTACACCACGCTCAACTATCCGGCCGGACCGGGCAGCCCGCTGCCCAGCGACCAGCAGCCGGCCGGACCCAAGCGCTTCCCTCACTACGCGCCCACGTTCGCGGCGGGCGACGAGAAGCGCCCCGATCTCGCCGCCGTGGACACGACCGACCCCGACTATCTGCAGGAGGCGATGATCCCGCTCGAGTCGGGCGCGCACGCCGGCGAGGACGTCGCCATCTACGCGGGCGGCCCGGGCTCCGAGCTCTTCGCGGGCGTGCGCGAGCAGAACTACGTCTATCACGCGATCGTCGAAGCGCTCGGCTGGAACAAGATCGAGGAGCGCGTCCTCGAGAGCCCGCCGCAGGTCGAGGACGAGACGATCGGAGCGCAAGTAGCCAGGGCGCGCCCGCCGCGCTCCTCTGGTGCCGCTCTCGCTCCGTGGCTCGCGCGTTCCCTCGCGTCGCCAACCGAATCGGTCGAATCGGAACGAGGCGTCTCGCGGCCTTCCCTGCTGCGCTTTACCTCCGCTCGAGCGGCACCACACCGTCGCGCGGCGGGCGCGCCCTGGCACCAGCTCGACTCACGAGTGATGTCTCCGCAACAGGTGTCGGGCGAGCGGCATCGAGCCGCTCGCCCGACACCTCCTTCAAGGGCACGGTCGAAGACGGCGCGCAGACGGCCGCGGCGGCGACGGTGTGGTGGCGCTCGAGCGGAAGTAAAGCGCAGCCCGGGCCGCTGCTCCGGGTGAGCAACGCCTCGCGCAGTTCAGCGGCCGCCAGGCGCGGGCGACATCTCCGCCGGGCCCGGGCGAGCCATGGAGCGAGAGCGCCACCAGAGGAGCCACCGCGGCCGTCTGGCCGCCCGCCCCACTGCGGCTGTGCGCGCGCCGTCTTCACCCGTAGGCCCGGCTCAGCCACCAGAAGACGCCCGCGGCGCACACGCCCGCGTTCGCCACGTCGCGGAGCTGTGCGAGCGACGTCGCGCGCACGCGCGGGTCGCAGGAGCGATGCGAGCGCGAACGCGCTGGCGACCACGGCGAGCTGGCCCAGCTCCACACCGAGGTTGAAGCCGAGCAGCGCCGGCACGAGGCGCTCGCGCGGGAGCGCGAACTCGGTGAGCACGCCCGCGAAGCCGAAGCCGTGCACCAGGCCGAAGCAGAACGCGATCGCCGCGCGCAGGCGCGCGGGCCGCTCGCTCTGCGCGACGAGCGCGAAGTAGCAGCCCGCGAAGAGCGCGAGCCCGGCGTAGGTGAGCGCCGGGATCGCGCCGATGCCGAAGGCGGCGAGGGCCGCGAAGCCCGCGAGCAGCAGCACGGGGGTGCGCGCGAGCGCCGGCGGGCGGCCGGAGAGGAGCCAGCCGTTCTCCACGGCGACGAGCGCGATCGAGAGACCGATCAGCGCCTCGATCGCCGCAGGCTCGGGCCGCACGCGGCCCAGTGCCGCCAGGGCCAGCGTGATCGAGTGGGCGAGCGTGAAGCCGGTGACGATCGTTATGACTTCGCGCAGCCGCGAGGCGAGCAGCAGGAGGCCCAGCAGGAACACCAGGTGGTCGTAGCCAGTGGCGATGTGCTCGATGCCGAGCCGGAGATATGCGCCGAGGCCGCTGCCTCGAGCTTGCTGGGGCGCTCCGGCGCCCGGCAGCACCCAACGCGGCGCCTCGGCCGTGAGCAGGCGCTCCTGCGCGGCGGCCTGGCCGATCTTCGCGAAGTGGAGGTGGCTCGGCGCCACCTCGAGCAGGAGCTCGCTCACGATCGCGCGCGTCTGGCCCGCCGGGCAGCGCACTCTCCACTCGACCAGCGCGCGGTCGCGCGGCGCGGCGAGCGCGCGCGGCGGGGAGCTCACGCCGCAGGCGACGCCGTCCACCTCGAGGCGGAGCTTGCTCGTCAAATACTCGGCCAGCTCCGGGGACAGCTCCGGCGGCGCCACGATGCCCCAGGGCAGGCGCGTGAGCTCGAGCTGGGGGATGCGCAGCGTCACGCGCGCCCCGTCGCCGGCGATCTCCCAGGTCGAATAGGACGTGCTCCGCGTGTGGGCGCTCGCGGGGGCGCCCACCAAGAGGCCCAAGCCGACGAGCGCCGCGAGCGCGAGCGCCCGCCTCACGGCAGCTCCGCGGCGACGGCGACTCGGGCATCGCCGCGCAGCTCGTCGAGATAGGCGCGCAGCGCGCGGTCGCCCGCGCGGCGCACCCACTCGGTCTTCACCTGATCGCGAATCTCCGCGAGGGGCGGCGTCCGCTCCGGCTCGCGCTCGAGCACCGCGAGCACGTGATAACCGGTGCCCGAGCGCAGCGGGGCGCTCCACACGCCGAGCGGCTGCTCGAGCGCCGCGCGCAGCACGCTCGGCCCGACGTACTCGCGCAGCGTCGCCGGCGGAAGCAGGGCATCCGGCACCGCAGAGATCTCCTCGCTGCCGAGCTTCCCGCGCACCTCCGCGAGCGGCGCACCGCCGGCGAGCAGCGCGCGGGCCTGCTCCGCCCGCGCGAGGGCGCTCGCGTCCTCGCTGGCATCCTGCACGCGCACGAAGAGCTGTGCGATCCGCACGCGGCCGGGCGTGGTGAAGAAGCCAGACTCGGCCCGGTAGAAGGTCTCGAGCTCGGCCGCGCTCGGCTCCGCCTCCTCGGACTCCACCACCGCGGAGCGGATCATCGCCTGCACGATGTCGGAGCGGATCTGGCGATCGCTCTCGACGAGGCCGAGCGCGACCCCGCGCTGCACGAGCAGCTCCTCGTCGATCATGCGGTCGAGGATGCGGCGGCGGACCTCGGCGCTGGCGGCGCCCTGGGTGTCGCTCTCGTAGCCGGCCACGAGCCGGAGGAAGGCATCGCGCGAGATCGGCGTGTCGTTCACCGCGGCCACGGCGTCGCCGGCGAAGCGCGCCCTCTCCCCCCGACCCGAGCAGCCCGAGCGCGGCGAGCCCCACGCCGAGCGCCGCGCCGGCAGCGAGCGGCAGCCAGGCGCGGGGAGGGGGAGCTTCGGGAGCGGCCATGGGCGAAAAACCCTAGGTGTGGCAGCCCCCTGCGGTCAATGAAGCACTCAGGAGCGGGCCTCCGCGAGCCGATGACGCCCGGCGGAGACGAAGCGGTGCACGCGCTGGCCTCGACCCAGTCGCTCCTGATGTTCTGCCTGGGCGTGAGCCTCTCCGTGGGCTTCTTCCACCTGCGGGTCAGCAGCGGGGATCTTCGCCCCCACCGCTGGATCGCGGCGTGGTCCTTCGCCTCGGTGATCTACCTGCTCGGCCGAGCCGTCCAGGTCTCGGCGTCGGATCCCGTGGTGGCGGTGCTCGGGGGGCGCGTGCTCTACGCGGCGGCGCCGCTCCTCATCTGGACGCTCGTGCGCTTTGCGATGGAGATCGCGGGAGAGCGGCCTCCCCTTCGCGTGCGCGTGGCCTTCGCGATCGCCAACGCGGGCCTCGGCGTGGCGGCGCTCACCACGCCGTGGTTCGCGACCGGCGCCGTCTACTGGCGCAGCGACCTGTTCGGCCGCCCCATGCTGGGCGTGGTCGGAGGCGGCGGCGTCGCGCTGCTCGGTCTCTACACCGGGATCGGGCTCGCCTGGGTGTGGCGGGCGCTCATGCGTTCGACGCGGGTCGCGCCCGGCGAGCGCCGCCTGCTGCTCGTCTGCCTCGCGCTCTATGCCGCCATGGGCGCGAGCAGCGTGCTCTCCTCGCTGCTCTGGAATCCGCTGCCGGGCGTCGCCGAGTACGGCCCGCTCGTGGTCTCGATCGGCGCGAGCCATCTGGTCGTCGCGCGCCAGCGCCGGCTCGAGCGCGGGCTCGCGGAGCTCGTGGACCAGCAGACGGCGGCCCTGCGCGAGAGCGAGGAGCGCTACCGCGGCCTGATC
Source organism: uncultured delta proteobacterium (assembly GCA_963716275.1). GTDB lineage: Bacteria > Myxococcota_A > UBA9160 > UBA9160 > UBA6930 > VGRF01. The sequence goes on along the minus strand of CAVQTC010000002.1, from coordinate 436,489 downwards.
GAGAACGCGCCGATCGCGGTCGTCTCGTGCGACCGCGCGGGGAACGTGCGGACCGCGAACCGGCGGCTCTTCGAGATGATCGGCGCGCCCCACGATCGCCTGATCCGTTCGATCAACCTGATGGAGGATTCCGGCACCCGCGCGACCGGAACGCCGGAGCTCTTGCGCCGCGCCTTCGCGAGCGGCGAGACCTGCACCGGCGATGGGCGCTACGTGTCCGCGTACGGGCGCCTGATCGAGGTGAACATCGTCGTGGCGCCGCAGCGCGACGCGCTGGGGGAGATCGCCGGCGCACTGATCCTGGTGGACGACGTGAGCGAGCAGCGCGCGCTCGAGCAGCGCCTGCGCCAGTCCCAGAAGATGGAGTCGATCGGGCGCCTCGCGGCGGGGATCGCGCACGAGATCGACTCGCCCATGGCGGACGCGCGCGCCGACCTGGCCGAGCTGCGCGAGCAGTGCGCGGCGCTCCACAAGGAGCTCGCCCCCGACGCGCGCGGCGCGCTGACCCAGCGCTTCGCCGAGATGGAAGAGCTGGTGGACGAGTCGCTCGAGGGCGTGGAGCGCACCGTCGCGATCGTGCGCGACATGCGCGAGTTCTGGCGGGCCGGCGCGGCCGAGACGTCGCTCTGTGAAGTGAACGCGCTGCTGCAGAGCGCGGTGCGCATCGCCTCCACGCAGCGGCGCGCGCGCGTCGAGCTGGTGGAGCGCTACGGGAGCGTGCCCAGCGTCTCCGCCGTGGCCGGGCAGCTGCGCCAGGTCTTCCTGAACCTGATCGTGAACGCGCTCCAGGCCGTGGGCGAGCGGGGCAGCGTCACGATCTCCAGCGAGCCCGTCGCCGACGGCGTCGCCGTGCGCGTCTCGGACGACGGCCCCGGCATCGCCGCCGCCGACCGCGAGCGCCTGTTCGAGCCCTTCTTCACCACCAAGCAGGCCGGCGAGGGCACCGGCCTCGGGCTCTTCATCTCCTACCAGATCGTGCGCCGGCACGCGGGCGAGATCCGCGTCGCCAGCGAGCTCGGCGTGGGCACCAGCTTCGAGGTGTGGCTCCCGGCGGCGCCGCTCGCGAGGGACGCCGCGTGATCCCCTGGCTCGATCACCGCTCGGCCCTGCTGGTCTCGATCGGCGCGAGCGCCTACGTGGGCCTCCTGCACGGTCGCCTCTCGCGCTCGGGCGAGCGCGCGAGCCGCTGGGTGGGCGCCTGGGCCGGCGTCTCCGTGGTGTTCGCGTGCGCGCGCCTCGCCCAGCTCGAGGCGCGCGAGCCGGCGGCCGCGATCTGGGCCGCGCGCGTGTACGCCGCGTGCTCGCCGCTCCTGATCTGGTCGCTCTGGCGCCTGGTCCACGAGATCGCGCAGCGCCTGCCGCGGCGCTTCGAGCGCGCCTGGGGCGACGCGCTCGCCTTCGCGAGCGCGCTCGCCATGCTGGCCACGCCCTGGTTCGTGCTCCCGGAGGTGGTCGCGAGCGTCGACCTGTTCGGCCGCCCGTATCTCGGCGTGCCCGGCGGGCCCGCGATGCCGCTCGTGGGCCTCGCGCTCGTGGCGGCCCTCGTCTGGTGCGGCCGCGTGCTCTCCCGCCAAGGCGAGCTCTCGCGCGCCGAGCGGCGGCTCCTGTTCGGAACGCTCGCCACGTATGCGGCGATGGGCGCCAGCACGCTGGCGAGCTCGCTCGGCTGGATCCCCTGGGCCGGCGTCGCCGAGTACGGGCCGCTCGTGGTGGCGGTGGGCGCGAGCCAGCTCGTCTCGATCCGCCAGCGGCGCCTCGAGCAGAGCCTCGAGGCGCAGGTGGCCGCCCGCGCGCGCGAGCTGCGCGAGAGCGAGTCGCGCTACCGGAGCTTCTTCGAGCACGCCCCGATCGGGATCCTCTCCGTGGACGGCGCCGGGCAGCTGCTCGACGTCAACCCGCACCTGCTCGCCACGATCGGCGAGGGCGGCGGTCCGGCGCCGGGCGACGTGATCGGCGACGAGCGCTCGACCAGCTCGGGCTTCGCCGAGCACCTGCGGCGCTGCCTCGCGACCGGCGAGCAGGCGAGCGCGGAGTACGAGTTCGAGTCGCACGGGCGCCCCGTTACCACGCGCGCGATCGTCGCTCCGCGGCGCGCCGCCGACGGCCGCATCGTGGGGGCGCTGGCGCTGGTCGCCGACGTGACGGCGCAGCGCAGAAGCGAGCGCCGCCTGCGCCAGACCGAGAAGATGGAGGCGGTGGGCCAGCTCTCGGCGGGCATCGCGCACGAGATCAACAACCCGATGGCCTACGTGCGCGCGAACCTCGGCGTGCTGCGCGAGGAGGCCTCGGCGCTGCGCAAGGATGCGGCGCCGGGAGGGGCCCGCCTCGACGCGATCGAGGCCGCGATCGCGCGCTGCCTCGCGAGCGTCGACCGCACGGTCGCGATCGTGCGCGACATGCGCGAGTTCGCGCGCTCCGCGCGCAGCGAGCGCGAAGCCTGTGACCTGCGCGCCCTGCTCGAGCACGCGACGCGCCTCGCGCTGCTGCAGCGCCTGGGCAGCGTCGCGGTCGACGAGCAGCACGGCGAGCTGCCGCCCCTCGTGGCTTCGCCCAGCCAGCTGCGCCAGGCGTTCCTGAACCTGATCGCCCACGCGCTCGGCCGCACCCCGGACGGCGGCCGCGTCGAGCTCCGCAGCGCGCGGGTCGCGAGCGGGATCGAGGTGTCGATCCGCGACCACGGGCCGCCGCTCTCCCCCGAGCGGCGGCTGGCGCTCTTCGAGCCCTTCGGCCGCGGCGGCGCGCGCGACGCCAGCACGGGGCTCGCGCTCTACATCGCCCAGCAGATCGTGCGCAGCCACGGCGGCGACGTGCTCCTGCACGGCGAGCCCGAGAGCGGCTGCCGGCTGGTGGTCGCGCTCCCGCTCGCGAACGACGAGCGCCCGGAGTCCGGCGGCTGACGGGGCGCGGGGGGCTACACTGCGGCCCTCCCGGGAGTCGCGCGCGCGTGCCGCCGCACAAGACCTTCGCCATGGTGCTCGAGGCGCCGCGCAAGCTCGTGCCACGCGAGCTCCCGATTCCCGAGATCGGCCGCGACCGCGCGCTGCTGCGCATCGAGACCTGCGGAATCTGCGGGAGCGACTACGAGCAGTTCGAGGGCTTGCTGCGCACGCCCAACTCGGTGATCCCCGGGCACGAGCCGCTCGGCGTGATCGAGGAGATCGGCGACGCCGCGGCGCGCCGGCTCGGCGTGGACGTGGGCGACCGCGTCGCGGTCGAGAACATGATCTCGTGCCGCTACTGCGCGAACTGCCTGGCCGGGCGCTCGCACCTGTGCGAGCGGCGCCGCATCTACTCCTACATCCCGATCGACGTCGAGCACGGGCTCTGGGGCGGCTACGCCCAGTACATGGTGCTCGACGAGGGCTCGGTGGTGCATCGGGTCGACAAGACGCTCGCGCCCGCGATCGCCGCCCTGTTCAACCCGCTCGGTGCGGGCTACCGCTGGGCCGTCGAGATCCCCCAGACGAAGCCCGGCGACACGGTCGTCGTGCTCGGGCCGGGCCAGCGCGGCCTCGCCTGCGTGCTCGCGGCGCGCGACGCGGGCGCCTCGCAGATCCTCGTGACGGGGCTCGCCGCCGACGCGAAGAAGCTCGCGCTGGCTCGCGAGTTCGGCGCCGACGCCACCATCGACGTCGAGAACGAGAACGCGCGCGAGCGCATCCTCTCCGCCACCGGCGGGCGCGGCGCCGAGGTGGTGGTGGACGTCTCGGCGTACGCCACCGCGCCGGTGCGCGACGCCCTCGACTACTGCGCGCCGGGCGGGACGGTGGTGCTGGCCGGCGTGAAGGGCTTCCGGCCCATCGAGAACTTCATCTCCGACAAGATCGTGATGAAGGAGATCTCGGTGCGCGGCGCGATCGGGGTCACCTCCTCGGCCTACCGCAGCGCGATCCGCTTGATCGAGGGGCGCCGCAAGCCCCTGGAGCGCATGCACACCCACGACTTCGCGCTGCGCGACGCGGAGCGCGCGATCCGCACGCTCATGCGAGAGATTCCGGGCGACGAAGACGCCATCCACTGCAGCCTCTTCCCGGAGCGCTGAGCCGCGCATGAGCCCGCTGCTCCGGCGCATCCTGGCCGCCCTCGCGATCCTCGCGCTCGCGCTCGCCGCCTGGCGCGCGGGGCTCCCGGATCTGCTCACGCAGGCGCGCATGCACGCGCTGCTCGCCGAGGCCGGGGCCTGGGGCCCGCTCATCTACGTGGCGGCCTTCGCCGTGTTCGAGGCGCTCGGCGTCCCCGGCGCGGTGTTCGTGATCCCGGCGAGCCTCGCCTGGCCCGCCGAGGTGGCCGTCGCGCTCTCGGTGCTCGGCGCGACCCTCGCCGGCATCCTGTCGTTCGGAATGGCGCGCTGGTTCGTGGGCGACTTCGCGCGCCGCCACCTGCCGGCGCGCCTGCAGCGGTTCACCGCGCATGCCGTCGAGAACCCGCTGCGCACGGTGATGCTCGTGCGCCTGCTCTTCTTCACGGCGGCGCCGGCGCACTGGGCGCTCGGCGTCTCGGGCGTGCCGCTCGCGCCCTTCGTGATCGGGAGCCTGCTGGGCTTCGTGCCGGGCATGATCGTGCTCGTGCTGGGCGGCCGCGCGGCGATCGAGTTCCTGCAGCGCCACGCGGCGATCTGGCCGATCGCGCTGGCGTGCGCGGGCGTCGGCTACCTGATCTATCGCTGGTGGTTCCGCCGCCCGCCCCGCGTCAGTCCACCGTGACGGTGGCCTCGCGCATGGGCAACTGGTCCATGTGCGGGAGACACAGGTACTCGTAGCGGCCGGGCTCGGCGAAGGCGTGGCGGTAGACCTGGCCGCGCGTCAGCACCGGCGAGGCCAACGGCGAGAAGCTCGGCGTGCGCTCGTGGCCGCTCGTCACGGTGTGGACCGCCGCGTCGTCGTTCACCCAGACGACGGTGGCGCCGCGCCGCACGGCGAGGTGCTTGGGCTCGTAGCGCATGCCCCGGATGTGGACGACGGCGTCGGCGCCACGCAGATCGGGCGGCGGCGCCGCGGCCGTCGCGGGCGTGGGCGCTGCGTGGTCCTGCGCGTGCGAGGGCGCCGGGCTCGCGCTCGGGGCGGGCGCCCGGCTCGAGCGCGACTCCGTGCAGGGGGGGATCGGGACGCCCCGCCGCAGCGCCGCCTCCGGCAGGCTCGCGCAGTTGTCCTTGCCGGTCCCGTCCCACGCGAAGTCGAGTCCGCCGCCATAATTCTTGATCACATTGGGGTGGGGGTCGCTGCCGTTGCCCACCACGTAGTTGAAGCCGACGCGCGTTCCGTCGGAGAAGGGCTCGAGCTCGGGGTCCTTGGCGGCCTCCGTCGCCGCGAGCCGGATGATGCCGATGCCCGAGGAGTGGTTGCCGCGCACCCAGTTGTCCTCGATGACGGTCTCATCCGCGCCCATCACCAGCATGCCCAGGCCATGCGGGAGCCCGCCGACCGTGGACTCCGGGTCGCCGAAGTTCGGACGGTTGTTGTGGACCACCCAGTTGTGGTGCACGCGATTGCGCTTGGCCTCCTTCAGCAGCTTGCCGGGCAGCACGAACACGAGGATGCCCGCGGTGTTGTCGGTGACGAGGTTGTCGTGCACCTCGGCATCGTCGGTGTTCTCGATCTCGATCCCGGCGACGTTTCCGCGCACCTCGTTGTAGGCGACCAGCGCGCGCTGGGAGTCGCCCACGTAGATGGCGGCGTCGCGGATGCGCGACACGGTGCAGTGGGTCACCGAGACGTTGCGCGACTGGACCGGATACACGCCGTACAGGCCGGTGTCGTCGATTGCGAGGTCAGTGAAGGTGGCGCCGTCCACGCCTTGCGTGGTGACGCCGTTGCCCTTGTAGTGCTGCACGGCGAAGCCCGTCATCGTGAAGGGGCTCCCCGACGCGATCACACCGTCGTTGAGCTCGCCCTTGCCGTCGAGCACGGGGCGCTGGCTCCCGCTCACGATGCCGCGCAGCGTGATGCCCGGCGTGTCGACGGTGAGGGCCTCGTGATAGGTGCCGGGCTCCACCTCGATCACCGCGCCGGGCTGCGCTCGCTCGAGCGCCGCGGCGATCGACTCGCCGGCGCGCACGCGCAGCGTCTCGGCGTCGGCCGCGGCGCTGGCGAGCAGGGACACGATCAGCCACTCCGGACGCAGGCGCATCGCGGGCTCCTAGTTCGAGGCGAGGGGGGCGAGCACGGGCAGGCCGGACGGTACTCGCTCCGGGACCGCGGGTCGCGCGCTCTCGTCCGTCAAGGCGTGCAGGAACGCGAGCAGATCGGCCGCCTCGGCATCCGAGAGGGTGAGCGGGCGGATGAACTCGTGGAGGCGCGCGGCGGGGACCCCCAGCGCGAGCCCGCCCCCGCGCCGGTAGAAGCCGATCACGTCCTCGAGCGTCGCGAGGGAGCCGTCGTGCATGTAGGGGGCCGTGCGCGCCACGTTGCGCAGCGTGGGCACGCCGAAGAAGCCCTGCTGGGCCGCGCTCCCGCTGATTGCGCCGACGCCCGGATCCGACGACGGGACTCCGACGCTCTGGGCGAGCGGCGCGTCGAAGGTGGGCAGGCGGTGGCACTCGAAGCAGCGCGTGGTGAGCGAGCGGAAGAGCGTGAGACCGCGGCGCTCGCCGGCGGAGAGCGCCGTGCGCTCGCCCTGGGCGTAGCGGTCGTAGCGCGAGGCGCGCGAGACGAGCGTGCGCTCGAAGGCGGCGAGCGCGCGGGTCACGTTGCGGACCGAGACCGCGCCGCCGTCTTCCGGAAACGCGCGCTGGAAGAGCGCCCCGTAGGCCGGGATGGCCGCGAGCCGCCCGGCGAGGAGCTCCGGGTCCGCGGCGAGCTCGTCCGCAGCGAACAGCGGGAGCAACGCCTGCTCCTCGAGCGAGGCCGCGCGCCGATCCCACATGAGGCGCGCCTTGAAGCCGACGTTGTAGAGGGTCGGCGTGTTGCGGCGAAGCGACTCACCGCCCCGGCCGCGCGCGGTCGCGAGCCCGTCCGTCAGAGCCGACTCCGGCCGATGGCAGTGGGCGCAGGAGCGATCGCTCTCGCGCGAGAGCACGGGATCGAAGAAGAGCAGGCGGCCGAGCGCGACGCGCGCCGGTGTGGGGGCCTCGCCCTGGAGGGGAGGGAAAGGCCGGTCCAGGCCGGTCGCTGCGCCGAGGGACGCGAGCCCGAGCGCCAGCGCTGCGAGGCGGCGGGCGGCGCCGCCCCTCAGCGCGCGCGCGCCGTGATGCGGAAGAAGAGGGCCCCGCCCTCTCCCGGCGGCAGGTTGCCGTACTTGCGGATCACCTCGGCGCGCGCGAAGTCCGGCAGGCTCGGGTCGTCGTCCTTGTCGAGCGCGACGGCGTAACGCTTGCCAGCGATGCGCAGCGTCGCTGGCGTCGCGGTCGAGACCAGCGTGTACCAGTTCTTGCTGGGCGGGAAGCCGAGCGAGCAAGGGATCCAGGCCGTCCCGTCGCGCACGAGGATCCAGGTCGTGCGCGAGATCGACTGGCTGTCGAGCTGGAGCTCGATCTCCTTCGCATCGGCCGCGAAGCTCCATTCGCTCGGCGGTTCCGCCCAATCGCCCGCGCGGAGCGCGCCGCCCGGAATTGGGCCCAGCGGCCCATCGTGGAGGCGAGCGCCGAAGTAGACCGCGAACGCCGCGATCACCAGCACGAGCACGATGCGGGCGAGCCAACCGAGGAGCTTCATGGGCGTCTCTCCGAGCTCAGGCGCGGCGGGCCTCGTAGAGCGAGAGCCGGCCGAGCAGCGTGCGTATGCTCGCAGACTCGCGCGCGCGCGCGAGCCCGGCCTCGCTCATCAGGGCCGGGAGCTCGCCGGCGAGATTCTCGGCCATGCGCTCGCCGTGATGGATCGTGTGGGTGAGCAGGCGGTCGAGGCCGCTCCTCGGGGGCCCGAAGTCGAGCACGTGGAGCGAGCCGTCCAGGGCGAGCACGCGCTTCACCTCGCGCAGCGTCGCGAGCTTCTCGGCGCGCGTCAGGTGGTGGAGCACGAGCGAGGAGAGCACGCGCTCGAAGGCGCCGTCCGCGAAGGGCAGCGCATCGCCGAAGCCCATCTCGAGCTGGAGCTCGAGCCCGGCGCGCTCCGCCTTGGCGCGGGCGCGCGCGAGGGCCTTCTCGTCGGGATCGATCGCGGTCACGCGCGCGGTCGGGTGACGGCGCTTGATCAGCAGCGCGAGCTCGCCGGTGCCCGTGCCGAGGTCCAGCACGCGCTGGCCGGGCGCGATCCCGGCGCCCCGCACGAGCTCGCCGCGCGTCTTCTCGTTGCGCAGGACGAGGCGCACGAAGGGGTCGTAGAGCGGGAGCAGGCGATCGTGGCCGGCCGCCGGAACGAAGGCGCGCTGCGAGGGATCGGACTGCGAATGGGGCTGCATCGTGAGGCTCGCTCGGGCGCGGTCCCTGGAGCGTACCGTGTCGAACGGGGACGTTCCTACTTGGCGGTGACTTATGGGGACACTCCTGCTCGCAGGAGTGTCCCCATAAGTCACCGCCAAGTAGGAACGTCCCCGCTAGTCCGCCACCCAGCGCGCGGGGAGGCAGGCGCCGTGCTGGTAGAGCCAGGCGGCGGCCGCCTCGGGAAGGCTCGCCTCGCGGTGGGCCTGCGCGATCACGTAGGCGCGAATCGCGTCGGCGTCTTCGCGCGAGAGCACGTCGGCGAAGCTCGCCATGCCGCGCGAAGCGCGCGTCCCGCCGATCACGATCTCCTGCCACTGCGCGAAGGTCTCGCGCGACGCGTAGCGCAGGTCGGGCAGGAGCCCACCGCTCTTCGTCCCGATGCCGTGACAGAACATGCACCACTCGTGATAGAGCGCGCGCCCGCGCGCCACTCGGGCGGGCGCCACCTCGAGGGGCGGCGCCTCGAGCTTGTGCTCCGGGCGCGGCGCCTTCTTGGGAAGCGTCGCCTGCCCGCCCAGCTTGAAGGCCGCGACGTAGCCCGCGTTCGCGTAGTCGAGCTGCGTGAAGTTGAGGCCGGCCGAGCCGCCCGCGCCGATCACCACCGCGATGTACTGCTCGCCGCCGACCGCGTAGCTGATCGGCGCCGCCATCACGGCCGCCGGCGTCTTGGCGCGCCACAGCCGCTCACCGTCGGTCGCGCGGTAGGCGACGAGCCGCGCGTCGCCCGAGCCGTGGAACACGAGGTTCCCGCCCGTCGCGAGCACGCCACCGTGGACCTCCGAAGCGTGCTCGACCCGCCACACCTGGCGCTGCTTCACGGGGTCCCACGCGATCAGCTGGGTCGGCGCGCAGAAGCGCAGCGCGCGCTCGTAGCCGTCGATGCTCGACTGCATCGCGGCGAAGTCCTCGCCGGTGTTGAAGCGGTCCGGCGTGAAGCGGAAGGCCTTGTCGCGATGGAACGGGTAGCTGATCTCGTAGGTGGGGATGTAGACCAGCCCGGTCCCGGGATGGAACGCCATCGGATGCCAGTTGTGGCCACCCGCCGGCCCCGGAATCACGAAGCCCTCCCCGTCCTTCCACTCGCCCTTGCCCGTCTCGACGGGACGCCCGCTCGCGAGATCGACCCCGCTCGCCCAGTTCACGGGCGTGTAGGCCTGCGCGGACAACAGCTCCCCGGTCGCGCGATCGAGCACGTAGAAGAAGCCGTTCTTCGGCGCCTGCATCAGCACGCGGCGCGGGCGCCCGCCGATCTCGAGGGTCGCCAGGATCATGTGCTGCGTCGCGGTGTAGTCCCAGTTCTCGCCGGGCGTGGTCTGGTAGTACCAGGCGAGCTCGCCGGTCTCGACGCGCAGCGCCAGGATCGAGGCGAGGAAGAGGTTGTCGCCGCCACCCGGGCTGCGGACTTCGCGCGGATAGGGGCTCGCGTTGCCGACGCCCACGTAGAGCAGGCCGAGCTCGGGATCGAACGCGAGCGAGTCCCAGACCGTGCCGCCGAGCCCGCTCTCCCACATGGCGTTCGGGGGCCAGGTCTTCGCCGCGAACTCCAGGGCGGGGCTCTCGCGCGGGCGGTCGGGCGGCCCGGGCACCGTGTAGAAGCGCCAGCGCAGCGCCCCGGTCTGCGCGTCGTACGCCGAGACGTAGCCGCGCACGCCGAACTCGGCGCCGCCGTTGCCGATGAAGACGAGGCCGCGCGCGGCGCGCGGCGCCCCCGTGATCGTGTAGGGCTTGCCGCGGTCGGTGGTCTGCACCGCCCAGCGCTGCGCGCCGGTCTTCGCGTCGAGGGCGACCAGGCGCCCGTCGAGGGTGCCGACGTAGATCATGCCCTGATAAGCCGCTGCGCCGCGGTTCACGACGTCGCAGCAGGCGTAGCGGCCCCAGGCGCGCGGCACCTGGGGATCGTGGCGCCAGAGCTCGCGCCCGCTGGCGGCGTCCAGCGCCACCACGATCGACCACGGCAGTGTCACGAACATGACGCCGTCAACGACGAGGGGCGTGGCCTCGTGGCCCCGCGTCTCTCCGGTCGCGTAGACCCAGGCCGGGGCGAGGCCGCCCACGGTGTGCTCGTTGATCTGGTCGAGCGGGCTGTAGCGCTGCTCGTCCCAGGTGCGGCCGTGGGAGAGCCAGGCGCCGGGCTCCGCCGTGGCCTCCGCCGCGAGCCGCGCATCGTCGACCCAGAGGGGCACGCGCGCAGGCCCGCCGCGCGCCGCGAGCGCGAGGCCGGCCAGGAGGAATGCGCCAAGCCGCTTCATCGCCGCAAGTTGACAAGCGGTCCGACGGACGTCGAGGACTAGACGGTGAGCTTCACCTCGCGCTCGCCGTAGAGCAGCAGCGCTCCGCCGCGCCGGAGCAGCGGGGCGAGCAGCCCCGAGCGAACGAGCCCGAGCACGGCCGCGCGAACCCACTCGGCCCCGGGGAAGCTGCCCATCACCACGCGCGGCGGTCCCGCGGCGAGCGTCTGGATGCGATCGATCTCGGGCCCGCGCTCGGGCTCGACACCGCGCGCCGCGCGGTCCAGCGAATCGAGCGGCGCAGCGCCGCGCAGCGGCGGCACGAGATGATTGGCGGCGACCACGGCGTCGCGCAGCGCGACGTTCAGTCCCTGCGCGCCGACCGGCGACATGGTGTGCGCTGCGTCGCCGATCAGGAGTACGCCGGTTGCGGCCCAGCCCAGCACGCGATCCGTCTCGGCGTCGAGCAGGAAGGGCCGCGAGAGATCGCCCGCGTGCGCGCGCAGATGCGCGGCCAAATCCGGCGAGACGTGCGCCGCCATCTCGCCCACCCACTCCGCGGCGCCGCGGGCGCGCAGCTCCCCGTAGCTCCCCTTGCGGATCACCCAGGCGAGCTGCAGCAGACCGTCCGGCGCGGGCAGCGCGATCAAGAGGTGCGCGTGTCCGAGGTAGGCGCGCACGGGCCGCGCGTCGCCGTAGAAGGGCGGCCAGGGGAGCTTTGCCCACACGACATCGAGGGGCGCCCCGCGTCGGCGCACCGCGAAGCCGCCGCGGCGGCGCACGACGGAAGCGCGGCCGTCCGCCCCCACCACGAAGCGCGCGCGCTCCTCCCGCGAGCCCTGCTCGTCCTCGAGGCGAACGCCGCACACGCGGCCGGCCGAGTCGCGGAGCAGCTCGCGCACCGCGGCCCCGCGCAGGAAGCGGAAGCCCGGCTGGCGCGAGGCGCTCGCCACGATGCCCTCGAGCAGGTGCGGCTGCGAGACGGTGAACACGCGGGCGCCCGCCGGCAGCAGATCCGCCATGCGCAGCGCGAGCGCGAGCTTGCCGTCGCGATAGACCGCGACCGAGTCGGGCTGCTGGTGCGGGGCCTGTTCGATGAGCTCGGCGAGCCCGAGCTGGGCGAGCGCGTCCACGCCGCTCGGGAGCAGGGCCTCGCCGCGGAACTCGCGCGCGAAGTCGCGCTGGCGCTCGATCAGCGTGGTCGCGATCCCGCGCGAGGCGAGCGCGTGCGCGAGCGCGGCGCCGGCGGGGCCGGCGCCCACGACGATCACCGGATCCGCGGCAGCACCTCCTCGCTGAACAGCCGCACGCTCTGCCAGGCGAGCTCGGGCGGCGTGCCGCCGCACAGCGGGTAGCAGCACGAACGTGGACAGCGGCCCCTCGCGGCGCGCGCGCTCCACGCAGGCTTCGGGCGTGAGCACGCGGTACTTGCCCTCCGCCCAGAGCTCCTCGGCCGTCTTCGCGCGCGAGAGCACCGTCGACTGCTGGCCCAGCGGCTGCCAGCTCGCGTAGCTCGTAGCCTCGTAGAGCAGGTACGGCGCGAGCTCGCGAAAGGCGCGCTCCGGGTCGCGCGCCACCCAGATCATCTCGCCGCTCCCGGGCGGCAGCAGCAGCGGCCTGCGACCCAGGCGCGCGACACTCCTCCGTGTAGAGCGCCACCATCGCGGCGTCGTTGCTCGCGGGCTGGTAGGGCAGCCCGAAGCGCGCGGCCCGCCGCGCCCCCGCCGGGCTCTGCCCGCCGACGCAGAGGGGCGGGTGCGGGCGCGTGAAGGGCGGCGGCGCCCACGCGCACCCGGCGCCCCTGCCAGGTCGAAGCTCTCGCCCGTGAACGCGCGCAGCAAGAGCTCGAGGCACTCGTCGAGCAGGCGCCCGCGCGCGGCGAAGTCGCGTCCCAGGCTCGCGTACTCCTCGGGCCGATAGCCCATGCCGAGCGTCGTCGAAACGCGGCCCCGGCTCGCGTGGTCGAGCACCAGCAGGTCCTCGGCGAGCTTCACCGGGTCGTAGAGCGGCGCGAGCAGCGCCGCGATCTGGATGCGGATGCGCCGCGTCCGCCCGGCGAGCGCGGCCGCCAGGATCAGAGGCGAGGGCAGGAAGCCGTCGTCCAGGGCGTGGTGCTCCGAGAGCGCGATCGCCGTGTAGCCCTGCTCGTCGGCGTGGGCGGCGAGCTCGAGCGCGGCGGTGTAGAGCGCGTCGTGCGAGACCGGCGAGAAGGGCGCCCGGCGCAGGTCGAAGCGCAGCAGCACGATCGCCATCAGCGCCTCGCCCGCTTCACTGGCCTTCCGCGTCGGCGAAGGCCTGCGTGCGCTCGGCGGGCAGCTCCTGGAGCACGTGGAAGCGGACCTGTCCGCGCGCCACGAGCTTGCCGTCGGAGCTGCGCGTCACGAGCACCTGCCAGACATGTGCGCTGCGGCCCTGATGCACGGGCGTCCCCACGCACTCGAGCTCTCCCTCGCTGTGGGAGCGGTAGAAGTCCGTGGTGTTGGAGACGCCCAGCACCCCGCGCTGGCCAGCGGCGAGCGCTGCGCTGCCGGCGCCGTAGCTCGCGACCGCCTCGACGATCGCGCAGTAGACGCCCCCGTGCAGCACGCCGTAGGGCTGGTGGTGCTGCGCGCCCGCCGCGAGCGTCGCCACCACGCGCTCGGGCGTGACGGAGACGAAGCGCAGGCCGATCGCGTCGCTGAAGCGGTCGGCGCCGGCGCTCGGCGCAACGGACTCTGCCGCCTTGGTCTTGCGCAACGCGCCCTCCCCGCGCGGGGCCGCCAGCCCGCCGCGCGACGTCTATGCTAGGCCGCTCTACGCGTGTGCCGCGAGGTTCCGATGCGCGCCCAGCCCGCCGATCGACTGCTCCAGCGGACGCGCGCGAGAGAGATCTCGGCCTGACTCGACGCCTGCCTGCGCTCGCCGCCGGCCTCGCGCTGGCGGCCGCCTGGGCGCTCCCCGTGAGCGCGCGGCAGGCGAGCTATCGCGTCGAATACGCGGGGCCGCGCGCGCTCGAGGACGACGTCGAGGGCGAGCTCGACCTGTACCGCTGGCGCGAGGCGAAGGACGGCCCCGACGACGAGATGCTCGACCGCCTGGCGCGCGAGGCCGAGGCCCAGGCGCGCGATCTGCTGGCCGCGCGCGGGTACCTGAATCCCACGGTCGCGGCGCGCGTCGACGTGACGGCCTCGCCGCGCGTGGTCCGGCTCGAGCTCGCAACCGGCGAGCCCACCCGCGTCGCGAGCGTCTCGATCGAGATCCGCGGGCCGCTCCTCGACTCGACCGACCCGCTCGACCGCGCCGCCGCCGACGCGGTGCGCGCGAGCTGGAAGCTCCCGAGAGGCCGCCGCTTCACGCAGGCGCGTTGGGACAACGCGAAGGCTTCGGCGGTCGCGCGCCTCGCCGAGCGCCGCTGGCTCGGCGCGCGCGTCGCCGCCAGCGAGGCGCAACTCGATCCGGTCAGCGCGAGCGCCGCGCTCTCGCTGGTGCTCGAGAGCGGGCCGCCCTACCGATTCGGCGAGCTCGCGATCGAGGGGCTGGACCGCTACCGGCCGCGCCGCGTGAAGACCCTGCGCACCTTCGAGCCCGGGGACGCGTACGCGCGCGAGCCCCTCGACCGCTTCCAGCGGCGGCTCGCGGAGACGGGCTACTTCGCGAGCGCCCACGTCGCCGTCGATCCCGATCCCGCGACCGCCGACGCCGCCCCGGTGCGCGTCTCGCTGATCGAGGCTGCGGCGCGGCGCATCGAGATCGGCGTCGGCTACGGCACGGACACGAAGGCCAACGGCTCGGTCGAGTATCGCGACCACGACTTCGGCGCGCGCGCGCTGCGCCTGCGCGTGCGCGGCGAGGCGGACTTCCTCGAGCAAGGCCTCGAGGGAGAGGTCCTGCTCCCGGAGCGGCCGCGCTGGTCGGACTCCGTCGGTGGTCGGCTCGAGCACACCGACATCGAGGACCTCATCACCAAAGAGCTCTCGCTCGTCGCGAAGACCACCGCGCTCGACGAGCGCAGCCGCCCGCAGTGGAGCGCGACCTTCGCCTACTCCCAGCAGCACGCGCGCGGCGCGCTCTCCGAGTCCGTTTACGCCCTGCTCTTCGAGTACACGCATACCTGGCGCGCGACCGACGATCTGATCGACCCGCGCTCGGGCTGGATGGCCCAGATCCAGCTCGGCGGCGCACCGCCCGGCGTCTCGACGCGCAAGTTTGGGCGCGCGATCGGCCAGGCCGCGTACTTCTGGCGCGCGGGCGCAAAGGACGACATCGCGCTTCGCAGCGAGGCGGGCGTGGTGATCGCCTCCGACACGACCGGCATCCCCCAGTCCATGCTGTTCCGCACGGGCGGCAGCACGAGCGTGCGCGGCTACGACCTCGAGTCGCTCGGCGTGGACGACAGCGGCGCAGTGCTGGGCGGCCGCTACGTGCTCGTGCTGAGCAGCGAGTACACGCATTGGTTCCGCTCGCGGCTGGGCGGTGCGCTCTTCGTCGACGCGGGCAACGCGCGCGACGACCTCGAGCGCTTCCCGCTCGCGCTGGGCTTCGGCGGCGGGTTGCGCGTCGCGAGCGCGATCGGCCCGATCCGGGTGGACCTCGCCTGGGGCGAGGCGGACGAGACGCTGCGCCTCCACTTCTCCTTGGGGCTCACCTTCTGATGTCGCGCCGCTGGATGCTCCTGCTCGCGCTCGTCGCGCTGCTCGGCGCGGGGGCCCTCGCGCTCGTGCGCTCCCAGGCAGCGCTCGCTTGGCTCGCAGGGCGCGCCGCGGCGGCGAGCGGCGGCCGCCTCGAGCTCGCGGGCGTGCGGGGCTCGCTGCTCGGCCCCCTCGCCGTCGAGCGCGTGCGCCTCCGGCTCGGCGAGACCCGCCTGGCCGCGAGCGGTGTCGCGCTCACACCTCGCTGGTCGGGCCTCGCGGAGGGCCGTCTCGCGTTCGCTTCGCTCAGCATCGACGCGCTCGAGATCGCGCTCGCGCCGCCGCGCGGCGAGCCCGCGCGGCCGCCCGCCTCGCTCCGCTCGCCGATCCCGCTCGAGATCGCGCGAGTCGCGATCGCGCGCCTCACGCTGACCGGGCGCGGCGCGCCCCGTGAGCTCAGCGACCTCGCGGGCACCGTGAGCCTCGGGCGCGACGAGGACGCGGTCGCCCTCACGCGGGCGCGCTCCGAGCTCGGCGAGCTCGCGGGCGAGGCGCGCGTCGCCAGCAGCGCGCCCTTCGCGCTGAGAGCAGAGCTCCGCTTCACGCGCGCGCAGTCGCCCGCGCTCGAGCTCACCGCCCAGGCCGCCGGGTCCCTCGAGGCGGCGAAGATTGCGCTGCGCGGCGAGGCCGGCGGCGCTCCCCTCTCCGGCGAGCTCGCGCTCGCGCCTTTCGCCGAGGCCCCCGCCCGAGCGCTCTCCCTCCACGCCGAGGCGGTCGATCTCTCCGCGCTCGACGCGCGCGCTCCGCGCACGCAGCTCGCGCTCGATCTCGCGCTGGCGCCGGACGCCACGGGCGCGCTCGCCGGGAGAGTCGCGATCGCGAATGCGGCCGCCGGCCCGCTCTCGCAGCAGCTCCTGCCCGTGCGCAGCGGCGAGGCGTCGCTGGCCTGGGCAGAGGGCGCGCTCGCCATCCCCGAGGTCGCGCTCGAGCTCGGGCCCGGGGGCCGCGCAGTGGGCAGCGGCCGCTTCGAGGCGGGCACGCTCGCGCTCTCGCTCCGCGCCGAGCGCCTCGACCTTCTCGCGATCCACGAGCGACTCCGCGCGACGCGGCTCGGGGGAACGATCGACCTCACGCTCGCGGCCGAGCGCCAGCGCGCGAAGGTTGCGCTCGCCGAGCCCGGCAGAAAGCTGCGCGCGACGCTCGAGCGCGAAGGCGCGCGCGTCGCCCTGCGCGAGAGCGCGCTCGAGCTCGGCGGCGGGCTCCTCTCGGCGGACGGGGAGTACGCGCCCGAGCAGGGCTTCCGCGTGCAGGGTCGCTTCCGAGGCTTCGATCCCGCGGCCTTTGCGGAATCTGCCGCGCGCCGAGCTGTCGGGCTCCCTCTCGGCGCGCGGCGAGATCGGAGCGGCGTGGCGCGTCGAGCTCGCCTACCAGCTCGAGCGAAGCCGTTTCCGCGGGCACGCGCTCGAGGGAAGCGGTGAGCTCGCCCTCGATCCGGCCGGCCTCTCCGAGGGGAAAGCGCGACTGCGCGTCGGGCGCAACCAGCTCGCGCTGCGCGGCGCCTTCGGGCGGCCCGGCGAACGGATCGAGCTCTCGGTGGAAGCGCCCGAGCTGGCCGCGCTGGGCGAAGGCCTGGCCGGGAGCGCAGAGCTCCGCGGCTGGATCGGGGGCACGCCCGCGCGGCCCGCCGGTGAGCTCTCCTTCGCCGCGCAGGAGATCGCCCTCCCGGGCGAGCTCGAGCTCGGCGTCGGCTCCCTCACCGGCCACGCCGCGCTCGGCGAGGGCCCCTCACGGCCCATCGCGGTGTCGCTCGACGCCGCGCAGCTCCGCGCGCAGGGCGGCTCGCTCGACCGCCTCGAGCTCGCGATCACGGGAGCCCTCCGCGAGCACACGATTGCGCTCGCGGCTGCGGGGCCCGACCTCGATCTCACCGCCCGACTCGAGGGCGGGCTCGCGGGCGAGCGCTGGCGCGGCCGCGTGGTCGCCCTCGAGAATCGGCGGGGCCTCGCGCTCGCGCTCGACGAGCCGGTCTCGCTCCACGCCGCTCGCGACGGCTTCGCCCTCGGTCCGGCGCGCCTCCGGGTTCTCGACGGCGAGCTCGCCGTCGGCGCGCTCGAGCTCGCCCGCGGCCGCTGGTCGAGCGCCGGGTCCGCGCAGGGGCTCTCGCTGGCCTCCGCGCTCGCGCTTCTGGGCCGCGACCCCGCAGCCGGCGGCGATCTCCGGCTGCGCGCCGTGTGGGTCGTGCCCGACGATCCCGCGAAGCCCGGCCAGGTGCGCCTCGAGCGCGATTCGGGCGACGCCGCCGTCGCGGGCACCGCGCTCGGGCTCTCCACGCTCACGCTCGACGCCCTGCTCGACGCGCGCGTGGCGCGCGTCACGGGCCGCGTGGTCGGCGAGCGGCTGGGCGAGGCGGATCTCGACGCGACGCTGCGCGCCGCACCGAACGCCGCGCTCCTCGCGCCGAGCGCGAGCCTCGAGGGAAAGCTCAGCGCGCGCATCACCTCGCTGCGCGCGCTCGACGGCCTGCTCGCGCTCTCGGCGCGGCTCGATGGCACCGCCGAGCTCTCGCTCGCCGCGAGCGGGACCGTGGGCGCGCCGCAACTCCGCGGCCGATTCGCCGGCGATGGGCTGCGCTTCGAGTGGCCGGCGGCGGGCGTGGCGCTGCGCAAGGGCTCACTGCGCGCCGAGCTCACGCCCGAGCGCATCGACGTGCAGTCGCTCTCCTTCTCGGCGGGCAAGGGGCGCATCGAGGCCGCGGGGGCGATCCCGCTCGATGGCCGACCGACCGAGCTCACCTGGCGCGCCGATCACCTGCGCGTGCTCGATCGCCCCGATCGCAACCTCGAGGTGAGCGGCGCCGGCACCGCATCGCTCAGCGACGGGCGCGTGGCGCTCCGGGGCGCGCTGAAGGCTCACCGCGGCTACGTCGAGCTCCCGCGCGCCCAGCGCGCGCGCCTGGGCGACGACGTCGTCGTGCTCGGCCGCACCCGGCCCGCACGGTATGCCGGGCAGGCGCGGCTCGACCTCGACCTCGAGCTCGACGCCGGCAAGCGCCTGCGCGTGGTGGGCGAAGGGCTCGACACGCTCCTCCAGGGCAAGCTCCGCGTGCGCACGCTCCCGGACGGCACGCTCGTCGCCGTGGGCAAGATCGACACGAGCCGGGGCACCTACATCGCTTTCGGGCAGCGGCTCGAGATCGAGCGCGGGTCGCTGATCTTCAACGGCCCCCTCGACGACCCGGCGCTCGACGTGCTCGCGCTGCGCAAGAACCAGGCCGTGGAGGCGGGCGTCGAGCTCTCGGGCACCCTGCGCCAGCCCCTCGCGCGGCTCACCTCGCAGCCTCCGGTCCCCGACTCGGAGAAGCTCGCCTGGCTGGTCACGGGCCACGGCGTCTCGGACGCCTCGGCCGCGGACACCGCGCTCCTCCAGGCCGCAGCCTCGACGCTGCTGCGCGGCGATCGGGCCGTCCCGATCACGCGCCGCATCGCCCAGGGCGTGGGCCTCGACGAGATCGCCTTCCGCGAGCGCGGCCCGACGACGCCGGGCGAGGCGGCCACACGCGCCGTGGCGTTCGGCAAGCGCCTCACGGACTCGATCTATCTCGAGTACGAATACGGCCTCGAGGCGGCGACGCACGTGCTCCGCCTCCAGTACGCGCTCACGCGCACGTTCAGCCTGCGCGCCGAGACCGACGGCACGACCGGCGACGTGGGGGTGAACTACCGCCGCTCGTGGGACTGATGCGGCCGAATGTCGGGCGGCGCATGTCTCGTTCGTCACCCTCTCGAGAGGAGGCACCATGGAGTTCATGCTCGTGTTCGCCGCGCCGCAGGGAACGCCCCACCTCGAGCCTGCGGCCTTGGCGGAGGCCATGGCGGAGATGGGGAAGCACGCGCGCAAGCTGGCGAGCCAGCGCAAGCTGCGTCGCGGGGCGCCGCTCGCGCACGAGGATGCGGGCGCCCGCGTGCGCGTGCGCGCTGGGAGCGCCGTCGTCACCGACGGGCCCTTCGCCGAGAGCAAGGAGGTGATCGCGGGCTTCTGGATCGTGGACGTCGCGAGCCGCGAGGAGGCGCTGGAGATCGCGCGCAACTGTCCCCATGCGCGCCACGGGATCGTGGAGGTCCACGCGCTGCGGCGGCGCCTCGAGTTCCCGGACGGGGGCGCCGGCGCGCCCTACCTGCTGGCGTTCCATCAGGGGCCGGGGCTCGGCGACCCGGACGGCTCGAAGATGCGCGAGATGATCGAGTTCGGGACCGAGCTCGTGCGCCAGGGCATCCAGCTCGAGACCGCCCCGCTCGCGAGCGATCCGCCGCCCGCGCGCGTCGAGAGCCGGGGCGCGCGCCTGCTCGTCACCGACGGGCCCTTCGCCGAGTCGAAGGAGGTGCTGGGCGGCTACAGCCTCGTGCGCGCGCCGGACCGGGCGACCGCCATCGACATCGCCAAGCGCTTTCCCCACGCGCGCTGGGGAACCGTGGAGGTCCGCGAGATCCTGTTCTTCGACGAGGTCTGAGCGCCAGTCGCGCGTCACTCGGGCAGGAGGCGGATCTCCACGAGCGTGCCGAAGCCCGGGATCGCCTGGGGCCGCAGCCTCGCGAATACGTCGCGCTGGTGCGCGGGGTCGTCGCGCACGGCGCGCGCGTGCCCGCGCAGCGTCTCGCCGCGCACGAGGAGCGTCACCGGCCCGCCGGCCCCGGTGAGCTCTCGCCACCAAGGCCCATCCGCGCCGGCGTAGACGCGATCGCCCTCGCGCAGGTAGTTCACCGGGATGCGCCGGCCCGAGGGGAGCGTGAGCAGCATCGTCTTCTGCGCGCGCGCCCCGTCCGGGTGCTCGGTCAGCTCGCGCTCGACGCGCGGGTTCTGGATGCGCACCGCGTAGAGCGCGTAGCCGATCCCCAGCGCGAGGAGCGCGAGCAGACACAGCGCGGCGATCCCCATCGCTCGCCTCATCGCACGCGCTGGCTCAGAGCGCCATCGCCGTCTTGAACGAGGGGCGCGCGCACTTGTCGCGGTCCGTAGAGCTTCAATGGGGTCCTCCTGTGGGCACGCCGCCATTCTAGGACGCGCGGGCCGCGCTAGACGCGCGGGCCGCGCCGGGATCGACACAGGCTTGCCCGCTCGGCGGACGGCCCCTAGGTTGCTTCTAGGACGAGCTTCTCGGCTCGTCCTCGAACCAGCCCGTTCGTCTCGAAACGTGATCCCTGCGCGCCCGCGAAGGAGCATCCGTTGCGTCGGGCACTTTCCATCGCTCTGCTCTCGCTCTCTGTCCTGGGAGCGGCCGTCGCGTTTGGCGACCCGCTCGCGTTCCGCGGAGAGATCCTCCGCATCGATCCGGTCGGCAAGTCCATCGTGGTGACGGGAGGCGAGCCCGCTGTGAAGCGGAAGTTCTTCCTGGCGCGCGGCGGCGAGGTGACGAGCGGAGGCCAGCCGCTGAGCTTCAGGGATCTGAAGCGCGGCGCCCAGGTCGAGGTCTCGTACACCAAGCAGAACTCCGCACTGTGGGCGAGCGACATCCACGTCGTGGGTAGCGGCATCGCCGACGCCCAGTAGCGAGATCCCGCGTTCTCGGGGCTCGGCTCGACGGAGGTCGGGCCGAGCCCACTCGCAGGCTCTTAGGCGAGCTGCACGACGAGCGCGCACGAAGAGCGCCATCAGGAGCAGTGTGCCCAGCGTGAAGACCGCGAAGCGCACGGGGATCACGTTCTTCGTCGCCTGGACGAAGGAGTGCACCACGCGCGTCGCGACGTAGGCCCAGGCGAGCCCGACGTTCCACTCGTCGGCGGCGCCCGCGAGCTGCGCGGCCAGCGCCAACGCGTAGAAGATCGTCGGCTGCTCGTGGAGGTGGTTGTAGTTGTCGGCGACGCGGCTCACCTCGGCCGGGAGCTCGAGCGGCTTCCCGGTGCGCGAGAGCTCGGCCATGTCCACGTTGGCGCGCTGCAGCGCCGGGATGCGCGTCGCGTACATCCAGACCCACATCACGAAGGTCCAGCCGACCAGCGCGACGACCGGCGCGACCATCCCGGCATCCTGCATGAGGGCCTCCTGGCGCGCGCTAGGCTGGCCCAGCTCGCAATTCGAGCGCAACGGCGCAAGGAGGCTCTGTGGCCTACGACCCCTTCACGCGCGGCTGCCCATCCGGTCGGCGTTCGCACCGTCGAGCTTCGCGACGACGCGCGCGGCGGGCGGCGCCTGCCCCTCGAGCTCTGGTATCCCGCGGCCCCGGCGCACGCGGTCAGGACCTCGCCGACGCGACGCGCGACCGCTTCACCATCGCGCCCGGCCTCCCCGAGGCAGCCCAGCACGCCGTGCGCGGCGCGAGCCCTGCGGGCGGGCGCTTCCCGCTGGTGGCGTACTTCCACGGAGCGACCGGGCATCGCCGCGAGGCGAGCGAGCTCGCCACGTACCTCGCCAGCCACGGCTACGTGGTCGCCTCGCCGGACTTCACCGGCAACACGATGGCCGACATGCTCCACGACGTGGCCACGCGAGGCAGCGAGCCCCCGCGCCTCGCCGCCTTCGACCAGTCGGCCGCCGACCGCAAGAACGACGCGCGGCTCGTGCTCGACCGCGTGCTCGGCGGCGTGGAGCCCGCGGTCGCGGCCCTCGTTGACGCCGAGCAGATCGGAGCCTGCGGCATCTCCTTCGGCGGCTGGACCACGCTCGCGTTGAACTCGCTCGACCGCCGGCCGCGCGCCTCGTTTCCGATCGTGCCGGCGTGGGGCAAGGGCCCGGTGGGAACCGAGGCCCTCACGGCGCTCGTGCGCCTCGACGACTGGGGCCGGCCCGTGCCCACGTTCGTGCTGGCGGCGGAGCGCGACGCGCTCGTGCTGCTGCCCGCGCTGCGCGAGCTCCACCGCGACCTGCGCCCACCCAAGCGCCTGGCGATCCTGCAGAACGCTGGCCACCTGCACTTCGCCGACAACGCCGAGCAGGGCCACGAGATGCTGCGCGCGATGTGGAAGAGCGGCTCCTTCGCCGTGGAGGGCGTCGAGATCGACTTCGCTGCGATCGCCGAGGCCTCGCGACCGTTCGCGGAGCTCTGCCCCGCGGCGCACGGCGCAGACACGGTGCAGAGCCTCTGCCTCGCGCACATGGATGCGCACCTGAAGGGAAGCGCCGACGCGCGCGCCTTCCTCGCCGGCGACTTGGCGCGCACCTTCACCGCGCGGGGGATCACGCTCGAAGTCGCCTAGCCGCGCCGCCACAGCCGCGCTCGTGCTCGAGGAGCAGCACGAAGAAGTCGAGCGCGGCGATGAAGAGCAGCCAGACCATGCCCTCCCTTCACGCGCGCGGCTCCTTCCGCCCTTCGGCCCACGCGAGCAAGCGCTCCGCGGGCCATGCGTTCGCCACGCGCTCGGGCGGGATCCAGGCGCGCTCGGCGTTCAGCACCGCGTAGTCCACGCGCTCGAGCTCGCGGGCGTGGTGCGCATCGCTGGTGAGCACGAAGAGCGCGTCGCGCTCGCGCCCGCGGCGCAGCGCCTCGGCGGAGAGGTCGAGGCGCGGGAGCGCGCCGTTCACCTCGAGCGCGCAGCCCGTGGCCTCCGCCCCGGCGTAGATCGCGTCCAGATCGAGCTCGATCGGCGGCCGGCCCCCGATCATGCGCGCGGAGAGGTGCCCGATCATGCGCACGGACGGGTCCTGCATCGCGCGCACGATGCGCCGGGTCTGTGCCGCGCGATCCTGCTCGAAGTGGTCGTGGACGGAGGCCAGACACCAGTCGAAGGCGCTACGGAACTCGGCGTCGTAGTCGAGCTCGCCGTTGGGGCCGATGTTCAGCTCCACGCCGTGGAGGAGGCGCAGCGAGTCCCCGAGCTCGGCCTGGAGCGCGCGCACGCGGGCCCGCTGGGCGAGGAGCGCCTCGCGCGGGACGCCCGAGAGCGTGCCCTCGGCGTGATCGGTGATGGCGAGCGCGCGGTAGCCGCGCGCTCGCGCCGCCGCCACGACCTCCTCGAGCGTGGAGCGCCCGTCCCCGGAGACGGTGGTGTGCACGTGGAAGTCGCCGCGCACGGCGCCGATCGGCCGCGGCAGCTCGCCGCGCTCGGCCGCCTCGATCTCGCCCGCGTCCTCGCGCAGCACGGGCGGAATGAAGGGCAGGCCGAGCGCCGCGTAGATCTGCTCCTCGCTCGCGCTCGCCACGACCCGCCCGCCCTCGAGCTCGGAGAGCGCGTACTCGTTCAGCGTGAGCCCCCGCGCGAGCGCGCGCTGGCGCAGCTTGATGTTGTGGCCCTTGGAGCCCGTGAAATAGAGGAGCGCCGCGCCGAGCTGGTGGTCGGCGACGACGCGCAGGTCGACCTGCAGCCCGCGGTGCGTGACGACGCTCGTCTTTCCTTCGCCGCGGACCAGGACGTGCTCGACCAGGTTCATCGAGACGAACGCCTCCATCACGGCCGCCGGGTCGCTCGCCGCCACGACCAGGTCGACGTCGCCGATCGTCTCGGCGAAGCGGCGCAGGGACCCGCAGTAGGAGGCGTGCACCACCCCGCGCACCTCGCGCAGCTGCTCGACGATGCGCAGGGCGAGCGGCAGCGCGACCGAGATCGAGGTGCGCGCGAGGGAGCCCTCGGCCTCGAGGCGCGCGATCGCCTCGGCGAGCTTCGCCTCGGACTTGGCGCCGAAGCCCTTGAGACCCTGGAGGCGATGCTCCGCCAGCACCCGGCGCAGCGCGTCGAGCGAGTCGACGCCGAGCTCGGCGCGCAGCGTGCGCAGCAGCTTCGGCCCGAGGCCCTGGATGCGGAGCAGCGCGACGACGCCGCGCGGATGCCTCTGCCGGAGCTCCTCGAGCTTCTTCACGCGACCGGTCTCGAGCAGCTCGCGGATCTTGTCGGCGGTGCTCTTTCCGATACCGTGGATCTGCTGGAGCTCGTGGGGGGTCAGCTTGCCGAGATCCGTCGCCTGCGCGGCGATCGCCTGGGCGGCTCCCTCGTACGCGCGCACGCGGAAGGATTGCGGATCGGCCTCGTCGACCTGCGTGAGCTCGGCCAGCTCGCGCAGCATGTCGAGCACGTCCTGCTTCGTGTCGGCCACTCCTGACGGTGTAGCTTCCGCCGCGTGGCCAAGGAAGAGGCGGCGGAGATCCTCTCGATCGGCGGGCGCGAGGTGCGGGTCACGCACCCGAGCAAGCTCTACTTCTCGCGGCAAGTGCGCCTCTCGAAGCTCGATCTGGTGCGGTACTACCTCGCGGTCGCAGACGGAGCGCTGCGCGGCATCCGCGATCGGCCGATCGTGTTGAAGCGCTTCGTGAACGGCGCCGAGGGCGAGGCCTTCTACCAGAAGCGTGCGCCCGAGGGCCGGCCGAGCTGGCTGCGCACGGTGACGCTCTCCTTCCCATCCGGCCGCACCGCCGAAGAGGTGGTCGTGGACGACGCGGCCGGGCTCGCCTGGATCGTGAACCTCGGCTGCCTGGAGCTCCATCCACATCCCGTGCGCTCCTCCGACCTCGAGCACCCCGACGAGCTCCGCGTCGATCTCGATCCCGGTCCCGAAGTCGGCTGGCCCGACATCCGGCGGGTAGCCCTCGAGGTGCGCGCACTGCTCGGCGAGCTCGGCCTGGTCGGCTGGCCCAAGACGAGCGGCTCGCGCGGCATGCACGTGAACGTGCGCATCCTGCCGCGCTGGAGCTTCAGCGACGTGCGCCGCGCGGCGCTCGCGCTCGCGCGGGAGATCGAGCGGCGCCTGCCCGAGCACGCGACCTCGAAGTGGTGGAAGGAGGAGCGCCACGGCGTCTTTCTCGACTACAACCAGAACGCGAAGGACCGCACCACCTGTTCCGCCTACTCGGTGCGCCCGCTGCCGGACGCGCGCGTCTCCACGCCGCTCACCTGGGAGGAGGTGCCCGACTGCGAGCCCGCCGACTTCACCGTGGCCACGCTGCCGGCGCGCCTGGCCGAGCGCGGCGATCCGCACGCTCGGATGGACGACGCCGCGGGCTCGCTCGAGGGGCTGCTCGAGCTCGCCGCGCGCGACGAGGCGGCGGGGCTCGGCGATGCGCCGTGGCCTCCGCACTTCCGCAAGATGGCCGGCGAGGGGCCCCGCGTCGCGCCCTCGCGCAGCCGCGGCGCCGCGCGCCCGACGCGGGTGAAGCAGCCGCTGCTCGTGATCGCGAACTCGCCGAGCAAGGAGGCCGCCCTCGCGGGGCTCGAGCGCTGGAGAGCCCGCCATGCCGAGGCGGCCGCAAAGCTCCTCGTGGAGGACGTGCTCGTGGACAACATGCGCGGGCGCTCGTCCACCTGGACGCGAATCCGCGTGAACCTCCGCAACGTCCCCGAGGCGCTGCGGCCCCCGCAAGAGACGCCCGACCCCGACGACGATCCGACACGGGAGTGGCGGGGCCGGCGCAAGGCCGAGCCCGCGCAGTAGGGCCGGCGGTCCTAGCCGAATATCGCCGCGAGCTCGTGCGGGGCGACGACCTCGAGCTGGGCGTAGCCGCAGCTCTTGGGGTCGCGGTCGGAGCGCCAGCGACGGAAGTGCGCGATGTGGCGGAAGCGCATCCCCTGCATGTGGTCGTAGGCGACCTCGATCACGAGCTCGGGGCGCAGCGGCTCCCAGGAGAGATCCTTCCCCTGGCTCCAGCGGCTCTTCGCACCGGGCATGCGCTGGCCCGGCTCGGCGTCGTTCTCTGCGCCGGCCCAGTCGCGCCAGGGATGATCCGCGAGCGCCCGTTCGCGGTACGGGGCCAGGAAGGAGACGAGCTCGCGCCGCTTCGCGTCGGTGAAGCTCGAGGCCACGCCCACGTGGTGGAGCTTTCCCGCGTCGTCGTAGAGACCGAGCAAGAGCGAGCCCACGGCGGTCTGCGCGCCGCGCTTGTGCCAGCGGAAGCCAGCGACCACGCAGTCGCACTCGCGCTCGTGCTTCACCTTCAGCATGGCGCGCTTGTTGGCCTGATAAGGAGCGCTCGCCGGCTTCGCGATCACGCCGTCGAGCCCGGCCCCCTCGAAGCGCTGGAACCAGTCGGTGGCGACCGCGCGGTCCTCGCTGGCCGGCGTCAGATGCAGCGGGGGCTTCGCGTGGGCGAGCGCGGCCGCGAGCTCGCGCCGCCGCTCCGCGAAAGGCCGCTCGCGCAGAATCTCGCGCGCCCGAGCACAAGCAGGTCCCAGAACACGACCGACGCCGGCAGCTCGCGGGAGAGCAGCGCCACGCGCGAAGCCGCGGGGTGGATGCGGAGCTGGAGCGCCTCGAAGTCGAGGGCGCCCTCGCGCGCGATCACGAGCTCGCCGTCGAGCACGCAGCGCTCCGGGAGCTGCGCGAGGAGGGGCGCGCGCAGCTCGGGGAAGTAGCGGTCCAGGGGCTTCTCGTCCCGGCTCTGGAGGAGGAGCTCCTCGCCGTCGCGGAACACGAGCACGCGGAAGCCGTCCCACTTCGGCTCGAAGATCCAGCCCTCCCCCTCGGGCAGGGCGCTCGCTCGCTTGGCGAGCATCGGCAGGAGCGGCGGACTCACGGGGAGCTGCACGGCGGTAGGATAGACCCGTGGCCCCTGGCGTCGCGCGCGTGTTCCTGCTCTCGCCCGCCAGCAGCGTGGGAGAGCGCGCGTCGCTCCTGCTCGCACGGAGCACGAGGTCGGACCTGGCCGTCCGCTTGCGCGGAGGTGGCGCCGCGATCGGCGAGGTGTTCGCCTTCGTGTCCTCGCTCTACTTCCGCGGCAAGCTCACCTATGCGCGGCGCTTCGCGGCGCCGCCGGACGGCTGCCCGGGTGTGCTCGTGATCACCTCCGATCGTGGGCTCGTCCCGCCCGAGACCAAGGTCCTGCGCAGCGACCTGCGCGGCTTCGCGCGCGTGCCGATCGCGGCGGGCGAGCGCCGCTACGCGCGGCCCCTCCGCGCGGATGCCGAGGCGCTCCGCGCGCAGCTTCCGGCTCGGAGCGAGGTCGTGCTGCTCGGCAGCATCGCGAGCGACAAGTACAGCGACGTGCTGCTCTCGGTGTTCGGGCGCTCGCTGCTCTTCCCGGGCGACTTCGTCGGCCGCGGCGACATGAGCCGCGGCGGCCTCCTGCTGCGCGCGGCGCGCGCGGGCGCGGAGCTCGACTACCGGCCCCTCGACGGCGCCGAGCGGCGCGGGCAAGCGGGCGCCGCGCTTGCGGCCGAGCGCCGCAAGCGCGATTGACGCGAGCGCGCTGGCTGCGCGCCGAGCTCGCCGAAGTGCGGCCCCTCCGTGTCATGCTGCGCCGCCGGAAGCCAGGGAGGTGCCATGCTGCGCAGCCGGCTCGCCGGCCCCGCCCTCGCCGCGCTGGGCTGCACCACCTCGCTCTCGAGCGGCCCAGCGCCGGGGAGCGCGCACAGTGTCCAGTACTACCTCCCGCAGCAGACCTTCGCGCTGGAGGTGGAGTACGAGCTCGCGAGCTGCGCGCCGGTCCGGATCGAGCAGCGCCCGGCGATCCAGACGCTGACGGTCGCGGACACTTCGGCGCCCTATTACCTCGACTACGCCGGCCTGAAGAGCGGGCTCAAGAAGACCGCGGTCGTGGTGAGCCTGTATCCGAACGGGACGTTGAAGAGCGTCGGTGCGCAAGCGGACGACCGCACGGGGCCGGTGGTCGGGAGCCTCTTGAGCCTCGCCCTGCGGCTCGCCTCGGGTGGGGCGGCCGCTGCGAGCGCCGGCGAGCCCGCGCCGGACGGCGGCGCGTGCGCGCCCGCGACAAGAGAGCTGCTTCGCGAGCGCGACCGGCTCAACGCGGCGCTGCGCAGCGAGCTCGCGACCGGCGTGCGTCGGGAGGCCCTGCTGGACGCGCTGGCCCGCACGCGCGCCGGGCTCACGCAGCACGCGAGCGGCGCCCTGGTGCCGCGCCTGTTGAGCGCGACGCCGTCGGACGCGTACGAGCGCGACGCCGATCTCGTGGCTCTCTCGCGCGCGCAGCTCGCCGCCTGGTTCGATGGTGAAGGCAGCGACGCGCTCGCAGAGGCGGCCAGCACGTGCTTCCGCTTCAGCGCCCCTGCGCTCGCGCGCTTCGCGAGCGCTCCCGGGCCGGGGCTCGTCTACCGCGAGCCCAGGCTCGTGCAGATCGACGCGCGGCGCGGCGACTGCGACGCGGGCGCCGCCGTCGGTGCGGCCGAGGCGTGGGTCTCGCAGCTCGGTCCGCTGCGCACGATCGCGATCTCGAGCGCGCCGTTCGAGAAGCGCGCGCTGAGCGTCGCCTTCACGCCAGCCGGAACGATCGAGACGCTCTCGACGCAGGACGAGAGCCGCAGCGAGCGCGTGCTCGAGGTCAGCGGAGCGGATTGAGTCGGCCCGTGCCGTGAAGCTCGTCCGCGTCACCACGCCCGTGCTCGAGAACCACGCGCCGCGCGGGCTCTTTCGCGCGCGAAACGTCGTGATCGCGCACCTCGAGGGCGGCGGCTCGCTGCGCGTCCCAGCAGGCTTTTGGTTCGACGGCGCCTCGATCCCGGCGACCGTCTATCCACTGCTTCTCAGCGCCGCGAATCAGCCGCGCGCGGCGCTCTTCGGTCAGCTCCACGACTACGCCTATCGCCGCGGCGCATTGCGGCGCGCTCCCGACGGCCACGAGCGGCCGATCTCGCGCCTCTGGGCCGATCGCCTGGCGCAAGCAGCGGCGGACTGGGCGGGCATCTCGGCCGAGGACGCGCTCGAGATCTACCTCGGCCTGCGCCTCGGCGCGGCGAAGAGCTTCCGCAAGAAGCCGGTGGACTGGCATCCGTGAGGGCCCCGTTCGAGGTCTGTTCCCTATGCTCGATCCAGATGCCTGATCCACACCGAGCCCAGCTGCTCACGATCCGCGCAGCCACCGGGCGGAGCGAGCTCGCGCGCCGCGCAGTCACGCCGGCACTGCGGCCCTTCCTGCGCGAGCTGAACGGCTACCGCGAGCACTACTGCGGGCCACTCCAGCGCAACGAGCTTCCGCGCCCGGACGTCGTCGCCATCTTCGAGCTCGGGCCGCCGCTCCGCGTTGGGCGCGGCGAACCGCCGAGGCGACGGACGGGGTCGGGCGGCTTCGTCGTCGGCCTCGCCGATCGACCGCTCGCCACCGAGCACGACGGCGTGCAGGAAGGGATCGAGCTCGTCCTCTCGCCGCAGGGTGCCGCGCGCTTGTTCGGGGTCGCCCCGGCCGAGCTCGCCGGACACGTCGTGGAGATCGCAGACCTCCTCCCGCCGGCGCAGCGCGGCCTTCCCGAGGAGCTGTGCGAGCTCTCGGGCTGGGACGCCCGCTTCGATCGCGTCGAGCACTTCCTGCTCGAGCGCCTGGCGCGCGCGGGGCCTGCTCCGCTGCATCCCATCCTCGAAGGCGTTCAGCGCCTGCAGGGACGCGTGCAGGCCCGGGAGCTGGCGCGCTCGGCCGGGGTGAGCCCCAAGCGCTTGATCGCGCTCTCGCGCGACGAGAGCGGCGTCGCCCCCAAGCGGCTGTGTCGGATCGTCCGCTTCGACGCGCTCGTGCGGGCGCTCCGCGCGGGCTCGTCGCTCTCGTGGGCCGAGCTGGCGTCTGGCCTGGGCTACTCGGACCAGGCCCACCTGGCGAACGAGGTCGGCCGCATGGCCGGGCTCACGCCGACCGACCTGCTCGCGACGCTCCGTGAGCTCCCCTTGCCCCCCGACCCCGCGGCGGGTCGGAATTTTTCTCCAAGACAGACCGCAGCCCGGCTCTAGCCTCCTGCCCAGGGAGGCACTCATGGAACCGTTCGACCTCGGCCGCGCGCTCGCAGAAGTTCCGGAGCTGGTGATTCGCAAGGATGCGACGAGCGAAGCGGAAGCCGCGGCGGCCATGCGCGTGCTCGCCGACTTCAATCAGTGCATGGCCGGCTTGGTCCGTTTCTCGGGGCAAACGCCCTGGGAGCGTCACCCGGACGACGAGCTGCTCCACATCCTCGAGGGCGAAGTTCGTGTGACCGTGCTCGGCGCCTCGGAGACGCGCTGCCTCGTGCTCTCGGCCGGCCAGATCTTCGTCGTTCCCCGCGGCCATTGGCATCGACAGGAGACCGCGGCGCGAGCCGCGCTCCTGTTCATCACCTCCCGCGATGGAAACGAGGCTTCGGAGGCGGACGACCCGCGCGCGGCGTGAGCTCACCGCGCGACCCGCTCGCGCGCGCGAAGAGCGGCCGCGCCCACGGCGATCGGCGCGAGCGCGAGCGCGATGAGCGGCGCCGCGGAGCTCCAGGCAGCCGCCAGCGCGGCGAGCGCGAGCGGCGCCGCCACCTCGAGCGGCGTGAAAAGCGAGGCCGCCGCGCCGACGAGCGCCGGTCGTCCCGGGAGTGTGGCGTAGGCCCGAGCCGAGACGATCGGGTGGAAGGTGGCCGCGCCAGCGCCGAGCGTGAACAGCGCGAGCGTTGCGAGCGAGACGGAGCGCGTCGCCGTGAAGACGGCAAGCGACGTGAGCGCGAGGGGTGCGGTGAGCGTGAGCACCCGCAGCCCCGAGACGCGCGCGAGGAGCCGCTCGAGCAGCGCGAGGCCGACGAGCCCGCCGCCCGTGAATG
Source organism: uncultured delta proteobacterium (assembly GCA_963716275.1). Taxonomy (GTDB): domain Bacteria; phylum Myxococcota_A; class UBA9160; order UBA9160; family UBA6930; genus VGRF01. The sequence goes on along the minus strand of CAVQTC010000002.1, from coordinate 405,894 downwards.
CCCCGAGCGCGAGCGCGCGCTCGCCGAGGCCTGCGCCGGTGTGGGCGTCGAGGTGCACCACCGCGAAAGCGACCAGCACCTCGTCCAGGAGGCCCGCGGTCACCTCGAGGAGACACCAGCCGAGGAGCGCGCGGTCGGCCGCGCAGAACGTGCAGCAGCTCGCGAAGCGGCGGGCGCCCGTCCGCCTCCTCTGTCGCGTCGAAGCGCAGCGGGCGATCGAGCGCCGGCGCGCGGGCGTGCGCGAGCGCAAGGGCGGCCGCGGCCAGCGCGCCCACCCCGAGGGCCGTGCGCCAGCTGCCGCCCGAGGCCTGGCAGAGCAGGAGCATCCCCGGCACCGCGAGATCGCCCGCCGCGCCCGCGAGCATGAGGCGCGTGAGCGTGCGCTCGCGGTGCCGCGGGCGCGCCTCCACGAGCGCGCCCTCGGAGACGGCCAGCGCGCACCCCGCCGCGGGGCCGTACAGGGCGAAGGCGAGCAAGAGCGTCCCGGGACCAGGCGCCAGCGCGGCGAGCGCGGTGGCGCCGGCGACGGCGGCCAGCGCGCTCGCCGACACGACGCGCACGCGCGAGCGGTCGGCGAGGGCGAGCAGCGGCGCCTCGAGCACCACCGAGAGCGCGCTGAACGCGGCGAGCATCGCGCCCGCCGCGAGACCCGGAGAGAAGCCGAAGCTAGAAGCGAGCTCCGGTGCGCTCGCCGTAGCGGCGCCGGAGCCGAGCTCGTCGAGGAAGGGCACCGCGAAGAGCGCGAGGGCCACCCTGCGCGGAAACGGGGCTCAGATGCGCTCGGTGAAGTCCATGGCCATGGCCGAAGCCTAGCTAGTCCCCGAGTCAGAAGTACACCGCCTGACCGAGGCCGCCGAGACGCCCCGCCGGCAAGGCGCGCGACCGAGGCATAGCTGGATCCTACGCCGCAGGGAGCGCAACGCAGCCGGCGGGGATGGATCGGCGGCCGAATCTCGGCGTACTTCTGACTCGGGGGACTGGACCCGCTACCAGCCCAACACGTGCGCAAAGAGGAGTGGGGCCACGATCGTGGCGTCCGACTCGATCACGAAGCGGGGCGTCGAGACGTCGAGCTTGCCCCAGGTGATCTTCTCGTTCGGCACGGCGCCCGAGTAGGACCCGTAGCTCGTGGTCGAGTCGCTGATCTGGCAGAAATAGCCCCAATAGGGACACGGCCGCCGCAGGTCCTGATGGATCATCGGCACCACGCAGATCGGGAAGTCGCCGGCGATGCCGCCGCCGATCTGGAAGAAGCCGATCGTGCGCTCGGCCTGCGCGCCCGGGATCGCGCGCAGCTCGACCGCTCCTTCGTCGTGTCCCTCGGCGACCTCCGGCAGCTCCTCCAGCGTCTTGCCCATCGTCGTCTGCACGTACCAGCGCGCGAGCGCGCCCATCGTCTCGAGGCCGCCACGCACGACCGTGTAGTCGCGCAGGTCGCCCGAGAGCACGTGGGAGACGAAGATGTTGCCGAGCGTCGAGTCCTCCCAGCCCGGCACGAAGATCGGCAGGTTGCGCTCGCAGGCCGCCACCAGCCAGGAGTGCTTGGGGTCGATCTGGTAGTGGTCGCGCAGCCAGCCCTCGCGCAGCAGCTGATAGAAGAACTCGTACGGGAAGAAGCGCTCGCCGCGCGCCTCTGCGCGGCGCCAGAGCTCGAGGACCGGCTTCTCGATCGCGCGGAAGGCCTCGGCCTCGGGGATGCAGGTGTCGGTGACGCGGTTGCGGCCCTTGCGCTCGAGCTCCTTCTCGTCGGCCGGCGAGAGATCGCGGTAGTTGGGGATGCGCACGTAGTGGTCGTGCGCCACGAGGTTGAAGAGGTCCTCCTCGAGGTTTGCGCCGGTCGAGCACAGCGCGTGGACCTTGCCGCGCCGGATCATCTCGCCGAGCGAGAGCCCGAGCTCCGCCGTGCTCATCGCCCCGGCCAGCGTCATCAGCATGTGCCCGCCGCCGGCGAGGTGCGCCTCGTAGGCGCGCGCCGCATCGACCAGCGCCGCGGCGTTGAAGTGGCGGAAGTGGGTCTCGATGAAGTCGCGGATGCTCAAGGTCGGACTCCGGGGCCCGCTCCGTCGGCGGCGGGCGGCGCGGAGGGTTCCGAAACGCCGCGCGGCCGCAACCCCTCAGGGTGCGCGCAGCTTGAAGCGCTGGATCTTGCCCGTCGCCGTCTTCGGCAGCTCGGACACGAACTCGATCCAGCGCGGGTACTTGTAGGGAGCGAGGCGCTCCTTCACGAAGGCCTGGAGCTCGCTGGCGAGAGCCGGCGAGCTCGCCCGCCCGTCCTTCAGCACCACGAAGGCCGCCGGCTTGATGAGGCGCGCCTCGTCCTCGCGGCCGATCACGGCCGCCTCGAGCACCGCGGCGTGCGCGACGAGGGCCGACTCCACTTCGAAGGGGGACACCCAGATGCCCCCCACCTTGAGCATGTCGTCGCGCCGGCCGCAGAACCAGAATGCGCCGCTCTCGTCCTGGCGGTACTTGTCGCCGGTGGCGAGCCAGCCGGCTTGCAGCGCAGCCGTCGTCTTCTCGGGCTGGTTCCAGTAGCCCGCCATCACCGAAGCGCCGCGCACGCGCAGGTTCCCGACCTCGCCCGCCGCGACGCCCTGCCCCTCGTCGTCGACCAGCTCGATGTCGTAGCCCGGGACCGGGACGCCCGATGAGCCCGGCCGGCATGCGCCCGGGCGATTCGCGAGGAAGACGTGCAGGGACTCGGTGGTGCCGAGCCCGTCCACGATCTCGACGCCGAAGCGGTCCCGCCAACGCAGGAAGATCTCGGCGGGCAGCGCTTCGCCGGCCGAGACGCACAGCCGCAGCGCCGTGAGGTCGAAGCGCCGCTCGGCGTCGGGCACGGCGAGCATGCCCGCGTAGAGCGTGGGCACGCCGAAGAAGAGCGTGGCGCGCTCGCGCGAGAGCACTTCGAAGGCGCGCTCGGGCGTCGGGCGCTCGGCGTCGAGCACCGCCTCGGCTCCCGCTCCGAGCGGGAAGTAGCCGGAGTTGCCGAGCCCGTAGGCAAAGAAGAGCTTCGCCGCCGAGAAGATGCGATCCGAGGCTCGCAGCCGGAGCACGCCGAGCGCGAAGCCCTCGAAGCAGGCGAGCATGTCGCTCGCGCGGTGGACGGCGGCCTTGGGGGCGCCGGTCGAGCCGGAGCTGTAGAGCCAGAAGGCCGGCTCCGCAGCGGGCGCCTCGCACTCGAGCTCTGCGCGCTCGAGCGCGCGCTCGAAGGAGCTCTCCCCGCCGGCAACGAGCGCAGGAACGCCCCAAGCGCCCGCGAGCGCCGGTCCCAGCTCGGAGAGCAACGGGGCCGAGACAACGACGGCGCGGGCGCCGCTGTCGCGCAGCAGGTACGCGTAGTCGCCGCTGCGCAGGAGCGTGCTCACGGGGACCGGCACCGCGCCGAGTCGGAGCGCGCCCCAGAAGGCTGCCAGGAAGGCTGGCGAGTCGAGACAGGCGATGAGCACGCGCTCGCCCGCGCGGACGCCCTGCGCCCGCAGCGCGCCCGCGCCGCGTTGCGTGAGCTCTCGGAGCTCCGCGCGCGTGAGTGTCCCGACCGCGTGGCGATAGGCGATCTCGGCGCCGCGGCCCGCGCGTAGCGGAGCCTCGAGGAAGAGCTCCAGCGCGGGAACGCTCGACCGCAGCGCTCACCGGCGCGCTCGCTTCGCCTCGAGCTCCGCCACGAGCTTCGCGGGCACGATCGCGCGCCAGCTCTGCTCGAGGAGCTCGGCGAGCAGCCCGCGCGGGACGGTCTCGAGACGCACGAGCACCGCGGGCCAATCGCGGTAGTGGTCGGTGAAGAAGAAGGTCTCGGGCCGGGCCTCGATCAGCGCCTCGCGCTGGTCGAGCGGGAGCTGCACGACGAGCGCGCTCTCCTTGTCGTTCCAGCGCGTCAGGAACTTGCCCTTGGCGCGAAACGCAGGCGTCCCGTACGAGGTGCCCTCGGCGGTGCCCGGGAGCGCGAGGCAGATCGCGCGGACGTCCGCCCAGCGGAGTCCGCGCCGCTTCGCCGGCGAGGCCTTCCGCTGCGGCGGCTTCCGCTCAGCCTTTTTGCGCGCTCTCGGCATCCATCGCCCTCCACACCTCGTCGAGCACGCCGTAGGCGGTGACCGCCGCCGGCCAGCCCGCGTAGTGCGCGACGTGCATGAGGATCTCCTCCAGCTTCGCGCGCGAGATGCCGAGGTTGCGCGCGGCGCGGAAGTGGATGCGCTGCTCGTGCTCGCGGCCGAGCGAGACGAGCACGCTCGTCGTGATGATCTCGCGCTCCTCGAGCGTGAGCCCGGGCCGCGTCCAGACGCCGCCGAACAGGTGCTCGACGGTCATGCGCCCGAAGTCCGGCGGCAGCGCCGTGCGCGGCGTCGCCCCGGCAAAGAGCTTGCGCAGGATCTCGCTGCCTTTCTCCATCGCGGTCTCGGCCATGGCTCCTCCTACTCTTGCGCGCCGTATCCGGCGGCTCTTCGACGATGCGGTTCTCGATCGCGCCGAGCCCCTCGATCTCGACGCGCACCCGGTCGCCCGGCACGAGCCAGCGCGGCGGCTTCATGGCCACGGCGACGCCCGCCGGCGTGCCCGTCGAGATCAGGTCGCCGGGCTCGAGCGTGAAGGCGGTGGAGAGGTGCTCGACGAGCGCCGCGCAATCGAAGATCAGCTGCTTCGTGTTCGAGCGCTGGCGCAGCTCGCCGTTCACGCGCGTCTCGAGCCCGAGACTGCCGGCCTCGATCTCGTCGCGCGTCACCAGGGCCGGCCCGAACGGACAGTGGGTGTCGAAGGACTTGCCCATCGTCATGGTGGGCGTGCGGGTCTGCCAGTCGCGCACCGAGACGTCGTCCACCACGACGTAGCCGGCGATCACTCCCGCGGCGTGCGAGCGCGGCACGTGGCGGCAGCGCCGCCCGATCACGACGCCGAGCTCACCCTCGTAGTCGAGCTGGGTCGAGACGCGCGGGCGGTGGACGTCGTCGAAGGGTCCCGCCACGGCGGTCACCTGCTTGTTGAAGACGATCGGCGTCTCCGGCGCGGGCCGGCCGGTCTCGGCGGCGTGGTCGGCGTAGTTGAGGCCGATCGCGAGGATCTTGCGGGGCCGCAGCACCGGCGCGCCGAGCCGCACGTCGCGGAGCGCGCGGCGCGGACCGTCGGCGCGCGCTGCGGCGGCGAGCGCCTCGGCACCGGCGTCGAGGAGCGCGAGCACGCTCGCCGGGAGGGCGCCGCCCGAGAGCACGACGATCTCGTCCCCTTCGAGCCGGCCCCAACCGGTGGCGTTGCCCTGCGTGAACGTCACAAGTCGCATCGTCGCTACCTCGCAAACATCTGCTTCGTGCTGGCGCCGATCAGCTCGACCACTCGCTGACGCGGCAGGCGGTCGAATGCGGCGCGCACGGCTCGGTTGTCCTCGCCCGGGATGCAGATCGGGCCGCGCTCGCGCGCGAGCGGCAGATGCGCGAGCGCCTCGCGCGCCACGTCGCCCGGATCCGCGAAGCTGCTCGGGTCCGCCTGCGGGCGATTGCCGAGCAGCCCCGGCGTGGCGGTGTTGCCGGGACACAGCGCGACCACGTCGACGCCGTGCGGGCGCCACTCCCACCACAGGCCCTCGGCGAGCACGAGGTCGAAGGCCTTGACCGCGGCGTACTCGGCCACCCAGCCGGTGCCCTGGAAGCCCGCGAGGGACGAGGTGAGGATCAGCCCGCCGCGGCCGCGCGCGACGAGCCGCTCGCCGAGCGCGTGGCTCGCGGCGAGCACCCCCGAGACGCCGGCGGCGACCGCCTGCTCGTGGCGCTCGAGGGGGTGCGAGAGGAAGGCGCCCGTGAGCGGCAGCATGGCGGTGTACACCGCGAGCCCGAGCTCGCGCGCGCCGAGCGCCGCGCGCAGGCGCGCCGCGCAGTCGGGGGCGCCGAGGTCGATGCGCGCGGTCGCCACCTCCTTCGCGCCGGCGCGAGCGGCGCTCGCGGCCGCAGCGGCGAGCATCTCCTCGCGCAGATCCACGAGCAGGAGCGCGAAGCCCGCGCGCGCGAGCTCCTCGGCGAAGGCGAGGCCGATCCCCTGCCCGGCCCCGAGCACGGCCGCCCAGGGCCCGTAGCGCGCGAGGAGGGCGCCACTCATTCGTGCAGGTCGCCGAACTGCTTCGTGTAGGCCGCGAAGCGCGCGCGCACACGGTCTTCGTCGAGGCCGAAGCGCGCGAGGTCGTACTCGTGGCGGCCGTGCTTCCCCTCCGGGTTCTCGACCGCGAAGGCGCGCAGCGCCTCGCGCGCGGTCTCCGGCAGCGGAAGCGCGAAGTGCGCGTAGATGCGCTCGGCGCAGGCGAGCGGGTCCCGGGTGAGCTCGGCGTAGGGCACGTCGAGCACGCGGCCGGCGCCGAGCCGAGCGCGCGCCTCGAGACCTCGGTCGAGGGAGCGCGCGTAGAACTCCAGCACCGCCGGGCCGAGCCAGCTCGGATCCACCTCGATCGTCGCCATCAGCGCCTGGGTCATGCTGCAGCCCGAGGCGATGCAGGCGACGGGATCGCGGTGGTTCCAGACGATCGCCACGTCGGGGAAGGTGGCCGCGAGCGCGTCGAGCCCCCAGAGGTGCGCGGGCGCCTTCAAGAGCCAGCGCTCGCCCGGACGCTGCCAGTCGAGGAGCTGCATCAAGCGCTTCTGATAGGCGTAGAGCGGGCGCAGATCGGCCGCCGCGGCCTGATACCAGCTCGCGTAGGGCTCGAGGAAGATCTCCACGCCCATCTGCACGCCGTGCAGGGCGTAGGCGTGGAGCAGCACGCACTCCTCGGGCGTGTCCGCGCTCGTGAAGTGGATCTTCGTGAACTCGGGGCGCTTCTCACGTCCCTGGGCGTAATAGGCGTCGATCGCGTCGCGGCGCGGGTCGGGCGCGCCGGGTCGCGCACCGGGGAGCGGATCCGGGCACTGCGTCTCCCAGAGCCGCAGCGGCCGCGCCGCGGGGTCTGCGCCGAGCAGGCTGAAGAGCGCGGAGGTTCCCGAGCGCGGGAGGCCGGTGAGGACCACCGGCTTGCGCACGGGCCGCGCGAGGATCTCCGGGTGGCGGCGGAGCGCATCCTCGACTCTGAGGCGCGTCGCCAGTAGGCCCACCACGCGCCGGCGGTTGCGCGTGCGGCCCTTCTCGCTCCAGGGATGCGCGTCGTAGGTGCGCAGCAGCGCGCGCAGCCCGTCCTGGAACGGCGCAGCCCCGAAGTCCTCGAGCTTCGCGGCGGCGCGCGCATCCGCGAGGACGCCCGCCTCGTCGAAGGCGACGCTCACCGCGCGAGCTCCGCGAGCTTCACCACGCGCGTCACCGGATCGGGGTGCGTCTTCGCGCGGATCCAGCGCAGGCACATCGTCCCGCTCTGGTGGCCGCAGGGGTCGAGCCAGTTGGGGCGCCCCGGATCGCGCGCGGCAACCACGATCTCGACGCTCCCGTCCGGCCGGTAGGCGGCGGTGTGCTTGTTCACGTGGATCTTCGCGAAGCGGTAGTCGAGGCTCTCCATCCACCAATTCGCGAGCTGGAAGTTCCAGAAGTCGCACTCGGGCGGCGTGAGCTCCACGACCAGCGCCTCGTCCTCCGCGAGCGCCCAGTGGCTGTGGTAGTAGGCGATGTTCGGGTCGCCTCCCGCCGCGAAGGCCACCTCGTGCGGGAAGCGCGGCAGGCGGTTGGTGTGGCGCGTGAAGCCCTCCGCCCACTTCTGGAAGAGCCTCGAGGTGCCGAGCACCATCTTCGCCGCGCCCTGGAGCATGCGATCGAAGCGCACCGGATCGAGCGGCCGCGCCGGGCCCACGCCGCCCACGCGCTCGATCTTCACGGTCGCGGGCTCCTCTTTCGCGTGGTCGAGGCGGGTCTGGCGGATCTGGATCATGCGCGACTCGGGCTCGAGCGGGAGCCAGTTCGCCTCGGTCTCCGGCTTGCGGCTGCTCGCTGTGGATCTCGAAGCTCCCGCCGGGCCCGAGCTTCATGTCCTTCGCCTCGAGATAGCCCGTGGTCTGCAGGCTTCCCGTGGAGGCGTAATTGCCCTTCTGGCTGCCGAAGCCCAGGTAGTGGACGCTGCCGCGCGTGCCCCACAGGCGATAGTCGTGGCGCCCGTCGATGGGTGCATTCAGGTAGATGTTGTCGGGGCTGTCCATCCCCATCTTCACCGTCTCGCCGGTGGTGCGCTGGAAGACGGGGCGCTCGGAGTCCGAGGCCTCCACGTAGGTCTCGAGGCCCGCGCGCAGGAGGCGCGTCAGGTAGCGGAAGCCCTCCGCGCGATCGAGCGGGTCGAGCGGCGTCGAGGGCGCGAGGATCACCGCGCCCGCGGACTTCAGCGCGTCGCAGAACTCCTCCCAGGCGCGGCCATCGACCACGCGCTGCACGGGATCGGGCGGGGTCTCGCTCACGGGCTCCTCCGGGAGCGAGCCAGGGTACCGCGGCTCAGGGGGTGAGCACGGTGCGCAGGCCGCGCGCCGCGCGCAGGTCCGCGATCGCCTGGTTGATCTCCGCGAGTGGGCGCCGCGCGCTGATCAGGCTCTCGAGCTCGAGGCGCCCCGCGCGCCACAGCGCGAGCAACCGCGGCACGTCGCGCAGCGAGTTGCAGCCGCCCAGCAGCGTGCCCAGGATGCGCTTGCCCTGGGAGGCGACCAGCGCCGCCGGCGCGATCGAAAACGCCTGATCGATGGGGGGCGCGCCCACCACGACGACGGTGCCGCCGATGCGCGCCGCGAAGAAGCACTGGCTCCCGAGCGAGGCCACGCCCGCCGCCTCGAAGGCGTAGTCGACGCCGATTCCGCCGGTGAGCTCGCGCACGGCGCCGAGCACGTCGTCCCGCGTCGGATCGAGGAGATCAGTGGCGCCGAGCCGGCGCGCCACGTCCCGGCGCGCCGCTACCGGATCGGAGGCGATCACGCGCGCCGCGTTCGCGATGCGCGCGCCCTGGACCACCGAGAGACCGATTCCGCCCAGGCCGGTGACGAGGACGGTGGCGCCCTCCTCCACGCGCGCGGTGTTCAGCACCGCGCCCACGCCGGTCTGGACCGCGCAGCCGATCACGCAGGCGATCTCGAGCGGCGTGTCGGCGGGCACGCGCACTGCGCCGTTCGCCTGCGTCACCGTGTACTCGGCCAGGGCGGCGACGTTGAGGCCGCGCCAGACCCGCTCGCCCTTGCGCGAGAGGCCGGTGCTCCCGTCCGGGAACGCGCCCGTCATCACGCCCAGCGACTGGACGCAGACGCTGAACTCGCCGCGCACGCACCAGTAACAGCTCCCGCAGGGCGGGCACGGGGTCAGCACCACCTTGTCGCCGGGCCGATGCGTGGCGACGCCCTCCCCGACCGCCTCGACCACGCCCGCCGCCTCGTGGCCAAGCACGATGGGCGTCTGCATGCCCAGGTCCATCACGGTGACGTCGGAGTGGCAGAGCCCGCACGCCGCCACGCGCACGAGCACCTCGCCGGCGCGCGGCGAGCGGATCTCGACGTCGTCCGCGAGCTCGAGGGGCTGGCCGGCCTTCACGTGCAGCGCTGCGCGCACACGCACCTCCTGCGGCGCAGCGTAGTGCGAGCGCGCAAGCGGCGCCGTCGCAGTGTGAACGTTCAGGGCGCTCGGCCCGGCACCTCCGCGACATCGATCAGGCCGTGACGTCGCCAGCCGGTCGTGAGCAACCAGGTGCGCGCGTTGGCCACCCCAACGCGCCCGAGGTCGTGAGCCCGCGGCCTCCGCTTCCAGCCGTCGAACCAGGCGGCGGACGACGCCTCGTCGATGCGCGCAACCGGCGGCGCTCCGTGGAGCTTTCGCCAGTGTTTGCGCACGTTCAGGAGCACGTAGGCCAGTGTGTTTCGCACCTCGCGCGGCGTCCGCAGCACCCGCAGGTGGTAGCGCCCGTGGAGTACGGACCCTGAGCGCCGGAACACGCGCTGGACGGCGCGCGCCACCCGCGCTGCCACCGCCTTCATCCCTCTGCCGAGCGCCTGCTTGTCCTGGGCCTCGATCACCAGATGCACATGGTCGCGCTGGATCGAGTAGTGGCAGACGCGGAACCCGCGGCGCTGGCAGGCCCGGCGCAGGCTCGCGCGAAAGACCTCAACGAACCGGCGGCTGCGCAGCGAGGGGACGTCCGGGCGCACGCGCAGCGTGACGTGGGTCGGAGCGCCCTTGGGCAGCACCGGCCTTCGCACGTGGTGAACGGGTGGTCGCGCGGAGGCGGGCTTGCGTCCGGCGTGCTTCCGCTTGCCGCCGTGCGTTCGAAACTCGAGCGCGAGCTGGCGAGGGCGACGTTCTCTCACGATCCCACCTCGGGGACGGGCCCCGCCCCCTCAAGGACGATCCGAACAGCGCTCGGCCAGCTCCTTCAAGCGCACGAGCAGGCGCTCCCAGATCGGGCCCACGCGCGCGAGGATCTCGGCGCCTCGCGCGAGCTTCGCGAAGTCGCCGTGCGCCGCCCGCAGCCGCGGGGGGTCGAAGGCGACGACGCGGCCGGAGACGTAGATCACGCCGCGCGCGTCGACTCCTCCTTCCCGGCCGCCGGAGTATCGCCCTCGGTTACCCTGCGCGGCCCGGAGGGCTGCGCGGCGTGAGAGTCCTGGTGACGGGCGGGACCGGCTTCACCGGCTCGCACACGACGCGCGCGCTCCTCGCCGCAGGGCATCACGTCCGGCTCCTCGTGCGCGACCCCGCGAAGCTGAAGCGCGTGTTCGCGCCGGACGGCGCGCCCAGCGACTTCATGGTGGGCGACGTCACGGACGAGACCGCGGTCGCGGAGGCGATGCGCGGCTGCGACGCCGTCTTCCACGCGGCGGCCCTCGTCGATCTGCGCCGCAAGATGGCCGCGGCGTGCTCGCCACCAACGCCGCCGGCGTCGAGCGCGTGATCGGCGGCGCCGTCCGGCGCGGACTCCCGGCGATCGTCTACGTCTCGAGCGCCGCGATCTTCTTCACGCCGGGTGGCCCCCCCATCACGCCGGAGCTGCCGATCGTCGCGCCGACCACGACCTATGCGCGCTCGAAGGTCGAGGCGGAGCGCTTCATCCGCCGCCTCCAGGAGGACGGCGCGCCGATCCGCGTGTCGTATCCGACCGGGATCGTCGGTCCGGATGATCCCGGCTTCACGGAGGCGAACCGCGCGGTCTGGGCGTGGATCCGCCAGCTCGGTGTGGACACCGAGGGCGGCTTCCAGATCGTGGACGTGCGCGACGTGGCCGCGCTGCACGTGAAGCTCGTCGAGCGACCCGGCGGCGCCTGCCGCTACGCGGCCGCCGCCCCGATGCTCTCGTGGCCCGAGACGCACGACACGATCGAGCGACTGATCGGGCGCAAGCTGCGGCGCGTGCGCCTCTCGGGCCGCGCCTTCCGGGCGTTCGGGAGCGCGGGCGACCTCGCGAAGCGCCTGTTCGACTTCGGCTTCCCGCTGACCCGCGACGCGATGACCTTCGCGACGCAGTGGCCCGGCGTCGACGCGAGCCGCACCACCCGAGAGCTCGGCGTGCTCTTCCGACCGCCGGAGGAGACGTACCGCGACACGGTCCGCTGGTTGTGCCGCGCCGGCCACTTGAGCCCCGCCTCGGTAGGCCTCCTGGCCGCCTGAGCCGCCGGCTCAAGCGGCCCTGGCGGCGGGACGAAAAGCTCCGCGATGGCGAGCGCTTGGGAGGAAGAGCCGCGCGCGCGTGAGGAGGGGCCCGAGGCCAAGCGCCCGCGCGTGCTGCTGGTGGACGACGACGCCGGCATGCGCCGCGCGCTGGCGCGCACGCTCGCGCGCGAGGGGCTCGAGCCGATCGCGGCGGCGACCGGGGCCGAGGCCCTCGCCGTGCTCGCCGATCGGCTCCCGGACCTGGTCGTGCTCGACGTAGGCCTCCCCGATCTCGACGGCTTCACGCTGTGCGAGCGCATCCGCGCGCTGCCCGGCGGCGGCGAGCTCCCGATCATCATGCTCACCGGCCGCGACGACGTGGCGGCGCTGGAGCGCGCCTTCGACGTCGGAGCCACCGACTTCGCGAGCAAGGGCGAGCACCTGGCGGCGCTCGCGCAGCGTGCGCGCTTCCTGTTGCGCGCGCGGGCCACGTTGGCCGCGCTGCGCGCGAGCGAGGACCGGCTCACCGAGGCCCAGCGCCTGGCCCAGCTCGCGAGCTGGCGCTACGAGCTCGCCACGCGCACGCTCGCCGGCGACGCCGAGCTCTGGCGCCTGCTCGGGCGCGCGCGCGGTGAATTGCCGCGCATCCACCCCGACGACAGCGCCGGCTTCGCCGAGCGCGTGCGCGAGTGCCTGCGCAGCGGGCGCACCGTGGGCGGCGAGCTGCGCGCCCGAGCCGACGACGGAAGCGAGCGCTCGCTGCGCTATCGCATGCGCCTGCAGCTCGACGCCCAAGGCGAGCCGATCGCGCTCGAGGGCATCGCCCAGGACGTCTCCGAATGGCGGCGCTCCCAGGCGCGCGCGCACTTTCTCGCGAACTACGACGAGCTCACCGGCCTCGGCAATCGCCAGCTCCTGCTCGCGCGGCTCGCGAGCGAGCTCGCGCGTGCCGGCGCGGCGGAGGGCACGCTCGCCGTGATCGCGCTCGGCGTCGACCCCGCGCGCCGCGTCGCCGAGACGCTCGGCCGCGAGGCCGGCGATCTCGTGCTGCAAGAGGCGGCGCGCCGGCTGGGCGAGGCCGCGCGCCCGCGCGAGACGCCGCTCGCCGCGAGCGAGCCGCCGCCCCTGCACCGCACCGGCGCCGAGCAGTTCGCGCTCGTGGTGCGCGCGGCGGGCGGCCCGGACGCGGTGGCGGCGCTCGCCATGCGGCTGCTCGCGGCGCTCGAGGATCCGATCCGGCTGGCGGCGCACGAGGTGATGATCTCGGGCTGCGCGGGCGTCGCGCTCTCCGCGAACGACGGGCGCGACCCCGAGACCCTGCTGCGCAACGCCGAGCACGCGCTCTCCCAGGCGCGCGCGGGCAGCGCGCGCGTGCGCTTCTACAGCCGCGCCACCAGCGCGCTGGCGGTGCGCCGGCTCGACCTCGAGAGCAAGCTGCGCCGCGCGCTCGAGCGCGGCGAGCTCGCCCTCCACTATCAGCCCAAGCTCTCGCTCGCGAGCGGTGCGATCGTGGGCTTCGAGGGCCTGGTGCGCTGGCACGACGCCGAGCTCGGTTGGGTGCCCCCCAGCGAATTCATCTCGGTGGCCGAGGAGACCGGCTCGATCGTGGCGCTCGGCGACTGGGTGCTGCGCGAGGCATGCCGCCAGCAGGTGGAGTGGCGCGAGCGCGGGCTCGGCTGCGTGCCGATCGCCGTGAACCTCTCGGCCCGCCAGTTCCTGCGCGGCGAGGTGGCGCGGCGCGTGCAGGGCATCCTCGCCGAGACCGGCGCCGAGCCGAGCGCGATCGGCCTCGAGATCACCGAGAGCGTGCTGTTCGAGGACGCCGAGAACGCACTGCGCGAGCTCCACGCGCTGCGCGCGCTGGGCGTCGAGCTGGCCCTCGACGACTTCGGCACCGGCTTCTCGTCGCTCGCCTACCTCCGCCGGCTGCCGGTCAGCGCCGTGAAGATCGACCGCAGCTTCCTGGAGGAGATCGGCGAGCGCGAGGACGCCGCGGCGCTCACCGCCTCGATCGTCGCGCTCGCGAAGGCGCTCTGGCTGCGCGTGATCGCCGAGGGCGTCGAGCGCGAGCCCCAGCGCGCGCTCCTCCAGATGTGGGGCTGCGACGAGGCGCAGGGCTTCCTGTTCCATCCAGCGCTGCCCGCGCCCGAGGCCGAGCAGCTCTGGCACCAGCAGGGCGCTGCGAAGGCGGCTGCCCAGGGCCCGGGCTAGCGTCCGCCGCGAGCTCTCGGAGGGCGCGTGGCGAAGCGATCGCAGCAGGAGACGAGCGCGAGCGGGCGGCTGCTCGGCCGCGTCGCGGTGATCACGGGCGGCGCGAGCGGCATGGGCCGCGCGACCGCGCTGCGCTTCCTCGACGAGGGCGCCAGCGTCGTGATCGCGGATCTCAACGAGGGCACTGGCAAGGAGACGCTCGAGCTCGCCGCTGCGCGCGGCCACGAGGCGCGCGTGCGCTTCGCGCGCGCGAACGTGGCGCTCGAAGCGGACGTCGCCGCCATGGTCGAGCTCGCGGTGCAGGAGTTCGGCGGCCTCGACTGCCTGTTCAACAACGCCGGCTTCGGGGGCGCGCTCGGGAGCCTGCTCGAGACCGAGGTCGAGGACTGGGACCTGACCTGCGCAGTGCTGCTGCGCGGCGTCTTCCTCGGCATCAAGCACGGCGGCCGCGCGATGAAGCAGCAGGGGCGCGGCGGCTCGATCATCAACACCGCCTCGGTGGCTGGGCTCTCGGGCGGCGCGGGACCCGCCGCCTACTCCGCCTGCAAGGCCGCGGTGATCAATCTCTCGCGCGCGGCCGCCCTCGAGCTCGCGCCGCTGCGCATCCGCGTGAACGCGATCTGTCCGGGCGGCATCCTGACTCCGCTCGTGCACCGCGGGAACGAGGAGGCGACGCGCAAGCGCCTCGACTCGCTCCAGCCGTGGCCCTCCCACGGGCAGGGCGCGCACATCGCCGGCGCCGCGCTCTTCCTGGCGAGCGACGACAGCGAGTTCGTGACGGGGGAGGCGCTCGTGGTGGACGGGGGACTCACGGCCGCCGGCCCGGCCCTCGCGCGGACGCGCGCGCCCCAAGGCAGCGACGACATCGCCTCGCACTTCGACTTCGTCGGCCTCGACTGGGGCAGCACCGGCAAGCCCCCCCTGGTCCGGAAGCTCGCGCCGAAAGGCTAGTCAGGCCGAGAGCTCGACCCGATGCTCAGCCGCGAGCTCGCGCGCGCGTCCGAGCCACTCGCGCCGGAGCACGTCCGGCACGAGCGTGAGCTCGCTGGAGAGCTCACGGCGCAGCGCGTCCACGACGTCGCTGCGCGAGACCCCGGGCAGCTCGTCCTCGAGGGCGCCCGCCGTCGCCGGATCGAAGGGGATGCCCATCGCCTGATAGACGGGGACCAGCACCTCGCGCACCCGGGCGGCGTCGCGCACGACGATCACGCCGCCCACGTGGGCCGCGCCGCGCACGAGGCGCTGCCCGACGCCCATCAGCTTCGTCTTCCCGCGCGCGTTCACGCTGTGGTCGCCCGGACAGTACTCGCCGGGCACGGCGCCGACGCGCGCGTCGGCGCCGAGCGCGCGGAGAGCGCGCGCGATCGCCTCGGCCATCCAGACGAAGCGCGTCCGGATGGCGCCGCGCGGCTCCGGATCCGGCACGCACCAGGCGAAGGCCAGCGTCTCGCGGTGGAAGACCGCCGCGCGCCCGCCGGCGAGGCGCAGGATCGCGCCGAAGCCGGCGCGCTGCGCGGCCGCCACCGCCTCGCGAAAGCCCGGGCGCGCGCGGTCCAGCACCGAGAAGGCGACCACGTCGCCCGGCGTGTGAAGGCGCAGCGACTCGCGCGCCTCGCCCCGCCCCGCCGCCTGGAGGAGCGCGCGGGAGACCGCGGTGTCGTAGGCCGCATCCTCGGGAAACGACTCGGTGAAGAGGCGGACCTCACGCATCGGCGCACTCGATCGCGACGTCGCCGGCCTCGGCGCGCCCGATCGCGACCGCGCCGGTCGCCCGCCGCGTGGAGCGCCGCGAGGGCCTCGGCGGCGTGCTCGACCGACACGCCGAGCAGGAGCCCGCCGGAGGTCTGCGGGTCGCAGAGCAAAGCGTGCGCAACCGCGTCGCCGCCGCGGAGCGGAGGCGCCGCGAGCGCAGTCTCGGCGGCGAAGGTGCTCCGCACGCCGCGCGCGAGGAGAGCGCGCGCGCCGGGGAGCGCGGGAAGTGCTGCGGCGGTGAGGCGCGCGCGGAGCCCGCTGGCGGTGAGCATCTCGCCCAGGTGGCCGGCGAGGCCGAAGCCCGAGACGTCCGTGCACGCCCGCGCGAAGCGCCGCGCGACCTGCGCGGCGGCGCGGTTGGCGCGGAGCATCGAGCGCTGCGCGGCCGCGAGCCACGCGCCCCGCGCGAGGCCGCGCGCGTCCGCCGCGAGGACGACGCCGGTGCCGAGCGGCTTCGTCAGCAGGAGCACGTCGCCCCGGGCGAGCCCGCCCTTTGGAAGCGGCGCAGCGCCCGCCGGCAGATCGCCCAGCACCGCGAGGCCCACCGAGAGCTCGGGGCCGAGCGTGCTGTGTCCCCCCACGAGGGAGACCGAGAGCGCGTCGAGCTCGCTGCGGATGCCGGCCAGCGCCTGGGCGAGCGCTTCCTCCGCGCCGCCCTCGGGCACGGTCACCCAGGCGAGCGCGTGGCGCGGCGTGCCGCCCTTCGCGTAGACGTCCGAGACCGCATTCAGCGCCGCCACCCGACCTACGAGCCATGGGTCGTCGGCGAAGGCGCGAAAGCCGTCGACGGTGGCGAGCAGGACGTCGCCGCGCGCCGTGCGCAGGGCCGCCGCGTCGTCGGGCTGCGCGAGCCCGAGCAGCACGCTCGCATCGGGCGCGGCGGGCGCGAGCGAGCGCAGCGCGGCCGCGAGGCCGGGCGCGGCGACCTTCGCGGCGCAGCCGCCGCAGCGCATCGCGGCGTCCGCGGGCATGGCGGGGAACTCGGGTGTGGGCGCGCCGTCGCCACCCAGCACGCGGAAGCGGCGCACAAAGGTGCGGTCGATGTGATCCTTGAGGCGCCACACGCGCGGGCCGGCGAAAGCGGCGCCCCACTTCCCGCCGAGCGCACGCCGTCCGCCGAGATTCAAGAGGGCCAGGAAGTCCCGCTGCGGCCGGTAGTGGCGCAGGTGGCCACCCGTGAGCTGCGCGCGCAGGTTCGCGTCGAGGATCGGCCCCTCGCGGACCGCGTAGACGCCCGCCTTGGGAACCCACGGCGCGCTCTCGAGGCTCGCGCAGTCGCCGACCGCGAAGAGCGCCTCGTGTCCCACCACCTGCAGCGTGTCGCGCACGCGCACGAAGCCGGCCGCATCCTTCGGGAGCGCGCTCGCCGCGAGCAGCGCGTGCGGGGCCGCGCCGGTCGCGAAGATCGCGAGGTCGCACGCGAGCGGAGCGCCCGCCGCCAGGGCGAGCTTCGCCCGGCTCGAGCGCCGCGGCCCGCGCTTCCAGGTGGAGCGCCACGCCGCGCCGCGTGAGCTCGCCCAGCGCCCGCGCGCGCAGGCGCGCCGAGGCCCCGGGCAGGATCTCGCCGACGTCCGTCGCGAGGGCGAGCCGCGCGGCCACGCCGCGGGCGCGCAGGCGCGCGTCGAGGGTCAAGGCCAGCTCGACCCCCGCGGCGCCGCCGCCCACCACGACGAGGTCGACCGGGCGGCCGCTCGCGAGGCGCGCGAGGCGCCCCTCGAGCTGATCCACGAAGCTGCGGATCGGCCGCGTGGCGAGCGCGTGCTCGCGCGCGCCCGGGAGCTCGAGGCCGCGCACCCCCGCGCCGACGTCGAGGCTCGCGACGTCGTAACGGAGCGGCGGACGACCCGCGCAGTGGATGCGGCGGGCCTCGGCGTCGACGCGCGTCGCCGCCGCGAGGACCACGCGCGCCCCGGCGCGCCGCGCGAGCGGGACGACGTCGATCTCGCACTCTTCGGCGGTGTAGTCGCCGGCCACGAAGCCCGGCACCATGCCCGAGTAGAGGGCCTCGGGCCGATCGAGGACGACCGTCACGCGCAGGTCGGGCACGGGCCGCATCGCGAGCCGGCGGATCACCTGGACGTGCGCGTGGCCGCCGCCCACGAGCACCAGCTCGCGCAGCGGACGCGCCCGGTCGCCCGCTGCGGCCTTCACCCGCCGAGCCGGAACATCTCGATGCGCGAGCCGGCGCGGGCCGCGGCGAGCTCGCTGCGCTCCTCGGAGTAGCGGTCGCGCCGGCGGCTCCAGACCCCCGCGATGATCTGGACCAGCTCCTCGTCGCTGGCGCCCGCGCGCAGCGGACCCTTGAGGTCGCGCCCCTGCGTGGCGAACAGGCAGGTGACGAGGGAGCCCTCGGCCGAGAGCCGGGCGCGCGTGCAGTCGCCGCAGAAGGGCTGGCTCACCGAGGCGATCACGCCGATCTCGCCCTGGCCATCGCGATAGCGGTAGCGCCGCGCCACCTCGCCGCGGTAGTTCGCCTCGAGGGGCTCGAGCGGGAACGCGGCCGAGAGGCGCTCGACGATCTCGCGCGCGGGCACGACCTGGGCCAGCTCCCAGTGGTTGCGCGTGCCCACGTCCATGAACTCGATGAAGCGCACGATGTGGCCCGTGCCGCGGAAGCGGCCGCGCCAGATCGACCAGCGTGTGCTCGTTCACGCCGCGCTGCACGACGCAGTTGATCTTGATGGGCCCGAGCCCGGCGCGCACGGCGGCCTCGATGCCGGCGAGCACCCGCTCGGGCGCCGAGAAGCCGCCGCTCATCTGGCGGAAGACGGCGGGGTCGTGACTGTCGAGGCTGACGGTCACGCGCCGCAGCCCGGCGCGCGCGAGCGCCTCCGCCTGCTTCTCGAGCAGGTGGCCGTTCGTGGTGAGGGCCAGATCGGGCTCGCCCGGCAGCGCCGCGAGCTGCGCGATCAGCTCGGGCAGATCGGCGCGCACGAGCGGCTCGCCGCCGGTGATGCGCAGCTTCTTCGCGCCGAGGCCCATGCACAGCCTGGCGACGCGCGTGATCTCCTCGAAGCTCAGCACTTCCTTGCGCGGCAGGAAGACGTAGCGCTCGCCGATAGACCTCCGCGGGCATGCAGTACGGGCAGCGGAAGTTGCAGCGATCGGTGACCGAGATGCGCAGATCGCGCAGGCGGCGACCGAACGAGTCGGCCAGCGCCGGCTCGGCGGCGTCCGCGGGGCCGCGGGTCAGTCCGTGTATCCCCACTTCTCTTTGTTCGCCTTCACCTGGTCCGGCGTCGGCTTGGCCTTTTCGACCTCGCTCGGGACCTCGAAGGCTTCCTTGCTCTCCGTGATGGAGGCGTTGAGCGCGATGTCGGCATTGAACGCTTCGGGCACGCGCTCGTCCTCGAAGATCGCGTCCCAGGGACACTCCGGCTCGCACACGCCGCAGTCGATGCACTCCTCGGGATCGATGTAGAGCTGGTTCGGGAACGCCTCGCGATCGTCCCCGGTGTAGGCGTAGATGCAATCGACCGGACACACCTCGACGCAGGATTGATCCACGCAATCGCGGCACAGGCTGGTGATCACCCAGGGCATCGTTCCTCGTCCTCGCTCACCCGTTTGAACATCGTTGCGCGCACCGTACCCCCGACGCGCGGAGGGCGAATCCTATCTCAAGCGCTGCGGGGGGACGGAATCTTGACCGATTCGTACAGTATCTCTTACTCTGCCCGCCACTCCCGTATGAGGCAAATCGGCCATGCAGCTTGACGACAAGACCCGCGAGCGCATCCAAGCGGCGATCGACTCCGATCGCGTGGTGCTGTTCATGAAGGGCACCCGCGACTTCCCCCAGTGCGGGTTCTCCGCCCGGGTGGTGCAGATGCTCGACCGGCTGGTGCCCGAGTACACCACCGTCGACGTGCTCCAGGACGCCGAGGTGCGCCAAGGCATCAAGGAGTTCGCGAGCTGGCCGACCATTCCCCAGCTCTACGTCGGCGGGGAGTTCGTCGGCGGCTGCGACATCGTGACCGAGATGTTCCAGAGCGGCGAGCTCGAGCCGCTGCTGCGCGGGCAGAGCCGAAGCTAGCCTTAAGCGCATGGCGGAAGCGCTGCGCGGCGGCGAGAGCCGCGACGTCACCGACGAGACCTTCGAGCGCGAGGTGCTGGCGCGCTCGGGCGAGCTCCCGGTCGTCGTCGACTTCTGGGCGCCCTGGTGCGGTCCCTGCCGGACGCTCGGGCCGATTCTCGAGCGCCAGGCCGCGGCCCACGCCGGCGCGGTCGCGCTGGTGAAGGTGAACGTCGACGAGAATCCGCGCGTCGCGGCCGCCTTCGGCGTGCGCAGCATCCCGCTCGTGATCGCCTTCCGCGACGGCCAGGCGCGCGCGGAGTTCACGGGCGCGCAGCCCGAGTCGTACGTCCGGCAGTTCTTCGCGGCGATTCTGCCGACGCAGGCCGACCGGCTCGCCAAGGAGGGCGGCGAGCTCCTGGCCGCGGGCCACGCGAACGCCGCCGAGGAGCGCCTGCGCGCGGCCCTCGCCGCCGACGCGCGCCATCCGCTGGCGCTGCTCGGGCTCGCGCGGGTGCTGGGCGAGCGCGGCGCCACCGACGAGGCGCTCGCGCTGCTCGAGCGCATCACCGCCCAGCCCGCGATCGAGCAGGAGGCGGAGCGCCTCGCCGCCGAGCTGCGCACGCGCTCGGCGGCGCCCGCCGGCGGCGCCGAGCTCGCCGAGCTCGAGCAGCGCGCGCGCGCGAATCCGGCCGATCTCGCCGCGCGCATCGAGTATGGCCGCGCCCTCGCGGCGGCGCGGCGCTATCCCGCGGCGCTCGCCGAGCTGCTCGCGGCGGTGGAGGTGGACGCGCACTTTGCCGACGACGCGGCGCGCAGAGCAATGCTCGACGTGTTCGGCGTCCTGGGCGGCGATCACGCGCTCGTCCAGGAATATCGCTCCGCGCTCGCGCGAGCGCTGTTTCGTTAGTTTGGGATGCCGCGCGGCTTCATCGTCCAGCCCACCTACCGCGTCCGCGATGGCAGCCCGGTGCTCCAGCTCTACGGCAGGCTGGAGACCGGTGGGGCCTTCCTCGTCGAGGAGGACCGCTTCCGGCCGTACTTCTTCGTGCCCGCCGCGCACGTCGCGCACTTGGCGGGGGCGCGCTGGGAGGCGACCGCTCTGCGCGACCTCGCCGGCCGCCCGGTTGCGCGCGTGGAGGTCGCAGTTCCGGGCGCGCTGCCGGAGCTCCGCGACCGCATCCAGCGCGCGGGCGGCGACGCGCTCGAGGCCGATCTGCGCTTCGCCTATCGCTTCCTGATCGACCGCGGCATCCGGGCGACCTGCGAGATCGCGGGCCCCGCCGAGACGCGCCCCGACGGGCTCGCGCGCTTCGTGAACCCCGAGCTCGCGCCCGCGCCCGCGCAGGTGGCGCTGCGCATGCTCTCGCTCGATCTGGAGACGACGCCCGACGCCGGGCGCATCATCGCCGCCGCGATCGCCGAGGCCGGCGGCGTGGAGGAGGTGCATCTCGTCGCCGGGCGCCCGGTCGCGGGCGCGCTCGTCCACGCGGACGAGCGGGCGCTGCTGGGCGCTCTGGTCGAGCGCATCCGCGCGCTCGATCCCGACGTCCTGGTCGGCTGGAACGTGATCGACTTCGACCTGCGCGTGCTGCTCGCGCGCTGCGCGGCGCTGCGCATCCCGTGCGCGATCGGCCGCTCGCGCGAGCCGCCGCGGCTGGTGGTCGAGTCGGGGCCGTTCTCGCGCTCGCGCGGAGAGGTGCCGGGCCGCATGGTGCTCGATGGCATCCCGCTCGTGCGGGACGCCCTGCGGCTCCCGGACTATCGCCTCGAGACCGTCGCGCGGGCGGTGCTCGGGCGCGGCAAAAAAATTGACGCCGACGCGCCCGACGCGGCGGCCGAGATCCTGCGCATGTGGCGCGAGGAGCCCGAGGCGCTCGCCGCCTACAACCTCGAGGACGCGCGCCTCGTGCTCGAGATCCTCGCGCGCGAGGGCCTCTTCGAGCTCGCGGTCGAGCGCTCGCGCCTGTCGGGCATGCAGCTCGACCGGATCGGCGCGAGCATCGCCTCCTTCGACCTGCTCTATCTGCCGGAGCTGCGCAAGCAGGGCTACGTGGCGCCGAGCGTCGTCGAGCGGCCGCCCGTCGGCGTGATGGGCGGCGCGCTCCTCGAGCCCATGCCGGGCTTCCACCGCCGCGTGGCGGTCTTCGACTTCAAGAGCCTCTACCCGAGCCTGATCCGCACCTTCGGCCTCGACCCGCTCGCGCACGCGCGCGCCGGATGCCGACGCCTTGGCCGCGCCGAACGGCGCCCGCTTCGCGCGCGGCGAGGCGATCCTGCCGCGCGTGATCGACGACTTCATGGAACGGCGTGAGGCCGCGAAGGCCCGCGGCGACCGCAACGCCGACCAAGCCATCAAGATCATGATGAACGCGCTGTTCGGCGTGCTCGGCGCGCCCGCCTGCCGCTTCTTCGACCCGGACGTCGCCAACGCAATCACCTCCTTCGGGCAGCAGACGCTGCGCTGGACGAGCGAGGCCTTCGAGCAGAGCGGCCGGCGCGTGCTCTACGGCGACACCGACTCCGTGTTCGTCCAGCTCGAGGCCGGCGACGCCCCCGCGGACGCGGAGCGGCTGCGCGAGAGCGTCGAGCACGCCGTGGCCCAGCGCGTGCGCGCCGCCTACGGCGTCGAGCCGCGCCTCGTGCTCGAGCTCGAAGAGATCTTCGAGCGCCTCTGGCTGCCCCGCGTGCGCGGCGGAACGAGCGGCAGCAAGAAGCGCTACGCGGGCTGGGCGGAAGGGAAGCTCCACGTGGTGGGCCTCGAGTCCGTGCGCCGCGACTGGCCCGTCGTCGCGCAGCGCCTCCAGGAGGGCATGCTCGAGCGCGTGTTCTCGGATCGCGACCCCGCCCCCTTCGTGCGCGAGCTGGTGGAGGGCGTGCGCGGCGGCCGGCGCGACGCCGAGCTCGTCTACGTGAAGCGCGTGCGCAAGGGCCGCCTCGATCGCTACAGCGCGAACGCGCCGCACGTGGTGGCCGCGCGCAAGGCCGGCGGCCCGCCCGGGCCCGTGATCCGCTACGTCGTCACCGCGAGCGGCCCCGAGCCGGTGACGCTCGGCCGCCCGCTGCCGCCCGGCATCGACCACGGCCACTACGTGGAGAGAGTCCTGCGCCCGGTTGCCGAGAGCATCCTCGAGGACCTGGGCATCAGCTTCGAGGCTGTCATGGGCCTCCCGGAGCAAATGCGCCTGCTCTGAGAATCGAAATCTCGGGGTCAGACCCCGAAATTTCGATTCTCGAGCCCGAGCGGGCCTCCGCGTGCTACGAAGTCGTCCCACCGACGGAGGAAGCCATGAACGTCCGCGCGCGCGTCGTCGTCCTTCCGCAGAAGCCCGGCCCGCTCCAGCTCCACGAGATCCGCCTGCCCGATCCGGGACCCTACCAAGTGGTCGTGAAGCAGTTCGCGAGCGGCGTGTGCCACAGCCAGCTCCATCAGATGCACGGGCCGCGGGAGACGCCGGTCGTGCTCGGCCACGAGGCGACGGGCGTCGT
Organism: uncultured delta proteobacterium; assembly: GCA_963716275.1. GTDB lineage: Bacteria > Myxococcota_A > UBA9160 > UBA9160 > UBA6930 > VGRF01. The sequence goes on along the minus strand of CAVQTC010000002.1, from coordinate 382,931 downwards.
GCTCGCCAAGGGCCGCGAGGTCTCCCACGTGAAGGAGGGCGACAAGGTGCTCGTCACCTGGGTGCCGCGCGCGAAGCCGCGCAACCCGCGGCCCGCCGAGCCGGCGGCCGTCCCGCTCCCCGACGGCAGCGTCGCGGTCTCCCAGAACGTCTACACCTGGGCCGACCACACCGTCGCCGACGAGCAGTACGTGGTGCGCGCGAACGCCGACATCGCGAACGACGTGACCTCCATCATCGGCTGCGCCGTCATGACCGGCGCCGGCGCCGTGCTGCACAGCGCAAAGGTGAAACGCGGCGAGAGCGTGGCGATCTTCGGCGCGGGCGGCGTGGGCCTCTCGGCCGTGGCGGCGGCGCGCGAGGTCGGCGCCGATCCTTTGATCGTCGTGGACCTCGACGACAAGAAGCTCGAGTTCGCGCGTCGGTTCGGCGCGAGCGTGACTCTCAACGCCTCGCGCCTCGATCCGGTGGCCGAGATCCACAAGCTCACGCCGCGCAAGGACGAGACCACGATCTTCAATACGCCGGTCTCGGGCGTGGACCACGCCTTCGACTGCATCGGCGTGCAGAAGACCATGCAGCAGATCGTGGCGGCGTGTCGCACGGGCAGCTTCGGCTGGAAGCACGGCGGCAACGCGGTGCTGGTCGGTGTGCCCACCCAGGACCTGACCTTCCCGCCCATCGAGCTCCTGCTGCACGAGAAGCACTTCATCGGGAGCCTGGGGGGCTCCTGCGAGCCCGATCGGGACTTCCCGATCTTCCTCGACTGGCACCGCGACAAGAAGCTCGATCTCTCGGCGCTGGTCACCGCCCGCTACCCGATCGAGAAGATCAACGAGGCGACCACGGCACTCGAGAAGGGCCAGATCTTCGGCCGGGCAATCCTCGAGTTCGCCTGATTCCGGGCCCCGCTCAGGCCGAGACGGGCTCGAGGCTCGCCTTCATCTGCACGCGGTCGCGGTACCAGCGCGGCGGGAGGAACGCGAACAGCGAGCAGGTCACGCTCACGAGCCCGGCGAGCGCGGTCCCGATCCGGATCGAGGGCGTGGCCGCCGCCAGGAGCTCGGCGTCGCCGCCCAGCGCGTAGGGCAGGCTCGAGATCCAGACCGCGGCGCCGAGAAAGACGTGGGCGAGGCCCCACAAGAGGAAGCGATCCGCGACCACGGGCGAAGCGAGCCCGAGCTTCACGCGCCGATTCATGAGGATCCGGTAGCGGAACGCCTCGGTCGTGCCCCAGAGCGGATACGACCAGATCACGGCGTACTCGGCCCACCAGTACCAGGCCCCGACCTCGCTCGAGCGCGAAGCCGCGTGGCGTCAGCAGCGCGACTGCAAAGCCCGTCCACAGCGATGCCGCGAGGGCGAGGGCGAGCCCCCGGGCCCAGAGCTCGCGGGGACGGAAGACGCGCAGCACGAACAGCAGGAAGAGCGTGACCCCCACGGCGTGGATGCCGCGCCCGATCTGGTTGAGCGCGCTCACGGAGGTGGGCGAGCCCTCGATCTCGCTGCCGCCCGCGAGGGCCAGCGCGAGGATCATCGCGCCGTAGCCGAGCACCGCCGTGCAGCCGACTGCGGCGCCGAGCAGGAGCTCGGGGAGCTCCCCGGTTCGGCGCGCGAGCAGGATCAGGCGCGTCGAGACGACCGCGCTGCCGACGACGAAGGCGAGCGTCGCGCTGGACTGGAAGAGCTCGACGAATCCCATGCGCTGCGGCTCCTCGGATCGCAGCAGCGGGAACTTTAGGCGTTGTTACGCCGGCAGGACTTCCATCACGGAGAGCTCGCCGGGCACGCCGACGCGCAGCGGGAAGCCGTAGAAGCCGGTGCCGCGGTGGACGTAGAGGCGGTTCCGGCCGTTGCCGAACAGGCCGTGGTCGGGCCAGCGCGAGCGCGCGAGCACCGTCCAGTCGAAGCCGAACGAGACCAGGCCCACCTGCCCACCATGCGTGTGGCCGGAGAGCGTGAGGTCGACGTCGCCCGCGGGCACGCTGCGGAAGCCCTGCGGATCGTGGAGCAGGAGGAGCCGCAGGTGCGCGGCGCGGCGCGGCAAGCGCGCGAGCAGCCCGCGGATGCGCTCCTCGCGCTGCTCCCAGTAGTAGTCGGCGCCGACGATCTGCACCGAGCCGATCGGCGTCTCGGCGATCGCCTCCTCGTCCACCAGCAGGCGCACGCCGTTCGCAGCGAGCGCCGACTGCACCTCTTCCGCCGCCTCGTGATCGTGGTTGCCGAAGATGGCGAAGCAGCGCCCCGGCAGAGCGCGCAGCGGCGCGAGCGCGCTCGTGAGCGCGCCGGGGGTCCCGTTGCTCTCCATGGTGAGGAAGTCGCCAGTCAGGAGCACCAGGTCCGGGTCGTGGCGCAGCAGCGCCGCGATGCGCCGCGCCAGGCGGTGCACGGGCTGCCAGGGGCCGATGTGCGGATCGCTGATCTGCACGATGCGGAGCGGCCGGCGGTCGGCGGGCGCGAGCGCAGCACGGCTGCGCAGGAGCGGGAGGCGCGTCAGAGCCGAGGGCGCTGCCCCGGCGCCGAGATCGATCCGCACGAACTCCTGGCGCGCGCCGAAGGAGGTCGCGAGCGCGTGCGCGATCAGCGCCACCGGCAGCCAGTCGAGCCAGGCGAGGGTCTGGAGCGCGCCGTCGGCGCCCACCAACTGGAGGAGGCCGCGCAGCGGGGCGAGCGCCACCAGATACGGGAGCGCGAGGGCGCCCAGGGCGAGGGTCGCCATGCCCGGGACGCTCACCGCGTAGCGGATCCAGCGGCGCCGCAGGCGCGCGCGCACGAGCGAGGCCATGTGCAAGCCCGTGGCGGCAATGCCGTAGATGAAGAGCCAGCTCACCCAGGCCCCGCCGCGCGGCCCGAGCAGGTCGCCTAGCCGGAGCGCCAGCACCACCGCGGCCGGGAACGAGAGCGTCACGAGCACCAGCGCGAAGAGCGCATAGGTGCGGCCCCGCGCGCGCGCCGCGAAGAGCGGCACGCCGACGCCGATCGCTAGGGCAAGGCTGGGGAGGAGCGCCTCAGGGGGGGCCGGCACGTCGAGAGGATAGAGGCGGCGCCATCGGCGGCCATGCGCAACCCGGCGCTCCTCCCGATACTCCGCGGCATGTCGGCGGACGTGGGCGCCATGCGCGCCTATCTGATCGGGCTCCAGGAGCGCATCTGCGCCGCGCTCGAGGCGGAGGACGGCCAGGCCCGCTTCCGCGGCGAGGACCTGCCCGGCGAGGCGGGCGGAAGCGCGCGGCCGCGCGTGCTCGAGGACGGGCGCGTGGTGGAGAAGGCCGCGGTGCACTTCACGCACGCGCGGGGGACGGCGCTTCCGGCGGCGGCGACCGCGGCGCGCCCCAAGCTCGCAGGCTCGCCCTTCGAGACGGCCTCGCTCTCGCTGATCGTCCACCCGGCCAATCCCTACGTCCCCACCACCCACATGAACCTGCGGCTCTTCTCGGCGGGGCCCACCTGGTGGTTCGGGGGCGGCTTCGATCTCACGCCCTATTACGGCTTCGACGAGGACTGCGTGCACTGGCATCGCACGGCGCGCGACGCCTGCGCCGTGCTCGGGGCGGCCGCTCACGCGCGCTTCAAGCAGTGGTGCGACGAGTACTTCTACCTCCCGCACCGCCAGGAGCCGCGCGGGATCGGCGGGCTCTTCTTCGACGACCTCGCGCAGCCGGACTTCGCCACCTGCTTCGCCTTCGTGCGCAGCGTGGGCGACGCCTTCCTGCCTGCCTACCAGCCGATCGTGGCGCGCCGCAAGGCGACGCCCTTCGGCGAGCGCGAGCGCGCCTTCCAGCTCTACCGGCGCGGGCGCTACGTCGAGTTCAACCTGGTCTACGACCGCGGCACGAAGTACGGCCTGCAGTCGGGCCGCCGCATCGAGAGCGTGCTCGCCTCGCTCCCCCCGCTCGTGCGTTTCGAGTACGAGCGACGGGCGGCGCCGGGCTCGCCGGAGGCGCGCCTGCTGGAGCACTTCCTGGTGCCGCGCGACTGGGCCGCCCTTGGCTGAGACGCGGGATCTCGAGCTGCCGGGAGGCGCGCGTGTTCCAGCGCGCGCGCTCGCGCTGCGCGCTTCGCGCTCGGGGGGGCCGGGCGGGCAGAACGTGAACAAGGTCGAGACGCGCGTCGAGCTCACGCTCGAGCTCGGGGCGCTCGAGCCCGAGCTCGGCGGCGACGCCGCGCGCCGGGTCGCGATGCGCCTCGCCGCGCGCCTCGACCGCGAGGGCCGGCTGCGCGTGGTGTGCGACGAGACGCGCTCCCGGGCGCGCAACGTCGAGCGCGCCCACGCGCGCCTCGAGGCGCTGCTCGCCGCCGCGCTGGCCACGCCGCGAGCGCGGCGCGCCACGCGCCCCAGCCGGGCGTCACGCGAGCGCCGGCTCGCGAGCAAGCGCAGCCAGGCGGTCCGCAAGCGCGAGCGCCGGGCGCCCGAGCGCGAGGCCTGACCGGCCGCGGTTGCCGCGCGCCCAGGAGCTGCGAGCCTCAGCGCCCGCGTTCAGCTCGGGAGGGGAACATGTCGCGAAGGCACGGGGTCCGGATCGCTGCGCTCGCCATCGCAACCGTCCTTTGGGCCTGCCACGACGAGGGCGCGGCCGAGCGCGCGGGCCGCAAGCTCGACAAGGCCATCGACGAGCTCAAGCACGGCGACGAGGGCGCCCTCGAGAAGGCCGGGCGCAAGCTCGACGAAGCGGCGGACGACGCCAGCGATGCCGTGAAGGACGCAGCCGATGACGCGAGCGACGCCGTCGACGACGCCCGCAAGGACGTCGCCAAGGCCATCGAGGGCGACTGAGGGGACGTTCCTACTTGGCGGTGACTTACGGGGACACTCCTCTCGAGAGGAGTGTCCCCGTAAGTCACCGCCAAGTAGGAACGTCCCCGAGCGCACCGAGCGCGCGGATCAGGGCGGGGCGGATGGCGAGGCGCTCGAGGAGCGCCTGGAGGCGCTGCTCGGCGGCGCGGTCGAAGCGGCCGACCCGCTTGCCGAGGATCAGCTCGTTCTTGAAGGAGTGCTCCCAGCCCGCGAGCTCTGTCACCGTCACGCGGTAGCCGCGCGCCTCGAGGGCGAGGGCGCGCAGCACGTTCGTCACGTGGGAGCCGAACTCGCGGCGGTGCCAGGCGTGCTCGTAGAGAGCGCCGAGCGCCGCGTCGGCGGGCGGCGCGCGCCGCAGCAGCTCGGCCACCTCGGCCTGGCAACACGGCACGACGGCCACGTGGTCGACGCCTCGCGCGATGGCGAGCGCGAGGGCGTCGTCGCTCGCCGTGTCGCAGGCGTGGAGCGCGGTCAGCACGTGGATGCGCTCGGGCAGCCCGTCGGCCGCCGCCGCGATCGTGCTCGCCACCACCTCGAAGCGCTCGAATCCGTAGCGCCGGGCGCGCTCGCGGGCCGCAGCGGCGAGCTCGGGGCGCGCCTCGACGGAGAGCATGCGCCCGCGCCCGGCCGGCCCGATGCGGAGCCCGTAGAGCAGGAAGCCGAGCGCGCTCTTGCCCGCGCCGCAATCGACCACGCAGGGGTCCTCGAAGCGCGCGAAGGTGTCGTCGAGCGCGGGACCCACGAGCCCCGCGAGGTGCTGGATCTGCTTCAGCTTGCGGCGCGCATCGGCATTCAGGTCGCCTGCGCGGGTCAGCAGATGCAGATCCTGCAGCAGCTCCGTCGGCAGGCCCGGCGGCAGCTCGCCGGCCACGCGCTCGCGGGGCACTCGCTCGCGGGCCCGCGCGCTCACTTCCAGTCGAAGCGCACGTCCATCCGCACGTCCGGATGAATGCTCTCGTGGACCGGGCACGTGAGCGCGGCGCGCTCGAGCACCGGGCGCGCCTCGCGCGCGATCCCGGCGGGCATGACAATGTGGAGCCCCAGTCGCCCGATGCGGCGCAGCGGCTGCGCGACCATCTCCTTCTCGACCTCTGCCGTCGCGCCCTTCATGTCCCAGCCGTGGCGCCGCGCGACGATGCCCATCACCGTGAGCATGCAGGTCCCGAGCGCGGCGCCGACGAGATCGGTCGGCGAGAAGCGCTCTCCGCGCCCCTCGTTGTCCTTGGGCGCGTCCGTCTCGATGCGCGCGCCGGAGGGCTCGTGGAGCACCTCTGCGTGCAGGTCTCCCTGATACGTCGCGATCATGCGCAGCACGGGCGCCTCACCAGCGCGCGGGCCACTGGGGATGCCAGGGCCGCTCGCGCTCGAAGCAGAGCGCCGCGCGCAGCACGAGGTCCTCGCGATGGCGCGGCCCCACGATCTGGAGCCCCACCGGGAGCCCGCGCCGCGAGAGCCCGGCGCGCAGCGTCGCCGCCGGGTGCCACGAGAGATTGAACGGAATCGTGAAAGAGGCCACCGCCGCGGGCGGGAGCTTGCGCCCCTCGATCTCGCTCGGGAACGGGCCCTTCGCGGGCGGCGGATCGAAGGGCACCGTGGGCGTCACCAGGAAATCCACACGGGAGAACACGTCGGCGCACCACGCGTTCAGCTCGTTGCGCTGGCGGTTGATCTCGCCGAAGCGCTCGGGCGTCATGTCGCGTCCGGCGAGCACCCCGCGCAGGAACGCTCGCCCGAAGTCCTTCTCGCGCTCGGGCAGGTACTTGCCGAGGCGCGCGAGCAATTGGAAGGAGCCGAGCAGCCCCCAGGCCGCGCCGAGCGGCGGAGGCCCGCCGGCGATCGGCACCAGCCGGTGCCCCGCGCGCTCGAAGGCGTGGGCGGCGTCTTCGACGACCGCGGCCACGTCGGACTGCACCACCGCGCTGCCGAGATCCGGAGAGAAGCCGAAGCGGGTCCCGGCCGGGAGCTCCTCGGCGAGCGCCTCGACGTAGGAGACGCCGGGTGCGGGGAGCGAGTTCGGATCCAGCGGATGCGGGCCGCAGGTGACGTCGAGCTGCAGAGCGGCGTCCGCCACGCTCTTCGTCAGCGGTCCCGCGACGGCCGTGTCGCCGGTCTCCCACTGGGAGAGCATGTCGTGGGGCACGCGACCGTAGGAGGTCTTCAGCCCGAAGGCGCCGACGAAGCTCGCCGGGATGCGGATCGATCCGCCGCCGTCGCTCGCGGTCACGAGCGGCACGACGCAGCCCGCCAGCGCCGCCGCGGAGCCTCCGCTCGAGCCGCCCGGCGTGACGTCGAGATTCCAGGGCGAGCGCGTCGCGCCGTAGACCAGGTTCTTGGTGATCGCGGTGTAGCCGAACTCGGGCGCGTTGGTCTTGCCCACCACGATCGCGCCCGCCGCGCGCAGCCGTGCGATCTGGGCTTCGTCGCGGTCGGCGATGCGGTTCTTGAAGATCAGGCTGCCCTCGGTGTTGGGAAGCCCCGCCGCGTTCTCGGAGATCCTTCACGCCGAGGGGGATGCCCTCGAGCGGACGCGCCTCGCCCCGCTGGAAGCGCGCCTCGGCGGCGCGCGCGTCCGCCAGGAGCGCCTCGCGCTCGCGCAGCGCGACGAAGGCGTTCAGGTCGCGGTTCGTGGCGGCGATGCGCTCGAGCACCGCCGTCATCAGCTCGACCGGCGAGAGCTTGCGCAGGCGCAGCTGCCCGACCAGCTCGGTGAGGGTCTTCGTGAGGAGCTCGCTCATTGGGTCCATTGTACTCCGCGGCCCCGCGGCCGGGAGCGCTACCGTGCCCGCCAAGGGGGCCAGCATGGGCGAGAGCGACGACGACCTGCGCAGGGAGCTCGAGCGACTCAAGGCCGAGAACGAGGCGCTGCGCTCGCGCAGCCAACGCGCGACGCGGCTCCAGGTGAGCGAGAAGGGAGGCGTCTCGCTCTACGGCCTGCGGCGCTTCCCGATCACCTTCTACCAGGAAGAGTGGGATCGCATCCTGGCGATGGCCGAGGAGATCCGCGCGTTCATCCGCGCCAACCAGGGCCAGCTGAAAAAGCGTGGCGGCGGCGAGGAGTAGCGCCTAGCGCGGCCCCGCCGCGGCGTGCCGGCCGGCGCGGCGCCCGAAGAAGGTGGTCTCGCCGATGCAGGTGCCGCTCGAGTAGCCCGTCCCGTCCTGCGCGATGTTCGAGGCGCACGCGCCCGCCGCGTAGAGGCCCGGGATCGCGCGTGCCGTCCGGCGCGCAGCACCTCGCCGTCGCGCCGAGACGCGCAGGCCGCCGAGCGTGAAGGTCCATGTAGGCGCCGCTGCCGAGCGAGCCGCGCAGCGCCGCGAAGGGCGGCTGCGTCGAGCGGCTTCAGCCACTTCGCGTGCTTGTGGAACTCCGGGTCCTCGCCGCGCGCGGCGTGCTCGTTGTAGTCGCCGCAGCGTCTCCTGGAGCGAGCCCTTCGGCATGCCGAGGTCGCGCTCCATGTCGGCGACGTCCTCCCACGCGTCGACCACGCTCGTAGCCGCCGAACTCGGGGCGGCCGAAGCACTCGTCGTCGACGATCAGGTAGGCGACGCGCATCGGGCTGCTCGCGTGATCGAAGATGCTCGAGCGCGAGTGGTAGGACGTCCTCGGCGACGAAGCGCTTGCCGAGCTTGTTCACGAGGATGCCCTTGATCAGCTGCTCCGGCGGATAGAACGGGATAGGTGATCAGCGCGCCGTCCATGTGGAGCGCCTCGCCGCCGGCCGCGAGCGCCGAGCTGGATGCCCGCGCCGTCGTCGTTCGGCGTGTACTGGCGCGTCGATGCGCTCGGTCGAGCAGGACGGGCGCGTAGCTTGCGCGAGCATCTCCGCGTTGTTCGTGAAGTGGCCGGTCGCGAGCACACGCCGCGGCGCGCGCGCACGCTGCGCTCGCGCTCGAAGTTGCGGTAGCGCACGCCGACGATGCGCTCGCCCTCGCGCACGAGCTCGCGCACCGCAGCGTCGATCTCGATGCGCACGCCGAGCGCGCGCGCGCGCGCGATCAGGATCTCCATCATCTTGGCGCCGCCGGCCTCGGCCACCTGCGCCACCTTGTGGCCGCGCGGCGCGGGCTTCGCCTGCTCGCGGTAGGGCCACGCCTCCTCGTTGCCCGACCAGATCAGGCACTCGTCGGTCATCTGGAGCACGTGCTTGCCCTTGTACATCGTGTCGTTGAAGGGCACGCCCTGCGCGACCAGCCAGTCGAAGTGGGCGACGCTCTCGTCGCAGTAGAGATGGATCTTCTCGCGCGTCGGGCGCGGGCGTGTTCGGCGATCAGGTACTTCTCCATGTCCTCCACGCTGTCCTCGACGCCGACCGCGCTCTGCACGCGCGTGCCGCCGCCCGAGTAGACGTGGCCCGCCGCCATCGCAGTGACGCCGCCGCCGCCGCTCGCGCGCTCGAGCACGAGCACGTCCGCGCCCGGCGGCGCGCGCCTCGATCGCGGCGCAGGCCCCCGCGCAGCCGAGCCCGGCGACCACCACGTCCGCTTCCTCGTCCCAGCGCGCGACCTCGCGCACATCGATCACGCGATACGGGGCCCCCGCCATCCCATCCTCCGTCCAGGGCGCGCAGGCTAGCGCTGGGGCGACTCAGCCCGAGAGACGCTCGCGCAGGGCGGCGTGGAGTGCGTCGTAGAGGAACATCGCCCGTTCGACGGTCTCGTGGTCGTCGCGGGCGACGAGCGGGAAGCCGCGCGAGAGCGCCTTCAACCCCGCGGACTCGGGCGTGGTCGATTCCTGCCCGGCGACGTCGGCCCCGTGGACGATGCGCGCGAGCTCCCGGAGCACGGCGTCGCCAGGCGTGTGCTCGGCCACGAGCTGCTCGAACGAGGTCACTCCGCCCGCGTTGGAATAGCGCGCGCCGGGCGCGTCGAAGCCGATCGCGCCCTCCTCGCGCTGGAGGCGCGCCACGTCCTCGGGCGCGACGAAGACGAACTCCGCCTGCGGGTCGACGAAGCGGCGCACGAGCCACGCCGTCGCGGTGCGGTTCACGCGGATGTGCTTGCGCGTGACCCAGCGCATGGCCGCGATGAGCCCCGAGCGGAGCTCAGCTCCGCACGAGCCGTCCCCGGCAGCTCGCCCGTGCTCTCGCCGCGCTCGAAGGTGACCGCGCCCGCGCAGATCGTCGCCTCGTAGCCGGTCGCGCGCTGCACCAGGCGCTTCCCGCCGGCGGGGAGGTCGAAGACGATCTCGGGGTGGGCGACGCCGAGCTTCTCCCAGTCGATCAGGTTGAGGTCGGCGCGCTTGCCGACCGCGATCTGCCCGCGGTCGGAGAGGCCGACCAGGGCCGCGGTGTCGGCACTTTGTGCCTTCACGAGCTTCTCGAGCGGGAGGCCCGGGCCGCGCTTGCGGTCCTTGCCCCAGTGCGAGACGAGGAAGGTCGGGAAGCTGCCGTCGCAGATCAGCCCGACGTGCGCTCCGCCGTCGCCCAGCCCCGGCACGACGTGCGGGTGCTGGAGCATCTCGCGCGTCGAGTCGAGGTTGCCCGCCGCGTAGTTGAGCAGCGGGCGGTAGAGCAGCGCCTTGCCGTCGTTCTCGAGCAGCCAGTCGTAGGCGAGCGCGAACGGCGAGACGCCGGCGCGCTGGGCGTGGGCGGCGAGGCTCTGCTCCGGCGCCGGCTCGTAGTCCGGCGGGCTCCCGAGGCGGAAGATCTTCTCGAAGCCGCACACCATCGGCGCCAGCGCCGGGTTCGGCTGCTCGGCGAGGAAGCGCGCGCGCACGGCGGGATCGCGCAGGCGCGCGATGCGCTCGGCGCGCGGCAACGCGCCGATCTCCTTCCAGCTCGGGTGGCTGCAGAAGGGATTCAAGCTGGCGTCGAAGCCGAGCATCAGCCCGATCGCGCGCGCCGCCACCTGCGCCTTCATGGCGAGGCCCATGCGGTTGGCCTCGCTGATGTTCTCGAGCATGTGCCGGAACGAGCCCGGCGCCTGATCGGCCTGCGCGATCGAGATCGACATGGGCCGGCCCGAGATCTCCACCATCTTGCGGAACATGTCCCACTCGTGCTCCCGGCCCGCGAAGTCCGAGACGAGCTCGAACACGCCCTTCTGGGCCTCGCCCAGGCGGCGCGCGATGCCGAGCAGCTCCTCGCGCGTGGCGGTCAAGCTCGGCGTATAGCGGCCGTCGCTCGCGCGGTGGTTCTTCGTGCGTGAGGTGGTGAAGCCGATCGCGCCCGCGCGCACCGCGTCGCGCGCGAGGCACCCCATCGCGTCGATCTCCTCGGCGCTGGGCACCTCCTGGTGGTCGGCGCCGCGCTCGCCCATCACGTAGAAGCGCAGCGCGGCGTGCGGGACCTGCGCCGCCACGTCGAGGGCGTAGGCGCGCCGGCCGATCGCATCCAGGTACTCGGGGAAGCTCTCCCACTCGCCCCAGGCGATGCCTTCGGCGAGGGCGGTCCCCGGGATGTCCTCCACGCCCTCCATCAGCTTGATCAGGTAGCCCTGGGCGCCCGCGTGCACCGGCGCGAAGCCGACGCCGCAGTTGCCCATCACGATCGTGGTGACGCCGTGCCAACAGGAGGGCGAGATCTGATCGTCCCAGGTGACCTGGCCGTCGTAATGGGTGTGCACGTCGACCCAGCCGGGCGCGACCAGCAGGCCTCGCGCGTCGATCTCGCGGCGACCTCGCTCGTCCACGCGGCCCACCGCCGCGATGCGGCCAGCAGCGATCCCCACGTCGCCGCTGAAGCGCGCGCCGCCGCTGCCATCGAGGATCGTTCCGCCGCGGATCACGAGGTCGAGCATGGGCGCTCCTTTCGAGCTCGCTGGGAGGGTACCACGCGCCCCGCGCCCCCACGGAGTATGCTGGCTCCTCGGCAGGAGGCTCCCCAATGAAGGAGTACGAGCGCTACGACGGGCTCGGGCTCGCAGCGCTGGTGAAGCAGCGCGCCGTCTCGGCCAGCGAGCTCCTGGAGGCCGCGATTGCGCGCTGCGAGGCGCGCAATCCCGAGCTGAACGCGGTGGTGACGCCGATGCTCGAGCAGGCCCGCGCCGCGGTGAAGGGTGAGATCCCGCGCGGCGCCTTCGAGGGCGTGCCCTTCCTGCTGAAAGACTTGCACCTGAACGTGCCGGGCGTGCGCACCACGAACGGCTCGGCCCTCTTCGCGGACAATCTCCCGGTGCGCGAGAGCGAGCTCGTGGCGCGCTACCGGCGCGCGGGCCTCATCGTATTCGGGAAGAGCGCGAGCCCCGAGTTCGGGCTCACCTGCACGACGGAGTCGCGCCTGTTCGGCCAGACGCGCAACCCCTGGAACCTGGCGCACAGCTCGGGCGGGTCGTCGGGCGGCGCCTCGGCGGCCGTCGCCGGCGGCCTCGTGCCGCTCGCGAACGCGAGCGATGGCGGCGGCTCGATCCGCATCCCGGCGAGCTGTTGCGGCCTGTTCGGGATGAAGCCGACGCGCGGCCGCACGCCGCTCGGCCCCGACAGCGCAGAAGGCTGGGCGGGCATGAGCTGCGTGCACGCCGTCACGCGCAGCGTGCGCGACAGCGCGGCGCTGCTCGACGCCACCGCGGGGCCCGACCTGGGCGCCCCCTACGCCGCCCAGCCGCCCGCGCGCCCCTGGCTCGCGGAGCTCGGCGTCCACTCGGGCCGCCTGCGCATCGCCCTCCAGGAGGGCACCTGGAACGGCGCGGAGACGCACCCGGACTGCGCGGCCGCCGCGCGCGACGCTGCGGCGCTCTGCGAGTCGCTCGGCCACCACGTGGAGAGCGCGAGCTTCCAGCCCTCGAGTCTGGAGGAGCTGCGCAAGGCGACCCTCACGGTGATCAGCGCGAACATCCGCTGGGCGATCGCCGACCGCGCGCGCGCGCTCGGCCGCGAGGCGGTGCCGGGCGACGTCGAGCCCGGCACCTGGGGGCTCGCCGAGCTCGCGCAGCAAGCGAGCGCCGTCGACTACGCCGCCGCCACCAAGATTCTCCACCGCACCGGCCGCGAGCTCGCGCGCTTCCTCGAGCGCTTCGACTGCGTGCTCTCGCCGACGATGGGCACGCCGCCGCCGCTGCTGGGCGTGCTCTCGCTCTCGAACCCGGACACCAAGACCTACACGCGCGTGCTGCTCGAGGCGACGGGCTACACGCAGCTCGCGAACGTCGCCGGCGCGCCGGCGATGTCGGTGCCCCTCGCCTGGAACACGGCGGGGCTGCCGATCGGCGCGCAGTTCATCGGGCGCATGAACGACGAGGCGACGCTCTTCCGGCTCGCCGCGCAGCTCGAGCGGGCGCGGCCCTGGTTCGATCGGCGGCCGTCGTGAGCCTCGCGGTGGCGCGGCTGGCCGGCGCGCTGGGCGCCGAGGTGCGCGGGATCGATCTCGCGCGCGCCGGCGCGAGCGACGCGGAGCGCATCCGCGCGCTGTTGCTCGAGCACGGGGTGCTCTTCCTCCCGGAGCAGAATCTGAGCGTCGAGCAGCACGTGGCGCTCGGGCGACTGTTCGGTCCGCTCGAGGCGCATCCGAACCTGAAGAACCCGTTCACGCAGCACCCGGAGCTCTTCGAGCTGGCCGCGACCCAGGGCGGCATCGCCGACGAGTGGCACACCGACCTCACCTTCCTGGAATCGCCGTCGCAGCTCTCGATCCTGCGCATGGTGAAGTGCCCGAGCGTGGGCGGCGACACGCTCTTCACCAACCTGTGCGCCGCCTACGACGCCCTCTCGCCGCCGCTGCGCGAGCTGTGCGACGGGCTCAGCGCGCTCCACGACGCCCAGCCGCACGGTCGCCCGGAGCAGATGGCGGTGCACCCGGTCGTGCGCGTCCACCCGGACAGCGGGCGCCGCGCGCTCTACGTGAACGAGCACTTCACGCGCCGCATCGTCGAGCTCTCCCACTCGGAGAGCGAGGCGCTGCTCGGCTTCCTCACGCGCTTCGTGCACGAGGAGCGCTTCACGGTGCGCTACCGCTGGCGCGAGGGCACGATCGGCATCTGGGACAACCGCTGCACGCAGCACTTCGTGGTCGCCGACTTCAGCGGCGAGCGCATCATCCAGCGCGTCACGGTGATGGGCGACCAGCCCAAAGGCAACGACCCGCGCTGGCCGCGCTGGCGCCCCTCGTTCCTCTCGGCCCAGACCCGCCACGACCGACAACTGCTGAAGTTCTTCGGGGATCTCCCGAAGCGGTAGCCGCTCAGGCCGTCTTGGGCCGCAGCAGGCCCTCCTGCGCGATCGTTGCGACGTGCACTCCGGCGCGGTCGAAGACCTGGCCGGTGGCGAGGCCGCGCGTGCGGATCAGGCCGTGGCCGGAGAGGTCCATGAGCAGCCAGTCGTCGGCGCGCGGCGGGCGGTGGAACCAGACGGCGTGGTCGAGGCTCGCGCCCATGAAATCCCAGGTGCCCGGGACGATGCCGCCGGCGCGCGAGGCGGCGACGGCGTCCATCGCGTTCATGTCGGAGAGGTAGGCGAGCGCGCAGGCGTGCAGGCGCGCGTCCGCGCCGAGCGGAATCGGGAAGCGCGCCCAGGCGAGCGAGCCGGGCTGAGAGCGCTCGAGCTTCACGTCGCAGCGCTCGAGGCCGGCGTCGTAGTGGCGCGCGAGCGCCTCGGGGCTCGGCACGCCGGCCGGCATCTGGGCCGGCTGGGAGTCGCTGCCCGTCTCGAACTTCTGGAACGAGCACTCGAGCGTGAGGATTGCGCCCGCGCTCTGGCGCGCGACCACGCGGCGCGTGGTGAAGGAGCGCCCGTTGCGCACGCGGTCCACCTCGTAGCGCACGGGCTCGCCCGGCTCGCCGCCCAGGATGAAGTAGGCGTGCAGCGAGTGGACGGCGTGCTCGAGCCGCACGGTCTGGGTGGCGGCCCAGAGCGCCTGGGCGATCACGAGCCCGCCGTAGATGCGGCCCCAGGCGTAGCTCGGGCTCACCCCGACGTAGGTATCGGGCCCGTGGGGCTCGAGCGTGAAGACGCGCGAGAGATCGAGCGAGGGCTGCTGCATGCGCTCAGCTCGCCGCCACGGACAGGCGTCCCGGCGCGGACTCTCGGCGCCCCGTGGCGGGGACTGCGCGCGTGGCCTTCGCCAGGCCGAACAGCGGCATGTTGTTGTACACGCACTCGTAGTCGCCGGGGCGCACGCGGTAGGTCTCGTGCCAGATGCCGACGTCGCCGTTCGAGCCGATCGCCCGATTGAAGCTCTTCCACGCGGGCAGGTGCGCGCGGGCCTTGTCCAGCGCATAGGCGTCGAGCTGCTCGAAGGAGCGCCAGTACTGGACCAGCACCGGACTGCGCGCGCCCCAGGCCTCGACCCCCAGGAACCCGCTCGCGCGGTCGGCCTCGAGCTCGCGCAGCATGCGACCCATCGCGAGCGCCACCGGGAGCCACTTGTGCACCTTCCAGAGCTTGTTGATGCGCATGCCGATCACGAACACGACGAACTCGCCGCCGGCGTCGGCGGTGAGCCGCTCCGCGAGAATCTGGGACATGAGGAAACCTCGCTCGGGCCGCGCAGCATAACCACTGGGCTCGGTCGCCCGGCGCCGGGCAGAGGAAGAAGGGCTTTGAGGGAGGCTCGCTCCGGGCCGCGTGGCAGGTTCGTTCGTTCGCGCACGCACCCGCCGGCCTCCTTCTCGGCTAGCTGGGGCTCGCCGGCACCTCGGCGAGGTCGATGAGCCCGTGCCTTCGCCACCCGATGCGGAGCAGCCAGGTCCTCGGAGAGGCGACCGCCGCAGGTCCCGGATCGGGAGCTCGCGCCAGGACGCGCGCCCAGCCGTCGAACCACGCCCCCGACGAGGCCGCGTCCAGGCGCGTGGGCGGCGGAGCTCCGTGGCGCTGGCGCCAGTGCTTGCGCGCGTTCAAGAGCACATAGGCGAGCGCGTTTCGCACCTCGCGCGGAGTTCGGAGCAGGCGGTGGTGATAGCGCCCGTCGAGCACGGTCCCGCTCCGGCGGCGGATTCGGTTCACGCGGCGCGCCAGCCGCGCGCCGATGCTCTTCATGCCGCTCGCCAGCGCTCGCGCGTCCCGCGCCTCGACGATCAGATGGGCGTGATCGCCCTGCAGCGAGTACTGGGTGAATACGCGCGGCCGCGGCCCCGCGCGGTCGCCTGCGCCGATCGCGCGGATACTCCGCCTCGGCCTGCAGGCGGCAGGCCCGAAGGCGAGCTGCGTCCTGGCGAGGAGCCATGCCGTGGATTGAGCGACGTCCTCTCCACGAGTCAAGCGGAAGGCCGAGGGAAAGCTCCTCGATCGCCGCCGCTCGAGGATGAGCCCGATGCGGTGCAGAGCGCACGGCTGAACCGGCTCGGCGCGGGCGCTTCCGCCGGTCGACATCGCATCACCGGCGAGCCCACCCAAAGAGCGGCGGGGCATTCCACTCGCGAGGTCTTCTCCCCTCAAGCCGAATCCGGAGGCCTCGTGCCCAACGCACCTAGACTCGACAGCTAGTCCGCTTCCTCGCTCTCCGCCTCGGCGCCGAACTCCGCCTCGAGGATCTGGTGGGCGGCGGCGGGCTTCACGGGCTCGCTCGGCTCGATCTCGTTCAGGCGGTCGATCAGCTGGCGCAGTCGTCCCTGGCTCCGGCGGTCGAAGGCCAGCGTCACGCGCGCGAGGCCGGGCGCGTCGCCCTCCTCCTCCGGCAATGCGGCGCCGCTCTGGATCGCGCCGCGCGCGAGAATGTCCTGGAAGTCGCGGTTCAGGCCGGCCAGAACGTCGCCGCCCGGCGCCTCGCGCACGCGCAGCACGAGCAGCTCGCGCAGGTAGCGCGCTGAGTGATAGTTCCGATAGAAGCGCGTCACCTCGGACACGGCCTCGGGCACCGAGTCGGTCACGCGGAAGAGTCCCATGTCCTCCGGCGAGATCAGCCGGCGCGCCAGCAGGTGCTCCTTCACGTACTCGACCCAGTCGCGCCAGTAGCTGCCGCCGGGCTCGTCCACGAACACGACCGGCAGCATCTCGCTCTTGCCGGTCTGGATGAGCGTCAGCGCCTCGAAGCCCTCGTCGTGCGTGCCGAAGCCGCCCGGGAAGAGCGCGATCGCGTGGGAGTTCTTCACGAAGCTCACCTTGCGCGTGAAGAAGTACCGGAAGTTCACGAGCTTCGGATCGCCCGCGATCACGTCGTTCGCGGCCTGCTCGAACGGCAGCCGAATGTTCACGCCGAAGGAGGCCGCGCGTCCGGCGCCGCCCTGGGCGGCGCGCATGATGCCGCTGCCCGCTCCCGTGATGACCATCCAGCCGCGCTGCACCATCGCCTCGGCGAAGCGCTCAGCCTGCTGCCAATCCGCGTGGCCGCGCTCGGTGCGCGCGCTCCCGAACACGGCGACCTTGCGCACGCGCTCGTAGGGCGCGAAGACGCGCAGCGCGTGGCGCAGCTCTTTGACCGCCGCGTTCACGAGCTTCATGTCGCCAGCGGAAGGATCGTCGCGCAGGAAGCGCAGAGCGGTCACGACCATCTGGCGCGCCCACTCCGCCGTCTCGGGCCGCTCGCCGAACTCGGCCTGGGCAGCGGCCACCAGCTCGTCGATGCGCTGGTTCAGGTCGGGGCTGCGCAGCTCGTAGCGGCGGCGGGAGCGGTTCATGGGCGGAGTCTTGCGGGGCGTCTGCATCGGTCAATCGCACTCGGTCCTTTCGGCGCGCGCCGCTCGCGAGCTGAGCCCTCTCGGCGCGCGCCGCCTGTCCTACCCTTGAGACACCCGTGGCTCGCCATCCGACGCTCGAAGCGATCGCTGCGCCGGGCGTCACGCCGCTCCTCGTCGCGCGGCTCCTGCGCTCGCTCTCGGGGCGCCTGCTCCAGGCGACGCTCTTCTGGGAGGTCTACGCGCTCTCGGGCTCGAAGGCGGCCCTGGGCCTGCTCGGCCTGGTGGAGTTCCTGCCCGCCATCCCCGCCGGGCTGCTCGCCGGCGCGCTGGCGGACGCGCGCGACCGCGTGCGCATGGCGCAGCTCGCCCAGCTGGGCGCCGCGCTCGCCTGCCTGGGCCTCGCGCTGTTCGGCTCGAGCAGCCTGCCCGCCATGCTCGCCCTGGCCTGCCTCGCCTCGGCGAGCGGCGCTTTCGAGATGCCCGCGCTCTCCACCCTGCTGCCGAACCTGGTCCCGCGCGATCGCTTCGCGAGCGCGGTGGCCGTCACGGCGACGGTGCGCAACGTCGGCTGGAACCTCGGGCCGATCGTGGCCGGCCTGCTGATCGACGCGCACGGCGCGGCGCCCGCGTTCGGGCTCGCCGCCGCCCTCTCCGCCGGGAGCGCGGCGGTGCTCTCCGGCCTCCCGCGCGTGGCGGCGGCGGAGCGGCGCGCGGTCACGCTGCGCGCCGTCGCCGAAGGGATCGCGTTCCTGCGCCGCGCGCCGGCCGTGCGCGGCGCGATGACGCTCGACATGTTCGCGGTGATCTTCGCCGGCGCGACCGCGCTCCTGCCCGTCTACGCCACGGAGATCCTGCACGTGGACGCGAAGGGCTACGGCCTGCTCTCCTCCGCGCTCGCGATCGGCACCTTCGCCATGTCGGGCGTGCTCACGCTGCGCCCCGGGCTCGCGCGTCCCGGACGCGCGCTGTTCGTCGCAGTCGCGGTGTTCGGGCTCGCCACCATCGCCTTCGGCTTCTCGCGGCTCTTCTGGCTCTCGTTCGCCTCGCTCGTGGTCGCGGGCATGGCGGACGAGGTCAGCATGGTCGCGCGCCAGATCATCATCCAGCTCGGCACGCCCGACGCGCTGCGCGGGCGCGTCTCCGCGGTGAACTTCATCTTCGTGGGCGCCTCGAACGAGCTCGGCGCCGCGGAATCGGGCTTCCTGGCCCAGCTCACCAGCGCGACCTTCTCGGTCGTGTTCGGCGGCTTCGCCTGTCTCGGCGTGCTCGGCGTGGTCGGGAGGCTGATCCCCGACCTGCGCCGCTTCCGCCTGAGCGCACTCGTCGCGTTGCTCGTCGGCGCCGGGGGTCTCGCCGGGGCGAGCGCGCGCGCCGAGAGCGGCGCGCAGGCCGCGACGCTTCCCGCGAGAGCCGTGGACCTCCTCTACGCGCCGCACCACGGGCCGGAGGGCTTCTTCGTGCCCTGGGCGCGCGACACGGCGCGCACAGCGGGCGGGCTCCTGCGCTGGCAGCTGGCGCACAACCCATACGCCGGCAGGCCCCGTAAGGCGGCGCCGCGCGTCGCCAACGACGGTGCGCTGCTCGCGCGGGATCTCGCCTCTCGGCCAGGCGCGCGTCACCTGGGTGGGGCACGCGACCTTCGCCGTGCAGGACGGCGCCGACGTGTTCCTCACGGATCCGCACTTTGGAGCGCGCGCCCTGTGGCCCGCCCGGCTCGCGCCGCCCGGCGTGCCGCTCGAGGCGATCCCCGCCGATGCCTTCGCGGTGATCTCGCACAACCACTACGACCACCTCGACGCCGATACCGTCGAGCGCCTACCCGCGAGCGTCGCGTGGTTCGTCCCGCTCGGGATGGCGAGCTGGTTCCGCGAGCGCGGGCGCGAGAACGTTCGCGAGCTCGACTGGTGGCAGAGCGAGAGGCGTGGGCGCTGGACGATCACCTGCCTGCCCTCCCAGCACTGGTCCCGGCGGATCGGGCAGGGCGTGAACGAGGCCCTCTGGTGCACGTGGCTGCTCGACTCCGGCCAACACCGCTACTTCTTCGCGGGCGACACCGGCTACTTCGCGGGCTTCGCCGAATACGGCCGCCGATTCGCTTCGATCGACGCCGCGCTCCTCCCGATCGGCGCCTACGAGCCGCGCTGGTTCATGCAGTTCCAGCACCTGGACCCCGCGCAGGCATGGCGCGCGTTCGGCGAGCTCGGCGCCGAGACGCTCTTCCCGATGCACTGGGGGACCTTCGACCTGACCGACGAGCCACCCGATGAGCCGCCGCTCGAGCTACGGCGCGCGATCGCCCGGGCCGGCGGAGATCCCGGGCGCGTCGCCTGGCTCGCGATCGGCGAGGCGCGCGAGCTCCGCCCCAGGCTCGGGCCGCGCTGATCGCGCCGCGCGCTTCGCCCCGCTCGCGGCGACCGCCGGCAGCGCACACTGCGCGCTCTGCTGCTCGTAGAGCGTCGCGCGCTCGGCGACTTTCTGGGCGACGCCGAACAGCCAGGGCTTCTGGTCGAAGGAGCGGCGCTGATAGCCGGTCGGCCCCTCGTGGTATCCCAGGTAGAGGTGGAAGGCGTCGTCCTTCGCGATCCCCGTCGTGCGGTTCAGCAGGTCCACGTACCAGCCCACGAAGTCGATCACGTCGGCGAAGTCGTCGCGCCGCGCGTGGCGGTTCCCCGTGCGATCGCGGTAGTCCTGCCAGGTGGCGGACTTCACCTGGCCGTAGCCGTAGGCGGAGGAGAGCGGGCCGACGGGGATCACGCCGAAGGCGGTGCGCCAGCCCGGGCGCGCCTTCGCGCGGTAGCGCGACTCCTGGTGCAGGATCGCCATCGAGATGGCGGGCGCGACCTGCCAGCGCTCGCGCGCGCGCTCGGCGGCGTCGCGCCAGTCGGCCTTCTCGGCGAAGAGCCCGCACAGGTCGTCGAGCTGCTTCGGCGGAAGGTGCACGCACGCGAGCGCGAACAAACCCACCGCGGCTCCCACCACCGCGGCGCTCGCGAGGCGCAGGGTCAGCGACGCCGTCCCGGCCGCCTCGCGCTCAGGCACCCGCCCTCCGGCGGTCCTGCACCAGCAAGATCTCGCGCGACTCGAACTGGACGCGCACCTTGCCGATGCCGGCGCTCCCCTGGATCACGCCGAGGCCGAGCACCGCGTGCTGCACGCGCTCCCCGGCCGTGTAGTGCTCGCTCGCCGAGTAGGCGCGCACCGGCTTGGCGGGATCCGCCTCCACGCGCGTGGGCTGGGCGGGGCCCGCCACACGCTTGGGGCGCGCCGGCGCCTTCACGCGCACCTTCCCGGCGCCGGGCTCGAAGGCGGGCTCGAGGCGCGGCTCGCCCTCCAGGCGCGGCGCCCCGCTCGCGTGCGAGAAACCCGGGTCGCCCGGCGTGCGCAGCGTGAGGAAACGCACCGGGATGTCGAGCTTGTCGCCGATCTCGCGCGCCAGGCGCTCGAGCTCGCGGATCCACGCCGCGCCCTTCTGCGCCTCGCGCTTGCGCGAGAGCTCCCACCAGCGCTGGCTCCCGATCAGGAGGAGCGCCGGCGGCGCAGGCGAGAGCGCCTGAGCAGTCTTCTCGGCGAGCTCGGGGGCAAGGGTCTCGCGATTCGCGTCGACGCCCGCCACCCAGGCCAGCCCCTGCAGGAGTGCTCGCAGCGGCGTGTCGCCGGTGCCGACGCGCGTGGCCGAGGGCGCGAGCCAGCGCACGACCGCCACCGCGATACGGCCCTCGGGACCGATCCCCAAGAGATCGATTGGCTCGGCGCCCCAGCTCGGGTCGTCGGAGCCCAATGCGGGATCGGGCTGGCCCGCCTTGAGCGCGGCGCCCGCGTGCAGCGCCTCGAAGGCCCCACCTCCCGCGACCGGCAGCGCGGCCCCGCCACTCTCGCCGCGCGCCGCCAGCGCGAGGGCCATGTGCTCGCTGTCGCGCTCGGGTCGGCGCTCGGCGGCCAGCTTCTTGTTGGCGGCGACCAGGTGCTTGCGGCCGGAGAACGCCCGCAGCGGGGCGCTGTCGCGCTCCGCTGCGAACTCGGCCGCCAGGACCTCGCCGGTGAGCGCCGCGGCCACCGCGCAGAAGGTCTTGGCGTTGCGCACCTCCGCGCTCGCCGCGCGCTCGAGTAGCGGATGCTTCCCCACGCTTCCCCCTTCCGATGGCGAGCAATCATACGGAACGTTGGCGCGCCGTCCGGCCCCACACGAGCGCCGCGCGCGCCGCGAAGAGCGCCCCGAGCAGGGCCGCGTAGATCAGGGGCTTGCGCAGATCGGCCTTCACGAGCCAGAGGAAGTGCGCCACGGCGAGCGCGGCCGCGGCATAGACCAGCCGGTGCAGCGCCACCCAGCGGCGTCCGAGGCGGCGCTGCCAGGCGCGCGTGGAGGTGGCGGCGAGCGGCGCGAGCGAGCAGAAGGCCGCGAAGCCCAGCGTCACGTAGGGGCGCTTGCGGACCTCCTCGCCCAGCGCGGCGAGATCGAGGCCGAGGTCGAACACGAGGAATGTGGCGAAGTGGAGCACGGCGTAGGAGAAGGCGAGCAGCCCGAGCGTCCTGCGATAGGGCGCGAGCCAGGCGAGCCGCGGCCAGGCGCGGCGCAGCGGCGTGATCGCGAGCGAGGCGAGCAGGAAGTTCAGCGCCCAGGCGCCGGTCGTGTGGCTCACGGTCTCGACGGGCTCCGGGCCGAGGCCATCGCTGGCCGCGCCGTACGCGAGCCAGCCGAACGGGACGAGCGCCAGCGCGAGCAGCGCCGCGTGGCCCGGGCGCACCGTCATCAGTAGAACCGCCGAAGACTCATCCCGCTGTAGAGCGCCGCCACCTGGTCGCCGTAGCCGTTGAACAGCAGCGTCGGCCGCCGCGTCCACTCACCGACGCGTCGCTCGTGCGCCTGGCTCCAGCGCGGGTGGTCGACCTCCGGATTCACGTTGGCGTAGAAGCCGTACTCGTGCGCGTTCTCGTCGTTCCAGGTCGTGCTCGGCATGCGCTCCTGGAGGCGGATCGCGACGATCGACTTGATGCTCTTGAAGCCGTACTTCCAGGGCACGACCAGGCGCAGCGGCGCGCCGTTCTGGTTCGGCAGCACGCGCCCGTACATGCCGACCGCGAGGATCGCGAGCGGATGCATCGCCTCGTCGATGCGCAGCCCCTCGCGTAGGGCCAGGCGAGCACGCGGCGCCGCTGGCCGGGCATCTGCTCCGGGTCGCACGAGCGTCTCGAAAGCGACGTACTTCGCGCGCGAGGTCGGCTCGAAGCGTCGCGAGGACGGCGCCGAGCGGGAAGCCGATCCACGGGATCACCATCGACCAGGCCTCGACGCAGCGCAGCCGGTAGATGCGCTCCTCGAGCGGGTGCGGCTTCAGGAATGCATCGAGATCGAGCACGCCGGGCTTCGCGACCTCGCCTTCGATCGCGACGGACCAGGGCCGCGGCCGCAGCGTGTGCGCGTTGCGCGACGGGTCCTCCTTGTCGGTGCCGAATTCGTAGAAGTTGTTGTAGGCCGAGGCGGCCGCGAAGGGCGTCAGCTCCTCGTCCGTCCGGAAGCGTGGCGGCGCGGGCTTCACGTTCGCGAGCTTGGCGAGCGGGGCGGGCGGCTCGGCCGCACCGGCCTGCGCGTCCTCGCCACAGCCGAGCCAGCTCGCGGCGCCGAGCGCCGCGGAGGCGCGCAGGAACTCGCGGCGCCGGAGGTAAAGCGCCTCGTCCGTGATCTCACGGCTCGCGATCGCGGGCGGATGGAAGATGCGCATCGGCTGCGGCTCCCGGGGCGGCGCCCAACAGACGCACGCGACACTCGAGAGGTTACGGGAGGCGCGGGCGCGGAAAAGTGCCCCACTGGGAGGGCTCGCCAGCGTAGAATCGGCGCGAACCTTCCGCTGGGAGACCGCCGACGATGGGCTTTCTCGCACCGCACCTCGAGAAGATCTACGCTGCGTTCCGAATCATGATGGGCCTCCTGATGGTCCAACACGGCGCCCAGAAGATTCTCGGGTGGTTCGGCGGCATTCCGGCCGAGGCCCCGGCCTTCGTCAAGTGGGGCGCGGGCACGATCGAGCTCACCGGCGGCCTGCTCGTGGCGGTGGGCCTCGCTGCCGCGCCGGCGGGCTTCCTGGTGAGCGGCACGATGGCCGCGGCGTTCCTGATGGGCCACGTGCTGCGCAATGGCTCGATCATCCCGATCGTGAACGGGGGCGAGCTCGCGGTGGCCTACTGCTTCGCGTACCTGTTGATCGCTGCCAAGGGCTCGGGCATCTGGAGCGTCGACGGCGCGCGCAAGTAGGAGATCAGACCGCCCGCCACTCGAGCTCCTTCTCGCCCCAGAAGCTCTCGGTCACCTTCGCGCCCGTCTTCGCGCGCTGCTCGATCTCCTCGTAGGTGCGCGTGTAGCCGGTGTGCTGGATGCGCCAGCGGCCGTCCGCGCCCTTCACGTAGCGGTCCTCGTAGAAGGCCGAGCCGTTGAGCGTCCAGCCGTGCTCGAGGTTGATCACGGTGTCGTGCAGCGCCCAGATGCCCTTCGCCGTGGTGGGGCTCGTGAACGTGATCTCGGGCTGGTGGCAGGTGTGGCTCGACAGGAATTTCGGCGAGCCCATCGACTTCACCAGGAACGCGAGGATCTGGTCGCGGCCCGCGAAGCTGTACTTCCCGCCGCCATAGGACGAGGTCGCGTCCTCGGCGAGGACGTCGCGCAGCTCCTCCCAGAGCTTGCGGTCGATGCAGCGCAGGTAGCGGTACTTGAGCTGCTTGATCGCCTCGAGCTCGTGCAGATCGATCGGCATGGCTTTCTCCTCAATCCTCGACCGCCGGCAGGACCTCGGCGATCAGGCGCGCGGTCTGCTCGCGGAGCTCGCGCGTGCCCTGGGCGATCGGCAGCAGCACGAACTTCGAGACGCCCGCGGCCACGTAGCGCCCGATGCGCGCGGCGAGATCGGCGGGCTTCCCCACCACGAGCAGATCCTCGGGCGCCGCCACGCCCGCCGCGCGGGCGCGCGCGCCGCCGAAGCGCTGCACGATGGCCTCGTCCGCGCTCCCGAAGCGGAAGGGGATCGTCGCGCCGAAGTGGTCGGGGTCGATCCTGCGCCCGGTCTTCGCGCACTCGGCCTGGATGTCTCGCACGACGCCGGCCACCGCAGCGGCGGGCAGCAGGCCGCCGAGCCAGCCCGTGCCGATGCGCGCGGTGCGCCGAATGGCCGCCGGGCTGTGGCCGCCGATCCAGAGCGGCAGCGGCTGCTGCTTGGGGAGCGGCGCGATGCGCGCCTGCGTGTAGTGGAAGTGGGCGCCCGCGAAGTCCACGCTCTCGCCTGCCCAGAGGCGCGCGAGGATCGCCGAGCGCTTCGTCGGCGAGCTTGCCGCGCTGCTTCGGGTCGCGGCCGCTCGCGCGCCAGGTGGGGTCGCCCTCGAAGCCCACGCCGAACACCGGCAAGAGCCGCCCGTTCGAGAGGAAGTCGATCGTGGCGCACTCCTTGGCGAGCACGAGCGGATCGCGATAGGAGACCACGACGGCGTTCATCCCGAACTTGATGCGCTCGGTCGCGCCGGCCAGCGAGGCCATCGCCGCCATCGCCTCGAGCTGCGGCTCGCCGCCCACCAGCCGGTCCGTCTGCCAGAGGGAGTCCACGCCCCCGTCCTCGCACTGCTCCGCAAACGCGAAGAAGTCGCGAGCTGCGTCGAACCCGAAGGCCGCGATGCCGACGCCACAGCGAATCGCCATGACCGCAAGATAGCTGCGGTACCGTGGCGTTCGCCGAGGAGGGCGCATGGGCCGATTCTCGCAGCGCGAGCTGCTCGAGGCGTTCGAGGCCTACAAGGCCGCGCGCGACGTGGCGTCGCGCACGGGCGACTGGAACGTGTGGGCCGACGTGTTCGCCCAGGACGCGCACTACATCGAGCACGCCTACGGCGAGCTCCACGGGCGCGAGGCGATCCGCAAGTGGATCTGCGAGGTGATGGCGCCCTTCCCCACCATGACCTTCCCGATCAACTGGCTGGCCCTCGACCTCGAGCACGACGCCATCGTGTGGGAGGTGCGCAATTCCTTCCCCGAGCCCTATCAGGCGAACGGCGAGCCCTATTACTTCCCGAACTGGTCCCGGCTGGTCTACGCGGGAGGCGGGCTCTGGCAGTCCGAGGAGGACGTCTACAACCCGGCGCGCGACGCGTCGCGCGTGTTCAAGGCCTGGGTCAAGGCGGGCGGGAAGACGCGCTCCGGCGAGCAGGTGAAGATGGTCCACCGCTAGTCCCTGGGGCGGATGGGCCCAACCCCGCGAACGAGCGGGGCGCGCGGCCCCACTCGCGCGGCGCATGGCCCGTGCTCGCGCGCGCGCCGTGGCATCGATCGTGCACACCGGCCTCGCGCCATCCGGGAGGAACGCGTGGCCGCCAGCGCGGAGCGAGCGATCGAATACGACATGGCCGTCGTGCGCGGCTTCGCGCTCTCGGCGCTGCTCTGGGGCGTGGTCGGCATGGCGGTCGGGCTGCTCGCCGCCCTCCAGCTCGCCTGGCCCGCGTGGAACGTGGGGCCCTATCTGCACTTCGGGCGCGTGCGCCCGTTGCACACCAACGCGGTGATCTTCGGCTTCACGCTCGGCGTGGTCTTCGCCGGCAGCTATTACGGCGTCCAGCGCCTGTGTCGCGTGCGCATGTTCTCGGACACGCTCTCGCGCATCAACCTGTGGGGCTGGAACGCGATCATCGTCGCCGCGGCCGTGAGCCTGCTCACCGGCCACTCCACTGCGAAGGAGTACGCCGAGCTCGAGTGGCCGATCGACGTCGCGATCGCCGTCGTCTGGGTGGTCTACGCGGTGAACGTGTTCGGCACGATCTGGCGGCGGCGCGAGCGCGCCGATGTACGCCGCGCTCTGGTTCTGGATCGCGACGATCCTCACCATCGCGATGCTCCACATCACGAACAGCGCCGAGCTGCCGGTGTCGTGGATGAAGTCCTACTCCGCCTACGCCGGCGTGTTCGACGCGAACGTGCAGTGGTGGTACGGGCACAACGCGGTCGGCTTCCTGCTCACCACGCCGATCCTCGGGCTCATGTACTACTTCCTGCCCAAGCAGGCCGAGCGGCCGATCTACTCGCACCGGCTCTCGATCCTCCACTTCTGGTCGCTGATCTTCATCTACATCTGGGCGGGCCCGCACCACCTGATCTACTCGCCGCTGCCGGACTGGGCGCAGACCTTCGGCACCGCCTTCTCGCTCATGCTGATCCTCCCGTCCTGGGGCGGCATGCTGAACGGGCTCCTCACGCTGCGCGGCGCCTGGCAGAGCGTGCGCACCGACCCGATCCTCAAGATGTTCGTCGTCGGGCTCACCTTCTACGGCATGAGCACCTTCGAAGGCCCGATGATGTCGATCAAGACGGTGAACGCGCTCTCGCACTTCACCAACTGGACGATCGGCCACGTGCACTCGGGCGCGCTCGGCTGGGTCGCGCTCACCTGCTTCGCCACGCTCTACTACCTGATCCCGCGGCTCTGGCACACGCAGCTCTACAGCCAGCGGCTCGCCGAGGCGCACTTCTGGATCGCGACGCTCGGGATCGTGCTCTACGTGACGCCGATGTGGATCTCCGGCGTCACGCAGGGCCTGATGTGGCGCGCCGTGAACCCGGACGGGAGCCTCACCTACACCTTCATCGAGACGGTCGCGGCGATCCGCATCTACGACGTGATCGCGCGCTTCTGCGGCGGCGCGGTGTTCCTGGCCGGCGCGCTGATGATGGTCGACAACGTGCTCGCTCACGATCCGGCAAGGCAGCGCGGCGATCCCCGCGCCGCTCGCGCCGGCCGCCCCTGCGGCGGCCCTGGCGGGAGGGCGCTGAGCCATGGCGTACGAGTGGCATCGCCCGCGTCGAGAGCCGCAGCCTGCGCTTCGCGGCTGCTGACGTTCCTGGCCGTGCTGGTCGGCGGCCTCGTGCTCGTGCTCCCGCCCTTCTTCCTGCAAGGCACGTCGAGGCCGCTGCCCGGCGTGAAGCCGTACACGGCGCTCGAGCAGGAGGGCCGCGACATCTACGTGCGCGAGGGCTGCAACGTCTGCCACAGCCAGCAGGTGCGCCCGTTCAAGACCGAGACCGACCGCTACGGCCACTACTCCGTGGCGGGCGAGGGCATCTACGATCGCCCCTTCCTGTGGGGCTCGCGGCGCACCGGGCCCGGACCTCGCGCGCGTCGGCGGCAAGTACCCGGACTCGTGGCACTGGCTCCACTTCCGGAACCCGCGCCAGATCGCGCCGCCTCGAACATGCCGTCGTTCGACTTCCTGCGCGAGACGCCGCTCGATACCTCGCTCACCTCGCGCAAGCTGGCGGTGCTGCGCACGCTCGGCGCGCCCCTACAGCGACGCCGAGATCGACGCACGCCGCCGCCGACGCGCAGCGCCGAGGCCGATCGCGATCGCCGCGGGGCTGCGCAAGGAAGGGCATCGCGCTCGACGAGGTCGCAGGCGCGGAGCGAGGCGATCGCGCTGATCGCGTACCTGCAGTCGCTCGGTCGCGCGATCCGCGATCAGCCGATGGACACGGCCCTGCTGGAGAAACGCTAGTGGAATCGATCGCCGACTGGGTGTGGCTCTACAAGCTCGGGCGCGAGCTCGCGCTCTTCGCGGTCGCTCGCCGGTGTGACCTTCCACCTCTACCGCCCGCGCAACCGCGAGCGGTTCGAGCGCCCGCGCGGCGCATGCTCGAGGGAGACGAGCGATGAGCCGAGCAGCCCGACGTCGGAGCATCCGCGCGCGGACGCCGCAGCGCGCGACGGCATCGGCGAGGACGACCACGCGATCCCGTTCTGGTTCAACCTGGGCTTCTACGGCCTGATCGCCGTCGGCGCGGCGTACATCCTCTACTACGCGGTCTTCTCGGGCTGGTCCCAGCGCGCGCAGTACGAGGAGGAGGCGGCCGCGGCCGACGCCCAGTACGCCGCGCTGCGCGCTGCCCAGGCGCCGACGCACAATCCCTACCACGGCGACGCGGCGGCGATCGCCGCAGGCGCCGCAGACCTGGAGCACGATCTGCATCGCCTGCCACACGCCGCGAGGCAGCGGGCTGGTCGGGCCGAGCCTGGTCGACTCGTACTGGAAGTACGGCAGCAGCGACGCCGACCTGTTCAAGACCGTGTCGGAGGGGCGCCCGCTCGGCATGCCGCCCTGGGGACCGCAGCTCGGCACCGAGAAGATCTGGCAGGTGCTCGCCTACCTGGAGACGCTGCCGCGCCAGAGCGAGCCGGGCATCGGCTCGCCCGAGTACGAGGCCGCCGAGCTGCCGCGCGACCTGCCGGGACCTGAGAGCCACGGATGCTCGACGCGCGACCCGTCGAGGGGCGCTTCCGGCGCCTGCGCTGGGCCGCCGACCTCGCGCTGATCGCGATCCTCTGCGCGATCCCGTGGATCCGCGTCGGCGGCGAGCCGCTGGTGCTGCTCGACGTGCCGGCGCGCAAGTTCCACGTGCTTCGGGCTCGTGATCTTCCCGCAGGAGCTCTACTTCCTCTGGCTGATCGTGATCGGCCTCGCGCTCGCGCTGTTCTTCTTCACCGCGCTCGCGGGTCGGCTGTGGTGCGGCTGGGCGTGCCCGCAGACGGTGTTCACCGACGTGTACGCGGCGATCGCGCGGTGCATCGAGGGCTGGCGGGGCTCGCGCAGGCCGGCGCGCGTGGCGCCGCTGCGCACGCTCGCGCTCCACGCGATCTGGCTCGCGCTCTCGGTCGTGATCGCCTTCCACCTGGTCGGCTACTTCGTGTCGCCCTACGCGCTGCTCGAGCGCTCGCGCACGGGCGCGCTCTCCGGCGCGAGCCTCGCCTTCCTCGGCGCGGCGAGCGCGTTCGCCTATCTCGACTTCGCGTTCGTGCGCCAGACCTTCTGCAAGTTCCTCTGCCCCTACGCGCGCTTCCAGAGCGTGCTCTTCGACTGCGACACGCTCGTGATCGGCTACGACGCGAGGCGCGGCGAGCCGCGCGGCAAGCGCGGCGCGACGACCGGCGACTGCGTCGACTGCGGGCTCTGCGTCGCAGTCTGCCCGACGGGCATCGACATCCGCAAGGGCCTCCAGCTCGAGTGCATCGCCTGCACCCAGTGCATCGACGCCTGCGACGGCGTGATGGATCGCCTGGGCCGCGCGCGCGGACTGATCGCCTACCGCTCGCTCTCGGCGCTCGAGGGCCTGCGCGCCGCGCGGCTCCTCCGCCCGCGCGTCGTGATCTATGGCGTCCTCCTCGCCGCCGTGGGCGCGGGCTTCGCGCTCGCGCTCGCGCGCCGCGTGCCGATCGAGCTCGCGGTGGAGCACAACCGGAGCGTGCTGTACGCGCGCGCGGCGGACGGCCGGCTCGGCAACGCCTTCACGCTGCACATCGAGAACCGCGACCGCGCGGACGCGCGCTTCCGCCTCGAGCTCGCGAGCGATCCCGACGGCTACGAGCTCGTGGCGGGCCAGAATCCGATCCCGGTTCCCGCCGTGAGCATCGCGCGGGCGAGCGTGTTCGTGATGGCGCCGCCCGGCCGGAATGCCCCGGCCGAGCTGCGCTTCGTGCTCGCGCGCGAGGGCGCGCGGGAGCGCCCGCTCGTGCGCAGGAGCGAGTTCATCGCGCCGAGCGGAGGAGCCCCCGGTGGCCGCTAGCGCCGCGACCCTGCCCTCTCCGAAGCTCGCCGAGACCGGGCTCCTGCTCGAAGGGCTGCGCTGCGCGAACTGCGTGCGGCGCACCGAGCAGGCGCTGCGCGCGCAGCCCGGCGTCGCCTCCGCCACGATCAGCTACGCGGACCACCGCGCGTCGGTGAGCTTCGATCCCAGTCGAGACCGACCCGGAGCGCCTGGTCGCCGCCGTGGCCGCGCTCGGCTATCGCGCCCTCCCCTACGATCCTGCGGCGCTGGTGCAGCCCGAACGCACGCTCGCGCGCGCGGCGCTGGTGCGCCTGCTCGTAGCCGGCTTCCTGGCGATGAACGTGATGTGGCTCGCGATCGCGCTCTACATCGGGAGCTATCAGGGAATGGACGAGGCCACCCGCCGCACGCTGCGCTGGGTGTCGGTCGCGCTCTCGCTCCCGGCCGTGGTCTGGTGCGCCGCGCCGTTCTGGCGCGGAGCGCTCGCCGGCCTGCGCCGACGCGAGCTCGCGATCGACGTCCCGATCGCGCTCGCGATCGGCACCGCCTTCGTCTCGAACGTCGTCGGCACGCTGGCTCGGACGCCCGCCACCTGTTCGTCGACTCGGCCGCGTGGATCGTGTTCCTGCTGCTGCTGGGCCGCACGCTCGAGCGCAACGCCAGCGCGCGCGCGGCGAGCGCGGTGGAGCGGCTGCGCGAGCTGGCCCCGCGCGAGGCCTGGCGCAGAGCGGGGGGCGAGCTGCAGTCGGGTCGCCGTGGCGGAGCTGGCGCCGGGCGACGAGATCGTGATTCCGCCGGGCGAGCTCGCGCCCGTCGACGGCGTGCTGCTCGGGCCGGAGACCGAGCTCGACGAGTCGGCGCTCGTCGGACGAGTCGACCCCGGTCGTGCGCCGGCCCGGCGAGCTCGTTGCGGCCGGCGCGCGCAACGCGCTGGTCGAGATCGCGCTGCGCGTCAGCGCCCCCGCGAGCCGCGGCACGCTCGCCCGCATCGCGCGCGCTGCTCGAGCGCGCGCAGGCCGAGCGCCCGCGCGTGCAGCGCGTGGCCGATCGCTTCGCGGCGGTCTTCGCACCCGCCGTGCTCGTCGCTGGCGGGCGCGCACGGCGCTGCTCTGGATGCTGCGCGGCGCGACGGCGCTCGACGTCGCCGCCCATGCGACCGCCGTGCTGATCGTCGCCTGCCCCTGCGTGTTCGGGCTCGCCACGCCGCTCGCGAGCGCCGCGGCGATCGGGCGCGCCGCGCGCTCGGGCGTGCTTCGTGAAGTCCGGCGAGGCGCTCGAGCGGCTGGCCGGCGTGACGACCGCGCTATTCGACAAGACCGGCACGCTCAGCCAGGGTCGCTTCACGCTCGTGGCGCTTCGATCCCGGTCGGCGCAGGCGGCGAGCGCGCGCTGCTCGCAGCTGCGGCCGCGCCGAGGGGCCAGGCGCGCCACCCGATCGCGGAGGCGATCCGGGCTGCCGCCGCCGAGGCAGGGCTCGCGCCCGCCGCGCGCTCGAGCGACGCGCCCGGGCGGGGCTCGGCGTCGTGGCCGAGGGCGAGCGGCGTCCGCCTCGCCGCCGGCTCCCGCGCGCTGCTCGCCGAGCTCGGCATCGCGCTCGGCGCGCCGCTCGCGTCGCACGCCGCAGGCGCGGGCCGCGCGCGGCGAGACGCTCGTGTTCGTGGCGCGCGGGGGCGAGGCGCTCGGCGCTGCTCGCGCTCGCCGACCCGCTGCGCAGCGACGCGCGCGAGCTGGTCGCGCGCCTCGCGGCGCACGGGCGTCGCGAGCGAGCTGGTGAGCGGCGATCACGCCGCGCGCCGTGGCGCGCGCCGCCGGCGCACGCAGGCATCGAGCGCGTGCGCGCCGAGGCCAGCCCCGAGCAGAAGGTCGCGGTCGTGCGCGAGGCGCGCGCGCGCGGCGAGCGCGTGCTGGCGGTGGGCGACGGGCTCAACGACGCCGCGTTCCTGGCGGCGGCGGACGTCGGCGTCGCGATGGCGAGCGGCTCGGAGATCACGCTCGCCGCCGCCGACGCGGTGGTGCGCTCGCCGCACGCGCTGCGCGATCGCCGAGCTCGTCGCGCTCTCGCGCGCCTGCCTCGCGCGCATCCGTGAGAACTTTGCTTTCGCGCTGCTCTACAACGCGGTCGCGGTGCCGCTCGCCATGGCTGGGCGTGCTCGAGCCGCTCCACGCCGCGATCGCGATGGGGCTCTCCTCGCTGGTCGTCACCGGCAACTCGGTGCGCCTGCTGCGCTTCGAAGCGCGCGCATGAGCTTCCTGATGGTCACGCTCCCGGTCTCGCTGCTGCTCGCCGCGACGCTCGTCGGCGCTGGTGGTGCGGCACGCCCGCCACGGCGGCTTCGACGACTGGGAGGGCCCCGCGTGGCGCCACACGTTCGACGACGACCGCACGCCGGAGCGCGACGCGAGCCGCGACGTGGCGGAGGCCGAGCGGGAGACGACGCGTTTCGGCTAACGTGCGCCGCCCGCCCTCGCCGCCGGCCCTCAAAGGACCCGCATGTCCGAAGTGTTCATCGTCGAGGCCGTCCGCTCCCCGCTCGGCAAGCGCGGCGGCGGGCTCTCCACGCTCCATCCCGCCGACCTGTTGGGGACCGTGATGCGCGCGGCGATCTCGCGCGCCGGCATCGAGGCGCCGCGAGATCGGCCAGGTGGTGGGCGGCTGCGTCTCCCAGGTGGGCGAGCAGGCCTACAACGTGGCGCGCACGGCCTGGCTCTCGGCGGGCTGCCGCTCGAGGTCGCCTCCACCACGGTCGACAGCCAGTGCGGCTCGTCTCAGCAGGCGAGCACGCTCGCCGCTGGCCTGGTCGGCGCGGGCCTCGAGGACCTCGTGCTCTCCTGCGGCGTGGAGATGATGAGCCGCATCCCGCTCGGCGCGAACTTCGGCGACAAGACGCTCGGGCGCCCGGTGCCGAAGAGCTACTTCAAGAGCTACGCGTTCAACACGCAGTTCCAGGGCGCGGAGCTGATCGCGAAGGAGTACGGGCTCACGCGCGAGGACACCGATCGCTTCGGCGCGCGCAGCCAGGAGCTCGCCGCGCGCGCCTGGCGCGAGGGTCGTTACGAGCGCGAAGTGGTTCCCATCGACGCCCCCGCCCTCGACGCCGAGGGCAAGCCCTCCGGCGAGAGCGTGCGCGTGGCGCGCGACGAGGGTCTGCGCGAGACCTCGCTCGCGAAGCTCGCGGCGCTGAAGCCCGTCCTCGAGGGAGGGCTCCACACCGCGGGCAGCTCCTCTCAGGTGACCGACGGCGCGTCGGCGGTGATCCTGGCCTCCGAGGCGGCCGTGAAGCGGCTGAAGCTCCGCCCGCGCGCGCGAATCGTGTACTCCACGATCGTGGGCGTCGATCCGGTGACGATGCTCAAGGGCCCGATCCCCGCGACGCGCAAGCTCCTCGCGAAGACCGGGCTCACGATCGAGCAGATGGACACGCTCGAGGTGAACGAGGCCTTCGCCTCGGTCGTGCTCGCCTGGCAGAAGGAGTGCCACCCCGTGCCCGAGCGGGTGAACCCGAACGGCGGCGCAATCGCGCTCGGGCACCCGACCGGCGCGACCGG
This sequence comes from uncultured delta proteobacterium, assembly GCA_963716275.1. Taxonomy (GTDB): domain Bacteria; phylum Myxococcota_A; class UBA9160; order UBA9160; family UBA6930; genus VGRF01. The sequence goes on along the minus strand of CAVQTC010000002.1, from coordinate 349,555 downwards.
CGACCGCCTGATCACGACGGCGCTCCACGAGCTCGAGCGCACCCGGGGCCGCTTCGGCTTGATCTCCATGTGCTGCGGCGGCGGGCTCGGCACCGGCACGATCATCGAGCGTCTCGGGTAACACGACGAACGCAGGCATGGGGGCTCGTCGCTGGGGAGGACTTTGCGGGTTGGCGTGGGCCCTCGCGCTCGCCGACTCGTCTCCGGCGGCTGCGGCGGAGCGCGAGATGTCGCCCACCGCCGCGCTGCACAAGCTGCCCGACACGGTGCCCGCGCCGCTCGTGGACGGGAATCTCGACGACCCGGCCTGGCAGCAGGCGACCCCCATCGGGCCCTTCACCCAGCAGAGCCCGCACGAGGGCGCCGAGCCGTCCCAGAAGACCGACGCCTGGGTCACCTACGACGACCACTTCCTCTACGTCGCGGTGCGCGCGTGGGACACCGAGCCCGAGAAACTGATCGCCAAGGTGATGCGCCGCGACACCAGCCAGCGCGCCGACGACCGCGTGCTGGTGCTGATCGACTCGTTCCACGACCGCCGCAACGGCTACATGTTCTCGACCAATCCCAACAGCGCGCGCTACGACGCGCTGATCGAGAACAACTCCGGCTTCCGGCTCGAGTGGGACACGATCTGGTACGTGAAGTCGCGCGTCGACAGCCAGGGCTGGACGTGCGAGTTCGCGATCCCGTTCCAGTCGCTCTCCTTCGACCCGAAGCAGAGCGAATGGGGCTTCAACCTGGTGCGCGGCGTGCGGCGCCTGAACGAGGAGAACCGCTGGGCGTCCTGGCGCCTCAACAAGTTCCCGCTCGACCTCTCCGAGGCGGGCACGCTCACCGGCCTCGGCGGCTCGCAGGAGGGCATCGGGCTCGACGTGATCCCGGTGGGCGTGGTGAGCGGATTCCGCGAGCGCGAGCTGGACGCGGTCACCGGCGACGACGACCAACGGTACTACTCACGCCTCGATCCGGGCCTCGACGCGTTCTACAAGATCACGCCCTCGGTGGTGGGCGCGCTCACCTTCAACACCGACTTCTCGGACGCCGACGTCGACGCGCGCCAGGTGAACCTCGACCGCTTCGCGCTCTTCTTCCCGGAGACGCGCGACTTCTTCCTCCAGGACGCGGGCATCTTCGACTTCGGCGGGATCGGCGAGCAGGCGAACTCGCGCGGCCCGAGGGACCCGGCCACGTCCTCGAATCCGAACGGCATGCCCTTCTTCTCGCGCAGGATCGGCATCGGGCCGGGCGGCGTGATCGTGGACATCCGCGGCGGCGCCAAGGTCGACCGGCCGCATCGGCCGGCTGAACTTCGGCCTGCTCGACGTGCAGATGGAGGACTACCACTTCTTCTGTTACGCCGGGCTTCCCGGACGATCCGCTCGCGGTCTGTGCCGAGGACCGCTTCGCCGGCTCCGAAAGCCACACGTGGACCGCAAGAACCTCTCCGTCGCGCGCGCGAAGTGGAACCTCGGGCGAGGAGTCGCTGATCGGCGTGATCGCGACGCACGGCGACCCCCAGGAGCCGGGCTCCTCCTCCACGTTCGGCGGGGACGTGAAGCTGCGCACGAGCAAGTTCCGCGACGGCCAGATCGTCGAGTTCCTGGGGTACGTGCAGCACAGCCACACGCCGGGCGTGTCGGGCGCCGACGACGCGTTCGGCCTGAAGCTCCGCTACCCGAACGACATCTGGAACGGCGAGCTCGCCTGGTCGCGCGTAGGCGAGGAGTTCGACCCGGCGCTCGGCTTCGTGAACCGGCCGGGCGTCGACGACTTCCACTGCAAGGGCGCCAGCGCTGGCGACCCGCGAGCGGGCCGATCCGCTACTAGGAGATCGGGCTCGAGTCCGACGCTCGTCCAGAAACCGACGGCCACCTCGAGACGCTGATCGTCAACCCCACGCTGATCGAGATCCACGATCACCTCGACGACTACGTCTACTTGGGTTACGAGGCGCACTCCGAGGTGCTCGACGCCGAGGCCGCGGCGCGCGTGATCTCGGCGACCTTCGGCGTCCTCGTGCCGCCCGACCGCTACGACTGGCACCGCGGCCAGATCGGAATCGGCACCGCGCCCTCGCGACCGGTGGCGCTCTACCTCGAGTTCAGCGCCGGGAGCTTCTTCTCCGGCCACATGCTCGGCTGGAAGAGCACGCTCGAGCTGCGACCCTCGCGCCACTTCTTCGGTCAGTTCGAGGTGATCGAGAACCGCGCCGAGCTCGCGACCGGCGACTTCACCCAGCGCCTGGTGCGCGCGCGGCTCCAGTGGGTGTTCACGCCCGATCTCTCGTGGGACACGTTCGTCCAGTACGACAACGTCACCGACACGATCGGGCTCAACAGCCGCGTGCGCTGGATTCTGCGCCCGGGCGAGGAGTTCGCCTTCGTCTTCAACCAGGGCGCGGCCGACGTGCCGGACGAAGGCTGGCAGAGCACCAACACCGGCCTCACCGGCAAGCTCTCCTGGACGTTCCGGTTCTAGGGGACGCTTCTAGGAAGGGGACGGTCCTACTTGGCGGTGACTTATGGGCCCCCTCGCAGAGGGGTGTCCCATAAGTCACCGCCAAGTAGGACCGTCCCCGCGGCCGGCAGGCGCGGTGCGCCTGCCGGCCCGGAGCCAGCGACTACTTCGCCGGCGGCGGGCTCCAGCCGAGCACCGCCTTGGTCTCGAGGAACTCCTGGAAGCCCTCGAGGCCCCACTCGCGGCCGTTGCCGGACTGCTTGTAGCCGCCGAAGGGCGCGCTGAAGTCCATCTGCGCGCCGTTCAGGTGCACGTTGCCCGTGCGCAGCCGCCCCGCCACGCGCCGCGCGTGGTCGAGGTTGCCCGAGGAGACGTAGCCCGAGAGTCCGTAGGGCGTGTCGTTCGCGATGCGGATCGCGTCCTCGTCGTCCTTGTACGGGAGGATCGAGAGCACCGGCCCGAAGATCTCCTCGCGCGCGATGGTCATGTCGTTGCGCACGCCGCCGAACACCGTCGGCTGCACGTAACAACCCTTGGTCATGCCCGCGGGGCGGCCCGGGCCGCCGACGACCAGCGTCGCGCCCTCGTCGATGCCCTTCTGGATCAGGCCCTGGATCTTCTTGTACTGCGTCTCGCTCGCGACCGGCCCGATCACGGTGCCCTCGGCGAACGGGTCGCCCGACCTTGACCTGCGCGGCCGTGGCCTTCGCGATCTCGCAGGCCTCGGCGTGGCGGCTCGCCGGCACCAGCATGCGCGTCGGCGCGTTGCAGGACTGGCCGCTGTTCATGAAGCACTGGCGCACGCCGCCCGCGACGCTCGCGGCGAGGTCCGCGTCGTCGAGGATGATGTTCGCCGACTTCCCGCCGAGCTCCTGGGACACGCGCTTCACGGTGCGCCGCGGCGTTGCGGCCACCGAGATGCCGGCGCGGGTCGAGCCGGTGAAGGACACCATGTCGATGCCCGGGTGCGACGAGATCGCCTCGCCGACCGTGGGCCCGTCGCCGTTCACCAGGTTGAAGACGCCGGGCGGCACGCCCGCGTCGTGCAGGATCTCGGCGAAGATGATCGCGTTCAGCGGCGCGATCTCCGTGGGCTTCAGCACGATCGTGCAGCCCACCGCCAGCGCCGGCGCGACCTTGCAGGCGATCTGGTTGATCGGCCAGTTCCAGGGCGTGATCATGCCGCACCACGCCGATCGGCTCCTTCGCGATCAGCGGTCGTGCCGCGCTGCTCCTCGAACTCGAAGTCCTTGAGCAGCGCGAGCGCCGTGCTGAAGTGGCCGAGACCGGTGGCCGCCTGGGCGGCCTTCGACAGCCAGATCGGCGCGCCCATCTCCTTGCGAGATGGTGCTCGCGAGCTCGTCGTAGCGCTTCTGATAGGACGCCATGATGCGCTGGAGCAGCGCCATGCGCTCCTCGCGCGCTCGTGCGCGAGTACGTCTCGAACGCGCGCGCGCGCCGCGGCGACCGCGACGTCCACGTCCTTCGCGCTGCCGAGCGCGATCTGCGCGATCGTCTCGTCGGTCGCCGGGTTCTTCACGTCGAGCAGCTTCGGCTCGACGGGATCGACCCAGCGTCCGTCGATGTAGAACTGGAGATACTTCTGCATGCGGTCCTCCGGTGGGGGGCAGCGCGGCGCGCCGCTCCGCGTTGTCGGGGAACTATATCCGACGGGGGGCGCCGGCGGCGACGCGCGTCAAGGCAAGAGGCGCGCCACCAGCGCGGGGCCCAGCACCAGGGCGCCGACCACGGCGGCGGCCAGCGCGGCCAAGAGCACCCCGGCCGCCGCCAGGTCCTTCGCGCGCGCCACGAGCTCGTGGCGGTCCGGCGCCACGCGATCGGCGAAGGCCTCGAGGGCGGTGTTCAGCGACTCGGCGGCGAGCACCACGCCCATCGCGAGCGCGAGCAGCGCCCAGTCCAGGCTCGAGACCTCGAGCCAGGCGGCGAGCGCGCAGATCGCGATGCCAGCGAGCAGATGCACGCGCGCGTTCGGCTCGCGCGCGAGCTCGGCGAGCCCGCGGAACGCGTAGCGGAAGCTCCGGATGCGCGCGCCGACGAAGCTCACGGCGCGCCGACCAGCCGCGCGTAGTCCTGGGGCGTGTTCACGTTCGCGAGGGCGCGCCCGTCCGGGTCGAGGGCGGCGAGGTCGGGGCCCTCGAGCCAGCTCACCTCGAGCTCGTCGAGCACGCCGCACAGCGCGAGCGTGCCCTGCTCGAGGCGGCGTCGAGCGCGCGGTAGGACGGCGGAGCGCCGGTAGAGAGCGCAGAGCGGCTGCGACTCGACCCGCCGAGCGCGGCACCACCGCCTCCGCCTCGGGGCAGGCGACCAGCGCCAGCAGGAGATCCGGTGTGATCGCCAGCAGGTCCGCGGCCAGCACGAGCACGCGCTCGGCGCGCGCCGCGGAAAGCGCCGCCACGAGCCCGCGCAGCGCGCAGCGCGGGCCCTCGCCGTCGGCCACGCGCCGCCCGGGCGCATCGCGCGGCGGGTCGCCGCCCACGAGCAGCACGTCCTCGCACAGGCTCCCGAGCAGGCGCGCGAGGTGCGTGGCCGCCGGAACGCCGCCGAGCTCGAGCCGCCCCTTGTCGCGGCCCATGCGGCTCGAGGCGCCGCCGAGCAGCAGCGCGGCCGAGACGTTCGCGAGCCGATCCCCGCCGCTCACGCGCCGACCGGCTCGCGCGCGAGCACGCTGGCGTCGAGCAGCAGCACGCTGCCCGCTTGGCCCGCGCGCAGCGTCCCCGCCTCGGCGGGCAGCACGAGCAGGCCGTCGGCGAGCGTCATCGAGCGCAGCACGCCCGAGCTCTGGCTGCCGGTCGCGCGCGCGACGAGCTCGCCGCCGCGCCGCTCGAGCGCCACGCGCAAGTAGTGCGCGCGTCCAGGGCTCTTCGGGAAGTCCTCGCCGGCGACGACGGCGAGGGTCGGGCGGGCGAGATCGCTGCGCCCGGCGAGGGCGAGCAGCAGCGGCCGCACGAACAGCTCGAAGGTCACCAGCGCGGACACGGGATTGCCGGGCAGCCCGAACACGATGGGGCCGCTCCCATCCGGGAAGCGGCCGAACGTGGTCGGATAGCCCGGCTTCAGCTCGACCCCGAAGAAGACCAGCGAGACGCCGAGCTTCTCGAGCACCGGCCGCACGTGGTCGTGATCGCCGACCGAAACGCCCGCCGTCGAGACCAGCACGTCCGCCGCGAGCCCGGCCCGCAGCGCGCGCTCGAGGTCGGCGGGCGTGTCGCGCGCGATGCCCAGGTTGTTGGGGAGCGCGCCGGCCTCGACGCACTGGGCGGCGATCGCGTAGCTGTTCGAGGCGACGATGCGGCCGCCGCTGACCGGCTCGTGCGGCTCCACCAGCTCGTCGCCGCCCGAGAGCACGGCGACGCGCGGCCGCCGGTGCACCCGCGCGAGCGTGTGCCCGAGCGCCGCGAGCATCCCCACCTCGGCCGGGCCCACGCGGGCCCCGCGCGCGAGGACGCGGTCGCCGCGCTTCACGTCCTCGCCGGCCTCGCGCACGTGCTCGCCGCGCGGCACGGCCACCGTGAGCTCGACGCGCTCGCCCTCGCGCCGGGTGTCCTCCTGGCGCACCACGCTGTCCGCGCCCGGCGGGAGCGGGGCCCCGGTGAAGATGCGAGCGGCCTCGCCCGCGGCGAGCGGGCGCGGCGCGTGGCCCCCGGCGGCCACCTCGTAGACGAAGCGCAGGCGCGCGCCGGGCGCGCTCGCGTCGGCGGCGCGCAGCGCGTAGCCGTCCATGGCCGAGCAGTCCGCCGGCGGAAGCGTGCGATCGGAGACGACCTCCTCCGCCAGCACGCGCCCGAGCGCGTCGGCGAAGGCGACCGTCTCGGCCGCGAGCGGCCGCGCGGCCTCGAGCACGAGCCGCCGCGCCTCGGCCACCGAGAGATTCGTCCGCATCCCCGCAACGTATCGCGCTGTCGCCCCGCGAGGAACCTCCCTACCCTCGCACGCGATGCGCCGCGACCTCGCCGACGTGCTGGAAGCCATCCTCGCGGGCGTGATCGTGATCGGCCCCGGCGGGCGCGTGGAGGAGCTCAACTCCGTCGCCTGCCGCATGCTCGGGCGCTCCCGCGAGTCGGCGATCGGCTGCCCCGTGGAGGAGCTGACCGGCGCCGACCACGAGGTGGCGCGCCTCGCGCACGGGGTGCTCGCCGGGGGCACCGCCATCTCCGAGGCCGGCTGCACGCTTCCCCCGCAGATGGGGGAGCGCATCCCCGTGGACGTGGCCGCCTCGCCGCTCCAGGACGAGAGCGGGGGCACCGAGGGGGTCGTGGTGGTGCTGCGCGACCGCACCGCGCAGCTGCGGCTCGAGCAGCTCGAGCGCGAGCGCGCGCGCTTCGAGTCCTTCGGCCGCATCGCCGCGGGCCTGGCCCACGAGGTGAAGAACCCCCTGGGCGGCATCCGCGGCGCCGGCGAGCTGCTCGCGGCCCGCGCCCAGGACACGAAGGCGCGCGAGACGGCGGAGCTCGTGGTACGCGAGGCCACGCGCATCGCCGCACTGGTCGACGATTTCATGGTGTTCGCGCGAGGCGAGCGGCTGCGACTCGCGCGCACCAACGTGCACCGCGTGCTGGACGGCGTGCTCGCGCTGCTCGCCCACGATCCGCTCGGCGAGGCGGTCGAGGTCGTGCGCGCCTACGACCCCTCGATCCCAGAGCTCCTGGCCGACGCCGACCGCTTGACCCAGGTGTTCCTCAACCTGTTGCGCAACGCGCTCCAGGCCATGGACGCGGGCGGCGGGCGGCTCGAGGTGATCACGCGCATGACCCTCGATCACCGCATATCGCTCGAGGAGGGCCGCCCGCTGCCGACGCTCGCGGTGTGGATCCGCGACAGCGGGCGCGGCATGAGCCCCGACGAGCTGCGCCAGGCGACCACGCCGTTCTTCACCACGCGCAGCGGCGGCACCGGGCTCGGCCTCGCCGTCGCCGAGTACTGGATCTCGCAGCACCGGGGCCAGCTCACCCTCGAGAGCGAGCCCGGCGTGGGCACGCGCGTGCGCGTCGCGCTGCCGCTGCGGAGAGAGGCGTGAGCCGCGCGCGCGTGCTCGTCGCCGACGACGAGCCCTCGATCCGCTTCGTGGTGCGCGAGACGCTCGAGGCGGCGGGGCACGCCGTCGTCGAGGTGGAGCGCGGCGACGACGCCGAGCGCGCGCTCTCCGAAGGCACCTTCGACCTCGCCTTCTGCGACATCCGCATGCCGGGGGCGAGCGGCCTCGACCTGCTCGAGCGAGCGCGCGCGCTGGGCAGCGACGTCGCGATCGTGATCATCACGGCCCAGAACACACTCGAGAACGTGGTCGAGGCGATGAAGCGCGGCGCCCTCGACTACCTGGTGAAGCCCTTCGGCACCCAGGAGATCCTGGCGCTCACCGAGAAGGCGCTGCGCGCGCGCGCGCTCGAGAAGGAGGTGCGCTCGCTGCGCCTCGCGCTCGGCCGGCAGCCGGCGCCGCCCGAGCGGCTGGTCGGCCGGAGCGCCGCGCTGCTCGACGTCTTCAAGACGATCGGGCGGGTCGCGCGCAGCGACGTGCCCGTGCTCGTGACCGGCGAGAGCGGCACGGGCAAGGAGCTGATCGCGCGCGCGATCCACGCCGCGAGCACGCGCGCCGCGGGGCCCTTCGTGCCGGTGAACGCGGCCGCGATCCCGCGCGAGCTGCTCGAGAGCGAGCTGTTCGGGCACGAGCGCGGGGCCTTCACGGGGGCGGTGGAGGCGCGGCCCGGCCGCTTCCGCGAGGCCGCCGGGGGAACGCTCTTCCTGGACGAGATCGGCGACATGCCCGTCGAGCTCCAGGCGAAGCTCCTGCGCGTGCTGCAGAGCGGTGAGATCACCGCGGTGGGCGGCCGGCGCGCGGAGGCGGTGAACGTGCGGATCATCGCCGCGACGCATCGCGATCTGGACGTGGCGATCGCGAACGGCAGCTTCCGCGAGGACCTGCTCTACCGCCTGCGCGTGGTGCCGATCGCGGTGCCGCCGCTGCGCGAGCGGCGCGAGGACATCCCGCCGCTGATCGACCACTTCCTCGCGCGCTACGACGCCGAGCTCACCGACGGCGTGCACATGATCTCGCCGGACGCGGTCGAGCGGCTCGCCAGCTATCCCTGGCCGGGCAACGTGCGCGAGCTCGAGAACGCGATCAAGCGCGCGCTGGTGCTGGCGGCGGGCGAGGTGTTGACGCGCGAGGACTTCGCGTTCCTGGAAGGCGGCGCGGCCGCCGCCGGCCCCACGCTCGAGGCGCTCGTGCGCAGCGAGACGGCCGCGGCCCTCGAGCGCGAGGCGCCCGGCGACCTGCACGCCCGGCTCCTCGCGCGGGTCGAGAAGGCGCTGATCGAGACGGCGCTGGTGCGCACGAGCGGGAACCAGCTGCGCGCCGCCGAGCTCCTGGGCATCAACCGCAACACGCTGCGCAAGCGCATCGTCGAGCTGGCCATCGACGTGCCGGAGCGCGCTTGACGCGCGGGCCGGCCAGCCGCTTCGCGGGGCTGCACGTGCTCGCCGACGACGATCCGCGCTGGCCGCACGATCCGCTGGCGCAGGCGCGCGCCGCGTGCGCGGGCGGCGCGCGCGTGGTGCAGCTGCGCGCGAAGCGCGCGGGCGACGCGCACGCCCTCGCGCTCGGCCGCGAGCTGCGCGCGCTGACGCGCGCGGCGGGCGTGCTCCTCTTCGTGAACGACCGCGTGGACCTGGCGCTCGCGGTCGAGGCGGACGGCGTCCACCTGGGGCAGGACGACCTCGCCCCGGCGCAGGCGCGCCGCATCGCCCCGCGGCTCGCCGTCGGGCGCTCGACCCACGACGCCGAGCAGGTCGCCCGGGCGCTGCTCGAGCCGATCGACTACGTCGCCTACGGGCCGCTGTTCGGGACGCAGAGCAAGGCCGACGCCCACGCCGCGCGCGGGCTCGCCGCGCTGCGCGAGATCGCGAGCCACTGCGCGGAGCTGCCGCTGGTGGCGATCGGAGGGATCGACGCCGCGGGAGCGCGCGCCGCGCGCGCCGCGGGCGCCGACGGCGTCGCGGTGATCTCGGCGGTGGCGGCGGCCCGCGATCCGCTCGCCGCGGTGCGCGAGCTCGCCGCGGCCTGCGCGGGGACGGCGTGAGCGAGCTCCCCTCGCGGGCGGCCGCCCTGGCCGGGATCGCCGTCTTCATCGCGCTGGCCTGGGCGCTCTCGGAAGAGCGCCGGCGCTTCCCGTGGCGCGTGGTGGCGTGGGGCCTGCTCCTCCAACTCGGCCTCGCGCTGCTGCTCCTGCGCAGCGCCGCCGGGCGCGGCTTCTTCGTGGGCGTGAACGACGCGGTGAGCGGCTTCATCCGCATGAGCGACGCCGGCACCGACTTCGTGTTCGGCGCGCTGCGCGCGGGGGGCTTCTCCTTCGCGCTCGAGGTGCTGCCCGTGATCGTCGTGATGGGGAGCTTGTTCTCGGTGCTCTACCACTGGGGCGTCGTGCAGCTCGTCGTGCGCGTGATCGCGCGCGGCCTCTCGCGCGCCATGGGGATCTCCGCGGCGGAGGCCCTCTCCACCGTGGCAGACGTGTTCGTGGGCATGACCGAGGCGCCGCTGCTCATCCGCCCCTACCTCGCGCGCATGACGCGCAGCGAGCTCTTCACGGTGATGACCGCGGGCATGGCGACCATCGCGGGCTCGGTGCTGGTGGCCTACGCGAAGATGCTCGGCGAGGGCTACGCGGGACACCTGGTGACGGCGAGCTTCCTCGCGGCGCCGGCGGCCGTGCTGATCGCGAAGGTGCTCGTGCCCGAGACCGGCGAGCCCGAGACGCGCGACGCCGGCGCGGCCCTCGTCGCCGTCGACTCGGTCAACACGATCGACGCCGCGGCCCAGGGCGCGAGCGCCGCGCTGCGCCTCGCCGCCAACGTGGGCGCGCTGCTGATCGCCTTCGTCGCGCTGCTCGCGATGGCCAACGCCGGCCTCGCGACCGTTGGAGGGTGGCTCGGGATCCCCGACCTCACGCTGCAACGCCTGTTCGGCTTCGCCTTCGCACCCTTCGCACTCCTGATCGGCATCGCGCCCGACGAGGCGCTGCGCGTGGGCGCGCTGCTGGGCGTGAAGACCGTGCTGAACGAGTTCCTCGCCTACCGCGACCTCGCAACGCTGATTGCCGCGCAGCACATCTCGCCGCGCGCCGCCGTGATCAGCTCCTACGCGCTGTGCGGCTTCGCGAACTTCGGCTCGCTCGCGATCCTGCTGGGCGGCGTGGGCGGCATGGTGCCCACGCGGCGGGCCGAGATCGCCCAGCTCGGCGGCAAGGCGATCCTGGCCGGCACGCTCGCCACCCTGATGACCGCGAGCTGGGCGGCGCTGTTGATCTAGAGCGTCCCCCTACTTCCCTTCGAACTTCGCGGGGCGCTTCTCGAGGAACGACTTCACGCCTTCGCTGAAGTCCTTGCTGCGGAAGAGCGGCAGCAGCTGCAGGAAGACGTGGTGCACGTTGGCCTCGAAGGTCTCCGTGAGCGCCATGCGCATCATGCGCTTGGTGCCCTGCACCGCGAGCGGGGCGTTGGCGGCGATCTCGTGGGCGAGCGCGAGCGTCTCCTTCATGAGCAGCTCGCTCGGCACGACGCGCGAGACGAGCCCGAGCTCGAGGCACTCCTCCGCCGAGAGGGTGCGGCCGGTGAAGAAGATCTCGCTGGCCTTGGCCCAGCCGACCAGCCGCGGCATGAGCCAGGTGCCGCCGCTCTCCGGGATCACGCCGCGCTTGGTGAACGCCGCCGAGAGCTTCGCCGTGTCGGAGGCGAGGCGGATGTCGCAGCCGATCGCGAGGTCCATGCCGTAGCCGGCCGCGCCGCCGTTGATCGCGGCGATGGTCGGCTTGTCCATCTGGTGGAGCACGACCGGGGGCGCCTCGCGCAGGTCGAAGCCCCCGCCGCCCAGGTTCCCGCCGCTCGCCTGCTCCTTGAGATCGAGGCCCGCGCAGAAGGCCCGGCCCGCGCCCGTGATCACCACGACGCGCACCTCGGGATCGCGGTTGCACGCCAGCAGCTCCTCGGACAGCGCCGCGAGCATCGGCCCGCTGATCGCGTTCATGCGCTCGGGGCGATTCAGCGTGAGGACCGCGACTCCGCTCTCGCGCTGCACCAATAGCTCGCTCATGGCCACTCCTTCGAAGATAGAGGCGAGGAAGTCTAACGTGCCGGCGCGGGCCGCCGCTGCGCGGGGGCCCGGTTCCCCTCGCGCTCGGAGGCACCGCATGTCGTCCCGTCTCGCCGCGCTGGTACTCGGCTGCGCGCTCGCGGCCAGCGCCGGCGCCGAGCCGGCTCCCCTCGCGATCCGGATCCACCCCCACGGGCCGCTCTACCCCTACCCGCTCGAGAGCCAGCGGGGCGTCCAGAGCCTGATGCTCCAGAACGCCGCCGTCCTGAACCAAGGGGACGTCGCCCGTGACGCTCGCGGAGATCGAGCTCGCGCTCTTGCGCGGGGACGAAGCCGTCGAGGTGCGCACGCTGCGCGGCGCCGCGCTCGAGCAGCTCGCGAAGCGCGGCGGCCGGCTCGCGGCCTCCGGCGCGATCCAGGCGCTGGCGTTTCAATTCGGCGACGTGTTCGGCTCGCCCCCTGCGAAGCTCGCGGGCTCGCCGACCCTCGCGCCCGGCGAGGCGCTCTGGATCCCGAACCAGCTCCTCGACTGGGCGGGCGAACGCGACGCGCTGCGCATCACTGCCCGCACGGGGCGCGCGGACGTGCGGGCCGAGCTCCGCGTCCCGCTCGTCACGGCGCCGCCGGACCCCCACTACCTGTTCCCGATCGCTGGCCGCTCCTACGTCCAGGCTGGTCCCACCCCGCACACGCACCACCGCTGGGCGGTGCCCGAGGAGTTCGCCCTCGACATCGGGAAGCTCGGCGAGGGCGGCAAGAGCTTCCGAGGCACGGGCGCGCGCTTCTCCGACTACTACGCGTACGGGACGCCCGTGCGCGCGGTCGCGGACGGCGAGGTCGTCCGCGTGGTCTCGGATCGGCGCGAGGACCCCTCGCAGATCCGCGGGCCCGACGAGTCCGCCGACGCCTACCTCGCGCGGCTCCAGCAATGGCAGGCCGCGCTCCTCGCAACGGCGCCCGATGCGCTGGTCGGGAACTACGTGGTGCTGCGCCACGCCTGGGGTGACTACAGCCTCTATGCGCACCTCCAGCCCGGCTCGTCGCCGCTCGCGATCGGCCAGCGAGTCTCCGCCGGAGACCCGATCGGCCGGCTCGGGAGCTCGGGCTCGTCGACCGAGCCGCACCTCCACTTCCAGATCTGCGATGGGCCAGGCCCGCTCGCCTGCGCCGGCCGGCCCGCGGCCTTCCACGACGTGGACGTGCCGTTCGCGCTCGCGCCCGGCGCGATCCAGAGCGGGGACATCGTCGACGCGCGCTGACATTACCTTCGTTGCACGCGATGTGATCTCATATGTAATATCAGGCCGTGCGCCGGCCGACCGCCAAGAGCCTGACCCTCGACCTGCTCTCCTCCCTGCGCGGTGGGGCCATGCCGGTCGCCGCGCTGGTCGCCGCCGCGCGGCTCTTCGCCATCGACGAGAATGCGCTGCGCGTCGCGATCGCGCGGCTGCTGCGCGCCGGCCAGCTCGTGCGCGACGAGCGCGGGAGCTATCGGCTGGGCGCCGCCGCGCGCGCCGTGGACGAGCGCGTGCTCGCCTGGCGCGACGCCGAGTCGCGCACCCAGCGCTGGAGCGGCGGCTGGTGGCTGCTGCGTGCGAGCGCGCTTCCCGCGGCCCGCTCGCGCGCGCGGCGCACGCGCGAGCAGGCGCTGCGCCTGCTCGGCTTCGCGAGCCTCGCGCCCGAGCTCGCGCTGCGCCCGGACAACTTGCGGGTCTCCTCGGCCGAGCTGCAGAGCGAGCTCGCCGCCCTCGGGCTCGAGCGCGGGGCGCTGCTCGCGCGCGCCGCGGAGCTCGATCCGGCGAGCGATGCGCGCGCCCGGGCGCTCTGGTCGCGCGACGCCTCCGCGCTCGCCTACCGCCGCTCGCTCGGCGAGCTCTCGGCGAGCGGAGCGCGCCTCGCGCAGCTGCCCGAGGAGCGCGCCATGGTCGAATCGTTCCTGCTGGGCGGCCGCGTGATCCGCGAGCTGGTGCTCGACCCGCTGCTGCCCGAGCCGCTCGCGCCGGAGACCCTGCGCCGCGAGCTGATCCGCCGCATGCGCGAATACGACCGGCTGGGCCGGCGCGCGTGGGCCCGCTTCCTGGCGCGCTTCGGCGCGCCGCACGCCCTGACCCCCGCGCACGGCGAGCGCACGCTCGCGCTCGGCTGAGGAGAGCCCATGGCGGAAGCCCTGGTCGAACGCCACACCGCCGAAGGCAACGCGCACTGGCGCGAGCGCCTCACGCGCGAGGAGATCGCCGAGCTGCTGCGCTTCCGGGATTGGCGCAGCTGGGGCTCGATCGCCCTCGACTGGGGCCTCGTGTTCGCGTCGTTCCTGCTGGTGGCCGCGCTCCCCAATCCGCTCACGGTGCTGCTCGCGCTGTTCGTGATCGGCGCGCGCCAGCTCGGCCTGGCGGTTCTGATGCACGAGGCGGCGCACCGCTCGCTCTTCTCGCGCCGCGCGCTGAACGACTTCGCGGGGCAGTGGCTGTGCGCGTATCCGGTGTGGAGCGACATGAGGAACTATCGCGCCTACCACCTCCAGCACCACGCGCACACCGGCACGCAGCGCGACCCGGATCTCGGCCTGATCGCTCCGTTCCCGATCACGCCCGCGAGCCTGCGCCGCAAGATCTTGCGCGACCTCTCGGGCCGCACCGGCCTAAAGTTCGCGCGCGCCGCGCTCGCGCGCAGCGTGCAGCGCTGGAGCGATCCGGACGGCCGCCGCGCGACGATCGGCGTGCTCGTCACGAACGCGCTGCTCTTCGGCGGGCTCGCCGCCCTCGGGCACCCGTGGCTGTACGCGCTCTGGGCGGGGGCCTGGCTCACCACCAACACGCTCGTGACGCGCATCCGCTCGATCGCCGAGCATGCGCTCACCCCCAACCCCGACGACCCGCTCGGCAACACGCGCACCACGCTGGCCCGCTGGTGGGAGCGCCTGCTCGTCACGCCCAACCGCGTGAACTACCACCTCGAGCACCACCTCTTGATGACCGTCCCGCACTACAACCTGCCGCGCATGCACGCGCTCCTGCGCGAGCGCGGCGTGCTGGACTCCGCGTGCGTCGAGCGCGGCGGCTTCGGCGCGATCCTGCGCCGCGCCGCGTCGCGACCGGCTCAGGCCGGCGGGCGGTAGAGCAGCACGAGGTTGCGCGCGTAGACGGTCCAGCCGAAGGCCTGGCCCGCCACGAACACCGGATCGCGCCGGTGGACCGCGTAGAGCAGCGTGATCACGCTGCCGAACAGCGAGAGCCACCAGAACGCGCGCGGCACCGTGCTCTGGCCGGCGCGCTCCGAGACGATCCACTGCACGGCGAAGCGGCTGAAGAAGAGCGCCTGCCCCGCGAAGCCGAATGCCACCCAGGCGTCCCAGGTGCTGGGATGGAGAAAGTGCATGGCGCGCCTCCCGGCCCGCACGCTCGCCGACCCGGCCGGGCGCGGCAACATACTTGACGGCGCAGTCCTCATTGCCGACTCTGCGCTTCCCCCATGCAGCTCCTCGCGCAAGAGGAATACGGCCTGCGCTGTCTGCTCGCGCTCTCGCGCGATCCAGCCGGCGGGCCGCGCACGATCCACGAGATCGCGGCCGCGGAGGGGCTCTCGTCCGACTACGCCGCCAAGCTGTTGCGGGCGCTGCGGCGCGGCGGCCTGGTCGCGAGCACGCGCGGCGCCGCGGGTGGCTACCGCCTCGCGCGCGGGGCGGGCGAGATCACGGTGTGGGACGCCGTGGGCGTGCTGGGCGGCTCGCTCTTCCCGGAACGCTTCTGCGAGTGCCACCCGGGGCGCCGCGCGAGCTGCGTGCGGGGCACGGACTGCGCGCTGCGCGCGCTCTGGCGCACGCTCGACGGCGCCGTGCGCGACGTGCTCTCGCAGATCACGCTGCTCGACCTGACGCGCAGCGAGGGGCAGATGGTGCGCTTCCTGGACGCGGCGCGTCCGACAGCGCGGGGGACGCTCGCATGAGCCAAGTCACTCCGGCCCGGGTGCTGGACGCGCTGCGGCCGATCATCGACCCCGACTTCGGCAAGAGCATCGTCGAGCTCGGCTTCATCAAGAACCTGCGCGTCGAGGGCGGCGCCGTATCCTTCACGATCGAGCTCACCACGCCCGCCTGCCCGGTCAAGGCGGAGTTCGAGCGCGCCGCGAAGGAGCGCGTGGGCGCGCTGCCCGGCGTCTCGAGCGTGGCCGTGACGATGGGGGCGAACACGCGCGGCCGCTCGGCCAGCCCGAGCGCCGAGCGCGCCGACGTGCTGCCCGGCGTGCGCAACGTGATCGCCGTCGCGTCGGGCAAGGGCGGCGTCGGCAAGAGCACCACCGCCGTCAACCTCGCGCTCGCGCTGAAGGAGAGCGGTGCGCGAGTCGGCGTGCTCGACGCGGACGTCTACGGCCCTTCGCTCCCCTTGTTGTTGGGGGTGAAAGAGCGGCCGGTGAGCGAGGATCGCCCGGGCGGGCGCAAGGCCATCCTGCCGCTCGAGGCGTACGGGCTGCGCGTGATGTCGATGGGGTTCTTCATCACCGAGAGCTCGCCGGTGATCTGGCGCGGGCCGATGGTCCACGGCCTGATCCGCCAGTTCCTGACCGACGTCGATTGGGGCGAGCTGGACTACCTGGTGATCGACCTGCCGCCGGGGACTGGGGACGCCGCCCTCACATTGACCCAACAGGCCCCGCTGGGTGGCGCCGTGATCGTCACGACCGCGAACGACCTCTCCCTGATCGACGCGCGCAAGGGCCTCAAGATGTTCGAAAAAGTCGACGTTCCGGTCTTGGGGATCGTCGAGAACATGGCCTACTTTGTGCCGCCCGATCTGCCCGATCGGAAGTACTGGATCTTCGGAAAGGACGGCGGCAAGCGGGTGGCCGACGAGCTCGGAGTGGACTTCCTCGGCGAGGTCCCGATCGACACGCGCGTGGTGGAGGGCGGCGATCTCGGGCGCCCGATCCTGGTCCACGCGCCGGACAGCCCCGCGGCGGCGGCGTTTCGCGGGATCGCCGGGCGCGTGGCGCGCAAGCTCGCGGTGCTCGCAGAGCGCGCGCCCAAGCTCGCCGATTCCAACATCACCTGGGTCAGCCCCAACGACTGATGGCGCGCTTCGATCTCGACCGTCTGAAGCTCCAGCGCGACGAGCGCCTGGCCTTCCTGCAGGCGTTCCTGCGCAGCCCACAGCAAGTCGCATCGGTGATCCCGAGCTCGCGCTTCCTGGAGCGCCGCCTGGTGGCGCTGGCGGGCATCGCGCATGCGCGCCTGGTGGTCGAGCTCGGGCCCGGCACGGGCGGCACCACGCGCGCGCTGCTCGCGGCGCTGCCCGCGGACGCGGCGCTCTTGTGCATCGAGCTCGAGCCGCGCTTCGCCGCGCTCTTGCGCAGCGAGCGCGACGCGCGCCTGATCGTGCACGAGGGCAGCGCGGAGGATCTGCACGCCATCCTCGCGCAGCACGACCTCGCCGCTCCGGACGCGGTGATCTCGGGCATCCCCTTCAGCACGATCCCCGAGCCCGTGGGCGACCGCATCATCCGCGCCGTGCACGCGAGCCTCGCGCCGGGCGGCCGCTTCGTGGCCTATCAGGTGCGCGGCAAGGTGGCCGAGCTGGCGCGGCCGGTGTTCGGCGCGCCCGACGTCACCGTCGAGCTGCGCAACATCCCGCCGGCGCGCGTGTTCCGCTGGCACGCCACCGAGCGAGCGCCCTACGGGCAGCGCGCCTCAGCGCCCGTGGAGCAGCTCCGGATAGAACGGCGGCGCCGGCCCCACCGCCTGCTCGCCGTGAGCGGGCCACGTAGGCGTCGTAGGTCAGGCTCTCGATCGCCCAGCGCGGATCGGGCGTGAAGAAGTTGTCGGTCATCTCGATGGCCTTCTGCCAGGCCGTGTAGCGCGTCTCGGACTCGACGCCGCTGCTGCGATCCCACATGCGCGAGAACATCGTCAGCGCCTGGGCGTCCTTGCTGACGCAGACCTCGCGCCGCCCGCGCTCGTCGCTCAGCCGGTACAGGTCGCAGTTCGCCTCGCCAGCGCTCACCTTCTCGCCGCCCAGCGCGACCAGGAGCGTGCGCTCGTTGCCGAAGGGGCGCTCGGTCTTGGCGTCGTTGGCGACCGCCTGAGGACTGCGCTGGATCGCGACGCCCTTGCCCTCGAGCGCGTCGATGATCCAGTAGCGGTCGCCTCTCACGAGCGTGATGATGGGATGGCCGCCGATCACGACCTCCGAGCGCAGCGCGGCGCCCTTCGACCAGAGCCGCTCGACGCGCAAGGAGCCGGCGCCCGTGGTGATGCGCTCGGCGTGCCAGGTCTCGGCGCGGGCCGCCGCGGCGCAGAGCGCGAGGGCGAGGGCGAGCAGGAGCGGTCGGCGCGTGCGCTCGTGTTGCATGGGGGCGCGCAGCCTACCATTCGCGGCGCATGCCTCCCATTCGCGTCGCGCTCTCGGTGGCGGGCTCGGACCCGAGCGGCGGCGCGGGGCTCCAGCTCGATCTCCAGGTGTTTCGCGCGCTTGGCGTGCACGGCTGCGCGGTGCCGACCGCGCTCACGGTCCAGGACACGGCGCGCGTGCACCGCGTGCTGCCGCTCTTCCCGTCCGTGGTGACGGACCAGCTGCGCGCGCTGCTGCGCGACGTGCCCCCCCACGCCGTGAAGCTCGGCATGCTGGCCACCGATGACGTGCTGCGCGCCGTCGAGCTCGGACTCGAGACGCTGCGGGGGCTGCCAGTCCCCCTCGTGATCGACCCCGTGCTGCGCGCGAGCGACGGGAGCGTGCTGCTCGAGCGGCGCGCCTGGGAGGGCCTGCGCGGCCTCTGCCGGGGCGCGGCGCTCGTCACGCCGAACCTCGCGGAGGCCGAGGCGCTGTGCGAGCGCGACACCTCGACGCGCGCGGGCATCGAGGCCGCCGCCCGTCACCTGGTGGCGGAGCTCGGCGCGGACGCCGCGCTCGTGAAGGGCGGCCACCGCACGAGCGACGCCGACGACTGCCTGGCGCTCGCGAGCCCAGCGGGCGTCGAGCTCCGCTGGCTCGCGGGCGAGCGCGTGCCGGGGCCGTCGGTGCACGGCACGGGCTGCGCGCTCTCGGCGGCGATCGCCGCGGGCCTCGCGCGCGGCGCCGCGCTGGTCGCCGCCGTGGAGAGCGCGCGCGCCTTCGTGCGCACCGCCATCGCGAACGCGCAGGCGATCGGCGGCGGCCGCCGCGTGCTCGGGTTCTGAGGTCGCGCGCCCTCAGCGCGCTGCGAGGACGCGGATCTCCACCCAGTATTGGGGCGCGGCGAGCTTGGCCTCGACGCAGGCGCGCGCGGGCGACTGCCCGGGCGCGACCCAGGCGTCCCAGGCCTCGTTCATCGGTGCGTAGTACCGCATGTCCGAGAGCCAGATCGTCGCGGTGAGGATGCGGCTCTTGTCGCTGCCGCCCTCCGCGAGCAGGCGGTCGATCTGCGCGAGGATCTGCTCGGTCTGCTTCTTCGCGTCCGGCACCGGGTCGTCGGCCACGATGCCCGCCGTGTGGACGAGGTCGTTGTGGACCACCGCCTGAGAGAGACGCTTGCCGGGCTTGATCCGCTGAATGCTCATCCGTCCTCCGTTGGAGCCGCCGGCAGCCCCGAGGGGCCGCGGGCAGAGTTCTGCCACCTCCCGAAGTTTCGCACCACTAAAAGAGAAAGGGAGAAGGTCATGCGAAGGCTCCTGCTCGGGCTGTGCCTGTTCGCTCTTCCGGCCGCAGCGCAGGCCGTGGTGCTCGTGCAGACCAACGATCCCGGCTTCTACAACAACAGCATCGGGACCCTGCTCAACGGAACCAACGGCGGCGACACGCCGACGGGGTACTTCCCGATCGGCAACGACTCCGCGGTGAGCTTCGCGACGCCGCCCGATCTCTCGGCGGCCAGCGCGCAGCTCGGCAACTGGCTCGGCGACCCGCTCCATCTGAACGGCTTCTGGAGCGCCACCAAGATCGCCATTCCCAATCTGTGGCCCGTCGGCACGGAGGTCGCGATCATCTACCAGTTCGACACGCTCAGCGCGACGAACGTCGTCGCGAGCTTCGGCGTGGACAACGGAATCTTCGTCTGGCTGGATGGCACGCTACCTGTTCGGCGCCCGCGGGCCGGGCGCGCGTGATCGCGGGCGAGTACGTCGTGAACGTCGGCGACCTCGCCGCGGGCACCCACTTCCTCCAGATCCTGCTCGAGGACCACGGCGCGACCGACGGCTATGCGGTGAGCATCAGCGCCGACACCTTCGAGCCGGGCCCGCCGCCCATCCCGGAGCCGGCGAGCGCCCTCTTGCTCCTGTGCGTCGGCGGTGCGCTTGTCAGGCGCGCCCGGCGTCGAGCCGTGTGAGCAGCTTCTCCCAGATCCCCCCGAAGCCGCCGTTGCTGAGCGTCACCACGACGTCGCCCGGAGCGCAGACCTCCGCCAGGTGCGCGACAATCGCGTCCACGTCGCCGCACGCCACGGCGGGGATGCCCCGCGCTTCGAGGTCCGCGGCCAGGCGATCCGCCGAGAGGCGCGGGGCGTCGTCGCCGAAGGCGCTGTAGATCGGCGCGTCGGGTACGCGCGCGATCACCGCGCGAGCGGCGCCGGCGAAGGAGCGCGCGTACTCCTCCTGGAAGACCGCGCGCCGGCTCGTGTTCGAGCGCGGCTCCATCACCGCGATGAGGCGCCGGCCGGGATAGCGCGCCGCGAGCGCGGCCAGCGTCTCGCGCACCGCCGTCGGGTGGTGGCCGAAGTCGTCGATCACCGTCACGCCCGCCACCTCGCCGCGCACCTCCTGGCGTCGCTTCACGCCGCGGTAGCGCGCGAGCAGCGCGGCGGCCCGCGCGAGCTCCACGCCGCGGGCGCGCGCGACGGCGAGCGCCGCCAGCGCGTTGGCGACGTTGTGGCGACCCCAGGCCGGGAGGAGCGCGCGCGCGGCGACCGCGCCGCCCACCACGACGTCGAAGCGCGTGCCCTCGGGCCCCGCAAGGAGCCCGCGCGCGGCGAGCTCCGCCTCTGCCTCCACCGCGTAGCGCAGCACCGGGCAGCGAGCGCTGCGCGCGACGGCGTCGATCGCGGGCACGCCCGCCGCCGCGATCAAGAGGCCGCTCGCGGGGAGGCCCGCCACGAGCTTCTCGAACTCGCCCCTTACGTGCGCGAGATCGCGGTAGATGTCGGCGTGATCGAACTCGATCGACGTGATCACGCACGTCTCGGCGCCGTAGTGCAAGAACTTCGGCGTCTTGTCGAAGAAGGCGGTGTCGTACTCGTCGCCCTCGACCACGAACTCCGGCCCGCGCGCCGTCGCGGAAGCTCCCGTCGAAGTTCGCGGCGATCCCACCGACGAGCAGCGAGGGGTCGCGGCCCGCCTCGAGCAGCAGCGTCGCCGCCATGCTGGTGGTGGTGGTCTTGCCGTGCGTCCCGCACACCACCACCGAGTGCTTGCCACGGATGGCGTGCTCGAAGAGCGCGTCCGGGAGCGAGCGATAGGCGAGGCCCGCTTCGATGGCCGCGCGCGCCTCGGGGTTGTCGCGGCGCACGGCGTTCCCGATCACCACGAGATCCGGGCGGCGCGCGAGGACGTTCTCGGCCTTGAAGCCGATCGTCACGGGCACGCCGAGCCGCTGAAGCTCGGTGCTCATGGGCGGGTAGATGCCCTCGTCGGAGCCGGTGACCTCGTGGCCGCGCGAAGCCAGCAGCCCCGCCAGGGAGCCCATCGCCGTCCCGGCGATCGCCACGAAGTGGACGTGCACCCGCGCGCGCCCGCTACTCCGCGAACGCTTCGCGGATCAGATCGTGCACCTCGGCGCGCAGCGCGAACTTGCTGCGCTTCGCGACCAGGTGGATGCGATTGGTGAGCAGCGCGACCGCGCAGTCGGCCTCGAGGTCGATCCAGAGCGAGGTGCCGGTGAAGCCCAGGTGGCCGATCGACTGGCGCGAGAAGTGGCTCCCCGCCGAAGAGCCCTGCGCCGCCGGGGTGTCCCAGCCGAGCGCCCAGTCCGAGCCCGGCGGCAGCTCCTGGCGCGTGGCGAACTCGCGCAATCGCTCGCGCGGCAGCGCAGCGCCGCGCCCGTGCCACACGTCGAGCAGCCCCTCGCCGAAATCGAGCACGTCGTCGGCGCTGGCGAACAGGCCCGCGTGTCCGGCGACCCCGCCCATCGCCCAGGCGTTCGGGTCGTGCACCTCGCCCCAGAGAATCTTCTCGCGCCACGGGCAGTTCTCGGTGGCGGCGAAGCGGCGGCGCTCGGCTTCGCTGACGCCGCTCGCGAGGCGCACGAAGCGCGCGCTGGCGAGGCCCAGGGGCGCGAAGATGCGCGCGCTCGCGAGCTCGTCGAGGGGCCGGCCGGCGAGCGCCTCCACCGCCGCGCCCAGCACGATGAAATCGAGATCGCCGTAGACCGCGGCCTCGCCGGGCGCGTGAACCAGCGCGGAGCGGCAGATGCTCTCGAGGATCCAGTCCCGCGCCGCCGGCGTGCCGAGCACGCGCTCGCCCGTCTTGCGCTCGCGCTCGAGGAGCGCCTCGTGGAAGGGGCGCCAGGGCTTCAGCCCCGAGGAGTGGGTGAGCAGGTGGCGGAAGGTCACCGCTTCCTTCTCGCGCTCCGCGAAGTGGGGGAGCACCTTCGCCACGGGGTCGTCGAGGGCGACCGCGCCCTGCTCCACCAGCTGCAGGAATGCGGTGGTCGTCGCCATCACCTTGGTGAGCGAGGCGAGATCGAAGATCGTCTCGCGCTCCATGGCGATGCGCTCGGGCCGCAGCACGGCGTTCCCGCGCACCGAGCAGTGCTCGATCGTCTGCCCCTCGCGGTGGATGCGCGCGAGCACGACGGCGCCGGGGATCGCGCCGGCGTCGATCGCGCGATCGAGCGCGCGGTCCACGCGCGCGAGCTTCTTGCGAATCTGCGCGAGCCTCATCTCAACGGTCCCCGCCTACACGACGCCGGCTTCCAGGACGGAGAGCTCCCCCTTGCCGCCGTCCAGCCGCGCGCGCACGCCCACGGGCCAGGGGAGGTTCGGGCTCGCGTGGCCGAATCGCAAGCCGACCACGAGCGGCTTCCGGAAGGCACCGAGCAGCTCCTCGACCACGCGCTGCGCGGTGGGCCGGCTGCGCTTGGGGTCGACGCAGCCGATCAGGTGGCCCACGGCGAAGCCGGCGGCCGAGGCGAGCTTGCCCGCCGCGTCAAGGTGCGAGAGCTGGCGATCGAGCGCGTAGGGCTTCTCGCCGATCTCCTCGATGCACACGATCGCGCCGCGCGTGTCGACCTCCCAGGCCGTGCCGAGGCTGTCGGCGAGCAGCGTGAGGGAGCCGCCGACCAAGGGGCCGCTGGCGCGGCCGCGCACGCGCCCGCGCCCCGCGAGCGGCGCCGGGCGCTCGCCCCCGAGCAGGGCGAGCAGCGCGCGCAGCTCGCCGGGTGTGGGGCCGTCGTCGCGCACGCACATGGGGCCGTGCACGCCCGCGAGCCCGGCGACCTCGCGCTGCCAGAGCAGGAGCGTGGTCACGTCGCTGAAGCCGATCAGCGGCTTGCGCGCGGCGCGCACGCGCTCCGCGTCGAGGCGCGGGATCACGTGGTGGCAGCCCCAGCCGCCGCGCGCACACAGGATGGCGTCCACGCTCGGGTCCCGGACCCACTGCATCAGCTCGGCGGCGCGGCGCTCGGCCGAGCCCGCGAGGTAGCCCTGCTTCGCGAACAAGTCCTCGCGCCAGGTGACCTGATAGCCCGCGGCGCCGAGTCGGCTCGCGAAGGCCAGCACACGCGCTCTCTCCACGTGGAAGGCCGGCGCCGCGATGGCGACCGTGCCGCCGGGCGGCAGCGCGCTCGGCTTGAGCAGTCGCGGCACCTAGGAGCCCGACCCGAGATGGAGGGACTCGCCTCGCCGCCGATCCATCGCCGTCAACTGCGTTGCGCTCCCTGCGGAGTAGGGTCGGCTACACCTCGGTCGCGCGCCCTGTCGGCGGCGCGTCTCGGCGGCGAATGCTTCGTCCCCCATCTCGGGTCGGGCTCCTAGAACACCGGCTCCTCGCCGAAGCCCCCGCCGCTCTCGGACGGGAGGAAGCTGCCGCCGGACGGGCCCGCGTCGTCGCCGCGCTGGCTGCGGTTGCGGAACAGCGCGAAGCGGCCCTCGAAGTCGAGGTTCACCGTGCCGGTGGGCCCGTTGCGCTGCTTCTCGATGATGATCTCGGCCTTGCGCGGATCCGGCGTCTCCTTGTTGTAGACGACGTCGCGATAGATGAACGCAATAACATCTGCATCCTGCTCGATCGCGCCCGAGTTGTGCGTCACGACGCCGTCTGCCAGCCAGTTGGCCGGCCCCGGCACGGTCAGATCGAACACCTCTTCCTCGCCTTCCGCGGTCACCGCGACGACGCGATCCCAGAAGAGATCGGACTCCGCCCAGGTCGCGAGCTCCGGCGCTTGCAGGAGCGCGGCGTAGCTCGCGAGCGTCTGACGGCTCGGCGCAAAGCGGAAGTGACTCGAGCCGCCGTAAGCCGTGCCGCGCAGCTGCGCCATCGCTCGGGTCGTGACGCCACGTTCGCGCATCCGAGCGCGCACCTCGCCGAACAGCCCGATCGGGAGCGTGTCGACGTTCGGGTTTGCCTCCACCGAGGCCAGGTACGCAGCGAGCGCTCGGACCGCCTCTGCGCGCGGGCCGAACCCGCCCACCCGCGAGGCGAAGCGCTTCTGCGCGTCCGCCCCACTGACGTCGACGGTGTGCACCGGCCGGCCGCGCTCGCTGTGGACGGTCCGGATGCGCGTCAGGATCCCGAGCCGCAGCAAGAGAGCAGCGACGTCGTGCGCGAGCGTCGGACTGCACGTCGCAAAGTACACGCGTGGCGCGCCGCGGCTCGCCTTGCGGAGCGTCACCGAGCCGTCGGTCGCCCACAGGTGGCGGAGCAACAGCGCGATCTGATCGTCCGCCAGCGTGAAGACGCCCGCCGGCAGATGCTTCTGATGCGAGCGCTCGCCGAACAGCCCCAGCTCCTTGAGCCAGGCGCCCACACCGGCGGCCTTCCAGCGATTGCCGTTGCCGCTGATCACGAGCTGATGCCACGCGCCTCGCCCCGCGTGGCGGGCAACCCGCGAGCCGAACGGCTCGGCTGCGGCGCGCACAGCCGCGCTGTTCTCCTCGGACGCCGTCGTGTAGCGGAGCGGCTGGTGCTTCACGTAGCTGCCGTCGCCGACGAGATGGCCGAGCAGGACCAACCAGTGATCGGGCCAGCGCGCCGGACACGCCGGCTCGGGGACCTGCCGCGCCAGTCGCCATGCGATCGCCGGGCGCGAGCTCGGAGACCGTCCGCCAGCCCTGCCCGGCCAGGAGGCGGTGCTCCGCAGTCGCGCGGACCTGTCGTCCGCTCGCGAGCTGCACACAGAAGACCGGGCGGCGGCCGACCAGCCACACCTTGTCCGCGCGAGCGCGCACGATGCGCTGACGCTCGTCCAACGCCCACACCTCGGGCGTCTGGCCGACCAGGTCGCGGATCGGGACGCGCTGGCCGTCGGCC
Source organism: uncultured delta proteobacterium (assembly GCA_963716275.1). Classification (GTDB taxonomy): domain Bacteria; phylum Myxococcota_A; class UBA9160; order UBA9160; family UBA6930; genus VGRF01. Next base: position 324,569 of record CAVQTC010000002.1, on the reverse strand, counting down.
AGCCAGACCCGTGTCTCGCCCGTCACGCACTCGCGAAGATCGCCCATCATCGGGCGGCGCTTGTCGGGGTCGCGCTGCTCGGGGCCGCGGTTCAGCTGGGAGAGCGCGATCACCGGCAGCGCGAGCTCCTTGGCGAGGGCCTTGAGCCCCCGGCTGATCTCGGCGATCTCGAGGTCCTTGCGGTCGCGGCGGCCGTCGGCGTGGGCGAGCTGGAGGTAGTCGACGATCACCAGATCGAGCCCGTGCTCGGCGTGGAGGCGCCGGCTCTTGGCCTTGATCTCGAGGATCGAGACCGAGCCCGAGTCGTCGATCCAGAGGTTCGCGTGGGAGAGCCGATCCGCCGCCTCCTGCAGCCGCCGGTACTCGGCCATGGGCAGGAAGCCCTTGCGCAGGCTCGAGAAGTCGATCGAGGCCTCCGACGAGAGCATGCGGATGATCAGCGAGCGCGTGGTCATCTCGAGCGAGAACACCGCGACGCGCTTGGCGTGGTCGACCGCCGCGTTGCGCGCGATGTTCAGCGCAAAGGCGGTCTTCCCCATGCTCGGCCGCGCCGCGATGATGATCAGCTCGCCGGGCTGCAGCCCGCCGGTGATCTCGTCGAGGTCGCCGAAGCCCGTCGGCAGGCCCGAGAGCGCGCCGGCCCGGTTCATGATGCCCTCGACGTAGTCGAACACGCCGGGCATCTCGTCGTGCAGGTTCTGGAAGGTGGAGCGGCTCTGGGCCTTCGAGACGTCGAAGATCTTCGACTCGGCGAAGTCGAGCAGCTTGTCCGCCGACTCGCTCTCCTCGTAGCCGGTCTGCACGATCTCGGTGGCCACGCCGATCAGGCGCCGCTTCACCGCCTTGTCGCGCACGATGCGCGCGTGGTGAGCGACGTTCGCCGCCGTCGCCGCATAGTCGGCGATCTCGGCGAGCGCGACCGGACCGCCGACGGAGTCGAGGGTCTTGGCGAGCGTCAGGTACTCGGAGAGCGTGATCAGATCGACGGGGCGGCCCTCGTCGTGGATCGCCGCCATCGCGCGGAACAGCGTCTGGTGCGCGGGGTGGTAGAAGTCGTCCGCGCGAACCTCCGCGAGCACCTCGTGGAAGGCGCGCGCGTCGAGCAGCAGCGACGAGAGCACCGCGCGCTCGGCGGCGAGGTCATGGGGCGGAACGCGCCCGGTGAAGGCGCCCGAGTCAACCGCCGTCTCGTCGCCGGACTCGGCGCGTCGCCGACGGCGCCCTCCGCTGCCGGAGAGGTCGAGCCCCCCGAGCTCGCCACTCGCCATCGCGCCGCCTCACCCCTCTGCGGACACTCTACTCCGACGCAGGCAGGTTCGAAAACTTTTCGCGCTAGCTCGCGGCCTCGGCCGGCGCGGGATTCGCCGCGGTCACCTCGAGCTTGAGCTGCGCGATGACCTCGCGGTGCAGCCGCACCGGCACGTTGTGCACGCCGGCTTCCTTGATCGGCTCGGTGAGCTCGATGCGCCTGCGGTCGAGCTCGACGCCCTGGGCGGCGACGAGCTCGGCGATCTCGCGGCTGGTGACCGAGCCGAAGAGCTTGCCCTCCTCGCCGACCTGCACCGAGATGGTGAGCTTCATCCCCTCGAGGCGATCCTTCAGCCCGCGGTGGCTCTTCAGCTCCTTCGCCACCTTGTCGGCGATCGCGCGCTTGTGGTGCTCGAGCTCCCGCACCGTCGATTCCGTGGCGAGGATCGCCTTGCCCTGGGGCAGCAGGAAGTTGCGCGCGTAGCCGGGGCGGACCGTGACCAGCGCGCCCGCGATCCCGAGCCCGTGGACGTCCTCGCGCAGGATGATGCGCACCTGGGCCATGGCTCAGCCTCCGTGCTGGGACGCGAAGGGCAAGAGCGCGAGGTGCCGGGCGCGCTTCACCGCGACCCCGATCTCGCGCTGGTGCCCCGCGCAGTTCCCGGAGATGCGCTGCGGGATCATCTTGCCGGTCTCGGTCACGAAGTAGCGCAGGCCCTTCGGGTCCTTGTAGTCGATCCCCGTGCGCGGCTCGGCGCAGAAGCGGCACACCTTCTTGCGGAGGAAGCCGCCCTTCTTTTTGGCCGCCTTGCGCGCCTTCTTGCGCGCCTTCGCGCGCAGGCGCGCCTTCACGCTCATCGGCCCGCGCTCGCGGTCGCCGTCGCGGCCTCGGCCGCGGTCGAAATCGCGGCGCGGCCCGCGCGGGCCGCCGAACCCGCCGCCACCGAAGCCGCCGCCTCCGCCGAAGCCGCCGCTGGGGGGTCCGCTCTCGCTCATTCGTCGTCTCCTTCGTCACCGAAATCGCCGCGGCCGTAGTCGCGCCCGCCGAACTCGCTGCGCTCGTCGCCCTCCCGGGCCTGAGCGCGCAGGCGGTCTTCCTCGGCCTCGCGCGCCGCTCGCTCGCGCGCCCGCTCGGCGCGCACGCGCTGCTCCTCGGCGGCCTCGACCTTGCGCTTGTCGATGTCGGTCACCTCGCCGGGCCGCAGCACGGTGAGGAAGCGCAGGATCGACTCCTCGATGCGGAGCAGGCGCTCGATCTCGGCCACGCCCTTGCCCTCGACATCGAGGTAGTAGGCGGTGACGTAGCGCCCCTTCTGGAACTTCTGGATCTCGTAGGCCAGGCGGCGCTTGCCCTGGTCGTCGTGCAGCAGCGGGATGGCACCGACGCGCTCGAGCACGCCGTTCACCCGCTGGCACAGCTCCTGGCAGCTCTCGTCCGAGATCTCGGGCTGCACCACGAACGTGGTCTCGTATTCCCGCACGCATCCTCCTCGTGGACAGGCGGTCGCCTGGGCCCCGGTGGGGACCGAGAAGAAGGCGGGAGTTAGCAGACGGCCGCGTCGGCCGCGAGCGAGAGCAGGAGCCCGTGGACGCGGTCGTCGGTCCCGAGCTCCGGGTGGAAGGTGGCAGCCAGGACGCGCCCCTCGCGCACCAGGACCGGGTGCCCATCGACGCGCGCGAGCACTTCCACGCGGGGGCCAGGCTCTGCGAGCCGGGGGGCGCGGATGAAGACGCAGCGCAGCCCCTCGAGCCCCGGCGCGGCTCCCGCATCGACGGGCGCGGCGAACGAGTCCACCTGCGTCCCGTAGGCATTGCGCTGCGCGGTCACGTCGAGGACCCCGAGCGTCTCGACGGGGCGGTTCTCGACCCGCTTCGCGAGCAGGATGGCGCCCGCGCAGGTCCCGAGCACCGGGAGGCCCGCCGGCGATGCGCTCCCGCAAGGGCTCGTAGAGGCCCAGGCGCGCGAGGCCCTTCGCGATGGTCGTGCTCTCCCCGCCCGGCAGGACGAGGGCGTGAAGCGAGGCGAGCTCCTTCGGCCAGAGCACGAGCGCGGGCTCCGCGCCCAGGCGCGCGAGCGTGCGGGCGTGGGCGTCGTAGTCGCCCTGGATCGCGAGCACGCCGACGCGCGGCGCTCGGGCAGAATCGAAATTTTGGGGTCTGACCCCGAGATTTCGATTCCCGGTCACGGGGCGCTCTCCGGGAGCGCGTCCATTAGCGCCGCGATCGCCTGGGCGCCGGGAGCGCCGGAGGCGCGCAGCCCGGCCGCGAGCCCGCGCCGCTCGCTCGCGCGCTTGTTCTGCGAGAGCTTGCGCTTGCCGGTGAGCCGCTCGATCGGGAGCTCGAAGACCACGATGTTGCGCATCAGCTTGTCGAGGTGCACGAAGGGGATGTCGGCGAGCTCGCGCGGGCCCTTGCCGAGCCCGCGCGCCGGCTCGGGCAGCGCCGCCTCGTGCTGGCTCATGAGCCCGCGCAGGAGCGCGAAGGCGCGCGCGGGGTCGTCGAGCACGCGCGGCCGGCCGAGCGCGTGGACGGCGACGTAGTTCCAGGTGGGCACCTGCTTCGCCGTCGGATACCAGCGCGCCGAGACGTAGGCGTGCGGCCCCGAGAAGACGGCGAGCGCGCGCGTCTTGCCGTCGAAGGCCCGCCAGTGCGGGTTCGCGCGCGCCACGTGACCCACGATCGTGCCGTGCTCGCCGCGCTCGGCGTCCAGGGCGAGCGGGAGATGCGTGGCGAAGGGCTCGCCGTCCCGCGCGCTCGTCAGCAGCGCGAACGAGTGCGCGCGCATCAGCGCGTGGAGGGCCGCTCGGTCTCGCTCCTGGAAGCGCATCAGGGACGTACATCGACCGCGCGACCCTCCTCTCTCACCAGCCTCGGTTCGCGAGCCGCTCGTTCTCGGGGATCGTGGAGAGCTCGAGGCCCGCCATCGCAGGGCCGAGCCCGCGCGACGCGTTCAGCACCTCGGCCGGCTCGCGCCAGTGCGTCGTCGCGTGGACGATCGCGCGCGCGCGCGCCTCGGGGTCGGTGCTCTTGAAGATGCCCGAGCCCACGAATACCGCCTCGGCGCCGAGCGACATGCACAGCGCCGCGTCCGCCGGCGTCGCGATGCCGCCCGCCGCGAAGTTCGGCACCGGGAGCTTGCCGTGCTCGTGCGACGTAGCGGACGAGCTCGATCGGCGCGCCCAGCTCCTTGGCCTTGGCGGCGACCTCGTCGCCGCGCAGCGCGCCGATCGCGCGGATGTCGCCGTTCACCTGGCGCAGGTGCCGCACCGCCTCGACGATGTTCCCGCTGCCGGCCTCGCCCTTGGTGCGGATCATGGCCGCGCCCTCGGCGATGCGGCGCAGCGCCTCGCCGAGATTGCGCGCGCCGCACACGAAGGGCGAGCGGAACGCGTGCTTGTCGACGTGGTAGGCCTCGTCGGCGGGCGTCAACACCTCGCTCTCGTCGATGAAGTCGACGCCCAGCGCGTCCAGCACCTGCGCCTCGACGAAGTGGCCGATGCGCACCTTCGCCATCACCGGGACCGAGCAGGTCTTCTGGATCGCCTCGATGATGCTGATCTGCGCCATGCGCGCGACGCCGCCCTCCTTGCGGATGTCGGCGGGCACGCGCTCGAGCGCCATCACCGCCGCGGCGCCGGCCTCCTCGGCGATCTTGGCCTGCTCGGGCGTCGTCACGTCCATGATCACGCCGCCCTTCAACATCTCGGCGAGCCCGACCTTCAGCTCGAAGGCCTGGGCGTTGGTGCGCTGGGATTCCATCGCGATCTCCTTCGGGGATTTCAAACTTGGATCGATGCGCGGGTGCCGTCGGCGGCGCTCGCCGCCAGGCGCTCGCGCACCACGCGGCCGAGCCGGGCTGCGCCTTCGCGAAGCTCCGCCTCGTCGACGCAGCCGATCGAGAGCCGAAGGCCGCGCGAGGGGCGCCCGTCCACCTGGAACTGGAAGCCGGGCGCCACCAGCACGCCGGCGCGCAGGGCGTCGGCGTGGATCTCGCGCGAGTCGAGCGGCGCGGGCAGCTCGAGCCAGAGCTGGAGCCCGCCCTCGGGCTCCGTCCAGGTCGAGCCGGCCGGCATCTCGTGGGCGAGCGCCTCGATCAGAGCGTCGCGGCGCGCGCGCAGGCGCTTGCGCTGGGTCGCGAGGTGGCGCTCGTAGGCGCCCGTGCTCATGAAGTCCGCGAGCGCGGCCTGGAGCGGGAGCGCGCCGCCCAGATCGGCGGCGTGGCGCAGCGCGAGCAGCGCGTCCACGTGGCGCCCGCGCGCGACGATCGCGCCGATGCGCACGCCCGGGAAGAGCGACTTCGAGAACGAGAGCAGCTGCACGGCGAGCCCGTCCTCGTCGAGGCCGGCGAGCGACGGCACCGGCCGCCCCGCGTAGCGCAGGTCCATCTCGTAGGCGTCCTCGATCACGGCCTTGCCGTGGCGCGCCGCGATCGCCAGCACCTCGCGCCGGTGCTCGAGCGGCGTGCTGATGCCCAGCGGGTTGTGGAAGGTCGGGATCGTGTAGAAGGCGCGCACCTCGGGCCGCGCGAGGGCGCGGTCGAGGGCGTCGAGGTCGGCGCCGCGGCCGCGCATCGGCACCACCGCGGGCGCGATGCCCAGCGCCGCCATGGCCGCCAGCGCGTTCTGGTAGGTCGGCTCCTCGACGGCCACGCTGTCGCCGCTGTCGGCGAACAGGCGCAGCGCGAGGGCGATGCCCTGGCTCGCGCCCTGACACAGCACCAGCGACTCGGCGCCCACCACCACGCCGCAGGCGCGCAAGCGCTCCGCGATCAGCGCGCGCAGTCCCTGATAACCCTGCGGGTCGCCGTAGCCGAGCACCTGCTCGCCGAGCTCGCTCATCACGCGGGCCAGCGAGCGGCGGAAGGCCTCGATCGGATAGTGGCGCGGATCGGGCACCAGCTTCTGCAGCGGGATCGAGCCGCGGCCGGTGCCATACGAGACGCGCGCGCGCTCGAACTGCGAGCAGGCGCTCGGCGCGCACCGAGAGCGGCGCCGGGGCCGGCGTGACCGGCGCGAGCGTGCGCGGGCGCCGCCCGCGCACGAAGGTGCCGCGGCCGACGTGGGCATCGACGACGCCCTCGGCCGGCGAGCGCCTCGTAGGCGCTGCTCACCGTCTCGCGATTCACGCGCAGCTGCTGGGCGAGCTCGCGGATCGGCGGGAGCCGATCGCCCTCGCCCAGGTCGCCGCTCTGGATCTGCTCGCGGATCTGGGCGGCGATCTGGCGGTAGACCGGCTCGCTGCCCCGGCCGTTCGCTCCGTCTCGCTGGATGTCGAGCTCCATGACGACCAGAATACTGGCCAGCCAATCCGGCTACAAGCCGGACTGGAGGCCCGATATGACACCCACGAATGGCCGATTCAATTACCGGACAATCCCGCTTCGGCAGGGCCGTTGTAGCGGTTCATCGCCTCCGCGATGCCCGCCTGCGCAAAGCATGCGCAGGCGTCGGCGGCGCGGGCGAGGCTGGCCGCCAGGAGCACCTCCTCCTCGGGCCGGAAAGGCTCGAGCACGTGCTGCTTGGTGTCGCCCTCCGGCTGCGCCGGCCGGCCGACGCCGAAGCGCAGGCGCGGGACCTCCTCGCTGCCGAGCTCGGCGAGCGCGTCGCGCAGACCGCGCTGTCCGCCGTCTCCGCCGCGCGCGCGCAGCCGGATGCGGCCGAGGGGCAGATCGACGTCGTCGAGCACGACGAGCAGATCCTGCGCAGGATCGACGAGCGCGAGAGCGAGGAGCGCCTCGCGCAGCGCCGCGCCCGAGCGGTTCATGAACGTCTCGGGGAGGAGCAGCGCGGCGGGCACGCCCGCCACGAGACCCTCGCCGAAGCGGCCCGCGTAGCGCTGCGCGGCGAGCGAGATCCCGCTGCGCGCCGCGAGGAGCTCGACCACCCGCGCGCCCGCGTTGTGGCGCGTGGCGCCGTAGCGCGGGCCGGGGTTCCCGAGCCCGACGAAGAGCTTCATCGTGCCGCCACTCGCCACGGGCGCCGGTTGCGCCCGCGCGCCCGGCTACTTCTTCTTCTCGGCACCCTTCTCGGCGCGCTCGCCCTTCTCGGGCTTCGCGGCCTTCTCGGCCTTCGGCGCGGCGGCGGCCCCTTCCTCGGCGGCCGGCGCGGCCTCCGCAGCCTCGGCCCCCTCGGCGGGCACCTCGCCCTCGACGGCCGCCGCGGGTGTCGCCTCTTCCTCGGCGGCGGGAATGACGACCGACGCCACGGCGAGCGTGGGCTCCGTCTTCACGGTCACGCCCTCGGGCAGGCGCAGGTCGCTCACGTGGATCGACTGATTCACGGCGAGGTCGCTGACGTCCACCTCGATCGCCTGCGGAATCGAGCCCGGCAGACACTCGATCGCGATCTCGCGCAGCGGGTGATCGAGGATGCCGCCGAGCTCGGTGCCCTTCGCCTTGCCGAGCAAGCGGATCGGCACCGACACGGTGATCTTCTGGGTCAGATCGACCTGATAGAAGTCGGCGTGCAGATAGCGGCCGCGCACCGGGTCGCGCTGCAGGGCTTTCACCAGCACGGTGTCCGTCGCGCCCGCCACGGTGAGCTGGATCAGCGTGTTCATGCCCGCGGCGCCGTGGAGGAGCTTCGAGAGCGCCGTGGGATCGACGGCGAGCGACTGCGCCGCGTGGCGGCGCCCGTAGAGCACCGCGGGCATGCGCCCGGTCGCGCGCAGTCTGCGCGCCGCGCCCTTGCCATTGCCTTCGCGCAGCTCCGCGCTCAGTGCGTTGTCGGCCACGTCCGGTCTCCTCGTTTCGTTCTCGGGTCCACCGCTTCCGCTGAAACTGGCTGGGGCGGCAGGACTCGAACCTGCAATAGGCGGCTCCAAAGGCCGCTGCCTTACCATTTGGCGACGCCCCAAGGCTCCTCGTGTCTACCGAAGTCCCGCCGACAGCGCCGGGGCCACTTCGCGGGAGGCGCAGGACCGGGTGAGCCAGGTCCGCGCACCGCGCTCGGCCACCCGCTCTCGCGCCGCGCTGGCAGACGCCCGGTCGGGGTAGATCGCATACAGAGTCGGGCCGCTGCCCGACATGCCGACGGCGCGAGCGCCCGTCGCCGTGAGTTCCTCCCGCAGCTCCGCCACGCGCGGCTGGAGCCGGGTCGCCGCCGCCTCGAGGTCGTTCCAGACGAGCGCTCGCAGAGCTTCGTCGGAGAGCCAGCGCGCGGGGGAGGTGCCGGGCTCCTCGCACAGGGCGAGAAGGCGGCGGATCGTAGGCGCGGGGTTTTGGGGCGTCAACGAAGCGTGGGCGTCGTGGGCCGCGTACACGTCTCGCGTCGCGAGGCCCGTGCCCGGATGCGCGAGGAGCAGGTCGAGGGCGGGGACTCCAGGCTGGGCCGCGATGCGCTCGCCGATCCCCTCCACGAGCGCGGGGTGCGGGTCGAGGAAGAACGGCACGTCGGCCCCGAGACCGAGAGCCAGCTGCTCGAGGGCGCTCCGCGTGGCGCGCCCAGGAAGGAGGCCCGCGAGGGTCGCCAGCACGGCGCCTGCGTCGGAGGACCCGCCGCCCAGCCCCGCAGGGGAGGGGACCCGCTTCGTCAGGCGCAGGTCCACCCCTTCTCGCGCTCCCACCTCGGCGAGGAAGCGCTCGGCCGCGCGCCAGGCGAGGTTGCGCGCGTCGGCGGGAACGCCGGCCCCTTCCTCGCCCAGGACTGCGAGCCGCACGCCCGCGCCGCCGAGCTCGAGGGTGAGATCGTCGGCGAGCTCGAGCGGAACGAACAGGCTCTCGAGCTCGTGAAAGCCGTCGGCGCGCCGGCCGACGACGCGCAGCCCGAGGTTCACCTTCGCGGGCGCGCGGACGCTCGCCCGCCTCACTCGCGCGCGCCGCGACTCACCGCGACGAAGCGCATGCGCAGATCCGTGAGGAGAGTGCGCAGCAGCTCGCTCTCCTCCGCGCTCAGGTTGCCCTTCGTCTTCAGCTCGAGGAGCTCGAGCGTGTCGATCGTGTGGCGTGCGACGGGCAGATTCGGCTTCGCCGGCGCGTCGGCGCCGGGCTCGGCGACGAGCCCCAGATGGAAGAGCGCCGACGTCCCGAGCGAGAGCAGGAAGGAGGTGAAGTCGGCGGCCGGCAGCGCCTCGAGCTCCGGCGCGGGCGCGGGCTCCTCCGCGCTCCCGCGGCGGTCGATGATCGTGAAGCCTTTCTCCGAGCCGCTCATCGGGGGGACTCCTGGGCGAGCGCGCCCATGCGCTTGTAGGCGAGCACCATGCGCTGGAGCGCCGTGGCGACGCTGCCGAGCGCGACCGCAGCCAGCGCGAGCGGCATGAGCCCGCTCACGCCGCCGAGGATCAGGAGCACGATGCGCTCGGCGCGCTCCATCCAGCCGGCCTGGAAGTCGCGCAGCCAGAGCTCGGCGCGCGCCTTCGTGTAGGAGGTCATCACGCTGCCCACGAGCGCCACACCCGCGAGCGTGGCGAGGTCGGTGCGGGCGTGGGTCGCGTAGTGGAGGCCGAGCCCGAGCAGGAGCGCCATGTCCACCAAGCGGTCGAGGGAGGAATCGAGGAACGCCCCGAAGGCGCTCGCCCGGCCCTGTTCCCGGGCCACCACCCCGTCGATCAGGTCGAAGAGCCCTCCGGCCGCGGTCAGCCAGGCGCCGAGCGCGAGCTCGCCGCGCGCGAAGGCAAAGGCCCCGCCCAGGGAGATCAGCGTCCCCACCGCCGTCAGCGCGTTGGGGTGGACGCGGGGGTGGAAGAAGAAGGGCAGCGCGCGGCGGAGTCTCGCGTCGAGGTCGAAGCCGAAGCGGGCCTTCAGCACGGGCCCTCCCGGGACGCCTAGTCGCCCGCGCCCCCCGCCTCACCGGGGGCCGGCTGGGGCGGGAACTGGGGCGAGTCCACCAGCTCGCCCTTGCTGGCGACGTCGGAGAGGCTGCGCAGCTCCTTCTCGAGCCGCTCGGCGGCCTGGAAGTCGCGCCGGCGCGTCAGCCGGCGATCGAGACGGTCTTCCACGAAGTTCTCCAGTCGCAAGAAGGCGTGGACTCTAGCAAAATTGACACTGGCTTCACGGCTCTCGTAATCTTGGGGTCGCCCAGCAGGGGAGGTCTTGCATGTCTCGGGTCCGCTCGTCCCTCGCTCTCGCGCTCGCGTGCGCCGGCCTCGTGCTCGGGGCGGGCTGCGCGTCCTCCGGGAGCAAAGACATCGTCGAGGTGGCCTCTGCCGAGGATCTCTACCAGCAGGGCATGCAGATGCTCGAGGACAAGTCTGGCTTCCTCGGCCTCGACTTCTCGGACTATCAGGCCGCGATCGACAAGTTCCAGGACATCATCGACAACTACCCCTACAGCGACTACGCCGTCCTCGCGGAGCTGCGCATCGCCGACGCCCACTTCGCACAGCACCAGTGGGAGGAGGCGCTCTCCTACTACCGCGACTTCGCGCAGCTCCACCCGGACCACGAGAAGGTCCCCTACACCATCTACCAGCGCGCGCTCTGCCACGAGCGCCAGTCGCGCAGCTCGAACCGCGACCAGACGCAGACGCGGGAGGCCGTGTCGGCGCTGGACGAGCTGATCACGCGCTATCCGAACGCCCAGGAGACCGGCGAGGCCGAGGTGCTCTGGAAAGCAGCTGCGCACGAAGCTCGCCGAGCAGGCGCTCCAGGTCGGCGACTTCTACTTCTCCGACGAGGAGTATCAGAGCGCGGCCAACCGCTACCGCACGGTGATCGACGAGTACCCGGGCCTCGGGCTCGACGCCGAGGCGCTCTACAAGCTCGGGCTCTGCTACACGCGCATGAATCGCGAGGACGACGCGCAGCAGCTGTTCGAGGTGATCCTCGAGAACTACCCGGGCAGCCAAATCGCCGAGGCCGCCGAGGACCAGATCCCCTCGGCGCGCTGAGCCGCGCGTGGCGGCGCGCATGAGTCCCGAGGCGCGCGAGGCGCTCGCGCTCGGGCGGCAGCTGTTCGAGGGCGGGAGCGACGAGGGTGCGCTCGCGGCCTTCACGCGCGTGCTCGACGCGAACCCGGGCTACGCGGACGTGCACTACTTCGTGGGCCTGGTGCACGAGCGCAACGGGCGCCTCGACGACGCGACCTCCGCCTTCGAGCGCGCGCTCGAGATCAACCCCAGCTACGCGGAGTGCCTGGCGGCGCTGGGCAGCGTCTACGAGCAGAGCGGGCGCTACGAGCGCGCGCGCGAGCTCGCCGACAAGCTGCGCGCCACCGCCGGAGAGATGGAGGGCGCGCTCGACGCGACCACGCGCGGCAAGCTCGCGAACCTGCACGCCGCGCTGGGCGACGCCTACCGGGAGGCGGGCGAGATCAAGCTCGCGATCGACGAGTACCGCAAGGCCCTCGATCGCGCGCCGGGGTTTCTCGACATCCGCCAGCGCCTGGGCATCACGCTGCGCGACTCGGGCCTGCCCTCCCAGGCGATCGCGGAGTTCCGCCGCGCGCTGCGCGCGAACCCCGCCTACCTCGACGCCGCGGTGCAGCTCGGCCTCACCTACTTCACGCTGGGCCGCAACGAGGAGGCGCTGCGCGAGTGGACGCGCGTGCTCGAGCTCGACGCCGAGCGCGCCGACGCGCGCATGTACCTGCGCATGGCCGAGGGCGAGCGCTGAGCGTGCTCAGCGCCGACGCAGGTCGGCGGCGATCACGCCGGCCGCGTTGCGCCCGCAGGCGCCCATCACGCCGCCGCCGGGGTGGGTGCCCGCGCCGCACAGGTAGAGGCCGGGCAGCGGCGTCGCGTAGCGCGCCCAGCCGGCCAGCGGCCGAAGCGGCCCGAGCCGGTCGAGGGTCATCGCGCCGTGGAAGATGTTCCCGCCCGTCAGACCGAAGATGCGCTCGAGGTCAGGGGGCGCGAGGACGTCGCGCTCGCGCACGCGCGCCGAGAAGCCCGGCGAGGCCTCGTCCACCAGCGCGAGCACGCGGTCGGCGAAGCGCTCGCGCTCGCGCTCCCAGAACGCCGCGGACGCGTCCGGCGGGACGTGTTGCACGAACAGCGAGGCCACGTGGCGGCCCGCTGGCGCGAGCGTGCGGTCCACCGCCGAGGGCAGCGTGAGCTCGATCATCGGCCGCTCCGGGAGCTCGCCGCGCTCGGCGGAAGCGAAGGACGCGTCCAGCTGCTCGAGGCTCGCGGCCCCGAGGTGGATCGTGCCCTGGTGCCAGGGCCCGGGCTCGCGCGCGTCCGGACACGCCGCGAAGACCGGCAGCGAGTCCAGCGCCAGGTTCATCTTCACGACGGGGCTGCGCATGTCGAGCGCGCGCACGCCCTGGCTGAAGTCGTCCGGAAGGGCTCCGGACGGCAAGAGCGAGAGCGTGCGCTGGGGGTCGGCGCAGGAGACGATCGCGCGCGCCTCGAGCGCGCGGCCGTCGGCGAGCACCACGGCGCGCGCGCGACCGCGCTCGACACCGATCTGCGTCACGTCCGCGCTCGTCTCGATCTGGGCGCCTGCGCCCCGGGCGGCGCGCCGCCAGCGCCTCCGAGAGGCGGCCCATGCCGCCCTCCACGTAGGCCCACACACCGCGCGCGCCGCCGGTCTCCCCCATCACGTGGTGGAAGAGCACGTAGCCGGTGCCCGGCGTCCCGGGACCCGCGTGGGCGCCGATCAGCGCGTCGGTCGCGAGCGTCGAGCGCAGCGGCTCGCTCTCGAACCAGCTCGTGAGCGCGCTGCGCGCGCTGCCGAGCACGAGCGCGAGCGCAGCGGCGAGGTCGCTGCGCAGCGCGACGCCCGCGCGCGAGCGCGCGCAAGTAGCGGCGCCGAGGTCCGCGAGCCGCGGGCGCGCGAGGTCCACGGGCGGCGCGTCGAGCAGGGGCTCGATCACGCGCGCGGCGCGATCGAGCACGCGCTCGTAGCGCGGGTAGCGCTCGGCGTCGCGCGGGGAGTAGCGCCGGATCTGCGCCTGGTTCTCCGCGCCGTCCGCGCCGAGCAGGAGGCCCGGGCCCGCGGCGTCCGGCGTGAAGGACGCGGGGCGGCGCGGCAGGAGCCGGAGCCCGTGGCGCGCGAGCTCGAGCTCGCGCATGAGCGCCGGCCGCAGCAGGCCGGCCACGTAGGCCGCCCGCGAGACGCGATAGCCCGGCCAGAGCTCCTCGGTGACGCACGCGCCGCCGACCAGCTCGCGGCGCTCGAGCACGAGGGTGCGCTGGCCCGCGCGCGCGAGGTAGGCCGCGCAGGCGAGGCCGTTGTGCCCGCCGCCGATCACGATTGCGTCCCACATGCGGCGGCAGTCTACAGAGGTCCGCAGTCGAGTCGTTATGATCGAGCCGTTCGTGGACGACCTCGCGAATACCCCGCTCGTGCACTGGCTGCTCGGCCTGGGCTGGATCGACCGCGTGGCGCTCGCGCTGGTGGTGGTCGCGTGCCTGCGCGGGCTCGCGATCGGCCTGCTTGCGGGAGGCCTTCTCCGTGGCCGCAGTCGCTTCGGCGTTCGTCGCGATCCGGCTCTGGACGGACCCGAGCGCAGCCTGGCTCATGGATCACGCTTTCTTCGGAATCGAGCTGCGGGCGACCCAGGCGCGGCTCCTGGCCGGGGCGCTGCTCGCGCTCGTCGCCGTGCTCGCGGTCGGAGGGATCGGCGGCTTCGTGCGCGCGCGCTTCCACGCCGTGGGCCTGGGGCTCCTGGACCGCATCGCCGGCGGGTTGTTGGGGACGCTCGAGGGCGGGCTGGTGGTCGCGGCGCTGCTTGATCGCGCTGACCGCGGTGGTGGGCCCGAGCCACGCGGTCCTCGGCGGCAGTCGCTCTGTCGAGCTCCTCGCGCGCGCGCGGTCCTGGGCGGGGACTCCGGACGTCGCGGCTCCGCCTCCGCCCGCGCCGAAGGAGAGCGAGCCGCACGGCGACGACTCCGCCTCGCTCTGAGGCGCGGCTAGGCCCGCGGCTCCTGCCAGCGCCCGTGCTCCCTGATGAGCCGCACCAGGCGCTCGGGCGCGTCCGCCTCGGGCACGTTGCGCACGACGCACTCGTGACCCGACGTACAGGTTCACCTTGCCGACGCCGGAGCCGACGTAGCCGAAGTCGGCGTCGGCCATCTCGCCGGGCCCGTTCACGATGCAGCCCATCACGGCGATCTTGAGCCCGGCGAGGTGCGCGGTGCGCGCCTTGATGCGCGCGGTGGTCTCCTCGAGGTCGAAGAGCGTGCGCCCACACGAAGGACAGGAGATGAACTCCGTCCACGACGTGCGCAGGCGCGCGCCCTGGAGGATGCGGTAGGCGAGCGCGACATCGCGCGAGAGCGAGCCGAAGCCGCCGAGCACGACCGCGTCGCCGAGGCCGTCGCAGAGTGGGGCGCCGAGCTCGGTCGCCGCGCCCAGCAGCGCGGCCTCCTCGGGCGCGAAGGGATCGCTCGCGTGGCGCAGCACGAGCGGGCACGTCCGCGAGGCCGCGCGCGGCGAGGCGCGCCGCGACTAGACGCAGCGCGTGGATCGGCGAGCTCGCCGAGACCGAGACCGCGGCGGGCCGCGCGCCGGCCGCGCAGCACGCATCGAGCAGGTCGAGCAGCGCGTCGCCCTCGGCGCGCAGGTGCCACTCGAGCTCCGGGAGCGCGGCGGGCGGCAGCTCGCCCGGGCGCAGCGAGATCACGAGGCGCGGCGCCGGGGCGTCGCCGAAGGCGGCCGCCACGCGGCCAGCGAGCTCGCCCGGCACTTCCAGCGCGACCGGCAGCACCACGCCCCGCTTCGAGAGCTGGCGCCCGAGCTCGCCGGCGCGCGCGAGCTCGTGCGCGTCGCGCGCCTCGAGCGCGATCCCCTCGCAGGCGAGCTCGCCGAGCCGCGCGAGCTCGCGGGCGATCTCGTCGGCGCTCGCCGCCGGAGCGGCCGGGGCCGGACCCAGCGCCGCGACGACGCGGACCGGCGCGTCGCTGCCGAAGCCGTGGGCGGAGCGCGTCGAGCGACGCACGTGGGCGTAGGGGTCGGCGGTGAAGGGCGCGCCCGGATCGCGGGGCGGCGGCGGCTCGCGCCGCGACGCGTAGCGCGCCGCCAGTGCACGGGCGACGGGGACCTCCTTCACGGGGTCCTCGGTCAGCGAGACCCGGATCGTGTCGCCGATCCCGTCCTCGAGCAGCGCGCCGATTCCGATCGCGCTCTTCACGCGGCCGTCCTCGCCGTCGCCCGCCTCGGTGACGCCGACGTGGAACGGGTAGGAGGGCTGCGCGAAGCCGCCCGCGCGCTCGGCCAGCCGCGCGGCGAGCAGCCGATACGCCTGGATGGCGACCTGGGCGTTGCTCGCCTTCATCGAGAAGACGACGTCGAAGTACGACTCGCGCTCGCACACGTCGAGGAATTCCAGCGCGCTCTCCACCATGCCGAGCGGCGTGTCGCCGAAGCGATTCAGGATGCGATCGGAGAGCGAGCCGTGGTTCGTCCCGATGCGCAGCGCGCGGCCGAGCTGCTTCAGGCGCCGCACGAGCGGCGCGAAGCGCTCCTGGACGCGCTCGACCTCGAGCGCGTACTCGCGCTCGCCGTACTCGCGCACCTCGAAGCGCTTCTTGTCGGCGTAGTTGCCCGGGTTGACGCGCACCTTCTCGACGTGGAGCGCGGCCTCGAGCGCGGCGTTCGGCGTGAAGTGGATGTCGGCCACCAGCGGCACGCGCACGCCGCGGCGCGCGAGCTCCGCGCGGATCTCCTTCAGGCACTCGGCGTCGCGGATGCTCGGCGCGGTGATGCGCACGATCTCGCAGCCCGCGGCCGCGAGCCGCTCGGCCTGGTCCGCGGTCGCGCGAACGTCCTGCGTGTTCGTGGTCGTCATCGACTGCACGCGGATGGGGTTCGCCCCACCCACGCCGACATCGCCGATGCGCACCTCGCGCGTCGCCCGGCGCCGGTAGGCGTAGGGGCTCGCGACGAAGACGCCGCTCATGCCGGCGCCGCTCCGACGAGCGCGTAGAGCCGCTCGAAGGCCGCGTCGAGGTGCTCGGGCTGGGTCCCGCCCGCCTGGGCGAAGTCCGGGCGGCCGCCACCCTTGCCCCCGACCACCCCCGCGATCTCGCGCACCAGGTCGCCCGCCTTCAGGCGCCCCTTCAGGTCCGGAGTGACCCCCAGCGCGAGAGAGACTCTGCCCTCGTCGGTCGACGCGACAAGCACGACCCCGCTCTGCAGCGAGCCGCGCAGATCGTCCACCAGCCCGCGCAGGTCGTCGGCGGCGAGGCCCTCGAGGCGCCGCACCAGGACCTTCACGCCGCCGACCTCGCGCAGCGTCGGCGCGTCGCCCGCCGCGGTCCCGGAGAGGCGGGCGCGCTTCAGCTCGGCGATCTGCTTCTCGGCGCTGCGGCGCTCGTCGAGCAGCTTCTCCACGCGCTCGCCGGCCTGCTCGACGGGCACCTTGAGGAGCGCGCCGACCCTGCGCAGGCGCTTCTCCTGCTCGCGCAGGTGGGCGAGCGCACCGAGCCCGGTGAGCGCCTCGATGCGCCGCACCCCCGAGGCGATGCCCGACTCCGACAGGACCTTCAGCAGCCCGATGTCGCCGGTCGCGCGCGCGTGCGTCCCGCCGCACAGCTCCGTGGACTCGTCGCCGAAGGAGACCACGCGCACCCGGTCGCCGTACTTCTCCTCGAAGATCGCGACCGCCCCGGCCGCGATCGCCTCCTTGTATCCCATCTGGCGCACGCGCCCGGGGTCGTTGGCCTCGATCCAGCCGTTCACCAGGTCCTCGATCTCCTCGATCTGCGCCTCGCTGAGGGGCGCATCGTGCGTGAAGTCGAAGCGCAGGCGATCCGGAGCGACCAGCGAGCCCTTCTGCATCGCCTGAGGCCCGAGCACGCGGCGCAGCGCCGCGTGGAGCAGGTGGGTGCCGGAGTGGTTGCGCACGGTGGCCGCGCGGGCCGCGGCGTCCACGCGCAGCCGCGCGGCGTCGCCGACGCGCACGCTGCCCTCCACCACGCGCCCGCGGTGCACGACGAGCTGGCCGCTCGGGCGCTGGGTGTCGCGGACCTCGACGCGCGCGCGCTCCGTCTCGATGGCGCCGCGGTCGCCCACCTGCCCGCCGCTCTCGGCGTAGAAGGGGGTCTCCTCCACGACGACCTCGACCTCGGAGCCGGTGGGCGCGACCTCGACGGGCGCGCCGCCAACGATCAGCGCGGCGATGCGCGACTCGTGCGAGGTCTCCTCGTAGCCCACGAACTCCGTCGCCAGGTCCTTCGCCATGCGGCCGTAGATCTGGTCCACGGCGGCGTCGCCGCTCCCCTTCCAGGCCTCGCGCGAGCGCGCGCGCTGCTGCTCCATCTCGGCGCTGAAGCCGCTCTCGTCCACCGAGAGCTGATGGGAGCGCACGATGTCCTGGGTGAGATCCACCGGGAAGCCGAAGGTGTCGTACAGCCGGAACACGACCGGGCCGGGCAGCGTGCGCTCACCGCGCGCGCGGAGTCTCGCGATCTCCTCCTCGAGCAGCGCGAGGCCGTTCGAGAGCGTGGCGAGGAAGCGCTCCTCCTCCCGGCGCACGCGGCCCGTGATGTAGGCGCGGCGCTCGCCGAGCTCGGGGAAGGCGTCGCTCATCTCCTCGATCACGGCGTCGGCCACCGAGTGCAGGAAGGGCTCGTTGAAGCCGAGCAGCACGCCGTGGCGCGAGGCGCGGCGCAGGATGCGCCGCAGCACGTAGCCGCGCCCCTCGTTCGCCGGCAGCACGCCGTCGCCGATCAGGAAGGCGACCGCGCGCGCGTGGTCCGCGACCACGCGCAGCGAGACGTCCTTCTCCGCATCGCGGCCGAGGGTGACGCCGGAGAGCTCCTGGGCGCGCGCCAGGATCGGCCGGAACAGATCGTTCTCGTAGTTCCAGTAGACGCCCTGCAGCACCGCGGCGGTGCGATCGAGGCCCATGCCGGTGTCGATCGACGGCTTGGGCAGCGGAACCAGCGTGCCCGCGGCGTCGCGGTTGTACTGCATGAACACGAGATTCCAGATCTCGAGCCAGCGGCCGCACTCGCAGGACGGATCGCAGCTCGCGCCGCGCGGGCAGCCCTCGCGCGGGCCCCAGTCGAAGTAGATCTCGGAGCAGGGCCCGCAGGGCCCCGTCTCGCCCATCGCCCAGAAGTTGTCCGCCTCGTCGAGCCGCGTCGATCGCGCGGGCCGCACGCCGACCTCGTCGCGCCAGATGCGCTCCGCCTCGTCGTCCTCGCGGAAGACGGTGACCGCGAGCTTCTCCGGCTCGATCCCGAACTGCCTCGTGCAGAGCTCCCAGGCCCAGGCGATCGCGTCCTGCTTGAAGTAGTCGCCGAAGGAGAAGTTCCCGAGCATCTCGAAGAAGGTGTGGTGGCGGGCCGTGCGCCCCACGTTCTCGAGATCGTTGTGCTTGCCGGACACGCGCATGCACTTCTGGGTGGTGGCCGCGCGGCGATAGGGCGCGGCTCTCCTCGCCCAGGAACACGCGCTTGAAGGGGACCATCCCCGCGTTCGTGAAGAGCAGCGTGGGGTCGCCCTGGGGCACGAGCGAGGCGCTCGCCACGCGCGTGTGCCCCTTCGACTCGAAGAAGCGCAGGAACGTCTCCCGGATCTCCCGGGCGGGCAGCGACCTCGGCACGGAACCCCTCGATTTGGACGCGAGAGGGTACCGGACGAAGGGGACGTTCGTTTACGAAGTTTACGAGGCTCCCGAGATCGCATCCGGGTCTTGCCGCAGGAGCCTCGTAAACTTCGTAGACGAACGTCTCCGCTAGAACCGATCGATGAAGTCGTCCGGCTTGGCGCCCGAGGCGGTCTTCTCGTTCTTGTCGTCGCCCTCGAAGTCGTCCCAGGTGCCGTCGCTGGTCGAGGCGATGCCCTTGAAGCGCAGGGCGAAGTCGTCGCGGTTGCTGACGTGCTTCAGGGCCTCGTCGTAGGTCACCAGGCTGTTCTTCACGAGGTGCATCAGCGACTGGTCGAAGGTCTGCATCCCGTAGCTGGTGAAGCCCTTGGCGATGGCGTCGTGGATCTCCTTGGTGCGCTCCTTGTCGGAGATGCACTCGCGGATGCGCGCGGTCGAGATCATCACCTCGAGGGCCGGCACGCGGCCCTTGCCGTCCGCGCGCGGCACCAGGCGCTGGGAGATCACGGCCTTGAGAATCGAGGAGAGCTGCAGGCGCACCTGCTTCTGCTGGTAGGGCGGGAACACCGAGATGATGCGGTTGATGGTCTCGGTGGCGTCGAGGGTGTGGAGCGTGCTCATCACCAGGTGGCCGGTCTCGGCCGCGGTGATGGCCGTCTCGATCGTCTCGAAATCGCGCATCTCACCCACCAGGATCACGTCGGGATCCTGGCGCAACGCGGCGCGCAGCGCGTTCGCGAAGCTCTGCGTGTCGACGCCGATCTCGCGCTGGTTCACGATCGAGCGGCGATCGCGGATCAGGAACTCGATCGGATCCTCGATCGTCATGATGTGGCAGGTTCGGTTCGTGTTGATGTGGTCGATCATCGCGGCCAGCGACGTCGACTTGCCCGAGCCGGTCGTGCCCGTCACCAGGATCAGCCCGCGGTGCTCCATCGCGATCTTCTCGATCACCTTGGGCAGATGGAGCTGCTCCATCGTCTTCACGCCGAACGGAATCACGCGGAACACGATGCCGGTGGTGCCGCGCTGCTGGAACACGTTCACGCGGAAGCGGCCCAGGCCCGCGATGCCGTAGGCGAGATCGCACTCGCGGCGCTCTTCGAAGCGCGCGCGCTGCACGTCGTTCATGATGCCGTGCGCGACCTTGGCCATCTCCTCGGGCAGCAGCCGCTCGCCGTTCTTGAGCGGGACCAGGGCGCCGTCCACGCGGAACATCGGCGGGAGCCCCGACTTGAGATGGATGTCCGAAGCGCCGCCCTTCAGGGCGACCTTCAGGATCTCGTCGAGGTTCAGGGCCATCGGGTGGTCCTTCTCCGCCAGCGCGCAGCTTGGTCGCTGGCCTCGTTTCGACCGCTCGGGCCCTGGCCTTTACGACCTCCGCTCGCCTGCGGCTCGCTGCGCGCGGCGGCAGCAGGCTTCGCCTGCGCCCCCGCTTGCCCCCCTTGAGGCGCGCGGCCGGCTCCCCGAGCCCCGCGGCAGGCGCAGCACCCCCCTCCCGGGCCGCCCAGGGGGCGGTCCGGAGGGGGGCTGGCCCAGGGGCGGCGCTCAGGGCTCGGCGCGCACCGCCGGCGGGGGCCGCTTGATGCCCTTGGCGGCGTAGACCGCCTCGGACAGGCGCTGGCGCACGTCCGCGTTCTCCTTCAGGAAGCGCCGGGCCGCCTCGCGACCCTGGCCGATGCGGTCGCCGCCGTAGGAGAACCAGGAGCCGCTCTTCTCCACGATCCCCACCTCCACCCCGAGGTCCAGCAGGTCGCCCTCGTAGGAGACGCCCTCGTTGTAGAGGATGTCGAACTCGGCCTGCCGGAAGGGCGGCGCCACCTTGTTCTTCACGACCTTCACGCGCGTGCGGTTGCCGATCACCTCGTCGCCCTCCTTCAGCGCCGCGATGCGCCGCACGTCGAGCCGCACCGAGGAGTAGAACTTGAGGGCGTTGCCGCCGGTCGTGGTCTCGGGGTTCCCGAACATCACGCCGATCTTCATGCGGATCTGGTTGATGAAGATCACGGTGGCCTGGGACTTCGAGACGGTGCCCGTGAGCTTGCGCAGCGCCTGGCTCATGAGCCGCGCCTGCAGGCCCATGTGCTGATCGCCCATCTCGCCTTCGATCTCCGCGCGCGGCACGAGGGCCGCGACCGAGTCGATCACGACCAGGTCGATCGCCCCGGAGCGCACCAGCACGTCGGTGATCTCGAGCGCCTGCTCGCCGGTGTCGGGCTGCGAGACGAGCAGGTCCTCGACCTTCACGCCGAGCCGGCGCGCGTAGTTGACGTCGAGGGCGTGCTCGGCGTCGATGAAGGCGGCCACGCCGCCGGCGCGCTGCGTCTCCGCGACCGCGTGCAGCGAGAGCGTCGTCTTGCCGCTCGACTCCGGCCCGTAGATCTCGACCACGCGCCCGCGCGGGTAGCCGCCGATGCCCGAGGGCGACGTCGAGGCTCACCGAGCCGCTCGGAAAGCTCGGGATCTCGCGATCGATCGAGTCCTCGCTCATCGTGAGGATGGCTCCCTTGCCGAATTGCTTCTCGATCGCGGAGACCGCCACCTCGATCGCCTTGCGTTTGGCATCTCCGCCCGTGGCCTGCGTGACTTCACTCTTCGCCATGCTCTCTCCTTGCTCTTTCAGGTTGGAAGGGGTGTGGAAAACGTGTGCGCCGGAGCAGGCTGCGCGGCGAGCGCCAGCGCCGCGAGCGGCGTGTAGTGGGAGCCCGAGGCCCCGAGATCGCTGCGGAAGAGCTCGACCGCTGCGACGGCGAGCTCGCTCGGCGGGCGCGGGCGCCTCGAGGGTCGGGATGCGGCGGGCGCGCACGCGGCCGAGTGTGAGATGCGCCGCGAAGGCGCGCGGCTCGGGCGCGAGGCCCGAGGCCACTGCGGCCGCTTCGAGGCGCGCGGCGAGGTCGCCGAGCAGTTGAGCGGGCTCGGCGGAGAGCGCCACCACGCGCGGCCGGCGCGGAGAGGGAAACGCGGCCGGCGCTCCCAGGCGCAGCGCGAAGGGCGGCGCGGGCGAGAGCGCCGCGCGCGCCCGCTCGCAGAGCGCCGGCAGCTCCTCCGTCGCGACGTTGCCGAGGAAGCGCAGCGTCAGGTGGTAGTTGGCGGGCGCCACCCAGCGCACGCCGTCGCCGTCGGGCCGCGCCGCGAGCGCGCGCGAAAGCGCCGCCACCTCGCCGCGCAGCGGCTCGGCCAGCGCGATGGCGAAGAAGGCGCGCACGGCTTCGCCGCGCTTGCGCGCCGACGGGGAGAGCGGCTCGCGCTCGCGGCTCACGCCGGCCTCCGCACGTAGCGGGGCACGACGCGCGGTAGCCCGAGCAGCGCGCGGCGCACCCAGTCGAGGGCGGTCTGGCTGGTGATCGTGCGGTGCCGCTCGCGGTCGAAGGGGAAGATCATCTGCTCCGCCTCGACGCCCTCCGGCGAAGCGAAGGCGATCCACACCAGGCCCACGGGCTTCTCGGGCGTGCCGCCGTCCGGACCGGAGATGCCGGTGGTGGCGAGGGCGAGGTCGGCGCCGAAGCGGGCGCGCGCGCCCTCCGCCATCGCGCGCGCGACGGGCGCCGAGACCGCGCCGTGCTCGCGCAAGAGCGCCTCCGGCACGCCCAGGAGATCGCGCTTGGCCTCGTTCGCGTAGGCGACCACGCCGCCGCGGAAGTAGCGCGAGGAGCCCGCGACGGCGGTGATGCGCCCGGCGATGAGCCCGCCCGTGCACGACTCCGCCACCGCGAGCGTGAGCCCGCGCTCGGCGAGCATGCGCCCGACCACCGCCTCGAGAGGCTCCTCGCCGCGCGTGTAGACCAGCGCGCCGAGCCGCTCCTCGATCGCCTGGCACAGCCGCTCGAGCTTGGCCTCGGCCTCCGCGGCGCTCGGGGCGCGCACCACCGGCCGCAGGAAGTTGTCCGGAAACGCAGTGCGGAAGCCCAGCACCACGCCGGGCTCGCGCGCCACGTCCTTGAGCGTGTCCTCGAGGTTCGACTCGCCCAGGCCGAAGGTGCGCAGCAGCGCCGCGCGCATCACCTCGGCGGGCGCGCCCCGGCGCGCGGCGATGCGCGGCGCCACCTGCTCCTCCATCATGCGATAGAGCTCGCGCGGCACGCCCGGCATGCAGAAGAAGACGGCGCCCCCGGCCTCGAGCATGCAGCCCGGCGCCGTGCCGACCGGATTCGGGAGGACCTCGGCGCCCTCCGGCACGAGCGCCTGCTTCGCGTTGCTGGGCGCCATCTCGCGGCCGAGCCGCGCGAAGAACGCCTCGATCTGGCGCAGCGTCGGCTCGTGGAGCACGAGCTTGCGCCCGAAGGTCTGCGCCAGCACCTCGACGGTGAGATCGTCGCGCGTGGGGCCGAGGCCGCCCGACACGAGCACGACGTCGCTGCGCTCGGCCGCGCGCAGGAACGCGTCGCGCATGTCGGCGGGCTCGTCGCACACCGAGCTGTGGAAGCGCGTCTCGACGTCGAGCAGCAAGCAGCCGCTCGGAGAGGAAGGACTTGTTCGAGTCGACGATCTCGCCGCGCAGGAGCTCGTCGCCGATCGTCAGCACCTCGGCTCTCACGGGAGGACTCCAGCGCCGCGCGCAGCGAGCGCGGCCGCGACCACGATCGCCGCGAGCGCTCCCGCCGCCAGATCGTCCGCCATCACGCCCACACCCCCCGAGAAGCGCCGCTCGGCCCAGCGCACCGGCCCCGGCTTCCAGATATCGAACACCCGGAATGCGACGAATGCGGTCACGAGGCCGGCGAGGCCCGTGCGCTCGCCGGGCGGCAGCGCGAGCAGAGGAGCGAGCGCGAGCAGCTGGCCCGCGACCTCGTCGATCACGATGCGGCCGTCGTCCGGCGTGCCGAAGGCGCGCCCGGCGATGTCGGCCGTCCAGACCCCGAGCGCAACCAGAGCCCCCCAGCTGAGCGCCAGCAGGGCCGGCGCGAGGACCGAATCTAACACGAAAATTGCCACGGCGAGAGCCGCGCCGAAGCTGCCGGGCGCGAGCGGCAGGAAGCCCACGCCGCCCGCGGTCGCGATCGCAATCGCGACGAACGGCCGCCGGACCCGCTTCGGCTCGGGGGGCGTGTCGATGGCGTCACCGCAGAGGACCGGTTCGGGGCATCGGCGCTGGGGGAAGCGCCGATCCCGGGAGTTTCTCCGACGGCGCAGCAAGCGGTCAAGCGCCGAAGCCGTCAAACCGTCAAAATGACCGAGAGCGAGGGCTTGATGGGGGTGAGTGCGCGCACGGGGCGACCCGAGGCACCGGCCACGCGGACGGCGCCGGAGCTCGCCGTGCTGCTCCTCGAGCTCGCCCGCGTGGTGAAGGCGCGCCGCTTCTACGGCCCCGGCGACGGTCGTGCTGGCCTCCGTGTTCGAGCGCACCGTGCGCACCTGGCGGACGCATCTCGAGCGCTGCGGGCCGCTCGCGCTCGAGGTCCGCTCCGACGGCTTCCGCGAGGTGGGAGCGGGCGGCGTGCTGCACCACGATCGGCTCGACGAGCTGCGCGGCGAGCTCGCGCTGCGCGGCGTCAAGGGCGTCCACTTCGAGCAGGAGATGGACGGCGATGCGCTCGCGGGCTTCGCCGAGCTGCTCGCGGGCCCGGCCGAGGCTTTGGGCTCACGATCCTTCGCCGTGCAGCTCCGCGCGCGCGTGCCGATCGGGATTCGCGTCGATGCCGACGAGCGCCGAGCCCGAGGCGCCGCCGGAGCCCGCGGCGCTGGCGCTGCCCGAGCGGGAGCCCGAGCCGGAGCCCGCGCCGGAGCTCGAGCCCGACACCGTGCCCGAGCTGGCGGCGCCCGAGGAGCCCGTGGTCGAGGCCTCCCCCGAGCTCGCGAGCGAGCCCGAGGCCGCGCTCGAGGCGCCGCTCCCGCAGGCGCCCCTCGCCGACGTGTCGCTGCCGAGCGTGCTCGCGGAGCTCGAGGGCTGCACGAGCGTCGCGAGCTACCTCGAGCTCGCGCGCCGCGCGACGGTCGAGGCCGAGCGGCGCGGCGATCCTGCCTCGGCGCTGCTCGTCATGGAGCGCTTCGCGCAGCACGTGGAGTCGAAGCGCGACCGCGAGCTCGAGGTGGCGCAGACCATCCTGCGCGCGTTCGCGCGCGGGCCGCGGCTCGGCTGGCTGCTCGACAAGGTGGCGACCGGCGACGGCTCGGAGCAGCTGCGCGCCACCCAGATCGTCGCAATGTTGGGCGAGGAGGTGGCGGGCGAGCTGTTCGATCGGCTGGGGCAGCTCCCCGACCGCGTGCAGCGCGAGCGCATCGAGCCGCTGCTGGTCGCGCTCGGAGAGCAGATCGTGCCCGAGCTGCTCCAGCGCATGCAGCGGCCGGACGCGAGCGCCGTGCGCGCCGCCGCCCACGTGGCCGGCCTGCTCCAGCACCCGGGGACCGTGGAGCGCCTCGCCCAGCTCGTCGCGGGAGCCGACTCCTCCGTGCGCGAGGAGGCGTCGCGCGCGCTCGTGCGCATCGGCAGTGACGAGGCGGTGGAGGCGCTCGCGCGCGGGCTGCGCTCGCCCCAGCCGGCCGTCGTGCTCGCTGCAGCGCAGCAGCTCGGCGCCACCCAGAGCGCCCGGGCCGTGGCGCCGCTCGGCCACGCGCTCGAGCGCGCCCTGGAGCTGAAGCAAGGGGACCTCGCCCGCGAGCTCCTGCGCGCGCTCGGCCGCATCGCGCGTGCCGACGTGACGCCCTACTTCGCCTCGCTCATGCGCCGCAAGGCGGGGTTCGGCGGGCGCTGGCTGCGCGAGCTCAAGGTGGCCGCGGCCACCGCACTGGCCAGCGTGCCGGGCGATCAGGCCGTGGCGCTGCTCGCCGAGGCGCTCGCCATGCGCGACGACGCCCTGCGCCGCGCGGCGCAGCGGGCGCTCGATCGCCGCGCCCAGGCCGTGACCCGGGCCGCGCCGAGCCGTCCGGTAGCCTAGCCCCGTGGCCTTTCTCGGGATCGATTACGGGACCCGGCGCATCGGCCTTGCGGTCTCGGACGCCGAGGGGCGCATCGCCTTCCCGGCCGGCGCCCTCGCCCGCCAAGGCGGCGGGCGCGACCTCGACGCGATCGCCAAGCTCGCGCGCGAGCGGGGCGTGCGCACCGTCGTGGTCGGTCTCCCCATCCACCTCTCCGGGCGGCGCGGGCCCGAGGCGGCCGCCGCCGAGCGCTTCGCCGGCGAGCTCGCCGCTCGGCTCGGGGAGCGAGGTCTCGGTGGAGATGCTCGACGAGCGCTGGACCTCGCGGGAGGCCGAGCGCACGCTCGAGGCGCTCGGCAGGGGCGCGCGCAAGCGCGCCAAGGGCGAGGTCGACGCGCTCGCGGCAACGCTCCTCTTGCGCACCTTCCTCGAGCGCCGCGCGCGGCTTCCCGCTTGAGGCGCGCGGGCGCGTTCGCGCTCGCCGCGCTGGCGGTCGCAGTGGCCCTCGGCTTCGGCGCGCAGCGCTGGTGGGCGCGCGCGCTGGCCGCGCCTTCGGCGCCGCGCGAGGCCGTGCTGCTCGAGGTGGCCCGCGGGGCGTCCTTCGCCTCGGTGGCCCGCGAGCTCGAGATGCGCGGCGTGGTGCGGGACGCGCGCGCCTTCGGCTGGCTCGCGCGCATCTCGGGCCAGGACGCGGCGCTGCGCGCGGGCGAGTACGAGCTCGAGCCGGGCCTCTCGGCGCGCGAGGTGCTCAGCATCCTCGCGACCGGCCGCGTGCGGCTGCACGAGGTGGTGATTCCCGAAGGCCTGACGATCGTGGAGACGGCGCGCCGGCTCGCCGCTGCGGGCCTGGTCGATCCGGAGGCCTTCCTGAAGCTCGCCCGCGATCCGGCCGTCGCGCGCGAGCTCGGCGTCCAAGGCGCGACGCTCGAGGGCTACCTGTTCCCGGAGACCTACCGACTCCAGCGCGACCTCCCGCCCCTCACGGTCGCGAAGACCCTGGTGGACGAGTTCGTGCGCGCCTGGGCGCCCCTCGCGCCGCTCGCCCGCGCGAGCCGGATGGAGCAGCGCGACGCGGTCGTGATCGCCTCCCTGGTGGAGAAGGAGACGGGCGTGGCCGTGGAGCGCCCGCTGATCTCCGCGGTGTTCCACAACCGGCTGGCTCGCCACATGCGGCTCGAGACCGATCCGTCGGTGATCTACGGCATCCCGAACTTCGACGGCAATCTACGCCGGGTGCATCTCGAGGACGAGACGAACCCGTACAACACCTACCGCATCCCGGGCCTCCCGCCCGGGCCGATCGCGAGCCCCGGCGCGGCCTCGCTGCGCGCCGCCGTCGAGCCCGCCGATGCGCAGTTCCTCTTCTTCGTGGCGCGCGGCGACGGCACGCACTACTTCTCGCGGACGTACGAGGAGCACGCCGCGGCGGTCAACCGCTACCAGCGAAAGCGCCAGTAGGGGACGTTCCTACTTGCTCTCGCAGGCGCGGGAGCCCAGTCCTGCGCCGTGAGCAAGTTGGAACGTCCCCTGGCGCATCCGGTCACGAAACGACCGGGTTCCCCGTCGCGCTACGCGATCGCGACCTCCCGGAGCAGGTCGAGGTTGTCGAGCGCGCGGCCCGCGCCGTAGACCACGGCCGTGAAGGGGTCCTCACTGCGCAGGATGGGGAGCTTGGTCTCCTGGCGCAAGACGGTGTCGAGGTCCTTCAGCATCGAGCCGCCGCCCACCAGCATGATGCCGCGGTCGACGATGTCGGCGGCGAGCTCCGGGGGCGTGCGCTCGAGGGTGAGGTGCACGGTCTCGACGATCTGCGCGAGCGGCTCCTGGAGCGCCTCGCGCACCTCCTCGCTGGTCGTCACGACCACCTTCGGGATGCCGGCGACCAGGTCGCGGCCCTTCATCTCGATCGTCTCGGTCTTGGCGGTGGGCGAAGCGGTGCCGATCGCCATCTTCACCGCCTCGGCGGTGCGCTCGCCGATCAGCATGTTGTACTTGCGCTTCACGTAGTTGATCACGGCCTCGTCCATCGCGTCGCCGCCGCAGCGGATCGAGCGCGAGGTCACGATGCCCGAGAGCGAGATCACGGCGACGTCGGTCGTGCCGCCGCCGATGTCGACCACCATGTTCCCGGTGGGCGCGGTCACGTCGAGGCCCGCGCCGATCGCCGCAGCCATCGGCTCCTCGATCAGGAACACCTCGCGCGCGCCCGCCGACATCGCGCTCTCGCGCACCGCGCGCTTCTCGACGCTGGTGATGCAGGGCGGCACGCAGATCACGATGCGCGGTCGCACGAGCTTGCGGCGATTGTGCGCGCGCTGGATGAAGTAGCGCAGCATCGCCTCGGTGATCTCGAAGTCCGCGATCACGCCGTCCTTGATCGGGCGCACCGCGCGGATCGAGCCCGGCGTGCGGCCCAGCATCTCCTTCGCCTCGTGCCCCACCGCCAGCACCTTGTCGCCGCGCCCGTTCGGATCCGAAGTCACCGCGACCACCGAGGGCTCCGAGCAGATCAGGCCCTTGCCCTTCGCATACACCAGCGTGTTGGCCGTCCCGAGATCGATGGCGAGATCGTTCGAGAACAGCCCAGCGATCGAGTCGAACATGCGAACCTCGCGGATGAGAGCGCGGCGTGCGCCTCCTTTCGTATCGGCGCCGAAACGCTGGGAGTTGAGGGCTTCTGCCGTCGGCGGCAGGCTCGCCCTGGGCCTGCGGCTAGGGCCGGGGCTTCGCAGCCTCGGGCTGGGCCTCGAGCTCGGCGGCGGCGTCGCGACCGATGCGACCCCCCGAGCGCTCGGGCATCGCCAGCGCCTCGAGCGCACGGGCCTGCTCCTCGGAGGCGGCGAGCGTGGCGGCCAGCGCCGACGCCCCCCGGCGCACCTGCATCATCCGGCTCTCGAGCGAGAACACGCGCGTCTGGGAGCGCGCCAGCTCGGCCCGCGTGTCGCGCAGCTCGTCACGCGTACGCAGGAAGGCCCACCAACCCGCGACGCCTGCGGCGATCAGGAGCACGGCCAGCCAGGGGGCGAGACGCCCGCCGCGGCGCGGGGCCGCCGCCTCCGGCGCCCGCTCGCGGGCGCCCTCTCCGTCGACGGCGATCAGGTGGGGGCGTTTGGGGCTCACGCGTCCCTCACCTCCGCTGATACCTCTCCCAGGCTAGCGAGGCAACCGCTGCGGCCAGAAGCAACCCAGAGGCGGATCAGCGGCAGCCGTAGGCTGTCCGCTGCATCCGCCCCTCGACCGACGCCGCGACCACCGTGCCCGGTCGAGCGGGCCGCCGCTACGACTGGATCACGAGCTTGGACAAGCTCGTCTTGCGCAAGTTCGTCTTCTGGATCGTGCGCACCAGCTCCGCGACCTTCTCGGTGTCGGTCTCGAAGGGGTTGTTGCAGATCACGCGCACGTTGAGCAGGTTGCCGAGCCGGATGTTCGACCAGTCGAGGTCGTACTGGATGCCGTTCTGGCGCGCGAGCTTGATGAACTCGCCGCGCATCTTGGCGCGCGTGTCCGGGGGCGGCTCGGTCTTGGCCTTCTCGACCTCCTCGTCGGTCAGCACGCGGTCCACCGCGCCCTTGCGCTCGAGCAGGTAGAACAGCCCGCGCGTCATGCGCAGGTCGTGGTACTGCAGGTCGAGCATGAACACGCGCGGATCGCTCCAGCGCGAGTCGCGGCTCTGGATCCAGTTCTCGATCAGCCGACGCTTGATCACCCAGTCGATCTTGCGGTCGAGCTTGTCCGGATCGTCCTCGAGGCACTCGAGCACGTGCGCCCACATGCGCACCGCCTCCTGCAGCTCGTCCGAGACGGGGTAGTGGTCCACGTACTTCTGGGCCATCTCGCAGTACTCCCGCTGGATCTCGATCGGGGAGTACTCGCGGCCGTTGTCGAGGCGCAGCTTGCGCTTGCAGGTGGTGTCGTAGGAGATGTCCTTGATGGCCTTCACCGGATTGCGCAGGGTGAAGTCCTTGTTGATGTAGTTGTCCTCGATCATCTGCAGCACCACCGCGCAGGCGCCGATCTTCAGGAAGTTGGTGTACTCGGACATGTTCGAGTCACCGACGATCACGTGCAGGCGGCGGAACTTCTCGCGGTCGGCGTGGGGCTCGTCGCGGGTGTTGATGATCGAGCGGTCGTTGGTCGTGGTGCCCGAGATCTTCTGGTAGATGTGCTGGGCGCGCTGGCTGATGCAGTAGTGCACGCCCTCCTGGGTCTGGAACACCTTGCCCGCGCCCGAGTAGATCTGGCGCGTCACCAGGAACGGGATCAGCTGCTCCGCCAGGTAGTAGAAGTCGACGTCGCGATCGACGAGATAGTTCTCGTGGCAGCCGTAGCTGTTCCCGACGAAGTCGGTGTTGTTCTTGAAGATCGAGAGCTTCCCGGCGATGCGCTCCTCGCGGATCTTCTCCTCCGCGTAGTCCTGCAGATCCTCGAGGATGCGCTCGCCCGCCTTGTCGTAGACGATCAGCTGGCGGGGCGACGCGCACTCGGGCGTCGCGTACTCGGGGTGGCAGCCGGTGTCCTGGTAGAAGCGCGCGCCGTTCTCCAGGAAGACGTTCAAGAAGTGCTCGGTGGTGATGAGCTTCTCGAACAGGAAGCGGATGGCTTTCTCGACGGGGAGCGTCTTCCGCCCTTCGGGCGTGAAGATGATTCCGTACTCGGTCTCGACCCCGTAGATTCGCTTCTGCACGACCCCTCGCCCCGACCGTTTGGCGAATGTACCCGTCCTTATCGGCGACCCACCAGCGGAACTGTCCGCGGGACTGGAAGGTGCCCGCCGCTGCGCTGCACGTGCCTTTCCCGCGGGGTTCCGCGGTTCTCAGGCGAGCAGCGGCGCCAGCTCCGCAGCGGCCAGCCTGCGGAACTTGCGCCCGGGGCGCGCCCGCTCGAGCACGGCCACCTCGAGCTGACGCCCGCTCAGGTCGCGGTTGCCGTTCTCCGCACGCTGCAGCGCATCGCGCCCGAGCTTTAGCGCGGCGCCGAGCGAGAGCCCGCCGCGGTAGTGCGCGGTCATGTGGTTCTGCAAGTTGTCGACGCTCCCGCCGATCACCACGAAGCCGTCCTGATCCTGGATGGTGCCGTCGAAGCCGATCTTGTAGAGCGCGTTCTTCTCGTGGCCGGCGAGGTTCTCGTCGCCCACCTCCACCACCACGATCTCCACCTCGAAGGGCTTGATCGAGCGCGTGAACTCCTCGCCCAGCACCTGGGAGAAGACGTTGGCGAGCGCCTTGCCCCGCACGTCGTCGCGGCTGAAGCGGTAGCCCTCCACGTCCGCCCACTGCACGCCCATCTTCCGCAGGCGGTCGAACTCGCTGAACTTGCCGACGCCCGCGAAGCCGAGGCGGTCGTAGATCTCGCCGAGCTTCTGCAGCTTGAGCGGGTTCTCGGCGACCATCAGCACGCCGGCGTCGTACTCGAGCGTCACGATCGACTTGCCGCGCGCGATGCCCTTGCGCGCGAACTCCGCCTTCTCGGCGGTCATCTGCTCCGGATTGACGTAGAAAGGGAACGCCATCTCTTACGATCTCCGCTCGGCTTCGCCTCGCTGCGCCGCCACGGCTTTGCGTGGCGGCTTGCTGTCTTACGATCTCCGCTCGGCTTCGCCTCGCTGCGCGCCGCCACGGCTTCGCGTGCGGCTTGCTGTCTTACGATCTCCGCTTGGCTTCGCCTCGCTGCGCGCCGCACGCTTCGCGTGCGCTTGCTGCTTCGATCTCCGCTTGGCTTCGCCTCGCTGCGCCCGCCACGGCTTCGCGTGGCGCTTACGATCTCCGCTCGGCTTCGCCTCGCCCGCGACCGCTTCGCGTCGCGGCTTGCGGGCCCCGAAAGAGCACCCGTCGAGCGCTGCCCGTGCGGATCAGCCACGTCGGGCTCGCTGTTCGAGCACTTGCCGGTGCGCGCGCGCGACCTCGTCGTCGGGAATCTCCTGGACGCCGGCCGGGCCGCACAGCTTCACGCGCGGGTAGATGCCGCGCTGGACGTCGACGCCGCCGGTGCCGCGATCCTCGTCGGCGGCGTCCTTGATCGCGCCCACCGCCATGCGCAGCGCCTCCTCGCGGGTCGCGTTGGACTTCTAGCGCTTCTTCAGCGACTCCTTGGCGAAGATCGAGCCCGAGCCGACGCTGTCGTACTCGTGCTCCTCGAAGCGCCCGCCGGTGATCTCGTACTTCCAGACGCGGCCCATGCGCCGGCGCCGGTCGAAGCCCGCGAAGATCGGCACCACCACCAGGCCCTGCATGGCGGCGGGCAGGTTCTGGCGGATCAGCCGGGAGAGCGTGTTGGCCTTGCCCTCGAGCTCGAGGGGCTCGCCCTCGATCTTCTCGTGGTGCTCGAACTGGACGCGAAGCAGCCGCGCCATCTCGATACACGGCCCCGCGGCGCCGGCGATCGCCATCACCGAGTACTCGTCGGTGGTGAACACCTTCTCGAGGTCGCGGTTGCCGACCTGATAGCTCATCGTGGCCAGGCGGTCGGCGGCGACCAGCACGCCGTCGGCGTAGCGCAGGCCCAGCACGGTCGTGCCGTGGGCCACCTGGGCGCCTGCCCGAGCCGTTCGAGCCAGCCCGGCACGTCCGGCAGCAGACGCGGGTGCTCGGCCCGACCGAGCTCCCGGAAGCTCGACCCCTGGTAACCGTCCCGGAACCCCAAGCCCCCTCCTGCGTGCCTCGACCCGAACGCCCGCGCTCCCCCCGTGCGGACGCCCTGCGCTCTCACTCGCCGCCGCGCTGGACGTAGTTCTTCACGAACTCCTCGGCGTTCTCCTCGAGCACCTCGTCGATCTCGTCCATCAGGGAGTCCATCTCTTCCT
The DNA here is from genome assembly GCA_963716275.1 of uncultured delta proteobacterium. GTDB lineage: Bacteria > Myxococcota_A > UBA9160 > UBA9160 > UBA6930 > VGRF01. Next base: position 292,235 of record CAVQTC010000002.1, on the reverse strand, counting down.
TGAGCTCCTCGCCCTTCTTGGCGAGCTTCTGGTGCCGTCCTCGGCGCCCGCGCCGCCCTCGGCGCCGCCGTCGCCGCCGCCCTGCTTCTGCTTCTGCTGGCTCTCCGCCGCGCGCGCGACGCCGAAGCTCGCGAGGTCCGCGGAGTTGTCGAAGGATTTGCCGGATCATGAGTTCCTCCCCGGGTCAGGCGCGAAGGTTCCGCACGAGCTCGCTGGCGTCGTGGAGCGCGGAGCAGCTCCTCCACGTGGGCTTGCGTCCCTTTCAGCGGCTCCGTCATCAAGACCCGCTTGATCGGCTCGTCCCCGATCCCGAACGAGATCGAATCCCAGTTCACCCCGAACACCTCGTCGCCGTACTTGCGCAGGCAGCGCCCGCGGAAGTACGCGCGCGTGTCCTCGGGCGGCTGCGAGATGGCGTCCTTGATCTCCTCCTCGCTGACGAGCCGTTCCATCTTTCCCTTGTCGCTCCAGAAGATAGTACAGACCCTTCTCGGGGCGGATGTCGTGGTACTGGAGATCGAGCATCTGCGACCTGGGAGGAGCTCCAAGTCGACGCCCTTGCGGTCCATGAAGTTCTCGATCATCACCTGCTTGGCCACCCAGTCGATCGACGGCCGCCAGCTCGCGCGGGCTCGCGCTCGAGCGCGTCGAGCACCTGCCCCAGCGCTCGAGGACCTCGCCGCGTCCACGCGGCGAGGCCGGGCCGCCGTAGCGCAGCGCCAGCTCCAGGTACTCGCGCTGGAGCTGCACGCCGAGAGCATGCGCTGCCGTTCGACGCTCGACCGTCTGGCGGCAGGCTGGGGTCGTGGGAGACCTCCTTGATCGCGCGCACCGGATCGCGCAGCGAGAAGTCGCGGTCGATCGCGCCGTCCTCGATCATCGAGAGCACGATCGCCGTCGCGCCCGTTGCGCAGGTAGATCGTGTACTCGCTCATGTTCGAGTCGCCGACGATCACGTGCAGGCGGCGGTACTTCTCGCGGTCGGCGTGGGGCTCGTCGCGCGTGTTGATGATCGGCCGCTTGACCATGGTGTCGAGCGCGACCTCGGTCTCGAAGAAGTCGGCGCGCTGGGAGAGCTGGTAGTCGCAGGGGTGCGCGCGGTTCTCGCGTGCCGACCTTGCCGGCGCCCGCGTAGACCTGGCGCGTCACGAAGAACGGCATCAGGTGCTCGACGATCTGCTTGAAGGACGTGCGGCGGTCCATCAAGTAGTTCTCGTGGCAGCCGTAGCTGTTGCCCTTGCGGTCGCTGTTGTTCTTGTAGATCAGCATCTGCGTGCCGGCGGGCAGCAGCGCGTTGGCCTCGCGGCGCGAGATCTCGACGATCGCGCTCGCCCGCCTTCTCGTGGACCACGAGCTCGCGCGGGTTGGTGACCTCGGGGCAGGAGTACTCGGGGTGCGCGTGGTCGACGTAGTAGCGCGCGCCGTTCACGAGCGTCTTGTTGCGCGCGATGTTCTCCTGCTGGTTCGGCGTGTACTTCTCGCCGTCGACCTGGAAGCCGCGCGCGTCGGCGAGCGGGTTCTCCTGGTCGTAGTCCCACAGGATCGCGCCGGTGTGGTCTTCGCGGTAGGCGTTGACGAGCAGCACGCAGCTCGAGATCGGGTCGAAGTCACGGTCGTTCTGGATCGTGATCCCGTACTCGATCTCCGTCCCCATCACCTTGGGAATCGCCATTGCCTCCTCCGCACGGCCCGGGTACCCGTTCGTTAGAGGTACTGCCCCGAATCGATGTTCTCGATCGACCGTTCCTTGCGGCTGATCCCCGTCATCAGCGTCCGCACGTTGATGATCCGCTCGCCCTTGCGACCGGAGATGCGCGCCCAGTCGTCGGGGTTCGTGGTGTTGGGCAGATCCTCGTTCTCCTTGAACTCCTCGCGCACGGCCTCGTGCAGGTCGTCGAGCCTGGATGCCGCGCTCGCCCGCCGAGATCAGACGCTTGACCGCCTTCTTCTTGGCGCGCGCGACGATGTTCTCGATCATCGCGCCGCTCGCGAAGTCCTTGAAGAAGAAGATCTCGCGCTCGCCCTTGGCGTAGGTGACCTCGAGGAACTTGTTCTCGTCGCTCGGTCGAGTACATGTTCTCGATGGTCTCGCTGAGCAGGCCGTCGACGATCTTCGCCGCGTCGCTGCCGTATTGCGCCGCTCCACCTCGGGGTGGAACGGCAGGTCGCGCGGTCAGGTACTTCGTGAAGATGTCGTAGGCGGCCTCGCGTGTCGGGCCGGTTCACCTTGACCTTCAGGTCGAGGCGGCCCGGGCGCAGCACCGCCGGGTCGATCAGATCCTGGCGGTTGCTGGCGCCGATCACGATCACGTTCTTCAGCGACTCGACGCCGTCGATCTCCGACAGGAACTGCGCGACGACGGTCGCCTCCATGTCGGAGGAGATGCCCGAGCCGCGCATGCGGAACAGCGAGTCCATCTCGTCGAAGAAGATCACGACCGGGACGTCCTCGCGCGCCTTCTCGCGCGCGCGCTTGAACACCTCGCGGATCTTGTGCTCCGTCTCGCCCGACGTACTTGTTGAGCAGCTCGGGGCCCTTCACGTTCAGGAAGTACGCCGTCGTCTCGCGACCGGTGCGCTTCTCGATGCTCTTGGCGAGGCTGTTCGCCACCGCCTTGGCGATCAGCGTCTTGCCGCAGCCGGGCGGGCCGTAGAGCAGGATGCCCTTCGGCGGCGTGCAGCTTGTGCTCGGCGAAGACGTCCGGGTACAGGTAGGGCAGCTCGATCGCGTCGCGCAGGATCTCGACCTGCTCGTCGAGCCCGCCGATGCGCTCGTAGGTGACGTCCGGGATCTCCTCGAGCGCCACCTCCTCGACGGACGACTTCGGCATCTTCTCGAAGGCGTACTGCGTGCGCGCGGTCGAACAGGATCGTGTCGCCGACCTTCAGCGTCTCGCGCGCGCAGCGGCGCCGCCAGATCGTGACCACGCGCTCGTCGTCGGTGTGGCCGAGCACGATCGCGCGGTCGTCGCGGCAGCAGCTCGACGATCGAGGTCGATCTCGCCGCGCTGCGTGAAGCCGGCGCCGGCTCGACCACGTTGAAGGCCTCGTTCAGCACGCAGAGCTGGCCTTCTTCGAGCTGCGAAGGGGTCGACGTTCGGGTGCACGTTGACGCGCATCGCCTTGCCGTCGACGTACGATCTCGGCGGTGCCGTCCTTGTTGCGCGCGGATGAACACGCCGTAGCTGTTGGGCGGCGCGCAGAGCTTGTCGACCTCCTCCTTCAGGAGCTCGATCTGCTGCTTCGCCTCCTGCGAGCGTGTGCGACGAGCTTCTCGTTCTGGCGCTCGGCGTCGGCGAGCTGGTCGCGCAGGAGCTGCGAGCGGCGGCGCAGCGCCTCGTACTCGGCCAGCACGCGGTCGAGGCGGCGGCGGAACTCGGCGGAGTCGCCGCCGAAGAAGCGCAGCGCCTCGCGCAGGTCCTCGATCTCCTCCTGGAGCGAACGCGTCAGTGCGCTCGCGCTCTCCCTCGAGCTCGTTCTCGCCGCGCGGCGTGGAAGGGCCGCTGGCGCTGAATCTCCGCAAGAAGCCTCGGCGTCCCGCGTCATCGAACTCGCTCATCGCGCGCTCCCCTGCTTGCGCCGTGCGCCAACCGCGCTCGGCAAGGGACGGGCGGTGCAAGCCATGTGCCGCCGGCCCCTTGCGGGGCGCTCCGAACCGCATCCACTGATCCGATGCTCGGCTGCGACGGGGGGTTCGCGGCGCGACGGAGCGCGGAGCGGCGCGTGGGGAATCGCGCCGCCGCCGCCGCGCGCAGGGGCCCTCGCGGGCTCCGTCCCGGCGAACGCCGCACGCGTCGAGTCGCGCAAAGTCATTCGCTCCCAACCCATCGTTTTCTCGACGCTTTTCGAGCGACGGAGTCTACGACCCGGAACGCGCGTGTCAACACTCGCGCGTGCGCAAGCTGTTGCCGCGACCGCGCGCGCGGACTGCGCGCGCGACTGCGCGCGGCGCGCGCGACGTCGCCGCCGAGCGGCGCGACCGTGCACGCGTGCGAGTCACTTGCTGCTTCATTGCCGTCAGGGTGCCGCCGGGAGAGGCGATGCTGCCGTGCGCCTGCCGGGGAGTGGCGGGTTCGTGACGGTCGGTGTCGGATTCGCGGCCCCACGCTGGCTCACGGGCTCGGCTCGAGCTTCATGCACGCGCACGCCCGGCTCGGGCTCGAAGCGAAACGCGCTCTCCGCCGGCGCGCGGTCGTAGCGCAGCTCGGCGAAGGAGACCTCGGTGCGGTTGCCGAGCAGGTCGAGGACTGTGCTCTTGCGCACCTCGCCGCTCGCGGCGTCGACCTCGAGCTCGAGCTCCTGATAGGTCGCCTCCGCGCGCGGCACGAGCCGAGCCGCACGCGCGGCTCGCCGCAGCCCGTCGCGCTCACGCGGTAGGAGTCGACCAGGCGGCCACTCCCCAACAGGAACTGGAGCGCCGCGCCCGAGAGGAACTGCTCGCCCACTTGGAACTCCTGCACCTCGCGCGCGCTGGGATCGAAGATCCAGAGCGTCTTCCCGTCGCTCACCACCAGGCTGGGCTCGGGCGTCTCGTAGGACCAGCGCATCTTGCCGGGCTTGGCGAACAGCACCGTCCCGCGCGCCTCCGAGGCCGGCGCGAGCGCGCTCACGGTGCGCTGGGTGAAGCGCGCCCGAGATCGTGCATGCCGTCGTAGCGGGCTTGCACGCGCTCGGCGACGGCGAGGGCGCAGTCGGTTGCGCTCGCCGCCGGCGGAGACGCCGGGCGGCGCCGGCGGGCCCGGCCGCCGCTCGCGCGCGCGCGCGCCGCCCGCGCGAGCAGCGCGAGCAGCGCGAGCGCGGCGCGCGCCGCGAGCTCAGGCCTCGGGAGCATCGATCGCCGCGCGCGAACACCTCGCGCGGCTTGATCCCGTCCTGCGGGCCCACCATGCCCTCGCGCTCCATCTGCTCGATCATGCGCGCTGCGCGGTTGTAGCCGACCTTGAGCCGGCGCTGCAGATAGGAGATCGAGGCGTTGCGCGTCTCGGCCACGATGCGCGACCGCGAGGTCGTAGTGCTCGTCCGCCTCGTCGGGATCGAGCGAGCCGCCCGCCTCGCCCTCCTCGGGCACGCGCAGCAGGCTCTCGTCGAACCGCGGCGCGCCCTGGGTCCGCAGGTGCGCGACCAGCCGCGTCACCTCGCGCTCGGTCACGTAGGGCCCGTGCAGGCGCTGGAGCTTCGAGGTGCCGGGCGGCAGGAAGAGCATGTCGCCTTGTCCGAACAGCTGGTCGGCCCCTCCTGGTCGAGGATCGTGCGCGAATCGATGCGCGACGAGACTTGGAACGAGATGCGCGCCGGAAAATTCGCCTTGATGATGCCGGTGAGCACGTCGACGCTGGGCCGCTGGGTGGCGAGCACGAGGTGGATGCCGGCCGCGCGCGCCATCTGGGCCAGGCGCTGGAGCGACTCCTCGACGTCTCGGGCCGAGACCACCATCAGGTCGGCGAGCTCGTCGATCACGACCACGATGTAGGGGAGCTTCGCGTAGGGCAGCGCGCGGCCCTCGCTCTCGCCGGGCTTGGGACGCAGCCGGTACTCGCTCTCCCCGGCGGCGAGCGCCTCGTCCACGCGCGTGTTGAACTGCGCGATGTTGCGCACGCCGAGCGCCGCCATCTGGTGGTAGCGCTCCTCCATCTTGAGAACGATGCCCTGGAGCGCCGCCGACGCGCGCTTGGGGTTCGTGACGACGTCGGCGATCAGGTGCGGGATCTTCTCGTAGATCGAGAGCTCGAGGAGCTTCGGGTCGACGAGCAGGAGCTTCACCTCGTCGGGCGTGGCGCGCACCAGGATCGAGCAGAGCAGCGAGTTCAGGAACACGCTCTTGCCGGTGCCAGTCGCGCCGGCGACGAGCAGGTGCGGCATCGCGGCGAGATCCGCCTCGACGGGATTGCCGAAGATGTCCTTGCCGAGCGCGAGCGTCAGCTCGGCTCGCGCTCTGGCGGAACGAGCGCGCCTCGAGCAGGTCGCGGATCATCACCGTCTCGCGCTCGGGGTTCGGCACCTCGATGCCCACCACCGACTTGCCCGGGATCGGCGCGATGATGCGGATCGAGAGCGCGCGCAGGGCGAGCGCGAGGTCGTCGGAGAGGTTGGTGATCCGATTGACCTTCACGCCCGGCGCGGGCTCGAACTCGTACATGGTGATGACCGGGCCGGGATGCACGGTCACCACGCGGCCCGAGCACGCCGAAGTCGGCGAGCTTCTTCTCCAGGATGCGCGAGTTCATGATCAGGCTGTCACGGTCGTAGCGGCGCGCGCCCTCCGGCGGCAGCGCGAAGATCTCCGCGACGTCGGGCGGCGTGTAGGGGCCGCTCGAGGTGTCCTCGGCGAAGTGGAAGGCCTCCTGCTCGGGCTCGCGCTTGCGCTCGCGCGCGTGGTCCACGATGGCGGGCGCCTCGCCGCGCGCGCGCGCCGGGGGCGCGGCGGCAAGTGGAGGGGTCTCCGTCGAGCGCCGCGGGAGCGGGTGCCGGGGGCGAGAGCGGCCCCTCGTCGCGTGCGGCGGCCACGCGCTCGCGCCGCGCGCGCTGCTCGCGCCACACCTGGAATTGCACGAGCGAACGCTTGGCTCCCGCGAACCCAGCGAGCGCGGCGCGCTGCCCCTCGCGCGCGAGCTGCTGGGCGAGCTGGGCGGCCAGGCGCCCGGCCGCCACCGCGCCGCGCCCGAGGGAGGCGAGCGCCTCCTGGGCGGGCACCCCGAAGAAGCCGGCGAGGCCGACGGCGAGCACGAGCGCGTTCAGGATCAGCGCGCCGGGCGCAGAGACGAGCGAGCTCTCGACCCGCGCGAGCGTGCTCCCGAGCCAACCGCCGCCCGCGAGCTCGAAGCGTTCCGGGGAGAGCGCGCGCAGGAGCTCTGGCAGCGCCGCCACCGCGACGAGACAGAGCGCGAGGCCGATCCACGCGCGCCGAGCGAGGGCCAGGCGCCCGGCGGTCAGCAGCTGGACCGCGAGGCACGCGAGCGCCGCGATCCCGACCCAGGCGGCCGAGGCCGGCCGCGCGGAGCAGCAGCGCGGAGAGCGTGGCGCCCGCCACCCCGGCGACGTTCTGCACCGGCGCGAAGCGCGCCACCGCGTCGCTCGGGTCGTGCGTCCAGAGCGCTGCGCCCGCGAGCACGGCGAGCCCGGCGAGCACGACTCCGCTCGCCTCCTGCGCGACGGAGCTCGACACGAAGCGCGCGCCGAACCCGGAACGCACCCGCGCTTTGCCTCGGGCCGCAGCTTTGGCCATGGTGCGCCCCTCACCCCCCGGGACGGGCAACGGGCGCAGGGTACCGGCCGGCCGAGAGCAGCGTCAACAGTCGCGGGCGGCGCGATGCGGCGCGGCGCCGGGCTGCGGCGAGCTCGCGCTCGCCGCGGAGCCGGCCTGGAGCGCCGCGTCGTAGCCGGCGAGGATCGCCGCGTGCACGCGGGCGACGAGGGCGGGCCGATCGGCGGGGCCGAGGCCCTCGGTGGGAATCGGCGCGCCGTAGACCACGCGAATCGGGCCAGACTCGACGCGCAGCGAGCCCTTCGGCGTGAGCGCCCGCGAGCCCGACACCGTCACCGGCACGATCGGCGCCTGGGCGGCGATCGCCAGATGGAATCCCCCGCTCTTGAGCTCGCGCAGCGTGCCGTCGGGGCTGCGCGTGCCCTCGGGAAAGATGATCACGCTCGCGCCGTCGCGGATCTGCTGGGCGCCGCGCGTCAGGCTCGCCACGGCGCGCGAGCGGCGGCTGCGGTCGATCACGATCTGGTCGGACAGCGCGAGCGCCCAGCCGAACAAGGGGATGTAGGTGAGCTCCTTCTTGGCGACGAAGCGCCACGAGACGGGCAACGTCTCCACCAGCGCGCCGATGTCGAGCACGCTCTGGTGGTTCGACATGTAGACCGCGGCCGGCCGCACGTGCTCGAGGCCGCTCGCGCGCGTCTCGATCCCACAGGTGAAGAAGATCCAGCGGATCCACTTGCGGCCGATCCACACGATCAGCTCGCTGCTGAACGGCGCAGCGAGCGTCGCGAGTGCGCCCCACCACACCGTGTAGAGCGCGATCAGGCAGTAGCGGACGAAGTAGCGCATCGCCGAGCCCGGCAACGTAGCGCGCGAGCCTTGACGCCTCGGGCGCGAGCGACCAAGATGGGGCTACCACCCCTTGCTCCGTCGGAGCTCGCACCATGGCAAGCGTCAACAAGGTGATCCTGGTCGGCAATCTCGGGCGCGATCCCGAGCTGCGCTACACGCAGGGCGGCCAGCCCGTCGCGAACTTCACGCTCGCGACCAACGAGAGCTGGAACAAGAAGGACGGCAGCGGTCGCGAGGAGCGCACCGAGTGGCATCGCATCGTGGCGTGGGGTCGCACGGCCGAGCTGTGCGCCCAGTACCTCGCCAAGGGCCGCACCGTCTACATCGAGGGGCGGCTGCAGACGCGCGAGTGGGAGAACAAGGAAGGGCAGAAGCAGCGCACGACCGAGGTCGTGGCGCAGACCGTCCAGTTCCTCGGCAGCGGTCAGGGTCGCGGCGCCCCCGCGAGCGGCGCGGGCGCCCCCGCGAGCGGCGCCCCGTCGAGCTTCGAGAACGAGGGCCCGGGCCCGGCGCCCGAGGACGACGTCCCCTTCTAGGGCGCCGCGCTAGTCCCCCGAGTCAGAAGTACGCCGAGATTCGCCGCCATCCCCGCCGGCTGCGTCGCCCCCTTGCCTCGGTCGCGCCTGCCGGCGGGGCGACTAGAGGCTGGCGCGCGCGCGCAGGCTGCGCACCAGGCCATCGATGGCGGCGCGCGCACGGTCGTCGAGCTGGTCGAACTCGATGCCCATGCCCGCGACGCCCTCGTCCTTCGACTGCACGCGCACCACGCGCCCGCTGACGCGGATCGCGTCGCTCGCGCCCGGCAAGCGGAAGAAGAGCTGCACCGCCTCGTCCACGGGGAGCGGACGCTCGGTGGCGACGAACAGGCCGCCCGCGTTGATGTCGCGCGTGAACTCGGTGAAGAGCTCGTCGATGCTCTCGTACTGGACCTCGACCTCGCACGAGGCGCGATCGGAGCGCCGTCGGTCGGAGATGCGGGTGTCGACGCGGGCCATTGCGAGGGAATCGACCGGCCCGGGCGTCAGCTTGAACCGGCCGGCTCGCCGCTCGCCGGTGCTGCGCCGAGCTCGCCTTGCTCGCGCAGGCTCACGAAGCCGCCGTCCGCCACGATCACGTGGTCCAGCACGGGGATGCCGAGCAGCGCGCCCGCGCGCGCCAGGCGCTGGGTGATCTCGCGGTCCTCGTGGCTCGGCGAGGGGTCGCCGCTCGGGTGGTTGTGGACCAGCACGAGCGCGGCCGCCGACTCGCGCAGCGCGGGCCGGAACACCTCGCGCGGGTGCACGAGGCTCGCGGTGAGCGTGCCCTGGGAGGTCAGCACGTGCCGGATCACGCGGTGGCGGCTGTCGAGCAGCACGGTGTGGAACTGCTCGGCGAGCGCATCGCGGAGCAGCGCGTGGTAGTGGCGATAGACGTCGCCCGGGCTGCGCAGGCGGTCGCCGCGCACGAGTGGGCGGGCCGCCAGGCGGCGGGCGAGCTCGCAGGCGGCGAGCAGCGCCGCGGCCTTCGCCGGACCGACCCCGGGCACGAGGGCGAGCTCCGCGGGGGCGGCGCGCGCGAGGCCCCCGATCCCGCCCGCCGCGACCAGCGCGAGCGCGATCTCCGCGGCGGAGCGGCCGCGCGTTCCCGTGCGGAGCAGGAGCGCGACCAGCTCGGCCTCGCTGAGGGCTCCCGATCCGTGGGCGAGGAGCCGCTCGCGCGGCCCCTCCCGCGGCGCTTGGCGTCGTCGCATGGCGGCCTCGCGGGACCCGGGGCGAGCGCAGAGGCGAAGGGGCGAGTCTAGGTGCGCGGCGGTCGGCCCGCCGGCACGCGGTCAGTCGCGCGACGGATCCGGGCGCTCGAAGCGCACCAACACCGCCGCGGCGCGCGGGTCACCGCTCGCGCGCAGCTGCGAGACGACGCGCGGCGCATAGCCCTGGCGCAGGGCGTAGCTCGAGAGCACGCCGAGCCAGCGCTCCTGCACGCCCGGCGGCACGCGCTCGACCTCGCGCAGGAAGCGCGCCGGATCGTAGAGCGCGAGCTGCACCATGGTCTCGTGCCAGGCGCGGCACTCCGGGATGTGCGGGATCGCGAGGCAGCTGCGCTCCACACCGCCTGCGCGCGCGAGGCTCACGTTCACCGAGAGCTGCGGCGACTCGAAGCGGCGCCTCGCGGCGAGCGGAGTCGTGCTCGCCTGGGAGCTGGGCGAGAGCGCGAGCGCGCGCGGCGCCTCGGCCCGCGCGAGGCCGGCGGGCATGCGGATGTCGACCTCGACGCGCAAGACGGCGGCGATCAGGAGCAGCGCCGCCACGCTACCGAGCGCGGGCACGAAGTCGCTGCGCAGGGCGCGAGCAGCACCGCGGCGCAGCCGCTCGCCCAGCGTCGGATGTGCCTCGTGCTCGGAGATCTGCGCCAGGATGCGCGTCGCGAGCGCGTCGGGCGGCTCCACCGGCGGGAGATCGCGCAGCAAGGCGACCGTGCGGCGCAGGGCGAGGAGCTCGCCGCGGCAGCTCGCGCAGCCGGGCAGATGCGCGTCGATCGCGGCGCGCTCGCGCTCCGGGAGGCTCCCGTCGAGATACTCCGACAAGCGCTTGCGCAGGCGGGCGTGGATCATCGCTCCACCCCCACTTCGCGCGCGAGCTCGCCGAGCTCGCGGCGCAGCGCCAGGCGCGCGCGGTGGATGCGCGACTTCACGGTGCCCTCGGCCACACTCAGGATCTCGGCGATCTCGCCGTAGGAGAGGCCCTCGATGTCGAACAGCACGACCGGCGCGCGCAGCGCCTCGGGCAGCGCCTGCAGGCAGCGCTGCACGCGCGCGCGCACCTCGTCGCCAGCGACGGCGTCTTCGGGGCCGCGCGGCGTGGAGGGCAGCCCCTGCCCCATCGCTTGCCCGCCGGCGAACGCGTCGAGGTGCGAGCGGCGGCGGCCGAGGCTGCGGCGCCGATTCAGCGCCGCGTTCACCGCCACGCGATACACGAAGGTCGAGAAGCGCGACTCGCGCCGGAAGCGGTGGCCGTGCCGGTGCAGGTTCAGGAAGGTGTCCTGGGTCGCGTCCTCGGCCTCGTCGCGGTCGCCGAGCATGCGCGTCAAGAGGCCGAACACGCGGCGCTGATGGCGCCGCACGAGCTCGCCGAAGGCGCGCGCGTCGCCCCCGCGCCAGCGCTCGACGAGCTGCAGATCCGGGTCGACCGCGTCGGTCGCCAGGTCGGGCGCAGCGAGCTGGGCCCGATCGAGCATCGGCTGGGTCACGAATGCCACGCGCGATTCGACACCGCGCCTCCCCCCTGGTTCCTCGGGCATGCGTATCCGCTCGCGTCTACGTCCGAGCCTGGGACGGGGTTCCCTCGCCCCGGATTCGACCGCCCGGCGGCCGAGGCGCAGTTTGTGCGCAAGTCGAGCGGAGTGGTCAAGTCGGGCGGTCCGGCTCCCCCGGCCGCAGCCAGGTCCCGCTCTTGCCGCCGGTCTTGCGGATCAGGCGGACCGACCCCACGGACATGCCGCGGTCCACGGCCTTGCACATGTCGTAGATCGTGAGGCTCGCAGCGCTGACGGCGACGAGCGCCTCCATCTCGACGCCGGTGCGCCCGTGGGCGCGAACGGTCGCCTCCACCCGGACTCGGCTCTCCGCCGGGTCGGGCGAGAGGGTCACCTCGACGGCGTCGAGCGGCAGCGGGTGGGCGAGCGGAATCCAGTCGCTGGTTCGCTTCGCGGCCTGGATGCCCGCGATGCGCGCCGTCGCGAGCACGTCCCCCTTGGGATTCTCCCCCTTTGCAATGGCCGCCAGGGTGGCCGGCGACATCAGTACCTCAGCGCGCGCCGTGCAGACGCGCAGCGTCTCGGGCTTCGCCCCCACGTCCACCATGCGCGCGCGGCCGCGCGCGTCCAGGTGGGTGAGGCGGCGGCTCATCGGCCGAGCTCCTGCATCCAGCGCCACACGTCCTCGAACACCTGCTCGCGCTCGGGCTCGTTGAAGGCCTCGTGGCGGAGGGTCGGGTACTCGAGCAGCCGGGTGCCGGCGGGCGTCACGTCTTTGGCGAGCGCGCGCGTGCTCTCGGGCGCGCAGAGCGGATCGGCCTGTCCGTGCAGGAACAGCGTCGGCACACGGATTCTCGGCCCCGCGCGCGGCCGCGCGCGGGGCGGCGCCGAAGAGCTCCGTTGCGAGCGAGACGGTGAGCCGGCGCTCGACCAGCGGATCCGACTCGTAGCGGCGCACGACCTCGGGATCGCGCGAGAGACCGGCGAGGTCGAGGCCGGCGGCGATGGACAGCTTCGGCAGCACGCGGCGGACGAGGCGGGCGAGCGTCGCGCGCGGGCCGCTCGGCACGGAGAGCGCGGGCGCGGAGATGACGGCGCCTGCGATCGTGGGCTGGCGATCCTGGAGGTAGGAGAGCGCGATCAGGCCGCCCATGCTGTGCCCGAGCAGGAGGAGCGGCAGGCCGCCGTGCTCCTCGCGGGCCGCGGCCATCAGGAGATCGACGTCGTCCAGGTACTGCGCGAAGGCGTCGACGTGGGTGCGGCGGCCCTGGGAGCGGCCGTGGCCGCGCAGGTCCACGGCGAGGACGGCGCAGCCGCGCGCCGCGAACCAGCTGGCGAGCTCCTCGTAGCGCCCGCTGTGCTCGGCGAAGCCGTGGACCAGCACGAGCACGCGCTGCGGGAGCTCGGGGAGCCACGCCCGGCGAAAGAGCAGGAGACCCTCGGGGCTCGCGACCCAGCCCTCGGTGCGGCGCAGCGGGGGCGCGTTCACGGCCGGAGGCGCTGACGACTCACGAGCGGATCTCCATACGGAAGCGCTCCCGAGCGCTCTGGACGCGCTGGAGATAACCGACGCCGCGGATGTCCGATCCCCAGAAATAGGCGGAGATTCCGTCTTCCTCGCCGAGCCGGCGGATGTTCGCGGCGAGGATCGCACAACCCGCCTCGACGTTGGCCTCGACCGTGGACGGATTCCCGGCCATCGCCATCGGCCGGATCATGTACGGCATCACCTGCATCAGGCCGAGCGCGCCCGCCGGGCTCCGCGCCCAGGGCCGGCCCGAGCTCTCCACCTCGATCACGGCCGCCACGAGCAGCGGGTCGAGCCCGTACTTGGCGCTGTAGCGGCTCACGGCGGCCTCGATGCGCTCGAGCTGGCCGGGGGTGAGGTGCGGGTTCAGCTCCCCGAGCCGCCCCGTGATGATGCTCCGAACGCCTTGGGGATCCGGGGGCGCGTCGGCGCGCGCCAAGGGCAGCTCGACCTCGCGCCCGCTCAGAAGGAGCAGGGCGAGCATGCTGGTCGCGAGGACTCGGAATCGGGACATCGGACACCTCCCCGGCAATGCCGGCCCCAAGCAAAGCCCACCGGATGCGGCCGGCACCTCGAGTGCGAGCCGCCCCTGGACTTGGCTTGGGGGGTGAGGACGGAAGAGGCTAGAGGACGTCTGCCGACCCCGGCAAAGGCCGCCCGTCCCAGAATCTGGACGAGCGCCCTCCCGCGGCGGCAGCCCGAGCGGTAGCCGAGCGCAGTCTAGGGGGATTTGGAATCGAAGCCCCCAGAGGGAAATCCCCTCGGGAATGGCTTGCGCGCGACGAGCGGGGACCCGTAGGCTGCGCGCGCGATGTACCCGGTCCTGTTCGAGCCGTTCGGCTTCAAGATCAGCTCGTTCGGCGTGATGCTGATGCTCGCCTTCCTGGCCTCGGCTCTGATCGTCGGCCGGCGGCTGCGCGAGCAAGACCTCGATCCCGAGCTCTCCTGGACCCTCATCTTGTATGGAATGGTCGGCGGGGTGCTCGGCGCCAAGCTCTACTACATGGTCGCCACGAGCCTGCGCGGGGGCGATCCGTTCTACGACCTGCGGGCCGGGCTCACCTGGTTCGGGGGACTGATCGGCGGGACGATCGCCATCACCCTCTGCACGCGGATCCACAAGATTCCGACCAAGGGGGTCGCCGACTGCATCGCGAGTGCGGCCCCGTTCGGGCAGGCGCTGGGGCGCTTCGGCTGCTTCCTGGTCGGAGACGACTACGGGCGGCCGACCGACGCCGCCTGGGGGATCGCGTTCCCAGCGGGCGCTCCGCCCACGCTGGTCCCCGTGCACCCCACTCAGCTCTACGAGCTCGCCTGGCTGCTGGCGGCGGGCGCCGTCCTCTGGCGCCGGCGCCGAGCGAGCCCGTTCCTGTTCGGCGAGTACCTGATCTGCGCCGGGATCGGGCGCTTCGCAGTGGAGATCCTGCGCGTGAATCCGCGCGTCGCCCTGGGCCTCTCCGAGGCGCAGTCGATCTCGATCGCGCTGATCGTGCTGGGCGCCGCGGGCTGGCTCCACTTCGCGCGGCGCCGGCCAGCCGTCCCCGGCTAGCTAGGAAGCGCGCGCAGCCGCTGGGTCACCGCGGCGGCGCGCTCGCCGAGCGCGGGGTCGCCCTCCACGAGCTGGCCGATGCGCGAGCTCGCGGCGATCGCGAGCTCGGCCAGCTTGCGCTCGCTGGGCTCCGGGCGGCCATCCAGCCAGACGGAGAGCCCACGCAGCGCGTCGTCGTAGCGGCCCGCGAGGAAGGCCGACATGCCCTCGGCGTAGGCGCGCTGGCGGGCGACTTCGGCCGACGACTCGCCGTGGGCGGCCGCCTGGGCGAGCGAGCCGCTCGCGTCGGCGAAGAAGCCGCTCGTCAGATAGGAGGTGGCCGCGCGCCGCCAGGCGGCGCCCGCCGAGCCGTAGAGCTCCGCGAGGGCGGCGTCCGGTTCGCCGCCCAGAACCTCCGCGAGCGCCTGGCGCTGCTCCACCAGGAAGCGCGCGAGCAGGCCGTTCGCCAGGTGGTCGCGCAGCAGCTCGCGAAACTGGGCCGTGGTCTGGCGCAGCAGCGTCTCGGACTCGGCCACCGACTCGACGAGCCGCGTGCGCGCGTCGCGCACGATCTTGTCGAACTCGCCCAGCAGGCCGCCCGCGTCCGCCACACCGGCGGCGCGCAGCGCGTCCACCTTCGGCGCGTAGACCGCGCTCTGGTAGAAGTTCTCGCGCAGCTTCATCGCCTCGTGGAAGAGCGAGCCCACCGCGAGGTCGAATAGCGCGCTCGCGCCGATCTCGGGCTCGCCGCTCGCGGTCTCGCTGCGGAACAGCGCGTGGCAGCGCTCCTTCAGCCGGAACAGCCCGCTGCGCTCGTCGTCGCCCACGAAGTGCTCGAGCTCGTCGAAGCGCAGCGTGCCGGCGCGATAGGCCGCCGCGTTCGCGCGCAGCGCGCGGTGCACCGCGAGGAATTCGCGCGCGATGTCGACGATGCTCGACTCGGCGCTCACGCCGGCGAGCCCTACTTGCGGAAGCGCGAGGTGTCGGACGAGAGCGCGAGCTCGCTCGCCTTGTCCGGGTGGATCGCTCGAGCGCGCGTGAACAGAGCGGCCTCTTCCTCGACGTTGTTGGGATCGGGCACGCAGCAGTCGACCGGGCAGACCTCGGCGCACTGCTCGGTGTCGTGGAAGCCGACGCACTCCGTGCACAGCTGCGGATCGATCACGAAGGTCTCTTCCCCTTCGCTGATCGCCTCGTTGGGGCACTCGGGCTCGCAGACGCCGCAGTTGATGCACTCTTCGGTGATCATCGTCGCCATCGAGACGCCGCGCTCCTTGTGTTCGCGAGGGCGAGGGCGCGCAACATACGGGAGCGGGTGGGACCGGTCAAACGCTCGATTCGCCTCGGGAATCCGGCCGTTTTGCGCGCCCGCCCGCGCTTGACCCGAAATCCCCCTCCCCTATCGTCGCTGGGCTCAGACGCCAGGGAGGTGACATGAACGCGCGAGTCGAGCGGGAGGTGATGGAGGTGGACGTCCTGCTCGTCGGCGCCGGCCCGGCGACGCTCGCGGCCGCCTACCACCTGATGAAGACCTGCGAGGCGCGCGGCCTCGACAAGCCGTCGGTGCTCGTGATCGAGAAGAGCCGCGAGGTGGGCGATCACATGCTCTCGGGGGCGGTGATGAACCCGCGCGCGATCCGCGAGCTGATGCCGGACTTCGTCGAGCAGGGCTTCCCCACCGAGTACGTGTGCGACAAGGACATGACCTACCTGTTCTTGGGGGGCAGCGCGATCCGCCTGCCGTTGAACCTGCCCTTCTTCCGCAAGAAGGGCTACCACGTCGCTTCCCTCAACAAGGTCGCGAAGTGGCTCGCCGGCAAGTGCGAGCCCCTCGGCATCGACATCTACGCGGGCTTCGCCGGCGACCAGCTCCTGATCGACGGCGGCCGCGTGGTGGGCGTGCGGCTCGGCGACATGGGCGTCGACAAGGAGGGCAAGCCGAAGGGGACCTATCAGGCGGGCATGGACGTGCGCGCGCGCGTGACGGTGCTCGGCGAAGGCGTGCGCGGCAGCCTCACCAAGCAGCTGGTCGAGCGCTTCGACCTGCAGGGCGAGAACCCGCAGGTCTACGAGACCGGCATCAAGGAGATCTGGCGCATCCGCCCGGAGCTCCACGTGCCGGGCCGCGTGATCCACGGCATGCTGCCCGCGAACCTGCCGCGCTACTTCGGCGGCATGTGGCTGTACGACATGCAGGACAACCTGGTGTCCTACGGCATGGTGTGCGCGCTCGACGCCAAGAGCCCCTTCCACGACCCGCACCTCGAGGCCCAGAAGTTCAAGACGCACCCCTGGATGCGCCGGCTGCTCGAGGGCGCCGAGCTGGTGCGCTACGGCGCGAAGACCATCCCGATCGGCGGCATGACCTCGATGCCCAAGCTGTACTGCGACGGCGCGCTCCTGGTCGGCGACGCCGCCGGCTTCTGCAACGCGGAGCGGCTCGCGGGCGTGCACATGGCGATCAAGAGCGGGATGCTCGCCGCCGAGACGATCGCGGACGCGCTCGCGGCGGACGACTTCTCGAGCGTCACGCTGGGCGGGTACACCGAGCGCTACCGCGCGAGCTGGGCGTACGAGGAGCACCGCCGCGCGCGGAACTTCCACGGCGCCTTCGCGATGGGCCTGCCCTTCTTCATGCTGAACGAGCCGGTGCGCCTGTTCCTCTCGGGCGGCCGCGGGCTCGTGGACGGGATCAAGTTCGAGGCCGGGCACCGCGCGATGCGCAAGCTCTCCGAGCTCCCGCCCAAAGAGCGCGAGCCCGAGAAGTTCGTGTTCGACGGCAAGCTCACCTTCTCGAAGGAGCACCTGGTGCAGTTCTCGGGCACCGCCCACGAGGCGGACCAGCCCTCGCACCTGGTCGTGGCCGACACCGATCTGTGCCGGGACGTGTGCGCCGAGGAGTACGGCAATCCCTGCCAGCACTTCTGTCCGGCGGCGGTCTACGAGATGGTCGACGACGCCGAGCGGCCCGGGAAGAAGAGACTCTTCATCCACCACGAGAACTGCGTGCACTGCAAGACCTGCGACATCGCGGACCCTTACCAGGTGATCACCTGGACGCCGCCCGAAGGCGGCGAGGGACCGGACTACGCCGGCATGTGAGGTCGCGCCGCGGGCTCAGCGCCGCGGCGGCGCCACTTCCTGCGCTGGAATCACGAGCATGCGCCGCGGCGGGCGCGGCCGCGCGTTGCCGAGCCGGAGCTCGAGCGCCGCGCGCACGACCTCGCGCGGATCCTCGTCCCACAAGTAGACGCCGGGCGCCTCGAAGCAGAAGCCGCTGCCGCGGCGGCGCAGCGCGGCCTCCGTTTGCTGAGCCATGTGCTCACCTCCCGCAGCCAAGCTCGGCGGCGCATGTGGCGGGCGAGCGGCGGCGCCGGCGAAGTCCCGGCGACGTGAGCGCGAAGCTCTAGCCGAGCTTGGCGGCGTGCTTCACGTTGCGCGCCTGGGTCGCGAGGATCACGTCCTCGGCGATGTTGGTGGCGTGATCCGCCACGCGCTCGAGGTTCTTCGCGATCAGGATGAAGTCCACCTCCTGGGAGGTGTACTCGGGATGGCTGGTGATCTCCAGGATGGCGCTGCGGATCACCACGTCCTGGTCGGCGTCGACCTGGTCGTCGTCGCCCAGCACCAGCGTGGCGCGCTCCGCGTCGCCCTCCGAGAAGCTGTCGAGGGCGCGCCGCAGGATGCGCTGGGACTCGTCCGCCAGCGTGCGCAGCCGCGCGGGCACCTCGACCTGCGGGCGCGTGGCGAGCCGCTCCGCGCTCTTCGCGACGTTGCGCGCCAGGTCGCCCACGCGCTCCAGGTCGGAGGCGATCATCTTCGCGGCGATCACGTGGCGCAGGTCGTCGGCCACAGGTGCCTGGGTGGCGAGCACGCGCAGCACGAGCTCGTCCACCGCGAGATCGAGGCGGTCGATCTCGAGGTCGTCGATGCGCACCTCGCGCGCCAGCGCGGCGTCGCGCTTCCAGACCGACTGTAGGGACTTCTCGAGGATGGCCTCGGCGAGGCTGCCCATCAGCAGGAGCTTCTGGCGCAGGCCCTCGAGAGCCGGGTCGACGAGTCGGTTCATGGCGTCATCCGAAGCGGCCGGTGATGTAGTCGCGCGTGCGCTGCTCGCGCGGGTCGGTGAAGATCTGGCCCGTCTCGCCCACCTCGACCACCCGGCCCAGGTGGAAGAAAGCGGTGGACTGGGAGACGCGCGCCGCCTGCTGCATCGAGTGGGTGACGATCACGATCGTGTACTTCTCGCGCAAGCCGCGGATCAGCTCCTCGATGCGCGCCGTGGCGATGGGGTCGAGCGCCGAGCAGGGCTCGTCCATCAAGATCACCTCGGGGTCGACTGCGATCGCGCGCGCGATGCACAGGCGCTGCTGTTGGCCGCCCGAGAGGCTGGTACCGGCGTCGTGGAGGCGGTCCTGGACCTCGGCGAGCAGGCCCGCGCGCTCGAGGCTCTCCATCACGATCCGGTCGAGCTCGTGGCGGTCGGCGGCGAGTCCGTGGATGCGCGGCCCATAGGCCACGTTCTCGTAGACCGACTTCGGGAAAGGATTGGGCTTCTGGAAGACCATGCCCACGCGCGCGCGCAGCTCGACCACGTCCACGCCCTCGGCGTAGATGTCGTCGCCGTCGAGCGCGAGCTTGCCCTCCACGCGGCAGCCGACCACGACGTCGTTCATGCGGTTCACGCAGCGGATGAAGGTCGACTTCCCGCAGCCCGACGGGCCGATCAGCGCCGTCACCTGGCTCTCGGGGATGTCCAGGTTCACGTCGAACAGCGCCTGCTTCTCGCCGTAGAAGACGTTCAGGCTGCGCGCCGAGAGCTTGGTCAAGAACTCCATCCTGGGCTCCGTGCTCACCAGCGTCGCTCGAAGCGGCTCCGGAGCAGAACCGCGCTGAGGTTCATTAGCACGAGGAACGCGAGCAGCACGAGGATCGCGGCCGACGTGCGCGAGACGAACGCGCTCTCCGGGCTGTCGGCCCACAGGTAGATCTGCACGGGCAACGCAGTCGCCGGCGCGAGCGGGCCCGAGGGCACGTCGACGATGAAGGCCACCATCCCGATCATGAGCAGCGGTGCGGTCTCGCCCAGCGCGCGCGCCATGCCGAGGATGGTGCCGGTCAGGATGCCGGGCAGGGCGAGCGGCAACACGTGGTCGGTCACCATCTGCAGGCGCGAGGCGCCCATGGCCAGCGCCGCCTCGCGAATCGACGGCGGTACCGCGCGAATCGCGGCGCGCCCGGCGATGATCACGGTGGGCAGCGTGAGCAGCGCCAGCACCATCCCACCCACCAGCGGCGCCGAGCGGGGCAGGTGCAGGAAGTTCAGGAAGATTGCGAGGCCGAGCAGACCGAACACGATCGAGGGGACCGCCGCCAGGTTGTTGATGTTCACCTCGATCAGGTCCCGCCAGCGGCTCACCGGCGCGAGCTCCTCCAGATAGACGGCGGCCGCCACCCCCAGCGGGAACGAGAGCGCGAGCGTGACGAGAAGCGTCCAGAACGAGCCGACCGTGGCCCCCCAGACGCCGGCGAGCTCGGGCTCGCGGCTGTCGCCCTCGGTGAGCAGACGCGTCGCGAAGCCGCGCTGCACCCGCCCCTGCTGGGCGAGCGCGTCGAGCCAGCCGATCTGCGCATTCGAGAGCCGGCGCTCGGACTCCGGGAGGTCGCGGTCCACGCGGCCCTTGAAGAAGAGATCCGCGTCGTCGGAGAGCGGGAGCTCGAGGGTGAGCGTGCTCCCGATCGCCTCCGGGTGAGCGAGCACGGCGTCGCGCAGCTCGAAGGCGGCGCCGCGCGAGAGCAGCTCGCCGAGCTCGCGCTTCGCACGCCGCTCGCGCGACTCGGGCAGAAGCGTGCTCAACGCCGCGCGCACCAGGCCCTGATAGTTGGCCGCTCCGAGCACCGCCGGGTCGCGCGTGCGCTCGGGATCGATGCTGGCCTCCGGCAGGGGCACGTCGAGGCGCAAGCGCGTCTCGAAGAAGGCCGGCACACCCTGCCAGAGCACGCTGCCGAGCAGCACCACGAGCGAGGCCAGCGCCGTCGCGACGGCGAGGGCGCCGCGCAGGCGGAAGCGGCGCTCGGCCGAGTAGCGCTTGCGCAGGTTGGCGCGCACGCGGGGGAGCTCAGTCATATTGCTCCCGATAGCGGCGCACCACGGCGAGCGCGATGCCGTTGAGAGCGAGCGTGATCGAGGAACAGCGTGAGGCCGAGCGCGAAGGCCGCCAGCGTCTTCGCGCTGTCGAACTCCTGATCGCCGACCAGCAGCGTCACGATCTGAACGGTGACCGTGGTGACCGCGGCGAACGGATTCGCGGTGAGGTTCGCCGTGAGGCCCGCCGCCATCACCACGATCATGGTCTCGCCGATCGCGCGCGAGATCGCGAGCAGCACGGCGCCGACGATGCCCGGGAGCGCGGCGGGGAGCACCACCCGGCGGATCGTCTCGGAGGGCGTGGCGCCGAGCCCGAGCGAGCCCTCGCGCAGCGAGAGGGGACCGCCTTGATCACGTCGTCGGAGAGCGACGAGACGAACGGGATGATCATCACGCCCATCACGGCGCCCGCCGCGAGCGCGCTCTCGGACGAGATGGCGAGGCCCACCCGCTCGCCGAGCGCGCGCAGCGCCGGGCCCACGGAGAGCGCCGCGAAGACGCCGTAGACCACGGTGGGGATCCCGGCGAGCACCTCGAGCAGCGGCTTCACGACGGCGCGCACCCGCGCGCTCGCGTACTCCGAGAGATAGACCGCCGAGAAGAGGCCCACCGGCACGCTCACCGCCATGGCGATCGCGGTGATGAGCAGCGTCCCGGCGAACACCGGCACGGCCCCGAACGCGCCGGAGGAGCCCACTTGATCCGCGCGGATCGCGGTCTGCGGGCTCCACTCGAGGCCGAGCAGGAAGTCGAGGGGCGCCACGCGCGTGAAGAAGCGCATCGCCTCGAAGAGCAGCGAGACCACGATGCCGATCGTGGCGAGGATCGCGAGGGCCGAGCAGGCGGCGAGCGCGAGCTCGACGGCGCGCTCGACGGGCTCGCGCGCGTTCAGCGCGGGGCCCACGCGCCGCCGCGCGGCGAGCGCGACGGCCACGCCGAGCGCGAGCGCGCCCGCGAGCAGCACGCTCGCGGCGGAGGCCGCGTCGGAGCGCGGCACGATCGCCCGCCCGCAAACCAGCGCGAGCAGCGCGGCGCTCGCGCTCCACATCGCCACGTAGTGGCCGTAGTAGACCGGCCGCGTGGGCAGCCGCTGGGCCCCGCCCGCGAGCGCGGCGACGGCGCGCGAGCGCCCCAGCCAGAAGGCGAACGCCGCGAGCGCGAAGAGCGCGGTGAGGGCGGTGGCCATGGCGCGATCGCGGCCTAGGGCTTGTAGGGCGTCAGCGCGAGGGAGCTCTTGCGCACGCCCGCGCGCTCGGCGTCGGTCATGGGGATCAGCCCCTTGTCCTCCAGGTAGCCGTCGTCGGAGGCCGCGGCGTCGCTGGTGAACTCGTCGATGAACTCCTTCAGGCCCGGGGACGCTGCCCGACGTGCGCCTTCTTCACGTAGAAGTAGAGCGCGCGCGAGATGCCGTAGCTCCCGTCCGCGATCTTCTCGAAGTCCGGCGCGGCGCCGTCCACCAGGCTGCCCTGGACGCTGTCCATGTTCTGCTCGAGGAACGAGTAGCCGAAGATGCCCACCGCGTTCGGGTTGCCCTCGAGCTTCTGCTCGATCAGGTTGTCGTTCTCGCCGGCCTCGATGTAGACGCCGTCCTCGCGGATCGCGTGGGCGACCGCCTTGAAGCCCTCCTCGTCCTTGCTCTTCATCTCCGCCAGCATCGGGTAGGCGACCGCGCCGCCCTCCATGGCGAGCTCCACGAAGGCGTCGCGCGTGCCCGAGGTGGGCGGCGGGCCGTACACCTCGATCGCGATGGCGGGCAGCGTCGGCGCGATGTCGCTCCACTTCTTGTTGGGATTCGGCGCGAGCTTGCCGCCCACCGGGACCTGCTTCGCGAGCGCCTGGAAGATCTGCTGCTTGGTGAGCGCGAGGCGCTTGGCTCTCTTCGAGTTGGCGAGCACGATCCCGTCGTAGCCGATCTTCACCTCGACGATGTCGGTCACGCCGGCCTGCTTGCAGGCCTCGAACTCGCTCTCCTTGATGCGCCGCGAGGCGTTCGCGATGTCCGGGTGTCTGGTCGCCGGCGCCGGCGCAGAACAGCTTGAGGCCGCCGCCCGTGCCCGGTGCTCTCCACCACCGGCGTCTTGAAGCCGCGCGTCTTGCCGAACTGCTCGGCGACGGTGGTCGAGAAGGGGAACACCGTGGAGGAGCCCACGATGCGGATCTGATCGCGCGCGAGAGCGGGCGCGGCGAGACCCGGCAAGAGGGCGAGCAGCAAGAGCGTGCGGGACCGGTTCACGTGGCGTTCTCCTGTTGAGGGGGGGACCCTAGGGCGGGAGCGCGTCGCGCCCGTGAGGGCCCGATGACGTTTCGTTACGAAGCCGCGGAGCCGCCTCAGAACCTCACGACCAGGTCGGTGCTGCAGGCGGACGCGCTCGCTGGCCGCGACCGAGATGGCGAACGGGCGCGCCTTCCTCGATCGCGTCCGAGAGGAACAGCGAGAGCGACAGCTCCGTGTTCGGGAAGATCTGGCGCGTGCCGTGGAAGGCCCAGCCCTCGCGGTTGGTGACGCCGTCGGTGAGATCGCTGTCGATGTACATCGCCGGCGCGAAGTCGGCCTCGAGCCGGTAGTAGCCGATGCCGAGCAGGGCGATCTGCTTCGGGTCGCCCACCTCGAGCGCGAGGCCCCGAGCCCTGATCCTGCTTGCCAGCGCCCGCGATGCTCCCCGCGTCGAGATTCTTGGTCCAGTGCGCGTGCAGCAGCACCGGCCAGGCGTCGCTCGCGGCGAAGCGCGCGTAGGCGCTGAGCTCGATCAGGTCGAAGCTCTGGTCGGACTTGTCCGAGAGCGCGACGTTGCCGACGGTCGCCATGCGCGTGTGGAACACGTCGTCGAGCGAGTCGTAGCTGTACCAGGTCGCGCGTGCGCCCAGCGTCAGCCGCTCGCGACGCCGCGAGTCGCCGCCGCCCTGGAACGCGAAGAAGTGCGAGTCCTTCAGCGTCGCGCGCTCGTTGATGATGTAGTAGCCGGTGTTCGCGAACAGCTCGAACGCCTCGCTCGGGCTTCATCGACCAGCGCAGCGTGGCGCCCTCGGGATTCAGGTCCGGATCCCAGGTCATGTAGTCCTTGCCCATCTTCCACAGGTACGGGCTCGCGGCCTTGCCCACCACGACCGAGCGCTGGCCGAAGTCCAGCGGCAGCTTCAGCTGCAGGTTCGCTTCGTCGATCGCGATCACGTCGCGATCGAAGTCGAGGCCGACGCCGAGCGAGCGGTTGGTGCTGCGCGGATCGCTCTCGCCGGAGGCGAGCCGGAAGCCGCGGTCACCCACTCGTTCATGGGCAGCGTAGCGCCGAGGCGGAGCCGGTAGCGGCCGCGATGGCGGTCATCGAGGTCGAGGCCAGTCTCGTCGGGGTGGAACCAGAAGTCCTCGAGCCGGGCGCGGAAGTCGCCGGTCCAGATCACCTTGCTGAGCAGCGAGGCCTGCTGCTTCTCGTAGGCCGCGTTCTTCGCGACCAGCTCGTCGTAACGGGCCGCGTCCACGATGCCGCGGTCCTTCAGGATCGCGAGCACCTCGTCGATCACGGGGTCGTCGGCCGCGACCGCGGGCGCCGCGCCGAGCAGCAGCGCGGCCAGGGCAACGGGGATGAAGCGCTTCACGAATTCCCCTCCTTGTGTGAATCCCGACGGGATCGGGGCGCACCCTAGGCGGCGGAATCCGGCCTCGAGATGGCGGACTCGTTACGAATCCGTGTCATTCCGCAGCCTGGGGGAGCAGCACGCTGAAGGTGCTGCCCTGCCCCTCTTGAGAGTCGAGGAACACCTCGCCCTGCTGGGCCTGGACGAGGTGCTTCACGATCGCGAGGCCCAGGCCGGTGCCGCCGAGGTCGCGCGAGCGCGCCTTGTCGACGCGGTAGAAGCGCTCGAACACGCGCGCGCAGGTCCGACTCCGGGATGCCGATGCCCGGGTCGTGCGACATCGATGCGCACGCGGCCGCGCTCGCCCGCGAGGCGCACCTCGATGCGTCCGCCGGCTCGGTGTACTTGACCGCGTTGTCGAGCAGGTTCGCGAGCACCTGCTCGAGAGCGCGCCGATCGGCGAGCACGAGCGGAGCCTCGCCCGTGACGCCCGCGCTGAGACCGCGCGCGTCGAGGCGCGGCTTCAGATCGCGCAGCAGCGAGCGCGCGAGCAGCGCCGCGTCGAGAGGCTCGCAGGAGAGCTCGCGCATGCCGCCCTCGATGCGCGAGAGCTCGAGCAGGTCCTCGAGCAGCTCGCGCAGGCGCCCCGCGTTGCGCAGGATGATCTCGACGTACTGCTGGCGACGCTCGGGCTCGAGCTCGGCGGAGAGCAGCGTCTCGGCGAAGCCCTGGATCGCGGAGAGCGGCGTGCGCAGCTCGTGGGACGACATTCGCGACGAAGTCGCGGCGATGGCCCTCGAGCCGGCGGATCTCGGTCACGTCGTGGAAGACCGCGACCGTGCCCTGGAGCGGCCCCTGGGCGGGGAAGCGCCGCGCGTGCATCTCGAGCGAGCGCTCGCCGCCGAGCTGGAGCTCACAGCGACCGGCTCGCCCGAGGACGCCGCGCGCGCGAGCGCCTCGCCCACGGCGCGGCTGCGCACGAGCTCGATGGGCGTGCGCCCCGCCAGGTTGCCCCAGGCGTCGAACAGCTCGCGCAGGCGCGCGTTCGCGAGCCGCACGCGCCCCTCGCGATCGAGCACCAGCACGCCCTCCACCATGCCGTTCAGCACCGCCGCCAGGCGCTCGCGCTCCGCGGCGACTTCGCGCCCGCGGCTCTCGAGCTCGTCCGCCAGCGCCGCGATGCGCGCGCGCGAGCGCGCCCTCCTCCCCCGGCAGCGCGAGCGACACCGGCGCGCGCTCGCCCGAGAGCGCTCCCTCCACGGACGCGCGCAGCGCGCGCGTGCGCTCGGCGCGGCCGCGCAGCGCGAGGCCCGCGACGAGCCCCCCGCCCACGAGGGCACCCAGCAGAGCCGCTCCGATTACGTCCATGGCGCAGGCCGCTCACTCCGAGAAGCGGTAGCCGACTCCTCGGACCGTCTCGATGGCGTCGCCGGCGGGTCCCAGCTTCTCGCGCAGCCGCTTCAGATGGGTGTCGATGGTGCGCTCGGTCACCGTGATGTCCGTGCCCCAGACGTCGTCGAGCAGGCGCTCGCGGGTCATCACGCGGCCGGGCCGCGACATCAGCGCCTCGAGCAGCTGGAACTCCTTGGCGGTGAGCTCGATGACCTCGCCGTCCACCGTGCAGCGATGGCGCTCGGGGTCGAGCGCGAGCGCGCCGCGCCGCATCACGCTGGCCGCGGTGGGCTGGCCCTCCGCGCGGCGCAGGATCGCGCGCACGCGCAGCGCGAGCTCGCGCGGGCTGAAGGGCTTCGTCACGTAGTCGTCGGCGCCGAGCTCGAAGCCGACGACGCGGTCGACCTCCTCGGCCTTCGCGGTGAGCATCAGCACCGGCAGATCGGCGCAGGCGCGCGTCGCCGCGCAGCCGCCGACAGACCTCGGTGCCGGAGAGATCGGGAAGCATCAGGTCGAGGATCACGAGCGAGCGGGCGGCGACGGCGCAGCGCCTCGAGCCCCTCCCGGCCGCGCTGGGCGCGAGCTCGACCTCGAAGCCGGCCTGGCTCAGGTGGAAGCGGACGAGCTCGCGGAGATCCGGCTCGTCGTCGACGACCAGGACGCTGCTGCTCGACATGGTGTGCAATCTATCGGGATTGCCCGGGGGAAGGAAATGCGCTGGGGCGGCGCGTCACGGGAGTCCTCTGAATCGTCGCGTAGCCGTCACCGGAACGCCTCGGGGGGAAAATGTGCGATCCGTCACAAACGCGGTTTGCGGGCCGCCGATGGAGAGGGCTGTGATAGCGTGGCCGGCGAGTTGGGGGCCGACACGCAAGGAGACCGACCGTGAAGGACTTGCGTGGCCTGCTCGCAGCAGGCGTCTTCTCCCTGACAGCGGCCGCCGCGTTGGCGGGCCCCCCGGCGACGCCGCCGGCGGCGATTCCCTCCAACGACCCGGCGCAGGCGCGCGCCGAGGCCGCGTTCCAGAGCTTCGCAACCGAGTGGATGCAGAAGATGGAGCGGGTCGAGAGCCAGAACCGCGCGCAGGCGCACGGCTCGCAGCTACCGCGCCTACGCGAACGAGTTCACCATCGAGCTGAAGCCGACCGGCTGCGCCACCGCGCCCTACGTGGGCCTGCTCCGCTACGACGAGCAGACCTGCGCGCCGGGCAGCGACAGCGAGTGCCAGGTCGCGGGCACCACCAAGGTGACGGAGATCTTCCGCTATCCAGGACGGGCGCTGGGTCTACTAGCAGGCGCCGACCCCGCGCCGGGCCACCAGTAGAGGAAGCTCGGCCGCCGAGCGCCGCGAGCGGGCTGCGGCTCGCCTCGGGCGCGCCCGCCACGGCCTCGGCTGAGAAGAGGTTCTCGCGCCGCTCGCGCGGCCGGTGATAGACGACGACGCGCGCCTCGCCGGAGATGCCGGCGCCGCGCTTGGCCGCCTCGACGCTCTCGGGCAGATAGCCGATCGCGTCGACCAGGCCGAGCGCGAGCGCCTGGCGAGCGCTGTAGATGCGGCCGTCGGCGAGGCGCTCGATCGCCGCGCGCTCGAGGCCCGGGCGACCGCGCGCGACCACCTCGAGGAAGCCCTCGTAGAGATCGTCGATCACCGACGGGAGCTGCGCGCGCTCGGCGGCGTTCATGCGCCGCAGCGGCGAGCCCGCGTCCTTGAAGGCGCCGCTCGTCAGAGTCTGGTCCTCGACGCCCAGCTTCTCCATCAGGCCGCTCACGTTGAAGCCGGAGAAGATCACGCCGATCGAGCCGGTGACCGTGGTCGGGTGGGCCAGCACGCGATCGGCGGCCATCGCGACGTAGTAGCCGCCCGACGCGCGCACGCCCATCAGCTGCGCGACCACCGGCCGGCTCGGTCTCCTCCTTGAAGCGCAGGATCTCGCGGTACAGGATGTCGCTCGCCGTCACGGTCCCGCCCGGGCTGTCGATGCGCAGCAGCAGCGCCGCGATCTCGTCGTCCTTCGCGCGCGCGCTCGAGCTGCTCGCGCACGCGCGCCACCGCGCTCTCGCGCCCGCCGAGGCCGAGCGCGCCGCGCGCGGCCTCCTCGCTCAGCACGCCGTCGAGGTCGAGCAGCAGGATCTTCGGGCCGCTGCTCGCCGAGACGACGCGTCTCCTTGAGCTCGCCGGGCGCCGCCGAGCGGCAGGTCGCATCGTCGATGCAGCCCGAGGCGGAGCAGCGAGAGCGCGCGCGAGCAGCGCAGCGAGGCGGAAGCAGAAGCGCGGAGCCGGACCGGCGCTCGCGCGCCGCCGACTCCGCGCTTCGCGGCGTCTCTCACCCCCCCGATTCGAGACGCCACTGAAGGTCGGAGCTCGCGCCCTCAGCTGCAGCCGCTCGTGGCTCCGCAGTTCGGGCACTTGTAGCAGGCCCCGTTGCGCACCGTGATCGTGCCGCACTCGCTGCACGCGGCGCGTCGGCCTGGTTCACGAAGGCGCGCGTCTCGCCGGCGCGTGCGCTCGGCGGATCCGCCCGCGATCGCGCCGCGCCGCATCGCCACGAGGCCCGGTCGCCTCGGCGTCGGTCTCCTGCTCGTCCGTCGACGGCCGGCTCCTCGTGCAGGAAGCGATTGCCGAGCTAGCGGAAGACGTAGTCCATGATCGACTTCGCCATCGGGATCTCGGGGTTGTTCGTGAAGCCCGACGGGCTCGAAGCGCGTGTGGCTGAACTTGTCCACCAGCGCCTTCAGCGGCACCCCGTACTGGAGCGCGATCGACGTCATCGTCGCGATCGTGTCCATCAGGCCCGAGATCGTGCTGCCCTCCTTGGCCATGCGCAGGAAGATCTCGCCGGGCTCGCCGTTCTCGTAGAGGCCGACGGTCAGGTAGCCCTCGTGGCCCGCGATCGAGAACTTGTGGGTCACCGAGCGCGCGCTCGTCGGGCAGCTTCACGCGCACCGCGCGCCGCTCGGCGCAGGTTCGACCACCTTGCCTGCTTGGGCTCGTCCTTGCCGGCGTTGAGCGGCTGGGTGCGCTTGCTGCCGTCGCGGTAGACGGCGAGCGCCTTGAGCCCGAGCCGCCAGCCCTCGACGTAGGCCTGCCTCACGTCGTCGACGCTGGCGTCGGTCGGGCAGGTTCACCGTCTTGCTGATCGCGCCCGACAGGAAGGGCTGCACGGCGCCCATCATGCGGATGTGGCCCATCCACTGGATCGAGCGCTTGCCGTTGCCGGGCCGGAACGCGCAGTCGAACACCGGCAGGTGCTCCGGCGCGCAGGCGCGGGCGCGCCCTCGATCGTCTCGTGCTCGTCGATGTAGGCGAGGATCGCCTGGCGACTGGCGCCTCGTCGTAGCCGAGCCGCGCGAGCGCCATCGGCACGGTGTTGTTCACGATCTTGAGCAGGCCGCCGCCGACCAGCTTCTTGTACTTGACGAGCGCGATGTCCGGCTCCACGCCGGTCGTGTCGCAGTCCATCATGAAGGCGATCGTGCCGGTCGGCGCGAGCACCGTGACCTGGGCGTTCTTGTAGCCGTGGCGCCGGCCGAGCTCGAGCGCCTCGGCCCAGACCTCGCGCGTGCGCCTGCCAGAGGTCGCGCTGCACGCCGTGTGCCGGCGACCGCCTCGGCCGCCGCCTTGTGCATGGCGATCACCTCGAGGAACGGCTCGCGGTTCGGGCGGTAGCGCGGGAACGGCCCCATCGCCGCCGCGATCTCGGCGCTCGTGCGGTAGGCCTCGCCGCACATCAGCGAGGTGATCGCCGCCGCGACGTTGCGCCCCTCCTCGCTGTCGTAGGGCAGGCCCTGGGACATGAGCAGCGCGCCGAGGTTCGCGTAGCCGAGGCCGAGCGGGCGGTACAGGTGGCTGTTGCTGCGCGATCTTCGCCGGTCGGATAGTCGGCGTGGTCGACGATGATCTCCTGGGCGAGGATCGTGAGCGCCGCCGCGCGCCGGAACGCCGGCGACGTCGAAGCTGCCCGTCCTCGTCGCACGAAGCGTCATCAGGTTCAGGCTGGCCAGGTTGCAGGCCGTGTCGTCGAGGAACATGTACTCGGAGCACGGGTTGCTCGAGTTGATGCGCCCCGACGCCTTGCACCGGGTTCCAGCGGTTGATCGTGGTGTCGTACTGGATGCCGGGGTCGCCGCACACGTGCGCGGCCTCGGCGATCTCGCCGCAGCAGCTCGCTCGGCGCGCAGGTCTCCATCACCTCGCCGGTGGTGACCGCGCGCGTCTCCCAGGCCTCGCCGTCCTGCGCGGCGCGCATGAACGTCGTCGGTCACGCGCACCGAGTGGTTCGCGTTCTGGAAGAAGACCGAGTCGTAGGCGCCGCCGGGCGACGTTGAAGCCGCCGTCGTAGCCGGCGTCGATCAGCGCCCAGGCCTTCTTCTCCTCGTCGGCCTTGCAGTGGATGAACTCGCGGACGTCCGGGTGGTCGACGTTGAGGATCACCATCTTCGCGGCGCGCCGCGTCTTGCCGCCCGACTTCACCACGCCCGCGAAGGAGTCGAAGCCGCGCATGAAGGAGACCGGGCCCGAGGCCGTGCCGCCGCCCGCGAGCCTCTCGCGCGAGGAGCGGATGCGCGAGAGGTTCGAGCCGGTGCCCGAGCCGCCCTTGAAGAGCATGGCCTCGGTCTTCGCGAGGTCCATGATCGACTCCATCGTGTCCTCGACCGAGTTGATGAAGCACGCGCTCGCCTGCTGCGGCGTGTCGCTTCACGCCCAGGTTGAACCAGACCGGGCTGTTGAAGGCCATCTTCTGCGTGCACGAGCAGGTGCGCGAGCTCGTGCGCGGAAGGTCTCGCGCGTCCTCGGCGCTACGGAAGTAGCCCGCCGCGCTCGCCCCACTCGGCGATCCGGCCGACCACGCGGCCGATCAGCTGCTTCACGCTGCGCTCGCGATCGGGGCTGCCGAGGTGGCCGCGGAAGTACTTCGAGACGACGACGTTCGTCGCGAGCTGCGACCAGCTCGGCCGGGATCTCGCAGTCGCGCTGCTCGAAGATCGGTCTCGCCGCGCTCGTTCGGATCGTCGCGGTGCGGCGCTCCCAGCGCGACCGCGTCGAAGGGATGCTCGCCCGGCGCGCGTGAAGTGACGGGGCACGACGACGCCGCGCAGCCTCCGCCGTCCGCTGGCGCGCGGCGACGGCGCTGGCTCCCCGGTCGCCTCGGCTTCGTCGTGCTGCTGGCTCGCTCGCTGTCCGTCATGTTTTGTGACTTTCAAGAGTTCTTGGGAGACCTCGCTGCTCGGTGAGGGTTCGCATCGCCTAATCGCATCGAGTCTGAGTTGCGCTCACGCTCGGATCGGGTCGCCCGCTTTGGTCCGGGAATCCAGAGGTCCGGTCCAGGTCCGGTCCCGCTCCCCGAAGACCTCCAGAGACGGAAGGGGCCCCGGGTCTCCCCGGGGCCCCCGAGCCAGGGCAGGTCCTCCTTCCCACCTCAAGCTCACTCCCTCCGGCAACCGCCTGTTACCAAACCCCCCAGGCCGCCGGAGAGATCATCCCCGTGGCGCGTTTCTACCGCGCCGCAAGGAGGAGCGTCAAGCCGAATTCCACAATATCTGGGGGCTGATTCTAGCGACCACCACAAACCCTTGAATCGAAGTCGCTATCGGCCGTCGCGCGGCGTCACTCGAGGGCGGGCGCGGGCTCCGGCGCGCCTCCCGCGGGCAAATTGCCGCCCAAGTGGTTGATTCGATTGATTTAACGCTCCGCGTCATGGCGGTTGCGAATCCAGATGCGCGAGAGCTCGCCGGGATCGCTCGGGATGCGCTTCACCGCCAGCGCGACGCGGTTCTCCCGGTCGAGGGCGGCCCAGTAGCGCTCGAGCACGCTCGGCGCGTCGCCCTCGAGCGGAAGCAGCAGCGGCTCCCCGGCAAACGAAGGGAGCGGGCTCCCATCCCCGAGGTAGGTGGTGAGCCCGAGGCCCAGGCCGGGCGGCGGGGGCGCAGGGCGGAAGCACGTGCGGTCGGTCCGCGACGGGTCGGCGGGATTCGCCTTCAGGATCGAGAGCGCGAGCGCCGGCGCCTCGGTCGCGGAGGTCGAGCAGGCCCGTGATGCGCGGCGTGTAGTTGGGCGCGTCGGGCTCGCGCTCGCGAATCTCGAGGGCGTCCTCGAAGCGCCCGCCCGACTCCATCAGCTCGTGGACGGTGCGCGTCTGGTCGCCGTTGCTCACGAGGTAGACGCCGGGCAGCTCGAGCATCGCCTCGTAGAAGATCAGCGCCGGATCCTCGACGCGCGCGGGATCGGCGGCCTCGCTGCGCAGCGTGCCGCCTTCGCTCGCGAACACGCGGTTTCGGCTGTTCGCACTGCGGCCCATGATCCAATAGACCTGGAGCCACGCGCCGTCTGCGCTCGCGCGCCCGAGCACGAGGCCGCGACCCGGATAGGGATTCCGCTCGATGTGGCGCGCGAAGACTTCCTTGGCGTGGGCGCGCAGCGCGTCGGGCGGCGCTGCGAGTGCGCCGCTCACTCGGGGAGGCCCGTGAGCCGGAAGCCCATGCCCTCCGGCACCTTGTAACGCACGTTGAGGCCGATCAGGAGCGCCGTCCAGCCCTCGACGTAGCGCGCGTTCGCGAGCGGGCCGCCGTTCACGGCGCGCACGCCGGGAATCGACTTGCAGAGCTCCATCACGCGCTCGCGCGGCGCCTTGTCCCCGGACACGATCACGTCGCACTCGACCGCGTGCGGAGAGCTGCTGGAGGCGGTGCGCGGGCACGTTCTGGAACGCCGAGACGGTGTGCACGCCGTCGGGCGCGAGGCTCGGCGACCAGCTCGGCGCACGAGCCCTGCCAGACGCCGACGGTGCGCACAGGGCCGTCGCCGATCGCGGTGGCGAGCGGCACGCCCATCGACACCAGGATCTGCCCGGGCGCGAGCGCGGCGGTCAGCCCCTTCACGGTGGGAGCGGTGTGCTCGAAGGGCACCGACAGGATCACGATCTCGGCGCGGCGCGTGGCCTCGGCGTTCTCGTGGCCCGACACGTCGGCGCCCGGCACCTTGCCTTTCACCTCGACGGCGGCCGCCAGCGCGCGCTCCTCCTTGCGCGAGCCGATGCGCACGGGCCGGCCGGCCGCGGCGAAGCGCAGCGCGAGGCCCAAGCCCTGGTCGCCGGTGCCACCGAGGATCGCGATCGCGTTCGAGTCGAGCGTC
The DNA here is from genome assembly GCA_963716275.1 of uncultured delta proteobacterium. Classification (GTDB taxonomy): domain Bacteria; phylum Myxococcota_A; class UBA9160; order UBA9160; family UBA6930; genus VGRF01. The sequence goes on along the minus strand of CAVQTC010000002.1, from coordinate 259,656 downwards.
GACATGGGGCGCGCAGGCTAGCATCGCTCGCGATGTCCGACGCTGCGGCGACACTCGCCACCACGCCCACCAAGATCGAGCAGCGCGGGCCGCGCACGCTCGCCATCACCTGGGCCGACGGCAGCGAGAGCGCCCTCGACGTGCGCGAGCTGCGCCTCGCCTGCGGCTGCGCCCAGTGCGTCGACGAGTGGACGGGCGAGGAGCGGCTCGCTCCGGGCTCGGTGCCCGAAGACGTGCGGCCGCTGCGCATCACGGGCGTCGGACGCTACGCGCTCCAGATCGAATGGAGCGACGGCCACGCGAGCGGCATCTACCCGTTCCGCCGACTGCGTGCGCTGGGCGACCTAGGGGACGTTCGTTGACGAAGTTTACGAGGCTCCCGACTTCGCGCCCGGTCGCGAACTCGCCAGCCTCGTAAACTTCGTCAACGAACGTCCCCAGAGCCGAGCCCGTCGAGGAACTCGAGGAGCACCTCGTTGAAGCGCGCGGGCTGGGCGAGGTTCACGACGTGGCCCGCGTCTGCGATCACGCGCAGGCGCGCGCCCGGGATCGCGGCGGCGAGCGCCTCGGCGCTGGGCCGCGAGGCGGCGTCCTGCGCGCCCACCACCACGAGCGTCGGCAGCGCGAGGCGCGCGAGCTCGGCGGTGCGCTGCTCGGGCGCGGGGAGCCGCGCGAGCAGCTCGCGCAAGAGCAGCGCCAGCGAGCGCGCATCGTGCTCGAGGAAGCCCGCGCGCACGAGCGCCGCGCCGGCGGGATCGAGCCCGCTCTCGGCGCCCCAGACGAAGCGCGCCCCGGCGCCCTCGAGGCCTTCCCGCTCGATGGCCTCTGCGAAGGCGAGCGCGCGCGCCGAGATGCCGCGGCCCGAGGCGGGGCCCGCCGGCGGCGCGGCGAGCACGAGCCCGGCGGGTGGTCGCGCCGCGCCGAGGGCGAGCTCGAGCGCGACGGCCGCGCCGAGCGAGAGGCCGCCCACCACGGCGCCCGGCCCGGCGTCGGCCACCAGCGAGGCGAGGTCCGCGACCGCGGCGGGCAGCCGCGCCTCGCTCTCGCTCGCGATCTTCGCGCTGCGCGCGTGACCGCGCGCGTCGTAGCTGAGCACGCGGAAGCGAGGCGAGAGCGCGCGCACTTGCGGGCGCCAGTTGCGCGCGCTTCCGCCGAAGCCGTGGGCCAGCGCGACAGCTCGCCCCTCGCCCCGCACCTCGACATGCAATCCGCGCGCGGCCATGCTTCGCAACGGTACCGGGAGGCGCCATGACCGCGCTCGCGAAGCCCTCGGCGACGATCCTGCTCGTGCGCGACGGCGCGCGCGGGCTCGAGGTCTTCATGGTGCAGCGCCACCACCAGATCGACTTCGCGACGGGCGCGATGGTGTTCCCCGGCGGCAAGGTGGACGAGGCCGACGCCGACCCCGCGCTGGCCGCGCTCGTGGATGGCGCCGCCTCCGCGGAGGAGCGCGCCATCCGCGTGGCCGCGATCCGCGAGACGTTCGAAGAGGCCGGCGTGCTGCTCGCCCGGCCGCGCGGCGCGCGCGAGCTCGTGTCGGCCGCGCGCCTCGCCGAGCTCGAGGCGCGCCACCGCAAGGCGCTCCAGGCGGGCGAGCGCAGCATGCGCGAGCTCGCCCTGGCCGAGGACCTCTCGCTCGCGACGGATCTGCTCGTGCCCTTCGCGCACTGGATCACGCCGGTCTTCATGCCCAAGCGCTTCGACACCCACTTCTTCCTGGTGGCGGCGCCGCCCGATCAGCTCGCGCTCCACGACGGCGGCGAGTCCGTGGACTCGGTGTGGACGCGGCCGGCGGACGCCCAGGCCGAGCAGGCAGCCGGACGGCGCACGATCATCTTCCCGACGTTGATGCAGGTCCAGAAGCTCGGCCGCAGCGAACGCGTCGCGGACGCGCTGCGCGCGGCGCGCAGCGTCCCGGTCGTGACCGTGCTCCCGCGCATCGAGGAGCGGCCCACGGGCCGCGTGCTCGTGATCCCGGCCGAGGCGGGCTACGACGTCGTGGAGGCGCCGGTCGCGGCGCTCGGCTGAGCGTGGCGAAGCGCATCGACCTCGCGGCGGCACTGCGCTGCGCCGAGGCCGCCGCGGATGCGGCGCGGCGCGAGATCCTCCCGCGCTTTCGCGCCGTCGCGGTCGAGACCAAGAGCGACGGCTCCCCCGTCACCGAGGCGGACCGCGCCGCCGAGCGCGCGATCCGCGCGGTGCTGCGCGAGTTCGACCGCGAGCTCGCGATCCTGGGCGAGGAGTACGGCGCCGAAGGCGACGCCAGCGCGCGCGGCTGGATCGTCGACCCGATCGACGGCACCGTCGCCTTCACGCGCGGCATCCCGCTCTACGGCACGCTGATCGCGCTCGTCGACGAGGGCGCGCCGGTGCTCGGCCTGATCGATCTGCCCGCGCTGGGCGAGCGCACGCTCGGCCACCGCGGCGGCGGCGTGCGCCGCAACGGGCAACCCGTGCGCGTCTCCCAGGAGCGCGATCCAGCGCGCGCGATCGTTGCGCACGGCGATCCCTTCGCCTTCGACCACTTCGGCGCGCGCGCAGGCTTCGAGCGCATGGCGCGCGAGCTCCCGCGGCTGCGCGGCTACACCGACGCCTTCGGCCACGCCCTGGTCGTGAACGGCAGCGTGGACGCGATGGTCGACGTCGGCATCAACCTCTGGGACGCCGCCGCCACCCAGGCCCTGATCCCCGAGGCGGGCGGGCGCTGCGCGACGCTCACCCCGGGCGCCGGCGGCCGAGGCATCGGGATCGCCTTCGGGAGCCCCGCGCTGGTCGAGCGCCTGCTCGAGTGGTTCTGACCGGACCTCGAGCGCGCGCTGCGCCGGCGCGCAAAATGAGAGGAGCGCCGGCGCGTGTGCACCGGCGCTCCTCGAGATGCGAAGCGAAATCGAGCGGGGAGAACCCTACTCGACCACCTCTTCCGTGGCGGAGCTGGCCGCGTCGGCAGCCTTGTCGACTGCCGCCGCGTCGCCCGCGGTCGGCCGCGCGCCCGCGGCGTTCGCCGCGTCGGTCGCTGCCGCGTCCGCCGAGGCCGCGGCGTCGCTCGCCGACTGGGCCGCATCGGCCGCGACGTCACTCGCCGCTGCCGCGGCGTCCGTAGTCGCGGTGGCAGCCTCGCTCGCCGCGGTGCCCGCGGCGTCGGCCGCCGTGCTCGCGGCGTCGGCTGCGGTGGCGGCCGCGTCGGCCGCCTTCTCCTGACTCTGCTGGCCGCAAGCGCCGAGCGCGAGAAGTCCCACTGCAAGCGTCGCCCCCCAACCTAGGGAGCGGAGAGAACCCTTCGACATTTCTCCTCCTCGACTGTGTCGATCACTTCCGGCGCGGACCGCCGGCAAGGCGCTGGTATCCTACGACGTTCAGCGACGGAAGTTGTGAGAGGAATCACAAATATATGGCTCGCGAGGGGTCTGGCAGCGACTTCGAGGCGCTCGAGGCAGCGCGCACGGCGGCGGCACGGCTGCTCGAGCCGGTGCTCGAGCGGGGCCGCTCGCTCACCGACCAGGGCAAGCGGATCGACGACCACCAGGTCCTGACCGAGCGGATCGCCTACGCCGCCACCGAGCTGCGCACAGCCGACAGCGTGGTCGAGCTGGCGCGGGGGCTGCGGGAAGCCGGGAACCTCTCGGAAATGCTTGGGCTTTCGGCGGGCGCCGCCGTCGCGGAGCTGATCGCGAGCGCGCGCGCCCGGCTGGAGCCGGCCGTCGACGAGCTCGGGATCGGCGAGGCAGCGCTAGAGGCGGCGCTGCCTGCGCCGGTGCGAGCCAGCCTGCGCCGGCTCGGGAGCGAGGTGCGCCTGCGCCGGATCGGGGCCCTCGCCATCGAGGCGAAGGGCCGCAGCGAGCCGCCCCTCGACGAGACCCTCGAGCAGGTGCGCGCGTCGGTGCGCGAGTTCGCGGCGCAGGAGGTGCTGCCGCTGGCCGAGGCCCTGCACCGGAAGGACGAGGACATCCCCGAGAGCCTGATCGCGAAGATGGGCGAGCTCGGCTACTTCGGCCTCTCGATCCCGGAGCGCTACGGCGGCCACGAGCTCGGCAATCTCGCCATGATGCTCACCACCGAGGAGCTCTCGCGCGCCTCGCTGGCGGGCGCCGGCTCGCTGATCACGCGGCCCGAGATCCTCACCAAGGCGCTGCTCCAGGGCGGGACCGAGGAGCAGAAGCGCCACTGGCTCCCGCGCCTCGCCTCGGGCGAGGTGATGGTCGGCGTCTCGGTCACCGAGCCCGACGTGGGGAGCGACGTCGCGAGCGTGAAGTGCCGCGCGACACCGGAAAGTGTCGGTGGCCAGGCCGGCTGGCTCATCCACGGCCCCAAGGCCTGGTGCACCTTCGCCGGCCGGGCCGACGTGCTCGCCCTGCTCGCGCGCACCGATCCGGACCCGGCGCGCGGCGCGCGCGGGCTCTCGCTCTTCATCGTGCCCAAGCCCCGCCGCCCCGGGCACGCCTTCGAGATCGAGCAGCCCGGCGGCGGGCGCCTGGTCGGCAAGGCCGACGCGACGCCCGGCTACCGCGGCATGCACTCCTTCACGCTGAGCTTCGAGCGCTACTTCGTGCCCGGCTCGAACCTGGTGGGCGGGGAGCAGGGCATCGGCAAGGGCTTCTACCTCCAGATGGGCGGCTTCGCGGCCGGGCGCCTGCAGACCGCGGGCCGCGCGTGCGGCCTGGCGAGCGCCGCGCTCGAGGAGACCGCGAAGTACGTCGCGGGCCGCAATCAGTTCGGCCGCCCGATCGCCGAATACCAGCTCACCCAGTACACGCTCGGCCGGATGGCGGCGCGGCTGCTCGCCGCGCGCGCGATCAGCTACGCGGCGGCGCCCGCGATGGACGAGGACGAGCGCGCAGCAGCGCCGTTCGCCGCCCAGGCGAAGCTGCTCGCCTGCGACATCGCGGTGGAGGTGGCCCAGGCGGGGCAGCTGATGCACGGGGGCTGGGGCTACGCCGAGGAGTATCCGATCAGCCGCTACGTGGTGGACGCGCAGGTGCTCCCGATCTTCGAGGGCGTGAAGCCCATCCTCGAGCTCAAGGTGATCGGGCGCGCGCTCCTGGCGGGTGAGGCCTAGGCCGCGCGCGCCGAGCATGGGCTTCATCCTCGTCACGAACGACGACGGCTACGGCTCGCCGTCGCTGGTGCCTCTGATCCGCGCGCTCGCCGCCCTCGCGCCGGTGCGCGCGGTGGTGCCCGACCGCGAGCGCTCCTGGATCGGGAAGGCGATCACGCGCTGGGAGGACGTGCGGGTCGAGCGCGCGGATCGCGAGGGCTGCGAGATCTGGCGCACGAGCGGCAGCCCGGCGGACTGCACGCAGCTCGGCGTCCACGCGCTCTTCGAGTCGCCGCCCGAGCTCGTGGTCTCGGGCATCAACCTGGGCTTCAACCACGGCCTCGCCTTCTTCCTCTCGAGCGGGACCGTGGGCGGAGCGGTGGAGGGCTGGATCGCGGGGCTGCCGGCGATCGCGCTCTCGAGCGGCGTGCTAGCGGATCACGAGGGCTGGGCCGCCGAAGCGCGCCTGCCCGCCGCGCGCGCCGGCTGGGAGCGCGCGGCCGCGCTCAGCGCCGAGCTGGTCGCGCGCGTGCGGCAGCGCGGCTGGCCTCGCGGCGTCGATCTGCTCAACGTGAACTTCCCGTTCGGCGCGGGGCCCGAGACGCCGCGCGAGCTCACCGAGCTCGGGCGCGTGGGCTACGACCGCGTCTTCTACCGCGCGCAGCCCGGGCCTCTACTACCCACGAGTTCGGCGGCATGGTGCGGCGGGGCGACGCGAGCCTGCGCGGCGCCGACGTGGTCGCCGCGAAGCGCGGCGTGGTCTCGATCACGCCCGTGCGGCTCGCCCACACCGCGCGAGTCGCGAGCGCACGACCGCGCCTGGCTCGTGGGCCGATGAGCGCGCGGCTCTGGTGGCGCGACGGCGTCGTCTACCAGATCTACCCGCGCTCCTTCCTGGACGCGAACGGCGACGGCATCGGCGATCTCGCCGGCATCCGCGCGCGGCTCGACCACCTCGCCTGGCTCGGCGTCGATGCGCTCTGGCTCTCGCCGCTCTTCCCGTCGCCGATGGCGGACTTCGGCTACGACGTCTCCGACTACTGCGCGATCGATCCGCTGCTTCGGCACGCTCGCCGACTTCGACGCGCTGCTCGCGGCGGCCCACGCGCGCGGCCTGCGCGTGATCCTCGACTGGGTCCCGAACCACACCTCGGAGCAGCACGCCTGGTTCCGCGAGTCGCGGGCGAGCCGGGCGAGCGCGAAGCGCGCCTGGTACGTCTGGCGCGACCCGGCGCCGGGCGGCGGCCCGCCCAACAACTGGGTCTCGGTGTTCGGCGGCCCGGCCTGGACGCTCGACCCGGCGACCGGCCAGTACTACCTCCACTCCTTCCTGAAGGAGCAGCCCGACCTCGACTGGCGCAACCCGGCCGTGCGCGACGCGATGCACGGCGTGCTGCGCTTCTGGCTCGAGCGCGGCGTCGACGGCTTCCGCATCGACGTGGTCCACCGGCTCGCGAAGGACCCCGCGCTGCGCGACAACCCGCTCCTGCCCGGGCGAGCGGGCCAGGGCTACGGGTCGCAGCAGCACGTGCACGACGAGAACCACCCGGACGTGCACGAGCTCCTGCGCGGCATCCGCCGCGTGCTCGACGCGTACCCCGAGCGCATGGCGGTGGGCGAGGTCTACCTGATGGATCCGTCGAAGGTGGCGCGCTACTACGGCCGCGGCGACGAGCTCCAGCTCGCCTTCAACTTCTCCTTCCTGAACGCGCCCTGGTCGGCGGCCGCGTTCCGCGGCGAGGCGGAGCGCTTCCTCGCGCTGGTCCCCGAGTCCGGCTGGCCGGACCAGGTGCTCTCGAGCCACGACGCCGTGCGCCACGCGAGCCGCTACGACCATCCGCGCTGGGGAGACGAGCGCGCGCGGCTCGCGGCGCTGATGCTGCTCACCCTGCGCGGCACGCCCTTCCTCTATCAGGGCGAGGAGATCGGCATGCGCCAGGTGGCGGTGCCGCCCGAGCGCATGCGGGACCCGCTGGCGCGCACGCTGCATCCGTCGCTCTCGCGCGACGGCTGCCGCACGCCCATGCAGTGGGAGGCGGGCCCCGGCGCGGGCTTCAGCGCGGGAGAGCCCTGGCTCCCGATCGGCGACTGCGCGCGGTACAACGTGGCCGCGCAGCGCACCGACCCGAGCTCGCTCCTCCACCTCTACCGCGCCTTGATCGCGCTGCGCCGCGCCCACCCGGCGCTCGCGCGCGGCGAGCAGCGGAGCCTGCCCGCGCCCGACGCGGTGTGGGCCTTCGAGCGCTCGCTCGGCGGCGAGCGCTTCGCGATCGCGCTCAACTTCGGCGAAGAGCCCGCGACCTGCGCCCTCGGCGAAGGGGCGCCGGCGGGGGGCCTGCGCACGCGCGCGGGCGCCGCGCTCCCGGCGAGCCTCGCGCGGGTCGAGCTCGCGCCCTGCGAGGGCGCCGTGCTGCGCGCCGCGCGATGAGCCCCGGGGCGCGCCTCGCGCGCAACCTGCCCGTCCTCTACGCGACCCGGCTCCTCTACCAGATGCACTTCCTGACGGCGGTGCTGATCCCGTTCTTTCGCGACTGGGGCGGGCTCTCGCTGGGCGAGATCCTGCTCATGAACGCCTGGTTCTTCTCCTGGGTCTCGGCGCTCGAGGTGCCGACCGGCGGCGTGGCCGACCGTTTCGGCCGCAAGGCGTCCATCCTGCTGGGCTACGCGTTCGGCGCGCTCGGCGTGGCGATCTACGTCTCCGTGCCGCGCTTCGAGGTCTTCCTGCTGGCCGAGTTCGTGGTCGCGCTGGGGACGGCGCTGGCCTCGGGCGCCGACGAGGCGCTGGTCTACGACAGCCTCGCGGCCACGGGTCGCACCGCCGAGGCCGCGCGCGTCTTCGCCCACGCGCAGTCGTTTCGCCTGGCCGGCCTCGTGATCGGGCCGATCGGCGGCTCGTTCCTGAACCAGTGGCTCGGGCTGCGCGCAACGGTCGCCTGCCAGGTGATCCCGATGGCGCTCGCCGCCGTGGTGGGCCTCGCGCTCACGGAGCCGCCGCGCAGCGAGCGCGCCCGCACGCAGGTCACCTGGCGCCAGATCCTGCGCGAGGGCGCAGGGCACGTGTGGGCGACGCCCGCGCTGCGCGTGCTCGCGCTCGACATGATCGCGGTGAATGCGGTCAGCTTCCTCGCGATCTGGCTCTATCAGCCGCTGCTCGAGGCGGCCGGTGTGCCCGTGCGCTGGTTCGGCGCCGTGCACGTGGGCCTCTCGAGCGTGCAGATCGTCGTCCTCCAGACCGCGGGCCGGCTGCAGAGCGCGCTCGGCTCGCGCCTCCGCATGCTGCGCCTCTTCCCCGCGCTGGCGGGGGCCGCCTACCTGGGGCTCGCGCTGGCGCGCTCGCCCTGGGCGGTGATCCCGCTGATCCTCTGCGTGTTCGGCTTCGGCCTCTCGCGCGCGCCGCTGCTCTCGGCGGACCTGAACCGCCACATCCCCTCCGAGCGGCGCGCCACCGCGCTCTCGGCGATCTCGATGGGCAGCCGCCTGGCGATCACGCTCGGCGACTGCGCGGCGGCGCTCGGCACGCGCTTCTCCCTGCACGGGACGGTGCTGGCGGCGGGCGCGGCGCTGCTCGCGCTCGCCGCGACCTCGCGCGTGAAGCAAGAGCACCTGGTCTAGGCGAGAATCGAAATCCCGGGGTCTGACCCCGAAATTTCGATTCTCGGGAGATCGACAGTGCGCGATGGGGTCTCGGCGTTCGATGAGCTCTCCCGCCCCGAGCTCCTGCGGGTGGCGCTCGAGACCATGCTCGTCGGCCACCTGCTCGACCGCGCGCTCATGCCGCAGGTGTTCCTGGCCGCCCGCGACGCGAACGTGGTCGACCGAGTCGCGATCGACGAGTGGATGGGGGCGAGCCCGGTCTACACCGCGCGCATGCGCCGGCTGATGGGGATCGAGGGCGACTCGGTCGTCGCGATCGTGAAGGCGCTGCAGCTCGATTGCGGGTTCCCCCACCAGTACATGGACGTGGGCTGGCGGATAAGCGACGAGCGCCACGCCGAGTTCTGGCTGCGCCACTGCGGGGCGCTGATGGACGTCGAGCCCCACGGCGAGTCCCGCGTGATCGGCATGTGCCACACGATCGAGGACCCGACCTTCGACGCGACGGCCTACGCCACCAATCCGCGCGCGCGCGTGCGGCCGATCCATCGGCCGCCGCGCACTCCGGCCGATCGCCACCCCCACTGCCACTGGACGATCGCCATCGACGACGCGAACGAGCCCGTCGGCCCCGCGAAGAACACCCGCGCCGTGGCGGCGCTGCCGCTCGCGCGCGCTGCGAACCCGCGCGCCCCCGAGCGCGACGCGGGCTGGACGGACTACCGGGGCCCGGTCGATCCCGAGTTCCGGCTCGCGCTCCTCTCGAGCGCGACGCTCGCGGCGGTGGTGCGCGAGTTCCTCTTCCAGCAGCACCTGCTCGCGAGCTCCGCGGAGCTCGCGCTCGCCGAGCACTTCGGCCTGGCGCGCGCGCGCGAGGCGCTCGCCGCCCAGTGGACGGGCGCCGCCTACGTGGGGGCGCAGCGCCTGGCCGCGGCGCTCGACGCCGGCAGCGGGCCCCTTGCGGTGGCGCGCGTGCTCGGGCTCTGCGCTGCGCTGCCGCCGGCGCTCGCGCGCGAGCTCCACGTCGAAGGCGAGCTCGTGGGCGTGCGGCTGCGGGCCGAGGAGCCCGGGCTGCTCGACGCCGCCGCGCCGGGCTGGCTCGGCCTGCTCGCCCGGGGCGAGGGGCGCGGCCTCGAGGCCGCCGCGCAAGGCGTGGACCCGCGCGCGCGCTTGGCAGCGCTACGCGTGCGCGGCGACTGCGTCGAGGCGGAGCTGCGCGTCGCCGCGGCGGCGGAGCCGAGCAAGCCCCCAGCGGCCGCGCAGCTCATGCGCTTCAGCACCGCGACACGCTTCGCCCTCGACTATGCGCGGTAGCGCGCCGCCGCGCTGTCGTAGGCGCCGAAGCCCACCAGCTCGCGCAGCTCGGCGAAGGACAGGCGCTCGGCGGCCTCGGGGTGGGCGCCGCGCGCCATCGCCGCGAGTGCGCGCTCGACGGAGCGGGCGCTCACCTCGAGCAGCGTGAGCGGATAGGCGGCGATGCGGAAGCCCAGCGCCGCGAGGCGCGCGTGCGGGAGGAGCGGCGTGTCGCCGTCCTCCACCAGGTTGGCCATCAGCACGCGGCCCTCGAGCGCGCGCGCGACTTGCTCGAGCTCGGCCTCGCTGGTGGGCGCCTCCACGAACAGGATGTCCGCGCCGGCGTCGGCGAAGGCTTGCGCGCGCGCGAGCGCCTCGTCGAGCCCGAGCGTCGCGCGCGCGTCGGTGCGCGCGAGCACGAGCAGGCCCGCGCCCTCGTCGCGCGCGTCGCAAGCGGCGCGCACCCGCGCCAGCGCCTCGGCGCGCGCCACCACCTCCTTGCCGCGCGTGTGGCCACAGCGCTTGGGCGCGAGCTGGTCCTCGATCATTGCGCTCGCAAAGCCGGCCTGGGCGTAGCCGTGCAGCGTGCGCTTCACGTTCAGCGCGTTCCCGTAGCCGGTGTCGGCGTCCCCGATCACCGGGATCGCGACGGCGCCGCACAGGTTGCGGCCCTGGTCGAGCATCTCCGCGTAGGAGATGAGCTGCGTGTCGGGGAGCCCGAGGCGCGCGGCCGCCACCGCGAAGCCGCTCATGAAAGTGAGCGGGAAGCCCGCGCGCTCGATCAGGCGCGCCGAAAGCGCATCCCAACAACAGGGCATGACGCGCAGGCGCGGCTCGGCGAGCAGCGCGCGCAGGCGCCTGGCCGGCTCACGCAAAGGCGGCAAAGAGCTCCTCGAAGGCGACCAGCTGGTTGCCCTTGGCGGAGGACGGCACCAGGATCGGCGTGCGCAGCCCGGCGTCGAGCCAGGCCTCGAAGCCCTCGCGCACCTGCTTGGCGCTGCCGAACAGCGAGACGTCCGCGAGCCAGCGCTCGCCCATCAGCTCGGCGAGCTTCTCGCCGCGCTCGCCCGCGGCGAGCGCCTTCTCGACCGCGCCGATCTCCGAGGCGTAGCCGGCGTCGCGCCAGGCGTTCCGGTAATTGGGAAGCGTCAGGTACATGACGAAGGTGCGGCGGTTCACGGCGGCCGCAGCGGCGCGGTCGTCGCTGATGCAGGTCGGGATCATGTTCCCGATGTAGAAGCGCGGGTCGGCGCGCTTGGCGGCGGGCAGGGCCGAGAGCGCGTCGGGCAGCGTCGAGCGCGTGGTGTTCGCGAACACGACGCCCTCGGCGACCTCGCCGGCGAGCGCGACCATCTTCTTGCGCAATGCCGCGAGCACGAGCGGCGCGAGCTCACCGACGCGGGGCGCCGCCTTGTACTGCTCGGCGAAGCGTCGCGCGTCGGCGAGCGGCTTCCCGACTTTCACACCGAGTCGATCGTTCACCGGGCCGTGCGAGACGCCCACGCCGAAGTAGAAGCGGCCCCCCGAGAGCTCGTGGATGAACGACGCGGTCTGCGCGTAGTCCACCACGTGGCGCGTGTAGAGATTCGCGATCGCGGTGCCGAAGGGGATGCGCGTGGTCGACTGCGCGATCGCCTGACAGAGCGCGAGCCCGTCGCCGAAGCTCGCGCAGTAGATGCCGGCATAGCCCCGGCGCTCGAGCTCCTGGGCCAGCTCGAGGGTGCGCTTGCGGCGGCCGGGAACGGCCGCGAGGGCGACGGCGGGAAGCTCTCGGTTCGTCATGGCGGGCACGCTAGCAGGCCCGCGGGCGAGCTCACGCCCTATGCGAATCCTAGGCACGCCATCAGTGCCAGGCGCCGCTCGGCGGCGGTAGGGTCGGGGCTCGAGGAGGCCGACCATGCGCTTCGCCAGCGACGTCACCGAGCTGATCGGCAGCACGCCGCTCGTGCGGCTGAACCGGATCGCACAAGGCACCGACGCCCTGATCTTGGCAAAGCTCGAGAGCCGCAATCCCGCCAGCAGCGTGAAGGATCGCATCGGGCTCGCGATGATCGAGGACGCAGAACGGCGCGGAGCCCTGCGCCAGGGGAAGACGGTGATCGTCGAGCCCACCAGCGGGAACACCGGGATCGCGCTGGCGTTCGTCGCCGCGGTGAAGGGTTATCCCTGCGTGCTCGTGATGCCCGACAACTACAGCCCCGAGCGCCGCGTGACGCTGCGCGCCTTCGGGGCGAAGCTGGTCCTCACGCCCGCCGCGCAGGGCATGCGCGGAGCGGTCGAGCGGGCCAAGCAGATCCGTGACCAGCTCCCGGACGCCTTCATGCCCCAACAGTTCGAGAACCCGGCGAACCCGCTCGTGCACGAGGAGACCACCGGCCGCGAGATCTGGGACGACACGGACGGGCGGGTCGACGCGCTCGTAGCCGGGGTCGGCACCGGGGGCACGCTCACGGGGGTGGCGCGCCGAATCAAGCCGCAGCGCCCGAGCTTCCAGGCGATCGCGGTGGAGCCGCTCACGAGCCCCGTCTTGTCCGAGGGGCGCGGCGGCAGCCACCGCATCCAGGGCATCGGCGCGGGCTTCGTGCCCGCCGTGCTCGACACGGCGCTCGTGGACCGCGTGATCTGCGTGAGCGACGAAGAGGCGCTCGCGACCTCGCGCCGGCTCGCGCGGGAGGAAGGCATCCTCGGCGGCATCTCGGCCGGCGCGAACGTGGCGGCGGCGCTGCGCTACGCGGGGGAGCCGGAGAACCGCGGGAAGCTCGTGGTGACGATCGTGCCCGACTTCGGCGAGCGCTACGTCCAGACGCTGCTCTTCCAGCCCTACCGGTACGAGGGCAGCGACGAGCTCCCCGCCTGAGCGCGGGCGGGACCGAGCAGCGCTGGCGCGCTCAGGTCTCGGCCGTGTAGGGCGGCGCGGGATCGTATTGGATGTAGCGCTGGATGCGGCGCGCGACCTCGGGCGAGAAGAGCTGGCCCGCCAGCCAGAGGGCCATGTCGATGCCCGCCGAGACGCCGGCCGCGGTCACGACGTTTCCGTCGCGCACGTAGCGCGGCCCGTCGAGCACCGTCACGTCGCCGCGCGCGCGGAGCTGCTCGACGAAGCTCCAGTGGGTGGTCACGCGCCTACCGCGCGCAAAGCCCGCCTCGTGGAGCAGGAGCGCTCCTGTGCACACGCTCGTCACCCACTGACAGCGCGCGCCAACCTTGCGAATCCACTCGATCAGCCGCGCGTTGCTCACTTCGCGCCGCGTCCCCTGACCGCCCGGCACGAGCAACACGTCGACCTCGGGCGCGTCGTCGAGCGCATGGTCTGGAATCACACGCAGGCCCTTCGCGCAGCGGATCGTGCCAGCGCGCTCCGCGATGGTCACGATGCGCCCGAGAGCGGGCTCCGCAGAGAACAGGCTCGCGAACACCTCCCACGGGCCCACGAAGTCGAGCTCCTCGGCATCGTCGAAGATCAGCACGCCCATCGTCACCGATCGCGGATCGCTCATGGCACCCTCCCGGGCGAGCCACGAGGGTACAGCGCCCCTGCTACCGTCGCGCGCGCTGCGAGGAGCTCCCGATGCCGCGACTGCGTTTTGGCGCCTTCATCGCCCCGTTCCATCCCGTGGACGAGAACCCCACGCGCGCTCTCGAGCGCGACCTCGAGCTGGTCGAGTGGATGGAGCAGCAGGGCTATGACGAGGCCTGGTTCGGCGAGCACCACTCGGCGGGCTACGAGATCATCGCCTCGCCCGAGCTGATGATCGCCTCCGCCGCGCAGCGCACGCGCCGCATCCGGCTGGGCACGGGCGTCTCCTCCCTCCCCTACCACCACCCGCTGATGCTCGCCGACCGCATCATGCAGCTCGATCACCTGACGCGCGGCCGCACCATGTTCGGCGTGGGCCCGGGCGCGCTGCCCTCGGACGCGGCGATGATGGGCATCGAGGTCGCGCGCCAGCGCGACATGATGGACGAGGCGATCGGCGTGCTCGTGCCGCTGCTCTCCGGCGAGACCGTGAGCCACGACGGCGACTGGTTCAAGCTGCGCGAGGCGCGCCTCCAGCTCGCGCCCTACACGCTCCCCCACGTGGAGATCGCGGTGGCCTCGCAGGTCTCGCCGGCGGGCGCGCGCGCCGCCGGCAAGCACGGCCTCGGGCTCCTCTCGGTGGGGGCGACCAGCACCGGTGGCTTCAACGCGCTCGGGGCGAACTGGGAGATTCTGCGAGCGCCGCGCGAGCGAGTTCGGGAAGACCGTCTCGCGCGCGAGCTGGCGGCTGGTGGCGCCCATGCACATCGCCGAGACGCGGGCCGAGGCGCTCGCCGACGTGGCCTTCGGCCTGCCGAAGTGGATCTACTACTTCCAGGAGGTGGGCGCGCTCCCGCTCGTGCCCCAGGGCGTGCCGGTCGCGGAGGCCGCGCGCATCCTCACCGACATCGGGCTCGCCGTGATCGGCGACCCGGACGATGCGGCCGCCCAGATCGATAGGCTCACCCAGCAGAGCGGCGGCTTCGGCACGCTCTTGATGCTGGACCACAACTGGGCCGAGTGGGCGAAGAAGCGTCGCTCCTACGAGCTGATCGCGCGCTACGTGATGCCGCGCTACCAGCGCACCAACGAGGCGCGCGAGGCGAGCCTCAAGTCAGCCGTGGCGTCGCGCGGCCAGCTGATGGCCGCCACCCTCGCCGCGATCACCACCGAGATCCAGAAAGAGCTCAAGGACCGCGGCCTCCCGCCGGACGCGTTCCCGGCGCCCATGCTCGCGCCGAAGGCCTGATCCAAGATCGAAATTTCGGGGTCTGACCCCGAGATTTCGATTCTCAGTCCATGCGCTCTAGGATCGTGCTGATCCCCATGCCTGCGCCGATGCATTGCGTCGCGAGGCCGTAGCGCGTGTTCGAGCGGCGCAGCTCCTTGGCGACCGTGGTGACCAGCCGGGCACCGGTGGCGCCGAGCGGGTGCCCGATCGCGATCGAGCCGCCGTTCACGTTCACCTTGCCGAGCGGGATGCCGAGATCCTTGCAGCTCGGCAGCACCTGCGCGGCGAACGCCTCGTTGAACTCCACGCGGTCGATCTTGTCCGAAGAGATGCCCGCGTGCTTCAGCGCCTTCTTGGTGGACGGAATCGGGCCCAAGCCCATCACCTGGGGCTTTACGCCGGCGACGCCGAGCCCGACGATGCGCGCGAGGGGCGTGAGACCCAGCTTGATCGCGAGCTCCTCGCTCATCAGCAGCGCGGCCGAGACCGCGTCGTTGGTCGGGCAGGAGTTGCCCGCCGTGATCACGATCTCCTTCGCGCCGAAGCTGATCACGCCCTTCACGGGCTGGAGGGCGGCGAGCTTCTCGGCCGTGGTGTCGGGCCGAATGCACTCGTCGCGCTCGAACAGCACCTTGGGTCCGGTCTCCGCCTCGACCCAGTTGCCCTTCTCGTCGTACACCGGATCCTCGACCTCGAGGGGCACGATCTCGTCCTTGTAGATGCCGGCCTCGGTCGCAGCGTGCGCCTTGCGGTGGCTCTCGGCGGAGAAGGCGTCGAGCTCGGCGCGCGTGAGCCCGTAACACTCAGCGGCGTTCTGCGCGGTCTGCACCATCGCCTGGAGCGGCGGGGAGTTCAGGATGTAGTCCGGGAACGGGACCGAGAAGGTCTGGCCGTGATCCGGCGCCATCCGCTTCTGCACCTCGTTCATCTGGAAGAGGCGCGGGTTCAGCTTGGTGACGCGCGTGGGCGGGAGCTGCGGGCCGCCGCCCAGGCCGCGGCCCATGCGCTCGACGCCGAGCGCGAGGCCGCAGTCCGTGGACCCGACCATGATCGACATGGCGACGCGATGCAGGGTCTCCATCGAGGAGCCGCACTGGCGATTCGTGTTGAAGCTGCACACCTCGAGGGGCAGGCCCGCGAGGCGGCACATGACGCCGAGTCCCGTGAACTCGCCGTAGCCCCCCACGTTCCCGAGGCCGGCGTCCTCGATCAGCGAGTCCTTCACCTTGGGATTGCGCTCGAGCAGCGCGCGGATCACGCGCGCGCCGGCCTCGTCGAGGCGCGTGGCCACGAGCTTGCCTTTCGCGCCGCGCGCGAAAGCGGTGCGGGCGCCATCGACCAGGACCACGTTGCGGAGGGCGGGCATGGAGGCTCCTCTGGGGACGTCGTGGACGAAGTTTACGAGGCCAACGAACGAAGACGATGCGGCTAGGTTAGCCTCGCAAACTTCGTAAACGAACGTCCCCGTCCCCGACGAGCCAGGCGGGAACCGGCAGGCCCTTGCCGCGCAAGAAGGCCGGGTTCCAGAGCTTCGACTGATAGCGCGCGCCCGAGTCCGCGAGGATCGTGACGATCGTCTTGCCCGGGCCGAGATCGCGCGCGAGGCGGATCGCGCCCGCCACGTTGATGCCCGAGGAGCCGCCCAGGCAGAGCCCCTCCTCGGCGAGCAGGTCGAAGAGCACGGGCAGCGCCTCGGCGTCGGGCACTCGATAGGCGCAGTCCACGCGCAGGCCCTTCAGGTTGCCGGTGATGCGCCCCTGGCCGATGCCCTCGGTGATCGAGCTGCCCTCGCTCTTCAGCTCGCCGTGGGTGAACCATTCGTACATGGCGGCGCC
Source organism: uncultured delta proteobacterium (assembly GCA_963716275.1). GTDB lineage: Bacteria > Myxococcota_A > UBA9160 > UBA9160 > UBA6930 > VGRF01. The sequence goes on along the minus strand of CAVQTC010000002.1, from coordinate 243,154 downwards.
CTCCGGGTCGGCCGCCGCCACCTGGATGCTCGGGCGCTGCCGCTTCAGGAAGGCGGCGACCCCGGCGAGCGTGCCGCCCGTGCCGATCGCGCACACGAAGCCGTCGATGCGACCCTCGGTCTGCCGCCAGATCTCGGGGCCGGTGCCCTGCTCGTGGGCGTCGCGATTGGCGAGATTGTCCCACTGGTTGGCGTAGAGCACGCCCTGGGGCTCGCGCGCCGCGAGCTCGCCGGCGAGCCGCTCGGCGACTTTCACGTAGTTGTTGGGGTCCTTGAAGGGGACCGCCGGCACCTCGCGCAGCGTGGCCCCGCACAGGCGCAGGGCGTCCTTCTTCTCCTGGCTCTGCGTCTCGGGGATCACGATCAGCGTGCGGTAGCCCTTCGCGTTGCCCACCAGCGCGAGGCCGATGCCGGTGTTGCCCGCGGTGCCCTCTACGATGAGCCCGCCCGGCCGCAGCGCTCCGCTCCGCTCGGCCTCACGGATGATGTAGAGCGCCGCGCGGTCCTTCACCGAGCCGCCCGGATTCGTGAACTCGGCCTTGCCGAGGATCGTGCAGCCGGTGAGCTCCGACGCCTTGCGCAGGCGGATCAGCGGCGTGTTGCCGATCGCGTCGCAGAGTCCGTCGCGGATGTCCAATGGCGCCGCTCCGCTCAGGCCAGGCCGCGCAGCATCCCGTGCCAGTAGAGCGCTGGCAAGCCGTAGCGCTTGAGCGGATAGAGCAGGCGCTGCTCCTTCGTCGTGTCGAGCAGCGGGATCGAGGGCGTGGGCTTCAGGTCGTAGTCGAACTCGCAGAGCAGCAGCTTCCCGTGCTTCCCGTAGCCGGTGGGGATCGGGCAGGCCGCGTAGCCGTCGTAGCGCGCGCTCGCGGCGCGCTGGTCCAGCGCCGCGAGCAGGTTCGCCACCAGCACCGGCGCCTGCTTGCGGATCGCCGCGCCGGTGCGCGAGGTCGGGAGGCTGCTCGCGTCGCCCAATCGCGAACACGTTCGGGAAGCGCGTGTGACGGGTCGTGTGCTTGTCCACCTCGACCCAGCCCGCGGCGTCGGCGAGCGGGCTCTTCTTCACGACGTCGGGCGCGCCCTGGGGCGGCGTCACGTGGATCATGTCGTAGGAGATGCGCATCTCCTCCTGCGTCTCGGTGTGAACGAAGCGCGCCTCGCGGCGCTCGGGCGAGAGCTCGACGAGCTTGTGCTTGAAGTGGCGCTCGATGTCCTTGCGGGCGCACACCCGGTCGAGCGTCGCCGCGAACTCCTTCACCGAGAAGATCGAGGGCGTGCCCGCGACGTAGACGATCTTCGTCTTGTCGCGCACCCCGCTCCGGCGGAAGTAGTCGTCCGCGAGGTACATGATCTTCTGCGGCGCGCCCGCGCACTTGATCGGGGGCGGCGGCATGGTGAAGAGCGCCGTGCCGCCCTTGAAGCTCCGGATCGTGTCCCAGGTGCGCTCGCACTGCTCGTAGGCGTAGTTACTGCACACGCCGTCGCGACCCAGCGACTGCGCGAGGCCCTTTACGCCGTCCCAGTTCAGCTGGATTCCCGGACAGGCCACCAGCCACTCGTAGCGGAGCTGCTCTCCGCGCGTCGTCACGACCCGGTTGCGCTCGGGATCGAACGCCTCGACGGAGCTGCGGATCCAAGTGACACCGGGCGGGATCAGTGGCTGCTGGTCGCGCTCGGAGACCTCCTTCTTCACGACGCCGGCGCCGACCAGCGTCCAGAGCGGCTGGTAGTAGTGCTTCGCCGAGGGCTCCACGATCGCGATGTCGAGCCCGGCGCGCGCGCGCCGCAGCCGCGCGGCGACGGTGATGCCCGCGGTGCCGCCGCCGACGATCAGGATCTGATGGCTGCGCTGCGGGGCCGGCTGGCCGTCGCGTTCTCCCATGGCTCCCTCCCGCGCTCATCCTACGCCTCGGGCGGCGGGATGGAGGCCCGGCTCGGACCCGGGGCGGGAGCAGGCCAGGCGGTCGCGGCGTCGCCGGCGATCCAGCGCACGTAGCGGCGCGGCGGCACGAAGGCGAGCCACATGCTGCAGGCCGCGACCAGACCGTGGACCGAGGAGCTCGCGAGGATCGCCGGGCTGTCGAGGAAGGCGTGGCCGGTGAGCGCCGAGTAGAGCACGCCGATCGCGGTCCCCAGGCAGGCGGCCCCGGCGGCCAGGCCCCAGAGCGCGAAGCGGTTGGCGATCACCGGGTCGGCGAGGCCCAGCGGCAGGCGGCGCTTCAGCCGCCGCCAGTAGATCAGCGCCTCGAGCGCGCCCCAGCCCAGGGCGATCGCTTGGAGCGCTCCACGCGCGCTCGCCAAGCGGACGTCGCGCACGCCGGCGAGAAAGCTCCCGTCCCGCGGCTGGTCGTAGAGGAGCAGGCCCACGGCCAGGCAAAGGGAGACGAGCGCGGCGAGCGCGGGCCGGCTGCCGCGCCGGTAGACGAGCCAGTTGAACACGAGCTTCGCCCAGACGCCGAGGGCGAGGGCGAGCGCGCTCGCCACGGCCAACGCCTCGGCGCGAGAGGCGTCGGCGACGATCAGCGCCACGGTCTGGAAGCCGAAGCCCACCGGTCCGATCCCGAGCACGCCGACGCCGATCAGGAGCTCGGGCAAGCGCCCGGTGCGCAGCCAGAGCGCCACGAGGCGCAGGCCGACCCAGAGCGACACCACGAAGAACGCGGCGAAGCCCACCCAGACGAGCGGAGGCGGCGTGACCACGCCGCGCTCTTCGGTGGCTCGCGCAGCCGGCTTGACCGTCGTCTACCCTGGCGCGACCGAGGAACCCATGGCGCAACTCCCCTTCGAGCTCTTCGACGGTGACAACCATTACTACGAGGCCGAGGACGCATTCACGCGCCATCTGGACCGCAAGATGCGCCGGCGCTGCATGGACTGGGCCGTCGTGAACGGCCGCAAGGAGCTGCTCGTCGGGGGCCGCGTGAACCGCTTCATCCCGAATCCGACCTTCGATCCCGTGGCGCGGCCGGGCTGCCTCGACGACTACTACCAGGGCAAGAACAAGGCGGGTCTCTCGATCCGCGACGCCTTCGGCGCGCTCGAGCCCATCCACCCCGAGTACCGCAACCGCGACGCGCGCCTGGCTGTGATGAAGCGGCAGGGGCTCGCGGGCGCCCTCTTCTTCCCGACGCTCGGCGTCGGCATGGAGGAGGCGCTCTCGGACGACCCCGAGGCGGTGGTCGCGGCCTTCAACGCCTTCAACCGCTGGCTGCACGAGGACTGGGGCTTCGCCCATCAGGGGCGCATCTTCGCGATCCCCTACATCACCCTGATGGATCTCGAGAACGCGATCGACCAGCTCGAGTGGGCGCTCGAGCGCGACGCGCGGCTCGTGGTGATGCGACCGGCGCCCGTGCGCCTGCCCGGCAAGAGCCGCTCGCTCGCCGATCCGGTCTTCGATCCCTACTGGGCGCGCGTCGCCGAGGCGGGCATCACGGTCGCCTTCCATGGCGGCGACTCCGGCTACGGCCGCTACTTCGCCGACTGGGGCGAGGGCGGCGACGTGGAGTCGTTCAAGGCGAGCCCGTGGAAGGGCGTGGTCGGCGGGACGCGCCCGCCCTTCGACTGCATGGCGGCCCTGGTCTGTCATGGGTTGTTCGCCCGGTTCCCGCGTCTGCGGATTTGCTCCATCGAGATGGGCGCGAACTGGGTGCCGTGGCTCTTGCAGAGCTTCCGGCGCGCCTACGGCCAGAGCCCGCGCGAATTCGCCGAGGATCCGGTCGAGACCTTCAAGCGCCACGTCTGGATCTCGCCCTTCCACGAGGACGACGTGGCGGAGCTGCGCGACCTCCTGGGCGCGGACCGGCTCTTGATGGGCTCCGACTGGCCCCACGCCGAAGGCCTCGCGAACCCTTCCGACTTCGTGCGCGAGCTCGGCGCCTTCTCGCCGGCCGAGCAGAAGCTCGTGATGCACGACAACGCGGCGGGGCTGGTGAAGCAGCTGTGAGCCGCCTCGCGGCGCTGAATCCCCTCGACCCGGCGGTGGTGGAGAGCCCCTTCGAGCTCTACCGCGCGCTGCGCGAGGAGGCGCCGGTCCACCAGTTCCCGGGCCTCGGCTTCTTCATCGTCACACGCTACGACCTGCTGCTCGAGGTGATCGGCGACCCGCAGCGCTTCTCCTCGCGCTCGGGCCCGGCGGTGGGCGGGAACGCCGGCATCCCGCCGGACTACGCGGCGATCATGGCGGAGGGCTATCCGCCGGTGGACACGCTGCTCACGGCCGATCCGCCCGATCACACGCGCTACCGGAGCCTGTGCACGCGCGCCTTCTCGGGCCGCGCGGTGGCGCGCATCGAGCCCTACATTCGCGGCGTCGCGGGCGAGCTCGTGGACGCGCTGCGCGGCGAGCGCGAGATGGACGTGCTCCCGCGCTTCGCGATCCCGCTCCCGCTCACCGTGATCGCCGACCAGCTGGGCGTCCCGCGCTCCGACATGGCGCTCTTCAAGAAGTGGAGCGACGACTCGGTGGCGCCGCTGGGCGGGATGATCTCTCACGAGCGGCTGCTCGAGTGCGGGCGTTCCATCGTCGCTTTCCAGAAGTACTTCGCGCGCCGGATCGAGGAGCGCCGCGGCGCGGGGCGCGAGGACATCCTGTCGGACCTGGTGGACGCGCGCCTCGCTGGCGTGGCGCCCCTCGCGGTGCCCGAGCTGCTCTCGATCCTGCAGCAGTTCCTGGTGGCCGGGAACGAGACCACCACGAACCTGATCGCGAGCGCCGTGATGCTCCTGATCCAGAATCCGGAGCAGCAGGAGCTCGTGCGCGAGGATCCGCGGCTGATCGCGAACTCGGTGGAGGAGGCCCTGCGCCTCGAGTCGCCGGTGCAGACGCTCTTCCGGATGGCGGTCGCAGACACCGAGCTGGGCGGCGTCGCGATCCCGCGCGGGGCGCGCATCGCGGTCAGCTACGCCGCGGCGAACCGCGATCCCGCCGTGTTCCCGGACCCCGATCGTTTCGACGTGCAGCGCAAGAACGCGAAGGAGCACCTCGCCTTCGGCCGCGGCGAGCATTTCTGCATCGGCGCCTCGCTCGCGCGCAAGGAGGCGCAGATCGCCTTCGAGACCCTGCTCGAGCGCACGCGGAGCTGGCGCTTCGCGCCGGGGCGCAACGACTTCCGCCACACGCCGAGCTTCATCCTGCGCGGCCTGCAGGCGCTCCACGTGCAGTACGAGGCGGCGTGAGTTAGCCGCGCTCGCCGAGAATCGAAATTTCGGGGTCAGACCCCGGAATTTCGATTCCGCGACTTCGACGCTCGCGTGATGGATGCCTCCGAGATTCGGAGGGCCCTCGCGATTTGGCGGCCCGACAGCCCGAGCCGGCGCTTCGCCTCGTCGATCAGAGTTGCCCGCGCCTCCATCGCCTGGCGCCGCTTAGAGAAGAGAGAACCCTCCGTCAGGTCGAAGCGACGCATCACCTCCTCTGCGAGGGCCGACACCGAAAGCTTCATAGCGTCCGGCTCGGGCTCCGAAGAGGACTCCGCGACACGCTCCGCCAGCGAGACTCTCGCTGCGCGGCGATCCTCGCCGAGGAGCGTCCAGACAGCGTTCACGTCCTCGAACGCGTAGGCGGGTCGTCGTCCGATCAAGGCGCCATAGCTGCACCAAGCAAAGCTCGGCAGCTCTGCGATGGACGTCACGCCGTGTTTCACGGGATTGCCGTTCACGTACGCCAAGACTCCGAGGAGGTCGGAATCGTCCTCGATCAGCCGCGACTTGTAGCGACCCTGGAACAAGTGGCCGACCCGCTCGTAGCGGCGGTTGAAGTGGTGCGCGTATGCGGCGCCCACTCGCGCCATCAGCTTCGCCAGAGGCTCTCGGCCGCGACGGACGACGAAGTGTGCGTGGTTGGGAATCAACGCCCAGGAGATGCAGCGGAGCCCGAGCTCCAGAGCTGCTCGCTCCAGCAGGCTCAGGAAGTGCCTCCGGTCGTCGTCGTCGAGGAAGATTCTCTTCGCTCGACGCCTCGGATCATCACGTGATGAATCGTCCCAGGGAGGTCATGGCGCGGGCCGCGCGGCATCCGCTTTCACCAGGGACCGGTCGGAGCCGAGTCAAGCTAGTCGGGGCTCCGACCCCGCGCGAGGCTCGCGACCGAGCGCACGCGGGCACCTTCGCGAATCGAAATCCCGGGGTCAGACCCCGGGATTTCGATTCCTCGGCAAAAGGGCTGGGTGGCGGACGCGCAGGGCGCGCCCGCCACCGATGGGTCAGAGCCGGACGGCCCCGGTGCGGATCAGGCTCGCGAGCTCCTCGCGCTGCTCGGGGCGCAAGAGCTGGTGCAGCTCGCGAAACGCAGCTCCCAGCGCGTCCTGCACGCGGCGCGCCGCGGCGAGCTTGCGCTCGGAGGCGGAGTCGAGCTTCGCCTGCCCGAGCTCCTCGCTCTCGAGCGCGTCGGCGGCCTCGCTGGCCGCGCGCCGCAGATCGACGCTCGCCTGCTCGCGCTCGATCTTCACGCGCTCGAGGATGCGACCCAGCTGGGTCACCTGGGCCTCGTCGAGGTCGAGCCGCAGCGCGAGGAAGCGCAACGGTCGGCGCATGCCGAGGCCGGCGGCGCCGAAGAGTGGATCCCCTCCGTAGGCCCCGGCGCGCATCTCGCGCCTCGCCTCGCGCCAACCGCCTGCATCGCCCGCGTAGCAGGCGTAGGCGTGGGCCGCCCTCCCCCAGCGCTCGGCCTGACGTCGTCTCCAGTACAGATAGCCAGGATGCATGATCAAACTCCTCTCGCCGGGGCATGTCGCGCCCAGCGGAGCTTCGCGCGCGGGCAAAGTGCCTCGCGGCGGCCGGCTCTCGCCGGCACCTTCAATCTGGCGCGGTTCCCGGGAACGAGCAAACGCGGGCGGCCGGCTAGAGTCGGGGCGTGTCGAAGGAGCTGCCATCGCCCGGCAGTTGCTGAGCCCCCTGCTCTGCGCGGCTGCCCTCGCCTGTGGGGCGCGCGAGCCCGATCCGGCGGAGATCGGGGAGCTGCTCGCCGATCTGGGCGCGACCGCCGAGCGGCGCCTCGCCGGCCCCGAGCACGCCCAGAGCCCGGACTCGTGGCTGCTGGGCGCCAACGCCGAGCGCTTCGCGCGGAAGGCGGCCGAGCGCGCGGGCACGCGCGCCGCGCTCTGCGACGGGGTCTCCGCCTGGCTGCGCGACCAGGCGTCGAGCGCCGAGGCGCGGGAGCGCGCGACCGCCGGATCGGAGCGCGCGCTCGAGCTCGCGAGCGTGGCCTCGCTCTTCGAGCTCGAGCAGCGCGAGGCAGGCCTCGCGACGCTGGTGAAGGCCGACGACGCGCTCGTCGCCGCCCAGGCGCCCGCGCGCCTCGCGCGGCTGCTGGGCGAGCGCGGCGTCCCGGAGCCCGCGGCGCGCGCCGCGCTCGAGCGCGCGACCGCCGATGCGGAGCTCGCGCGCGAGCGCGCGCTGCGCGAGCGCGAGGCGGGCCTATCGCGCGAGGCGCTCGGGCTCGTGACCCTCCTGCGCGAGCGCTTCGGGAGCTGGCGGCTCGTGCCCGGCACGAGCCGGCTCCACTTCGACGAGCCCGCGGACCGCGCGCGCTACGACCGCGGCGTCGCCGAGATCGACCGCACACTTGCCGCGATCGCCGAGCTCGAGGGCTAGCGCCCGCCGTCCCCGCGCGCCTCGCGAGCGCGGGGCGGCTGAGGCACGTTTCCCCGCGGCGGCTCGCGCGGGCGCGCGAGCGCGTGGAACGTCGCTTGCACGGCGGTCGCTCGAGAGACCGGAGACTCCGCGATGCTCGCCTACGACCCCTTCGCCGACGCGGTGCTGAAGGATCCCTATCCGTTCTACAAGCGCTTGCGCGACGAGGCGCCCGCGTACCACATCGCGAAGTACGACTGCTACGCGATCTCGCGCTTCGCGGACGTGTGGGCGATCTCCGGCGACACCGAGCACTTCACCGCGACGCGCGGCACCTCGTCCGCGCAGGTGTTGACCAAGGACCAGCCCGTCACGCCCATGCTGAACTCGATGGATCCGCCCGAGCACTCGCGGCTGCGCGCAGTGGTCCGCCAGTGCTTTCTGCCGAAGCACCTGCGCGCCGTAGAGCCGCGCGTGCGAAGACTGCTCGACGAGCTCCTCGCGCCGGCCCTGGAGCGGCGGCGCTGCGACATCGTCCAGGACGTGGCGGCGCGCTTCTCGATCAAGGTGGCCTGCCTCGCGATCGGGCTCCCGCTCGCCGACGGCGAGTATCTGCACCGCCTCGTGCAGCGCTTCTTCCAGCACGACCCCGGCCAGCACGGCATCTCGGCCGACGGGTGGGCGGCCATGCAGGAAATGACGGACTACTGCCTGGATCGCGTGCGCGATGAGCGCCGCGCGCCCAGCGAGGGGCCGGAAGCGCTGCCCGCCCTGTGCCGCTACGCCCAGGAGGGACGCGCCCTGCCCGCAGCCGACGTGGCCTCCCATCTGACGCTCCTGATCGTCGGCGGGAGCGAGACCTTCCCGAAGACCCTGGCGAACGGGCTCGTGCGCCTGTGGCAGCACCCGGACCAGCGCGCCGCGCTGGCGCGCGACCCGAGCGGCATCCCCGACGCCTACGACGAGATCCTCCGCTACGACATGCCCACCCAGTTCCTCGGGCGCACCGTGACCCAGCCGCTCACCCTGCACGGCCAGCCGCTCGCGCCCGGCCAGGGCGTGATCCTCCTCTACCCGTCTGCGAACCGCGACGAGCGCGAGTTCCCCGACCCCGACGTGTTCGACGTCCGGCGCCGGCCGCCGCGCATCGCGTCGTTCGGGGCGGGACAGCACGCCTGCCTGGGGACGCACGTGGCCCGCCTCGAGGGCCGCGTCTGCCTGGAGGCGATCCTCGCGCACTCGCCCGACTACGGCGTGGACCTCGCGCGCGCGACGCGCTTCCACACGGAGTTCGTGCAGGGCTACGCGTCGCTGCCGATCACCTTCTGAGAATCGAAATTTCGGGGTCTGACCCCGAAATTTCGATTCTCGGCTAGGCCTGGGCGAGCTCGGCGGCGCGCTCGAAGAAGCGGTCGGCGCGCGCCTGGATCGGCTCATGAGGCCCGGCGCGCATCCCGCCGCTGGCCCCCTGGCGCACGCGCGCGGCCACCCCTTCGACCAGGCACGCCATCTTCCACCACGAGAAGGCCTGATAAGTGGGCAGCTGGGCGAGATCGAAGCCCGTGGCTTTCGCGTAGCGCTCGCAGACCTCACGGCGGGTGGCGAAGCCCGGCGCGAGCGTGGGCGGCGAGTCGAGCCAGGTGGGCGCGTCGCCGGGCTCGGCCCAGTACATGAGCGACCAGCAGAAGTCGGCGATCGGATCGCCGAGCGTGCAGAGCTCCCAGTCGAGCACCGCGGCCACACGCCGCTCGGCGTCGAGGACGACGTTGTCGAAGCGATAGTCGCCGTGGGCGAGGCCCGGGCGCGCGAGCTCGGGCGGCAGGTGTCGCAGCAGGCGGTCGTGCACCTGGGCCATGCGCGGGAGCGCACGCGTCTGCGCGGCCTCCACCTGCTTGCGCCAGCGCGCGAGCTGGCGCTCGAGGTAGCCGGAGCGCTGGCGCGCGAGATCGCCGAGCCCGATCGCGTCCACGTCGAGGGTGTGGAGGGCGGCCTGGGTCGCGATCAGCGCGGCGGTGGCGCGCTCCTTCTCGGACGCGTCGAGGCGCTGGGCCTGCTCGCGCGTGCGCAGGATCAGGCCTTCCGCGAAGCCCATGACGTAGAAGGGCGCCCCATTCACGCCCTCGTCCTCGCAGAGCGCGAGCGCGGCGGGCACCGGCACGCGGCCGCCCGCGCGCCCGAGCGCCTCGAGGATGCGCCACTCGCGCCGCATGTCGTGGGCGGTGGCGATGCGCGCAGCCTCGGGCGGCCGGCGCAGCGCGACCACGCGACCGGCGGCGTCGCGCACGCGGTAGGTGAGATTCGAGCCGCCCGCCGCGATCAGCGCGAACTCGAAGGGGGGAGTGGAATCTGCGAGATGGCGCGCGAGCCAGGCGCTCACACGCGCCGCGTAGAGCCCGCGCACGGCTTCCTCCACCGCTTCCCTCCGACACTGGACGCGCGGAAGGTATCCTGCGCCGCATGTCGGCCAGGGTCCTGGGCTGGGCGCTCACGCGCCGGATCGGCGCGGTGCTGGTGGGCGCATCGGCTCTCTGGCTCGCGCTCGCCGGCACGGGAGAGGCTGCGGTGCGCGCGTGGGTGACCGCCACGGCGCACGCTTCGGCCGCGCTGTTCGTGATCGCTTTCAGCGCGCGGCCCCTCCGGCAGCTCGCGCCGAGCGCTGCCAGCGCCTGGCTGCTCGCCAATCGGCGCTACCTGGGCGCCTCCGCGGCGCTGGCGATGGCCGTGCACGCGAGCTCCATCGCCACGCTCGCCCTCCTCCACCCGGCGGGCTTCGACGCGAATGCCGTGACCCTCGTCGGCGGCGGCACCGTGATGGCCCTCTACTTCGCCATGGGCCTCACCTCGAACGACGCCGCGGTCGCCCGGCTCGGCCGACGCGCCTGGAAGCTCCTGCATACGCTGGGGGGCTACGGCGCGTGGTTCGTGTTCACGACGACGGTCTTCGGGCGCGTGCCCGCCAGCCCCGTCTCGACCCTGCTCTTCGCCGCCCTTCTCGCCGCGCTCGCGCTGCGCGTGGCCGCGCGCGTGCGCGCGCGCTCGCTCAGCTCCGCCTGAAGCGCGGCAGCACGTGCCGGCCGAGGTTGGCGATCGACTCGAGGATCGCGGCCTGGGGCACCGTCCCCATCTGGAGCAGGAACATCACCTCGTCCGCGCCGGCGGCCGCCAGGCGCTCCACGTACTCGATCGCCTCGGCCACGCTCCCGTAGGCGTTGTTGGGGTTGTAGAGGCCCGTCGTCTCGGTCCCGACCTCGATGCGCTCCTCGTGGAGATGCGCGACCAGCGCCTCGCCGTGCGCGCAGCAGCACGTCGGCGTCGTCGCCCTCCACGATCGTGCGCGGCGGCTGCGCGCGGCCGGTCGGGTCGTACCAGTAGTTGATGGCCTCGGCGAAGTAGCGCTGACCGCGATGCCCGATGCGCTTCGCCTCGGCCCCGTCGTCGAGCACGATCGCGGGGCAGAGCGCCGAGAGGTGCTCGAGCGGCACGTCGCCCACCTGGCTCGCGGCGCTGCGCCGCGCGACCGCGGCGCGGTAGACCTGGTTCTTCTTCGCGATGTCGTCGGGCCCGGCGAAGCCCAGACAGAGCGCGCCCAGCCCCCACTCGCCGGCCTGGTTGAGTGTCGCCTCGCGCGTGCAGGCGAGATACATGCGGCGGATGCGGATCCTGGACGGGCTTCGGGTGGATGGGGCGGCCGGGAATCTCCATGCCCGGGACGCGCGACGTGAAGTCCTCGTCGCGCCACATGCGCGGGATCATGCGGGCGCTCGCCTCGAGCTGCGGCGAGATGTCCTCGAGCCGGGTCTGGAAGGCGCCGGCCTCCTGCTGCGTTGCCGCCCTTCCCGACCCCGAAGTCGACGCGCCCGCCCGAGAGGATGTCGAGCGTGGCGATGCGCTCGGCCACCTTCACCGGGTGGTTCATGCGGAAGGGCAGACACACCACGCCGTGGCCGATGCGGATGCGCGAGGTCTTGCCGGCGACGTAGGCGAGGAAGGTCTCCGGCGCGCTCATGTGGGCGTACCACTTGAGGCAGTGGTGCTCGACCGCCCAGACGCGGTCGAAGCCCATCTGCTCCGCCAGCACGGCCTGCTCGACGCACTCGCGGAACACGCGCTGCTCGGCCTTGCGCGAGGGGTCGGCGGTCTGCGCTTCGAAGATCATCGAGAACTGCACGTCGGACCCCCGCTCTCCAGTCGCTCGCGCACGCGCGCGAGGTGCTCCCGGCCCCAGTAGAGGTCTCCGTCGGGGAACAGGAAGCTCGGCACGCCGAACACGCCCGCCGCCTCGGCCTGGCGCTGGATCGCGGCGAGCTCCGCGCGCCCGGGCCCGCGGGCGTAGGCCGCGAAGCCGGCCGCGTCGGCGTCGAGCTCGGCCAGCACGGCCGTGAGCGCCGCCTCGTCCTCGAGATCGAGGGCGCGCCGGAAGAAGCCCGCGAACACCCGATCGAGGTAGGCGCGCTCCTGGCCCCGGCGCTTGGCGTGGAGCAGAGCGAGGTTCGCGAGCGAGGAGTCGAATATTTTTCGCGGGCCGAGCAGCACGAGCCCGCGGCGCGCGGCCTCGCGGCGGCAGTCCATGTAGCTGTAGCGCACGCGCCGCCACTGGTGTTCGTTGCGCGCGTCCTCGACGACGCGGCCCGCGTCGTCGAGGCGGGCGCTCCCCAGATAGGCCGGGATGTCGAGCGTGTACGGCAGCCAGTCCACGCGGGCGCCGGTCTCGCGCTCGAGGTCGTAAACCAGGTCCTTGGCGAGGTAGGCGTAGGGGCTCTTGGTATCGACGTAGAGCGAGACGGCGCGTTCGTTCATGCGGGCGACCCCAGCGGGTGGAGGCGCGCGGTCGTGAGCTCGCGCAACGCCGGCTGCATGACGGCCTGCTGGCGCTTCGTGCGGCGGTAGAGGAGGCGCAGGATCTCCGCGTCGCGCTCGGGCCCCGCGTCGAGCACGAAGCGCTCGAGCGCGGCGTCGGCCTCGCGCCAATCGCCCGGGCTGGCCCCCGTGAGGCGCGCCACCTCCTCGCGGTCCTGCTCCTCGAGCCGAGCGCCGCGCGCATCGAGCTCGCGCGCGAGCTGGGCGATGCGCAGCGCGGTCTCGATGGCGTAGCCCTCGCCCGCCTTCGCGAGCGTGGCCACGAGCTGATCGAAGCCCGGCCCGTGGCGCGAGGGCGCCGGATCGGGCAGCGCGGGCTCCTCGAGCGCGATGCCGGCGAAGCGCGCGATCGCCTCCAGGCTGATGCGCCCGTACACGATGTCCCAGCCCAGGTAGACGGGGTGGTTGAACTCCGGCGGCGGCGTCGCGAGGAGCGGCGCGCACGCGATCGGCGTGCAGATGCCGAAGCGCGCCGTGTGGTACCAGACCGTCTTCACGTCGAGGGGCTCGCCCATCGCGTCCGCGTAGCGCGCGAACGCGCGCGCGAGATCGCCCATCGGCTCCGAGAGATCGCGGTTCAGCATCCCGGCCAGGTCGGCGAGCGGATCGCCGATGTAGGCGAGCTCGAGGTCGATCATCGCCGTCACGCGCCCGTTCTCGAACAGGAACTGGCCGGTGTCGCCTTGCAGCATCGCGGGGCGCGTGCGGTGGCGCGGCACGTTGCGATGGAGCCAGCGGATCACCCACTCGATGCGCGCGTCGGGCCGGCTCTTCCGATTGCGCCAGGACTTCTCCCAGCGCGGGAAGTCGCCGAGGCCGAGCTGCTCGGGCCGCGTCGGCCGCTCGAGACCGATCGCCTCGAAGGACGCGAGCGGGAGGCGATGGAGCCGCGCCAGGATGTCGATCCAGTGGTCGAGCACCGCCCGCCGCTCGGCCTCGTCCCGGGCGGTCGCGAGGTTCACGCGGCCGGGCGCGCGCGCCATCACGATCGCGAGCGGGTCGGACAGGAAGCCGTAGACGTGGGGCACCGGGATGCCCTGCTCTTCCAGCGCGCAGAGCACCCGGTACTCGTGGTCGAGGCCGTAGACCCCGTGCTGCATCTCGCCGCGGTCGCCGCGCAGATAGATGGGGACGGACTCGCTGCCCCGCTCGACGTCGAGAAAGAAGGCCGGCCGCCAGCGCGCCTGGCGTCTCGGCGCGCACGATGCGCCCGCCGACGAGGCGCTCGACCTCGCGGAAGGCGCGCTCCCACTCCGCTGCGACCTCGAGCCCCGCTACCTGCGCCACGCGTCCCCTCCGGGTGCGGGCCAGTTTGGCGCAGGGCCGCCCGGCTGGCCCCCACTCGACCGATCGGTCGAGTGGGCTACGTTGCCGGGGCCGCCCGTTCACCTCGAGACATCTCGACGGAGCCTCCCATGAGCGCCGCCCCGCAGATCGCTTTCGACCCCGCGCAGATGGATCTCGTCACGCCTGAGAAGTATGAGCGCGAGGGCTATCCGCACGCCGAGTGGACCTGGCTGCGCCAGAACGATCCCGTGCACTGGTACGAGCACCCGACCGTGGATCCGTTCTGGGCGATCACCAAGCACGAAGACATCGTCGACATCGGGAAGAACCCCGACGACTTCATCATCAAGCCGCGCCTCGCCGTGTTCTCGCGGGACGTGCCCGAGCCGCCGGACCAGGCGAACCACCTGCTCACCATGGACCCGCCCGAGCACGCGCATCTATCGCGCGGTCACCGCGAAGTGGTTCACGCCGCGCACCGTCAAGGTCTGGGAGCCCAAGGTCGAGCACGTGACGCGCGAGGTGCTCGACGCGGCCGGCCGAGAAGGGCGACATCGACTTCGTGGCCGACGTCTCGGCGCCGATCACGATCGCGGTGATCGCGCGAGATGCTGGGCGTGCCGCGCGAGGACTGGCATCTGCTCTTCCGCTGGACCAACGAGATGATCGCGCCGGAGGACCCCGAGTTCCAGCGCGGCCGCACCACCGACCGAGACCAGCCTGCAGGCGCGCAACGAGCTGTTCGCCTACTTCATGGAGCTCTCGGAGAAGCGCCGCAAGAACCCGCGCGACGACATCCTCTCGGTCGTCGTGCAGGGGCAGATCGACGGCAAGCCGCTGCCGGTGCTTCGAGCTGCTCTCCTACTACTTCCTGCTGGTGGTCGCCGGCAACGAGACCACCCGCAACGCGATGACCGGCGGCATCCAGCAGTTCATCGACAACCCCGGCGAGTGGCAGAAGCTGGTCGGCGGACGCCGCGCCTGGTCGAGGGCGCGATCGAGGAGACGGTGCGCTGGGTGACGCCCGTGATCCAGTTCACGCGCACCGCCACGCGCGACGTCGAGCTGCGCGACAAGCTCGTGCGCCAGGGCGAGTCGGTCTGCCTGTACTACGCCTCGGGCAACCGCGACGAGGAGATCTTCGACGAGCCCTTCCGCTTCCGCATCGACCGCGAGCCCAACAACCACATCGGCTTCGGCCGCGGCGAGCACGTCTGCCTGGGCGCGCACCTCGCGCGGCTCGAGCTGCGCTGCATGTATCGCCAGCTGCGCGAGCGGCTGGTCTCGATGGAGCGCACCGGTCCGGTGGCGCGGGCGCGCTCGGGCTTCGTGGGCGGCGATCAAGCGCGCGCCGATGCGCTGGAAGCTGCGCGAGGCGCGCGCCTAGCCGTCCAGCGCCGGGAGGCGCTGGAACACCGCGCCCTCGCCGACGCCGAGGGCGCCGCGCCAGAGCGATTCCTCGCGCACGGCGCGGCGGTGGAGATAGCGGACGAGCGGCGCGTCGCGGTCGGCGGCGGAGCTCTCGATCGCGCGCAAGAGGCCAGCGTCCGCCTCGGCGCGGGAGCGCGGCCGGGCGCCCAGGAGCGGGCCGAGCTCCGCGAGATCCTGGGCCTCGAGCTCGACGGCCAGCTCGTCCGCGTTGCGCAGATGGGTGAGCAGCCGGAGCGAGAGGTCGAGCCGCGCGCGTGGGAAGCCCTCGGGCAGCGCCGCGCGATGCTCGTCGCGCAGGTTCGCCTCGAGCAGGCTCGAGAATCGCAGCGCGCGGCCCGGCTCGGGCGGCGGAAGCGAGACGGGCTCGAGCGCCACGCCGACCGCTTCGGCGAGCGCCTCCGCGGTGGCGCGCTTGTAGCAGACGTCCTGGGCGAACCACTCGGCGTGGTCGCTCTGCGCTGGCATGTTCTGCACCACGCCCGCCAGGGCCAGCGGCGTGATCAGCATCGCCTTCACGGTGTAGTAGCGGAGCTTCGCCACGTCCACGGGCTTGCCCGCGAGCTCCGCGTAGGTGTGCAGCCACTTCGCGAGGTCGATGCCCGGATTGTAGAAGTCGCGCGTCCGGATCTGCGCGAGATCGAGCATCGGATCGCCCAGGTGCGCGAACTCCCAGTCGATGATCGCGCGCAGGCGCGCGCCCTCGAACAGGAACTGACCCGGTCCGGTGTCGCCCTGGACGAGCGAGAGGCGCGCCGGCGGCGCGGGCACGTTGCGGCGCAGCCAGCGCACGGCGAACTCCACGATCGGCACCGGCGCGCGCAGTCGACTGCGGTAGGCGCCCTCCCAGACGCCGAGATCGTGGAGCGCGCAGCCCTCGGCGCTCGTCGGCGCCTCGAGGCCGGCTTCCAGGAAGCGCTGCGGATCGAGCGCGTGGATGCGCGCGAGCTCGCCCAGGAAGTCCCGATCGAGCGCTTCGCGCTGCAGCGGGATCGCGCGCGCCGCGCGTGTAGTCGAACTCGCCGGCCACGCGCTCCATCAGGATGCCGGCCGGGTCCGGGCAGTAACCGTGTACGCGCGGCACCCGCGCGCCGCAGGCGTTCAGCGCGACCAGCACGCGATGCTCGCGCTCGAGCGTGAACGCGCGGGCGATCGCGTGCTCGGGGCCGCGCTCCAGGCGCGCGTAGCAAGCGAGCGTGGCCCCCTCCCGCGCCACGTCGAGGAACCAGGCCGGCCGGCCGCCGCTGCGCCGCTCGCCCTGGCGCTCGGCGCGCACCACGCGCCCGCCGAGCGTGCGCTCCACCCAGCTCCGGAAGCGAGCGAACGAGGCTTCGTCCGTCACGCGCTCAGCACGTACTCGCTGGTCGGGATCACGTCGATCTTGTCGAAGTCGATGAAGCGCTGGCAGCTCTCGATCATGCGGCCCTGGTTCGCGCGCAGCTTGGCGGGGTCGCCGACCGCGTCATAGAACGCCTCGAGGCTCGTCATGGCCGCGGCCGGGAAGCCCTCCTCGACGATGGCGTCGTAGCTCGGCGCGCCGTAGCTGAGCGCGCGCACCACCGCGTTCTGCACGTAGCGGAAGGTGGACTGCGTCTCGATCGCGACGCGCGTGTGGTTGCCCTGCCGAATCTCGATCCACTGGGCGGGGGCGACGCGCGGCGGTCGCTGGATCAACGCGATCTGTGCATAGCCCGGTGTGCGCTGCCCGAGCGACGCGCGCTGGGTCGTGTTGACGAGGGGCTCGGACTCGGCGACCAGATAGCCCGCGCAGCGCGGCGCGGCCTCGGCGAGCGCACCCTCCACCGCCTTCCGCGCGGTATGCGTGTCCAGCCAGAGCGAGACGAGTGCCTCGGGCTGGGGCCGTGTGGCGAGCATGCGCGCCCCGGCCGCCGCTGCGACGGCGGAGTCCGCCGCGTTCAGCTGGAGGCGCAGCGCGCCGGCCTCCACGAGCTGGCGCGCGACGCTAGCCAGGAGCCGGTCCCGGAAGGCGTCGGCGCTCTCGGCCTCCGGACGCCAGAGCAGGTAGACGAGCTTCTCCATTGCGGCTGCCTCGCGGGTTGGTTGCGGTGATAGCCTCGCGCGCCGGAGGACGCGAGCAGCTGTCATGGGGGCCGAGTCTGGCGCCGGGGTCGGTGCGGCGGCGGGGAGGTCGTCCCTGCGTCGCAGCGGACTCGCCTGGCTCTCCGGGCTCCTGATCCTCGCAGCCCTCGGCTACGCGGTGAGTCACCTGAGCGAGGGCCGGGCGTTCCTCGCCCTGCTCCAGCGCGCCGAGCCGCGCTGGCTGCTCGCGGCGCTCGCCTGCCAGGCGCTCACCTACGTGTGCGCGGCAGCCGTGTGGCAGCGCTCGCTGGCGCGCAGCGGAGTGAACCGCCCCCTGCGCGAGCTCGTTCCGCTCGGGCTCGCCAAGCTCTTCACCGACCAGGCGCTGCCCTCGGCCGGCGTCTCCGGCTCGCTGCTGATCTTCCGCGCGCTCCGACGGCGCGGCATCGCGCGCGGAGCGGCCCTCGACGCTCTCCTCACGGGCGTCGCCAGCTACTACAGCGCCTACGCGCTCTCGGCGATCGGGGCCGTGGTGCTGCTCGCGCTGCGCGGCCACGTCGGCTGGCTGGTCCTCGTGCCCGCAATCGCGGTGTGCGCGCTCGCCGTGACGGTTCCAATCGCGGTGCTGCGCATCCGCGCCGGCCGCGCCGACGCTCTCACCCGGCTGCTGCGGCGGCTGCCGGGCGCGCGCCCTGCGCTCGAGGCGATCGCCGACGTGCCGGGGCACCCGCTCACGCCGCGTCTCCTGCTCGAGGCGACCGCGCTCCAGCTGGCCGTCGTGGGTTTGGACGTCGCCACGCTCGACTTCGCCTTGCGGGCGGCCGCGGCGCCGAGCGAGATCGCCGTCGTCTTTCCCGCGTTCGTGATCGCCTCGGCGGTCGCGACCCTGGGCTGGGTGCCGGGGGGTCTCGGCACGTTCGAGGCGACCTGCATCGCCCTGCTCCACGTGCACGGCGTGCCGCTCGAGAGCGCGGTGGCGGCGACGGTCCTGCTGCGCGGTCTCACCTTCTGGCTGCCGATGCCGCCCGGGCTGGTTCTTGCGCAGCGCGAGACCGGGGGCCGACCGCCCGACAACGCCGACGAGCGCACCCCCGCGATAAGCTCCGGCGATGCCGCGCACGAAGACGAAGCGCGCGAACCGGCGCAGCCCGAGTGAGGTGACGCTCGCGCGGCTGCGCAAGATCTGCCTGGCCCTGCCCGAGGCCCGCGAGAAGATCTCCCACGGCGAGCCCACCTGGTTCGCGGGCGCGGGCAAGGTGTTCGCGATGCTCGACGCCCACCACCACGGCGCGGCGCATCTCTCGGTGTGGCTCCCGGCGCCGCTCGGCGCGCAGGAGGCGCTGATCGAGAGCGACCCAAAGCGCTTCTTCCGGCCCCCCTACGTGGGCGTGAACGGCTGGGTCGGCGTCGTGCTCGACACGAAGCCCGACTGGGGCGTGGTCGCCGGCCTGGTCGAGCAGGCGTACCGAGTGGTCGCGGCGCGGCGCCTGATCGATCGGCTCGCGCCGGTCGAGGGCTGAGAAGACCGTAGCCGGAGTCCTGCGGCCATCACGGCAGTCTCCGGCTCGAGCTGCGCGCATGTCGCGAGTGGAAGGTGGGCGCGTGGCGCTGCGCCGGTCTCGACGCAATGACCCCCGGCCATGCGCCCGCTGGAGCTCGAGAAGGTGATCGCGCTGCTCGATCAACGTTTCGGGCTCGAGGCGCTCCTCCTGTTCGGCTCTGCTGCGCGGGGGACCGATCGGGCGGAATCCGACGTCGATCTCGCCGCCTTGTTCCGATCGCGGCCGGGCGCCGTCGCGCTACTCGAGGCGAGCGCCGATTGCGAGCGCTTGCTCGGTCGCAGCGTCGATCTCGTGGACCTCGCGAGCGCCTCCCCGATCCTCGGGATGCAGGCGCTGCGCGACGGCCGCGCCGTGTTTGGCGCCGAATCGGCGGCTCTCGCCGCCTACGCCGCGGTGCTCCCGAGCCGCTACGCCGACCTGAAGCGCGTGCGCGCGCCCGCCGAGGCGGCGCTCGCCGAACGAGTCGTGCGTGCTCGACTCGACCGTGACCTCGTCCTCGCGAAAGTCGAGACCGTGGAGCGTTGCCTCACACGCATTGCCGAAGTGCACGGTGAACCGGGGGCAGCGCTGCGCGCAATCGATCGGCAGGACATCACCGTCCTGAATCTCCAGCGCGCCGTCCAGGCCATGATCGACCTCGCTGCGCATGTCGTCGCGCGGGAAGGCCTCGGCCTCCCCGATTCACTGGGCGCCGGCTTCTCGTTGATCGAGCGTGCCGGCATCATCGATGGCGAGCTCGCCGAACGCATGCGCCGAATGACCGGCTTCCGCAACGTCGCGGTGCACGAATACCGGCGGCTCGACCCCGCCGTACTCCACGCCATCGTGCGCGAGCGGTTGGGAGACCTGCGCGCCTTCGCAGCGAAGATCGTGGAGCGCGCCGGGGTGTCGGGACGCTGAACGCGGGCCATGGGACGCCGCAGGCCTCGCCGCCGGTCCCGGAAGATGGCTTGCGTTCACCGCTTCACCCCCACACGGCCTACGGCTCGTCGGCGAGCACCGCGCGCGCGCGTCGCAGGAAGGCGCTGCGCTCGCTCGCAGTCGTGACCCGATGGCGCTCCCAGTCGCTGCCAACTTTGAGATCCGCGAAGTCGCCGGCGGCGTCCTCGTGGAAGTGGAGGAATGCGCGGCTGCCCCGGTAGAAGGTCCCGGGCCTGCGCTCGCGGAGCCCCGCCAGGCCGCGCACACCCTTCAGCAGGGGCTCGAGCCGTGCGACCGTCTCCGCGCCAGCGTGCTTCACGCGGCCACTCTAACGCGTCCGGGTTTTGACGGGCGCCGCCGAACGAAATCCAACCCGGGCGTCCGGTCGCTGCTGCCACGCCACTGGGCGTAAGCTCGAGCGATGTCCGCGCTGCTCCATCAGGTCGACGCCTTTAGCGACGCGCCCTTCCGCGGCAACCCCGCGGCGGTCTGTCTCCTCGACGCGCCCCGTCGGAGGACGTGGATGCAGGCCGTCGCCGCGCGAGATGAATCTCTCCGAGACCGCCTTCCTGTGGCGCCGCGGCGACGCCCTCTCGCCTGCGCTGGTTCACGCCGGCGGTCGAGGTGCCGCTGTGCGGCCACGCGACCCTCGCGAGCGCGCACGTGCTCTACGAGATCGGCCGCGCGAAGCCGGACGCCGCGCTCGCTTTCGACGACGCGCTCCGGGCGTGCTGCTCGCCGAGCGCGAGGCCGACTGGCTGCGCCTCGACTTCCCGGCGCTGCCGGCTCGCCCGGCGCGAGCGCCGGCGGCGCTACTCCGCGCCCTCGGTGTCGGAGAGCGCGCGTCGTCCACGAGGTGCCGCGCGGCTCGGCGAGCCGAGCTGGCTCGTCGAGGTCGCGAGCGCCGCGGCGGTGCGCCGCCCTGCGGCCGGACTTTCGTGCGCTCGGCGCGCTCGCCGGCCACGCGGTGATCGCTGACGGCGCGCGGCGCGGGCGAGCACGACTTCGTCTCGCGCTTCTTCGCGCCCACGGCGGGCGTCGACGAGGACCCGGTGACCGGGCTCCGCCCACTGCGCGCTCGCGCCGTACTGGAGCGAGCGGCTCGGGCGCAGCGAGCTCACGGGCCTGCAGCTCTCGCGGCGCAGCGGCGTCGTGCGCGTGCGCGCGCGCGGCGCGCGCGTCGACTTGTTGGGGCGCGCGCGCACGGTCCTGCGCGGCGAGCTCGACGCCTGAGCTAGTCGCCGAGGAATTCCTCGATCGCGCGCGCCAGCTCCTCGGGGGCGTCGTAGTCGACGGCGTGGCCGGCGCCGGGGATGACGCGCGTGCGCGTGCCGCCCGCGATCCCGCTCGCGAACTTTTTGGCGTAGCTCGGCGGCAGGATGCGGTCGCGCTCGCCCCAGACGAGCAGCGTCGGCGCTGCGCATGCGGTGCAGGCGCTTCGCGAGCCCGCGATCGCCGGTGGGCCAGAGCAGCCGCGCCGCCGCCTCGCTCGCGCGCGTCAGCACCAGCGGAACTCGAGGTCGTCCTCGCCCGCGGGCGGCGCCAGCACGTCGCGCGCGAGTCGGCGGGCCGCGTCGAGAAGGTCGGCCGCCTGCTCCGAGGCGCGGCGCGCCCACAGGTCCAGCGGTCGGCTCGCGCTCGTCGAAGAGCCCGAAGGGCGCGATCAGCACCAGCCGCCGGACGCTCGCGCGCGAGAAGGCCGCGACCTCGGCGGCGAGCGTCGCGCCGACCGAGCCCGACCAGATCGGCGCCGTCGAGGCCGCGGCCTCGAGCAGGTCGAGCGTGGCGGTCACCCAGTCCGGCAGATCGTCGAGCTCGGCGAAGTCGCCGCCGCCGGGAAGGCCCGGCAGCGAGGGCGCGATCACGCGGCGGCGCGCGCGAGCGCGTCGAGGAAGGGCGGCCAGCGCGGGAGGCCGCGCAGGCCGCCGAGGAAGCCGAGCGGCTCGCCCTCGCCCTTCTCCCAGACGCGCAGCGCCGCCCGTTCACGTGCACGTGTCGCTCGTGCGGCCCGCTCACGCGCGCAGCTCGCGCGGCTGCGCGCGCTCGGCCGCGGGGAGCGGCTGCGGCCACCAGCGGTTCTCCCACTCGTCGTCGAACAGGTCTGCGAGCTGCGGGCACCACGCGCTTCGCGAAGAGCTCCGTGTTGTACAGCGTGAGCTCCTTGCTCATGTTGCCGAACTGGAGCAGCAGCATCAGGTGGCCGACGTTCAGGTTCGTCGGCCACCTCGCGCAGCTGCTCGGCCACCTCGTCGGGGGTGCCGACGATCACGTAGCCCTGCTCGACGATCGCCTCGAAGCGCCGGCCGCGCGATAGGCCTCGCTGTCGCTCGAGCGCGCGCCGCGTGCACCACCTGCGACTGCACGCGCGCGCGCTGCGTCGCCTCGCTCGCGTAGCCGGGCGGCGCGGCGTAGCGCGGATCGACGTGCAGGCAGCGGCCGTAGAAGTACTCGCGCGGGCTCGCGGTAGAGCGCGAGCGCCTCCTCGCGCGTCTCGGCGACGCCGACGAACTGGAGGAAGCCGGCGCGGTAGGGGTTGCGGTCCTTGCCGAGCCGCTTCATCTCGTCCCAGAAGCCCTTCATGGTGGCTTCGCCGTTCTTGTAGCCGAAGTAGGAGAGGTAGGAGTAGACGTAGTCGAGCTCGGCGCACCAGTGCCAGGTCTCGATCGAGCCGCCGCCCGGGATCCACACCGGCGGGTGTGGCTTCTGCACCGGGCGCGGCCAGACGTTCACGTAGCGCAGCTTGTGGAAGCGGCCGTTCCAGGTGAAGGGCTCGTCGGCTCCTCCAGGCGCGCAGGATCAGGTCGTGCGCCTCGTGGTAGCGCTGGCGGAGCTGGCTCGGGTTCTGGCCGTAGGCGAAGCAGGTGTCCATCGGCGTGCCGACCGGGAAGCCCGCGACCAGCCGCCCGCCCGAGATGCAGTCGAGCATCGCCATCTCCTCGGCGACGCGCGTCGGCGGGTTGTAGAGCGCGAGCGAGTTGCCCATCACGCAGATCGCGGCGTCGCGCGTGCGCCGCGCGAGGCGGCGGCGATCAGGTTCGGCGAGGGCATCAGCCCGTAGCCGTTCGAGTGGTGCTCGTTCACGCAGATGCCGTCGAAGCCGATCTCGGCGGCGTGCTCGAGCTCGTCCATGAACTCGTTGTAGATGCCGTGCGCCTTGCGCGGGTCGAAGAGCCTCGGGTCGATGTCGACCCAGACCGAGGCGTGTTGCTCCTTGAAGTCGTCCGGCAGGTCCGTGTAGGGCATCAGGTGGAACCAGAGGAGCTTCATCGCCGCACCCTCCCTGGCCCCGAGTCTGCCTCAGTCGCCGGTCCCCTCGCGAGCGGCGGGACCCGGACGCCGGCCTGCTCCTCCAGGGTCTCGAGCGTGGTCAGGAACGACGAGGCGCCGCGCCCCGCGGCGAGTGCGCGCGCGTACACGCCGTGGGCGGCCTCGGTGACGGGCATCGCAACGCCGGCCGCGCGCGCCGACGCCAGCGCCAGCGACACGTCCTTCTCCGCGAGCGCGAGCGAGAAGGGGATGCGCGCGAACTCGCGTCTCAGGGTCGGCTCGGCGAGGCCGGCGAACATGGCGCCCGAGCTCGCGCGCACGACCTCGAGCAGCGTCTCGGGCGCGAGGCCGGCCTTCGCGCCGAGCACGAAGCCCTCCTGGAGCAGGAGGCCCGCGCACAGGAAGATCTGGTTGTTGACGAGCTTGGCGAGCGTCCCGTTTCCGCTCGCGCCCAGGTAGAAGACGCGCTTCGCGAAGGCGGCGAACAGGGGCTCGACGCGCTCGAACGCGTCGCGCGCCCCGCTCGCCATCACGCTGAGCGTGCCCTGCGCCGCGCCGTGGGCTCCCCCGAGACCGGCGCATCGATCAGCGCGACGCCGGCGCGCTCCTCGAGCGCGGCGAGCGCCTGCACGGCAGCCCGCGAGCTCGTGGAGAGGTCCACGTGGACGTCACCCGGCCGCGCCGCCGCGAGGAGCTCGCGCGCCACGGCCTCCACCTCGCGCGGCCCGGGCAGCGAGGTGAACACCACGCGGCAGCGCGCCGCCACGTCGCGGGGGCTCGCGGCGCGCTCGGCGCCCGCAGCCACCAGGGCGTCGCAGGCCTCGGGCCGCAGATCGTGGACCACGAGGGCGTGTCCAGCCGCGCGCAGCCGGCTCGCCATGGGGAGCCCGATCGTGCCGGTGCCGATGAAGCCGAGCGGGGCGTCCATGGGCCTCCTAGCCAGGTCCGAGCGGCACCGTCATGGAGCTCACGCCGGCGTGGAAGACCCCGGCGGCGACGCTCGTGCGCGCGGCGTGCACGAGCGGCCAGAGCGAGCCCACCTCGCCGCCGATCGTGAGCTTCGCGTCCCCCTGCACCGCGAGCGAGCGGCCGACGCCGGTCGCGCCGAAGTAGGTCCCGTAGCGCAGGCTCGCGAGATCGCGCGAGAGCACGGCCACGAAGACCGTGAGCGACGCGGTCTGCGTCCCCTGGAACGCGCCCGTCGCCGTGGGGAAATCGTCGGAGTAGGTGCCGCCCGTGACGTAGAGATTGCCCTGCGAGTCCTCGCCCACGCCCTCGCAGGATTCGCCGAAGCGCCCGCCCAGGAACGTGCTGGCCACGAGCTGCGCGCCGCCGCCGTCGAGGATCGCGATCGCGCAGTCCCCCGCGTAGCTCGTGCCCTGGCCCGAGTTGATGCTGCCGTTGCCGTTGTGGGTCGCGTCGTAGGGCGTCGCGCCGGGCACGAGCGGGAAGGTCGCCTGGCTCGACTGGGTGCCCGCGGCGATCACGATCGTGCCATCGCTGCGGATCAGGAGGTCGTTGGTCTCGGCGGTCTCGTCCTGGTCGCCGCCCAGGTAGGTCGCCCAGATCAAGGGCCCGTTCAGCGCGAACTTCGCGAGATAGAAATCCTGCTTGCCGCCGGGGCTCGCTGTGGGGGCGAAGACGCCCGGGGTCGTCTCGGCGTCGGTGGAGACGGTGGTGAAGAGGGCCACCGGATTGCCCTGCGGATCGAGACGCAGCGAAGGCGACACGCGCTCGGCCCCGCTGCCGCCCACGAACGTGGCCCAGGCGAGCTGGGTCGCATCCGCCGAGAGCTTCGCGAGCACGCCGTCCACGCCACCGAGGGGTGTCGCGCGATGGCCGTTCTGGAAGGCGGCGAGCACCGCCGCCGGGTAGGTCCCGTTGTCGGTCGTCGCCACCAGGTAGATGGCGCCATCGGCGGGGTCGATGGCGAGATCGCGCACGCAGCTCGCGTCGTCGTCCTTCGCGCCGAAGAAGGTGGCCCACAGGCGCGTCCCGTCCGTGCCCTTCAGCTTGGCGACGAAGCCGTCCTGCGCGGTGGCGGGCTGGGGATCGCCAGGGTTCGTCGTGGGCGTGCCCTCGAAGGCGGGCTGGATGACGCCGGGGGTGGTCTCGAAACTCTTCCCGGCGCAGCCTCCGATCACGACGTTGCCCTGGGGGTCCAGCGCAAGGGCGTACGCCGCGTCGGACTCGACCTTCCCGAGGAAGGTGGACCACACGATCTGGCCCTGGGGATCGAATTTCGTGAGGAAGGCGTCACCGGACGGGCCGCCGCTGGTCGGCTGCGCGGTTCCGGCCGTGGTCGGGAGGTCGGACGAGCCCGACCCGCCCGCGACGTAGAGGTTGCCCTGCGCGTCCACGGCCGCGTCGCGCACGAAGTCCGAGCCCGTGCTGCCCAGGTAGGTCGAGAACACGACAACGGTGCCGGCGGGCTGGGGGTCCGGCTTGCTCGCCTTCTTGTCGCTGCTGCTGCAGCCAAGGCTCACGAGCAGGAGGGCGGCTGCTACCCGGGCGATCCGCATCGGCTGTCCTCTCCAGGGCGGCGGAGGCTAGGGAACGCCCGTCGAAGCGGCAGGGGATAGCATGGGGAGATGGAGAGCCTGAAGCTTCGCATCGCGCATCGCCTCCCGGAGCCCGTCGCGTTCGAAGTGCCCAAGGGGTTGGTCTGGATCGAGCGCGGCGAGCAGCGCGCAGCCCTGTTCACGCCCGACGAGATCGACCCGAGCGAGCGCTACGCGCTGATCACCGTTCTGCACGGCGCGGGGCGTCAGGACGAGCTCCTGATGCGCGCGTACCGCGACGAGGCAGAGCGCCGCAAGGCGCTGGTGCTGGTTCCGCGCTCGCTGCACATGACCTGGGATCTGATCGCCCTCGGGATCCAAGGCGGAGCGGCCCTGCGGGGGGAGGCGAGCTCAGATCGGCCGGACGCGGACTTCCTCGAGTACGCCTACGACCTGATCTACCGGCGCTACCCGGTCGACCGCCAGCGCCAGGGCCTGATCGGCTACTCCGATGGCGCGAGCTACGCGCTCTCGCTCGGCCTCTCGAACCCGCACGTGTTCCGCGCGGTGATGGCGTGGGCAGCCGGCTTTCTCGCCCTCGAGCGCGACTCGGCGGGTCCCGACGTGCCGCGGCCCGCGGTGTTCGTCGAGTACGGGACGCACGACGAGATCTTCCCGTACGAGCGCGTGGCGCTCACGATGAAGGCGCAGCTCGAAGAGCTCGGCTGCGCGCTCACCTTCCGCACCGACGAGGGCGGCCGCCACTGGCCGCCGAGCGACTTCCAGGACGAGGCGCTCGACTGGTTCTTCTCGGAGCCCTGGCAGCCGCGGACCTGACTACGCCGCGGCGATCGCCCGCGCGGCCCCCACTAG
Organism: uncultured delta proteobacterium; assembly: GCA_963716275.1. Lineage (GTDB taxonomy): Bacteria > Myxococcota_A > UBA9160 > UBA9160 > UBA6930 > VGRF01. Next base: position 216,850 of record CAVQTC010000002.1, on the reverse strand, counting down.
GAGCCAGACCCAAGATGGGAAAGCTCGCCTCGCCGCCGATCCATCGCCGCCAGCGGCGTTGCGCTCCCTGCGGCGTAACACACGCTACGCCTCGGTCGCGCGCCTTGCTGGCGGCGCGTCTCGGCGGCGAATGCTTCGCTTCCCATCTTGGGTCGGGCTCCTAGTCGACTCCGACCATGACGTCGGAGGCCTTGATCACCGCCGAGGCCTTCACGCCTTTCGCGAGGCCGAGCTCCTCGACCGCCTCGTTCGTGATCGACGCCGTCACGATCGTGCCACCGCCCACGTCGATCTTCACGTGGGCGGTCGTCGCTCCCTTCGTCACCGAGACGATCGTCCCTTTCAAGCAGTTGCGCGCGCTGAGTCGCATGGCCGGTCTCCTCCCGCTCGGTCTCGCTATGCACAGCGGAACATATCGTACCGGGTGTCGCGCGCTGAGCTCACGGCCAGAGCGGTTGCGGGTGGAGCCAGCGGAGCGCGAGGGCGGCGGCGATGCCGATCGCCCAGACCAGCGCCGGGATCTCGGCGAGGCCGCGCAGCGCGCCGGCGCGCGCGAAGGGCAGGAAGCTCGTGGCCGCGTGGAAGGCGCGGAAGTCGGCGTTGCCGGCGTGGAGCTTGCGCGCGTCCTGGTGCCAGGCACCGAGCAGGGAGAAGGTCAGGAAGCCGCCGAAGAACGCGAGGTCGGCGCTGCTGCCGTTCGGCAGGAGGTGGAGCGCCCAGATCAGCGCGAGCCCGAGCACGAGCGGGTGGCGCGTCACGCGGTAGATGCCCGCGACCTCGGCCTTGCCGGGCGCGACCGCGGCGGGGCTCGGCCGCAAAAAGGAGCCCGCCACCAGCACGAGCGCGACGGTGATGGCGACATACAGCAGCGCGCGCAGGCCCGGCCCGACGGAGACGCTCCACAGCCAGGCGCCGGCGTGGCGGTGGGTGAAGTAGATCCAGCAGAGCGGCACGAAGATCGCGAGCGCGCAGAGCGAGTAGAGCCCGAGGAACGCGCCGTCGCCCAGCGCTTTGCGCAGGCGCGGCTCCACGCGCTCGCTCGCCAGGCCCAGATGGCTGACGGTGAAGGCGGCCCACAAGAGGGCGATCTGCGCCGCGATGGGCACGACGGACTCCGGGGCGCGCGAGACCGACCCACTCTACCACCCACCCGGCGCGCTCGGGGGGAGCTTTGGTACCGTCGGCCGCTCTCCGGAGGTCCGCATGGCCAAGCTCGAGATCACCCCCGCGATGAAGGCCGTCGTCGGCGTCGAGTCGCCGCCCTGGACGCACGAGGTCACCACGACCAGCGTGCGCGCCTTCGCGCGCGGCGTCGGCTACCTGGACCCTGTCTACTACGTGGAGGAAGAGGCGAAGAAGCGCGGCTACCGGAACCTGCCCGCTCCGGCCACCTACTTCGGGACGCCGATCTTCATCCCGGGCAAGAGCAACGACACCTTCAGCCAGCCGATGCTGCCCGGCCCGCGCCTCGAGCACGGACTGAAGAACGTCCTCGACGGCGGCGCCGAGACCGAATATCTCGAGGACATCTGCGCGGGCGACACGCTCACCGTGACGTCCAAGGTCGCGGACCTCTCGGTGCGCGAGAGCAAGGCGATCGGCGAGATGCTGATCGTGACGAACGAGACCACCGTGAAGAACCAGCACGGCCGGGTCGTCGCGAAGCAGCGCTCGCAAGGCCTGTTTTACTAGGACTTGCCCGCGCCGATCCACCGCGCGGTGTACGCCGGCGGAGACGGGGCGCGGGGGAAATCGAGGAGAAGACGATGGCCCTCAGCTGGGATGCATTCAAGGAAGGTGATCAGCTGCCGGTGCTGAAGAAGAAGCCCGGCGTGACGCAGCTCGTGAAGTACGCGGCGGGCGGCGGCGACTTCAACCCGCTCCACCACGACTTCAACTTCCCGCAGTCGAAGGCGATCGGCTCGATCATCGTGCACGGCCGCTTCAAGTACGCGGCGCTCGGTGAGCTCGTGTCCAACTGGCTCGACCACGGCGGCCGCATTCAGAAGCTCTCCTGTCAGTACCGCGGCATGGACATGCCCGACAAGGAGATGACGCTCGGCGGCAAGGTCGTGCGCAAGTACGAGGAGGGCGGCAAGCGGCTCGCCGACGTCGAGCTCTGGGTGAAGAACGAGCAGGGCCAGAACACGACGCCCGGCAGCGCGACGGTGCGCCTCGACCGCTAGGCGTCCCCCTTCTTCGCGGTGCGGTAGTCGCCGAACTGAGCGTCGCGCTGGTTCAGCGCGTGGGTCACACCCTTCGCGAACTCCTTCAGGTACTCGCGCGACGACTTCTGGTGGAAGGCCAGCGCCTGGATCTCCGTGCCCGCACGGATCGCGGCGCGCACCCCCATGATCTCCATGGCGCGGTGGATCGAGCGCTTGTTGAGCTGCTGGAGATCCGGGGGGATCTTCGCGATGCGCTCGGCGAGCTCGAGCACGCGCGGCTCGAGCTCCTCGTTCTTGTAGCAGCGGTTCACGAGGCCCATGCGCGCCGCCTCCGCACCGTCCACCGAATCGCCCGTGAGCATCAGCTCCATCGCGTTGCGCATGCCGGCCAGCCAGGCGTGGAACTGGTTGTCGGGCGGGCTCATGAGCCTTACCGGCGGGTAGCCGATCTTCGCGTCCTCGGAGACGTAGGCGAGGTCGCAGGCGCTCATCAGCTCCGAGCCGCCCGCGAGGCAATAGCCGTGCACCTGGGCGATCACGGGCTTCGCGAGGTCCCAGATGCGGAAGGCGCCCTCGACCACGTGGCGCGGCCAGAAGCCGTCGCCGCCGGACGAGTAGAAGGGCGGCTCGGCGGCGTTGTTGCTCCCGAGGTCGTAGCCCGCGGAGAAGCAGGGGCCCGCGCCGCGCAGCACCATCACGTGCACGCTCGGGTCGCGATCGCCGCGCTCGAGCGCGTCGAAGAGCTCGCCGCGCAGCGCGTTGCTGAGCGCGTTGCGCTTCTCGGGCCGATTCAGCGTAATGCGTCGGACGCGGGGACGGGGGTCGTCGACCAGGATGAAGCGATAGTCGCTCACGTGGCGCCTCCGAGCGCGCTCGCCAGGAAGGACTCGCTGCGACGCAGCGCGGCCGCGGCGAGCGGCGTGGGGAACAGGTTGAAGCCGTGCACGCCGCCGGGATAGACCGCGAGCTCGGCCTGGTTCCCGGCCGCCAGCCAGCGCGGCGCCATGAAGAGCGTGTCGTCGAGCAGCGGATCCAGCGTGCCCACGCTGAACAGCGCCGGCGGGAGGCCGCGCAGGCTCGCGTGCAGCGGCGAGACGTCGGAGTCCGCGCGGCGCCCGCGCTCGGGGACGAAGTGGTCGGTGAACCACTCGATCACGGGCGTCGAGAGGACCAGGTTGCGCTCGCCCCAGTTGCGCACGCTGGGCGTGAAAGTCAGGTCGTAACAGCCGTACACCAGGTTCGCGGCGCAGAACGGCGTGGCGCCGTGCCGATCGCGCAGCCGCAGCAGCGTGACGGCGGAGAGGTGCGCGCCCGCCGACTCGCCGCCGATCGCGAGGCGCTCGCTCCCGAACTCGCGGCGCGCGTTCTCCACCAGCCAGAGCGCGGCGGCCTCGCAGTCGTCGGGGCCCGCCGGATACGGATGCTCGGGCGCGAGCCGATACTCGACGCTCACCACCGTCGCGCCCGCCGCTCGGGCGATCGCGTCGAGCATGGCGTCCTGCTGGTCGTTGGCGCCGAGCGTCCAGCCGCCGCCGTGGATGTGGAGATACACGCCGCGCGCCTCGGTTGCGCGGAAGATGCGCAGCCCGATCTCGCCAGCGGGCCCGCGGATCTTGCGCGTCTCGGCGTGAGGGAGCAGCTCCAGCTTGCCCCACATCGACTGGCCGCTGGCGCGCGTGGCGCGGATCTGCGCCGGCGGAAACGCGTTGATCGCCGGCATCTGCGCGAGCAGCTTCTCGAGCTGCTCGTTGGCGAGGCGCGTGGACGCGTCGATCGCGTCCGGCAGGAAGAGCCGCGGGTCGATCTGCATCGCACTCACCTCCGGGAGAGGCGAATGGTAGTCCTCCGAGTCAGAAGTACGCCGCATGACCGAGGCCGCCGAGACGCCCCGCCGGCAAGGCGCGCGACCGAGGCATAGCTGGACCCTACGCCGCAGGGAGCGCAACGCAGCCGGCGGGGATGGATCGGCGGCCAATCTCGGCGTACTTCTGACTCGGGGGACTGGGTCAGCGCCGCCGGGCTTCGCCTCAGCGCAGCGCGCGCTGTACGTCGCGCTTCAGCGCCTGGCCCTCGGGCGGGAGCTTGCGGTCGTCGGTGCCCAGCAGGTAGGCGTCCAAGCCGCCGACCTTCTGGACCGTGCGCAGCGCGCGCGTGGTGACGCGGATCGCGACCGAGCGGCCGAGCGCCTGCGAGAGCATGTGAACGCGCTGCAGGTTCGGGTCGAAGGTGCGCTTCGACTTGCGGTTCGAGTGGGAGACCTTCTGCCCGGAGCGCACCTTGGCCCCACTCAGATGACAGCGGCGCGGCATGCGATTACTTCCCGGCCTTTTTGGCGTAGCGCTTCTTGAAGCGATCCACGCGGCCTTCGGTGTCGAGCTGGCGCTGGTGGCCGGTCCAGAAGGGGTGGCTCTCGGCGGAGATCTCGAGGTGGATCACGGGCACCTGCTCACCGTCGATCTCGCGCTTGGTGGCCGAGCCGAGCGTCGAGCGCGAGATCCACTCGCGGCCGGTCGCGTTGTCCACGAACACCACCGTGTGGTAGTCCGGGTGGATGCCTTCCTTCATGTCACCAGCTCGACTTGCGCACGCCGGGCAGCTCGCCCTTCAGCGCCATCTCGCGCAGCATGATGCGCGACACACCGAACTTCTGATACACGCCGTGGGCGCGGCCGGTGATCCTGCAGCGCCGCGTGAGCCGCGTCGGGCAGGAGTTGCGCGGCAGCTTCGCGAACGCTTCCTGCACCGCGAGCTTGTCCTCGAGCGACAGGTTCTGGTCGGCGAGCCGGTTGCGCAGCTCGCTGCGCTTGGCGCGGTGCTTGTTGATGAGCACGATGCGGCGCTCGTCGCGCAGCGTTTGTGAGAGCTTGGCCAAGCGAGTCTCCGCAGGAGTGGGCGGACCGGCGGCACGGGCCGGCCCGCGAAGGCGCGGGACAGTAGAGGAGGACCTCCGGGGACGCCACGCTCCAGCCCCGGGGGGCCACGCCTCGGCTCAGGGCGTGAGGATCACCTTCCCCCAGCTCTTGCGAGAGCCGAGCGCAGCCAGCGCCTCGGAGACCTTCTCGAGCGGGTACTCGCGATAGATGAGCGGGCGGACCGCCCCCTGCGCGTAGAGATCGAAGAGCGCGCGGTAGACCTCGGGAATGCGCTCGGGCTCGAACTTCGCGTAGGCGCCCCAGTGCAGGCCCACCACCGCGATGTTCTTCAGCAGGATGCGGTTGGCCTTCACGCTCGGGATGTCACCGGAAGCGAAGCCGATCACGAGCAGGCGCCCATTCCAGGCGATGCACTTCAGCGAGCGATCGAAGACGTCGCCGCCCACCGAGTCGTAGATCACGTCGGCGCCGCGCCCACCGGTCTCCTCGAGCACGCGCGCGACGAAGTCCTCCTTCACGTAGTCGATCGCCACGTCGGCGCCGGCCTCGCGGGCCACCTTCAGCTTCTCGGGACCCGAGGCGGTCGCGAGCACGCGCGCGCCGAGCGCGCGGCCGATCTGGACCGCGGCGCTTCCCACGCCACCGGCCCCGGCGTGGACGAGCAGCGTCTCGCCCTGCACCAGGTGCGCGCGCAGCACGAGACCGGCGTACGAGGTGGGGTAGATGGTCGGCAGCGCGGCGCCCGCCGCGAAGTCCATGCCGGCCGGGAGCTTGTGGGCGGCGCTCGCGGGCACGACCGCGCGCTCGGCGAAGGCGCCCATGCCGGCGCCGGCCAGCACGCGGTCGCCGACGGCAAAGCCGCGCACGCCCTCGCCCACCGCCTGCACCACGCCCGAGATCTCGGCGCCCGGGATGAACGGAAACGGGGGCTTCACCTGATAGCGGCCCTGCACCATCAGGATGTCGAAGAAGTTGCAGCCCGCGGCGCGCACGTCGACGGCGAGCGCCCCCGGCTTGAGCTCGGGCTCCGGCGCCTCGCGCACGCCGAGCTCGGCCGGCTCCATCCAGCGATCCACGACCACGGCCCGCATGAGTCCTCCCTCGCGCGCTCCTATCTTAGGCGGCCCAGGAGGATCGCGTGCACGCCCGGCGCTCGCTGCTGATCGCTCTGCTCGCGCTCTCGCTCTCGGCGTGCGCGAGCCTCCTCCCGCCGCGCGAGACCGGCGAGCTCGTGTTCTGGCGCGTCGCGCGCGCCGACGGCGCCGGCGGCAGCGTCCACCTCCTAGGCTCCCTCCATCTGGGGCGCGAGGACTTCCCGTTCGACCCCGCGATCACGGCGGCGCTGGCGGGCGACGACCAGCTCGTACTCGAGGTCGCCCCCGACGAGCTCAGCTCCGCAGCGCTGCAGGCCTTGATCCGCGAGCGCGGGCGGCTCCCGGCGGGCCGCTCGCTCGCCGACGAGCTCTCGCCGGACACACTCGCGGCCCTGGAGAAGCGCCTCGCCGAGCTCGGCTGGCCCGAGGAGCCGTGGCTGCGCGTGAAGCCCTGGGTCGTCTCGCTCGCGCTTGCCGGCGACGCGCTCTCGGACTCGGGCTTCGCGCCCGAGCACGGCGTCGAGCGCTCGCTCTCGCAGAGCCCGGCGCTGGGCGGGAAGCCGGTGCGCGGCATCGAGACCGCCCGCGAGCAGATCGAGCGCCTCGACGCCCTCCCGCCCGCCACGCAGGAGCTGCTGCTGCGCGACCTCCTGCGCGAGCGCCACGGCGCGCTCTTCCGCCGCACGGCTCCAGGAGGCCTGGCAGCGCGGCGACCTGCGCACCATCGAGCGCGTCATCTACAAGCCGCTGCGAGGCGACGATCCAGCTGCGTTCTTCGAGGCGATCTACTGGTCGCGAAGCCGCAGCATGGCCGAGCACATCGCCGGCTTGGTGGATGGCGGCGGCGCCTCGTTCGTCGCGGTCGGCGCGGGCCACGTCGTCGGGAGCCGGGGCGTCCCCGCGCTGCTCCTCGCGAAGGGCTACCGCGTCGAGCGCATCCCGAAGACCCGACCCGCGAAGGAGTGAGCGTGCAGGACATCCATCCCAGCGTCTGGATCGCCCCCGGCGCACAGATCTACGGGCGCGTCGCGATCGGCGAGGGCTCGTCGGTCTGGCCGAACGTCGTGATCCGCTGCGAGTGCGAGCACGTGCGCATCGGCCGCAACACGAACATCCAGGACTTCACCATGATCCACGTGGGCTACCGGGACCCCACCGTGATCGGCGACCTGTGTCTCGATCACGCACCGCGCGCGTGATCCACGGCTGCACGATCGAGGACGACTGCCTGATCGGGATCGGCGCGATCGTGATGGACGGAGCCGTGATCGGGCGCGGCTCGATCGTCGCGCCCGGGGCGGTGGTGCGCGAGCGCACGGTCGTGCCCCCGCACTCGCTCGTAGTGGGCGTGCCGGCCAAGGTGGTGAAGCGGAAGGACTTCACGGGCGAGAACCGCGAGAACGCCTGGAACTACTGGCGCAACGCGCAGGCCTACGCGCGCGGGGAGCACCGCGCCTGGGAGGGCGAGGAGTTCGCTCGCTTCAAGGCCGCAGAGAGACGCACGGTCAAAAGTTGAACTGTGAGCGCAGGTTGAAGACGTTGTACTCCTGGCCGATCTCGACGCCCAGCGGCGGCGTGGCGGGCACGGGGCCGAACGGCGTCGGGTTCCCGGGCCCCGCCGGATTCAGGCGGTCCACGTCGACCCGGTAGTAGTCGAGGGACATGCGAAAGTTCGAGTTCAGGTACCAGTTGAGGCCGAACGTCCAGACGTCCTGGACGCCTCCGCGCACCGCGTCGAGCGCGGCCGGCGTGCCGTCGCCGCCCGCGCGGTAGTCGAGATCCGTGTGCGAGTAACGCAGGGCGAGCTCCCAGGCGCCCCAGCCGGAGCGCCACGCTGCCGGCGTGTAGGGTCGCGGCATCTGGAAGGACGCCGTCGCCATGTTGTAGCGATGGGGCTCGCCGGTGATCACCCAGCTGCCCTGGACGTAGAACGGCGCGGCGGACGCCGGCGAGAGCGCGAGCAACACGAGCGAGAGCGGGGCGGCCGTGCGCCAGGAGATCTTCACGAGCCTTCCTCCACTCAGGGCAGCGTGATGAAGCCGAGTCGTTGGAACGTGGCCCGGGCGGTCGGACCGCGCAGGAACTCGACGAAGCGCCCTGCGCCCGGGCGCGCGCCCTTGGTGGCAGCCACCGGGTAGACGATCGGGACGTGCGTATCTTCCGGGAAGAGCGCCGAGCGTGCGCACGCCGGGATCCGAGAGCGCGTCGGTCTGGTAGACGATCCCGAGCGGCGCCTCGCCGCGCGAGACGAAGGCGAGCGCCACGCGCACGTTGTCCGCGCGCACCAGGTGATCGGCGACGTCCGACCACACGCCGAGGCTGGTGAGCGCGGAGCGCGCGTAACGACCGACGGGCACGTAGTCGGGATCGCCGGTGGCCAGGCGCCCGCCGGCCAGGGCGGCGGCGAGCGGGAAGCCGGGCTTGATCTCGAGCTTCACGGTGCTGCCGGCCGGTGCGATCAGGGCCAGGCGATTGCTGAGCAGATTCCGGCGCGTGGCGGTGTCGATGAGGCCCCGCGCCTGCACGTAGTCCATCCACTCGAGGTCGGCCGAGACGAAGGCATCGGCCTTCGCACCGGCCTCGAGCTGGCGCGCCAGCGCCGAGCTCGAGGCGTAGGAGAGCTTGACCGCCTGCTGCGTCTCGCGCGTGTAGAGCGGCCCGATCTCGTCCAGCGCGTTCGTGAGCGAGGCCGCTCCGAACACGAGCAGCTCGGGCTCCTCGGCGCGCGCGGCGCCGCCGGCGAGCCCCCCGAGCAGGAGGGCGATCGCCCCGAGCTTTCGCCAACGCGCTCCTCGCATGGTCGTCTCCGATATGCACAGCTGGACATAACGGGTAGACCGGCGGACCCCGGAGCGCAAGCGGCCGCGTCAACTTGGGGACGCTGGTTGAAACGCAGGGCGTTTCAACCAGCGTCCCCAAGTTGACGCGGGGGAGGCGAAGGGCGCGGTAGTCTCGACGCATGCCCGCGACCCGCTCCCCCGGCGTCCGACTCCGCATCGACTTCGGGCCTGGCCTCGCGCTCGGCCCCGGCAAGATCAACCTGCTCGAGCAGATCGCGAAGGGCGGCTCGCTGTCCCGCGCCGCCACGGGGCTCGGCATGAGCTATCGGCGCGCCTGGGCGCTGCTGCGCGACCTGAACTCCGAGTTCGGCGCACCGCTGGCGATCCTGTCCGTCGGCGGCGCGGGCGGCGGCGGCGCGCGCCTGACACCGCTGGCGCGCGAGGTCGTCGCCGCCTACCGCGCCGTCGAGCGCGCGGCGCGCGCCTCCGCGCGCAAGCACTTCGCCGCGCTCGCGCGCGCGGCCCAGGGCGCGCCGCGTCCGAGCGTCCGGCCGCGCGCCGTCAAGCGGGCGCGGCGCCGCGCAGCGCGACCGCGTTGACGACCAGCCACACCGCGCTCCCGCTCGCGAGGCCGAGCTCGTCCGCGCGCGCGCGGGGCACCCGCGCGAGCAGGCGCGCGCCCCCCACGTCCAGCTCGGCGAGCTGCGCGGTCGGCGTCTCGCTGCGGAGCGAGACCAGCGTGCCCGCGAGGCAGTTGGGCTGAGCGAGGCCCCGGGGACGCTCGGTCGCGAGGATCACGTCGCGCGCGAGGATCTCCAGGCGCACGCGCTCGCCCGCTGCGAGGCCGTTGCCCGGCACGACCAGCTCGCCCCCGCCCACGCGCACGCGCAGCTCGCCCGCGCTGGCGGACTCGACTCGCGCGTCCACCACCGCGGCGACGGCGTCCGCGCCCAGCACCGCGTGGAGCGCCGGATCGCGCGAGACGCTCGCCAAGTCGCCCTGCGCCGCGACGCGACCGGCGTCGAGCAGGACGAGCTGCGTCGCGAGCTGGAGCACCTCGTCGAACTGGTGGCTCACGTAGACGATCGGAATGCGGAAGCGGTCGCGCACGCGCTCCAGGTAGGGCAGCACCTCGCTGCGCCGCGCCCGGTCGATGGAGGCGAGGGGCTCGTCGAGCAGCAGCAGGCGCGGCTGGGCGAGCAGCGCGCGGCCGATCGCCACGCGCTGCCGCTCGCCGCCCGACAGCCGGCTCGGGCGCCGCGTGAGCAGGGAGCGCAGACCCAGCAGGTCGACGATCTCGTCGAAGCCGATCGGCCGCGCGGCGACGCGGGCGCGGCGCTCCCCGTAGCGCAGGTTTCCACGCACGCTGCGGTGCGGAAACAGCCGCGCGTCCTGGAACACGTAGCCGATGCGCCGCCGCTCGGCGGGCACCTCCACGCGGCCGGACTCGAAGAGCACGCTCCCGTCCACCTCGATGCGCCCCTCCGCAGGCGTGAGCAGGCCCGCGATCGCGTCGATCAGGGTGGTCTTGCCCGAGCCCGAGACGCCGAACAGCCCGACGACGCCGGGCGTGGCCGCCTCGAGGCTCACGTCGAGGGAGAAATCTCCGCGCTGCATGCGCACGCGCACTGCGAGCATCAGCGCCCCAGCTGTCGCCGCACGAGCCGCGCGAGGCCCTCCGCCCCCAGCAGGCCGGCGAGGCCAAGGGCGAAGGAGATCGCGGCCAGCCGGGCCGCGGCCGCGTCACCCCCGGGCATCTGGAGGGCGGTGTAGAGCGCCAGCGGCAGCGTGCGCGTCTCGCCCGGAATGTTCGAGACGAAGGTGATCACCGCGCCGAACTCACCCAGCCCCGCGGCGAAGGCCGTGATCGCGCCCGCCAGGATGCCCGGCGCGATCAGGGGCAGCGTGATGGTGAAGAAGCGGTCCCAGGGGCCGGCGCCGAGCGTGCGGGCGGCCTGCTCGAGGCCGCGGTCCACGCTCTCCAGGGAGATGCGGATCGCGCGCACCATGATGGGGAACGACATCACCGCGGTGGCGAGCGCCGCGCCGGCGCGGCTGAACGCGAAGCGGAGGCCGACGGTGTGCTCGAGGAAGCCCCCGATCGGGCCCCGCGAGCCGAACAGCACGAGCAGCAGATAGCCGACCGCCACGGGCGGCAGCACGAGCGGCAGGTGCACGAAGGCGTCGAACAGCGTGCGCCCCGGGAAGCGCGCGCGGGAGAGCAGCCAGGCGACCGCCGTCGCCACGGGCAGGCTCCAGGCGACGCTGCGCAGGGCGATCTCCAGGGAGAGCCCGATCGCCGCGCGTTCGAACTCGCTCAGCACCAGCATGCCCAGGTTCTACTACAACTCGGCGCCGCGCGAGCGGTCCCCTATGTCCGTTCGTGCCGAACGGCACAGCCGGGGTCAGGCTCCTGCGCGCTCGCGCTCCCGGCCGATCAGGACCGGCGTGGGCAGCGTGGCGGGCTCCGGCTTGCGCTCGCCGCGCGGGTAGACGCTGAACTGCATCAGGCGCAGCCGGAGCACGGCGCCCGCGACGAAGTGCGGGACGTCGTGGTGCAGGTGGGGCAGCTCGATCGCCAGGGAGAGGGGGTCCGCGAGGGTGACGGCAGTGACGCGCACGATCGGGCCGGTGCGCTGCACCGAGGCGACGCGCACCTCCACGCCGGCACCGTCCGGCTCGGCGAGCCGCAGATCGCCCGGACGCACGTAGACGTCGACGGGGCCGCTCGGGTGGATGCTGTCGGACACGATCGGCTGCTCGGCCCCCGGCAGGAAGACGCTGCGCCCGCGCACCTCCCCCGGGAGCACGTTCGCGTCGCCCAGGAAGTCGAAGACGAAGGGCGAGGCAGGGCGCTCGTAGAGCTCGTCCGTCGAGCCCACCTGTTCGATGCGCCCGCGGTTCATGACGACCACGCGATCGGCCAGCTCGAGCGCCTCTTCCTGGTCGTGCGTCACGAACAGGCTCGTGATGTGGAGCTCGTCGTGGAGCTTGCGCAGCCAGCGCCGCAGCTCCTTGCGCACGCGCGCGTCGAGGGCGCCGAAGGGCTCGTCGAGCAGCAGCACGCGCGGGCGCACCGCGAGCGCCCGGGCCAGCGCCACGCGCTGGCGCTGCCCCCCGAGAGCTGGCTGGGCCCGCGCTCGCCCAGGCCCGCGAGCTGGACCAGCTCGAGCAGCTCCTCGACGCGCGAGCGGATCTCGGCTTCGCTGGGCCGCTCGCGCCGGGCTCGAACGCGCAGGCCGAACGCGACGTTCTCGAACACGCTCATGTGCTTGAAGAGCGCGTAGTGCTGGAACACGAAGCCGATGCCGCGCTCGCCGACGCTCTTGGGCGCCGTGTCCTCGCCGTCGATCAGCACGCGGCCGCTGTCCGGGAACTCGAGCCCCGCGATGATGCGCAGGAGCGTCGTCTTGCCGGAGCCCGAGGGGCCGAGCAGGGCGAGCAGATCGCCGTCCTGCACCGACAGGTCCACGTCCGCGAGAGCCGTGAAGGCACCGAAGTGCTTGGTGACGCGCTGGACCTCGATGCTCATGCGGGCTCCCTCTGCGAGAGCTTCCTCTCGAGAACGCGCTTGGCGATCAGCGTGACGATGGCGAGCAGCGCGAGCAGCGAGGCCACCGCGAAGGCGGCCTGGCCCTGATACTCGTTGTAGAGCACCTCGACGTGCAAGGGCAGCGTGTTGGTCTGGCCGCGAATGTGCCCCGAGACCACCGACACCGCGCCGAACTCGCCCATCGCCCGCGCGTTCAGGAGCACGATCCCGTAGAGCAGACCCAGGCTCATGTTGGGCAGGGTCACGCGCCGGAACATCTGCCAGCCGCTCGCCCCGAGCGAGAGCGCCGCGTGCTCCTCCTCGTGACCCTGCTCCTGCAGGAGCGGGATCAGCTCGCGCGCGACGTAGGGGAAGGTGACGAAGATCGTCGCCAGCACGATCCCAGGAACCGCGAAGATGACGTGGATGCCGTGGGCCAGGAGCCAGGGCCCGAGCACGCCGTGCGCGCCGAAGCAGAGCACGTAGATCAGCCCAGAGACGACCGGCGAGACGGCGAGGGGAAGATCGATCGCGGTCAGGAGCAGCGCCTTCCCGCGGAACTCGAAGCGCGCGATCGCCCAGCTCGCCGCGATGCCGAACCCCGCGTTCAGCGGCACCGAGATCGCGGCGATCGTGAGGGTGAGCCGCATGGCGGCGCGCGCGTCGGGATCGCGCAGCGCGGCGAGGTAGGCCTCCACGCCCTTCGCCAGGGCCTGGTGGAACACGGTCGCGAGCGGGAGCACGAGCAAGAGGCCGACGAAGAGGCAGGCGAAGCCGATCAGGAGGCCGCGCACCGCCGCAGATTCCTCTACCGCGCGAGGTCGCCGGATCTGCGCGGCCGGCGCCGCGCTGAGAGGCGCAGCGCTCATCGCGCGCCGCCGAGCGCTGCGCTGCCGAAGCGGCGCTGGAGCGCATTCATGGCGAGCAGGAGCGCGAAGGAGGCGCACAGCAGCACGACGGCGATCGCGCTGGCGGCGAGCTCGTCGTACTCCTCGAGCTGGGTGACGATCAAGAGCGGGGCGATCTCGGTCTGGTAGGGCATGTTGCCCGAGATGAAGACCACCGAGCCGTACTCGCCCACGCCCCGCGCAAAGGCCATCGCGAAGCCGGTGGCGACCGCGGGCCAGAGCGCCGGGAAGATCACGCTGCGCAGGGTGCGCAGCCGGCCCGCGCCGAGGGTTGCCGCCGCCTCCTCCCACTCGGGATCGAGGTCCTGAAGCACCGGCTGCACGGTGCGCACCACGAAGGGCAGACCGATGAAGGTGAGCGCGAGGCCGATGCCGAGGGGTGTGTAGGCCACCGCCACCCCGAGCTCTGCGAGCGGCGCCCCGAGCAGGCCGTTCTTTGCGAACAGGGCGGTCAACGTGATGCCCGCGACCGCCGTCGGCAGCGCGAAGGGGAGATCCACGATCGCGTCGATCAGCTCGCGCCCGGGGAACTCGTAGCGGACGAGCACCCAGGCCAGCACCGGACCCGCGATCGCATTCACGAGGGCGGCCGCGAGGGCGGTGCCGAAGGAGAGCCGATAAGCCGCGACGGCGCGCTCGGAGAACGCGGCAGCAAGGAATTCATCGAGGGTTCCCGAGCTCGCTCTCACCACCAACGCGAGCAGCGGGAGCACCACGATCAGGCCGAGGTAGGCGAGGGCGAAGCCCAGCGAGAGACCGAACCCAGGCAACACCCGCTTCTGCTTCACGCTCGCCATCGCCATCGCCATCGGGCGGGGAGCTTGACCCAACAGGCGAGCGTCCGCCGCCGCGCGGCGAGCCCGCTACTGGCGCGCCGCCTGCAGGATTTGGTCGTAGACGCCGCCGTCGTTGATGTGCTTGGCGAGTGCCTCGCTCCAGCCGCCGGGAAAGAAGTCCGTCAGCTTGAACAGCTCGATCTTCGGAAACTGCGCCGCGTACTTGGCGAGCACCGCCGGATCGCTCGGGCGGTAGAAGTGCTTCGCCGACAGCTCCTGGGCCTCGGGGGAGTAGAGGTAGGCGAGATAGGCCTGGGCGACCTTCGTGGTCCCGTGTCGGCGAGCGACCGTGTCGACCACGCTGACCGGCGGCTGCGCGTAGATGCTGACCGACGGCGCCACGATCTCGAGCTTCCCCGGGCCCGCTTCCTTCAGCGCGAGCAGCGCCTCGTTCTCCCAGCCCACCAGCACGTCGCCGATGCCGCGCTCGACGAAGGTCGTGGTCGCGCCGCGCGCGCCCGTGTCGAAGACGGGCACGTTGCGGTAGACCGCGGTGAGCAGCGCTCTCGCCTTGGCCTCGTCACCGCCGTACTTGCGGATGCCGTAGCCCCAGATCGAGAAGTAGGCCCAGCGCGCGGCGCCCGAGGTCTTCGGGTTCGCCGGGATCACCCCGATGCCGGGCCGCCCGAGGTCTTCCCAGTCGCGGATGTGCTTCGGATTGCCTGCACGCACGAGGAAGACGACGGTCGACGTGTAGGGGCAGCTCTCGTTGGGCAATCGCTTCTGCCAGGCCTTCGGGACGAGGTTGCCGCGCTGAAAGAGCGCGTCGATGTCGCCCGCGAGCGCGAGGGTCACGACGTCGGCCTCGAGGCCGTCGATCACGGCGCGCGCCTGCTTGCCGGAGCCCCCGTGGGACTGATGGATCGTCACGGTCTCGCCGGTCGTCTCGAGCCAGTGCTTGGCGAAGAGCACGTTGTAGTCCTCGTAGAACTCGCGGGTGGGGTCGTAGGAGACGTTCAAGAGCTCGGTGTCGGCGCGCAGCGCGGCCGGCAACGCGAGCGCCAGGGCGATCAGAACGAGTGCAGAGCGGCGCACGTGGGGTTCCTCTCGAACAGTTAGTAGGAGATTTGGAAACGGGTGAGCAGCAGACTCTCGTCCACGCGGTCGGTTCCCGCAGCGCCGCCGCCGTTGAACTCGGTCTTCTCGTAGTTGACGGCGACTTTGAGCACCGGGTTCACGTACCAGTTCACGCCCACGGTCCACGCCGAGGCCTCGGAGGCGGACACGTCGGGGTTCGCGAAGCCATCGGTGAAGACGTCGTCGCCGACCTCCCAGCGGTGGTAGCGCGCCGCCACCTCGAAGGCGCCGAGCCCGCTGAAGTCCGGCCGGAACGACGTGCTCGGCACCACGCCGCGGTAGCTCGCGGCTTCGCCGGTCAGCACGTACGCCAGCCCAACCTGCCAGGCGCGCACGTCGGCCACGCCGGCCCCCGCGGTGGGGCTCAAGAGGTGGGTTCTCGACTGGGTCCACTCGCCGATCGCGGTGAACGGTCCCCACGTGTAGTAGGCCTGAGGGCCGAGGCGCTCGCGCCGACCGCTCTCGCGCACGTTCGCGAGGAACACGAAGAAGGGATCCTGACCGCTCGTGCGGTAGATCGCGTTTGCGACGCGGTCCTGGTCGCCGACGCTGTAGGCCAAGCCCAGGCCCAGGCCCTGGAGGGGCGCGAGCGCAGTCTCCTGGAAGGGCTGCGCCCAGATGCGTCCCACGAAGTCCTTCTCGTTGTCCGCGTCGCTGTCGGCGCTCCCGCCGTCGATCACGCCGTTCATCACCGCGAGCTGGCAGGTGAGCAGGCCCTCGTGGAAGTCGCCGCCGAGAGTGATGCCGAGATCGCGGTTCGGCGCGACCTGCGTGGGAAAGCCGCGCTCGATGAAGGTGAGCGCAGTGGCGGACTGCAATCGCTCGAGGCTGAAGGGCGCCTTGTACTTCCCCACCTGGAGCTGCGCGAGCTTCCACGGATGGACATTGATGTAGGCGTCCTGGAGCGTCGTCGTCCCGCCCGCGAAGTCCGGCATCAGGCGTGCGTCGATCAGCTCCGCGAGCGTCGCGTCGAAGACCAGGCGCGCACGGCGCAAGGCGAAGCTCTCGCGGTTGGTGAGGCCGAGCGGGTCGCGCTCGAGGAAGCTGCGGCTGTCGGCCTGAACGTAGCTGCGCAAGCGCAGGCGGAAGCTCTTGCGGTCCGGTGACTGGATCTGGAACCCGGAGCGGTCCGCCGTCACGAGCGCGGCGGTGGACGCCTTGGTGGCGTCCTCCTCGTCCTTCACCTCGAGCTTGCGGCGCAGCAGCGCGAGCTCGTCTTCGAGCGCCCGCACGCGGTCCGTGAGCGCCGCGTCGCCCGCCGGCGCTCCGCTCGCCTCCTGCGCGCTCGCGGGCCCCGGGGCCACCCCCGCGAGCGCCAGCAGCAAGAGTCCCGGCAATCCGTTTCGAAGCCCGCGCATGGGTCCCTCCTTGGCGGCGCTGGAGAGAGCAAGGCGCGTGCCCGGCCACTCCGCTCATTTTCCGTTAAATTTGACGGATATCATTCAATTTACTGTTTCTAATAGTAGTCTATGCTATTTGCTGGATTCCGATGCAACGCTTTCAATCCGTACTCCTCGAGATCTGGCGCGACGCGTCGCGCCAGCCCTCGCTCGCCGAGGCGACCGCGCACATCGCCGCGGCCGTCGGGCAGCGCCTTCCGCTCGCGATGCTCCTGGTGCGCAGGGTGGACGGCTCGAGGCTGTGTGTGGAGACGCTCGCCGAAGAGCCTCGCGTCGCCCCGCGCTCCACCGACTCGCTGCGCGAGGTGCTCGAGCCGGCGCGCGCTGAGCTGCTGCTCGGGTGGCTCCGGGCCGGGCGGCCGCTGCATCGGCGCGCGCGGGGGCTCGCCGAGCGCCTGCCGGGTGCGGCGCCCCCGGGCCTCGAGGGCGATCTCTGGGCCGCGCCGCTCGCGAGCGAGGGGGGCGACGCCTTCCTGCTGCTCGCCGCGACTCGGGGCCACGCGTTCAGCAGCGCCGATCTCGTGCTCGCCGAAGCCCTGCGCGAGCCCTTCGCAGTGGCGCTCGCGAGCCAAGACCGCGTGCGCGCGCTCGCCTCGCAGCAGGCCGCCGCCGAGGCCGACCGGCTGACGCTGCTCTCGCGCCTCGGGCGCAGCGAGCTCGGCGAGACGATCATCGGCGCCGAGGGCGGCCTGCGCGACGTGCTCGCGCGCGTGGACCGCGTCGCCGCGTCCGACGTGCCGGTGCTCGTGCTCGGCGAGACCGGCTCCGGGAAGGAGGTCGTCGCGCGCGCGATCCACCAGCGCTCGCGCCGCGCCGGCGGCGCATTCCATCGCGTGAACTGCGGCGCGATTCCGAGCGGGACTCGTGGACTCGGAGCTCTTCGGCCACGAGCGCGGCTCCTTCACGGGCGCGGCCGCCGCGCGCAAGGGCTGGTTCGAGCGCGCCGACGGCGGAACGCTCTTCCTCGACGAGATCGGCGAGCTGCCGCTCGCCGCGCAAGTGCGGCTCCTACGCATCCTCCAGGACGGGAGCTTCGAGCGCGTCGGCGGTCAGCGACCGCTGCACGCGGACGTGCGCATCGTCGCCGCCACGCACCGCGACCTGCGCGAGATGGTGTCGGCCGGGAGCTTCCGCGAGGATCTCTGGTATCGCATCGCGGTCTTCCCGATCGAGCTTCCGCCGCTCCGCGAACGGCCCGAGGACATCCCGGCGCTCGCGAGCCACTTCGCATTGCGCGCGGCGACGCGTTTCGGCACGCCGCCGCGCCTCCCCTCCCGCGACGACCTCGAGCGGCTGCTCGCCTACGCGTGGCCCGGCAACGTGCGCGAGCTCGGCTCGGTGATCGAGCGCGCGGTGATCCTGGGCGAGGGCGACCGCCTCGACGTCGCCACGGCGCTCGGGGTCCCGACGGCGAGACGGGACTCGCGCGCGATCGTGGAGAGCGCGACCTCCCCGTCCACGCTCGCCGATCCGCCGGACTTTCCGACCCTCGACCGGGCCATGCGCGAGCACATCGAGCGCGCGCTCGAGCGCACGCGGGGGCGCGTGGAGGGGCCGCGCGGCGCGGCGAAGCTGCTCGCGATCAACCCCCACACCCTGCGCGCGCGCATGCGAAAGCTCGCGATCGACTGGGAGCGCTTCCGGGACTGACTCAGGGGTTGCGGGGAAAGAAGACCAGCGCGCGCGCCTCGATGCTCTCGCGCGGCGGCGCGTCCTTGCGCGCCGTCGGATCGTCGAAGGCGCTGTGCGCGCTGAAGCGCGCCGTGCCGTCCTCGAGCGAGTCGTAGGTCTTGATCAGGATCGCTTCGCTCGGCTCGAGGAATGGTAGTTGAGCGACGCCTCCACGGCGGGCGGCCTCCGCCATTGGAAGCGCGTCGACTCCCGCGCTGCGATCTCGCTGGACTGCTGGGCCATGGTCACCCCGATTCGAGCGGTAGCCGCCCGGGCGCGAGCGGCGCGCTCTCGACTCCGATGCCGACGAACGGAAGGGGCGTCGCGTCTCCGGCTCGCACCCAGGCATCGACTCGGGCCCAGGCCCAGTCCCGAAGCCGGGCGCGCAAGGATCGCAGAGCCGCGTGCATGCTCCTCGCAAGGAGCAAGGCGCATGCCGGCGTCCCCGGCGCTCGAGAGCGCGCCGCGCGCTCGCCGACCAGCAGATTCCACGGCGCTCTGTGGGCGGACACGGGCGCCGACCGCACGCGCGCGGGGAAACTATCGATTCTTAAGGAGCGTCCCCGGTCGCGGGGGGTCCGGCCAGGCCGTCGAAGAGCACCTCGACGGCGTCGGCAATTGCGGCGCGGCACTCTTCGCTGCGCAAGAGCCCGTTCGCCCAGGCGAGTCGGGCGCCGCTCGTCACGTGGGCGATCGTGCGCGCGGCGGCGAGCACGTCGGCGTCGCGGCGCAGCTCCTGGCGCGCGCGGCCCGACTGGAGGATCTCGGCCAGCAGCCCGATCGTGCGGTCCTGGAGCGCGAGCACGCTGCGCGCGACGCGCGCCTCGGGATGCGTGGTCGCGCGCAGCATGATCACGGTGAGGTCGCGGTCTCGAGCGAGCAGCGCGTGCTCCGCGTCGAGGAAGCGGCGCAGCCGCTCGCGCGCCGGCCGGTCGCGGCGCTCGGCCGCGCGGAAGCGGCCCCAGGCGCGGTCCTGGATCTCCGCGAGCTCGTCGACCAGCAGCTCTTCCTTGCTCCGGATGTGCCGGTAGATCGAGCTCGCGCCCATGCCCGCGCGCTCGCCGATCGCGCGCAGCGTGGTCCCGTCGAAGCCGAGCTCGCGGTAGAGCTCCCGGAAGGCCGCGCGGATGCGCGCGCGCGAACGGCGCCCGCGCACCAGGCGGCCATCGTCTGCGCGGCGCGGGCGCCGCGATCGTCGCAGCGGGGCCTGCGGCTCCATCGCGCGGGCCAGCTTGGCACAAGGGCGCGTGGGCCGTCAGCCCTTGCGGCCGTGGGCCGTCAGCCTTTGCCGCGCGTCTCCTCGAGAGCGCGCAGCGAGCTCACCAACCGCTCCTCGAGCTCGAGCAGGCGCCGGCGCAGCTGCAGGGCGACGTCGACGCCCGCGGCGTTCACGCCGAGCTCGTTCATCCACACGACCGCGACGCGCAGCTCCTCGGCCTGCCAGGGCTCGAGGTCGTCCATCTCGAACAGGCCCTCGGCGCGCAGCGCGCGCAGCCAGTCGTCGTCCGCGCCGAGCAGGCGCAGCACTTCTTCGATGCGAACGCGCGTCATCGGAAGAGCTCCTCGCGCAGGCTCGCCGGGGTGCGTTCGCCGAGCGCGTCCGCATGGGCGAGCCCCTCGGCGTCGAGCTGCTTGGGCACCCGGATCTGCAGCGTCACGTAGAGGTCGCCCGCCGGGCCGCCGCCCGGATCCGGCACGCCCTTCCCGCGCAGCCGCAGCTTGCGCCCGCTGTCGGAGCCCGGCGGCACCGTCAGGGTCGCGCGCCCGTCGAGGGTGGGCACCTCGACCTGCGCGCCGCGAATCGCCTCGGCGACGCTCACCGGGACGTCCAGGTGGAGGTCGCGCCCCTCGCGCCGGAAGACCGGATGCGGGCGCACGCGGATGGTCGCGTGCAGATCGCCCGGCGGCCCGCCGCCGATGCCCTGCGCGCCCTTGCCGGGGAGCCGGATGCGCCCGCCGTCGGCCACGCCGGGCGGGATGCGCACCGTCACCGTCGTGTGTCGGGGCTCGCCGCGCTCGTCGGGGAGCGCGAGCGCCAGGCGCTTCTCGCCCCCCTTCGCGGCCTCCAGGAAGTCGAGCTCGAGCACGGCCTCGACGTCGCCGCCCCGCCCGCGGAAGCCGCCGGAGGGCCCACCGCGCCTACCGAAGAAGCGGCCGAGCAGATCGTCCACGTCGCCGAACTCGTACTCGGCGCCCGGGCTCGCGCCGCCGAACTCGAAGCCGAAGGGCCCCCCGCGCGTGCCGCCGAAGCGGCCCGCGAAGGACTCGCGCGCGCGCCGCGCAGCCTCGGGATCGAAGCCGCCCTGCAGGGCGACCTCTCCGAACTCGTCGTAGGCCTTGCGCTTCTCCGGATCCGAGAGCACGTCGTAAGCCTGGGTGATCTCTTTGAAGCGGTCCTCGGCCTTCTTGTCCCCCGGATTCACGTCGGGGTGATGCTGCCGGGCGAGCTTGCGGTAGGCCTTGCGCAGCGCGTCGGCGTCGGCGTCGCGCTTCACGCCGAGCACCTCGTACAGGTCGCGGGGCTTCTCAGGGGCCGTGGCCAAGCGGGGGACGCTCCAACAGGTGGACGGTAACTCCGAGCAGCACGATCTCCGCCCGGGCGACGAACCCGGCGGAGGCGTACCAGGCCGCGCTCTCTGCGCGATCCGTCTCGAGATATGCACGCTCCCGCCTCTCGTCAATCTGGGCGAGCCAGTGGCGCAGGAGCGCGCTCCCCACGCCGCCGCGCTGGGTGGCGGGCGCGACGCCCAGCGTCGCGAGATAAGCGTGGGGGGCGAGCGGGCGGTGCAGCTGGAGGGCGTCCGCGATCGCCGACCAGCGCTGGATCACGCCGGCGCCCTGGACCGCCCAGAGCCGCAGCAGGGACGCGAAGCTCGCGCGCGGGAGCGGGCGCGCGCCGGGCGGAAGCGCGACGAGGACCCCGAGCAGGGGCCCGGCGCCCGGCGCCCGGGCGCCGAGGCCGGTCCCCACGGCGAGGGCCGCCGGCAGGAAGGTGCGCATGCCGGCGCGGTTGCAGCGCAGCCGGCGCTCGGCGCGCCCGCCCACGACCGCGCGGTTCAGCGGATTGTCCTGGAAGGCCCGGGCCAAAAGCTCGGTCGCCTCGCCCAGGTCGCGCGCGGCGAGGGGCGCGATCTCGAGCGCGCTCACCGCGGCGAGAGGCTCGCGTGGAGGTCGTCGCGCAGCGAGCGCGCCGCGAGCAGGTAGTGGACGAGCGACCAGGCGCCCGCGCCGGTGAGGACGACCGCGAGCGAGTAGCGGACGGCCTCCACCCCCCGGTCCACGAACACGTGGTCGTTCAGGAGCCCGATGGTCGGCGGGCCCAGCGCGTAGCCGATCATCGTGGTGATGAAGAGCATGAGCCCGCTCGCGACCGAGCGCATCTGCGGCGCCGCGAGGTTCTGCACGGTCGAGAAGGTCGGTCCCTGATAGAAGGCCGCGATCGCGAGGCCGGGCGTCGACCAGAGCAGCGCCGCGATCGGGTTGCCGTGGAACAGGAAGGTGAGCGTGAACGGCAGAGGCCCGATCGTCGCGCAGGCGGGCACCCACATCCACCAGCGCGGATCGCGCCGCCCCATGCGGTCGGCGATGCGGCCGGCGACGATCGAGCCGACCGCGCCGCCGATGCCGATCGACCAGCCGAGATCGCCGGCCTCGCTCGCGCTCCAGCCGTGGACGCGCCGCAAAAAGGTGGGCGCCCACACCGAGAACCCGTAGCCGGCGAAGGCCACGAGCCCCGTCGCCATCGAGAGGTGGCGGAACGAGCGCAGCTTCCAGAGCGCCGCGAAGACTTCGCGCACCGGCGGCGCGGGCAGCGCGACGTGCCCCGGGTCGCTGATCCCGCGCACGGGCTCGCGCACGGTGAGGCGCACGAGCAGCGCGAGCAGGAGCCCGGGCAGGCCCACCGCGATGAAGGCCATGCGCCAGCCGAAGGTGTCGTCGAGCCAACCGCCGCCCTTGAAGCCAAACCAGGTGCCGACGTGGATGCCCACCGCGTAGAGGCTGAGCGCGGTGGCACGCCGTTCGAGCGGGAAGTAGTCGGCGATCAGTGAGTGGGCGGGCGGCGAGAGCGCGGCCTCGCCGACGCCGACGCCAATGCGCGCGCCTGCGAGCTGGAAGAGATTCTGCGCCAGGCCCGAGGCGGCGGTCATGCCACTCCACAGGAAGAGGCCGAGCGCGATCACCGTGCGGCGCACCCAGACATCCGCGAGCCGCGCGATCGGAAGGCCGAGCGTCGAGTAGAAGACGGCGAACGCGGGTCCCGTCAGGAGCCCCATCACCGTGTCCGAGAGCGCGAGGTCGCGCTTGATCGACTCGAGCAGGATCCCGAGGATCTGCCGATCGACGAAGTTGAACACGTAGGCGACGAAGAGCAGACCGAGGACGTAGTTCGCGTAGGCGGGCGAGGCGGGCCCGGGGCGCGCGTCAGCCGTCACGCGCTGCTCAGAGTCCGAGATTGCGCCGAATGCGCGCGGTGGGCTCGCTCGTGTCGGCCGCGAAGCTCCGCCCCGTGAGCAGCTCGAAGGCCTCGATGTAGCGGCGCGCGGCCTCCACGCGGACGTCGTCGGGCAGCGCGGGCGGCGGCCCCTCGCCCCGATAGCCGCGCTCCGCCACGAGCCAGCGGCGCACGTACTCCTTGTCGAGCGCCTTGGGGTCGCTGCCCTCGCCGAGCGCGCGCTCGTAGCCGTCCACGTACCAGTACCGCGAGGAATCGGGCGTGTGGATCTCGTCGGCGACCACCAGGCGGCCGGTGTCGTCGAGGCCGAACTCGTACTTGGTGTCGACCAGGATCAGGCCGCGGCTCTTGGCCCAGGCGGCGCCTGCCGCAAACAGGCGCAGCGCGAGTGCCTCGGCGCGGTCGTAGAGCTCGGCGGCGAGGATCCCCTGCTGCACGATCTCGGCGCGCGAGATCAGCTCGTCGTGAGCGCCCTTGGCCGCCTTGGTGGTCGGCGTGAGCAGCACCTCGGGCAAGCGCTCGTGCTTGCGCAGGCCCTCGGGCAGGCGGTGGCCGCAGTACTCGCGCTCGCCGCGGGAGTAGGCGGTCCAGATCGAGGTCGAGGTGACGCCGGTCAGGTAGGCGCGCGTCACGAACTCGACGGGCAGGATCTTCACCTCCCGCACGATCGAGACGCAGGGATCGGGCACCGAGATCAGGTGGTTGGGCGCCAGGTCGCGCGTACGCTCGAACCAGAAGGCCGCGACCTGGTTCAGCACCTGGCCCTTCAGCGGGATGGTCCCGACCACGACGTCGAAGCAGCTCACGCGGTCGGACACCACGATCGTGCGGCGCTTCTCGTCCACGTAGCTGTCGCGCACCTTGCCTTCCTCGCGCGCGCCGAGCCCCACGAAGGCGGTGCGGTCGAGCGTTCGCGCGCAGAGCTCGTGGAGAAGCGCAGCGTCGACGGGCAAGGGGACCTCCGGTGTCCCCTTCTGGTACCTGCGGCGGCTCGTCGGAGCAAGGGCGCGGCGGCGCTCAAGCCTGCACGCAGTTCCTCCGCAACAGACGAGCGGGGGACCCCCTTGTCCGGGAGCAGCAGCGAAACCAGCGAGGCCACCATCCAGAGCGAGGTGAGCCAGCCGAGGCCCGCGCCGCCCAGCTTCGGGAGCGAGCTGCGGGCCCGGTTCAAGTACCGTCTGATCAAGCGGCTGGGCCGGGGCTCGTTCGGCTCGGTCTTCTTCGCGCGCTGCCTCGACCACGACCGGCGCCGGGACGACAGCCCGCCCGAGCGCGTGGCCGTCAAGATTCTCGGCGACTCGAAGGGCGCGGCGAGCGACCTCGTGCGCCGCGAGCTCTCGGCGCTATTGGCCCTCCAGCACGACCGCATCCCGCGCCTCTACGACTGGCGGCTCGACGGGGAGCACGCCTTCGTGGTGATGGAGCACTACCCCGAAGGCAGCCTGCGCGACTACATGCCGCTGGCCGGCGCCGCGGAGGAGGACCAGGTCTGGCGCCTGCTCGGCGACCTGCTCTCCGCCCTCGACGTCGCGCACCGCGCCTCGCTCCTGCACCTCGACATCAAGCCGGCGAACGTGCTGCTCGATGGCAACGGCGGCTTCGTGCTGACCGACTTCGGGGTCTCCCAGGCCTCGCGCATCAGCCGCGGCCTGCTCCCGTTCAGCGTGGGGACGCGCGGCTACCAGGCCCCGGAGCAGCGCGGCGAGCGCTTCGACCAGTACGACCTGCGCACCGATCTGTGGGGCGTCGGGGCCACCGCCTGGGCCTTCGCGGCCGGCCTGAACCTGGCGGAGCGCGAGGACCTGATCCGCACGGACTCCGGCGACGCGATCTACGGGCTGCCCGTCCCTCTCCGAGCGGCGGCTCACCTGCTCGCCCGAGCTCGAAGACGTGATCATGTCGATGCTCTACCTGGACCCCGCGCGCCGGCCCGGGCAGCGTGGCCGAGGTGCTCGCGCGCGTGAACGCGATCGTGTCGGGCGGGGCCTTCGCGTCCACCACCTTCGCCGCCAGCCGGCGCAGCAACGTGAGCGAGGCGGACATCAACAGCCTGATCGATGGCCTCGTCGACCCGCTGCTCGTGGATCTCTGCCGCAAGCCCGCTCTTCCGCGGCTACTTCGTGAAGTTCGAGGACGGCGAGACGATGTGCGCCGAGGGCGAGCAGTCGTACTACGCGTTCCTGCTGCTGAAGGGCACCGTGGCCGTCTCGCGCAACAGTCGCGAGATCACGCGCGTCTCCCGCGAGGGCAGCTTCCTGGGCGAGGTGGCGACGCTCACGAGCCTGCCGCGCACCGCCACCATGGTCGCCTCGGGAGCCGTGTGGGCGGTGGTGCTGAACGCCGCCGAGCTCGAGCGCTTCGTCACCGCGAACCCGGCGATCGGCCTGCGCGTGATCCGCTCGCTCGCCCACCGCCTCGCCAAGGCGCCCGCCGAGAAGCGCGGCCGCTAGCGCGGTTAACACGGGGACGCTGGTTAACTTGAGACACCTGAATGCGGACCGGACCACCCGGATTCCGAACGTTAACCAGCGTCCCCGTGTTACCCGCCCAAACTACGGAATCGACTCTCCCCGCATCAGGTCGGCGCTGGTCTCGCGCGCACGCGTGAGGAGGGCCTTGCCGTCGCGCACCAGAACCTCGGCGGGGCGCGGCTTGCCGTTGTAGTTGGAGCTCATGACGAAGCCGTAGGCGCCGGCGCACTCGATCACCACGAGGTCGCCGACGCGCGCCTCGGGCAGCGCGCTGCGTGCGCACGACGCCGCCCTCCTCCTGCGTGAAGATGTCGCCGGACTCGCAGAGCGGCCCGCCCACCACCACCTCGCGCTCGGCGCGCGGCGACGCCGTCCGCCGGCGCGAGCGACATCGGGTGGTAGGCGCCGTAGAGGACGGGGCGCGCGAGGGCGTTGAAGCCCGCGTCGAGCAGCACGAACTCGCGCCCGGCGACGCGCTTCACGGCGCGCACCTCGGCGATCAGGAAGCCCGCCTCGGCGACCACGTAGCGGCCCGGCTCGATCTCGAGCCGCACCGGGTGCCCGAGCGCGCGCCGCGACGCGCTCGCGCGCCGCGTCCCAGAGCTCGAAGTAGGCGTCGACGTTCACGCGCGGGTCGCCGGCGCGATACCGGGACCGGGAGCCCGCCGCCCGCGCGAGAGCATGTGCAGCGTCGCGGCCGAGCGGCTCGCGCCAGCCGCTCCGCGGCGGCGGCCACGAGCGCCAGGTGCTCCAGGTCGGCGCCCGAGCCGATGTGGAGGTGCAGGCCGCTCACGCGCAGGCCGTGCGCGAGCCGCGCGCGCCACGCAGGCCGGGAGCTCCTCGTGCCAGATGCCGTGCTTGGAGTGCTCGCCCCCCGTGTTCGTCTTGCGGCTGTGGCCGTGGCCGAAGCCGGGGTTCACGCGCAGCGTGATCTCGCCGCCCGGCGCGCGCGCAGCCGAGTACTGCTCGATCATGTCGGGCGAGCCGCAGTTCACCGCGATGCCGTACTCGAGCACGACCTCGAGCGACTCGCGGTCGAAGACGTCGGCCGTGTAGACGATCGGCGGCGGGTCGCCCTGCGGCGCATAGCCCGCGGCGAGCGCGCGGTGGATCTCGCCGGCGGAGACGGCGTCGACCAGCGCGCCCGCGCGGCGCACGAGATCGAGCACGGCGAGATTCGAGTTCGCCTTCTGCGCGTAGCGCACCACGTCGAAGCGGCGCAGCTCCTGCACGCGCGCGGCGATCGTGGCGGCGTCGTAGACGTAGGTGGGCGTGCCGAAGTCCCGGGCGATCTGGGCGACGGGAGCTCCAGCGATCTCACGGCGAAGCGCGGGCGACATGGGAGGGAGGAGTCTACAAGCGGTCGCGGCGATTGCGCTTCCTGAGCGCCCGGTACCCTACGCCCCGATGAACGCATCCCCTCCGAGTGACCGCTTCCTGGCTCTGGCCGAGCGGCTCCGGCGCAGCGAGGTGGTGGGGCTGGCCGACGCCGCCCTCGCGCTCGCCGCCGAGTTCGCGCCCGTCGATCCGGCCAAAGCGCTCGCGGAGCTGGATCGCCTCGGCGAGAGCGCGCGCAAGAAGCTGCCCGACGGCACTCCGGCTGCGCGGCTCGAGGTCCTGCTCCACCACCTGCAGCGCGACTGCGGCTTCTATGGGAACCGCTCCGAGTACGGCGATCCGCGCAACAGCGATCTCTCCCAGGTGATCGCGCGGCGCACGGGCATCCCGATCACGCTCTCGATCGTGGTGATCGAGGTGGGGGCGCGCGCCGGCGTCCCGCTCCAGGGCCTGCCCTTCCCTGCCCACTTCCTGGTCCGCACGCCGGGCGATCCGCCGGCCGTGGGCGATGCCTTCCACTTCCGAATGGTGAGCGAGAGCGAGCTGCGCGCGCGGCTGCGCGCCGCGCTGGGCGAGGAGGCGGAGCTCGAGGAGATGTTCATGCGCCCGGCGAGCGCGAGCCAGATCCTCGTGCGCATGTGCTCGAACCTGAAGCACCTGCGCGTGGGCCAGCAGGACTGGCTCGGCGCGGTGGGGCTGTGCGACCGCATCCTCGCGCTCGCGCCCGAGCTCGCCAGCGAGCACCGCGACCGCGCCGTGCTCTACGAACGGCTCGAGTGCTTCGGCCCCGCGCTCGCCGACTTCGAGCGCTACCTCGAGCTCGAGCCCTCCGCCGAGGACGCCGAGAAGGTGCGCGACCACCTGGACGAGCTGCGCCCGCTGGTGCGCCGCATCAACTGAGGGCCCCGCAGCACGCTGCCGTCCGGGATCACGCGCGTCGCACCGGCGGGCGCGGCCAGCTCGACCTCCCCCTCCACCGCGACGTCGCGGCCGAAGCGCACGTCGCCGCGCACCACCAGCCGCCGCGCGCGGACCAGCGAGGGCGGGCCGTGCGGCGTCCGCGCGTCGAGCTGGTCGACGCGTCCGAAGTACGCCGGGTCGAGCTCGACCACGAGAGCGTCGCCGGGGCCGTCCGGAGCCGGCAGGACGCGGAAGTCCTCGCTCAGGCGATAGGCGTCCGAGCGCACGGCGAGGAGATCGGCGCAGCTCTTCACCGGCGCGAAGCGCAGCGGCGAGACGCGAATCGCGCGCGCACCGTCGAAGAGCGAGATGGCCGCGCCCATCGCGGTCTCGAGCTGGATCACGCGGGGCGAGGCCGCGTCGAGCGGGGTCCACCGGCTTCTCGTTGCGGATCAGGGGCAGGGGCAGCACGCCGCCCACGGCGCGCAGCCTCGCGTCGAGTGCGACGAGGTCGATCCACAGGTTGTTGGTGTTGAAGAAGCGGTGGCGCGTCACGTCCTGGAAGCTCGCCGAGATCGCCTCGGGACACTGCGCGCTCTCGCGCAGCGTGAGGCGCCCGTCCGCGCGCCGGCGCGCGAGGTGCCCGCCCTTGCGGTCGGCCAGACCGCGCGCCTTCACCTCCATCGCGAAGGGCGCGCCGCTCGCCGCGAACCAGCCCAACAGCTCGAGGTCGAGGGTGGCGCCGAGATTGTCGCGTTCGAGACGAAGGCGAAGCGGATGCCCCGCCGCGAGCAGCGCCGCGAGCGTGCCCGAGGTCTGACGAGCGCCGTGTAGAGATCGCCGTGGCCCGGCGGGCACCACTCGTGCTCGGGCTCGCGCGGCCACGCGACCGGCGAGAGATCGCTCGGCGAGCAGGCGCGGCACGCGGTGCTGCAGGAAGTCCGGCGCGATCGCCCGCCCGAGAGCCCCCGTGCTTCGCGAGCAGCGCGAGCGATTCGGCGCGCGTGCGGAAGCTGTTCATCAGCAGCAGCGGCACCGCGACGCCGTGCCGCTCGCGCAGCGCGCGCATCTGGAGCGCGATCACGTCGAGGAAGCTGTGGCCGTCCTTCACGGGCAGGAGCGACTTCGCGCGCGTCATGCCCATGGTCGTGCCGAGGCCGCCGTTCAGCTTGATCGACGACCGCGCGCGGGCAGGGCCGCGACCCCCGCCGCCGCGAAGCCGGCCGCGAGCTCGGCGACGTCGGCCAACGGCTCGACGGCTCGATCTCCGGGATGAGGCCGCGGTCGCCCGCCTCGAGCAGCTCGAAGCAGCGCCGAAAGGCCCGGATCGCGAGCTCGGGCTGCCCGTCCGCGCGCAGCTTGCGCTCGCTCGCCGCGAAGTCCGCCATCAAGCGAGGTCGAGGGGCGTGTCGAGGAACGCGCCGAGCACGCTCGATCATCGGCTCCACGTCGGCGACCGCCGCGAGCTCGCGGCAGGAGTGCATCGAGAGCATCGGGCTGCCGAGATCGACGGTGCGGATGCCGACGCGCGCCGCCGAGATCGGGCCGATCGTCGAGCCGCAGCCGAGATCGCTGCGCGCGACGAAGTGCTGCGGCTCCGACGCCGCCTCGCGCGGCACAGCGAGGTCGAAGCTGGCCGATGCCGTCTCGCGTCGCTCGCGTAGTTCTGGTTGGCGTTCACCTTGAGCACCGGGCCGCCCCACGAGCTCGGCCGGTGGCCGGGCTCGTGGCGATCGGCGTAGTTGGGATGGACGGCGTGGGCCATGTCCGCCGAGACCATCAGCGAGCGCGCGACGGCCCGCGGCGAGGCCCTGCGGGCGCCGTCCTTCGCGCCGGCGACGATGCGCTCGAGCGCGTCGGCGAGAGCAAGGTGCCGGCGGCGCCCTGGGCGCTGCGGCTGCCCACCTCCTCGTGGTCGTAGAGCACGATCAGGCGCGTCGCAGCGGCCGAGCGGCGCCCGCGGTCTCGGCGAGCGCCGTCACCGCCGCGTGGCACGAGACGAGGTTGTCGAGGCGCGGCGCGCAGACGAACTCGCCGCGCGCACCGGCCACGCCGCCGGCTGCACGTCGTAGGCCATCAGATCGAAGGCCAGCACGTCCGCGGCCTCGGCGCGGCCTCGCCGGCGGCGCGGAGCTGGCGGCGAGCAGCTCGGCGAGGCGGCGGCACCTCCGCGAGCCCGAGCACGGGCGCGAGGTGCTGCTGCGCGTTCAGCTTCAGCCCCTCCTGGGCGAGCTCGCGCTGGAGGTGGATGGCGAGGCTCGGGATGCGCAGCAGCGGCCGCTCGAAGTCGACGAGGACGCGTGCGCACGGCGGGCCGCGCCGCGCTGCGGTCGCGGAGGCTCACGCGCCCGGCGAGGGAGAGCTCGCGGTCGAGCCAGGTGTGGAGGAGCGGCGAGCCGTAGGGCTCGACGGCGAGCTGGCGGTAGCCCTCGGCGACCCCGGTCGGGCCGCGGCTTCAGCGCAGGTTCGGCGAGTCCGTGTGGGCGCCGACGAGCGGAAGCCCGCCTCGGCCGGCGCGACTCCCGCCCCGCCTGGAAGGCGACCAGCGAGCCCTCGCCGCGCACCACGTAGCGGCGCGCGTCGGGCTCGAGGCTCCAGACTCCTCTTCGCGGAGCGCGCGAAAGCCCGCTGCCTCGAGCCGGCGCACGGACTCGGCGACCGCGTGGTAGGGCGTGGGCGAGCGGTCGATGAAGCGGAGCAGATCGCGCGCGACTTCGCTCATGACGCGCCATGATAGGAAGTCCATCGGAGGCCGCATGACCGCTCCGCTCGCCGGCGTTCGCGTGATCGACCTCTCCGCGGTGGTCTCGGGGCCCCTCGCCACGACGCTGCTCGCGGATCAAGGCGCCGAAGTCATCAAGGTCGAGCCGCTCGGCGGCGGCGACATCCTGCGCCACGTCGGAAGCCACCGCGGCGGAATGTCCGGGACCTTCCACGTGGTGAACCGCGGCAAGCGCGGGCTGGCGCTGAACCTCGCCGACGCGCGCGGCAGGAGATCCTCGTGCGCCTTTCGCGCGGCGCCGACGTGCTCGTGCAGAACTTCCGGCCGGGCGTCGTGGAGCGCATGGGCATCGGCTACGAGGCGCTGAGCCGCGAAAACGCCCGGCTCGTCTACGTCTCGATCTCGGGCTTCGGCCCGAGCGGCCCGTATGCGGGCAAGCGCGTGTACGACAACGTGGTGCAGGCCTACTCGGGCCTGGCCGCGGTGCAGGGTGGCGCGGGCGATCCGGCCCCGCTGCGCCAGCTCGCCTGCGACAAGCTCACCTCGCTGTTCGCGGCCCAGGCGATCTGCGCGGCGCTGCTCGGCCGCGCGCGCGACGGCCGCGGGCGGCACGTCGAGCTCTCGATGCTCGACGCGGCGATCGCCTTCCTCTGGCCCGACGCCGCCGGCGACGTGATGCTCCAGGGCGAGGGGGTGACGCGCCAGCCGCCGATCGGGAGCAACTACGGGCTCCTGAAGCTCGCCGACGGCTGGGCGAGCCCGGGCGCGCTCAGCGACGCCGAGTTCCAGGGCCTGTGCCGCGCGCTCGGGCTGCACGCCGCCGCCGACGATCCGCGCTTCGCGACGGTGGCCTCGCGCATGGCTCATCTGCGCGAGCTCGGCGCGGTATTCCAGCGCGACATCCCGCGCGCCGCCGCCTCGCTCACGCGCGCGGAGATCGAGGCGCGGCTCACCGCCCACGACGTGCCTGTCGGAATCGTGCGGACCCTCGCCGAGCTCGCCCTCGACCCGCAGGTGCGCGCGAACCGGACGCTCGTCGAGCGGGAGCATCCGGTGTGCGGGCGGCTCCTCGAGCCGCGCCCGGCCGCGCGCTTCGATGGCGTCGCGCTCGAGCCGGGAGCTCCCGCGCCCCGCCTGGGCGAGCACTCGGACGCGATCCTCGCGGAGCTCGGGCTGGCCGAGCAGACCGCTGAACTGCGAGCGGCGGGCGTCGTGGGCTGAATCGCGAGCGCGCGCGAGCTCCTGCGCTCGCGCTTGCACGCGGCCGAGCGACCGCCTTCGTCACGCCGCGCGGCCCCTCCCCCACGCACCGAAGTCGGAGGTCCCGCCGGTGCGCACGCGCGCAGCCCTGCTCTCGCTCGCCGGCTGGCTCGTGTGCGCGCCCGCCAGCGCCGGGGCGGACGTGCCCGCCGAGCTTGCCGCGCGCGCGCGGGCGCAGGGAGAGGTCCGCGTGCTCGTGCGCCTCGCGCCCGCGGCGACGCGCGCCCTCATGCGCCAACGCCAGGACCGCGTGCTGGCGCGCAGCCGCGCCCTCGCGCGCGGCGAGGCGCGCCGCTTCGCGCACTTCGATCTGCTGGCCCTGTCCGCGAGCGCGGCCGAGCTCGGCGCGCTCGCCGCCTCCAGCGAGGTGATCGGCCTCGAGCCCGATGCGCTGCTGGCGCCGAGCTCGGAGGGCGGCAGCGCGGCGCTGATCGGCGCCCCACTCGCCGCGCGCGCAGGCTTCGACGGGGCGGGCTGGGCGGTCGCCATCCTCGACTCGGGCGTCGACACCGCCCATCCCTTCTTTGCGGGCCGCGTCGCCGCGGAGGCGTGCTTCTCGGCGCGCGGGAGCTGCCCGAACGCCCGCGCGAGCCAGATCGGCCCGGGCGCCGGCGTCCCCTGCAGTTTCGCCGCGAGCTGCTCGCACGGAACCCACGTGGCCGGCGTCGCCCTCGGGAGCGACGCGAGCTTCCCCGGCGTGGCTCCCCGCGCGAGCCTCGTCGCCGTGCAGATCTTCTCGCGCTTCAGCGGCGCCGACTGCGCGGCCGCCGGCATCGACCCCTGCGCGCTCGCCTGGACGAGCGACCTCTTGGCGGGGCTCGACTACGTGCGCACGCTCTCGGCCTCGCTGCACATCGCCGCGGTCAACCTGAGCTTCGGGAACGGGCGCTATGCGACCAAGAAGAGCTGCCAGCGCACCGTGCGCTCCACCAAGCACGCGATCGACCGGCTGCTCGCGCGGGGCATCGCGACCGTCGCCGCCTCCGGCAACGACGCGTTCCCGAACGCCATGAACCAGCCCGCCTGCATCGCCGGCGCGATCAGCGTGGGCGCCACCACCGAGGACGACGCGGTCTGGGCGGATTCGAATGCGGCGCCGGGCCTCGACCTGCTCGCGCCGGGGGTGACCGTCCGCTCCGCCGCGCCCGGCGGCGGGACGAGCTATCGCACCGGGACGTCCCAGGCCGCCGCCCAGGTGAGCGGCGCCCTCGCGGTGCTGCGCCAGGCGCGCCCCAGCGCCTCCGTCTCCGAGCTGCTCGCCGTGCTGCGCGCGAGCGGCGTGGCCGTGCGCGATCCGCGCAACGGGCTCGTGCGCTCGCGCATCCAGATCGACCGCGCGGTCCTGGGGCCGCTGCCTTAGGCCGGGAACTCATGCGCCGCGCGAGGGTTCCGTCTCGCCGGGGCCCACGAGGCCCGCGGAGGGGCTCGATGGCGCGTCGCACGGCTCTCGGGATGGCGCTGCTCGGGGCGCTGCTGTTGGCGGGTGGCGCGGCGAGCGCCCACTCCGACGAGCCGCGCGGCCGCCTCGGCATCCAGCTCCAGCCCATGACGCCCGAGCTGCGCACGTTCCTGAAGGCGCCCGACGATCGCGGCATCCTGATCGTGCGCGTGAACGAAGGGTCAGCGGCGGCGAAGGCGGGCCTCGAGGTCGGCGACGTGATCGTCGGCCTCGACGGAGACCCCGTCGACGAGACCCACGCCTTCGCCGCCCGCGTGCTCGAGGCCGAGAAGGACAAGGCCCTCTCGCTCGAGATCGTTCACGGGGGCAAGCATCGAACGCTCTCGGTGGTGCCGACGGGCGAGCCCATCGAGGGGCACGCGGAGATGCTCTTCGGACACGGCATGCGCTGGCAGGGGCAGGGCCTCGAGGAGCGGCTCGAGGCCATGGAGAAGCGGCTCGGCGAGCTGGAGAAGCGGCTCGACGTCGCGCCGAGCAAGCCGGAGCGCAGCACCTAGCGGAGAATCGAAAGCCAGGGGTCTGACCCCGAAATTTCGATTCTGGAGTGGTGCTGTGCCAGCATCGGACCCTCTCCGGGGGCCCGATGAAGTTCGCGCTGTTCTACGAGTCCGCGCGCACTCAGCGCATGCGCATCGAGCTACGTGAAGTTCTCCTGAGGACAACGCATGGGAAAGCGCAGCGCAGCGATCCTGGGGCTTGCCGAGTGGAAGCCCGAGCGCGTCTGGTCGCGCCCGATGTTCAGCCTCGAGGCGAGCGCCGAGCTCGCGTCCCTTGCGCTCGCCGACGCCGGCGTCGAGAAGGGCGAGGTGGATGGCCTGTGCATGGGCGGCGTCTGGGAGTCGCCGATGTTCGGCCCGAGCGCCGCCGCCGAGTACCTGGGCGTGCGGGCAAACCTGGCCGAGACCGTGGACCTCGGCGGCGCGACGGCTTGCGGAATGCTCTGGCGCGCCGCGGCGGCGATCGAGGTGGGCGCGTGCGAGACGGTGCTCGTGCTGTGCCCCTCCGTCCCGCCGCCCAGGCTCGAGGGCGGCGAGCGCGGCAAGATGCAATTCCCGATCTACCTGGGCGGCGACGCCTGGGGGTCGCCCCAGGGCGCGTTCGAGATCCCGGCGGGCCTGGTGGCCGCGACCCCGAGCTTCGCGATGGTCGCGCAGCGCTACATGGCGCGATACGGCCTGCGCGAGGAGACGCTCGCGAAGATCGCCGTGGACCAGCGCTACAACGCCCAGGCGAATCCCAAGGCGATCTTCCACGGACAGCCGATCACCGTCGAGGACGTGATGCGGTCGCGGCGCGTGTGCGATCCCTTGAAGCTGCTCGAGATCGTGATGCCGTGCTTCGGCGGCGGCGCGCTGGTCGTGACGACCGCCGAGCGCGCCCAGCGCTCCCGACACCGACCGGTGTACGTCGCGGGCTTCGGGGAGCACGTGACGCACAAGAGCATCACCTACGCTCCGGACTTGCTCGACAATCCGATCCGCGTCGCGGCGGAGCGCGCGTTCCGCATGGCGGGCCGCACGCGCGCCGCCATGGACCTGGCCTCCATCTACGACTGCTACACGATCACGGTGCTGGTCACGCTCGAGAACGCGGGCTTCTGCGGCAAGGGCGAGGGCGAGCGCTTCGTGTCCGAGCGCTCGCTGCGCTACGACGGCGACTTCCCCACCAATACGCACGGCGGCCAGCTCGGCATGGGGCAGGCCGGCATGGCGGGCGGCCTCTCCCACATCACCGAGGCCGTGCTCCAGATCCAGCGCCGCGCCGAGCGCCGCCAGCTCGCGAAGTGCGACCTCGCCTACGTGAACGGCACCGGCGGCATGATGGCCGAGCAGGTCGCCCTGATCCTGGAAGGAGCTTGAGCGTGGGAACGAGGCACGATCGAGCCGGTCGCCCCCTGCCTCTTCCCAATCCGACCACGCGCCCCCACTTCGACGCGCTGCGCGACCGGCGCTTCGCCATGCAGCGCTGCCCGCGCGACGGATTCTTCTTCTACCCGCGCAGTCGCTGCCCCACCTGTCTGGGCGACGACTGGAGCTGGGAGACTGCGAGCGGCCGCGGCCGCGTCCACTCCTTCACCGTGGATCGCGCCGGCCACGTGCCCGCGCTCGCGAAGCTCGCGCCGTACGTGGTGGCGATCGTCGAGCTCGACGAGGGTCCCCGCTGCGTCGCGCGGCTCGTGGACTGCGACCCCGAGCGCGTGAGTGTCGACCTCCCCGTCGAGGTGGCCTACGAGGACGTCGAGGACGGCACCGTCGCCAACTTCCGCCCCGCGCGGGCCTAGCTGCGCGCCAGGCCCAGATCGCGCGAGAGGGTGCGCGAGGCGAGCGCGTAGTGGGCCACCGACCAGGCCGCGCCGCCGGTCACCGTCGCGAGCAGCGCGAAGCGCACGGACTCGACGCCGAAGCTCGGCTTGAGCACGTCCGAGAGCGCGCCGACGAAGACAGGCCCGAACACCATCCCGACGACGTTCAGGATCAGCAGCAGGACCGCGGCCGCGCGCGTGCGCATGCGGGCCGGCACCAGGTTCTGGGTGAGCGCGAAGGTCGGCCCGAGGTAGAGGCCCGCGAAGACCGCCGGGACGAGCGCGATCCCGAGCGCCATCCAGCCATCGGGCGCCGTGTACATGCCGAGCACGAAGGGAATCGCCGCCAGGCTGCCCACGCCCGGGACAAAGGCGTAGGCGCGCGGGTCGCGCCCCAGGTAGCGGTCGGTCAGGTAGCCGCCGAGGAAGGTGCCGGCGACGCCGGCCGTGATGCCGATCGCAGCGAAGGCGCGGCCGAGCTCGCGCGGGCCGAAGCCGTGGATGCGCTCGAAGAAGGGAATGTTGAAGGTGGCGGCGCCGTAGCCGTAGAACGCGTGCAGCGCCCCGGCGAAGGCCATGTGCAGAAAGGCCGGCCGCGCGAACAGGTAGACCAGCGTCTCGCGCAGGGACGCGTGCTCCTGGCGCGTGGAAGCGGGATCCCAATGGCCGCGCGTGGGCTCGCGCAGGGTGAGCGCGACGACGCCCGCGAGCAGGACGCCCGGAGCGCCGACGACCGCGAAGGCCCAGCGCCAGCCGAACTCCTCGCGGATCTCGCCCCCGAGGAAGGTCCCGAGGGCGCCACCGATCGGGATCCCGAAGGCATAGATGGCGAGCGCGCGCGCGCGCGACGCCGGCGCGAACAGGTCCGAGATGATGGAGTGGGCGGGCGGGCTGCAGCCCGCCTCCCCGACGCCCACCAGGAGGCGCGCCACGAGGAGCGTCGTGAAGCCCCGGGCGAAACCCTGGAGGGCGGTCATCACGCTCCAGAACGCCAGTGAGATCGCAATGATGCTCCGCCGAGTCCGGCGGTCGGCGAGCTGGGCGATGGGGACGCCAAGGGTCGAGTACACGACGCCGAACGCCGCCCCGGAGAGGAGCCCGAGCTGCCAATCCGCGAGCCCGAACTCCTGGCGGATGGGCTCGAGCAGGATGTTCACGATCTGGCGGTCGATGAACGCGAATGCGTAGACGACGACCAGGAGGCCGAGCGCGTAGCGATTGTAGGAGGCGGAGAACTCGGGGGTCGGACCGGTCGGGCGCGCTTCCGCCATGGGACCGCAGAATCCGCCAGGGGCCGGCGCCCGGTCAACCGCAAAACGATCGCGCGATCGCCCGCGCCGTGGAGTAGCCTTGACGCACCGCGCATCCGGGAGGCGCCATGGGCGTTCATCACCTCGCGTTCGCCACCAAGGACATCGACTCGACGCACCGCTTCTACACCGAGGCGATGGGCTTCGAGCTCGTCAAGGTCGAGGTCGCCAACATGGGCGGCGGCTGGGCGAAGCACCTCTTCTACACGACCGGCCCGAAGCGCGATCAGCTGATCGCGTTCTGGGACCTCCACGACCCGAACCTGCCCGACACCTGGAGCGCCGACATCTCGCGCGGCCAAGGCCTCCCGCCTGGCGTGAACCATCTGGCCTTCTCGGCCGACGACCTCCAGGACCTCGCGCGGCGCCGGGACCGCTGGCTCTCGCGCGGGCACGACGTGGCCGAGATCGACCACGACTGGTGCGTCTCGATCTACACGCAGGATCCGAACGGCATCCTGGTGGAGTTCTGCACGCTGGTGCGCGACTTCACCGACGCGGACAAGGCCGAGGCGCTGCGCCTGCTCCAGGATCCGGCGCCGGCGCTGCGCCGCGACCCGAAGGGCATGAAGCGCTTCAAGGCCGCCGACTACCACGCGGCCTGAGCGCGGGGCTCTCAGACGGGCGAGGTCGCGATCAGCGCGGCCTGTTCGAGGCCGGCGCTGCGGTGCACCAGCCCCGCCTGATAACCGGCGGCGCCGAGCATGTCGCGCATGAGCGCGCGGCGCGGGTAGCGCACGAGCAGGAGCTCGTCCCAGCGGCGCGCGAGCGGATGGGCCGGGTCCCCGACCCATCCCACGGGTCGCGCGACGAACAGCGGGCCCGCCCCGCGCCGCACCAGGTAGGGCAGCGTGTTGCGCCCGTAGCGCGCGTAAGCGACCGCGCCGGTCACGTCGCGGTCGCCCGCGAAGCTGGCCGGGTACGCGGCGCGCGCCCGGTGCGCATTCAGGTTGAGCATGCAGAGCGGCTGGTCAGGCGCGGCCTCGAGGAAGCCGCGCAGGCGCGCGGCCGGCGGCGAGATCGCGGGCTCCTCGTCGCGCCCCTCGAGGGGCTGCTGCGGCTGGGAGGCGCCGCGCCCGAGCGCCCGGGCAGCGAGGCCGCGCCAGCGCGAGCGCGAGCCGCGGAATCGACCCGGGCCGCGCTGCCAGCGCGAGCCCAGGCTCGCGGGCGTCGCGCAGCGACTCCGCCGCCAGCTCGCGCGAGGGAAACGTGTCGATGGCGAGCCAGTCTGCCCGCAGCGGGCCGCCGCACAGGACTTCGTCCACGCGTCCCGTGAAGACGCGGCGCCCGCCGCACGCCGCAGCCGCGGGGTCGAGCGCGGGCGGCCTCTCGCCCGCGCCTTCGTGCGCGAGCAGGCGCACCAGGGCGAGCGGCTCACTCGGGTCGCCCTCGCGCAGCGCGTCGGCCGCTCGGGGTCGCGAAGCGCTCATCGCGGCTCGCCGGGCACCTCGCGGCCGTCGAGCCAAGCGCCCCAGATCTCGTTCACCCGCTCGGGGGCCTCCTGCTGCACCCAATGCGAGACGCCGGGCAGGTAGCGCAGGGTGAGATCCGACACGTAGCGCTCGGTGCCGGCGGCGAGCTCCTTGCCGAGCGCGGAATCCTCCTCGCCCCAGACCATGAGCGTGGGCACCTCGATCTTTGCGTGCGCAGGGGGGCCCGCCTCGGAGCGCGCGCGCCACGCCGCGCGGTACCAGTTGAGCATCGCCGTCATCGCGCCGGGCTCGCGCGCCGCGCGGCGATAGACCGCGAGCACGTCGTCGGGGAAGCGGCTCTTGTCGATCGCCATGCCGACGAAGGCCTTGCCCACGGCCGCCGCGTCCTTGCGCGTGAGCAGGTACTCGGGCAGCCAGGGCAGCTGGAAGAACGCGACGTAGCGCGAGCGCTTGCGCTGCACCTTGTTGGTGCGGACCTCCTCGCGGAAGCGCTCGGGATGCGGGACGTTGCAGATCACCAGGCGCGCGAGCGGGCGCGCGCGACGGATCGCGAACTGCCAGGCGACCATCGCCCCCCAGTCGTGCCCGGCGAGCATCACCTCGCGGGCGCCGGACGCGTCGATCAGTCGGGCCACGTCCTCGACCAGCTGCTCGATGCGGTACGCGGCGACGCCCGTCGGCCGCGCGCTGTTCCCGTAGCCCCGCTGGTTCGGCGCCCAGACGCGGTAGCCGCGCTCCGCCAGGAAGGGCAGCTGATGGCGCCACGAGATCGCGTGCTCGGGGAAGCCGTGCAGGAGCAGCGCCAGGCGCGGGCTCGCGGGATTCCCTGCGCAGGCCACCTCGAAGCGCAGCTCGCCCGCGCGCACGAACTCGTAGTGGAGATCGCTCGCGCTCACGCGACGGGCACGTCGCCGATCAGCGTCACGCGCTCCATGCGCCGGTAGGCGGGCAGCGCGTCGGCCACCACGCGGTGCTGCGTGCAGCGGTTGTCCCACATCGCGATCGAGTCCGGCCGCCAGCGGAAGCGGCACTGGAAGTCCGGCGTCTCGATGTGCCGGTACAGGAACGCGAGCAGCGCGTCGCTCTCGGCGGCCTCAGGCCGATCAGCCGCTTGGTGAAGACCGAGTTCACGAACAGCGCTCTGCGCCCGGTCTGCGGGTGGCGGCGCACCACGGGGTGCACCGCGCGCTCGCGGCTCTCGAGGTCGCGCAGCTGGGCTTCGCTGCGCGCCACGCGCCGGAAGCGCGCCGCCGTCGTGCTCGGCGCTGAGCTCACTCAATCAGCCGCTGGACCGGGCTCGAGAGCGCCTCGTAGGCGAGGTACATGTTCGCCCAGAGCGTGTCCCCGCCGGCCTCGGGCACGGCGACGGCGCGCAGCACCGAGCCCTTGGGCGGCGCCTTCTCGAAGGTGACGTCGCTGTGCCAGCGGTCCGCGACCAGCGGGCGCTTCGCGTCGCTCTCGAGCACGACGATCTCGGGGTGCCCCTCTGCCGCCATCTGCTGGAGCACGGGGTGCACGTGCAGCTCGCCGAACTGGCGGGCGAAGCTCTTGTGCTGGTCGACGCTGAGATGCTGGTCCCGGAAGAAGACGCACCAGGTGCGCGAGCCAGGCCTGCTCCAGCTCCTTGCGCGTGGCGTCGTCCAGGGGCTCCGCGAGATCGATGCCGTGGACCTCGGCACCGAGCGCGCCGGCGATGGGCTCGACTCGCAGGGTCATGGCGACCTCCTGCCCGAGGATAGGACGAGCCGCCTCTTGCCGCGGGGCAGGCACCTGGGTGACGCTGCGCCGGTCGCGAAGGAGGTCGGAATGCCCCAGACGTGGCGGGTCGGCGCGGTCACCATCACCAAGCTGGTCGAGCTCGAGATCGCTTCGAAGGCGACCTGGATCATCCCCGACCTGACCGCCGAGAACCTGGCGCGGGTTCCCTGGTGCACGCCTCACTTCGCGACGCCCGACGGCCTCACCATCATGAGCATCCACGCGCTGGTGGTCGAGTCCGAGGGCCGGCGCATCATCGTCGACACCTGCGTCGGCAACGACAAAACGCTGACCATCCCGAACTGGAACAAGCGCCAGGGTCCGTTCCTGCAGGAGCTCGCCGAGGCGGGCTTCCCCGCCGACTCGATCGACACCGTCCTCTGTACGCACCTGCACGTGGACCACGTGGGCTGGAACACGCGCCTCGAGAACGGGAAGTGGGTGCCCACGTTCCGGAACGCCCGCTACCTGTGGAACCGCGCCGAGTACGAGCACTGGTCGAAGACCGAGCAGTCGGCCTACGGCAGCGTCGTGCAGGAGTCGGTGCTGCCGGTCTACGAGGCCGGCCGCGCCGACCTGGTGACCGAGAGCCACGTGGTGACCAGCGAGGTGAAGCTCGAGCCCACCCCGGGCCACACGCCCGGCCACGTGAGCGTGCACATCACGTCGCGGGGCGAGGAGGCGGTCATCACGGGCGACCTGATGCACCACCCCGCCCAGTGCGCGCATCCCGAGTGGCGCAGCAGCGCCGACAGCGATGGCGAGGCCGCGGAGCGCACGCGCCGCGCCTTCCTGGCCCGCTACGCAGACCGCCCCGTGCTGGTGATCGGCACGCACTTCGCGACGCCGACCGCCGGCAAGATCGTGAAGGACGGCAACGCCTACCGCTTCGCGGTCTGAGGTGAGCGCGCTCGCCGGGACTCCGGGCCCGTTCGCCGAAGCGGCGATCGCGCCGCTCCCCCGCTCCACCAAGCTCTGGTACGCGCTCGGCCAGGCCGGCGAGGGGATCAAGAACGAGTCCTTCGCCTACTTCCTGCTGTTCTACTACACGCAGGTGTTGGGTCTCGCCGGCACGCTCGCCGGCGGCGCGATCGCGATCTCGATGATCGTCGACGCGTTCACGGACCCGCTGATGGGCGTGCTCACGGATCGCACGCGCTCGCGGCTGGGCCGCCGGCACCCGTGGATCTTCCTCTCGGCCCCGCCCCTCGCCGCGAGCCTCTACCTGGTCTTCGCTCCGCCGGTCGGGCTCTCGCAGGGAGCGCTCTTCGCCTGGATGCTGTGCTGGACCCTCGTCAACCGCTTCGCGCTCACCATGTTCCACGTGCCGTACCTGTCGCTCGGCGCCGAGCTGACCCGCGACTGGCACGAGCGCACCGTGCTGGTGTCCATGCGCCACAGCTTCGGGCAGGTCGCCGGCATGTTCCCGGCGTTCGTCGGGCTGCTCTGGCTCTTCCGCCAGACGGCCGAGCACGGCGACGGGAGGGTCTACGCAGCCGCCTACCCGACCTACGCCGCGCTCGCCGCGGGCAGCGTGCTGCTCGTGATCTTCGCGACCGCCTGGATGACGCGGGACCGCATCCCGACCCTGCCGCAGGCGGACGCGCGAGCCCGGGAGCACGGAGTCCTGCGCGCGCTCTGGCGCGATCTGTCCGAGGTGCTCCAGCAGCGGTCGTTTCGCGCCGTGTTCCTCGGGACCGCGATCTCGTCCGTTGGCTCGGGGGTCACCATCTCGCTCGGCATCCACGCCGCAAAGTTCTTCTGGGACGTGGACTCCCGAGTGATGTTCTGGTGGCGCGTGGTCCTGGCGGGTGCGCTCGTCCTGGGGCTCGCCTACTGGACGCAGCGCGCGACGCGCGCCGAGAAGGGCGCGCTCTTCAGTGAGGGCCTGCTCTGGTACGTGGCGATCCACTCCTTGGTCTACGTGCTCGCGACGCTCGGCTTCTGGCCCGAGCGCTCGAGCGCGGCCTACGTGCCGCTCTATCTGATCGCGACCGGCCTGCTGGCCGGGTTCGCGGTCGCCTCCGTCTTCGCGATGGGGCAGTCGATGATGGGAGACTGCGCCGACCAGGACGAGCTCGCGACCGGCCGCCGGCGGGAGGGCATGTTCTTCGGGGCCTCCTCCCTCGCGCTCAAGTTCGCGTTCGGCGGCGGCGCGTTGGTCGCCGGGCTCATCGTCGACGCCGTCGGGCTCACGGGTCTGCGCAGCATCGCCGACGTCACGCCGGCGATCCGCTGGCACTTGGGCGTGGCCATGGCGCTCTCGGTCGCGGTCCTGTTCAGCCTCTCGTGGCTCGCCTTCCGCCGCTACGACCTGACGCGCGCGCGGCTCGCCGACATCCACGCGCAGCTCTCGCAGCGCGGGAGCGCGCCTTGAGCGAGCGACGCATCGGCTTCGGCGTGAGCGCTACCTACGGCCTGGGGGGCATCGCCACCTCCATCAAGGACGCCGCCGTCGTCAACTTCCTGGCGCTCTTCTTCATCCAGGTGGCCGGGCTGCCCGCGGTGCTCTACGGCCTGGCCGCGGCGAGCGGCCAGATCGTCGACGCGATCGTGGACCCGATCATCGGGACCTGGTCGGACAACTACCGCTCGCGCCGCGGGCGCAGGCATCCGTTCATGCTCGCAGCGATCGTCCCCTACGCGATCGTGTTCGCGCTGATGTTCTCGCCGCCCGCGGGCCTCGGGAAGTGGGGGCTGTTCGCCTGGGCGGCCGGCACCTTCATCGCCGCGCGCATCCTGCTCTCGATGTTCGCGATCCCGCACGCCGCGCTCGGCGCCGAGCTCTCGACCGACTACGCCGAGCGCACGCGCATCGCCGGCTATCGGACCATGCTCGCCTGGCTGGTCGGCATCGCCCTGCCCGCGATCGCTTATCAATGGGTGTTCCAGGACTCCGGCGGCCACGATGGGCGCCTGGTCCGCGGGAACTACTCGGCATACGGCCTCATCTCGGCGGGTCTGATCGTGCTCGTGTGCGGCGCCGCGACGCTCGGCACGCGCAGCCAGATCCCCTACCTGCCCGTGCCCGCCGAGCGCCGGCGCCTGGCGCCGCTCGATCCCGTGCGCGACGTGATCGCCGCGCTCGGCAACCGGAACTTCCGCCTCGTGTTCGGCGCGCTGATCCTGCTCGGCGCGATCACCGGCGTGGCGACCATCCTCGGCACCTTCGCGTGGATCTACTTCTGGAACTTCACCACGAAAGAGACCTCCTGGATCGTCTGGAGCTCGCTGCTTGCCCACGGTCGCCGCCTTCGCCCTCGTGGCTCCGCTCAGCGCTCGCTTCGACAAGAAGTACCTCTTCTTCGGCACGATGCTCGGCTTCATCCTGAACAGTCTGTGGTTCGCCGGGGGGCGGCTCCTGGATCTCTTGCCCCCGAACGGCTCGCCCTTGCTGATCGGGCTCGCGCTCGCCTCCAACTTCGTGACGATCCTGACGCTCGTCTTGAACGGCACGGTGTGGGTCTCGATGATCGCGGACATCGCCGACGAGCACGAAGTGGCGACGGGCGAGCGCAAGGACGGCGTCTTCTTCGCGGCGCTCGCGTTCGGTCTGAAGATTCCGACCGGACTCGGACTCGTGGGCGGCTCGCTGGCGATGGCATGGGTCGGGATCACGCAGGGCATGGATCCCAAGGCGGTTCCCCCC
The DNA here is from genome assembly GCA_963716275.1 of uncultured delta proteobacterium. Classification (GTDB taxonomy): domain Bacteria; phylum Myxococcota_A; class UBA9160; order UBA9160; family UBA6930; genus VGRF01. The sequence continues at coordinate 173,456 of CAVQTC010000002.1, read as the reverse complement.
GACGCGCTGCTCCGGCTGGGCCTCGCGGCCGGCCCGTTCGTCTCGCTGGCGCTGCTCGTGCCGCTCGCCCTGATGTTCCGCTTCGACCTCTCGCGTCAGCGCCACGCCGAGCTGCGCAGGATCCTCGACCAGCGCGCGGCCTCGAAGGCGGCGAGTCCGGGGGCCGAGCCGCTCGCGCCGGGCAGCCCTCCCGCCGAGCTCGCGCGCGGCGTCGCCGGCTAGGAGCTCGCGCTCTCCGCCGGCAGCGAGCGCGCGAAGAAGGCGAGCTCGTTCTCGCCCAGCGCGCGCGCGATCTCGTCGGCGTCGAAGCCCTCGGCGACCAGCGCATCGACGAGCAGCGCAGTCTGGCTCGCGTCGAAGGACGTAGTGACGGCGCCGTCGAAGTCGCTGCCCAGTGCGACGTGCTGGATGCCGACCAGGTCGCGCACGTGCCGCATGGCGCGCGCCACCGCGCGCGGGGACGTGTCGCAAACGGCGCCCGCGAAGGCGCCGATGCCGATCAGGCCGCCGTTCGCGGCGACGCCGCGCAGCTCGTCGTCGGAGAGGTTGCGCGGCCCCGGGCAGGTGGCCTTCACGCCGGTGTGGGAGACGACCACGGGGCGCGTGGCGGCCGCGAGCACGTCGCGGATCGTGGCGGGCGAGGCGTGGGCCAGGTCCGCGACCAGGCCGAGGGCCTCCATGCGCGCCAGGGCGGCGCGGCCTCTCGGCGTGAGGCCGCCCTTCGCCTCGCCCGCCGAAGAGCCCGCGAAGTCGTTGTCGAAGAAGTGGGCGAAGCCGATCATGCGGAAGCCGGCGGCGGAGAGCGCGTCGAGCGACTCGACGCGCCCGTCGAGGGCCTGCATGCCCTCGAGGCCGAGGAAGGCGCCGACGCGCGCCGGGTCTCGCTCCCAGTCCGTGAGGAAGCGGGCGAGGTCCGCGCGCGTGCGCACGAGCACCAGGCGCCCGCCGGAGCGCTCCGCGAACGCGCGCAGCTTCGCGGCCTGATGGAGGGCGCGCGCGAGGCGACTGGTCCAGGTGCGCGGCCCCCACGCGCTCGCGACCACCAGGGCGGTCGTCATGTCGAACGTGTCCGGGGAGTTCCGGTCGAAGTTGAGCCCGTACGGAGTCTGGGTGGGGACGCCGAAGACCTGGAGCGCCACGCGCCCGGCGACCAGGCGCGGCACGTCCACCTGCCCCACCGAGCTCCGCGCGAGGAGATCGCGCGGCCAGAGCAGCGAGTCGGCGTGCAGGTCGGCGAGCCGCAGCCGGGCGTGCAGCGCTCGCGCGGCCGCGCTCGGCGCGAGAGCCACGCGCGGCGGCGCGACCACATTCATGAGGCGGTCTGCCGCGTAGGGGAGTGCAAAGAAGCCCGCGAGCGCGGCGGCCGCGAGCAGCGCGAGCGTCCAGCGCGTCGTCTTCATCCCTCTCTCCCGGCGCGCGGCACGAAGCGCGCGAGCTCCGTGAGCAAGAGCTCGAGCTCGCCGGAGAGTCGCTTCGGGACGTGCCCCGCGAGCATGCGGCTCACCTCTTCGTAGTACCAGCGGATCTGGGGAGGCTTGCCCGAGAAGCGCGCGAGGGTGGCGGGGCCCTGTTCCGCGAGGTCGTCGACCAGCGAGCGCAGGTTGTCGAGCTTGTCGCACGCGGCGACGAGCCGCGCGCGCGCGGGGACGCTCGCCATGTGGGCGAGGTAGCGGGTCTTGCGCTCGAGCCAGGGCGATTTCTTCTCGGGCGTATCGCCCTCGAGCACGTCGCTCAAGGCCTGCACGATCTCGGCCACCTCGGGGCCGAAGCGCGCGCGCAGCCCGGTCTCCGTCACGCCGGGGCAGTCCTCCAACGTGTCGTGGAGGAGTGCCGCCGCGGTCTGCACACCGTCGCCGCCGTACTCGAGCACGAGGCCCGCCGTGCGCAGCAGGTGGCTCACGTAGGGGATGCTCGTGCCTTTGCGCATCTGATCGCCGTGCGCCTCGAGCGCGAAGCGCAGCGCATCGGCGACCCGCTCGCGATCGGCGGCGTCCATGCGGTGACGTTAGGGGACGTTCCTACTTGGCGGTGACTTATCGGGACACTCCTCGGCGAGGAGTGTCCCCATAAGTCACCGCCAAGTAGGAACGTCCCCGCTCGTGACTTAGTACGCGCGCAGGGCCTCGGCGGGGGAGGTGCGCGCGGCCCGCACGGCCGGCAGCACGCCGGCGACGATCGCCACGAGCACGAGGGAGCTCGTGATGGCGGCCGTCGTGAGCGGATCGGGCCAGCCGGTGACGTGGATGCCGCCCCGCTGCGAAGGTCGCCTTGCGTCGCCTGCAGCAGCGCCGATCCCGGCCGCCGTCCCGAGCAGGCCCGCGGAGCTCGCGACCAACACGGCCTCGAGCAGGAACTGCAGGAACACGTCGCGGCTGCGGGCGCCGAGCGCCTTGCGCAGGCCGATCTCCCAGGTGCGCTCGCCCACCGACACCAGCATGATGTTCATCACGCCCACCGCGCCCACGAAGAGCGTGACCAGGCCGGCCACCACGAAGAAGAGCTGCAGGGCGTCCATCATCGCGAACATCACCGAGATGGTCTCCCAGTAGTTCATCGACCACATGGAGCCCTCGAGGCTCGGCGCGAAGTGCTCGTGCAGGCCGACCACGGCGCGCGCGGCCAGGATCGCGGCGGCGCTCTGCTCGCGGCGCGGCGCGGTCAGCACGAGCTCCTCCACGTCGTCCTTCTGCTCGAACCAGCGCTGGGCCGTCGTGTAGGGGACGATCACGAGCTGGTCGTCCGGGCTCCCGACGTTCGAGACCTGCGTGCCCTTCGCCCGGGACACGCCGACGACGCGGAAGCGCATGCCGTTCAGCTCGATGGTCTGGCCCAGCGCGGGCTCCCGTCCGAACAGGCGGCGCTTGGCCTCGGGTCCGAGCACCGCCACGCGGCTCGCGCGCGCGACGTCGTCAGGCGTGAGGAAGCGGCCCTCCTCGGCCGAGATGTTGCGGATCAGGCCCGCATCGAAGTCCCAGCCCGCCACCTCGAGCAGCTTGATGCGGCGCCCGTGACGCACCACGGTGTTGCGCAGCTCGACGCTCGGCGAGGCGTGCTCGACGATCTGCAGCGACTCGATGCTGCTCCACGTGCTCCGGCTTCAGATCGAGCTCGCGCGCCTCGCGCTCGCCCACGCGCTCGTGCGGGATCGCGCCGCGTCCCATGATCACGAGCTTCGGGCCGATCTCCTCGAGCTCGTGGCGGAAGTGCGCGTTCATGTTGCCGATCTGCGCCGACAGGAAGGTCAGCATCAGCGCGCCCCAGCCCACGCCGAGCGAGGTGAGCGCGAAGCGCACGCCGATGCGCCCAGAGGCTGCGCAGCACTTCGCCGAACAGGTCGCGCATCAGTCGGCTCGCAGCGTGAGCGCGGGGTCCACGCGCATCGCGCGCCAGGCGGGCACCACGCCCGCGACGAGCGCCACCACCGCCATCACGGACACGGCGATCACCACCACGTCGAGGGAGAGCTCGGGGCTGGGCAGCAGGTCGCGCAGCTCGATCGGCACGGCGCCGCGCAGGAAGTCGCTCGCGAGCAGCAGCGCGCCCCCCACGCCGACGCTCACCCCGAGCGCGCCGCCGAGCGCGACGAGCAGCACCGCCTCGAGGAAGAACTGGACGAGCACGTCGCGGGGCCGGGCGCCCACCGCCAGGCGCACGCCGATCTCGCGGCGCCGCTCGCGCACCGCGTCGAGCATCAGCGTCAGGATGCCGATGCCGCCGATCGCGAGCGTCGTCCCGCCGATCAGCACGTAGAGATACGTTCTGCTGATCGAGCGGGATGCTCTTCAGCACGTCCAGCGGGCTGAACATCAGCACCGCCTCGTCGTCGTCGGGCGGCACGCGCAGCCGCTCGGCCAGAATCGCGCGCACCTCGCTCTTGGTCGCCGCGAGCAGGCTGGCGATCGCGCATGCGCACCAGCACGACGTTGATCACGTCGTCGGTCACGAAGGGGTTGTGCCAGAGCACCTGGTGCGTGGAGATCGGCACCCAGACCTGCTCGTCGATCAGGGGGCCGTCCCGGGTGAGCTGCGTGCCCACGCGCGCCAGGCGGCCGATCACCAGGAAGGGCGTGCCGCCCAGGCGCAGCCAGTCTCCCACGCGCGCCCCGAGCTTGCGCTGCGGCGGTCTCGCCCGAGCACGACCACCCGCCGGCGCAGCGTCACGTCCGAGTGCGTGACCGCGCGGCCCTCGGCGATCGCGACGCCGCGGATCGCGAAGTTCTCGGGCTCGACGCCGCGAATGTTGACGCTGGCCGAGCGCGGCCCCGCGCTCGCGATGCGGAACACCGCCGTCTCGCCGGCGACCAGCTCCGCCAGGTGCGAGCGCCGGCGCAGCGCCTCCACGTCGTCGAGCGTGAACCAGAGGTAGCGGCGGTCGCGCGGCGGGCGAGAAGTCCTCCTTCACCTTGTCCGCCACCACGAAGATCAGGTTCTTGCCGGCGCGCTGCGAAGGCGGTCTCCATCATCGTCTTCACGCCGCGGCCCCAGCTCACCAGGAAGATCACCGCCGCCGTTCCCCAGACCAGCCCGAAGAGCGTGAGCGCCGAGCGCAGCGGCTGGGCGCGCAGCAGGCGCAGCGCCTCGCGCAGGCTCTCGAGCAGCGTCATGTCTGGAGCTCGTCGCGCTCGATCCGCCCGTCGCGGATCTCGAGGCGCCGCTTCGTGCGCGCCGGCGATCGAGGGATCGTGGGTCACCACCACCACCGTCACGCCGGACTCGTTGAGCGCGAACAGCAGGTCGAGGATCTCGCGACCCATGTGGGTGTCGAGGTTGCCCGGTGGGCTCGTCCGCCAGCACGAGCGAGGGCGAGCCGACCAGCGCCCGCGCGATCGCCGTGCGCTGGCGCTCGCCGCCCGAGATCTCGTTCGGGCCGGTGCTGCGCGCGGTGGCGCGAGGCCCACGCGCTCGAGCGCGGCGCGCGCGCGCGCGTTGCGCTCGCGCGCGCGGCACGCCCTGGTAGAGCAGCGGCAGCGCCACGTTCTCGGTGAGCGTCAGCCGCGGCAGCAGGTTGAAGGCCTGGAAGACGAAGCCGATCTCGCGGCTGCGCACGCCGCGCGAGCGCGTCGCCGCCGAGCGTCTCCACCGCCTCGCCGCTCAGCCGGTAGGAGCCCGCGCTCGGCCGCGAGAGGCAGCCGAGCAGCTCCATCAGCGTCGTCTTGCCCGAGCCGGAGGGCCCGACGATCGCGACCAGCTCGCCCTTCGCGATCGCGAGGTCGATGCCGCGCAGCGCGTGGACGTCGGCGTCGCCGGTCGCGTAGTGCTTGTGCACCCCCGCGAGCGCGATCACGGGGGCCGCCGCGCTCACTGCAGCCGCACCTGCGTCGCCCGCCGAGAGCCCGTCGAGCACCTGCACGCGATCGCCGTCCACGATGCCGATCTTGATGGGCTGCTCGCGCGACCGCGTCGCCGTTCGGGATCTCCACGTAGACGTCCTTGTCGCGGTAGCGCAGCGCCGTCTCGGGCACGACCAGCGCGCCGTCGACCACCTCCGCGACGATCTCGGCGTCGCCGCTCATGCGCGGCCGCAGCATGTCCGCGTCCGGGATCCGTGACGGCGACCTTCACCTCGAAGTAGGTGACGTTCTGGTTGCGCTGACCCACGGGCGCGATCTCGCAGCACCTGGCCCGCGAAGACGCGCGTGCCGAAGGCCTCGGTGCGGATGCGCGCGGGCTGGCCGATGGCGACGCGCGCCACCTCGTTCTCGTCGACCAGGCCCTTGAGATGCAGCGCGTTCGTCGCGGCGAGCGAGAGCAGCAGCGTTCCGCCCGTGACCGCGGTGACCGGCGAGACCGCCTGGCCCTCCTCGATCGGGATGTCGAGCACGCGGCCGGCGAGGGGCGAGAGCACGCTCGCGTAGGAGAGCTGGGTGCGCAGCGTGCGCAGGCGCGCCGCGAGCGCGCGACGCCCGCGGTCGCGTTCTCGGAGCGCGCGAGCGCGTCGTCGAGCTTCTGGGAAGAGGCTGCGCCGCTCTTCTGAAGCTCTTGGATGCGGCCGAGCTCGATCTCCGCATAGTGCTTCTCGACCTTCGAGGCCTCGAGCTCCGCGCGCCGCCTCCTGGGCCTGCGCCAGGAGCAGCTCGCGCTCGATCTCGACGAGCACCTGGCCGGCGACCACCTGCTCGCCCTCCTTGACGAGGATGTGCTCGACGATGCCCGGGATGCGCGGGCGCACCTCGACCTCCTTGGCCGGCTCGATCGTCCCGGTGGCGACCACGATGCGCTCGATGCGCGCCTTCTCCACCTTCGCGGTTGGCGCGGCGGGCGGCGGATCCCCGCCGCAGGCCAGGGACACCGAGGCCAGGGCGAGCGCGAGGAGCGCAGCGCGAGCGGAAGGGACGGGCACGGGAATCTCCGAGCGCGGCGCCACCTTAACGCACCAGCGCCCTCCCAGGTTCCCGAACCCGCAAGCGCCCAGCTCGCGGGCTAGCCTGCCGCCCCGAGGAGGCTCCCGATGGCGCACGTCGCCGGTCCCGTATCGATCTCCGAGGCGCGCAAGCTCGCGGGCCTGCGCCTCGTGGTCCTGCAGGGCTTCCCGAGCCCCTGGTCCCAGGCCGCCAAGGCGATCCTGCGCGTGAAGGGCCTCCCGTACACGCTGGTCCACCGGCTGCCGAGCGACCCCCCGAACGCCCTCGAGGACTGGACCGGCCAGGCCTCCTTCCCCGCCGCCATGCACGAGCGCGAGCGCCCGCGCACGGGCTGGGCGGAGATCCTGCTCCTCGCCGAGCGGCTCGCGCCCGAGCCTGCACTGGTGCCGAGCGGCTCCGAGGAGCGCGGGCTCCTGTTCGGCCTCTGCCACGAGATCTGCGGCGAGCTGGGCCTCGGCTGGTGCCGGCGGCTCGAGATCGTTCACGCGGGCTGGGACCGCGGCGACCGGATGGCGGTCTGGCTCGGCAAGAAGTACGGCTACACGCCGGAGCTTGCGGCGCAGGCGCCCGGACGGATCCGCGAGATCCTCCAGCTCCTGGCCGACCGCAAGGCGCGACGCCCGTTCCTGATGGGCAACCGCCTGACCGCCCTCGACCTCTACTTCGCGACGTTCCTGAATCTCGTCTCGCCCCTCCCTCCGGAGCTGCTGAAGCTCCCCGCGGCGATGGAGAAGAGCGCGCGGTCGGCGGACCCGGAGGTGCACCGCATCCTCGGCGGCGGGCTCCTCGCCCACCGCGACTGCATCTACCGAGAGCACCTGGAGCTGCCGGTGGCCCTCTGACGCGGGCTAGTGTTCCTCCCCGCGCCACCGAGGAGAACGCCATGCCCCGCGCCTTCGACGCCAGCTCGACGACCGACCAGGTGATGGACGGGATCGACCTCTCCGGGAAGCTCGCGCTCGTCACCGGCGCCTCGAGCGGCCTCGGCGTCGAGACCTCGCGCGCAATCGCCGCGAAGGGAGCGCGGCGTCGTGATGGCCGCGCGCGACGTCGCGAAGATCGAGCAGCCGCCGCGAGCATCCGAGCGGCGCACCCGCGCGCGGAGCTCGAGGTGATGGAGCTGCACCTCGACAAGCCCGGGAGCGTGCGCGCCTTCGCCAAGGCTTTCCTCGCCCAAGCACAAGGCCCTGCACATGCTGGTCGGGAACGCGGGGGTGATGGCGTGCCCGCTGATGCGCACGGCCGAGGGCTGGGAGATGCAGTTCGCGACCAATCACCTGGGCCACTTCCTGCTCGGGACTCGCTCGCGCCGGCGCTCGTCGCCGCGGCGCCCGCCCGCGTCATCTCGGTGAGCTCGGCCGGCCACCAGTTCTCGGGCGTCGTGTTCGACGACATCCACTTCGAGCGCCGCCCCTATGACAAGTGGGGCGCCTACGGCCAGGCCAAGACCGCGAACGTGCTCTTCGCCGTCGAGCTCGACCGGCGCCTCGCCGCGCGCGGCGTGCGCGCGCTGGCGCTCCACCCCGGCGGCATCGTGACGGAGCTCGGCCGGCATCTCACCGCCCGAGGACATCGCCTTCCTCCAGAAGCGCGCCGCGGACCGCCAGTCGAGCGGCGCCGCCATGGTCTGGAAGAACGTGCAGCAGGGCGCGGCGACTCAGGTCTGGGCGGCCACCGCTCCGGAGCTCGCGGACAAGGGCGGCCTCTATCTCGAGGACGTGCAGATCAGCGGCACGACGCCGCCCAAGGGCAGCGTCGGCTGCGCGCCGCACGCACTCGACCCGGCGGCGGCGCAGCGGCTCTGGGAGGTCTCGGAGCGGACGCTCGGCGAGAGCTTCCCGCGGCGTGACTCTGGCGCGCGCGCTCCTCGCGCTCGCCTGGCTCGCGAGCGCCGCCGCCGCCGACCCTGCGCTCAAGCGCGAGCAGGCGCTCGCCCACGCGAACGCTCTCCTCGCGAGCGCGCCCGTGATCGACGGCCACAACGACCTCGCGATCTCGCTGCGGAGCGCGTACGGACCGGACGTCGCGGAGGCGCAGCTCGGGCTCGACGCGCGCCCGACCGGCCAGACGGATCTGCCGCGGCTGCGCGCGGGCCACGTGGGCGGCCAGCTCTGGAGCGTGTTCATCCCGGGCGACGCCGAGGGTGGCCTCGCGAAGATGCAGCTCGAGCAGATCGCGCTCGCGCGCCGCTTCATCGCCGCCTATCCGGAGACTCTCGCGCTGGCGACCAGCGCCGACGAGCTCGAGGCGGCGCTGCGCGCAGGGCGCATCGGGGGCCTGCTGGCGATGGAGGGCGGCTACGGCCTCGAGGGCTCGCTCGGCGCGCTGCGCGCCTATCACGACCTCGGCGTGCGCTCGATGGGCCTCGTGCACAATGCGCCCCTCGACTGGGCCGACTCGCAAGCCCTCCCGCCGGTGCACGGGGGTCTGACCCCGTTCGGCGAGAGCGTGGTCCGCGAGCTGAACCGGCTCGGCATGCTGGTCGATCTCTCGCACTCGAGCGACGAGACCGCGCTCGACGCGATCGCCGTCTCGAGAGCGCCCGTGATCCTCACGCACTCGGGCTGCCGAGCGCTCTGCAATCTTCCGCGCAACGCGCCCGACGAGGTGCTGCGCGCGGTGTCGAAGAACGGCGGCGTGATCATGGTGACGTTCCCGATCGGCTTCGTGTCGCAAGCGGCCGCCGACGTGGTGGCCCCGGCGATCAAGGCGTTCACCGAGCGCGCGAAGGCCGTGAAGAGCCCCGAGGAGCGGCGCGCGCTGGTCGCCGAGGTGTTCGGCAAGCTCCCCATCCCGAAGGTTCCCGTCGGCGCGGTGGCCGATCACGTGGAGCACGTGCGCGACGTCGCCGGCGTGGACCACGTGGGCCTCGGCGGAGACTTCGACGGCGCCTTCGGCTTCCCGGAGGGTCTCGGCGACGTCTCCGGCTACCCGAACCTGTTCGCCGAGCTGATCCTGCGCGGCTGGAGCGACGCCGACCTCGCGAAGCTCGCGGACGGGAACTTCCTGCGCGTGCTGCGGGCCGTGGAGGCGGTGGGCAAGGAGCTTCGCGCGGCACCTGCCTCGTACGCTCAAGCGAGGTCCACCCACACCGGCGCGTGATCGCTCGCGGGCTGGCCGTCCTGCTTCTTGCGGTAGTCGCGGTCGATCTCGGCCCCGCGCAGCCGGGCGCGGACGGGCGCGCTCCCGAGCAAGAAATCGATGCGCAGGCCGTGGCCGCGGTGGAAGGCGCCGTCGCGATAGTCCCACCACGAGAAGGCCTGGCGCTCGGGATGCTGCGCACGGAAGAGATCGCACGAGCCCCCAGTCGATCAGGCGCCGCCAGCGCGCGCGCTCCGCCTCGGTGTGGAAGATCTGGCCCGCGAGCCCCGCCTCGTTCCAGCTGTCGAGCGCAGCGGGACAGAGGTTGAAGTCGCCGCACAGAACGAGCGGCGCCTCGGGTCGCTGCGCAGCGCGCGAGGTGCGCGGCGAGGGCGTCCAGCCAGGCGAGCTTGCGCGGGAAGTCCTCGTGGAGCGTGGTCTTCCCGTTCGGGACGTAGAGGGTGGTGAAGAGGACGCCCCCGACCTCGGCGCTCAGCAGCCGGGCTCCGGCCGCCTCCTGACCGGGCAGGCCCACCTGGCCGACCTTCAGCTCCTCGCGCGCGAGGATGGCGACGCCGTTCCAGCCCTTCTGACCGTGGCTCAACGCGCGGTAGCCGAGCTCGGCGAACACGTCGTGCGGGAACTGATCGTCGGTGAGCTTCAACTCCTGGAGCCCCACCACGTCGGGCTTGCGCGCGGCGAGCCACAGGCGCGCGAACTCGAGCCGCGCTCGCAGTCCGTTCACGTTCCACGTCGCGAGACGCATCCGGGGGAGGTAGCACGTCCGGCGTCCCCGCTAGCATTCCGCGCCCATGAGCGAGGTCCACGACGAGCTGCGCGCGCGCGTGCGCGAGTGGCTGCGCGAGAACCGCCCGGCCGCGCCGGCCTTCGAGCTGCCGAAGAACGCCCTCACCGTCGCCCTCGACGAGCAGATGGCGTGGCTGCGCGCCTGGCAGGCGCTTCTTTACGACGCGGGCTTCGTCGGCGCCGAGTGGCCCACGAGCTACGGCGGGCGCGGGCTCGCGGCGGGAGCGCAGCGCACGATCGACCAGGAGCTCGCCCGGGCGCGCGCGCCCTTCCTGGTGAACAACGTCGCGCTCGCCTGGGCCGGGCCGATGATCCTGCGCCACGGGACGGAGGCGCAGCGTTTGCGCTTCCTCGCCAAGCTCTTGCGCGCGGACGAGATCTGGTGCCAGGGCTTCAGCGAGCCCGGCTCGGGCAGCGACCTCGCCTCGCTGCGCACGCGCGCCGTGCGTCACGGCGACCACTACGTGATCGAGGGCCACAAGGTCTGGACTTCGCTCGGCCGCTTCGCGGACTACATGATCCTGCTCGCGCGCACGGACCCCGCGGCGGCAAAGCACGCCGGCATCTCCTACTTCCTCTCGCCGATGCGCGTGCCGGGGATCGAGGTGCGCCCGCTCGTGAAGCTCACCGGCGAGGGCGGCTTCAATCAGGTGATCTTCACGGCCGCCCGCATTCCCGCCGACGCGCTGCTCGGGCGCGAGGGCCAGGGCTGGGAGCTCGCCACCGCCACGCTCTCCTTCGAGCGCGGCGCGAGCGAGGGCTCGGCGGGGGCTTCGTCGATGGGCGGCGCGGACGTGGAGGAGCTGGTCGCGCTGCTCCGGCGCGCGCCGCCGCGCGTGCGCGACGACGCGGTGCTGCGCGATCGCCTGGCCGCCCTCGCGATCGAGTCGGCGGCGCTCCGCTACGCGGGCCCGCGCTCGAGGATCCCAGGCCTGATCGCCGACCGTCCGCAGGCGCTTCCCTTGATGGCGAAGCTCACGGGCACCGAGCACGCCCAGCGCACCGCCGAGCTGGGCTGCGAGATCGCCGGCCACGCCGGGACCTTGTGGAAGGACCCGGGTAGCCCGGGCAGCGGCGAGTGGCCGCACGCCTACTTCAACAGCTACGCGGGCACGATCGCGGGCGGCTCGAGCGAGATCCTGCGCAACGTGCTGGGCGAGCGCGTGCTCGGCCTCCCGAAGACGCGATGAGCGTGCTGCTTCGCTACGACGACGAGCACGCGCTCCTGCGCGCCGAGGCGCGCCGCTGGCTCGACGAGCGCGTGACCGCCGCCGAGCTGCGGCGGCTCGCGAAGGACGGGCGCGGAGACGACCCCGCGCTGTGGAGGCAGCTGGCCGAGCTCGGCTGGACCGGCCTCGTCTCGCCCGAGAAGCACGGCGGCGCGGGCCTCGGCGCCCTACACCTCGCGGTGTTGTCCGAGGAGTGCGGGCGGCGGCTACTGCCCTCGCCGCTCCTGCCGAGTCTGCTGGCTGCGAAGCTGATCGAGCTCGGCGCCGACGACGCGCAGCGCGAGCAGTGGCTGCCCGGCATCGCGCGCGGCGAGACGCCCGCGACGATCGCCCACGTCGAGCCGGAGGGCGGCTGGGAAGCCGCTGCCACCACCGCGCGTTGGGCGGACGGCCGCCTCGACGGAGCCAAGCACCACGTGTGGGGGGCGCCGACCGCGCGCCTGTTCGTGGTGCCGGTGCGAAGCGCGGGGGCCCTGCGCCTGGCGCTGGCCCGCGCGGGCGAGCCCGGCGTCCGCGTCGAGCCGGAGGTGGGCGTGGATCCCTCGCGGCGGAGCGGACGCGTCGGCTTCACCGGCGCGCCGGCGGACCTTTTGCGCGGCGAGGCCGAGGCGGCGTGGCGCGAGTGGCTCCCGTGGGCCTGGCTCGCGCTCGCGGCCGAGGCCGCGGGCGGCGCCGACGCGGCGCTCTCGATGACGGCGGCGTACGCGGCCACGCGCGTGCAGTTCGACAAGCCGATCGGGAGCTTCCAGGCCATCAAGCACCCCCTCGTGAACGTGCTGATCGCAGTCGAGCAGCTGCGCACGCTCGTCTACGCGGCCGCGAGCGCGCTCGACGCAGGCGACGCGGAGGCCGCCGAGCTCGCGCGCATGGCCAAGGCCGCCGCCAGCGACACCTACCCCTTCGCGTGCTCGCGGGCGGTGCAGTTCCACGGCGGCTACGGCTTCACCGAGGACTGCGACGCCCATCTCTACCTGCGGCGCGCGCTCGCCCTGCGGCCCGCCCTGGGAGACGGCCGCGAGCACCGCGCCGCGCTCGCCGCCGCCCTGCTCGGCGGCGAGAATCGAAACCCCGGGGTCTGACCCCGAGATTTCGATTCTCGGGGCTACTCTCGTAGGGCAAGGGAGACGCCGCCATGGACTTCCTCCGCAAGAAGACGCGCCTGGTCGAGCCGGCCTCGGCGCTGCCGGGTCGAAAGCAACAGATGCGGGTGGCGGCGCGCCACACCGTGCTCGGCAACCCGCTCGCCCCGCCCTATCCGCCGGAGCTCGAGCTCGCCACCTTCGGCATGGGCTGCTTCTGGGGCGCCGAGCGCAAGTTCTGGCAGACCCCCGGCGTCTGGTCGACGGCGGTCGGGTACGCGGGGGGCACCACCGAGAACCCCTCGTACGAGGAGGTCTGCTCGGGGCTCACCGGCCACAGCGAAGTGGTGCGCGTGGTCTTCGATCCCAAACGCGTCTCCTACATGGAGCTGCTGCGCGTCTTCTGGGAGGGGCACGACCCGACGCAGGGCATGCGGCAGGGGAACGACGTCGGGACGCAGTATCGCTCGGCCATCTACGCCTACGGCGACGCCCAGCTCCGTGAGGCGCGCGAGAGCGCGGAGGCCTTCGGCAAGGAGCTCGAGCGCGCCGGCTACGGAGGCGTGACCACCGAGATTCGCCCCGCGCCCGAGTTCTACTTCGCCGAGGACTACCACCAGCAGTACCTCGACAAGAATCCGGGCGGCTACTGCGGGCTGGGGGGAACGGGCGTCTCGTGCCCGGTGGGCGTCGCCCGCTCCTGAGGCGCTTGCCGCCAGGTCCTATCCCAGCCCCCGCCGGGTCACCCATTCCGCGGAGCTGCGATGGAGCGGGCGGACCTCGAAGCCGAGCTGCACCGCATGCTCGCGACGGCGCTCGGCTGGGCGCTCGTCCAGACCGGCTGGGATCGCGCGGAAGCGGAGGACGTCTTGCAGGCCAGCGTGCTGAAGCTGCTCGACGGTCGCGCCCGCTTCGACGGGCGCTCGTCGTTCCGCTCCTTCGCGCTGGGCGTGATTCGCCGCACGGCCCAGGAGCGCCGGCGACGCGAGCGCGTGCGGCGGCTGATCCTCCTGCGCCCGGCGGCCCAAGCGCCCGAGGCGGCGGAGCTCCCCGACGCCCCCGCCGTCCGCTCGGACGAGGCGGCGCGCCTCGTGGCAGCGCTCTCTCGCCTGCCGGCCCGCCAGCGCGAGATCCTCCACCTGGTCTTCTACGGCGAGCTCACGATCGAGGAGGCCGCCCAGGCCGCGGGCGTCTCGCTCGGCACGGCGCGCACGCACTACGCGCGCGGCAAGGAGCGCTTGCGCGAGCTGCTCGGAGCGCAAGCGCGATGAACGATCCCGACCGCGACCTGCGCTCCGCCTTCGCCGCGCTCCGCGACGAGGAGGCGCACTCGGCGCCGAGCCTCGCGCAGCTCCTCGCGCGCGAGCCGGCGCCCCGCGCGCGCTGGCTCGCCTTCGCTCTTCCGGCTGCAACCGCGGCGTGTGCGCTCGCGGTGTGGTGGCTTGCGGCGACCCCGCCAGGGGCATTGAGATCGCCGTTCGCCCCCGCCGCGAGCGCACCGCCACCCATCGCGCTCGGAAGCCTGCGCGGTCCCACCGACGCCCTGCTCTCGCTCCCGGGCACGGATCCGCTGCGCGCGCTGCCGCCCTCGCTCATCCCGGGCCCGCCGCTTCCGTCGGAGGGCGCACCCTCGCATCCTGCAGAGCGGAGGAATCACGCGTGAAGCGCTCGCTGCTGCTCTTCTCCCTCGGCCTCTTCGCGCTCGCGGGCGCGGCGCACGCCAAGGACGAGGAGCCCGCGTTCCTGAAGAACTTCTTCACGCCCGAGCTGGTGATGCGCGAGGGGACCACGATCGGTCTCGAGCCCGCACAGCGCGCGGCGCTCACCAAGGACATCGGCGAGGTGACCCAGTCCACCCTCGATCTGCAGTGGCAGATGCTCGACCACCTGCGCGTGGTGGAAGAGCTCTCGGCGGCCGAGACCCTCGACGAGAAGAAGCTCCTGGGCGAGATCGGCACGGTCATGGAGCTCGAGCGCAAGGTGAAGATCGCGCACATGGGGCTCTTGATCCGCATTCGCAACCTGCTCACCCCCGAGCAGCGCGCGAAGCTGCGCGAGCTGCGGGGCGACTAGACCTCACCCGCTCGAGCTCCGATAGTCGCTCTCTCCGACGGAGTAGGGCGTATGCTGCCCGCGTCCGGGAGGGGCGCCATGCGGCTCCCCTGCTCTCCGGCGTACGAATCCTCCACTTCTCGAAAGGAGCCCACGTGGCTCTAAACACTCTTCTCCGCAACCAGATCCAGCCGAGCGCGCTCGGCCGCTACGTCCCCGCCATCCAGCGCCTCGCCGAGGCCGCGCGCAAGCAGAAGGAGCCCTTCACTGGGCGCGCCTTCCAGACGCTGTTCGGCGAGCAGCAAGGCTTCGCCTACGTGTCGATCGCCGAGAACTTCGAGGCGCTCGGCAAGCGGGGCGGCGTCCCCGAGCTCGCGGGGCGCCTGCTCGGCGCGGATGCGCCGCGCTTCCTCGAGGAGGTCGGCGGGTCGCTCGTGAGCTCCAGCCTGACGATCTCCATCGACCGACCGGATCTCAGCTACGTGCCGCGGCCGCTCGCGCCTGGGCAGATGAAGGCCGCGGCCGTCGTCCGCACGCGCGTGCGAGCCGGCATGCGCGAGAGCTACGAGGAGCTGCTGCGGAAGCTCTCCGAGGCGATTCCGAAGGTCGGGGATCCCTCCCAGGTCATGATCCGACAGACGAT
Source organism: uncultured delta proteobacterium (assembly GCA_963716275.1). GTDB lineage: Bacteria > Myxococcota_A > UBA9160 > UBA9160 > UBA6930 > VGRF01. The sequence continues at coordinate 158,203 of CAVQTC010000002.1, read as the reverse complement.
CGTCGGGAACGTCAGCGAGTACGTCTCGATTCGCCCGCTGAAGGATCTCGCGGAGCTCGACGCGCAGCGGTCCCCGGACCAGCTGCTCACCCAGGCCTTCGGAGCCTCCGAGGGCGGGCTGATCTTCCGCAACGGCGGCGCCGCGATCGAGCAGATCGAGCGGTCGATCGTGGGCTATCGCCCGGAGCTCTCGAACCCGCCGGCCTGAGCGCTCCCGGCGCTCGCCGCCTCGCCGTGCGTGCGCCATCGTCCTCTCCCTTCCGGGAGGAACGGCGATGGCGCGCGTGCTGCGAGAGGGAGCGTTCCGCGGCGAGACCCATATCGTGACCGGCGCAGCGCAGGGCATCGGCCGCGCGGTCGCGACGATGCTGGCCGAGCACGGCGCGCAGGTCGTGCTGGTCGATCTCGACGAGGGCCGCCTGGCGGAAGCCCAAGCCGAGATCGCTCGCGTCGGCGTGAAGCCGCTCTATGCGCGCGCGAACGTCGCCGAGGAGAGCGACGTGCAGCGCGCCGTCGGCCACGCGCTCGAGGCGACCGGTGTGATCAACGGCGTCGTGAACGTGGCCGGCATCACGCGCGACGCGCGCATCCCCAAGAAGTCCTTCGACGACTTCAAGCTCGTGCTCGCGGTGCACCTGCACGGCACCTTCCTGTTCACGCGCGAGGTCGCCGCGCAGCACTGGCAGGTGCTGTTCAAGAGCAACGGCAACCAGCCGCTCGCCGACGGCGTGAACCGCTTCATCGTGAACTTCTCCTCGGTCTCGGCGCGCAACGGGAACGTCGGCCAGATCGACTACACGGCGGCGAAGGGCGCGATCGAGTCGGCCACCAAGACGACGGCGCGCGAGTTCTCCGCCTACCGCGCGCGCGTGAATGCCGTCGCACCCGGGCCGGTGAACACCCCGATGCTCGCGGCGGTGGGCGAGCCCGGCATCCAGGGCATGGCGCGCGCGACCCTCGTCGGCCGCATCGCCGAGCCCGCGGACATCGCCGCCGTCGTGTGCGCGCTCGCGGATCCCGAAGATCTCGGGATACATCAGCGGCCAGGTGATCGCGGCCAACGGCGGGATGTACCTCGATTAGGGCGACTCGGATCGATTTGGTCGCGTCGATCTCTCGGCTCCCGTGAGAGAATGCGACCTCATCAACCGAAAGGATCCCCGATGAAGAAGCTGGCTGCGCTGTTATTGGTCTGTCTGCCCCTAGGGGCCTCCGCAGACGTGATCACCTACAACAAGTGCAAGCTCAACGACGGCAAGACCATGACCGACGTCCAGACCTGGCTGCTCAATTGGCGCGGGCTCGCCAAGAAGGAGGGGCTCGACTACCGGATCCGGCTGCTGCTGCCCCACGCCGACCCGCCCTTGGCCCTCACCGACTTCTTCATCGAGGGGACGTCGTCGACCTTCGAGACCTACGGCAAGGCCTTCCAGTGGTGGTACACGGCCCCTGCGGCCCAGACCTCGAACGAGCAGCTGACCGCGGCCGCCACCTGCGACGCGGGCTCGACCTACCGCACCGCGGACTGAGCGAGCCGCGCTGCCGACGGCCGATTCCGCGCCGCGGATTCGAGCGGGCTCGACCCAGGACGGCCCGTCGGTCGCAGCCTTGTTCGGCGCCGCGCGCGCCGCGATGACCTATCTGCCCGCGCTCCACACGGCCGAGGAGGACCGCGCCTTCTTCACGGCGCAGCTCGAGCGGCACGATTCGCTGCTGGCAACCGACGCGCGCGGCGAGATCCTCGGGTTCGCCCTGTTCGGGAACGGCTGGCTCCATCACCTCTACGTGAGCCCCGCTCATCAGGGCCGCGGGATCGGCAGCGCGCTGCTCGAGCGCGTCAAGGCGCGCATGCCCGAGAGCGTGACCCTGTGGACCTTCCAGGCCAACGCCGGCGCGCGCCGCTTCTACGAGCGCCACGGCTTCCGCTGCGTGGAGGAGACGGACGGCCGGGGCAACGAGGAACGCGTGCCGGATGCGCGCTATCTCTGGTCCGGAGCCGGCTGAGCCGACCCACACACGAGGGGGCATCTCCCATGTACGTCAGACGTCGAGGGCGCGCGCCTCTGGGTGGAGCAGGACGGCGAGGGCATCCCGATCCTGGTGCCGACCGGCGGCGGGGTCGAGTTCTACCGGCGCACGTTCTCGCGCCTGCTCCGCGCGCAGCACCACTTCTTCTTCATCGAGATGCGCGGCGCCGGCGCCTCCCTCGGCACCATCCAGGGCGCGACCTTCGCGAGCCTCGCCGACGACGTCGAGGCCGTGCGCCGCGCGCTCGGCCTCGGGCGCGTCTTCGTGATGGGCCAGTCGAACCACGGCTGCATCGCCGTCGAGCACGGCCTGCGCCACCCCGAGAGCTGCGCCGGCGCGATCAGCGTGGCGAGCGTCGGCGACGGACGCGGCGCCTTCGAGCTCGGCCGGAAGCGCTGGGAGGCGGAGGCGAGCGCCGCGCAGAAGGCGGACCTTGCGGAACGGATGGCGGCGCTCGCGAAGCTCCAGGGCAACCAATCAGCGCGCCCGAGGGCATCCTGCGCGGCTACCTCGCGATGGCGCCGCTGGCTTGGCGCGATCCGGAGCTCGCCTGGCCGTCCTGGGGCAGCTATCCCGGCGGCTCCGAGTACTTCCCGTGGATCGGCACCGCCCTGCCCGCCTGGCACGCCGATCTCCGCGCGCTGCGCGTGCCGCTCCTCGCGATCAGCGGCCGCTACGACTACCTGTGCCCGCAGGAGACCTGGTCGCGCATCGCGGACGCGCCGAAGGCCCGCCACGTCGTGCTGGAGCAGAGCGCGCACAATCCCCAGGTCGAGGAGCAGGAGCGCTTCGACGCGCTCGTGCGCGCCTTCCTGCGCGAGCACGACCCGACCTGAGCCGCTCGTCCTAGCCCGGTGGCCGCATCCCGTAGACCATCGCCGCGCAGGCCTCGTAGGCCACCTCGCCCGAGAGCCGCTCGAGCTCGCCCTTGTCGAGCCAAACGCCCTGACAAGTCGGACAGCGGTCGATGATGATGCCGTGCGCGATGTCCTTGGTGAGCATCGCCCCGTCCCCCGGGCAGCTGCGCTTCGACTCCCGCCCAGCTTGCAGCGCCAGCTCGAGCTGCTCCTGGCACGGCTCGCAGGTGGGCTTTCCCTGATAGGTCTTGTGCGTCCGCCTCTGGCAACGCACACACTTTTCGCCGAGCAGGCTCATCGCAGCACCTCCGTTGCGTTCATGCGTCGATCCGGTAGACGCGCCGCGCCGTGTCGCGGAAGAGCGCGCGCTTCTCGGCCGCCGAGAAGCCAGCGGCGAGGCGCTTGAAGGAGTTCCACAGCACGGCGTACGAGACGCTCGCCTTGTCCACCGGGAAGTTGCTCTCGAACAGGCAGCGCTGCGGGCCGAAGAGATCGATCGTCGTGGCGTAGTAGCGCCGCGTCGCGTCGGCGAGCTCCTGCGAGCTCGGCGGGCGCGGGCGCTTGTGCCAGTCGAAGCCGTTGACGGGCATCGCGAGGCCGCCCAGCTTCACCACCACGTTCGGGCAGCGCGCGAGCTCGGCGATGTTGCCTCTCCAGTCCGCGTAGACCTCGTCGGCGCGCCCCTGATAAGGACCGATGCCGAGCGGTCCGCCGAAGTGGTCGAGCACGATCGTCGCGTCGGGGAAGGCGCGCGCGAGCTCGCTGAGCTCGGGGATCTGGTGGTGGTAGAGCCAGGCGTCGAAGCTGAGCCCGCGCCGCACGAGCTGGGCGAAGCCCTGCCGGAACTTCGAGTCGGCGAGCAGGCCCGGCGGCGGGTTCGTGTGGGAGCGCCGGATCGCCGGGCTCGGATCGAGCGCGTTGGCGTGGCGGATGCCGCGGAACCGGTTGGGGCTCGCTGCCATGTGGGCGTCGAGAACGGCGCCGACCGCATCGCCCAGCGCGAGGTCCGCGAAGCTCACGATCGCCGCGCACGCGCGGATCGGTCCGTAGCCGCCGCTCGCGCTCATCGCGGCCACGCCCTGGACGAACTCGGTCTCGCCGATCGGGCGCAGCTCCGGCGCTCCATCGGCGCGGTACATCGCCATGCACTCGAGGAAGACGGTGCTCGTGACGTTGTGGCCGCTGCCCGTGTCGGCGAGCAGCTCGTCCAGCAGGTAGCGGCTGCCGTGCTGCGCGCGGTCCCACAGGTGGTGGTGCGCGTCGCAGATCTCGAGCTCGGGCTCGAGGATCGCTTCCTGACCTTGCGCGAGCCAGATGTCATGGTCGGTCATGCGACGTGCTCCTTGGCGCGCAGGTCGCGCGCCAGCGTGCGCGACCCGAGCAGATAGTGAAGCGAGGCCCACAGGATCGCGCTGATCACCGTGATCATGAGCGCGTAGCGCAGCGATTCGATGCCCTGGCTCGGCTTCAGCGCGTCGGAGAGGATTCCCACGAGCTGGGGCCCGAAGCCGCCCACGAAGGTCGAGAACACGAGGATCAGCGCGGCGGCCCGAGCGCGCATGGAAGGCGGCGCGAGGTTCTGGGTGGTGGCGAGCGAGAGGCCGATCGGTCCGGGCAGGAGGCTCACCAGCGCGAAGATGCCGAGCGCGACCCAGCCGCTACCGGCGAGAAAGAACGCCGCGTAGATCGGAATGGCGACCAGGTTGCTGATCACCGGGATGCGCATGTACCAGCGCGGGTCGCCGGCGCCGAAGCGATCGCCGAGCCAGCCGCCCAGGTAGGAGCCCGCGACTCCCGAGACGAGCGAGAACGCCGCGAAGGCGGTGCCGAACATACCGGGCGAGAAGCCGTGGCTGCGCTCGAAGAAGACCGGCAGGAAGAGGCCCGAGTTGATCGCGATCACCTGGATGCCGTAGGCGAGCAGCAGCTGTCGGAAGGTCGGCAGCGCCAGCATGAAGCGCAGCGTCTCTCCCAACGTCGCCGGGCGGCCGCCCGGCCGGGCGGTGTCCCAGTAGCCGCGGGTCGGCTCGCGCAGCGTGGCGGAGACCAGGAGCGCGAGCGCGAGGCCGGGCACGCCGACCACGAAGAAGGCCGCGCGCCAACCCAGCAGCTCGCGGACCCAGCCGCCGATGAGCCAGCCGAGCGAGGCGCCGATCGGGACGCAGAAGGCGTAGGCGGCGAGCGCGCGGCCGCGGCGCGAGAGCGGAAACGAATCCGCGAGCATCGAGTTCGAGGCCGGCCCGCTGCCGGCCTCCCCCACGCCCACCGCGATGCGCGCCAGCGCGAGCGTGAGAAAGCTGTGGGCGGCGCCCTGGAGCGCCGTCATCGCGCTCCAGAAGGCGAGCGCGATCGCGATGATGCGGCTGCGCCGGCGGCGATCGGCGAGCTCGGCGATCGCGAGCTGCGAGATGGCGTAGGCGCCCGAGAACGCGGTGCCCGTGAAGAAGCCGAGCTGCCAGTCCGCGAGCTTCAGCTCCTCGGCGATCGGCTGGAGCAGCATGCTCACGATCGAGCGGTCGACGATGTTGATCGTCGCCACCACGACGATCAGCGTGAGGCCGTAGCTCGCGTAGCGCGGGCCGAACTCGTAGCTCTTCTCGCCCGCGACCGCGGGAGACGCCGCCATGTCCGGGGCATTGTGGGTTGGCGACGGGGCCGGAGTCAAATCGGGCGCGTGATAGGATCGCGCGGGTGCTGTTCGAACCCGCGCGCCACGAAGCGCTGTGCGGCGAGGGCTGGGACGAGGCTCTCGCGCGCGACGGCATCGACGCAATTGCGGTCGAGACCGAGCGCGCGTTCGTCCCCGAGCGCTACTGGCCGAGCCACCCGCGCGACTTCGAGGACACCACTCCGGAGCGCATGAGCTCGCTGTACTTCGGCGCCGCGGGTGTGCTGCTCGCGCTCGAGGCGCTCGAGCGGCGCGACTTCGTCCGTCGAAAATCGGATTGGGAGGCGCTCGCACGCGAGCTGGTCTCCTCTGCGCCTCGCGCGCCGGACCTCGCGCATCGGCGCCCGAGTCTCTTGTTGGGTGAGAGCGGACTCCTGTTCGCCGCGTTTCGCCTCGCGCCTGGTCCAGAGATCGCGGACCGCCTCTTCGCCTTGCATCGGCGCCAACCACGCCGCGCCCGAAGACGAGCTCATGTGGGGCGCGCCGGGAACGTTGGCTGCTAGCGCTCGCGATGCACGACCTGACGGGCGAGGCGCGCTGGGCCACGGCGTTCCGAGAGGGCGCCGCTCCTCTGCTCGAGCGCTGGCGCGAGCTGCCCGATGTGGGCTGCCGACTCTGGCGACAAGCGCTGTTCGGGTCGACGGCGTACCTGTTGGGCGCCGTGCACGGCGCGGCGGGGAACCTCGCGCCGCTGCTGCGGGGCCGCGCGTGGCTCGCACCGGCCCAGCAGACCGAGCTGCTCCGGGAGAGCGCCCGCACCGTCGTTGCCACGGCCGTCCACACCGACGGCCTCGCGAACTGGCCCCAGAGCGTCGTGGAGCACCGGCCCGGTCGCGCCGCACCGCTCGTGCAGATCTGCCACGGTGCCCCGGGCGTGATCTGTGCGCTGCGCGACTTCCCGATCGCCGCGGATCCGGAGCTGGAGGGTCTGCTCCTCGCGGGCGGCGAGCTCACGTGGCGGGCGGGACCGCTCGCGAAGGGCGCGGGCCTCTGCCACGGGACCGCGGGCAACGGCTACGCCTTCCTCGAGCTCCATCGCCGCACGGGCGACGTGCGCTGGCTCGAGCGCGCGCGCGCCTTCGCGATGCATGCCCTCGCGCAGTCGGCGCGCGAGCGAGAGCGCGTGGGTAGGCTGCGCTTCACGCTCTGGACCGGGGACCTCGGCCTCGCGCTCTATCTGGCGGACTGCGTGCGCGGCGAGGGAGGATTCCCGACGCTCACGGCGTGGTGAGTCGCATGACCAAGAGACCCTCCGAGACCGTCATCGGCTTCCGCGTGAAGACCGGGCGAGCGATCGCCGTGGCGCTGCGCGGCGAGCCGAGCACGCCGCAGATTCTCTGGCGCCGCGAGGTGCGGCTCTGGGATCCGAAAGTGCCCGGCTCCGGGCAGCCGTATCACCAGGCGCTCGAGCGCCCCGGCGCGCGCGGCGAGGCGGCCATGAAGCGCGGCATCGAGGTGGCCCATGCCGTCGCCGAGCGTGCGTTCCACGAGCTGCGGGACGAGCTCGCGGCCGGGGACGCACCGCTCGGCCGCATCGGCCTGGTCGTCTCGAGCCTGGTCGATCCGGCGTCCATCGCGAGCCCGCACATGCGCGCGCACGCGAGCGAGGGGAGGCTCTTCCGCGAGGTGCTCGAGCTCGCTGCGCGGGGCGCCCGCGTCCCGTGCGCGACCCACTTGCAGCGCGAGCTCGCCCCCGAGGCCGCGCGCTCGCTCGGGCGCGAGCCCGACGAGGTCGCGAGGCAGCTGAAGTCGTTCGGCGAGACCGTCGGCCGGCCCTGGCGCGCCGACGAGAAGGAGGCAGCGCTCGCGGCCTGGATCGCCCTGCGGCGCGCCGGAGTGATCGCGGCCGCGGTCAGCCTCGCTTCGCGTTCGCGCGCTGCTAGGCCGGCCGCGCGTTGCAGCGATCCAGCCACGTCTTCACGTTCGGGTACGCGGCGGCGTCGAACGCTCCGAAGCGGGCGCCCATCGCGGCCACGCACGCGACATTGAGGTCGGCGACGGAGAACGGCCCGCCGAGCAGCGTCTCCCGGCCCGCGAGGGCCGCATTCAGCACGGGCAACGGCCGCACCAACGCTTCCTTCGCCGCCTTGACCTTGCTGGCGTCTCGCTGCGGCTCGGGGAAGGCCACGGTGTTCAGGAAGACCGCGATCACGTGGGGCTCGAGCTCGTTCACGACCCAGAGCGTCCACTGGACGGCGCGCGACTGGTCGTCCGCCGACTTCGGCCAGAGCCCCTTGTCGTACTTGCGCGCCAGGTGGAGGTTGATCGCGAGCGATTCGAACAGCACGAGCCCGTCGTCCTCGAGAGCGGGGAGCCGGCCATTCGGGTTGATCTTCAGATAGTCGGGCTTGCGCAGGTCACCGAAGCCGATCGGGATCTGCTCGTAGGGGACGCCGAGCTCCTCGAGCATCCAGAGACAGCGGCTCGCGCGCGACTGGGAGATTCCATAGAGCTTGATCACGACTGCTCTCCTTGTGGGCGGCCGCAAAGCCTACCGCGGGAGCGAGCGGCCTCGCTCGCGCGTGGAGCGAGCGGCCTCGCTCGCGCGTGAGCGAGCCGCCTCGCCCGCGCGCTAGCGTCGCCCGCCGACGAAGGAGACGCCATGCGAGCCGCCGTTCTGCGCGCCTACCACCAGCCGCTCTCGATCGAGGAGATCCAGATCGACGACCCCCAGCCGCGCGAGGTGCGCGTGCGAACGGTCGCGTGCGGCGTGTGCCACAGCGACCTCCACTGCGTGGAAGGCGCGCTGCCCGTGCCGCCGCCCTCGGTGCTCGGCCACGAGCCGGCGGGCATCGTCCTCGCGGTGGGGCGCGACGTGACGCACGTGAAGCCGGGCGACCACGTGATCGGCTGCCTCTCGGCCTTCTGCGGCAACTGCGACTATTGCCTGCGCGGCGAGCCGAATCTGTGCGGCGGCGCCGCGACGATGCGGCCGCGCGACGCCGCGCCCCGGCTGCGCAAAGGCAGCGAGACCATCCACCAGATGGCGCATCTCTCGGCCTTTGCCGAGGAGATGCTCGTGCCCGAGACGGCCTTGGTGAAGATCAATCCCGAGATGCCGCTCGACCGCGCCGCGCTGATCGGCTGCGGCGTCACCACGGGCGTGGGCGCGGCGCTCAACACCGCGAAGATCCGCCCCGGCGATACCTGCGCCGTGATCGGCTGCGGCGGCGTCGGCCTCGCCGCCATCCAAGGCGCGCGCATCGGCGGCGCCTCGCGCATCGTGGCCGTGGACACGGTCCCCTGGAAGCTCGAGCTCGCCCAGAAGCTCGGCGCGACCGATGGCATCGACGCCTCGAAGGGGGATCCCGTGCAGCAGCTCCAGGCGCTTGCGCCGCGCGGCGTCGACTACGCCTTCGAGTGCATCGGGACCCCCGGCACCTGCCGGCAGGCCGTGATGATGGTGCGCAAGGGCGGAACCGCCGTGATGGTGGGCGTCGTGCCCGCGGGCGTGGACGTCTCCTTCGCCGGCCTCGACATCGTGCTCCAGGGCAAGCGCATTCTCGGCTCCATGATGGGCGGCAACCGCTTCCGCATCGACATGCCGCGCTACGTCGACTTCTACCTCGACGGCCGCTTGAAGCTCGACGAGATGATCTCCGGCCACATCAAGCTGGAGGAGGTCAACCGCGCCTTCGACGACATGAAGGCGGGCAAAGTCGCGCGCCAGGTCATCTCGTTTGCCTGAGGCCCTCGCCTGAGCGTCCCCTAGAATGCGCGCCTTCTCGGGGGGGTCATGCCTCGCGCGCTCGCCGTTCTCGGACTTTCGCTCTCGCTCGCGCTCGCCTGCTCGAGGGCGCCGCTCGATCTCAGCGGCCCCATCGCCGCCTGGTCGACCTACGGCGGCGACGCCGGAGGCTCGCGCTTCTCGCGGCTCACCCAGATCACTCCCGAGAACGTGGACCAGCTCGAGCTCGCCTGGATCCACCGCTCGGGCGACGTGCTGGACGGCACCAAGAGCCTCGGCAAGAGCTCGTTCCAGGCGACGCCGATCATCGTCGGCGACTCGCTGGTCTACTGCACGCCGCTCGACCGCGTGTTCGCCCTCGACCCCGAGACCGGGCGCGAGCGCTGGCGCTACGACCCGGGCGTGGACGCCACGAACTTCTACCTGATCAACTGCCGCGGCGTCTCCGCCTGGACCGACGCCGCGGCGGCGCACGACGCGGTCTGCCGCCGCCGCATCGTGCTCCCGACCCTCGACGCGCGCCTGATCGAGCTCGATGCCGCCACGGGCCGCCCCTGCAAGGACTTCGGCAGCGGCGGCACCGTCGACCTGCGCGCCGGCATCGGCGACATCGACGTCGGCGAGTACGGCGTGACCACGCCGCCGGCGATCGTGCGCGACCGCATCGTGACCGGCACCATGGTGCTCGACGACCGCCGCGCCGACTCGCCCGGCGGCGTGGTGCGCGCCTACGACGTGCGCAGCGGCGCGCTGGCCTGGGCGTGGGATCCCGTGCTGCCGGACCAGCCCGGCGCGCCGGGCGAGGGCGTCCAGTACCGGCGCGGCACTACCAACTCCTGGAGCGCGCTCTCGGCCGACGAAGCGCGCGGCCTCGTCTTCGTGCCGACCGGGAACACCTCGCCGGACTACTTCGGCGGGCAACGCCACGGCCTGGACCACTTCTCGAGCTCGGTGGTCGCGCTCTCCGCGGACGACGGACACGTCGTGTGGAGCTTCCAGACCGTGCACCACGACATCTGGGACTACGACGTCGCCTCCCAGCCCGTGCTGTTCGACTTCGCCGGGCCGAGCGGCCGGGTCCCCGCTCTGATCGTTCCGACCAAGCTCGGCATGCTGTTCTTCCTGAACCGCGAGACGGGCGCCCCGCTCTTCCCCGTAGAGGAGAAGCCCGCCCCCCAAGCGGGTGTCGTGCCCGGCGAGACGCTCTCCGCCACGCAGCCCTTCCCGTCGAAGCCAGCGCCGCTGCACCCGCTCACGCTCACGCCCGACGAGGCCTTCGGCTTCACGCCGTTCGACGAGATCGCCTGCAAGCACGACCTGGAGGCGCTGCGCAGCGACGGCATCTACACGCCGCCGAGCCTCGAGGGCAGCGTGCAGTACCCGGGCATGATCGGCGGCATGAACTGGGGCAGCCTCGCCGTGGACCCGCGCCGCGACCTCGCCATCGTAAACGTCCAGCGCATCGCCACGCGCATCCGCCTGGTGAGGCGCGAGGACGTCGCGAAGAAGTACCCGGACGGCCCCCCCGCCTACGGCTTCGAGCCGCAGGAGGGGACGCCCTACGCGCTCGAGCGCGACTCGCTGCTCTCGCCCTTCGGCGCGCCGTGCAACCCGCCGCCCTGGGGAACGCTCGCGGCGATCGACACCGAGACCGGCGAGAAGCGCTGGGAGGTGGTGCTCGGCACCACGCGCGACCTGGCGCCCTGGCCGCTCTGGCTCAAGACCGGAACGCCGAATCTCGGGGGTCCACTCGCCACCGACAGCGGCCTCGTCTTCATCGGGGCGACGACGGACTTCTACCTGCGCGCGTTCGCGAGCGAGACCGGCGCAGAGCTCTGGCGCCAGCGGCTGCCGACTGCCGCGCACGCCACGCCGATGACCTACCGCCTGCGCCCTGACGGCCGCCAGTTCGTGGTGATCGCCGCCGGCGGCCACGGCTTGTTGGGGACACCGCCGAGCGACGCGCTGATGGCCTTCGCACTGCCGGAGTGAAGCTCCGGCCACGCCGCGCGCTCGCCGCCGGGATAAACCAAGACGGCCCTGAAGGGGAATGTCCCGTCCCCTGAGGTGATTGCGCCAGTCGGATTCGGTGCCCCCCAGCCCTGCCGCCTGAGTTGTTGGGCACGCTCCCGGTCAGCAGTGATACCGATGTCACCGGTTCGTACCTTGACACCGGAAGAACATAGCCCTATTCTAACTCCGAATGGGTCGTCATCCGAAGCAACTCAGCTTCCGCGACTACCGCCTCCACACAGGAAGAGGTGGACCGCGGAAGGGAGCGGGTCGCCCGCCGGGTCCGCGGCCTCGTGTCCAACACCGGAGACGCGAGAAGTTCCCGAAGTGCTCCCCGGTCCACGTGACGCTCCGGCTGCAACCTGGGCTTCCCTCGCTTCGCAATCCTCGGGTCGTGCGCGAGCTCGAGCACTCGTTCGCCGAGGCGAGAGAGCGCGGTCGCTTCCGGGTCGTCCACTACTCCCTCCAGCGCGACCACGCCCACCTGATCGTGGAGGCGCAGGACAAGAAAGCGCTTGCGAGCGGAATGAAGAGCGTCGGCAGCGCGGTTGGCGCGAGCGCTGAATCGCGTGTTCGAGCGTCGTGGGCGGGTGCTCGACGGCCGCTATCACCACAGTCCGTTGCGGACGCCGCGCGAGGTGCGCAACGCGCTCGCCTACGTGCTCCTGAACACTCGCAAGCACGAATACGAGCGCACGGGCGAGGCGCCGCCGCCGCGGCTGGATGTCGCGTCCTCAGCAGCGTGGTTCGATGGCTGGCGACGGAGACCGCGAATTGACGACCCAAGACCTCCCACCGTTGCGCCGCCTCGCACGTGGCTGCTGAAGAAGGGCTGGCGGCGACACGGGTTCATCGACCTACGGGAGGTGCCAGGAGAAAGGACAATGCGTGGCAGCAGACTCTGAAGGAGTCACGCGTCCCTCACGACTCCTCGTCGAAGTAGCCGCTGTCGACTCTCGGAACGCGGACGACTCGAGACGAAACGCCGAACTCGTGGTCGATCATCAGTTGGGCAAGCCGAGCGCCGTGTGATCGCGCGCCACGGGACCTTGGGTCCAACCCCTCAGGGCCGGAGTAGCTCCGGCGGGCGCTGGAAGGCCCAACAGCTTGGCCGTCAACTGGGTCACCGTGTTGTTCTGTTCCATGACCCGGCTCTGCTCGGCGGTCATCATCCCGTAGTGCGCGAGCTGTTGCGCGATGCGCATCATCACCACGGCGAAACGGAAGCCGGCGAAGACCTGGTAGTAGTGCAGGTGGCGCACGCGGTGGCCCGAGCAAGTCTCGTAGTGGGCGAGCGCTTCCTCGTAGCTCGGGAAGCCCGCGAGGCGCGGCGCGCCCAGGCCCTCGCTGTGATGGCGGTCGAGGAAGATCGCCCAGGCGATGTCCTTCTCGGGGCTTCCGACCGTCACCATCTCCCAATCGAGCACCGCGGCCACGCGCGTCCCGTCGAAGATGATGTTCCCGATGCGCGCGTCGCCCCAGACGAGGCCGTCGGGCTCGCCGCTCGGCTTGTTGCCCTCGAGCCAGGCGAGCGCGCGCTCGGCGACGGGCTGCTCGCGGCCGCCCGCGGCCCACGCGAAGTAGTCGCGATAGAAGGCGAGCTCCTGCTCGAGGCCGTTCGCGTAGCCCGGTCGGCGCAGGAAGCCGAAGCCGGTCTTCTCGAGGTCGAGCCGATGGATCTTCGCCATCGCCTCGAAGCCGCCCAAGAAGATCGCGCGGCGCTCCTCCGGCGTCGCCTCCAGCATCCAGCCGCCCGTGTGATAGGGCGGCTGATCGGTGGGCACGCGGCCCTCGACGCGGGCCATCACGTAGAAAGGCGCTCCGAACACTTCGCGGTCGTCCGCGGCGAGCCAGAGCGCGCGCGGCACCGGCACGTCGGTCTTGGCCAGGAGCTGCATGGTGCGGAACTGGAGCCCCATGTCGTAGGCCGGGAAGACCTGATAACCGATCGGCTGGATGCGCACGACCAGCGACTCGCGGTGCTCGCGTCCGGCCTCGCGCCAGCGCGCCTCGCAGAGCAGCGTCTCGTTCGAGAAGCCCGAGGTCTGGGGCGCGACGAAGATCCGAGACCGCGAGGTCGCTGGCGCCGGGCAATGTGCGCGCGAGCCAGGCGCGGAACTTCGCGCCGTCCGCCTCGAGGTCGCGCTTCCAGTGCGTGGGCATCGGCTCTCCGGAGGGCGGCCACGGTAGCGAGGTCGTGGCGCCCGGCGAGCGGCGCTCAGAGACCCGCCAGGTAGCCGCCGCCGAGCTGGCGCATCTGCCCCTCGATCCAGCGCGCGCGCTCCTGGGTGTAGGGGCCCGGGCGGTCGGCGTGCATGCGGCGCGGGCTCGGCAGCACCGCGGCGAGCAGCGCCGCCTGCTGGGCAGGTCAAGCGGCGCGGCGGCACGCCGAAGTAGCGCTGGGCCGCGCGGTCGGCGCCGTAGAGGCCGTCGCCGAACTCGGCCACGTTCACGTAGACCTCGAGGATGCGCCGCTTCGGCCAGAGCGCCTCGATCGCGACGGTGAAGTAGACCTCGAGCCCCTTGCGCAGCCAGCTGCGCCTCGGCCAGAGGAAGAGATTCTTCGCGACCTGCTGGCTGATCGTGCTCGCGCCGCGCGGACCCCCGCGCCGCCGCTCCTTCATGGCTTTCTCGATGGCGACGACGTCGAAGCCGTCGTGCTCCGGGAAGAGCTGGTCTTCGGATGCGACGACGGCGAGCGGGAGCGCCGGCGCGATCTCGTCGAGGTCGGCCCACTGGTAGGAGACCCAGCCCTTGCCAGCCAACAAGCGCGAGACGCCATCGCGCAGCATGAAAGCGCTGGTCGGCGGGTCGACCACGCGGAGGCACGCGACGGGCCCGAGCGTGAGCCCGAGGCCGAGTGCGAGCACCAGGACGGCGAGCCGGCGCAGGCGCGCCGCGAGCGTCTTGCCCCTGCCCACGCGGCTCCAGATCGTTCGCACCATCGCGCGGCGCGGTCCCCTAGCGGATCGCGATCGGGTTGACCGTCATCTGCACGGCCCCCTGGAACTTCGGCTGGCCCAGCACGAACAGGAACTCGGAGACCCCGTCCTTCGCGAGCTCGTCCGTGAACATGTTCTCGAGGATGTGGACGCCGTTCTTGGCGAGCAGCGTCTGGTGGACCTCGAAGGGCCGGTTGGGATTCTCGAAGGGGATCGCCTCGACGGCGGTGGTGTCGGCGCCGACCGCGACCACGCCCAGGCCCGCCAGGTACTTGGCCCCCTCCACGCCCACGCCCGGGTGCATCGACCACCACTTGTTGGAGTCCTGGGCGCGAACGCGCCATCCAGCCCGAGTGGAAGAGCACGACGTCGCCCTTGCGGATCGAGACGCCCTGGCGCTTCGCCGCCGCGTCGATCTGGGCGCGGTTGTAGGGCGTGCCCTCCTTCACGGTCTCGACCCCGAGCAGCGCCGCCATGTTCAGGAGCACGCCGCGCGTCACGATCGGCGGGATGCCCTCGGTGCCGAGCTTCAAGAGGCCGGTCGGGCGGACGAACTCCGTCGCGGGCAGGCCGTTGTAGTAGCGGTGGGCGATGCCCAGGTGGCCGAGCCCGTCGATCTGCGAGCCGATCCCGAAGTAGGTGAAGGCGAGATCGTCGTTCCCCGTGGCCTGGTTCTCGCCGAGCAGAGGCCCCGTGCCGTCGTTCGACTGGGTCACCACGAGCGTGTACTTGCGCGGCGGATAGGCCGGCGTGTCGGGCCCGACCACGAGGCCAAGCGAGTAGGTCTTCCCGGTGGTGACCAGCTTGGCGGCCTGCTTCACGATCTCGGGGGAGAGGTTGTTGGCGGCGCCAATCGTATCGCCCGCGCCGTAGCGCGAGGGATACCACGCCTCCTCCGCGCGGGCGGAGACGGATGCGAGCACGAGAGCGGCGGCCCAAAGGATTGCGCGAGACATGGAAACCTCCGAAGTGCGCGCATCTTACGGCTACTTCTCCTCGAGCGCGTGCACGCCGTCCCAGTCCGGGGGCGGCGGTGCGGCTGCGAAGGCCGCCGCGCGCGCCGCCAGCACCGCGGCGGCGGGATCGGGGGCGCAGGCCGAGAACGCCTCGGCTGCCGCTGCGAAGTCGCGCGCCCGGTAGCGGGCGAGCGCTGCGCTCCAGCGGGCGAGGAAGGCGCGCTGCTCCTGGCTCGCGGCGCCCGCCTCCGCGACGAGCTCGAAGAGGCGCACGGGCTGCGCGCGCCCCACGACGCGCACGAGGTCGATCTCGCGCGCCAGCACCGCGTCGCCCGCGGCCGCGCGCGTCGCCTCGGAGACGAGCAGCGCGGTGGCGTAGACCTTGTTGGCGCCCTCGATGCGCGCGGCGAGGTTCATCGCGTCCCCGACCGCGCGGTAGGCGCGCCGCTCCTCGGAGCCGATCTCGCCGATCACGAGCGGGCCGGTGTGGACGCCGATGCGGAAGCGCGCCCCGGGCAGGCCCTCGGCGCGCCAGCGCGCGGCGAGCGTCGCGAGCCGGTCGCGCGCATCGAGCACCGCCAGGCTCGCGCGCGAGCGCGTGGTCGGGCTGGGGCAACGGCGCGCCCCAGTACACGACGATGCCGTCGCCCACGAACTCGTTCACGGTGCCGTTGCGCGCGAGCACCGCGGCGCACACCACCTCGAAGTACTCGTTCAGCCGCCTCACCAGCGCGCTCGGCTCGAGCCGCTCCGCGAGCTGCGTGAAGCCGCCCATGTCCACGAATGCGACGGTGAGCTCGCGCGCCTCGCCGGCCACCGGCGCGAGCTCGGGGTGGCGCAGGATCTCGGCGGCGACGTCCTTCGAGACGTAGCGCTCGAAGGTGCGCCGCAGGCGGTCGCGCTCGCGGAGCCCCCGCGTCATCTCGTTCCAGGCGGTCGCCAGCTCGCCCAGCTCGTCGCGCGAGGCGAGCGACACCTCCGCGTCGAGATCGCCGGCGCCGAGCCGCCGCGCCGCGCGCGCGAGCTCGCGCACGGGCGTCGTGATGCCGCGCGCCAGCGTGAAGGCGAGGGCGAGCGAGAGGCGCGAGGATCCCCGCCCCCGCGCCGAGCAGCGAGCGCCGCACGCGGCGCACGAAGGCGTGCTCCTCGTCGAGGGAGGCGAGCAGCACGTACTGCGCGAGGGGCTCGCGCTGCGGGGCGAGCGGAGAAGACCGCATTCGATAGGCCGCCCCCAGCGTGCGCGGCGCGCGCTCGCCCTGCGTACGCCACTCCCGCGCGAGCTGGGCGTGCGCCGCGGGCGAGAGCGTCGAGGCCACGACGTCGCCGTGCGCGACGAGCGCGATGTCCAGCCCGGAGACGGCGCGCAGGCCGAACAGCGTCTGCTGGTCGACGCGGGTGCCGGCGATCACCACGCCGTGGACCGCTTCCTCGAACACCACGGGTCGCGCCACGACCTCGTAGACGGCGGGGGCGCGCCCCTTCGGCACGAGCCGGACGCCCCCGGTCCGCGGCTCGCGCTCGGTCCAGACCGCCGCGCCGCCGCCCGTGTTCACGGTCTCCTGGTAGAGCGCGAGGGCCGCGAGGTCCTCCCCGGCGCGCAGCGGATCCGCGGCGCTGTAGAGCAGGCGCCCGTCCGAGGCGAGCAGCACGAGGACGTCGCTGCGCTCGGCGAGGGCGAGCGAGGGCAGGAGCGAGCGCAGGCGCAGGTTCGCGTCCGTGGTGACCGCGGCGGCGGTATCGCCCCCCCCGAGGCCGAGGTCGAGGCCCGGCGCCAGCGACGCGGTGGAGAGGACGGTGCGGAACTGGGGGTTCCCGCGCGCCAGGGCGTCGATCTCGTCGGTGACGAAGCGCTCGCGCAAGCGGGCGAGCTCGCCGAACGCCGCGCGCGCCTGCTCGAAGCGCTGCGCGAAGCCCTCGTCGGCGCGCTCGCGCGCGATGCGCTCGAGGGCGAAGAACGCGGCCCCCATGGCGAGCGCGACGAGCGCCGCGAACGCGAGGAAGAGCTTGGTTGCGAAGCGGCGCGGACCCTTCATTGCTCCGCGTCGCTGCCGGGACGCGGGTAGTCGCTGCCGTCCTTGCGCTTGTGGCTCGGGATCGCACTCGCGACGAGCTCGAGCTCGACCTCGGTGGCTCCACCGGCCGCGACCTCGACCTCGCGCTGCACCGGCTCGGCGCCCGGCGAGAAGGCGCGCACGACGTGCCGGCCGGGAGGCACGCCCTCGATCGAGAAGCTCCCGTCCGGCGCCGCGAGCGCATAGGCGGAGTTCTCCAGCACGGCGACGTAGGCGATCATGTGGGGGTGGATGTTGCAGTAGACGGGCACGAGGCCGGGCCGTTCGAAGCGCTCGCGCTTGGGCGGATCGCTCGACTTGTATTGGCCGAGGTCGAAGGCGTGCGCCGGCGACACCGAGAAGACGTTGTGGTAGATGCGGTCGCGGTTCGGAAACTCGACGCTCTGGCCCGCCACGATCGGGAGGAGCCGCGGCCGGAACTGCTCGTCGCGCTGGTCGAGCGAGGCCAGCGCTCCGGGCGCCCTGCCGGAGAAGCCGGTCACGTAGACCACGACATCGCGCACCTGGGCCTCCGCCTCGGGCTTCCCGAAGAGCTTCTTGCGCAGGAGCTTCACGTGGCCATGAATCGCCCCACCCTCGACGGGCTCGCCGGGCGCGTGCCCTCCGACGAACGCGAGCAGCGCGCAGAGCGACAGCGCGAGGCGCGAGGCCCGGCGTGCGCGGCGCGAGGCTCCTAGCATGGCCTGCACGGTACCGAGTCGAGCCGGCTCTGCGCTGACGCTGGCGCTGACCCTCGCGCTCGCCAGCGCCGGACCGCTCGCCGCCGAGGAACGCGCCCAGGGGCGCGCCGAGGAACGCGCCCAGGGGCGCGCCGAGGAACGCCCGGCCTTCCGCGACCTGCGCTTCGAGGAGGACTGGAGCGCGCTCGCCGCGCCGGATGCTCTCGCCAGCCGGGACCCCTTCGACCCGGTGAAGTGGATCCGCCTGGGCGACGCTGTCCACGTCTCGTTGGGCGGCCAAGCGCGCGAGCGCTTCGAGGCCTGGAACGGCTTCGCATTCGGCGCGCCGAGCGACGACCAGGAGACGCTCTGGCTCACGCGCCTGCGGCTCCACGCGGACCTCCACGTGGGCGAGCACGTGCGTGCCTTCGTCGAGGCGAAGTCCGCCTTCTCGAGCGAGCCCGGCGCGTTCGACGGCGCGCGGGCCGCCGACTCGGACACCATCGATCTGCAGAACGGCTTCCTCGAGTGGGCGCAGCCCCTCGCGAGCGGGGCGGTCCTGAGCGCGCGCGTCGGCCGCCAGGAGCTCCGGCTCGGCAAGCAGCGCCTGGTCTCGCCGCTCGACTGGGCGAACGCGCGCCGCACCTTCGACGGATTCACGCTCGACTACGCGGGCGAGCGCAATGAGCTCTTCGCCTTCGCCACGGCGCCGGTGCGCGTGCGGCCCTACCAGCGCAACGACCACGTCACCGACCAGTGGTTCTACGGGCTGCACGGGCGGCGCGAGCTCCCGGGCAGCGGCCGCGCCGAGCTCTACGTCTACGGCCTCCTGCGCGACACCGTGGACGGCGACGAGCGTCGCCACACGCTGGGCGCGCGCCTCTCGAGCCCGCTCGGGGCCAGCGGCTTCGACGTCGAGGGCGAGGCGGCCTGGCAGGTGGGCGAGCGGGGCGACGCCGACATCTCCGCCGGCATGGTCTCGGCGACGGTCGGCTACTGGCACTCGGATCGCCAGACCTCGCCGCGCGTCTTCGTGGGCGCCGATTGGGCGAGCGGCGACGCGCACGCAGGCGGCGACATCGCGCTCTTCGACCAGCTCTTCCCGCTCGGCCACGCCTACTTCGGGATCGCGGACCTGGTCGCCCGCCAGAACGTGATCGGCCTGTGCGCGGGGCTCTCGCTGCGGCCGCACCCGGCGCTGCAGGCCGAGCTCACGGTCCACCACTTCCGCCGGGCGGCCCGGGGCTCGGGCTGGTTCAACGCGGGGGGCGCTCCGCTCCGGCCTGCGGCGCCCGATGCCTCTCAGCACGTGGGCGAGGAGATCGACCTCACGGCGGCCTACCGGCTGGACACCCACACGCAGCTCGGCGCCGGCTATTCCCATTTCTTCCCGGGCGCCTACGTCGAAGAGACCGGCCCCTCCGAGAGCCCGGACTTCCTCTACCTCTTCGCCCAGTACACATTCTGACTGGACTCCGGAGGGGCTCATGGCGCGGCTGACGATGGTGATCGGCTCGAAGAACTTTTCGTCGTGGTCGCTGCGCGGCTGGCTCGCGCTGCGCCAGACGGGCGCGCCCTACGACGAGATGCTGGTCTCGTTCGGCGACTCCGACTGGCGCGAGCAGGTGAAGCGCCACTCGCCGAGCGGGCGAGTCCCCTACCTGAGAGACGGCGAGATCGGCATCTGGGACTCGCTCGCGATCACCGAGTACCTGGCCGAGAAGTTCCCCGGCGCGGGGCTCTGGCCCGCCGACCCGCGCGCCCGCGCCCTCGCGCGCTCGGCGGTGGCCGAGATGCACTCGGGCTTCCAGGCGCTGCGCGGCGCGATGCCCATGGACCTGCAGGCGAACGCTCCGGGCAAGGGCCACACGCCCGAGGCGCTGGCCGACGCCGCGCGCGTGCAGGAGATCTGGCGCGATTGCCGCGCGCGCTTCGGCGCGGGCGGCCCCTTCTTGTTCGGCGCGTTCTCGGCGGCGGACTGCTTCTACGCGCCGGTCACCTTCCGCTTCTCGAGCTACGGCGTGCCGATGGATGCGGCTGCGCGCGCCTACGTGGCCGCGGTCGCCGCGCATCCGCCCATGCAGGAGTGGCGAGACGCCGCCCTTCGAGAGCCGCACGTCGACCACTAGGCGGGAGGACCGCCTTCCACATCGACCTGCCCGGTGAGGCGCTGGCGCACGGCCGACCACGAGAGGCCGATGCCCAGGATGAGCCCGACCCCCACGAGCGCGATCCACGCGAAGGCGCCCGAATCCTGCGGGTTCAGGAGCCCCTGCTGGACGAGGAGCCACACGAGCGCGGCAATGAAGGCGCCCGCGAGCCCGACGCCGATCCAGCCGAGCGCGTGGAGCGCCGCGCGCACGTAGAGAATCCAGCCCGCCAGGAGGAGGATTCCGAGGACCGCCTGGAGGGGCGTGAAGTCGCTGACGTCGCGCAGCGCCCAGCCGAGATAGCTGTGCCCGCTCGGGTTGTAGGTGGCGATCACGAGCACGATGGCCGCCGCGACGCGGATGAGCACGCCCGAGAAGCTCAGGCCCTTTGCCACGCCGCGGGCTCAGCGCGCCGCGCTGCGCTGCACGCGGCTGTGGCGAACGCTGTACGAGAAGTAGATCACCATCCCGATCGCGAGCCAGATCACGAAGCGCTCCCAGGTGATCGCGGGCAGCGCCGTCATCAGGTAGACGCAGCCGATCACCGAGGTGATCGGGAGGAGCGGCACGAGCGGCGCGCGGAAAGGCCGGCGCCGCTCCGGCTCGGTGCGGCGCAGCACCATCACGCCGATCGAGACGACGACGAACGCGAACAGGGTCCCGATGTTCGCGAGCTCGGCGAGCTCGCGGAGCGGGACGAAGCCGGCGATCACGGAGACGATCGCGCCCACCAGGATCGTCGAGAGGTGCGGCGTGCCGAAGCGCGGGTGAACCCGGCTGAAGAGGGGCGGCAGGAGCCCGTCGCGCGACATCGCGAAGAAGATGCGCGACTGCCCGAGCAGGAGCACGAGCAGCACGCTGGTGAGCCCGGCGACCGCGCCGGCCGAGATGATGCGCGCCGCCCAGTGGAGCCCGTGGGCGCTGAAGGCCATGGCCACCGGGGCGGAGACGTCGATGGCGCTGAGCGGCACCATGCCCGTCAGCACCGCAGCCACGGCGAGATAGAGCACCGTGCACCCGAGCAGCGAGCCCACGATGCCGATCGTCATGTCGCGCTCGGGATTGCGCGCCTCCTCCGCGGCGGTCGTCACCGCGTCGAAGCCGATGTAGGCGAAGAAGACCGTCGCCGCGCCCGCGACCATGCCGTTGAAGCCGAAGGGCATGTAGGGATGCCAGTTGTCGGGGTTCACGTAGAGCGAGCCGACCGCGATCACGAAGAAGACCGCGAAGAGCTTGATCGTGACGATGACCGCGTTCGTGGTGGCGCTCTCGCGGATGCCGAGCACGAGCAGCGTCGTGATGCCGACCAGCACGAGGAACGCGGGAAGATTGAAGACGGCGCCGGGCAGAGTTCCCGGCGAGCCGGCGATCGCGGCCGGGAGCTGGATGCCGATGCTCCCGAGCAGGTTGACCACGTAGCCCGACCAGCCGACCGCGACCGCGCTGCCCGCGAGCGCGTACTCGAGCACGAGGTCCCAGCCGATGATCCAGGCGACGAGCTCGCCGAGCGTCGCGTACGCGTAGCTGTAGGCGCTGCCCGCGATCGGGATCATCGTGGCGAACTCGGAGTAGCAGAGCGCGGCCAGGATGCAGATCGCACCCGCGAGCGCGTAGGAGGCGCTCACCGCGGGGCCCGCGTGGTTCACCGCGGCCACGCCGGTCAGCACGAAGATGCCGGTGCCGATGATGGCGCCGATGCCGAGCATCACGAGGTCGAAGGCGCTGAGCGCGCGCCGCAGCGTCCCGGAGTGGGCGCGCATGTCGGCCTGGAAGCTCTCGACCGACTTCGTTGCGAAGAGCTTGGCCATGCCACCCCCAAGCGCCCGGGCCGCGCAGGGGGTCGCGGATCAGCGCGAGCGCAAGGTATCAGCCCCCTGCGCCGGGGGTAGGGGCGAGGCCGTAGAGGCGCGCGCAGTTGTCCCACAGGATCTTGCGCTGCGTCTCGCGCGCGTGGATGCGGTGCACGAGCCAGGGCGCCCAGGAGAAGTTCGCCTCCAGGAAGCCGACTCTGAGCCGCGGGAAGCGGTCGAGCACGCCACCCCCCAACAGGCTGACGAGCGCCGACATGGGGCCCAGCCAAGCCGCTCGCCCTGCTCTCGCCGCTGTGGGTCGCGACGAGCCCGAAGGGTGCTGCTGGAGAAGGTCTTGCCGCCGCGCTTCGCGGCGCGCTCGCTCTGCGCGGTGGCGCTGATCGGGCTCGGCGCGTTCTGGCTCGCGCGCGGCTCGGGCTAGGACGCCGCGCGCTGCCCGCGCTCGAAGCGCGCGAGCGGGCGCCAGGCGAGCAGCGCGAGGGCGATCACCGTCGCCCCCGCGACCGCGAAGGCGGCCTGATAACCCGCCAGCCAGCCGTGGCTCGCGGCGACGCCCTGGCTGATCGCGCCTCCAGCCGCTGGGCCGAGGATGAAGCCCAGGCTCCCGGCGGCGTTGAAGGCGCCGAGCGAGGTCGTGCGGATGCGCTCGGGGGTCGTCTCGGTGGTGAGCAGGAGCGACGGCATGAACATCACGGCCGCGGAGACTCCCGTGATCGGCATCAAGGCGCGTCAGCCAGTCGCGCGGCCAGAAGCCGAGCGTCGCGACGAGCCCGCCGTACAGGAGGCTCCCGCCCACCAGGAAGGCCACGCGCGACGTCCGCTGCGCGACGAGACCGAACGGAAACGAGAGCAGCGCGAAGGGCAGCATGAAGCTGCCGATCAGGAGGCCCACGCGCGCCGAGCCGAGCCCGTGCACGTTGCGGACCAGGAACGACGAAGGTCGAGGTGAAGAAGCCGACCGTGAAGCGGTCGACCAGCGAGAAGAGCAGCGGCAGCGCGACCAGGCGATGCGCGCCCACGAGCGCCGCGATCTCGGCGAAGCCCGGGCGGCGCTCGCCGGCGCGGCCGGTCTCGCGCACGACGAGGAACGCGAGGGAGCCCGCGGCGACCACGATCGCGGCGCCCACGTAGAGGGGCAGCAGGGGATCGCGCTCCCCGAGCTGGCCGCCCAGCGGGGCGCCGCTCGCCACGCCGAGCAGGAGCCCGGAGCCGACCACGCCCAGGGGCACGCTGCGCTCCTCCTCCCGGCGCGCGCCGGACGCGATCCCCATGAGCAGCGAGAGCGCCGAGATGTGCGCCCCGCCCTCGACGAAGCGAATCGCCAGGAACGCGGCGAAGGCGAGGTCGAGGGTCAGGCCGAGCAGGCACGCGGCGTCGAGCCCCAGCGCGCAGCACGAGCAGCGCGCGGCGGCCGCCCCAGTGGTCGGCCAGGGCTCCCGCGAGCGGCGCCGCGAGCAGCGCGCCCACCATGTTCACCGACATGAAGAGCGAGGTCGCGAGCTCGGAGACGCCGAAGCGCTCCTGGACGAGCTCGCGCAGCACGGGAACCGGCAGAGTGACCGGGAGCAGCACGAGGAGCGCCAGCAGCCCGAGCCCCGCGACCCGAGTGTTCCCGTAGCGCAATTCGCCCTGCCCGCTCATCCTCGGTCCTCGGGGACGTTCCTACTTCATCCGAACTTAAGGGACACTCCTCCGGCATTCGAGAGGGCTTTGCGATGTTCGAGTCCGTCCTGATCGCGAACCGCGGCGAGATCGCGATCCGCGTCGCGCGCGCCGCCGCCGAGCTCGGGCTGCGCACGCGTCGCGGTCTACTCGGAGGACGACGCGCGCTCCGCTGCACGTGCGCCGCGCGGACGCGCGCGGCCCGCTGCGCGGCGTGGGCGCGGCGGCCTACCTCGACGTCGCGCAGCTGGTCGCGGCGGCGCGCGAGACGCGGCTGCGACGCGGTGCATCCCGGCTACGGCTTCCTGTCCGAGAACGCGGCGTTCGCGCGGCGCTGCGCCGCAGGCGGGCTCGTGTTCGTCGGCCCGAGCCCCGAGGTGCTCGAGCCCTTCGGCGACAAGGCGTCGCGCCCGCGCGCTCGCCGAGCGCTGCGGCGTGCCGGTGCTGCGCGGGCACGAGCGGGCCGACGAGCCTCGCGGAGGCGCGGCAGTTCCTGGCGAGCGCCCGGCGCCGTCGTGATGATCAAGGCGATCGCGGGCGGCGGCGGGCGCGGCATGCGCGTCGTCGCGCGCGCCGAGGAGCTCGAGGAGGCCTACGCGCGCTGCCGCTCCGAGGCGAAGGCGGCCTTCGGCGTCGCGGACGTCTACGTCGAGGAGCTCCTGCCGCGCGCGCGCCACATCGAGGTGCAGATCGTGGGCGACGGCCGGCGAGGTCGCCCACCTCTGCGAGCGCGAGTGCACGCTCCAGCGCCGCAACCAGAAGATCGTCGAGATCGCGCCGAGCCCCGCGCTCGATCCCGGCGTGCGCGAAGAGCTTCTCGCGGCCGCGCTGGCGCTCGGCCGGGCCGCGTCCTACAGCGGGCTCGGCACCGTCGAGTTCCTGGTCGACGCCGACCAGGGGCGCCGCTTCGCCTTCATCGAGGCCAACGCGCGCCTCCAGGTCGAGCACACCGTCACCGAGGCGGTGACCGGGCTCGACCTCGTGCAGGCGCAGCTCGAGCTCGCGCAGGGCAGAGCCTGGCGCAGCTCGGCCTCGAGCAGGCGCAGATCCCGTCGCCGCGCGGCTTCGCGATCCAGCTGCGCGTCAACACCGAGAAGATGGGAGCGGACGGGAGCGCGCGGCCGACGGGGGGGACGCTCACCGCCTTCGAGCCGCCCTCGGGCCCGGGCGTGCGCATCGACACGCGCGGCTACGCGGGCTACACCACGAATCCGCGCTTCGACTCGCTGCTCGCGAAGGTGATCGTGCACTCGCCCGACGCTTCGCGGACGCGCTGGCGCGCGCGTACCGCGCGCTCTGCGAGTTGCGCATCGAGGGCGTGGCCACGAACGCGCCCTTCCTGCAGGCGCTGCTCGCGCCACCCGACTTCGCGGCGGGGCGGGTGCACACCCGCTTCGTCGACGAGCACGCGGCCGAGCTGCTCGCGGCAAGCGAGCATCCGCAGCTCTTCTTCGCGAGCGAGCTGAAGCCGAGCGAAGGCCGCGGCTCGCTGGTGCGCGCCTCGCCAGCAGCGATCCGCTCGCCGTGCTCGACTACGGGAAGGGCGCGGCCGCCGCCGAGTCGGCGGCGGCGGAGCCCGCCGAAATGGCGATCCTGGCGTCCGCCGACGTCGCGGTGCCCGAGGGCACGCTCGCGGTGCGCGCGCCGCTGCAGGGCACGATCGTGTCGGTGGACGTGAGCGCGGGCGACGCGGGTCGCCGCCGGCCAGCCGCTGCTCGTGATGGAGGCGATGAAGATGGAGCACGTGATCGCGGCCGCCGCGAGCGGGATCGTGCAGGGCGTCGCCGTCGCGCGCGGCGACACCGTCTTCGAGGGGCACCCGCTCGTCTTCCTCGAGGAGGCCGAGGTCGAGGCCGCAGGCGCCGCGCGCGCCGAGGAGCGGACCTCGCCCGCATCCGCCCCGACCTCGCGGAGGTCGCTCGAGCGCCACGCGATCGACGCTCGACGCGAGCCGGCCCGAGGCGGTGGCGCGGCGGCGCAAGACCGGCCAGCGCACCGCGCGCGAGAACGTCGACGACCTCTGCGATCCGGGGACCTTCGTCGAGTACGGGCCGCTCGTGATCGCCGCGCAGCGCCGGCGCCGCACGCTCGAGGACCTGATCGCGCGCACGCCCGCCGACGGCCTGATCGCCGGCATCGGCAGCGTGAACGGCGCGCTGTTCGCCGCCGAGCGCTCGCGCTGCGTCGTGATGTCCTACGACTACACGGTGCTCGCCGGCACCCAGGGCCAGCAGAACCATCGCAAGAAGGACCGCCTGTTCGAGCTCGCCGAGCGCATGGCGCCTGCCGGTGGTGTTCTTCACCGAGGGCGGCGGCGGGCGGCCCGGCGACACCGACGGCGTCGGCGTCGCCGGCCTCGACTGCCTCGCCTTCCAGTACTTCGGGGCCAGCTCTCGGGCCTGGTGCCGCTGGTCGGCGATCACGTCGCGGCTGCTGCTTCGCGGGCAACGCCGCGCTTCTCGGCTGCTGCGACGTCGTGATCGCCACCGAGCGCTCGAACATCGGCATGGGCGGGCCCGCGATGATCGAGGGCGGCGGGCTCGGCGTCTTCCGCCCGGAGGAGGTCGGCCCGCTCGCACGTCCAGGTGCGCAACGGCGTGGTCGACGTGCCGGTGCGCGACGAGGCCGAGGCGGTCGCCGTCGCGAAGCAGTACCTCGCCTACTTCCAGGGTCCGCTCGCGCAGCTGGTCAGTGCGCCGACCAGCGCCTGCTGCGCCGCGCGATCCCCGAGAACCGCCTGCGCATCTACGACGTGCGCAGCGTGATCGCGACGCTCGCCGACACCGGGAGCGTGCTCGAGCTCCGGCGCGGCTTCGGGCTCGGCATGATCACCGCGCTGGCGCGCGTCGAGGGCCGACCGATCGGCATCGTCGCCAACAACCCGACGCATCTGGCGGGCGCGATCGACAGCGACGGCCGCCGACAAGGCCGCGCGCTTCCTGCAGCTCTGCGACGCCTTCGACATCCCGGTCGTGTTCCTGTGCGACACGCCCGGCATCATGGTCGGCCCCGAGGTCGAGAAGACCGCGCTCGTGCGCCACGCCTCGCGGCTGTTCGTGATCGGCGGCAAGCCTCACGCGTCCCGTTCGTGACGATCGTGCTGCGCAAGGGCTACGGGCTCGGCGCCCAGGCGATGGCGGGCGGCAGCTTCAAGGCGCCGGTCTTCACCATCGCGTGGCCCACCGGCGAGTTCGGCGGCATGGGCCTCGAGGGCGCCGTCAAGCTCGGCTATCGCAACGAGCTCGCCGCGGAGAGCGATCCCGAGAAGCGCAAGGCGCTCTTCGACCAGATGGTGAAGCGCATGTACGACCACGGCAAGGCCGTGAGCACCGCCTCGCACTTCGAGATCGACGACGTGATCGACCCCGCCGAGTACGCGGCGCTGGATCACGCGCGCGCTCTTGGCCTCGCCGCCGCCCGCGCCGCGCACGGGGAAGAAGCGCCCCTGCGTCGACACCTGGTAGCGCAGTGCCGCTGGACGAGCGCGGGCGCGACGAGCTCGCGGCGTGGCTCGCGCGTCGCCTCCCGAATGCGCGCGCGGTGTCGGCGGTGTCTGAGCCGCGCCAGCTCTCGGGGGGCTACTCCGCCGAGACGTGGATCTTCGAAGCGAGCGTCGAGCGCGCGCAGGGAGAGAGCGGCGAGCGCTTCGTGCTGCGGGCCGAGACCGCGGAGCCCTCGGTCTATCCCCAACAAGCGCCCGGCCTCGACGTGGAGGTGGACATCCAGTTCCGCACCATGGCGGCGCTGGCCGCGCACGGCCGCGTGCCCCTCGCGGGCCTGGTCGGTTTCGAGGCGGAGCCAGCGCTGCTCGGCGCGCCGTTCTTCGTGATGGAGTTCGTCGAAGGCTTGGTGCCGAGCGTGAGCCCCTCTTACGCCGCGGGCGGCTTCTTCGCCGAGGCCCAGCCCGACGAGCGCCGGCGCATGGTCGAGGACGGCCTGCGCGTGCTCGCCGAGCTGCACGCGGTCGACTTCCGCAAGGCTGGCTTCGCCTGGCTCACGCCTGCGGGCGAGCGGCCCGGCACCGCGCGTCAGCTCGCGCTCTGGGAGGCGTTCGCGCAGCGCGAGCTCGCGGGCCGCGTCCACCCCGTCCTGGCGGAGGGCTTCGCCTGGCTCCACCGCCACCTCCCCGAGGACGGCGAGCTCGTGCTCTCCTGGGGCGACGCGCGGCTCGGCAACATGATCTGGCGCGACTTTCGCTGCGTGTGCGTCACCGACTTCGAGAACGTCGCGATCGGCCCGCGCGCCCTCGATCTCGGCTGGTGGCTCATGTTCGACCGCTGGAGCCACGAGTCGGCAGGCGTGGCGCGCCTTCCGGGCGAGCCCACGCGCGACGAGCAGCGCGCTCACTACGAGCGCTGCGCGGGGGTCGCGATCGGCGACACGTACTACCACGAGGTGCTCGCGGCCGCGCGCTACTGCGCGATCGTGGTGCGCGTGATGAACCGCTGGGTGGCGCGCGGCCGACTCCCGGCCGACCAGCGCATCTGGCTCGAGAATCCGGCCACGACCTGCCTGGCCGAGCTGCTCGCCTCGCGCCGAGCGAGCTGAGGGGCCGGCCGTGCCGATCGCGCTCGTGACTGGAGGGAGCCGCGGGATCGGCGCCGCCGCCGCGAGGCTGGCGGCCGCGCGCGGCTATGCCGTCGCGCTCTGCTACCGGAGCGCTGGCGAGGCCGCGGCGCGGGTGGTGGACGAGATCGAGCGCGCCGGCGGGCGCGCGCTCGCCCTGCGCGCGGACGTCTCGCGCGAGGAGGAGGTCGTAGAGCTGTTCGCGCGGCTCGACCGCGAGCTCGGGCGCCTCGACGCCCTGGTCAACAACGCGGGCGTGCTCGAGCCGCAGACCCGGCTCGAGGGCATCGACGCGCACCGGCTCGCGCGCGTGCTCGGCGTGAACGTGATCGGGTCGTTCCTGTGCGCCCGGGAGGCCGTGAAACGCATGTCGACGCTCCACGGGGGCAAAGGCGGAGCGATCGTGAACCTCTCTTCGGCGGCGGCCCGGCTGGGATCTCCCGTTCGAGTTCATCGACTACGCGGCCTCGAAAGGCGCGATCGACACCTTCACCGTCGGCCTCGCGCGCGAGGTCGCGGGCGAAGGCATTCGTGTGAACGCCGTGCGGCCCGGGCTGATCGACACGGACATGCAGGCCGCGAGCGGCGAGCCCGGGCGTCTCGCGCGGCTCGCGCCAAGCGTCCCGATGGGCCGAGGCGGCAGCGCGGACGAGATCGCCCGAGCGATCCTGTACCTGCTCTCCCCCGAGGCCGGCTACGTGACGGGCGCCATCCTCGACGTAACGGGCGGGCGCTGACTCCAGGGAGGAATCGAAATCCCGGGGTCTGACCCCGAGATTTCGATTCTCAGCGCGCCGCGTCGTCCTTCATCAGCGAGCCCAGGTCGATGATCATGCCCTGGCCGCCGCCGTAGACGCTCGGCAGCCGCCCGTCCCACTTCTCGATCCACTCGCGCGAGATCACGAGCGACCCACCCTGCACCTTGAGCGCCTCGGCGTTGAGCTTGGCCGCCTCGCTCTTGCCCTGCGCGATCATCACCGCGGTCTGCTTCTCGAGCTCGGCCTTCTGGAGCACGTAGCGCTGCTGCTCGGCCTGCTGTTGCGCCACCTGCTTCTGCTCGATCGCGCGGTTGAACTCGTCCGAGAAGGCGAAGTTCGTGATCGAGAGGCCCGCGGGCTCGACCAGCAGGTGATAGGCCTTGAGCCGCATCGTGATCTCGTGCTCGACCTCGCTCTTCACCTGAGAGCGGAACTTGATCAGCTCCTCGGCCGTGTACTTGGCGGTGACGACCTTCAGCGACTCCTGGACGGCGGGATCGATCACGCGCGTCTTGTATTCGGTGCCGACGTCTCGGTAGAGCTCGCCGACCTGGCTCGGATCGACCCGGAAGTTGAGCGCGAGCGAGGTGGTGACGATCTGGAGGTCGCGGGAGGCCGCCGAGGCCTGACTCTCCTCCTTCTGCGTGCGCACCTCCATCAGCACGACCTCGTTCACGAACGGCAGGATCAGGTGGAAGCCCTCGTCGAGCTGGCCCTGCACGGCGCCGAAGCGGAGCAACACGCCGCGGAAGCCCGCGCGCACGATCACCGCCGAGGCGAGGATCAGGCCGCCGACCATCAGGAGCACACCGAGGCCGCGCGTGATCCACGCGCCGCGCGAGTAGCCTCCCCCTTCGCGCGTCGCGATCGCCGCGAGCAGGAAGGAGACGAAGAACAGGATGAAGCCGAGCACCGCGATGGCCATGGAGCCTCCCAAGGGACCGGCAGGCTATCACGGCGCGCTCACAGCAAGTGAGGATCCGAGCCGCCGTCGACCGGCAGCGCAGCGCCCGTGATGAACGCCGCGTGCTCCGAGCACAGGAAGGCCACGACGTGGCCGAGCTCCGACGCGGTGCCGATGCGTCCCGCGGGCACGCCGCGCGCGAGATCTTCGAGCCGCGCGTCGCGCGAGAAGGAGCGCACGCGCTCCGTGTCGTGGACGCCCGGGAGGACCGAGTTCACCGTGACGCCGTCGCGCGCCACCTCGCGCGCGAGCGTCTTCAGGAAGCCGGTGGCTCCGGCGCGCGCCGTGTTCGAGAGGATCAGGTGGGGCAGCGGGGTGGCGACGGCGATCGAGGTGATCGCGACGATGCGGCCCCAGCGCTGGGCCTGCATCGCCGGCACGGCCTCCTTGCACATCGCCACCACCGAGAGCAGGTTCAGCGAGAGCGCACCCGGATAGGCCTCGAGCGGCGTGCTCGCGAAGTTCCCGGGCGGCGGGCCGCCGGCGTTCGGCACGAGGATGTCGAGGCCGCCGAGTGCGCTCCTCGCCTCGCGCACGAAGCGCGCCGCGCCCTCCGGCGTCCCGACGTCGATCGCCAAGGGAATGGCGTCCGCGCCGAGCCTTTGGGCGGCGGCCTCGATGCGCGCCCGGTCGCGCCCGCAGATCGCGACGCGCACGCCCTCCTCGGCGAGGGCCTGCGCCGACGCAAACCCGAGCCCCGCCGACGCCCCCGCCACCGCCGCCCGCTTCCCACGAATCCCGAGGTCCATCGCGTCAACTTGGGGACGCTGGTTGAATCAGTCAACTCGCGGACGCTGGTAGGACTCTGGCGGCGACTGATTCAACCAGCGTCCCCAAGTTGACGCGGACCAGAGGAGCGAGCGCCGCCTAAGGCTGCTGGGCGATGCCGACGTCGTTGCGGCGCGTCATGCGCGGCGGCCACTGGAGCAGGTCGCGCACCGCGTCCTGGTCGACCTTCACGCGCATGCGCAGGAACGGACCCTCGGCCGTGTAGTCGCTCTTCGAGAACTGGTCGTCCTGGAAGCCCGAGAAGTTGTACCCGACGCTCGCCCACACGTTCTTGTAGAGCACGCGGCCGATCGAGAGGCCGAGCGAGAGGTTCTGGTCGCCGGCGTCGCCGCCCGTCAGCTGGCGGAAGCGCGCGTGCAGGCCGACGTCCCAGCGCGAGGTCAGGTCGTGGCGCGCCTCGACGCCGAACAAGTGGCCGAGCGTGCGGTAGTCGCGCCCGTCGATCGTGTCGCCCACCCATTTCGCCGAGTACTGCAGCGAGACCTGGCTCTGCTGCGTGTAGAGGTAGTTGACCTTCAAGTGGTTCACGAAGCTGCGCTCGCGGCTGTCGAGGCCGCCGCCCTCGTTGCGGCCCAGCTCGAAGTCGGTCTGCTCGAGCACGATCCAGTGCGTGTCGAGCGGCCGGTGCACGAGCGAGAAGCGCAGCGCGTACAGGTCCTCCTGGCTCGAGGTCGGGCCGCTGCCGTCCTTGTTCCAGAGCTCGAGGCGGCCCGCGTAGGAGGTGCGCTCGTGCTCGCGGAGCACGCCGAGCAGCACGTTCCACTGGTCCTCGAGGTCGCCGAGGCGCAGCTCCGCCCGGCTCTGCACGGCCGTGTCGTCCTTCGTGAACGCCGCGCCGACCGACACCGCCGTGTAGTCGTCGGCGGGCGGCCCGGAGTCGAAGCCCAGGTCCGGATCGAGCGGCTCGCTGCCGCCTCCCGAGAGCGTCTGGGAGCGGTCCACCATGAAGTCGAAGCCCCAGCTCTGGAACAGATTCCAGTGCTGCGAGAGGCCCAGGTTCGCGTAGGTGCGCGGGCCGTACTCGCGCGCGTTCTGCCCCACTGTCGTGGAGATCTGGCCGCCCTCCCAGGGCGTGACGGTTGCGCCGGCGCGCGTGTCCTGGCCCTCGTGCGTGTCGCCGAAGGTGAGCTCGTGCTCGCCGAACAGCGTGAGCCAATCGGTGAGCCGCCAGTCGGCGCCGCCGGCGACGCGGTTGGCGTAGTCGCCGTGCGCGCCCTCCGAGCCGAAGCCCAGTTCGCTCGCCGCGCGCAGCGTGAGCCGGTTGTCGAGGAAAGCGTAGTGGCCGCCCAGCAGAAGCTGCGCGGCGTTCGCGGAGTCGAGGGGCGCCGAGTCGCGCACATAGCGCGCGCCCAGATGAGCGCCGCGCTGGGCTTCGTCGTACTCGAGCACCGTCTCCGCCAGCGTCCGCTCGTCGGGGGCGCCGAGCCGCTCGTCGCGGAACGCGCTGCCCTTCACGCTCCAGCGCTCGTTCAGATGGTAGAGCCCGTCCACGCCGTAGCGGCGCATGCCCTGATCCACCGCCGAGAGCTGGCCCAGGCCGAACTGGGCCTCCTGCTCGCGGGCGTAGGCGGCCAGCTCGAGCGCCTCGGTGCGGTGCTCGGCCGAGAGCAGCCAGCCTGCGCCGCGCGCGCTGCCGCCGAAATCGTCGTTGTCCGAGCCGGCGAACTCGGCATGGAGGCTGGTCGCCTCGTCGACGTCGTAGGTCGCGTCGAGACCCACCAGGTCGCCCGCGAAGTCGCCGCGGCCTTCGTGGATGCCGCTCGCGCCGAGCTCGAGCGCGCCCCGGAAGAACCGGCCCGCCACGCGGCCACCGCCCGAGTAGGAGCCCGCGCCGTCCACCTCGTACTCGATCACGATGAAGATCGGGTTCAGCAGCTCGTCGCGGCCGGGGATCGGCTTGCGGAAGTGGAGCGCCCCGCCGGCGTAGTCGATGTCGTAGTCGATGTCGAGCATGAGCGGCTCGCTGCGCAGCACGCGGTCGGGCCGGAAGCGATCGCGGGTCTCCAGGCGCACGCGCACGCTGTTCGGGATCGCGCCCACGCGCGAGAGCCGATACAGGCCGCTCGTGCCGTTGCCGCGCAGCTCGTCGCGCACGTACTGCTGGCCGGAGTCGGTGCCGAAGCCGTTCCAGCGCAAGCGGTCGCCGAAGTACTCGGTCTTGACGCCGGTCAGCACGCGGCTGTAGCGCGCGAGCTCGGTCTCGCTGAGGCCCGTCTCGTAGTCGCCGTAGAGCGCGTAGAAGCGCTCGCGCTCGGCCTTCAGGTAGACGCCGTCCGAGGTCGGGGCCTCGTAGCCCTCCTGGGTGCCGTCGCCGTAGAGCATGTAGTGCTCGTCGGGGTCCAGGTGGCGGCCCAGGCGATCGCCCGGCTGCGTCTGCTTGGCGTCGGTGTCGTAGGCGCCGGTGAGGGTCCAGCCATCGCCCAGCGTGCCCTTGGCGAAGAACGCCGCGCGGCCGTCCGAGCCACTTCCTTCGGGCGCTCCGCTCGCGCCGCCCGAGAGGTTCGCGGGCCCCGTCCCGAAGCCGCGCGTCCCGGTGCCGAGCGCGACCAGGGTGAACTCGCGCTCGCCCGGCGAGAGCCAACCATCGATCTCCTGCTGCGCGTCGTGCGCGAGCTGGAGCGTGACCGCGAAGCGCCCGACGTTCGTGGTGGGCTCGAGCTCGATGCGCGCGATGCCGCCGCGGCCGACCACGAAGCTCGTGGCGCCGAGATCCGGCATCGCGAGCTGGCGCTCGCGCGCGGCCTCGACCGTCTCCTTCGCCTGGTGCGGCGGCGCGACGCGCAGCGGGCCGCTGATGCCCTCGCGCACCGGCCGGCCCCAGCGGTCGAAGAGCCGCACCGCGATCACGGGCGTCTCGCGGCCGTCGGCCACCAGGTGCGACAGGCTCGGCATCAGCTCGCCGCGCACCGGCGGGCCCGAGTAGTGGATCATGTATTGGAGGCGCTCGCGCAGCCCACCGCCCTCGTCGAGCAGCTCGGCGCTGAAGGTATTGGGCCCTTCCTCGAGATCGACGCCGCGCCAGCGGCTCACCGCGACCGTCTTCGCGGGGTTCCGCTCGGTGCCCTCGAAGTTCAGCGGGTCGACGAGCTTGCCGTTGCGGAAGAGCCGCACGCGCAGCGCCGGGTCGTGCTGGACGCCGAGATTGACGGACGGGATCTTCGGGATGGCGCCGGCGTCCGGGTAGAGCCAGCGCGTGGCCGGGGCGGCCTGCGCGAGCCAGGCCCCGTCGAAGGCGGCCTCGGGCGGCGCCTCCTCGGCGAGCTTCTCCGCGGCGGGCTCGTTCTCCCAGCTCGCGCTCTGCAGGAAGGTGTGGGCCTCCGCGAGCGTGGCGGTCGCCACGGGCGTCTGGACGCCGCCGCCGCCTTCGCGCTTTGCGCGCGCGAAGGAGCTCACTTGCTGCGTCGGCGCGCCCGCCACGTCGAGCCGCAGCGTCACCGCCTGGCCCGGCGAGAGCGTGGGCGCGCGCACGAGCGGCGTGGGGCTGGTCGCATCGAGCGCCGCGCCGGGGCCGTCGACGACCAGCGTACCGGGCAGCGGCGTGACGCCGTCCGGAAGCATCAGGGTGGCGGCCAACCCCTCGAGCGCAGCGCCGCCCGCCTCGACGCGCAGCTCGAGCGTCTGCTTGCCCTCGCCAGGCGTGACCGTGAGGCGCTGGTGGAGGCCGCGCGAGCTCGCCATGCGGCCGACGAAGAAGTCGGTCCGCCAGAGCGCTCCCGCCTGGGGCTCCACGAACTGGGAGTAGGGTCGATCCGCGAAGTCGCTGCTGCTGCAGGGCATCGCGTAGAGGCCGTCGGGCAGCGTCTGGGTGTCGAGCTGGACGACGTGCGTCGCGGGCGACACCAGCGGGAAGTGGAAGCGGCCCTGGTCGTCGGTGACCGTGTAGGTGCCGTCCTCGAGGAATACGCGCACGCCCGCGACCCCCGCGTGCTCGTCGAGGGCCGGCGAGTCGCAGCTGCCCTCCATCACGCGGCCCATCAGGGTGGCGCGCTGAGTGATGAGATCCGCCATCACCTGGACGCTCGCGCGCGCGGGGTTCGAGGCGATCACGCCGCCGCGCACGATCGCGTCGTTGCGCGCCTCGCCGCCGGTCGCGCTCGAGCCGATGCGCGTCACGTAGCGGATCTCGACGCGCCCGCCCGGCGCGAGTGCGGGCAGCGGCACCGTGAGGCGCCGACCCTTGTTGCTGATGGTGGGCTCCGGCGCCGGTTGGCCATCGAGGCGCAGCGAGCCCTCCTCGTAGCGGAAGCCGCGCGGCAGCCGGTCGTCGAGGACGAGCGGGTTGCCCGCGCTGCCGCCCGGCGCCGAGAGCTCGAGCACGTACTGGACGAACTGGCCGATGCCGGCGGTGGCGCGATTCGCGCGCTTGCTGAGCGTCAGGCCCGCGCCGGTGCCCGCGGCATCGAGGGGCACGTCCACCTGGAAGATGGGGCCGAGCGGCACGACGAAGTCGTTGCCGCGCGAGCCGGGGCCGAGCGCGAAGGGCGCGCCCGGCAGGAGCTGGAGCGCGACGTCCGGCACGATCGACGGGAAGCCGTAGCCGGGCGGCGGGACGATCTGGAGGCGATAGCTGCCCGGGCGCGACGAAGGGGAAGCGGTACTGGCCCGGGGCGAAGGTGTAGAGCGTCCCGCCCGAGTCGCTGGCGGTGCCGCCCGAGGTCACCGTGGCAGGGAAGCTCGAGACGCCGTCGTCGCCGAACACCGTGGCGGGGAGCCCGCTCGCGGAGTCGATCAGCGTGACGCTCGCGCCGTCGATGGGCGCTCCCGTCTGGCTGTCGAAGACGATGCCGAGCGGGTCCACGAGCGCAGCGTTCGCCGAGCTGTCGGCGCCGTCGGCCGGATCCGTGTAGTCGGCGCGGAACGTCTCGCCCGCGACGACGGAGAGGCGGCAATCGCCCGAGACCGCCGGCGGCGGCCCGAGCATCAGGTAGCCGACGAACTCGCCGGTGTTCGCGCCGGTCTCGGCGACGCGAATCCACTCCTGGTCGCCGGTCGTGACCGAGACCAGCGAGACGAGCACGTTCTCGGCGCTGAGCGGATCGAGATTCTGATCCGGATCGCGCACGCGCACGAACAGCGCCTCGGTCTGATGGAAGGCGCCGCCGGCGAGGAGCTCGACGGGGTTGCCGAGGTTGATCGCGCCGCCCGAGAGGTTCGTGGGATTGGGCGTCGCGACGAAGGGCCCGGCCGCCGCGCCGCTCGTGCTGCACATGCCGGCGCCCACGGCGGTCGAGATCGCGCCGGCGCTGCCCGGCGCGTAGTGGAAGAGCTGGGTCGCGGAGGGCGTGCGCTGGCCCCCCGTGGTGATCGTGTCCGCGTTGGACGCGACGTTGGTCGGAACGCCGCCGGGCGGCGTGAAGACCGCCTGCGCGGTGTTGGTGATCACCGTGCCAGGCGGCGTCTGCGCGTAGCTGGCGGCGGCCGCGAGCACCGCCACCAGCCACGCGCAGAGGAGGCTCGCCCAGCGCGAAGACGGAGAGCCCCGGCCGGGCCGCGCGCGGAGTCGCGAGGACTCCGCGCGGGCCCGTCGGGGACCGTGCATCGAGAGGGTGAGCCGTGCGCTCACGGGTGTTACTGGATCACGACCTGGAACTTGACCGTGGCGCTCTGGTTCGGCGCCAGCGTGATGCCGTTGACGGTCACCACGTTCGCCGAGAAGTCGCCCTGGTCCGCATCGGCCAAGTTGCTCAGGTTGGTGGCCACCCCGCCGTTGATGTTCGGCGCCGTGACCTGGATGCCCTGCGCAGCGCCGTAGCCGTTCGTCCCGAAGGCCACGCTGCCTGCAGTGATCTCGGCGGCGAGGCTGTCGGTGATGACCACGTTGGTGGCCGTCGCCGAGGAACCCGCCGTGTTCGAGACCGTGACGGTGTACTCCACCGTCGCGCCCGGAATCGCCTTCGGGTTCAGCGCACCGTTGATCGGGTCGAGGATCACGGCCGAGGTCTTCGTCACCGTCACCGTGGCGGCGCCGACCAGGTAGGCGTCGGTGTCGCTGTGGCGACCGTCGTGCAGCGCGTCGGTGTCGCCCGTGGCGTCCGCGAACACGATCTGCACCGTGCCCGCCGTGTCCGCGACCGCGGCGTCGTCCGTGGCGATCGCCGCGCCCTGGACGCCGGCCGTGCCGCCCTGCGCGACCTGCGCGGTCAGCGTGACGGCCGAGATGTCGCCGCTCGCCTGCGCGCCGATGTTGCTCAGCACGAACACCGCGCGAGCCTGGCCGTTGCCGAGCTCGTCGATGTACGTCGCCGTGTCGGTCCCGGCGTCGTAGACGTTGTTCGCGTTGCTATCCACGATGATGCTGACCGGCGTGGCGTTGAAGTTGTCCGTGCCACCGAAAGGATCGGTGGCGTTGTCCGCCCGCGTCAGCAGGAAGTCGTGGATGCCGTTGCCGGTGTTCGTGACGGTGTAGGTGAGCACCTCGTTGGTGCCGTTCGCCGCCACGGCCGTGTAGCCGCCCGACAGCTCGACCACCGTGAGGTCGACGCGATCGTCGACCACGAAGGTCACCGCCAGCGAGTTGACCGGCGCTTGCGCCGTCGCCCCGACGTTGTAGTTGACCGTGGCCGAGTTGCTGACCACGGTGCCGGCATCCGTGCCGGCCGCGCTGGCACCCTGCGTGCCTGCAATTCCGAGCGCGAGCGACGCCAGGACCACCCTGGCGACACCGCGCATCACGTTCTCCCGATGCATGGGGTTCTCCTTGTTGAGTTGCACGGAAATCCCGCGTCGCTACTCGAGCTTCGCGAGGAAGCGCACCGACCGGCGCTCGGCCGGTGCGAACGGAGCGGCGAACACCCAGCGGATGTGGGTGTAGTCGCCGGCGCTGGCGAGGCGGCGCGTGCCGTCCTGTGCCGTCACGTACAGGTTCTCGGGGCGGTCGAACTTGAAGCCGCCGTCCACCGAGAACAGGAGCTCGGCGCCCGCCGGGTCGGCGGAGACGTACTCCATCTCAGTGGGAATCGGATCGGTGATCACCACCGCGTCCGCGTTCTTCCCGGAGACGTTCTGGGCGTCGATCGTGTAGGCGACGACGTCGCCCGGCACGACTTTCCCGATCGGCACGAACTGCTCGCTCGTGGTGCCGTCGGGCAGCGCCACGGCCACGCGCTTCTCCGCGCGCGCGTGGAGCTCGAGCTTGCCGGTCTCGGCGGCCGCGCCCGCGGCGCCGAGCAGCGCGGCGACCAGCGCCGCGCAGGGTCGGACCCATCGCTTCATGTATGCCTCCCTAATTGATCGTCACCTGGAAGGTGATCGTCTCGGCCGGCCCCCCGGCCGGCAGATTCCCGAGCCCCACGGTGATTCCGTTGGGCGTGGTCACGTTGAAGTCCGCGTCGTCGGTGGGCGCGTCGCTCGCGTCGGTGAGCGGCGACCCGTTGCGCGTCAGCGAGCCGGGCACGTAGGTCGTGTTGGCGGGGATCACGTCGCTCACGCTCACGGCGCGCGGCGGTGCCCGTGCCGCTCACGGTCGCGGCGAGCGTGTAGGTGATCGTCGAGCCGGGGATCGCTTGCGTGCCGCCGAAGGCGTCGAGCACGCTCGAGGACTTGGCGACTGCGAGGGTGACGGTGGAGACCTGATAGAGGCCCTGGTCCTCGTCGTCGCCGCCCGAGAGCCCGACGATGGCGTCCGTCCCGCCGTCGCCCGCTCCGGCCAGCACGCTGCCGGGAGCGCCGGTCGTCGTGCGTGAGGCCGCGCGCAGCCGGCTCGCGCCGAGCTGGCCGCTCGGGAGAGCGGCGGGGATGTCGTTGAGCACGAACACCACCACGTCGTCGGCGGTGGGCACGCTCGCGTCGAGCTGCGGGTCGTTGACGCCGGGCTGGTAGAGCGTGTCGACGCCGGCGTCGTAGATGCCGTTGGCGTTCGCGTCGAGGTAGATGCTGCCGAGCACCGGGTCGAAGTCGTCGCCGACCAGCGTGCTGTCGCCGGTCAGGGCGAACGAGTCGATGCCGTTGCCCGTGTTGGTGACGCGGTAGGTGAGGACCTGCCCTGTCGCCGGCGAGGTCGTCAGCACGTTGCCGACGCTGAGCAGGCTCACGTCGACGTCGATCCGCTCGGCGACCACGACCACGCTCGCGGCGCTGCTCGCGCTGACCGAGGTCCCGCCCACGTCCGCCGTGACGCTGGCGGTGTTGCTGATGCTCGTGCCGGCGGCGGTGCCGACCGCGACCGCAATCTGCGGGGCGAGCGACAGCGCGAGCGCGAGCAAAGCAGCGCGCGCTGCGCGCACGGGGCTCCACCCCGCGCGCGCGCATTCCTGGGGCGATGCACACACGTTCACGGCAGTCGAATCGGCAGAACGCAGGCCCGGGTGAACGACTGAGTTGCGTGCGGCGCCAGCCCGCGGGAGTCGGCCACGCGGCCGGGCAGCCGGCGCTGCCGGTTTCCCCTGTGGAGTCGCGGGCTCGGCCCTTCGGTTGCGCGCTCGTGAGCCGAGCCCCGACACGAGGTGCTAAGGGTCCTGGGGGGAACGCGGAGGATCCATGGCGAGCGCGGAGACGCAGCGGCCGGAGGACGAGAATCAATACCGCGTGAAGCTCGACCGCGCGGGGACGCGTGCCGCCGCGCATCCGACGCGCGCCGACATCCGCCTGCTCTCGGCCGACTTCTACGCCGACCCGCACGAGCGGCTCGCTTGGATGCGGGCGCACGCGCCGGTCTACTGGGACGATGCCACCGGCATCTGGGGCGTAACTCGCCACGCGGACCTCATGTTCGTCGCGCGCGAGTGGGAGACCTTCTGCTCGGGCTCGGGCTCACGCCCGGACAGCTCGGTGCCCAGCATGATCAACATGGATCCCCCGCAGCACGTGCTGCGCCGCCGCATCGTGTCGGCCGGCTTCACCCAGCGGCGCGTCCAGGACCACGAGCCCTACCTGCGGCGCAAGGTGAACGAGCTGATCGACGCCGTGGCGACGCGCGGCGCCTGCGACTTCGTGCGCGAGATCGCGACGCCGCTGCCCATGTACATGATCGGCGAGCTGATGGGCCTCGCCGAGGCCGACCACGAGAAGCTGCTGCACTGGTCGGATCTGTTCGCCGCCGGCGGCGGCGAAGAGCAGCTCGATCAGATCCGCACTGCCGTGCTCGAGTACGCCACGTACATCAATGCGCTGATCGCGCAGCGTCGGGGTGGCGCCGGAGAGGACCTCGTCAGTCTCGTCGTAAATGCCGAGGTCGAGGGAGAGCGTCTCACCGAGAACGACCTGATCTTCGAGACGATGCTGATCCTCGTGGGAGGCGACGAGACCACCCGCCACGTGATCTCGGGAGGGCTCGAGGCGCTGCTGCGCCATCCAGACCAGCTCGCGCGCCTGCGCAAGGAGCCCACGCTGATCCCGAGCGCGGTGGAGGAGATGCTGCGCTGGGTGACGCCGATCCAGAACATGAATCGCACCGCCACGCGCGACACCGAGCTCGCCGGTCAGAAGATCCGCGCCGGCGACCGGCTGCTGCTGCTCTACCCCTCCGCGAACCGCGACGAGCAAGTCTTCGAGCGGCCCTTCGACTTCGACATCGCGCGCCAGCCGAACGATCACGTCGCCTTCGGCGGCTTCGGCCGCCACCACTGCCTCGGGGCGCAGCTCGCGCGGCTCGAGCTGAGAGTGCTCTTCGAGGAGCTGCTCGCGCGGATGCCGGAGATCCGCCTCGCCGATCCGGCGCGTCCCCTGCCCCGCCGCCGCGGCACCTTCGTGCTCGGCATCGAGAGCATGCCGATCGAGTTCGAGGCGGTGCGGTAGCCGCCAAGCGGGCGCGTCGCTCGCTCCTCTGGTGCCGCTCTCGCTCCATGGCTCGCGCGATCCGCTGGGGCGTCATGCAAACGGTCGGATCGGAACGAGTCGTAACGCTGCGCTTCCTGCTGCGCTTTACTTCCGCTCGAGCGGCACCACACCGTCGCTCGCGACGCGCCCGCTTCGGCGGCTCTCCGATATCCACTCTTAGAATTGGGTGTCGCTTCGCTCGGCGTCGAGCCGAGCGAAGCGACACGCGCGTCGCGGTCCGCGCGCCTCGAAGGCGCGCGACCGCGACCTCTGCTCTGAATGCGTAGCGCGAGGCTCTGGACGGGCGGCTGACGCGAGGGACGGTGTGGTGGCGCTCGAGCGGAAGTAACCGCAGCAGGCAGGCTGCGGGGTTCTCGTTACGACGTTCGCTTGACCGCTGGCGTCCCCGAGCATGGAGCGAGAGCGCCACCAGAGGACCGAGCGTCCGCCGCCCGGTCCGTCCCGACCTCCTCAGCTCCTCCGCGCTTCTTGCCCGCCGCCGTAGACGTTGATCTTCTCGCCGGTGATGTAGGAGCCGCGCTCCGAGACCAGGAAGCGCACCGCGTTGGCCACGTCTTCGGGCTGACACACCCGTCCGAACGGCATCGCTGCGTCGAGCTCGCGGAGGTCTTGCACGCCTTGCGTCGCCTTGGCGAGCCGGCGCCCCATCTCCGTCTCGACCAGCCCGGGGGCCACGACGTTCACGCGTATTCCGCGGTGGCGGACTTCTTTGGCGAGCGTGAACGCCAGCGCCTCGAGGGCAGCCTTGCCCATGTTGTAGGGGGCGCCGCCGCCGCCGTAGTGGAGGGTCGCCACGCTCGAGATCATCACGATGTCGCCGCGCGGCCGCGTCTTCATGCTCGGCAGCACGAGCTGACACAGGTGGTGGGCGCCGAAGGCGTGCGTGCGCACCACGCGCTCCATCTCGGCGGGATCGGTCTTCTCGACGGTGTTGCCGCGGCTCGCGATGCCGGCGTTGTTCACGAGGATGTCGACGAAGCCGAAGTCGCGCGACCGCGGCCTCGACCATGCGCTGGTCGTCTTCGTAGGAGTCGATCGAGGCCTGGTACGCGCGCGCGCGCCGCCCGAGCTTCTCGATGGCGGCCACGGTCTCCTTGGCCGCGGTCTCGTCGCGCCGGTAGTTGACGGCGATGTCGGCCCCGTCCTCGGCCAGCGCGAGGGCGATCCCGCGCCCGATCCCCCGACTCCCGCCCGTCACCAGCGCCACGCGTCCCGCGAGACTCATTGCGATTCCTCCGAGGGCGCGCAGGATAGCCCGACGCCATACTCGCGGCGGAGGAGCGCCGTGGACGCCGCCGGAATCCGCTCGCGACTGGGCCACCCCGTCCTCGACGCCGACGGCCACCTGCTCGAGTTCATCCCGCTGGTGCGCGACTTCGTGGTCGAGCTCGCCGGCGCCGACGTGGGGAAGCGCCTCGAGGGCGTGCTGCGCGGGGCCGCCGCGACGCGCGGTCTCGACGTCGCCACGAAGCGCTCCCTCGGCCTCGCGCGCCACGGCTGGTGGGGGCTCCCGGCCCGCAACACCCTCGACCGCGCGACGGCCACCCTCCCGAAGCTCCTCTACTCCCGGCTCGACGAGCTCGGGATCGATCTCGCGATTCTCTATCCGACGCTCGGGCTGGTGCCGATGGCGCTCGACGACGACGAGCTGCGCCGCGCGCTCGCGCGCGCCTGCAACCGCTACTACGCCGAGTGTTACGGCCCCTATCGGGACCGCCTGCTCCCGGTCGGGCATCATCCCGACCTTCACGCCGGAGGAGGCGATCGCCGAGCTCGAGCACGCGGTGCGGGAGCTCGGCCTGCGCGCCTTCCTGATGGGCGGCCTCGTGCTGCGCGCGGTGCCCGGGCACGAGGGGGTGCGCGCAGCGCGCTGGGTGGACGGCCTGGGGCTCGACAGCGCCCACGACTACGACCCGCTCTGGCGGCGCTGCTGCGAGCTCGGCGTCTCACCCACCTTCCACTCGACGGGGATCGGCTTCGGAAGCCGCAACTCGCCCACCAACTACGTGGCGAACCACATCGGGAACTTCGCGGCGGGGAGCGAGGCCGATCGCGCGCTCGCTCTTCTTCGGCGGCGTGCCGGTGCGCTTCCCGGAGCTCCGCTTCGCCTTCCTCGAGGGCGGCGTCGCGTGGGCGTGCACGCTCTTCGCCGACATCCTGGGGCACTACGAGAAGCGCAACCGCGAGGCGATCGCGCACTACGACCCGGCAAATCTCGATCGCGCCGCGCTCGCGCGCTGGATCGAGCGCGGACGGGCCTGCGAGCTTCCGGGAGCGGCTGGGGCGGCTCGACGAGGCGCTCGGCTTCCTCTCCGACCCGAGCGAGAACCGCGCTGCGCTCGACGAGTTCGCGGCGGCGGGCATCGAGCGCCCCGAGCAAGTCCGCGACGTCTTCGCGCGCCAGTACTTCTTCGGCTGCGAGGCGGACGATCCCACCAACGCCTTCGCCTTCGACGACGCGCGTGAACCCCTACGCGACGCGCCTGAACGCGATGTTCGCCTCGGACATCGGACACTGGGACGTGCCCGACTTCCGCGACGTGCTCCCGGAGGCCTGGGAGCTCGTCGAGCACGGTCTCGTCGACGAGGCGAGCTTTCGGGCGTTCGCGTTCGAGAATGCGGTGCGGCTGTTCGGCGAGACGAATCCGCGCTTCTTCGAGGGAACGGTCGTCGCGGACGCCGCCTCGAAGCTCACGAGCCGCGGCTGAGCGGAGCGCAGATCTCCAGATCGTGGCCGTCTGGATCCGCGAAGTAGATCGACTTCGCCGGGATCCAATCGAGG
Organism: uncultured delta proteobacterium; assembly: GCA_963716275.1. GTDB lineage: Bacteria > Myxococcota_A > UBA9160 > UBA9160 > UBA6930 > VGRF01. Next base: position 115,064 of record CAVQTC010000002.1, on the reverse strand, counting down.
CTCACGGGGCCCGACACCGCGACGCCGCGCTGGCGAAGGGCCGACGCGGCGCGCGCGAGCCCCGCCTCGTCGGTCGTGAACGCGAAGTGCTGCTGGGGCCACGGGCCGGAATCCTCCTGCAGCACCGCCATGCCCGCGCCGGCGCGCAGGAAGATCCACGGCCGGCGGGGATCGCGCAGCCCGATCTCCAGGCCCAGCACGTCGCGGTAGAAGGCCTCCGCACGCGCGAGGTCTCGCACCTTGATGGCGACCTCGTAGATGCCGTGGATCTCACCCATGCTCGCCTCCGACGGAAGGATGCCGCCTCCCCGCTCGGCGTGACAGCGGTGTAGGCTGCGCTCCGCAAGGAGGGACAAGGGATGGCCGACAACCTGCAGATTCTCTTGATGGAGCGCCCGCGCGGGCCGCTCCAGGAGTCCCACTTCGGGCAGCGCCGCGCGCCGATGCCGGCGCCCGCCGAGGGGCAGGCGCTGCTGCGCACGCTGCTGCTCTCCCAGGACGCCGCGAACCGCGCCTGGATGCAGGGCGCGACGTACCGCGCGGCTCTCAATGCCGGCGAGGTGATGTCCGGCTACGGCATCGGCCGAGTGGTCGAGACACGCTCGCCGCGCGTGGCGGTGGGCGACCTCGTGATGGGCGAGCTCGGCTGGCAGGAGTACGCCGCCGTGGATGCGCGGGGCCTCGCGCGCTGCGGGCCGCACCGCCCGCTCACGCATCAGCTCTCGGTCCTCGGCGTCACGGGCAAGACCGCTTATCACGGCCTGCTGAACGTCCCCGGCATCCGGCCCGGCGAGACGCTGCTCGTCTCGGCTGCGGGCGGAGCCGTCGGCTCGCTCGTCGGGCAGATCGGCAAGATCAAGGGCGCCCGCGTGATCGGCGTGGCGGGTGGAAAGGAGAAGTGCGCCTGGGTGGTCGACGCGCTCGGCTTCGACGCGTGCATCGACCACAGGAACGAGGACCTCGCTGCCGCGCTGAAGCGGGTCGCCCCCGGCGGCATCGACGTCTACTTCGACAACACCGGCGGCGCGATCCTCCAGGCCGCGCTGTTCGCGATGAAGCTCCACGGCCGCATCTCGTGCTGCGGCGCTGTCTCTCAGTACGACGTCGCGGCGCCCAAGAGCCCGGCCGGTGTACCCGGGCTCCTCGTGGTGAAGCGCCTGCGCATGGAAGGCTTCCTGGTGATGGACTTCGCGGATCGCGACGCGGACGCGGAGCGCGACCTCTCGGCGTGGGTGACGAGCGGCGAGCTCCGCGTCGTGGAGGACGTGATCGACGGCCTCGAGAACGCACCGCGCGGCCTCGTCGGCCTCCTCGCCGGCGAGAACCGGGGCAAGCGCATGATCCGCGTGAGCGCGGATCCCGCGTGACCCTTCGGCTCGTCCTCCTCGCGCTCCTTGCGCTCTCGCTCACAGCTGCGGCGGCCCGGCGCCGCAAGCCCGAGCGCCCCGCGCCATTCGACTGGTCGACCGTTCTGCCCCGGAGCACGTCGAGCACCGCGCTGCCCACGCCCCCGACGCCTCCGCGAACCGAGGTCCGCTTCGACGCTGCGCCGCCGCCCGCGTTCGTCGCAGGCCCGGGCGTCGCCGATGTCCGGGTCGTCGACGGGAAGCTCACCGGCCGCTCCACGACGGGCGAGCCCAAGCTCCGCCTCTCGCTTCCCCGAGAGGCCGGGCGCGGCGACGCTGTGCACGCGATCGAGCTGCGCATGCGGGCCTCGGCGGGCGCGAATGTCGCCCTCGAGCTGCGGAGCGCCCCCGGCGCGGGAGCCGACGATCCCTTCGCGGGGACTCCGCTGCTCTGGCCGATCGGCGGCCCGATCGTGCCCGGCGACGCATTCCGCACCTACACGCTCGAGCCGCTGTTCCCGATCGGGGCCGACGGCATTCGCGAGATCTATCTGGAGCCGACCGACGCCGCCAACGCGAGCTTCGCGATCGAGTCCGTGCGCATCGTGTTCGAGACGGAGCGCATGGCGAGCGTGCCCTCGGGTCCCGGCTGGCACGGCCTCTCCGACATCTACCGCGAGACGCTCGTCGCGCGCTCGCCCGAGACGTTGCGCTTCCCGATCGACGGTGCCACCGGACGCGTGGCTCGACCTCGCGCTCGGCACGCTCGCGGAGGAGCCCGTGCGCTTCCGCGTGCTCGCGCGAGCGGGCGGCGTGGAGACCCAGCTGCTCGAGCGCACCGTCACGACGAGCGCTCGCTGGGAGCCCGCGCGCGTGGACCTCGCGCGCTTCGCGGGCCAGCCCGTCGAGCTCGCGCTCTCCCTCGCCGCCGAGCAACCCGGAACGATCGGCTTCTGGGGCTCCCCCGTGGTGCGGAGCGCCCTCCCTCGCCCGGGGCTGCAGGGCGTGGTCGTGATCCTCGCGGACACGCTGCGCAGCGATCACCTCGACGCCTACGGCTACGAGCGCGAGACCGCACCCATGCTGCGCCGCATGGCGCAGGAGGGCACGCTCTTCCGCGACGCCGTCTCCCAGGCCGGCTGGACCAAGGTCTCGATGACCTCGAACCTGCTGTCCCTCTACCCGAGCTCGCACCGCATCCGCAGCTTCGCCGACCGACTGCCCGACGAGGCGCACACGCTCGCCGAGGCCTTCCGCGACGGCGGCTTCGCCACGCTCTCGCTCAGTGCGAACTTCTTCGTCGGCAAGCTCACGCACCTCGAGCAGGGCTTCGAGGAGTTCCACGAGTCGGCTTCGCTGCCGGAGGCCGAGTCGGCAAAGACGGCGCGCGCCCAGGTCGATCGCTTGCTCCCCTGGCTCGACGAACATCGCGACGTGCCGTTCTTCGTGTACCTCCACGTCACGGACCCGCACAGCCCCTACCGCCCGTTGGCCCCCTACGACACACGCTTCGCGAGCGCTGCTGAGTGTGCGCGTCACACCGAGGAGCAGGCGCGCATCCGCAAGTTCATCGCGCACCCGTTGATGCGCGCGTTCGGGATGCCCCTCGCGAGCGAGCTCGCCGCCTCGGGCATCCCGCGCGAGGGCTACCTGGCGGTGGACCGCGCGTGGTACGACGGCTCGATCCGCGCGATGGACGAGGAGATCGCGCGCGTCTTCGAGCGCATCGGGGAGCTGGGACTCTCGGAGCGAACCCTCGTCGCGTTCGCAAGCGACCACGGCGAGGAATTCCAGGAGCACGGCGCGTCGTTTCACGGGCGCACCGTGTACGGCGAGGTGACGCGCGTTCCCCTTCTCTTCTGGAGCCCCGGCCGCATCCCCGCCGGCCGCAGCGTCGACCAGACCGTCGAGAGCATCGACGTGATGCCGACGCTGCTCGAGCTCGCGGGCATCGCCCCGCAAGCGCCGCTCCAGGGCCGTAGCCTGGCGCCGCTCCTCGCGAAGGACGCGCCGGGCCTCTGGCCGGCGCGCGCAGCGATCTCGGAGCACCGCATGGACCTGAGTGCTCCGCCCTGGACGGACCGCGAGAGCACCGCCATCGAGGCCGAGGGCTGGAAGCTGATCGAGAACAGCTCGCAGGGCGCGGACCGGCCGGCCGTCGAGCTCTACGACGCGCGCTCCGACCGCCTCGACGCGCACGACGTCGCCGCCGCGCATCCCGACGTCGTCGAGCGCTTGCGCGCCCAGCTCTCTGCCTGGCGCGCCGAGACCGCGAAGCTCCGCCTGCCGAGCATCACCGCCGGCGAGGCCGCGATGAGCAGCGAGGAGATCGAGCGGCTCAAGAGCCTGGGCTACGTGCAGTAGACCGCGCCATAATCCGACGCGTTCTTCGCCGAGGAGTGAGGTGAGCGGTGTCCCAGGCTCCGGACGAACGTCGCATCGTCGCGATCCTGTTCACCGACGTGGTGGGCTACACGGCCCTCACGGAGCGCGACGAGCAGGCGGCGATCCGCGTGCGGGAGCGCCACCGCACGCTCGTGCGCACGCTCGCAAGCCAGTTCGAGGGGGAGCTGATCGACTCGACCGGGGACGAGGCGCTCGCCACCTTCCCGAGCGCGCTCCTCGCCGTGGACTGCGCGCTCGCGCTCCAGGCTGCGCTGCGCGACGACCGCGAGCTCGCGATCCGCATCGGCATCCACCTCGGGGACGTCTCGCGGCGAGGCGGCGAAGTAGTCGGCGAGGGCGTCAACGTGGCGGCGCGCATCCGCCCCCTCGCCGAGCCCGGCGGCATCTGTGTCTCCGAGCCCGTCTACCAGCTCGTGCGCAGCCGCTCGCACATTCGCGCGACGTCGCTCGGCGCGCAGGCGCTGAAGAACGTGAGCATTCCGCTCAACGTGTTTGCGCTGACCAGCGCGTCGGAAGCGCCGGCGAAGCGACGCGCACGCTCGCGCCTCTTGACCGCCACGCTCGGGGCAGCCGCGATCGCCGTGCTCGGTTGGCTCGCGTGGACGCAGCTCCGTGTCCCCATCCTGACCAAGGTCGCCCTCCTGGCGCCGCGCTATTTCGGCAACCCCATCGAGCAGCGGATCGGCTTCGCGACCGCGAGCGACGGCGTGCGGATCGCTTATGCGACGACCGGCGCTGGACCGCCGCTGCTCTTCGTGCTCGGCTGGGCGACGCATCTCGAGAGAGGCCCTTTCAGCCCGATGTACGACCGCTTCGGTTGGATCGCCCAGACCTCGGAGCACAACCTGCTGATCCGCTACGACGGCCGCGGCTTTGGCATGTCGCAACGCGACGTCACGGACTTCTCGCTCGACGCGCGCGTGAGGGACATCGAGGCGGTGGCCGACGCGCTGAAGCTCGAGCACTTCAACCTGTACGCGATCTCCGCTGGCGGTCCCGCAGCCATCGCCTACGCAGCGGGCAACCCCGAGAGGCTGGGTCACCTGATCCTCGTGGCGACCAACGCGGGCGCCGACTCAGTTCCGGGGAAACAGCTCATCGACCTCTCGACGTGGACCCGCATGCTCGACCTCGTGCGAACGAGCTGGGACAAGCCTGCCGTTCGGGAGATGTTCGCCTCGACGATCTTCCCGGACGTGGATCCGGTCGTCCGAAGCATCATGAGCGAGTTCCTCCGCGTCTCTGGCGACGGTCCCCAGATGGCGGGGTTCTTCTCTCTGCGGGAGGACGTGAGCGACATCGCGCGGTCGATTCGGACGCCGACGCTGGTCATCCACGGCGACCAGGACGCCACCGTCCCGCTCGCCTACGGCGTCGAGCTCGCGTCCTTGATCCCCGGCGCGCGCTTCGAGATCCTGAAAGGGGCCGACCACCCCACCACGCCCTTGGACCCGCGGGCAATGCAGCTCGTGGCAATGTTCCTGGCCGAAGGCACACCACCGACCCCTTAGGTCCGGAGTCGAACGCATGGCCGAGGCTCACGACGAGCGCCGCCTCCTCGCGATCATGTTCACGGACGTCGTCGGCTACACCGCGCTGACCGAGAGGGACGAGGCCGCGGCGGTGCGCGTACGCGAGCGCCACCGGGAGCTCGTTCAGACGCTCGTGAAGCAATTCGATGGCGAGCTGGTAGACGCGACCGGCGACGAGTCGCTCTCGATCTTTTCGAGCGCGGTCCTCGCCGTGGACTGCGCGCTCGCCCTCCAAGCCGCGCTCCGCGACGACCGCGAGCTTGCAATCCGTGCCGGCATCCATGTGGGCGACGTGGTGCGCCGCGGCGGCGAGGTGGTCGGCGAAGGAGTGAACGTTGCGGCGCGCATCCGTCCGCTCGCCGAGCCCCGAGGCATCTGCGTGTCGGAGCCGGTCTACCAGCTCGTGCGCAGCCGCGCTCACATCCGCGCGAGGTCCCTCGGCGCGCAGACGCTGAGGAACGTGTCGCTTCCGGTGCGGGTGTACGCGCTCGCGCCAGCCAACGCGAGGGAACGTGGACGATCGCGTCGAAGCTGGCTCGTCGCGTTGGGGACGCTGCTCGCGTTGGCGGCGCTCGGCTGGATGAACCGGACGGAGATCGGCGCCTGGCTCGCGCTCAACGTTCCGCGGGTCATCTCGCGCCCGCTCGCGCAGCAGATCGGCTTCGCCACGACCTCGGATGGTGTCCGAGTCGCCTACGCGACGAGCGGCGCCGGGCCGCCCTTGGTGCTCGCGGTGGGCTGGCTCACCCACTTGCAGGAGGGCATCGGAAGCCCCCTCTATGACAGCAGCGGCGCCCTGCGCTGGTACTCCCGCGACCACCTCGTCGTCCGCTACGACGGCCGCGGCTTCGGCCTCTCGGATCGGGCGGTGACGGACTACTCACTGGACGCGCGCGTGCGCGACCTCGAGGCCGTGGTGGATGCGCTCGGCCTCCAGCGCTTCGCGCTCTGCGGGATGTCGGCGGGCGGTCCAACCGTCGCCGCCTACGTGGATCGGCACCCGGAGCGCGTTTCGCGCCTGGTGCTGCTGGCAACCAGCGTGGGGCTGCCTCCTCCCGACGTGCTCGAGAAGTACCGCGCGAACTACGCACAGATGCGGCGAATGTTCGAGTACGCGCGAACGAGCTGGGAAAACCCTGCAGCGCGGGCAGCTTTCGCGGAGTGGCTCGCGCCGAACGCGAGCGCCGTTCAGCGCAGGGTGATCATGGAGCTCCTCCACGCGTCCGGCGACGGAGAGGCGATCTGGCAGTTCTCGCACGCCACGGAGGATGCGACCGAGGCCGCGCGGCGTCTGCGTCTCCCGACCCTCGTGGTGGCCGGAACCGCGGACACCGCGATGCCGGTGGAGGCGTCGCGAGCGGCGGCCGCCGCAATCCCCGGCTCTCGCCTGGAGATCCTCGAAGGAGCGGATCACCTTCAGACGACCGGCGGCGATCCGCGCGTTTTGCCGATGGTCTCGGCCTTCCTGGCGGAGGACTCCGCCCCGCACTAGGTGGCGGCCCGGCCCGGACGTGCCACCTTCGCGAGCGGAGGACTGCGATGTCCCGCGCCGAGCTGATCCGCATGGCCCGCGAGAATCTCGCCCACGTGAAGGCGGACACGATCGAGCAGACCGCGGACGTGCTGCGCGTGCCCGCGTCGCACTACCTTTCGGAGGAGCGCGCCAAGCTCGAGCGCGAGCGGGTCTTCAAGCGCCTGCCGCTCATGCTGGCACTCTCGGCCGAGCTCGCGAAGCCCGGGCGACTTCAAGACCCTCGAGGCCGCAGGCGTGCCCGTGCTCATCGTGCGCGGCGCCGACCGGCAGCTGCGCGCCTTCGTGAACTCGTGCGCGCACCGCGGGGCGCAGGTCGTGCTCGAGCCCACCGGCAACGCGCGTCGCTTCGTGTGCCCCTATCACGCCTGGACCTACGACCAGACCGGCGCCCTCGTCGGCATCCTGAGCGAGAAGGACTTCGGGGCGATCGACAAGTCGTGCCACGGACTCGTGCAGCTCCCGCTGCTCGAGCGCGCGGGGCTCGTGTGGGTGACGCTCGACACGCGCTCGACCCTCTCGATCGAGAAGTTTCTGTGCGGATACGACGCACTGCTCGCCCACTTCGGCTTCGAGAGCTGGACGCCGATCGCGAAGCGCACCGTCAAGGGGCCGAACTGGAAGATCGCCTACGACGGCTACCTCGATCTCTACCACCTGCCCATCCTGCACAAGAACACCTTCGGCCCGCAGATGTCGAACCGGGCGCTCTACACCGCGTGGGGCCCCCACCAGCGCGTGAGCTCTCCCGATCCGTCCCTTGCGAGCCTCGAGGGCCTGCCCGAGGAGCAGTGGGAGACGGCGCGTCTGGTCGGCGGTGTGTGGACGATCTTCCCGCACGTCTCGATCGCGTCGTTCGACGCGGGCGGGCGCGCGGTGATGATCTCGCAGCTCTTCCCCGGCGAGGGTGCGCTCGAGTCCTTCACCATCCAGAACTACCTGATGGAGAAGGCGCCGAACGAGGAAGAGCGCGCGGCGGCCGAGAAGATGTTCGAGCTGCTCGGCTTCGTGGTGCGCGAAGAGGACTACGCGACCGGCCTGCGCCAGCAGCGCGCCCTCCAGAGCGGCGCGCGCTCGCACGTCCTCTTCGGGCGCAACGAGGGCGGCGGCCAGCGCTTCCACGGGCTCCTGGACCGCCTGCTCGAGCTCGACGAGGCCGGGTTGAAGCGCGAGCTCGGCTGGTGAACGCCGCGAAGGAGGCCTGATGGAGAACGTGCTGCTCCGCGAGGATCGCGACGGAGTCGCGACGCTCACGCTGAACCGCCCCGATCAGTTCAACTCGCTCTCCGAGGGGCTGATCGCCGCGCTCCAGGACGCGCTCGACAAGATCGCGGGCGACGACGCGGTGCGCGCCGTCGTGCTCGCGGGCGCCGGCCGCGCGTTCTGCGCCGGCCACGACCTGAAGGAGATGCGCGCGACGCCGAAGCAGGCCTACTACGAGGACCTGTTCGCGCGCTGCGGTCGCATGATGCAGAGCGTGGTCGAGCTGCCCAAGCCGGTGATCGCGCGCGTGCACGGCGTGGCCACCGCGGCCGGCGCGCAGCTCGTCGCGAGCTGCGACCTGGCCGTCGCCTCGGAGAACGCGCGCTTCGCGACCAGCGGCATCAACCTGGGCCTGTTCTGCTCGACGCCCTCGGTCGCGATCTCCCGCAATCTGGGCCGCAAGCGCTCCTTCGAGCTGCTCTTCACCGGGGAGTTCGTGGATGCGAAGACCGCCGAAGGGATCGGCCTCGTGAACCACGTGGTGCCGGCCGCGGAGCTCGACGCCACCGTCGCGAAGCTCGCGCAGCGCCTGGCCGCGCAGCCCGCCTCCGCCGTCCGCATCGGCAAGGAGATGTTCTACCGCCAGCTCGCGCTGCCGCTGGCGGAGGCCTATCGCTTCGCCGGGGACACGATGGCCGCGAACATGATGGAGCCCGACGCCGTCGAGGGGATCGACGCCTTCCTCCAGAAGCGCGATCCGAGCTGGAAGCGGTAGGGAAGCTTCGCAGAGCGGGCTCCCCAGAGAAGAAGGGCTTTAGAGGGAAGGCTGCGCGGGGCCGTGTGGCCGGCCCCCGCTTCGCCACGTGGGGCTTCCCGGCAGCTCGCCCGGGTCGATGAGCCCGTGGCGCCGCCAGCCGATCCGCAAGAGCCAGGTGCGAGGCGTCGCGACGGCCCGGGGGCCCGGGTCTGGGGCTCTCGGGAGCATCCGCCTCCAGCCCTCGAACCAGGCGCCCGAGGACGCGGCATCGAGGCGAACGGGCGGCGGCTCGCCATGGCGCTGCCGCCAGTGCTTGCGAACGTTCAAGAGAACGTAGGCCAGGGCACGCCGCACCTCGCGGGGTGTGCGCAGCAGCCGGTGGTGGTAGCGCCCGTCGAGCACGGACCCGTGCCGCCGGAAGACGCGATTCAACGCCCGGGCGAGCCGCGCCCCGATGCTCTTCATGCCGCTCGCCAGGGCTTGCTTGCCGCTTGCCTCGACGATCAGGTGGGCATGATCGCGCTGGAGCGAGTAGTGGACGACGCGGAAGCGGCCGCGCTCGTTCGCTTGGGCGAGGGAGCGCTGGAACTCGCTGACGACGCGCGCACTGCGGAGGGACGGGAGCCCCGGGCGCGCTCGCAGGGTCACATGCACAGGGCAGGACGCGGGGACCTTCTCGCGCTCGCGGTGCAGGACCCGGGGTCGTGGACCGCGCGGGCGGCCTGCGCCGACCCGCGGCCCGCCTCGCCCCGAGTGGAGGCGGTAATCGTCGAACGTGAGTTGTTTATGTCGGCGCTGCATGCCTTTAGATTAGGGCTATGTTTTGTCAACGTCAAGGTACCTCACCGGGAGGAACGGGCCGAGCGTCGCTGCCGCGCTGCTGGCGCCCGAGCGATTCCATGGGCAGTGCTCGAGGAGTACCGAGCTGACGGCTCCGACATTCGAGGCCGAGTGGGCTGCCGATGGGAGCGGAGGCTGCTACTCGACCCTCAGTTCACTCTGCGCATTTCTTGCGCACCGCCTGCGCCGTGCCGGCAGCAGGGCATTCGCACCGAATCGCACCTCGAACCAGCGCCGGCACTCAGAGGTCTCCCTCCTCAAAGCCGAATCCGGAGACCCCGATGACGAACGCACCCGGACTCGACACCTAGGCGCTCTCGACGAGCCGCTTCAGCGCCTGCAGCCCATCCTCGAACGGCTGGCCCACCATGCGGTCCATGCCGCCGACGAGCGTCATCGCCTTGCCGACGAAGCCGTTGCGGCCCTGCATGCGCCAGGTGACGTCCGTGCCGCCGGCCCCGGCGCGAGCAGGAACGTGATCTGATCGTGCCCCCCATCGGCGCGATCATCTCGAGCTCCATGTCGACCTGCGTCGGGGGCGTCGCGCCGGTGACGCGCAGCCTGCCCTTCCCCATCTGCGGCCCTCCCACGGGAGATCGCGCCCACGCCCGACTCGGGGCCCTCGTACTGAGTGACCAGCTTGGGATCCATCTTGGCGAAGGGCGACCACTCGTCCATCGCGCGTAGGCTCGCGATGTGGGGATAGATCGCCTCGGGCGAAGCGGAGATGGTGAGCGAGCGCTCGACGCTGAACCCCGCCGGTCGCAGCGCGATGAACGCGATCCCTGCGGCGACGAAGAGGCCGAGCCCGAGCGCGAGCTTGCGTCCGCGGCTCACTGGCGTCACAGGTCGACCTTCGGGTAGTAGTTCTCCGCGCCGATCTTGCGGATGTCCGTGAGCCAGTCGCCGTCGTAGTGTTGGGTCGGACCCTGCAGCGGATCCACGAGGCTCCAGGCCTCGCGCTTGTAGGTCCAGTTCTCGGGCTGCAGGCGATGCGCCTGGCGGAAGAAGGGCCGCGCCTCCTCGACGCTCCCCGCGCGATGCAGGTGCTGGCCGAGCTCGAAGTGGGCCGCCGCGAGCGAGATCTCGCGGGGCCGCGGCGCCGAGCGCGCGACGACTTCGTCGGGCGAGAGCGCGAAGCGACTCGCCTTGCCCTTGGCGACCCAGTCGCGCAGCGCGGCCAGGTAGGTGTCGGGGTCGATCTTGAGCTTGCGCGCCTCCGCCAGCATGTCCTTCACGCGCTGGGGCGCGTCCTCGGGCGCTGTGAACTCGCGGCCGGGTCCGCGCGGTGCGAAGGCCGTCTCTGCGGGCCGCACGAGGACTCCGTCCTCGTCGATCCAGACGCCCATCGGCACGTTGATGATGCCGAGCAGCGCGCCGAGCGAGTGCTCGACGTCGATCAAGCTCGGGTGGTCGGGCTGGGCCGCCTCGATCCAGGGCCCGGCGGCCTCCACGCCCTTCGTGTCCATGGCGACGGTCACGATCTCGAGGCCTTGGGGGCGAAGCTCGCTGCGAATCTGCTGCCACACGGGCAGGTCGAGGCGGCAGCCTCACCAGCTCGCCCACGCGCACATGAAGACCTTGGTGCCGCGCAGCGAGCCCAGGCGGAAGGGCCGGCCGTGGCGATCGGGCAGCGTGATGTCCGGCGCCACCGCCGTCGTGAGCGCGCGCCCTCCCGACTCGGGGCCGAGCGCCCAGAGCTTGCGGGTCGGGTACTCCGCGATGCCCATGCCGAGCTGGCCTGCGACGGCGCGCGCGTCCACGCGGCCGCCCGGGAGCCGCGCGCCCGCCGGGAGCGGCACGCAGACGTGTGCCTTGCACGCGCCCTCCGGCTTGATCTCCCAGCCCGTGGCGCGCGCGAACTCGGAAGCCGTCGGATCCAGACGCTCGAGGATCATGCCGAGCCCTCCTGCAGTGGGGCGGAAGTCTACGCTGCGCAGCCCGAACGCGGGAGGCGGTAGCATCGACCTCGCCTTGCCGACGCTTGCCCCCGACCTCGACCTCAAGGCCCCCGCCAACGTGCGCGACCCGTTCCCGCTCTACGCGTGGCTGCGCGAGCACGAGCCCATCCACCGCAGCGCGAGCCTCGCGGCCTGGGTGGTGACGCGCTACGCGGACGTGGTCGCGATCTTCGAGCAGCCCGCCCGTTTCTCGTCGGATCGCTTCCGCAAGATCGGCGAGCGCTACGCGAGCGAGCGCAGCGCGGTGCAGGCCGTGGCCGCGGTGCTGCGCGACTGGCTGGTGTTCCGCGATCCGCCCGACCACACGCGGCTGCGCGCCCTGCTCCAGAAGAGCTTCACGCCGCGCCAGCTCGAGAAGGGCACGCCGCGCATCCAGGCCACGATCGACGCGCTGCTCGACCCGCTCGCCGAGCGCGGCGAGGCGGACTTCGTGCGCGACTTCGCCTTTCCGCTGCCAGCCCGCGTGATCGCGCTCTTGCTCGGCGCGCCGCCCGACGCCATCGAGCCGATCAAGCGCGCCTCGGACCGGCTCGCGGCCTACCTGGGCGGGGCGACCGACGGGCGCGACAACTTCGCAGAGGCGAGCGCCGGCGTCGCCTGGCTCGTCGAGTACTTCGGTCGCCTGCTGGCCGAGCGCCGCGCGCGGCCGCGCGACGATCTGATGAGCCTGATGCTCGCCGCCGAGCACGAGGGCGGGCGGCTCGGCGAGAGCGAGGTGGTGGCGAACTGCGTTCTGCTGCTGTTCGCGGGGCACGAGACCACCACGAACCTGCTCGGCAACGGGCTCTTCCACCTGCTGGGCCGCCCGGATCAGCTCGCGCAGCTGCGCGCGCGCCCCGAGCTCGTGCCGAGTGCGGTCGAGGAGCTGCTGCGCTTCGACGGCCCAGTGCCGGCAACCCTCAAGATCGCGAGCGAGGACGTCGCCTGGGCCGGTCTGCGAAATCCGCCGGGGCGACATGGTGCTGCCGATGATCGCCTCCGCGAACCGCGACGAGCGGCAGTTTCCAGCTGCGGGGGCGCTCGACGTCGCGCGTTCACCGAACCGTCACCTGGCTTTCGCCTACGGCATCCACTTCTGCCTCGGCGCGCCGCTCGCGCGCCTGGAGGCGCGGCTCGCGCTCGAGAGCCTGCTGCGGCGCTTCGCCCGCATCGAGCTGGTGCAAAAGGACCCGCCGTTGGAAACCGCAGATCTTCCTGCGTGGGCTCGCAGCGCTCCCGCTGCGCCTCGAGGCGAGATAACGCTTCAGCTGCGAGCGGGTTCGGAGTAGAGTGAGCTCCGTCGGGAGGAGCAGTGGCGGGAGCGCTTCCGGCCTCCGTATCGCGTGGGCGATTGGGTCATCTACAGCGCCACGAAGCAGAGCCCCCATCCGGGGCCGCGCGCCCGCCTGATCCGACCGAGCCGCGGCGAGGCCTACAGCTACGCCGTGGACAAGCTCTGGGCCGTTCGCGAGGTGCTGGGCGATGGTCGCCTCGTGCTCGAGACGCGTCGCGGAAAGCGACACGTGCTCGGAGCGAACGACCTTCGACTGCGACGCCCGTCCTGGTGGGAGCGCCTGATGCTGCGCGGCCGATTCCCGCGCACGCGGGCTCCAGCTCGAGCGGAGACGGCGCATATCGCGCCCAGCGCTCTTGACTCCGACCAGTCGCCTGTCGTAGAACGCGTCCACCCCCCACATGCACGAATCGCTCCTCCGCTACGAGCAGGCCCGCAACGAGCTCGCCGAGCTCCTGCCGCTGCGCGACCGCATCTCGCGCGCGAGCGGCCGCCTGCGAGTCACGGCGCACACGAGCCCCGACCGCGCGGATGCGCTGCTCGAGCGCGCGCGGCGCTGCGAGCGCGTGATCCATCGCCTCGACAACCGTATCCGGCTGGCGGCGGAGTTGCTCTCGGGCAACGAGTCCGGCGTGGCGCGCGTCGATGCGGGCGAGCGCGCTCGCGCGCGCCTGCCGAGGTCCGCGTAGGGCCGGCGCCGCATGGCCGCTGCGATCCCTTCGCCCGAGACGATCACTCCGGGCTTCTTCAGCGAGCTGCTGCGCGCGAGCGGCCTGCGCGACGCTCGCGTGGTCGACTTCAGCGCCGAGCCGATCGGCACCGGCCAGATCGGGCGCTGCATCCGCTTCACGCTCGCCCTGGCGAGCGAGTGCGCCGGCGCGCCGCGCACGCTCGTCGGGAAGTTCCCGTCCCTGGACCCGCTCTCGCGCCAGACCGGCGTGGACCTGCGCAACTACGCGCGCGAGGTCTACTTCTACCGCGAGCTGAAGCCGCGCCTCCCGATCGCGACCCCGCGCTGCTGGTACGCGGCGATCGAGGGCGAGGGCCCGCACTTTGCCTTGATCCTCGAGGACATGGCGCCGGCGCGGCAGGGCAACCAGCTCGAGGGCTGCGGGCCGGAGATCGCGCGCGCGGCGCTGGCCGAGCTGGTGAAGCTCCACGCGCCGAGCTGGCAGGACGCGTCCCTGCGCGGGCGGGCGCTCCTCGCCGAGCCGAGCGCCGAGGCGAGCGTGCGCTCCCGCGAGCTCTACGCCGCCATGCTGCCGCGCTTCCTGGAGCGCTTCGAGGCGCGGCTCGCGCCCGACGAGCGCGCGATTCTCGCAGCGGTGGCGAAGTCCCAGGGGCCGCCGCACGCCTATCCGGCCGAGCCCTGGTCCCTGGTCCACATCGACTACCGGCTCGACAACCTGCTCGTCGACGAGCGCGCGCGGCCGCCGCGGGTGAGTGTGGTGGATTGGCAGAGCCTCGTGCTCTCGTCCCCGCTCTCGGACGTCGCCTACTTCCTGGGCGCATCGCTCTTGCCCGAGGTGAGGCGACCGATCGAGCGCGAGCTCGTGCGGGACTACCACGCGGCCCTGCTCTCCGCGGGCGTGCGCGGCTACAGCTGGGAGCAGTGCTGGGCCGACTATCGGCGCGGCGCCTTCGCGGGCTTCGCCGTGACGGTCGTCGCCTCGATGATCGTGGTCGAGACCGCGCGCGGGAACGACATGTTCACGGTGATGGCGCGCCGCCACGCGCGCCACGCGCTCGACCTCGGCTCGGCCGAGTTCCTCTAGGAGCCAGCATGCCCACCGCGATGAACGAGCTCTCCTTCTACACCTTGGCCGGCCAGCCCCAGTCGCCGGCCGAGCTGATCGACGAGGTCGCCCACGCCGAGCGCCTCGGGATCGGCTCCTGCTTCATCTCCGAGCGCTTCAACATCAAGGAGGCGGCGACGCTCTCGGGCGCGGTGGGCGCGCTGACCCGGACGCTCGGCATCGCGACGGCGGCCACCAATCACAACACGCGACACCCGATGGTGACGGCCGCCTACGCGATGACCATGCACCGGCTCACCGGCGGCCGCTTCTCGCTCGGTCTCGGGCGCGGCATCGCGCCCATGTTCAAGGCCTACGGCCTGCCCGCGATCACGACGGCCCAGCTCGAGGACTTCGCGGGGCTGATGCGGCGACTCTGGCGCGGGGAGAGCGTGATCGGACACGACGGTCCGTGCGGGAAGTACCCGATGCTCGCGCTCGGGCCGGACTACACCGGCGAGATTCCCCTCACGTTCACCGCCTTCGGCCCCAACTCGCTCGCGCTCGGCGGGCGCGCGATGGATGCCGTCGTGCTGCACACCTTCTTCACCGACGAGACCACGGCGCGCTGCGTGCGGGGCGTGAAGGAGGCTGCGGAGCGCGCGGGGCGCGATCCCGAGCGGGTCCGCGTCTGGTCGTGCTTCGCCACGATCGGCGATCACCTGCCCCACGCGCTGCGGCTCAAGAAGACGGTCGGGCGGCTCGCCACCTACCTGCAGGCCTACGGGGACCTGCTCGTGCGCACGAACCGCTGGGATCCGGCGGTGCTCGCGCGCTTCCGCGCCGATCCGCTCGCGGGGAAGTTCCCGGGCGCGATCGACGCGCGCGCCACGACCGAGCAGCTCGAGCAGATCGCCAAGCTGCATCCCCGAGGCGTGGCTCGCGCCCGCGGCGACCGGGAGCCCAGCGCGCTGCGTCGCCAAGATCCGCGAGCAATTCGATCTCGGGTGCGACGGCGTGATCCTGCACGGCGCGAGCCCCGCCGATCTCGAGCCGATCGTGCGCGAGTACGCGCGCACGCGGCCGGCGGGGCGCTTCGACCACCTGGCCGCGAACCCGGCGGGCTAGGAGCCTGTCCCACTCCTGGGTCAGGCTCCTCGGCTACCCGGGCGAGTCGCGCCGGCCGATCAGCTGACCCGACTCGGTGAGGAGCTCGACGCGCAGCGCGCCGGGGCCGGGGACCGCGGCCTCATCCCAGACGCGAAAGCCTGCGCCGTGTGCCGTGACGTGCACGATGCGCGACTCGCGCAGGAGCTCGCCCGCACGGGTCCAGCGCACGCTGACCTCCACGGGCACCGGCACCGGCGCCACGACGCGCGCCTCGGCGCGCATCAGCGCGCCGCGCTCGAGCGTGAGCGTGCGCAGCTGCAGGGGGGCCGGCGGCACGAGCCGCGGCGCCGCCAGCAGAAGGAGCGCGACCGCCGCCGAGGGCAGCGCGCCGAGGGCGCGCCGCCGCCAGCCGAGCGCGCGCGAGGCGCCGAGCAGCACCAGCGTGCCCGCGAAGGCCAGCACCAGCGCGAGCGGGGCCGCGCGCGCGTAGGGCACGCGCGCGACGAGCGGCAGCAGGAGCTGGAGCGCGCTGAAGGAGACCAGGAACGAGAAGCTCGCGGCGAAGGCGGCGCTGCCGCGCAGCCAGCGATCGAAGGCGAGATCGAGGCAGGCGAGCACGGCGAGGCCGATCAGCGCCAGCGTGAACGCCACGTTCACCGAGCCCAGCGTGCTCGAGCGCACGTAGAAGGGCAGCAGGAAGAAGAGCGTCTCCTGGTAGAGCACGCGCGTCGCGTACGAGACGAGCCCGCTGCGCAGCGAGGGCGCCGCCGAGCGCCTCCAACAGAAGAAGAGCGTCGAGCCCCAGGTGAGGGCGAGCGCGCCGAGCACGAGCGCCCAGAAGCGCCCGGCTTGCTCGGCGAGCGCCACGACCAGAGCGCCGTTCGTGAGCGCCCAGATCGAGTGCAGGATCCAGAACGTGCGCCGATGGCGCTCCCGCGCGCCGTCGAGCCGGAGCCGGAGGCGAGCGAGCGCGCTGGGTTCGGGTGCGGACACGGGCGTGTTCTACACGGAGATCGCGAGATTGACACCGGCCCGGCCGATCCGGTCTATCGTCCGCGCCTTTGCGGCTTCGCCCGCAGGGAGATCCTCGTGGAGTACACCGTCGTCCTCGTCGACCAGCCGGCGCCGCACGTGCGGCGCGTGACTCTGAACCGGCCCGAGAAGCGCAACGCGCTCAACCACGCGCTGCGCGGGCAGGTGATCCACGCGCTCACCAGCGGCGACGCCGATCCCGACGTGCGCGTGCAGATCGTGCGCGGCGCGGGGAAGTGCTTCTCCGCGGGCTACGAGCTGGGCGGCGGCAACGAAGGGCAGTCCCTGCCCTACTACACGCCGGGCGGCGATGGCCAGTGGCCGCGCCACGTGACCGAGGGCTGGATGGGGATCTGGGACCTCGCCAAGCCCGTGATCGCCCAGGTGCACGGCTACTGCCTCGCCGGCGGGAGCGAGCTCGCGACGGGCTGCGACCTCGTCTACTGCGCCGAGGATGCGCAGATCGGCTACCCGGCGGTGCGCTTCGGCGTGCCCGACATGCACTTCCACGCCTGGCTCGTGGGCATGCGCATGGCGATGGAGATGATGGTGACGGGCGACTCGATCTCGGGCGTGGAGGCGGCGAGCCTGGGCTGGGCGACGCGGGCCGTGCCCGCCGACCAGCTCGAGGCGCGCGTGCTCGAGCTGGCCCAGCGCGTCGCGCAGCTCCCGCCCGACATCGTGCAGCTCAACAAGCGCCTCGTGCACCGCCAGATGGAGATGATGGGCATGCGCACCGCCCTGCGCGTGGGCACGGAGCTCTGCGCGCTCGGCACCCACCAGGCGAGCTTCCACGAGTTCATCACCAAGATGCGCGGCGGCTTGACCCAGGCACTCCAGGAGCGCGACCGCGCCCTTCGGCGACTACCGCGTCGCGGAGCAGAAGAAGCCGTCGAGCTGAGCTCGCGAATCGAAATATCGGGGTCTGACCCCGAAATTTCGATTCTCACGCGAAGACCAGCACGCCGAAGCGGTCGGGGACGTGGAAGTCGGGCGGGTCGGCCAGCGTGGGAGACCAGGCCGAGAACTCGCCCGCGCCGGCGCGATCGATGCGATAGAAGTTCGCCCGCCAACGCTCGCCCGGGCGAGGGGCCGGCGCGTCCAGCGCGCCGAACGGGATCGCCCACTCGACATGCCACCAGGCGTCAGCGGCGTCGCCCGCGAGCCGCCCGCGCACGCGGACCGCCCGCTCCCAGCCCGCGCACACCCAGTCCCGGTCGACGCGCATGCTGCGGCGCTGACCTTCCGGGCTCTCGACGCGCGCCTCGAACCAAGCACCGCGCGGGTTCGCCTCGAGCTCGAAGTAGCGGCGCGGGTCGTCGCCGGGCGAGAGGAACGCCTCGACCACCTCCTCCTCGTAGAGCGGCTCGTTGCGCCCGGTGTAGGAGCCCCAGATGTCGCGATCCTCGCAGGCGAAGGCGAGGTAGAGGCGCTCGCCATCGTGGCAAGCGCGCAGCGCCGTGGGCTGCGGCGCAGGCCCGACCGGCGCGGGCGCGCGGCCGTGAGAGGGCGCGAGCCCTACGGGCGCGAGCGCGCGCCACGGGGCCTTGTGGAGGTCCCCGTCGATCACGACCCTGTGCGCCAGACGCGGGATCTCGAGGGTGGGGAGCGACGGCTTCACGCGACCTCGCGCCCGAGCGTGGAGCAGGCCGAGTGGTCGACGCCAGTGAGGAGGCGCTGCAGCGCCGGGTCGCCGAGGCGTTCGACATCCCCGGGCGCTTTCTGCGCTCGCGCCCGTTCGGCAGCGGTCACATCAACCACACGCTGCTCGCGGAGTTCGAGGGCGCGGCCGGCCCGCGCCAGTACGTCCTCCAGCGCCTGAACCGAAGCGTCTTCCCGGAGCCCGCGCGCGTGATGGAGAACATCGCGCGCGTCCTCGCGCACCAGCGCCGAGCCCTCGCGCGGGCCGGCGCGCCCGACCTCGGGCGGCGCGTGCTCGAGCTCGTGCCGGGCCGCGACGGGCGCCTGTTCGTGGTGGACGAGCGCGGCGAGACCTGGCGCGCGAGCCCGCGCATCGCGGGCGCGAGCAGCCACGACGTGGTGCGCGGCCCCGCCGAAGCGCGCGCGGCGGCCGAGGCCTTCGGCCGCTTCCTCGCCCAGCTGCGCGACCTGCCGAGCCCGCCGCTCCACGAGACCCTCCCGCGCTTCCACGATGGGCGCGCGCGCCTCGCAGAGCTCGAGGAGGCCGCGCGGGCCGACGCCTGCGGCCGCTTGGCCGGCTGCCGCGCGCGAGCTCGCCTTCGCGCTGGCGCGCGAGCCCGCCGTCGCGCGCGTCGAGGAGCTCGCGCGCAGCGGGGCGCTCGCCCGGCGCGTCACGCACAACGACACCAAGCTCAACAACGTGCTGCTCGACGACGCCACGGGCGAGGGCCTGTGCGTGATCGACCTCGACACCGTGATGCCCGGCTACGCGCTCACGGACTTCGGCGACCTCGCGCGCAGCGCGGCCTCCCGCGCCGCCGAGGACGAGCGCGACCTCGCGCGCGTGCGCGTCGACCCGGCGCTCTTCGCCGCGCTGGCGCAGGGCTTCGTGCGCGGCGCCGGCGCGAGCCTCGCCGCGAGCGAGCGCGCGGAGCTCACGCTGGGCGCGCGCTTCATGACGCTCCTGATCGGCTCGCGCTTCCTGGCCGACCACCTGCGCGGCGACCGCTACTTCCGCGTGCACCACGCCGGCCACAACCTCGAGCGTGCGCGCGCGCAGCTCGCGCTGCTCGAGGACTTCGAGCGGCAGGAGGACCGCCTCGCCGAGCTCGCGAGCGCGGCCAGCGCCGGGTGATCGCCGCCCCCGTCCTCGCCGCGATGCTCGCGAGCGCGCTCCTCCACGCGAGCTGGAATGCGTGGGTGAAGTCGCGGCCCGATCCCGCCGGCGCGCTCACGGCGCTCGTGATCGGCGCCTCGTGGCCGAGCGCACTGCTCCTCCTCTTCTCGGGCCTCCCGAGCGCCGGCTCCTGGCCCTGGATCGCGATCACGATCGCGCTCTCCGTGCCCGCCCAGCGGCTCCTCGGCCGCGCGTATCGCGAGGGAGACTTCGCGGTGGCGTACCCGATCCTGCGCGGCCTCAATCCGCTGCTCGTCGCGCTGGCCGGCGCTCCGGTCTTCGGCGAGCGCCTCCCGCTCGCGAATCTGCTGGGCGTGCTGTGCGTCGGCGGCGGGATCGCGCTCCTGGGCTGGGAGGCCTCGCAGCGCTCGCGCACGATCACGATGCGCGGTCTCGGCTTCGCGGCGCTGGCGGCCGCCATCGGCGCCTCGAGCGTGATCACCGATTCGCACGGCGCGCGTACTGCCGACGCCCCGCTCTCCTACGGCCCGGCCTGCGTGCTGGCAAATGCCCTCGCGATGGCGCCGGTCGCCGCGCGCCGCGCGCCGCTTCCGGCGCTGCTCTCCCGGCACTGGCCCGAGGCGCTCCTCCTCCCGCTTCTCTCGACCACATCCTACGTGCTCGCGGTCTGGTCCCTCTCCCGGGCGCCGGTGGCCCTCGTCGTCTCGCTGCGGGAGACGAGCATGCTCTTCGCCGTGGCGATCGCGGCCCTGTGGCTGAGGGAGCGGATCGGGGGGCTGCGTTGGCTCGCGGTCGCCGTCGTATTCCTGGGCGTGCTCCTGATCCGATCCTGAGAATCCCCTAGGGGAGACCCACATTCCCATCCTTTGGGTGCCACCAGCGAGGGGTTGGCACCACTTCCTCGTAGGCGGGTGCGGCTCGGCCCGCGCCGGGCGGGGGAGGTGTGGATGCGGCGGCGAAGCGGACTCGGATTCGGGCTGGCGCTGGCGATCGGCTCGGTCGCGGGCCTCGAGCCGGCGGCGGCGGTGTCGGTCAACGTGCTCACCTACAACACCCACGGGCTCCCGCAGCCCCTGCTCCCGGACCGCACGGCGGCGTTCACTGCGATGTCGCCGCTGCTCGATGCCATCTCCGGACCGGCTGTCCTCGCTCTGCAAGAGGCCTTCGACCCGAGCTACTTCGCGATCCTCACCGCTCCCCCGTACGCATTCGAGTCGCCGGCGCCGCGAACGCCGACGCCGCCGCCGGCTCCGCCGCCGTATGTCGGGAACGGACTCACGCTCCTCTCGGACCCCGGTGTCGCCAACTACGCCGTGACGCGGTGGAGCAACTGCTTCGGCACCACAACTTCGGACGGCGGCGATTGCCTCGCGGAGAAGGGCTTCTCCTTCGCGCGCATCACGCTCTCCGCCGGCATCGACGTGGACTTCTACAACCTGCACGCGGACGCCGGGCAGGACGCCAGCAGCCAGGCCGCGCGCCGCGCGAACATCACGCAGCTGATCACGGCCATCAACGCGAACTCCGTCGGCCACGCCGTGATCGTCGTGGGCGACACGAACAGCCTGTACACGCGCGACACCGACAACATCGCGACCCTGCTGTCGGGCGCCGGCCTCACCGACGCGTGGGTCTGGCTCGTGAAGGGCGGCATCGTGCCGACCACGGGCCCCGCGAACAACTCGGGGTGTCCGCCGCCGCGCGGAACCGGCAACGACGGCAGCGGTCCCAACTGCGAGCTCGTGGACAAGATCTTCTTCCGCAGCGGCACGACCGTGCAGATCACCGCGGTCGATTACGACGTGCTCACGAACTTCGTCGACAACCTCGGCGCGCCGCTCTCGGACCACCTCCCCGTGCTGGCGCAGTTCGACGTGTCGCTCGTTCCCGAGCCCGCGCTCGGCCTGCTCTTGCTCGGAGCACTGGCGGCGCTTCGCCGGCGGACCCCCACGCGCCAATAGCGCCGCGAGCGCCGCACCGAGAACCATCCTCGGAATGGCGACGTCTATTGGGCGTCGTGATCCCCCGGTGGCGAAGACGTAGCGGACTCGGCCTTGGGCTTTTGCTGGCGATCGGATCGCTCGGAGACCCGGGGACGGCCGCGGCGAAGACGGTCACGGTGCTCACCTACAATACGCATGGCCTACCGCAGCCGGTGCTCCCGGACCGCACGGCGGCGTTCAACGCCATGTCGCCGCTCCTCGATGCGGTCCGCGCACCGGCGATCCGCGTCCTGCAGGAGGTCTTCGACCCGGGTTACTACGCGGTCCTCACGGGTCACCCCTACGCGTACGAGTCGCCGCTCGAGGTGCCGCGGCAGCCCGAGAGCGTGGGAGATGGCCTCACGCTGTTCTCCGACTTCCCCGGCGTCGCCGGCTACGCGCCGACGCAGTGGGCGAACTGCTTCGGAATCGACAGCTCGGACGGCGGCGACTGCCTCGCCGAGAAGGGCTTCTCCTTCGCGCGCATCACGCTCGCGAGCGGGCTGGAGGTGGATCTCTACAACCTCCACGCCGACGCCGGCTCGGATTCGGGCAGCGTGACCGCGCGCCGCGCCAACATCACGCAGCTGATCACGGCCATCAACGCGAGCTCCGCCGGCCGCGCCGTGATCGTGGCCGGCGACACCAACAGCCTCTACACGCGCGGCAGCAGCAACCTCCGAGACCTCTTGGCCGCCGGGTTCACCGACGTGTGGATCTCGCTCGCGAAGGGCGGTGTGGTGCCAGCGTCCGGTCACCACAACGACTCCGGCTGCCCGCCGCCGCGCGGGACCGGCAACGACGGCAGCGGACCCGACTGCGAGCTCGTCGACAAGATCTTCTTCCGGAGCGGCAACGCCGTGCAGATCACCGCGCTCGACTACGAGGTGCTCACGCGCTTCGTGGACGGAACCGGCACCCCGCTCTCGGACCACCTGCCCGTGCTGGCACAGCTCGACGTCTCGCCCGTGCCCGCCCCGGCGCTCGGGCTCCGACTGCCGCGCTATCCGCGGGCCTCCACGCGCCAGTAGCGCAAAGCCGGAGTCGGCGTTCCCGCCGCCGGCGCCGGAAGCGCGTACTTCACGCCATAGGCCACCTTCAGCCGCTCGAGGGTGGGCGCGTCGTCGAGCGGAGCGAGGCGGACTTCGTAGACCTTCCCGGCGATGCCCAGCCGCACGTTCGGCTCGCGGTCGACCCAGCCCGGCCAGTGCTTCGTCTCGGGATCGCGGGCGCCCACGTAGAGCGCGCCATCGAGCGCGGCGCACCAGATCGTGACCGAGTGCGGCAACAGGTACGGCGTCGAGACCTGGATCGCGATCTCCTTGTCGGCGTCGGTGAAGCTCCAGTCGTCGGGGAGGGAAGCCACCTCCCCCGAGAGCCACATCCCGGGCCTGCGCTCCGAGGGCCCGAAGCAAGCCGTGAGCGAGGCGGCACACAGGAGCGCCAGGAGAAGAGCGCGGGACGCGAGCATCGGGGCGATGCCTCCTTGCGTCGGCAGCTTAGGCCAGGGGACGCCCTGAAGTGCTACGCAAGAGAGCGTGGACGGGACGGCGACCGGCTTCACCGTGTTCGAGACACCGCTGGGCTTCAGTGGCATCGCCTGGGGCGAACGGGGGATCGCGGGCATCCAGCTCCCCGAGCCGAGCGAGGCCCAGGCGCGCGCGAGGCTGCGGCGGCGCCACCCCGGCGCCCGCGAGCTCTCGCCTCCGCCCGCCGTGGCGGCCGCGCGCGAGGGCATCGCGGCGCTGCTGCGCGGCGAGCGGCGCGATCTCTCCGCCGTGGTGCTCGACTTCGCGGGCGTGCCGGAGCTCCACCGGCGGGTGTACGAGGTGGCGCGCACCATTCCGCCTGGTGCGACCCTCACCTACGGCGAGGTGGCCGAGCGCCTCGGCGATCGCTTGCTCGCGCGCGACGTGGGCCAGGCGCTCGCGCGCAACCCCTTCTCGATCGTCGTGCCGTGTCACCGGGTGGTCGCGGCGGGCGGGAAGCTCGGCGGCTTCACGGCGCGCGGCGGCGTGGCGACCAAGCAGCGCCTGCTCGAGATCGAAGGAGCGCCGGCGAGCCGCCGCCAGCTCGGCCTGTTCGAGGCGGGCGAGCGCGACCGGTAGAGTCGCTACTTCTCCGGCACGTAGCTCTGGTGCAGGTGCACGGGCGGCTCGACCGCCTTGCGGATGCGCAGGTTCAGCATCTCGACGAAGAGCGAGAAGGCCATCGCGAAGTAGATGTAGCCCTTGCGAGACGTGCTGGCCGAAGCCGTCGGCGATCAGCACCACGCCGATCAGCAGCAGGAACGAGAGCGCCAGCATCTTCATGCGTCGGGTGGCGCTCGATGAAGGCGCTGATGCGCTGCCCGCGAAGACCAGCATCACGAGCACCGCGATCACCACGGCGGCGATCATGATCGCGACGTCGCGCGCCATGCCGACGGCGGTGATCACCGAGTCGAGCGAGAAGACGATGTCGAGCAGCATGATCTGGACGAGGATCGCGCCGAAGCTCGCCGCCGCGGGCCGCGCGCTGGCCGTGCTCGCCGCCCTCGAGCTTGTCGTGGATCTCCCAGGTCGCCTTGGCCACCAGGAAGAGTCCGCCGAGCAGCAGGATCAGGTCGCGGCCGGTGAAGGCGTGCTCGAGCAGCGCGAAGAGCGGCCGCGTCAGGCCCATCACCCAGGTGATCGTGAGCAGCAGCGCGATGCGCATGCCCATCGCGAGCAGCAGGCCGAGGCGGCGCGCGCGCGGCCTGCTGCGCCGGCGGCAGCTTCCCCACCAGGATCGAGATGAAGACGATGTTGTCGATGCCGAGCACGATCTCGAGGCTCGTGAGCGTGAGCAGCGCGATCAGGTTCTCGCTGGTGAAGAGCTCCGCCACGTCTCCTCCTCGGGACTACCTCAACCGATCACGCCGTCCACCGCAAGGCGCGCGAGCTCGTCCCCCTCGATACCGAGCTCGGCCAGCAGCTCGAGCGTGTGCTGGCCCACCTCGGGGGCCGGCCCGCGCGGGCGCACGTCCGCGCCGTACACGTGGAAGGGCGTGGCGAGCGTCTCGAAGCGGCCGAGCGTCGGGTGGTCGAGCGTCGTGAACCAGCCCATCTCGCGCGCCTGCGGGTCGTCGATCACGTCGGTGAGCTTCGCGACGGGCGCCCAGATCAAGCCCTCCGCGTCGAGGCGGCGGGCCCACTCGGCGAGCGGGCGCACCGCGAAGCGCGCCTCGATGGCGGCGGTGAGAGCGACCGTGTGCTCGCGCCGCTTCGCCAGGCTGTCGTAGCGCGGGTCCGCGGCCCAGTCGGGCTCGCCGAGCGCTCGACAGAAGCGCGGCCAGTAGGGGTCGGGCTGCGGCATGACGAGCAACACCCACTCGCCGTCGCCCGTCCGATAGGAGTTCCAGATCGGATTCGCGGGCCGAGAGCGGTCGTGGCGCGCGGGCTGCTCGCGCGCCACGAGCGCCGCTTGCAGATCTCCCGCGAGCGTCCACATCCCCGTGCCCTGGAGCGTCACCTCGACGTGCTGCCCCTCGCCGGTCTGGTCGCGCAGGCGCAGCCCGACGAGCACGGCGGCGAGCAGGTTCAGCGCGCTCGTGTGGTCGCCCTGCCCGCCCCGACACAAGGGCGGCGGCGAGGGCGGCTCGCCGAGCAGGCCCATGAGCCCCGAGCGCGCCCAGAAGGCGGCGTAGTCGAAGCCCGGGCGATTCTGATCGGGGCCCCGTGAGCCGTAGCCGCTGAAGGAGGCGTAGACGGCGCGCGGGTTCACGGCGCGCACGTCCTCGTACGTGAGCCCGTAGCGCTCGCGCCGGCCCTGGATCAGGTTCGTGACGAACACATCGCTGCGCTCGGCCATGCGGCGCACGAGCTCGGGGCCGCCGGGCTTGTCGAGGGCGACGCTCACCGAGCGCTTGCCGCGGTTGTCGAGCTCGAAGCAGTAGTTGCCCGCGAACTCGTGCGAGTAGCCCATCGAGCGCAGCACGAAGGCGCGATAGACGTCGCCGTTGGGAGGCTCGACCTTGATCACTTCGGCGCCGAGGTCGGCGAGCAGCGCGCACGCGGCGGGCGCGGCGAGCCAGTTGGCGACCTCGAGGACGCGGACGCCTGCGAGCGGTGCGGTCATGTCT
Organism: uncultured delta proteobacterium; assembly: GCA_963716275.1. GTDB lineage: Bacteria > Myxococcota_A > UBA9160 > UBA9160 > UBA6930 > VGRF01. The sequence goes on along the minus strand of CAVQTC010000002.1, from coordinate 89,474 downwards.
CCTCCAGCGGGCATCGGGCGAGGGGCGGCGGACAGCGCTCAGGGCTCCCCAGCGCCCGCGAGATAGCGCACCAGGGCGTCCGGCCCGAGGGGCGCGCCCGTCGCGCGCTGCACCTTCTCCTGCCACGGGAGCCTGCTCCCCGGCGCGAACATCTCTTCGCTGAGCCAGCCCGCGACGCGCGGCTCGCGCGTCAGATCCTCGACGCCAAAGCTCTTCTGCATCGCCTCGCGCAGCTGGGTCGCGACCATGTTGGCGTACAAGTACGCGTGGAAGAGCGCTGGCGAGGTGCCGAGCTCGATCCGCGCCCCGCTGAAGTCTCCGGGCGGGAGTGCCACCCCGACCCAACGCCTGTACTGCTCGCGCAGGATCCTCTCGAGGTCCGGGCTCGGGGTCCCGTAGGCGATCATCTCGACCGAGGCGTTGAGCGCGATCGAGCGGCGCAGCCAGAGGAGCAGCTGGAGCTTTCCGATGCGCTCGAGTCGGGCCGCGCGCTTCGCGTCGACGCCGGCTGCGCGCTCGAGCCAGTGTCGGTCGTAGGCGAAGTGCCCGAGCGTCTCGGCCAGGCCCTCGCTCAGCGGCTCTGGATCGAGACTCATCAGGATCGCAGGGCAGGTCCCCGCGGACCAGGACCATGTTCAGGCAGTGCCCGTACTCGTGAAAGAGGGTCTCGTAGAAGTTCGAGCCGGTGAACGGATTCGTGAGCAGGCGCGCCTCGTAGGGCGTGCGAATCGGAAAGGCGATGCCGCCCGTCGGCACGTCGCGCACCTCTACGTCGATCGGCAGCCGCTCCGGAGCGAAGCCCAGGTCCGTCATCAGCACGCGGAGGCGCGCGACGCCCGGCTCGCGCGGCCAGGCGTCGCTTCCGCCGGCGAGCTCCTGCGTGCGCAGCCAGTAGTCGAGGTCCCACGGCTCGAGGCGCGACACGCCGAGCTCCCGCTGCGCCCGTTGGAGCAAGCCCTGGTAGAGCGCATGCGTGCCGCGCTCGAAGGCGTCGAGGTCGGCGAGCACGCGGGTGCGCGTGAGGCCCGCGCGCGCGAGCCCCGCCTCCGCGCCGTTCTCGAACCCTGCCTGTTTCCCGATCTGGTCGTTGAGCCGCATGGCGCGCACGATCTCGGGCGTGAAGCGCGGGCTCGCCTGCGCGCGCGCGAGGAACGCGTCGCGCCGCAGCGCGCGATCGGACTGCGTGGTGGCGATCTCCGAGAGCTCGGTGAGCGTGCGCGGTCGGTCGCCCACTTGGAAACGAAAGCTCGCGAAACCGTCCTGGAGCGCGGTCTGCAGATCCGACAGCTCGTTCACGAGCGCGGGGTCGGCGCGCGACTGCAGGAAGTCGAGATGGTGGAGCTCGAGCCGGCGCGCGAGCGTCGGGTCGCTCACCTGGCCGCGCCAGCGCTCGACGATGGCGGCGTAGTCGCGCCGGTTGTGCAGGTCGTTCAGGAAGCGGCTGGTCTCGGCGACCAGATGCCGCGTCTCGCCGCGCCATTGGTAGTACCCCTCGAGGCTCGCGGCCTCGCCCAGCGCGACCTCCTGCACCTCGAGCTCGTCGAGGAAGGCGCGCAGCTGGGCCTCGCTCTCCACCGTGGGCGCCGGCCCGCCGAGCGCGAGGCGCGCCGGGGCCTCGGAGCCCGCGAGCGCCGCCGTCCCCAGGGCCCCGGCGAGCAGGGCCCCGAGCGCGACGCACTTCTCCCGCGACCCGCGCACTACTTGCGCGTGCCCGCGAGCGATTGGGCCACGCCCGGATCGAGCGAGCGCACGTGCAGGTCGCGCTGCGGGAAGGGGAGCTCGATTCCCGCCTCCTTGAGCGCAGCGTGCGCGGCGATCGCGACTTCGCTCGGCGTATCCGGAATCTGGTCGAACTGGGTCCAGAAGCGCAGCTCGAAGCTGAGTGAGCTCTCGCCGAAGCCCAGGAAGAGGGCGGTCGGCGCGGGATAGGGGAGCACGCCGCGCTGCGCCTTGGCGCTGGCCACGAGCACATCCATCACCCGGCGCAGGTCGCTCCCGTAGGCGACGCCCACGCGCAGCTCGCTGCGGCGCGCGCGGTCGGTAAAGGTCCAGTTCACCACGCGCTCGGCGATCAGCGTCGCGTTCGGCACGATCACTTCGGCGCCCTGCGCGGTGCGCAGGGTGCTCGAGCGCACGCCGATGCGGGTCACGTCGCCCAGCACGCCGCCGACCTCGATCGCGTCGCCCACCTGGATCGGGCGCTCGAAGAGCAGGATCAGCCCGGAGACGAAGTTGTTCACGATGTTCTGGAGGCCGAAGCCGATGCCGACGCCGAGGGCGCCCGCCAGCAGCGTGAAGCGGTTCATGTCGATGCCGGCGGCGGTCGCGGCGACGTAGAAGCCCAACAGGAGGACCACGTACTGCGCCGTCCGCGAGAGCGCGTGGCTGAGACCGCGCCGGGAATCGAAGCGCGTCAGCACGTCCGCCTCGAGGACGAAGCGCAGCAGGCGCGAAAGGGTCACCGCCACGAGCAGCGTGAGGAAGAAGGTGAGCACGCTGCCGAGCGAGATCGAGAGCGAGCCGAAGCCGAGCGGGTGCGTCCACAGCTCGCTCACGAGCTTCACGAAGCCATCCCAGAGCCCGACGCCGGCGAGCGTGAGAGCCGCCCAGACGACGAGCCCCACGCTGTTCGCCACGCGCGTCCCCTGCTGGATCACGGCGGCTCCGTGGTCGCGCAGCAGCGGCGAGCGCGTGCGCCACTGGCTCTGGACCAGCGCGCGCAGACTCGCGCGCACGACGCGCGCGCCTCCGTACAGCACGAGCGCGGCGTAGGCGCTGCGCAGCGTTCCGCTGCCCACCAGGTGCGCGAGGTTCGTCCAGCCGAGCGAGCTCGCAACCAGCGAGCCGAGCAGCAGGCCGAGCGCCGTGCGCAGCGCGAGCTGGAGGCCGCGCGGGACCTGGCTCGGGTCGCGGATCTCGGTGAGCCTGGCCGGGCGCATCATCCAGAGCAGCGTGCCCGAGGCGGCGGCGAGCTCGATCAGGAAGAGGCCGCGCTCCACGGCGTCCGCGCTCGCGAGCTCGACGCGCACCAGATCGAGGGCGGCGCAGAGCGCGATCGGCCAGATCGTCGGGGCGATTGCGCGATCGACGAGCGCCGGCAGCAGACGAAGCACCACCGGGATCAACGCCACCTGGAGCGCGCTCCCGAGCAGGCTCGGCGCGGCCGGATGGATGAGCGGCGCGAAGGCGAGCGCCAGGAGCAGCGCCGAGGAGACGTAGCGGTCGAAGATGATCGACGAGCCCGCCAGACGCGGGTCGTCCTTCAGCGCCTCGGTGCGCGGCCGGATGGAGCGCGCGAGCAGGATCGAAGCTGCGAACAGGAGGCCCTGCAGGGCGAAGCGCGCGCCCGAGAGGCGGGCGTAGAGTTTGGCCACCTCGAGCTCCGCAGCGATGCGCCCGCGGACCTCGGCGACGACCGCGGCGACCTCGCGGTGCCGCTGGAATGCGGCCCACACCGGCACGCTGTTGCGCAGCAGGAGCGCAGCGCGCTCGAGCCGGTGCGCCTCGGCCAGGCGCTCGAGCGCAAGGGCCGCGTTCGCCTCGCGGCCGGTGATGCGCGCCTGGAGGTCGACCAGGCTGCGCCGCGCCTTGTTCGCCTGGCCCTGGGCGCGGCTCAGCGCCGAGAGCACGCTCGCGATGCGGCGCAGGGCCTCGGGCGGAGCCTCGCCCTCGCGCGCTGCCGTGCGCGTCGCCGACCAGATCTCGGTGCGCTTGTGCAGCTCGTCGATCCAACGCTCGAGGGCGACCAGGCGATCCGTCGGCGCCTGCCGCCAGCTCGCGAGCAAGAGGCGCATCTGCCGCCAGTAGGACGCTTCGGCATCGAGGGCGAAGAGGGAGGCCCGCTCGGCGATCTGCGCGTTCGTCTGCCCCTCGCGCTCCTGGAGGCGCGGCTCGAGCTGCGCCAGCGCCCGCTCGATCGCCACGATCTCGGGCCGGGGCGTGAGCCAGGCGGCCGCGCTGCGCGAGAAGCTGTCCGCGGCCTCGGCCTCGATCACGAGCGACGGGATCGGGATCGGCGTCGGAGGGGCGGGCTCGGCGGTGGCGGGCGCCGCGCTCGGTGCGGCCGCCGGCGCCGGCTGCGCACTCGCTCCGAGCGCGAGCCCGAACGACGCGGCGATCCCGAGCGCGGCGCGGCGCATGGCGGACCTCACTGGCGCACGCAGATCCGCCCGCCGACGCGCAGCCAGCCGGGCGGATCGGTGGTCGGGTCGAAGTCGACGAGCGCGCCGCGGCTCGCCTCGGGTGCGACGGCGAGCGCGAGCTTCGGGCTGCACAGGCGCGCGCGCAGCGGCGGCTCGGCCGGAGGCTGCCAGGACCCGTCGTCCGTCGGATGGCGCGCCGTGGCGAGCTCGAGCTCGCCGGCCACGACGCTCACGGTCGTGACGCCGAAGGCGCCCCAATAGCTTCCCGCATAGGGTGCGAGCTCCGGCGGGGTTGCGAGCGGTTGGGGATCCACCCAAGGCCGTCCGCCGACCTCGGCCACGAGCCAGCGCGTGAGCTCCGTGTGGAGGAGCGAGCCGCTCGTCGCGTTGGTGAGCACGACCATGGCGAGATCGAGCGACGGCGCGAACAGGGTGAAGCTGCAGTAGCCGGCCGTCAGGCCCCCATGGGAGAGGAGGCGCGCCGAAGGGTCGCGGCGCACCGCCCAGCCGATCGCTTGCCCCGCCTGCGGATTCCAGGGCGGGAGCTGGTCCTCGGCCATGCGCGCGCGCGTGGCGTCGTCGAGCGGCCGGCCCGCCCCCTCGTCCGGTCGGCCGAGCCAGAAGCGCAGCCAGCGCAGCAGGTCCGACGCGCTGCTCAGGATCCCACCGGCCGGAGTGTCCACCGGCGCGAGCTCCCAGCCGCGCTGCCAGCCGCCGCCCGAGAGCGGGATCGGCTCGCGTCCGGGGAGCGTCAGGTGCCGCATGGCCACGCGATGGAAGATCGCCTCGTCCGCGCGCGTGCAGGTGCGCTTCATGCCCAGCGGCTCGAGGATTCGCTCGCGCAGAACCGCCGCGAACGGCTTCTCGCGCAGCACCTCGACGATCCGGCCCGCGACGCTGAAGGCCGCGTTGGAGTACGTGAAGACGCCCCCGGGCGGGACCAGCTGGCGCGCGCCGGAGAGCACCTCGAAGAGGTTGTCGAGGCGCGGCGGATTCGGTTGGCGCACGAAGAGCGCGTCGCCGTCCCAGCCCACGCGATGGCTGAGCAGGTTGCGCAGCGTGATCGCGGCGTCGTGACGCGGCTCGGGAGTCGCGAGCTCGGGGAGCACCTTCCCGACCGGCTCGTCGAGCCCGATGCGGCCCTCGGCCACGAGCTGCATGGCGAGCGTCGCGGTGAAGGGCTTGGTGTTCGAGGCGATCTGGAAGAGCGTGTGCTCGTCGATCGCGAGGGGATGGGAGACGTGCGTGACACCGCGCGTCTCGAAAAAGCTCTCGCCGGCCCAATCGACGCCGACAGCCACGCCCGGGACGTTGTGGCGCTGCGCCAGCGCCTCCACGCGCTCGCGCAGGCGCTCCCGGAGCTGCGAGCTTCCCTCTGCCACGCGGACGAGCTTGCGACGGCCGGCCCGCCGTCGCAACGGCCGCGCCCGCCGGGCGCCTCAGCCGCCCGAGAGCGCCTGCAGGATGTGGATCTCCTCGCCGCCGGCGAGCGCGGTGTCGAGGGCGCGCGTCTCCTTGCGGTTCACGAAGATGCGCATGTGGGGCCGCAGCCGGTCCTGCTCGTCGATCATGCGGAAGCGGATGCCGGGGAACTGGCGGTCGAGATCGAAGAGCAGCTCGGCGACGCTCCGCCCCTCCGCCTCCACCTCCTGACGCTGAGCGGTGTAGGAGCGCAGCGGCGAAGGGATCGCGACTTTCACGCGGCGACCTCGGCGGCCTCGACCGCGTGAATCTGCGGCAGGTGGCGCACGCAGGCAGCTCCAGCGCGCGCCCTCGTCCGAGCTCCCCCAGAGCTCGCCGCAGGTCGTCCCGAAGTACAGTCCAACGGGATCGCGCGCGTCGGCGGTCATGCCCTGCCGGCGCACGGTGAGCCAGGCCTGCTCGCGCGGGAAGCCCGTGTCGCAGCGCTCCCAGCTCTTGCCGCCGTCGCGCGTCTTGTAGACCGCCGGCCGCCCATCGGGGCTCACGCGCGGCCACACCTGCGTGCCGTCCATCGGGAACACCCAGGCGGTGTTGGGGTCGCGCGGGTGCAGCACCATCGGGAAGCCAATGTCGCCCACGTCGCGCGGCATGTTGTCGCCGATGCGATCCCAGCGGCCGTCGGGGCGATGGAGCCGGTAGATGCCGACGTGATTCTGCTGGTAGAGGACGTCGGGCGCGAGCGGATGGAGCCGCACGCAGTGCGGGTCCTGGCCGACCTCGGGATACGGATCGGGAAGGAAATCGACGCGCACGCCGGCGTTGATCGGCCGCCAGCTCTCGCCTTCGTCGTCGCTCTCGAAGGTGCCGCCGCAGGCGCCGGAGATCGAGATGTAGAGATGCCGCGCGTCGCGCGGGTCGACCAGGATCGAGTGGAGCACCGGACCGTCGGGCGTGCCGCCGGTCCCGGCCACTCCCATGTGGTACGTCGGGTGCTCGTTGAAGCCGGCCACCGGCTGCCAGGTCACGCCGCCGTCCGTCGTCCGAAAGAGACCCTCCGGCGAGCTGCCGGCGTACCAGACGCCGGGCTGGCTCGCGTGCCCGGGGCTGAGCCAGAAGACGTGATTCACGGCGAGGCCCGTCTCGCCCTCCTTCGCCTTCCGGAAGGCCGGCGGCTCGGCGGCCTCCTTCCACGATTTGCCGAGATCGGGCGAGCGGAAGACCGTTGGGCCCAGGTGGCCGGTCTTGGCGGCGACGAGGAGCGTGCGCCCGTCGCGTGGATCGAGGACCGCGTGGTGAATCTCGTGCCCGAGAAAGTGCGGCCCGTCGAGCCGGAAGGAGCGCCTCTCGGAGTCGCCGTACGCGAGCCAGAGTCCCTTGCGGGTCGCGACGAGCACGAGGAGCGAGCCGTTTGCCTGGGCCATGCGAGCCTCCATGGTGGATTTTGCCCCAAAGGACGTACGGCGGGGGCGGAATCCGACCGGCGGCTCGACCTGTCGGTTCCGCCGCAGGCTCTGCGTCCTGGGATGGTGGCGCGCTAGAAAATGGCAGACGGAGGCGAAGATGCTCTACGTGGTCTTCTGTTACTCGTCGGAGGCGGCGGTCGCCTCGCTGAGCCCGGCCCAGGAAGAGGGCATGATGGCGACGATCGGCGTCGCGAAGCGCGATCTGCACGCCAAAGGCAAGCTCGGGACGGCGCTGCGGCTGATGCCGACTACCACCGCGACCACGCTCCGCCACGGCGGCCAGGAGCTCGTCCTCGACGGCCCCTTCGCCGAGACGAAGGAGCAGCTGCTGGGCTTCTACCTGCTCGAGTGCGAAGGGCTCGACGACGCGATCGAGGCCGCGCGCCTCTTGGCCCGCGGCCGCACGCCGGGCGCGCTCGAGATCCGGCCGGTCGCCTCCTTCCAGAGCTACCGAGCGCTCGAGAGCTCGTCCGCCTGAGCGAGTCGCTCGAGCTGGAGCCGGATGTGGGCGGCCTCCGCGGGCGTGTGTGCGAGGGCGATGGCGCGGCGGAATGCGGCGCGCGCTTCCTCGGCGCGTCCGAGCTCGCGGAGCAGCGCGCCCTTCACCCCGAAGAAGTAGAAGTAGCCGTCGAGCGCCGACGCCAAGGGATCGAGGAGCGCTAGAGCGCGCTCGGGCCCGTGCACCTTCGATACGGCGACGGCGCGGTTCAGGCTCACGACCGGCGAGGGCTGGACCCGCTCGAGCGCCGCGTAGGCGCGCTCGATCTCCGCCCAGTCCGTGTCGCTTGCATGGACTGCCCGCGCGTGCACGGCCGCCACCGCCGCCTGAAGCTGATAGGGGCCGGGCCGCGCGTGGCGGCGCGCCTTGTCGAGCAGCGCGAGGCCCTCGTCGATCGCGCCGCGGGACCAGCGCGAGCGATCCTGATCCTCGAGCAGCACGATGGCGCCAGCGGCGTCGAGACGGGCGGACGCGCGCGAGTGCTGGAGGAGGAGCAAGGCGGCGAGCCCCAACAGCTCCGGATCACCTGGGAAGAGCCGCAGCAAGACCCGCGCCAGGCGAATCGCCTCCTCGCACAGGGGCGTGCGAATCGGCGCGGCGCCGCCCGTCGCCGAGTAGCCCTCGTTGAAGAGCAGGTAGATCATCGCGGCCACCGCGCCCACGCGCTGGGGGCGCTCGACGGCGCTCGGCGCCTCGAAGGACGTGCCCGCCGCCGCGATGCGCCGCTTCGCGCGGGTGATGCGCTGCTCCATCGCGCTCTCGGTCACCAAGAAGGCGCGCGCGATCTCCTTCACCGAGAGGCCCGAGACCACGCGCAGCGCGAGGGCGACCTGTTGCGTCAGCGGCAGCTCGGGATGGCAGCAGACGAAGAGCAGACGCAGCACGTCGTCGCGGTAGCTGCCGCTGTCGATCTGCTCCGCGAGTGCGGGCTCGGGATCCTCGACGCCGCCGAGCTGCTCCTCCTCGGGCAGCGGCGCCTGGCGCTTGCGGCGGCGCGTCTGATCCAGCCCCGCGTTGCGTCCGACGAACACGAGCCAGGCGACCGGATCGTGGGGCGGGCCGTTGACCGGCCATTTCTGGAGCGCGCGCAGACAGGCCTCCTGGTAGGCCTCCTCGGCGTCGTCGAGATCGCGGAAGTAGCGGAGCAGCGCTCCTACGGCCTGCGGGCGGGCCGAGGCGAGGGTCGCGTCCATCCAGGCGACGTCGGTCATCGCGGCTGCTGCCACCTCCCTGATCCCATGCCCCAAGGACGAACCGCGCGCGCGATCCCGACCGGGGCTCGCTCGCCTAGAATCCGGCGAAAGCGCCGAATCGTCGAGGTTTCGCCATGGCCGCCGACTCCGACTTCGCCGCGACCGGCGGCTGCACGTGCCGCGCGGTGCGCTACCGCCTGGCGAGCCGCCCCCTCTTCGTCCACTGCTGCCACTGCCGCTGGTGTCAGCGCGAGACCGGCGCATCCTTCGCCCTGAACGCGTTGATCGAGTCCGACCGGGTGACCGTGCTCTCGGGCTCGCCCGAGGGGGTGAACACGCCCTCGAACAGCGGAAAGGGCCAGCGCATCTGGCGCTGCCCGAGCTGCCGCATCGCGCTGTGGAGCAACTACGGGGGCGGCGGCGATCTCCTACGCTTCGTGCGCGTCGGGACGCTCGACGACCCGGACGCCTTCCCGCCCGATATCCACATCTTCACGTCGTCGAAGCAGCCGTGGGTCTCGCTTCCTGCCGGGGCTCCGGCCGTTCCCGAGTACTACGACTCGAAGCAGTACTGGCCGGCGGAGAGCCTCGCTCGCCGGAAGCGCCTGTTCGGCTGAGCGGCGGCGCGCGCCCAGCGGCGCCGTCCCCGCCGACGGGGCCGATCAGCGCGAGGATGTGGTCGCGCGTCGCGAGGTACGCCGGCGCGTCGAGGTCGCGCGGCCGCGGCAGGGGGACGGGCACGATCTCGCGCAGCCGGCCCGGCCGGGGCGTCATCACCAGCACGCGGTCGGCCAGCTGCACGGCCTCCTCGATGTCGTGAGTGACGAAGAGAATCGTCTTGCGCTCGCGCTGCCAGATGCGCACGGTCGGCGCGCATCTTCATGCGCGTCAGGTAGTCGAGCGCGCCGAAGACGGCGACGCGCTTGCCGCGCAGGTCCTCGATCCGGAAGATTCCGCGAGTCTTTGTGAACCATCATGGCCGTGCCGTCGCGGTGGCCGAGATAGACGATCTTGATCGGCACGCCTTGCTCGCGCAGCGCCATCGCGAGGGGAGCCAGCATGAACGTCGCCGGCATGTAGCCGGCCAGGAAGGCCTCCTTGATCTCGGGCCAGCCGCTGAATCGAATCGGCTCGAAGATGCCCTCGCCCATGAGGTTCTCGTCGATGAAGTCCGTGACCGGGCAGGTGAGATGACAGGTCACGGGCAGGAAGCCGACTTTGAACTTCTCGCGCCCGCTGGGGGTCGTCGCCGCGCTCGCGCCGAGGCCGAGGTTGAGCCAGGCGTGCAGCAGCGTGATCGCCGCGACCCAGAGCAGGCCGGCGATGCCGACGGTGCGGCGGAGGCTCACCGGGGCCCTGCCTGGATGCACTCCTCGTACAGCGCGGCGACGTGCTCGGCGTTCTCCGCGGTGAGCTTCAGGTCGCGCAGCAGCCCGTCGTCGATGCCGTAGATCCAGCCGTGCAGCGTGAGCGACTGCCCGCGCTGCCAGGCGTCGCGCACCACCGTCGTCTGGCTCACGTTCACCACCTGCTCGATCACGTTCAGCTCGCACACGCGCGCCAGGCGCGCCCGCTCGTCCGGGATGGCCGCGAGCCGCGTCGCGTGGCGGATCACGACGTCCTGCACGTGCCCGAGCCAGTTGTCGACCAGCCCGTGCCGCTCGCGGCGCAGCGCCGCCGCGACGCCGCCGCAGCCGTAGTGGCCGCACACGATCACGTGCTTCACGCGGATCACGTCCACCGCGAACTGGAGGACGGACAGGCAGTTCAGGTCGGTGTGCACCACGACGTTGGCGACGTTGCGATGGACGAACACGTCGCCGGGCAGGAGGCCCACGATCTGATTGGCCGGGACGCGGCTGTCCGAGCAGCCGATCCAGAGGTACTCGGGTGCCTGCTGCTCGGCCAGCTTCGTGAAGAAGCGCGGGTCCTGGCGCAGCATCGAGGCCGCCCAGGCGCGGTTCTTCTCGAACAGATGGGGGAGCGAGCGCACGGCCGGGGACGTTCGTTCACGAAATTCACGAGCGCCACGCCCTCGGACGATTTGTGTCGGCTCGGGCGACCCTGCGCCGTCCTCCGTGCGACCAGACGGGGAGGCAAGCATGGAGACGGCGGTGGCACTCTGGCTCCCGGCCCTCGTGGCCGCGCTCTCGGCCGCGGCCCTGGCGGGCCTCCTCGAGCTCCGGGCGCGCGCCGACGGCAGCTCACTCCGGCGGGCGCTGCGCAAGGGGGTCGACTGAGGCGCAGCGCGGAGGGACGCGCTACCCGGAACGCATGCATCGTGGGGCGGCGGTCTGCCTCGTGCTCGCGGGCGTTCTGGGCTGCTCGCCGGCCGAGCGCGGAGTGCCCTCGGCCGCGTTCGCGCGAGCCCGCGCGCACGGTGCTCCCGCGGAGCGCGAGTGGCGCACCTACCTGGGAGATCGCTCGGTCGCTCACGCCTCGCCGCTCACCCAGATCGATCGCAACAACGTGGCGAGGCTCGCGGTCGCCTGGACGTACGACGCGGGCGACGCCTCGCCGCGAAACGTCTCGCAGATCCAGTTCAACCCGCTGATCGTGAAGGGCGTGATCTACGGCGCCTCGCCGTCCCTGCGCCTCTTCGCCCTCGACGCCACCACGGGCGCCGAGCTCTGGAGCTTCTCGCCGAGACTCGACGTCAAGGCCTGGATGCCGTCCCGCGGCGCCGTCTACTGGGAGGACGGCGACGACGAGCGCATCCTGTTCGGCGCCGGCCCCTACCTCCATGCGCTCGACGCGCGCACGGGTCGTTTGATCCGCGCGTTCGGCGACGGCGGCCGCGTCGACCTGCGGCTCGGCCTCGGGCGCGACGTGAGCGGCGACCTGATGGGGGTCCTCGCGACGACGCCGGGCACCCTCTTCGAGGACCTCCTGATCCAAGGCGGCCGCGTGAACGAGGCAGCCGGCGCGGCCCCGGGCGTGGTGCGCGCCTTCGACGTGCGCACGGGCGCCGTGCGCTGGACCTTCCACTTGATCCCGCAGCCGGGAGAGCTGGGCCACGAGACCTGGCCGCCCGATGCCTGGCAGACGGCGGGCGGCGCCAACGCTTGGGCCGGCTTCAGCCTCGACCCGGAGCGCGGCCTCGTCTTCGTTCCCACGGGCTCGGCCACGCCGGACTTCTTCGGAGGCGATCGCGCCGGGGACAACCTCTTCGCGAGCTCGCTCGTCGCCCTCGACGCGCGCACCGGCGAGCGACGCTGGCACCAGCAGCTCGTGCGCCACGACATCTGGGACCGCGATCTCCCGGCGCCGCCCAACCTGGTCGAGATCATGCGCGACGGGCAGCGCGTCCCGGCCGTCGCGCAGGTCACCAAGATGGGCGACACGTTCCTGTTTCGGCGCGACTCGGGCGAGCCGCTCTTCCCGATCGTCGAGGAGCCCGTGCAGGGAGCCGGCGTCCCGGGCGAGGCGTCTGCCGCGAGCGAGCCCCGGCCTGCGGCGCCGCCCCCGTTCGCGCGCCAAGGCTTCTCGCTCGCCGACGTCACCGACCGCTCTCCCGAGGCCCATGCGCAAGTGAGCGCGCGCCTCGCGGGCATGCGCTACGGCGGGCTCTACGTGCCGCCGAGCGTCGAGGGCTCGATCGCCCGGCCCGGCACCGACGGCGGCGCCGAGTGGGGCGGCGCGGCCTGGGATGCCGGGAGCGGGCTCCTCTACGTGAACGCGAACGAGGCGCCCGCCATTCTCAAGATGGTGCGGCTCCCGGCGAGCAGCGAGGGCGCTCGGATGGCGATGGCGCAGGGCTACGTGTTCGCGTGCAGCGCGTGCCACGGGCTCGACCTGCGCGGCGACGGCGCCTCGGTGCCGTCCCTCGTGGGCGTGGGCGATCGGCTCGGCCCGCTCGCGATCTACCGCATCCTGCGCGACGGCCGAGGCCGCATGCCGGGGATGGGCGGCCTCCTCGAGTGGTGGCAGGGCGCCGCGCTCGCATGGTGGGTCTACTCGGCGAAGGAGTCGGATGCCCCCATTCATTGGGCCGCCCAGCCGACCGAGCATCCAAGCTTCGGCCAAGCGGGTTATCAGGATCTGCGCGACGCGGACGGGCTCCCCGGCGTGAAGCCGCCCTGGGGCACGCTCACTGCGATCGACCTCTCCGCCGGCACCCTGCGCTGGCAGATTCCCCTCGGCGACTATCCGGAGACGCTCGCCGAGGGCCGCCACGGGCTCGGCGCCCAGAACTACGGCGGGCCGGTCGTCAGCGCCGGCGGGCTGCTCTTCCTCGCCGCGACGCCGGACGAGCGCATCCGCGCCTTCGACAAGGCGACGGGTGCGCTCCTCTGGGAGGCGCCACTCCCGGCCGCCGGCTTCGCGACGCCGGCGACCTACGAGGCCGACGGCCGCCAGTTCGTGGTGATCGCAGCCGGGGGCGGCAAGCTCCGCCGGCCCTCGGGCAGCCAGTACGTGGCGTTCGCGCTGCCGCGGAAGTAGCTCGCTCCCGAGGCAGACCTCATCCCGCTCGACCTGCTCCCGAGGTACACATCTGGGTGAGGCGCGCAGGCCGAGCGTGCCCGGGAGGTCGGCGATGAGGCTGGGTCTGCTGATGAACATGGGCAACGACTGGCGAGCGTCGCTCGAGAAGGTGCGCATCGCCGAGAATCTCGGATACGAGTACGTCGCCGGAGCCGAGGCCTGGGGCACGTCCACGCTGCCATGGCTCACGCTGATCGCGGCCAACACGTCGCGCATCCAGTTCGGCACCGCGATCCTGAACTGCTTCTCGCGGACGCCCGCGGCGCTCGCCCAGGAGTTCGCGGTCCTGGACCAGCTCTCGGGCGGCCGCGCCGTGCTGGGGCTCGGCTCGTCCGGAGCCTTCGTGATCGAGCACTTCCACGGCATCCGCTTCGAGAAGCCGCTGCGGCGACTCCGCGAGACCGTGGAGATCTTCGACCTCCTGATCGCCGGCGAGAAGCTCGACTACGAGGGCGAAATCTTCAAGCTGCATCGGGGCTTCCAGCTCGAGTACGCGCGCCCGCGCAAGAAGATCCCCGTCTACATCGCCGCGATCACGCCGAACTCGATCCGGCAGACCGCGCAGATCGCCGATGGGATCTATCCCATCCACTGGGCGAAGCAGCTCTTCCCGAGGCTGCGCGCCGAGCTGGCCGAGGCCGCCCGCAGCGTCGGTCGAGACCCGGCGAAGCTCACGATCGCTCCCTTCACGAACACCGCCGTGCTCGACGGTCACGAGGACGAGAAGAAGTGGCGAGCCGGGCGGCAGGTGCTCTGCTTCTACGTCAACCAGATGGGCGTCTTCTACTGGCAGATGCTCCAGCGCAACGGCTACGAGGCGGAGGTGGAGGCGTCGCGCGCAGCGTGGGCGAAGCGCGACCGCGAGGGAGCGCTCGCCGCCATCTCGGACCGCATGCTGCGCGACATCCAGGTGATCGGGCCGGTCGAGTCCGTCCGCGAGCAGCTCCAGGAGCGCGCCGCGCTCGGCGCCGACCTGCAGATGATCCAGATGCCGCTCGGCGACGTCGGCTCCGTGAGGAAGCAGCTCGAAGCCCTGGTGAAGTAAGCGGCGCCCTCGTCTCGGCGGCGCTCGCGGGGCGCCCTGCTCGGCTGACTACGCGGCCTCGGTCGCCGGATCGCCCGCGATGCGCGTGTGGTGCATCACGCGCGGCTCGCGGTGATCCCAGGGGCGCGCGCGGTGCAGCACGCAGCGGTTGTCCCAGATCACGACATCGCCGGGCTGCCAGGAGTGGCGGTACGTGCGGGGCGGCTGGCAGGCGAACGCGACGAGCTCGTCGAGGAGCTTCTCCGATTCGTCGGCCGGGAGCCCCGGAATCCCATAGGCGTGGCGCCCGATGTAGAGCGAGGGCCGACCCGTCACGGGATGCATCTTCACCAGCGGGCGCAGCGGCGGGTCCGCCACCTGGAAGCCGTAGCCGGCGGGCGGCGGATCGGTCTGCCCGATGCGCGCCTGGGAGTAGCGCAGCGAGTGGTGGGCCTTGAGCGTGCCGATCCGCGCGCGCGTCGCGGGATCGAGCGCAGCGTAGGCGGCGCGCATGTCGGCCCACTCGGTCTCGCCGCCGTGCGAGGGCACGACCTGCGCGGACAACACCGAGGCCTTCGCCGAGAGCGGCATGTAGGAGCTGTCGGTGTGCCAGCCCTCGTTGCCGAGCAGGATCTTCATCGTGGGCTCGCCGTCCGCGAGCAGGGTCCCGTCAGCCTTGCGATTGCTGATCGGCACGGTGTCGTAGCCCGCGGCGAGGTGCTCGATCTCGCCGAAGCGGCGCGCGAAGCCCGCCTGCTCGGCGGCCGAGAGGTGCTGACCCGGGAAGATCAGCACGGCGCGCTCGTGGAAGGCGGCAAGGATCGAGCGCCAGTCTTCCTCCTCGAGGGCCGCAAGCTTCACGCCGCTGACCACGGCGCCCAGGGTCGCGTTCGTCGGCTCGATGCGGCAGGCCATTGCACAGATTGGAGCACCGCGGCCGGTTCGGATCAAGGGCGCCCCCTTCCTCTCCCGAGCCGAGAGCTTGCCCACTTCAGGGGAGATTCAGCTCTCGGCAGAATCGGGGAAACGGCACGACTGTCGCGGCTCCCGTCTCGAAGTGGCGGTCGCCCAGGTGCACCTGGAAGAACTGCGGGATCGAGGTGCGCTCCGCGAAGTAGTGGATCGCGGGGTTGACAGCGCGGTCGCCCGTCTTGCACTCCACTGCGAAGAGCGGCTTGCGGTCCCGCAGCACGACGAAGTCGACCTCCCGGCGGTCGGTGTCGCGCAGGAAGCGCAGCTCCATCGGGTGACCCTGCGTATCCTCGTGGTAGTGGCAGTACTTGAGCAGGTGGCTCGCGACGAGATTCTCGAAGCGGGCGCCTCCTTCCGGAGCCATCGACCAGTCCCACAGATAGAGCTTGCGCTCCTTCTTCACGGCGCGCACGCGCGGAGCGCCGTAGGGCGAGATGCGAAAGCACAGGTAGAGGTTCTCGAGGATCGTGAGCCAGCGCTCGACGCTCTTGTGGTCGACCTGGAGCTCCTCACGAAGGCTCTTGATCGAGAGCGGTGAGCCGACGCGCGCCGGCAGAAGATCGACGAGCTGCTCGATCAGCGAGATCTCTCGAACCTGCTCGAGATCGCGGAGGTCCTCGCGAACGACCTGGGCAAGCCGGTCCCGCTGCCAGAGGCGATGCTCCCGTTCGTCCTGCCGGAGGAACGGCTCGGGAAATCCGCCGAAGCGGAGCAAGGCCTCGACGTCGCTTCGCGTCCCTGCCGCGCCGAGCTCGGCGAGCGAGAACGGATGAAGGCGCAGGTAGCGGTAGCGGTTGGCGAGGGAGTCGCCCCCTTTGCGGTAATGATCGAGTCGCGCCGAGCCCGTCACCAGGATGCGCCGCCGCGACCTCTCGCTGTCGTAGACCCCCTTCACGAGATTCCGCCAGCGGGCGTACTTGTGGATTTCGTCGAAGACCAGCAGCGGCGCCTCCGGCGGGAGCTCGAGGCGCCGCAGACGAGCCGCGGAGCGCGGGTCATCCCAGTTGAAGTAAGCAGGATGCGACTCGTCCGCGCTCTTCCCGAGCAGGGAGAGCGCGAGCGTCGTCTTGCCGACCTGCCGCGGACCCCCGAGAAAGACCATCCGGCCTCGAAGCTCGCGCTCGATGGCGGGCTGGAGATAGCGGGGCCGTCTTCATGAAGTGGACTATAGTCCACTTTACTCATGAGTAAAGTGGACTGCGATCCGAGAGCTCCGCCCGCGGCCTTCAGCCCGTGAAGGCGAAGTTGTGCTCGATCTCGTCGCCCACGCGCTGCACGTGGCGGATGTACTGCGGGTAGGTCCCGTTGTAGTTGCCGTCCTGCCGGCGATTGGACTCGCCCTCGAAGTTGTAGTAGCCCGGCGTGCAGTCCTGGTTGCGGGTGGTCTTGCCGCGGTGCTTGATCACTTCCTGCACCCACCACTCCTCGGCCTCTGCGGTGGCGTCGATGGACTGGTAGCCATGGCGGCGCGCGTAATCGATGCACGCGGCGATGTGGTCGCCCTGGGTCTGCAGCATGTCGGTCAAGTTGAACTGGAACGAGGCCTGGTAGCCGCCCATGATGAAGAGGTTCGGGTAGCCCTGCGAGTGGATCCCCACGCAGGGTGCGGATGCCGTCGCGGTACTTATCATTGAGGTCGAGGCCATGTTCTCCCCTGATCTGGTTGTAAATGCCGGTCTTCTGCACCTCGAAGCCGGTGGCGTAGATGAGCACGTCGAGCTCGTACTGTCTTGCCCTCGAACACCGGTCCCTTCTCGGTGATCTCCGTGATGCCCTTGCCCGTGGTGTCGATCAGATGGACATTGGGCCGGTTGAAGGTCGGGAGGTAGTCGTCGTGGAAGCACGGGCGCTTGCACATGAACATGTACCACGGCTTGAGCGACTCGGCGGTCGCCTTGTCCTTCACGATCTCGTCGATGCGCTGGTGGATCCGCATCATGTAATCGATGTTGGCGTTCTCCTGGCGGCGGATCTTCTCCTCACGCGACATGCGGCCAGCTTCGCCTTCTGCTCCTCGGTCAGCGGCAGGTCCTCACGCAGCGCGCGCTCGCGCCGCTTGGCCTGCCAGCCGGGCTTGCAGTCTCCGCGCCCAGTTGGGATCGGTCGGCCAGTCGTCGCGGATGTCGATGGACGAGGGCGTGCGCTGGAAGACGTACAGCTCCTTGGCCGTGGCGCCGAGGCGCGGGAATGGCCTGCACCGCCGTCGCTCCCGTGCCGATGATGCCGACGACTTTGTCCGCAGAGCCTGACAGGTCCGTGCCTCGGTGTAGTCGTAGTCCCAGCGCGAGGTGTGAAAGGAGTGGCCCTTGAAGGTCTCCATGCCCGTCGATCTTGGCCAGCTTGGGCTTGGAGAGCGTGCCGTTGGCGCAGATCACGAACCGCGCCTGCATGTGGTCGCCGCGGTCGGTGCTGAGGTGCCACAGCTGTTCGTCTTCGTTCCATACCGTCGAAGTGACCGTGGTCTGGAAGACCGCCAGCTCGTACAGGTTGTACTGCTTGGCGATCGCCTGGCAGTGGGCGTAGATCTCCGGGCCCTTGGCGTAGTGGTCCTTGGGCACGTAGTCCATCTCGTCGAGCAGCGGCAGGTAGTCGTAGGACGACACGTCGCACGCCACCCCCGGGTAGCGGTTCCAGTACCACGTGCCGCCCACGTCCGCGCCGCGCTCGACGATGCGGATGCTCTCGACGCCATTCTCGCGCAGCCGCGCGGAGGTGAGGAGCGCCGAGAACCCGCCGCCGATGAACAAGCACCTCGACCGTAGTCGTTGATGGGCGCACGCGGCTTGAGCTCGCCGCCGTAGGGATCGATCTCGTACTTCGCCAGCACCCCCGATGAGGTCGGACGTGTACTGCGCCGTGCCCTCGGGTCGGTATTTGAGCCGCAGGTCGCGCTCCTCGGCGAACTTCTGCTTGATGCGCTCGTAGTAGTCCTGGGGCGGTCGGCTGCGCTCCTCGGCCATACGGTCTCCAGCCTCGTTCCCGGGAATGTACCGAGAGGAGCCCCGCCGGGGCGAATCCTGGTTGGCGCACTACCGTGCCGACGGAGGTGCGCATGCCCGCCTACGTGATCGCCAACGTGGAGGTGACGGACCCCGCCGGGTTCGAGGACTACCGGAAGCAGGTTCCGGCGACCATTGCCGCCTACGGCGGCCGCTACCTGGTGCGCGGCGGCCGAACCGAGACGAAGGAAGGCAGCTGGTCGCCCAATCGCCTGATCGTCCTCGAGTTCGAGAGCCTCGCCCGAGCCCGAGCCTGGCTCGACTCGCCGGAGTACCGCCCGCTGATCGCGCTGCGCCAGCGCACCGCCAAGACCGACCTCGTGCTCGCGGAGGGGGTGGGGTCGTAGTCGTCTGCGGTCCGCCCATCAGAACGTGTTCTCGGTCGGCAGGCCGAGGAGATGGCGGCCGAGCTGCTCGCTGACGCGGTCGCGGTGTGCGTTGATGTGGAGCGGCATCGCCTGGAAGTCGCGGTAGCGGCGCTCGAAGCTCGCGCCCTCGCGCAGGCCGTTGCCGCCGAGCACGCGCAGCACCAGGCGCATCGCGTCGTCGCACGCCGCGAGGGCCGACATCGAGGCGGAGAGCTGGCGCAGGTAGTCGGTCTCCTTTGGGATCGTGCCGGCCGCCATGCGCGCGTCCGTCTCGCGACACGCGCTCTGAACGGTGTCCGCAGCCGTGCGCACGAGCGCTCCCGCGTGGCCCAGGTTCACGTGGATCGTCGGGCGCTCGAGCATGCGCACGCCCCCGATGGCCACGCGGTTCTGGATGCCCGCACACGCCTCGTCGAGCGCGGCGGCTGCGACGCCGACCGCCATCGCACCGAGCCAGAGAATCCGAGAGCGCGACCCAGTCCTCGCGGTAGCGCGGATGCAACATCGCCCGAGCGGGATCGCGGAAGAGCTCGCGGAAGCGGAGCGGGAAGCTCACGCTGCGCCGGCGCTCCACGCGAGCGCCTTCGTAGTGGACGTGGTCGGTCGCCGACGCGCGCAGGCTCATGGCTCTCCAGGTCGGATCGACGCGCACGCCCGGGCGGCGAAGATCGACGAGCGCGAAGCGAGGCGCCTCCTCGCCCGCGGGCACGAAGGTGACGCCGGCGTGCTCGGCGTAGCGGGCCCCCGAGCCGAACGCCGCCACCCCCCGCAGTGCAAACCAGTCGCCGTCCGGCTCCCCCCGCACGCTCGTGCTCGCGCCGGCCGGGAAGCACACCCATTCGCGCCGCACCGTCACCTCTCGAAGCAGGTCGGCGTTGTCCGGGCCGAGCAATCCACAGAAGAAGTGGAACGTGCACAGGTGGTTCCACAGGCACCAGGCGGTCGATCCACACGCGGCCGCGACGGCGGCGAGCTCGCCGGCGATCGCGACCGTCGAGCCATCCAGCCCGCCGAGGTTGGCGCTCGCCGCGAGGCGCATCACGTCGTTCGCCTTCAGGCCCGCGACGACGTCGGGCGAGACGCTGCGCGTCGCGTCCGCAGCCGCCGCCTGACCTGCGATCGTGGCCAGAAGCGGCGCGGTGTAGAGGGCGCCGGGCGCGGGGCCCAGGTACGCCTCGACGCGGGTCAGGGCCTCCGGCGGCACGCGCGGATTAGACGCTGGAGTCAGGGCGCCGTCAACGCGCCCGCGAAGTTCCGCTCGAGGGCTCGGCGGACCGAGTATGCTGGCTTCCGGAAGGAGGAGGCGATGAAGATCACCCGCATCAACCACATGGCCTTCAACGTCGCAGGCAAGGTCCCGGAGGCTCGCGAGTTCTATACCAAGCTGCTGGGTCTGCCCGAGATCGCGATCCGCTTCGGGGGCCGCGAGCCGATCATCGGCTCCGACAAGGCCTTCTGGATCGAGAAGGAGCGGACGCAGATGCACCTGATCGGGTTCCCGAAGACGGGGGAGCCGCGCGAGCCCACCAACACGCACGTCTCGTGGTTCGTGGCCGATCTCGACGAGGCGCTCGCCGAGATCCGTGCCGCGGGCCTCGAGCTGCGCACGCTCGGCGAAGGGCTCGGCCGCATCGTGTGGATCTCCGACCCGGCCGGCAACACTGTCGAGCTGCAACAGGACCCGGAGGTCGCGAGCCGATGAGCGACCTCCCCGCGTCGTTGGTGAACGCGGACTGGCTCGAGCGCGAGCTCGGAGCCTCCGACCTGCGCGTCTACGACGCGAGCGTGTGGCTCGTGCCCGGCGAGCGCGGCTACCAAATCCAGAGCGGGCGCGAGCGCTACGCGGCGGGGCACGTGCCGGGCGCCGGCTTCCTCGACCTCCCCGGCGCGCTCTCGGATGCCTCGGGCGGGCTCAACTTCACGTGCCCCGAGCCCGGGCGGCTCGGCCGAGGCGTTCGGGGCCGCGGGGATCGGCGACACCTCGCGCGTCGTCGTGTACTCCGCGAACGGCCCCATGTGGGCGACCCGCATCTGGTGGATGCTGCGCGGGCTCGGCTTCGCCCGCGCGGCGGTGCTCGACGGCGGGCTCGATGCGTGGAAGGCCGGCGGGCGCACGCTCTGCACGAGAGTCTGCTCCTACGCCCCCGCGAAGCTCACGCCTCGCCCCGAGCCCCGGCGCTGGGCCTCGAAGCAAGAGGTCGAGCAGTCGATGGGCGACGGCGAGGTGTGCACGCTCAACGCCCTCCCGCGCGCCGTCCACCGCGGCGAAGCGCGCACGAACTACGGCCGGCCCGGCCACATCCCGGGCAGCGTGAACGTCCCCTACGACGAGCTCCTCGCGGATGGGCGCCTCGACGTCGCGCGCTTGCGCGAGCGGCTCGCGGGCCCGCTCGCCCGCAAGCGCGTGATCACCTATTGCGGCGGCGGCATCGCCGCCACGCTGGACGCCTTCGCGCTCGAGCTGCTCGGCCACCGCAACGTCGGCGTGTACGACGGCTCGCTCAGCGAGTGGGCGCGCGACCCGGCGGCTCCCCTCGCCACCGGCGACTGAACGCCCTCAGACGTCCGGCGGCGGAGGCGGCGGCTCTCCCCGGGGCGGCGGAGGTGGCGAGCTGCGCGGCGGCGGGGCACTGCGAGCGAGGGGCCGATGCACCGGCTGGGCCTGCGCGATGCTCGCGGGCACGGGGACCTGATGACCGCTCGCGTACATGCACTGCACGTACGCGTTGTCGTAGCGGTGCTGGGCTTCGCCGCCGGCCTGATAAGCAAGCTCGTTCCCGGAGAGCGCCCCGAACAGGAGGCCGCTCCCGGCTCCCCACGCGGCCCCCTGGGCGGCGTCGTGGGTCACGGCGCCCAGGGCGGCCCCGGCGGCTGCGCCCACGGCCGTGGCGATCGCCGCGTGCCCCACGCCAGCCTGCACGGCGGCGTCCGTCGGCGAGAGCCCGACCCGATGCGAGGCGAAGTCGCGACAGGCATCGTCATCCTGCTGAAACTGCTGGAAGCTGGCGCCGCCTCCCGGGAGGACGAGCTGGCTCGGTCCGCTGGGCAGGCTCACGCACCCGGCGAGGAGCAACGCCGACGCTCCGAGCGCCCGCACCGGGCGCGCCGTCACTCCGGCCTCGGCGGAACCGGGATCCACGGCTCCGCGCAGGTCGCCACGTCGGGGTAGTACGCGCCCGCGCTCTGGCAGTAGTACCAGTAGCCCGCGGGCACCGAGGCGACGGGACGCTCGACGTAGACGGGCTCCTCGCGCACGACGGTCTGCTCGCGAACGACGACCGGCGGCAAGGGCCAGCCCCACCAGCCGTAGACGGGCGGCCCCCACCACGCGTACGGCGCGTACGCGAAGGCGCGCGGACCCCAGTAGCCGTAGCCGCGGTAGTAGCCATGGCCGTACCCGTAACCGTGGGAATAGCCACCATGGCCGTGGGAATAGCCGCCGTGGCCGTGGGAGTAGCCGCCGTGGCCGCCGTGCCAGGGGTCCGCGAGAGTGGACCCGGCCCCGAGCATCGACGCGAGAGCCAGGCTCGCGAGCAGCGCTCTGCGCATGGCCAATTCCTCTCTCTCAGCATGCTCCAACCCGTCGGAGCGAGCAAGGTTGCGCGCCCCGCCCGGGGTCGAGAATCTGTCCGAGATTGCTGATGATTCGAGCGGGGTAGCGCAGTGACCGAGGTGGATCGGGGAATCCGGGCGGGCTTCGCGTTGCTGCGCGAGCGCGGCTTCTCCCGGCTCTTCGCGGGCCGCCTGATCTCGGCCTTTGGCACCGCGATGACGCCGGTCGCGCTGCCCTTCGCCGTGCTCGACGATCTCGGCGGCGGCGCGAGCCGTGTCGGCCTGCTCGTCGCGGTGGGCTCGCTCACGCAGATCGGCATGCAGCTCTTTGCCGGAGCGCTCGCGGATCGCGGCTCGCGGCGCAGCCAGATGGTCGGCGCCGACCTGCTCGCCGCCGGTGCGCAGGGGACGATCGCGGCGCTGCTCCTCACGAGCCACGCGAGCTACGCCGCGCTGGTGGGGCTCCACGCGCTCTGCGGCGCGGCGTACGCGCTCCATTTCCCAGCGGCGGTCGGCATGGTCCCGCTCGTGGTCGGGCGCGAGCGGCTGCAAGGCGCGAACGCGTTGCTCTCGTTCGCGCAGGCGAGCGCGCTCGCGGCGGGAGCGACGGCGGGCGGCCTGATCGCCGCCACGGCGGGGGCGGGCGTCGCGCTCGGCATCGACGCGCTCACCTTTCTCGCGAGCGCGCTGCTCGTCGCCGGCATCCATCCGAGCGAGCAGGTCCGCTCGAGGGCCGCGAGCCTTCTGCACGAGCTCCGCGAGGGCTTCCGCGAGTTCACGGCCCACACCTGGCTCTGGGCGATCGTGCTGCAGTTCACGGTCATGTTGATGGGCTGGTTCGGCACCTGGGCGGTGCTCGGCCCCGTCGTCGCCAAGGAATCGCTGGGCGGATCGGCGGCCTGGGGCTCGATTGCCGGCGCGCAGGGAGCCGGCCTGATCGCAGGGGCGGTGATCTCGCTGCGCGTGCGCTTCCGACGCCCGATGGTCGCCGCCGCGCTCGCGTGTCTGCCGAGCGCTGCGTTGCCGCTCCTCCTCGCGGGCCCGGCCCCGATCGTCGCGATCGCCGCGGCGGCCTTTGCGGCGGGCGTCGGGTTCGAGATCTTCAACGTGCTGTGGAACACCGCGCTGCACACGCGCGTGGCGCCCGAGGCCCTCTCGCGCGTGAGCAGCTACGACGCGCTCGGCTCGATCGCCCTCGTTCCGGTCGGCGAGGCGCTCGCCGGGCTCGGGGCCGAGCAGCTCGGGGTCTCGCCCACCCTCCTCTTGTGCTGCCTCGCGATCACCGCGCCGACGCTCGCCGTCCTCGCCGTGCGGGACGTGCGGGCGCTGCGCGCCTAGCGGACACTCCCGCCCCCGTGCCTCCCAACGATGCGCAGTCCGGGCTCCCCATCGACCTGGACGGCGTGACGCGCGTCTTCCGGAGCCGCGGCCATGCGGACGTCGCTGCGGTCGAAGACCTCTCGCTGCGCGTGCCCGCCGGCGAGTTCGCCGCACTCGTCGGGCCCTCGGGCTGTGGGAAGTCGACGCTCCTGCGCATGGTCGCGGGCCTCGAGCGCCCGGATCGGGGCCGCGTGGCCGTCGGCGCGGGCCCGCAGCAGACGTCGAGCCACTCGCTCGCCTACGTGTTCCAGGATGCGCATCTCCTCCCGTGGCGAGACGTGCTCGATAACGTGCGGCTCCCCCTCGAGCTCGCCGGGGACGACAAGCGCTCGAGCCGCGCAGCCGCGGCGGAGCGCGTGGCGCAGGTCGGCCTCGCCGAGGCGACCCACCGCTACCCGGCACAGCTCTCGGGGGGGATGCGCATGCGCGCCTCGCTGGCGC
This sequence comes from uncultured delta proteobacterium, assembly GCA_963716275.1. Classification (GTDB taxonomy): domain Bacteria; phylum Myxococcota_A; class UBA9160; order UBA9160; family UBA6930; genus VGRF01. The sequence continues at coordinate 65,534 of CAVQTC010000002.1, read as the reverse complement.
GCGCGCTCGTCTCGCGCCCGCGCGTCCTCCTACTCGACGAGCCCTTCGGCGCGCTCGACGAGATCACGCGACACGGGCTCCAGGAGCAGCTGCGCGAGCTCTGGCGCGCGGCGGGCATCACGGTGCTGTTCGTGACCCACTCGCTGGCGGAGGCGTGTTTTTTGGCGGAGCGCGTGATCGTGCTCTCGCCCCGGCCCGCGCGCATCGTGCTGGACCATCGCGTCGCGCTGCCGACCGAGCGAGACGCCGCGCTGCGCACGGATGCCGTGTTCGCGTCCGAGCTGCGCACGCTCCAGACGGCGCTCCGCAGCGGGCGAGGGCCTTCGTGACGCCCAGACTGATGAAGGACGCGCTGCCGCCGCTCGCGACCCTCGTCGCCGGCACGGCGCTCGCGGAAGCCTCGATCCGGGCGCTCGCGGTCTCGCCGCTCCTCTTGCCGGCGCCATCCGCGGTGGCCGCTGCGGCGCTGCAGCACGCCGGCCCTCTGCTCGAGGCGCTCGGCTCGACGGCCCGCTCGGTCGCGCTGGGGCTCGCACTGAGCTCGCTCTGCGGGATCGGCGCCGGCGCGCTGCTCGCGAGCTCGCGCTTGATCCAGCGCGCGCTCTATCCCTACGCGATCTTCTTCCAGATCGTGCCGATCGTGGCCATCGCCCCGCTGCTCGTGATCTGGTTCGGCTACGGCTCGCGCGCGGTCGTAGCGGCCGCCTTCATCGTCTCCATCTTCCCGGTCATCGCGAATACGCTCACGGGCATGCTCTCGGTGGACCCCGCGCTGCGCGACCTCTTCCGTCTGCACGGGGCCGGGCGCGCGACCACGCTCCGCAAGCTCCTCTTGCCCTGGGCGCTGCCCTTCGTGCTGACGGGGCTGCGGATCGCCTCGGGGCTCGCGGTGATCGGCGCGATCGTGGGCGAGTTCGTGGGCGGAGGCGGCCTCGGCGTGGTCGTGCTCGAGGCGATGCGCCAGCAGCGCACCGACCTCGTCTTCGCGGCGGTGGGCTGCGCATCGCTCCTGGGCCTGGCATTGTTCGGCGCCGTGAGCGCGCTCTCCTACTTCGCGCTGCGCCGCTGGCACACGCTCGAGCAGAGCGCGTGAGGGCGCTCCGCCGCACGGCGCTCGCGCTCCTCGTGCTGGCCGGGTGCGGCCGCGAGAGTGAGAAGACGACGCTCGCGCTCAACTGGAAGCCGGAGCCCGAGTTCGGCGGCCTCTACCAGGCGCTCGACTCCGGCGCTTTCGCGCGCCGCGGCCTCGCGCTCGAGCTGACCGGGGGCCCCGGCGCGCCGGTGATCCAGATGGTGGCGGGGGATCGGGCGACGTTCGGCATCGCGAGCGCAGACGAAGTCGTGATGGCGCGCGCTCGGGGCACGGATGTCGTGGCCGTCTTCGCGACCTATCAGACCAGCCCGCAGGGCCTGATGACGCACGCGGCGCGCGGGCTCCACACCCTCGAGGAGCTGCTGCACGCCGGCGGGACTCTGGCCGTCGAGCCCGGCCTTCCCTACGTGAAGTATCTCGAGCACAAGTACGGGTTCACGGGGCTCGAGGTCGTGCCGTACGGCTACAGCGTGGCGCCCTTCCTGCAGAATCCGACGCTCTCGCAGCAGGTCTTCGTCACGTCCGAGCCGATCTCCGCCCGCCGCCAGGGAGCCGACCCCGCGGTCTTCCTCGTCGCCGAGTCCGGCTACAACCCCTACACGGCGGTGGTGATCGCGCGCGGGGCCTTCGTGCGCGAGCAGCCGGCGGTCGTCTCCGAGCTCGTAGCGGCGCTGCGCGAGGGCTGGCGCGCCTACCTCGACGACCCGAGCGCGGCCAACGCGAGCATGGCGAAGCTCAACCCGGAGATGGATGCCGAGAGCTTCCGGCTCGCGGCCGAGGCGCAGAAGCCGCTGATCGAGGTGAAGGACGGCGCGGTCGGGCAGATGAAGCTCGAGCGCTGGGGAACGCTCGGCGCGCAGCTTCTCGAGCTGGGCCTGATCGAAGAGCCGATCTCCGCCCAGGACTGCTTCGTCGCGTCAGTACCAGCTCTGCCCTGAGAACTGCTCGCAAGGGCCCACCGTGTTGAGCAGATCGAAGGCGGCTGGCGCAGCCGGGTTGTAGACGCCGGTGGCGTTGCAGTTCGGCGGCGCGGCACCCACGTTCGCGTTGCCCGGAATCGGGTGGATGTATCCGAACGCCGACATCGTGAAGTCGCCGTCGAGATCGCCGAGCGCGCTCGCAGCCCACTCGCTCGCGGCGCCCACGGGGCCGTTGGTCACGACCACGTAGCGGAAGTAGACGTCGCCTTCGGGCGCCCAGCCGACCTGATCGAAGCCGCCCGCAAAGCCTGGCGCCGGCCACGGGGTCTTCTGCGCGATCGGGGGGCCGGCCGGCTGCTGCGCCGCGGGCACGTAGCTCCCGAACTCCGCGAAGTAGCCCTCTTCGCCCGTGCGGATGCCCGCGAGGTTGGTCTTCGCCTCCGCGGTCTTGGACCGCATCTGGAAGCGCAAAAAGTTCGGAATCGAGATGGCGGCGAGAATCCCGATGATTGCGACCACGATCATCAGCTCGATGAGCGTGAACGCGCCCTTCCGCGAGTGAAGCTTCAGCGTCGCTCGACATGGCGCTCGGGTCTTTTTCAAGTCGCGTGCCGACGGCATCGGCCCCGGCAACGCGCCGGCAAGAGGGCGCGCAAGCGTTCGGGAACATCGGGCGGCGGACTCCGCACCGTCCGAGTCGCGGGCTCGGCGCGCACGCTCCCGAGTGACGAAAAACGGCGCGCGAGGGACGCACCGCGCGCCTAGGTCCGGAAGCGCCTCGCGACCGCGGCCTGGCGCCCGCGGATCTGCGCGCGCCGGGCTCCGGCGTCGAGCCAGGGCGTGGACGCCGGAAGCTGCGCGCGAAGCTCGGCGAGCTTCACCACGCGCGACTTCGGCGCGGGCGCGCTGCTCGAGAAGACCCACCGATAGGTGACCAGACCCTCGCGGCGGCCCTCGGTGTCGAGCCAGTTGTGCACGCCCGGGTCTTGGTGCGCGACGACCACGCGGAAGCGGCCGTCGTCGTCGACGTACGATCTGGTGGCCGGTCAGGCTGTTCACGCGGTTCGCGAAATCGAGCGACTCGAACCACGGGAAGGAGTAGAGCTGGATCGACCAGTAGCGCGCGCTCGGCGGCTCGCACTCGACGAGCAGCGCCTCGTCCTCGGCGAGGTTCCACCAGCCGCCGCCGTAGAGGACGTCGCCCGCGCCGCCGGGCTGTCCGCGCGGCGGGCTCAGCCGGTTGTCCGGCAGCACGCCGCGCGTGCGCTTCATCCAGTCCTTCCAGTAGACGACGCTGCGCTCCACCCACGTGGCGGCGCGCTCGAGCGCCAGCGCCACGCGCTCCGGCTCGAGGCGCGCGGGCGCGAGCCCTTCGTTTCCGACGCGCTCGATGCGGAGCTGCACGACCGGGTCGCGGTCCCAATCGCTCACGTACTGGCGCACGCAGACGTGGTCGGCTTCCGGGTGGAGCGGAATCCAGTTCGCCGGGATGCGGCGTCGCGCTCACGATCACCTCGAGCCACCGTCCGGCCCGATCTCGAGCTGCGAGAGGTTCCGCTCCTCGAAGACGCGCAGCTGATTCAGCTGCATGTCGCCCTCGGGCGTGGAGATGATCAGCTCGCGGAGACCTCTCACGTTGCCCGTGATGCGATAGCTGCCCTGCGGATCGACGCGCGCGCGCTGGTAGTGATTGTCCGTGTTGGGACCGCCCCACTTCACGACGTCGTCGTCGTAGCGGTAAAAGGCCGGAAAGCCGGTGTCCGCGAACTCGAGCGACCACTGGAGCGCGAACACGGTGAGCCGACCGAGGTGGCGAAAGCCCTCGGCGCGCTCGCGCGGCGAGGCCGGGAAGTCGTCTTGCAGGATGCGCTCGCCGACCGCCTTCAGCCGATCGCAGAGCGCCGCCCAGTCCGCCTGGAGGTCGATGGCACGCGTCGGCTCGCTCACGCAGATTCTCCTGCGGAAGTCTGGAGAGGCGGATGGCGGGACGCAAGCGCGTCTTCATCTTCAACCACGTGCAGAAGTGCGCGGGCACGTCGCTCTCGACGTATCTGTTCCGCAGCCTCGGCTGCCGGGAGTCTGCTCCGCTCTACATGCTCTCGACCATCGACGAGTTCCGGCCGAAGTGGAGCGCCGGGCCACTACCGCGGAGCTCGACTCGATCTACGTGGCGAGCCACTTCGCGAGCCAGGTGCACACGCTCTTTCCCGGAGCACGAGCCGCACTACGTGACGATGCTGCGCGAGCCGCTCGCGCGCTTTCTCTCCTCGTACAAGATGTCGATGGACATCGGCACGCTGCCCGAGAGCGTGACGCCCGGCGAGTACCTCGACGGGCGCATGGCCCAACTACCTGACGCTCGCGATCGGCGACGGGAATCTCGGCGAGGCGAAGCGCCGCCTCGCCGACGAGTACCGCTTCGTCGGCATCACCGAGGAGTTCGAGCGCGCGAGCCAGTTGCTGGCACATACGCTCGACTTCGACGTGGTGGGCGTCCTCCACGCGAATCGCTCCGCGGCCAGCGCCCCCGAGCAGAGCCTCCCGGCGGAGCTGCGCGAGCGCTTCTACGTGACGAACGCAGACGACGTCGAGCTCTATCGCTTCGCGCGCGCCCTGTTCGACGAGCGCTGGCGGGAGGCCGAGCCCGCCATCGCGGCCGCGCGTCGGCCCCTCGTCCCCCAGGCATCGAAGCTCGACGTGCGCGAGTTCCTCGACGCCTACACGCACGATCTGGGCGGAAAGGGGAGCTTCCTGTTCGAGCGCTGGTCGCCCGACGATCCGGCGCTCACCATCTTCTGGGGCGTCCTCTACCGAACCGGCTTCTTGCCGCTCTGCTTCCGCCTGCTCGAGCAGCTGCGCCTGGGCGAGCTGGACGTCGTGCTCGACAACCTCGCGCGCTTCCACGCACACGTGCCCTACGCGCAGCCGGTGCTCGGCCGCTGCATCGCGTACTTCGAGCGCTGTCGGCGCCGCTCCGCGGAGCTCGGGCGGCCGAGCTTCGAGACCCGGCTGCCCGTGCTCTCGGTCGACTACGTCGGCTTCTTGGAGACCGACCGCATGCTCCAACACGGCCGCTCGCAGCGCCGTCAGGACCTCAAGGCGAAGATCGAGCGCGCGCTGCTCGACGATTGAGAGCGCTCAGAGCGCCCCCACCAGGTTCAGGAAGAAGCCCTGATCGTCGTAGGAGAGGTCGGTCAGGTCGTCCGAGAAATCCGTGAAGTTGTAGCCGGCGCCGACCTTGATGTGGTCGCCGAGGTAGCGGTAGATCGTGATCAGCGCGCCAGCGCGGCGCTCGTCGAGGTCCGGCAGCTGGAGCAGACGCGCTTCGAGCGACGCCTCCCAGCTCGTTCGGAAGCGCAAGTCGTTGCGCAGGATGATGAGGTGAGCGTCGTTGGCCAGGAAGTCCGGGTGCTCGCGGTCGAGGCTCATCTCACCCAACCGGTAGGCGTACTTCCCGCCGACCGACCAATTCGCCGTTACGTCGTAGCTCACGTCCAGGGATGCGATGTGACTCTTCTGGCTGAACTCCACCGGAAGGTTCTTGGGCGTGACCTGCTCGGCTCCAGGCAAGTTGTAGAAGTAGGTGTACTTCGCGAGCGCGTTCCAGCGGTCGTGACTCACCGGGCGAACCGCGTAGCCGAGCACCGCCTCCGTGAAGTCGCCGTCGTAGAACCCCCCGAGCGAGCTGTCGCTGAAGGAGTGATTGAGCTTGCCGACCACCTGCCAGTCCGGCGTCGTCTGGAGCTTGAAGGAGTTCCGGAACAGCCAGGTCGTGCGATCGGACCAGGTCCCGTCGACCCCCTCGCGTCTCGTCGAAGCGGTACTCGAGGCCGCTCGAGAGCTGGACGTTCTCGAAGCGCGTAGCCCACGCGTGCGCCGCCCGCGCGCCGCTTGGTCTCGGCGTTGGTCTGTGAATTGATCAAGGTGCCGAGGCCCCAGTTGGCGCCGAGCGCTCCAGCGCTCGGTCGGGCGCGAGGCTCACGCCCAGCGTGCGCGTCAAGCCGTTCGCGGAGTCGGCGCGCTGGAGGCGGTCCTCCATGTAGACGCTCGCGCTGTCCGAGAGCCGCGTCCTCGCGCCGGAGATCAGGCTTCCGCGGCGCTCGTGCAGGCCGTCGTCCGGGAGCTCGTTCTCGAGCGCATAGCTGACGTAGCGCTGGCTCCGCTCCGACTCCTGGAAGGTGGTTCCGAGCTTGACCGCCGGCCCGAGGTCGCCGTAGGAGACCTCGCCGTCGAGCAGCAGACGCTCGCCGAAGCGATGGGCGCCGCCGAGGCCCACGCGGCGGTTCTCCTCCCGATCGCCCGAACGCGCGAGCGTCGCTTGCGCGAAGCTGTACCCGCGCCAGCTGTCTCCGGAGGCAAAGGCGGCCTGGACGACTGCGTCGGTCCGCGCACCCTCTTCCTGCGTGACGGGTACGACCGCGGAGGCGTCTTCGCGCAGATCGTTCCGGACGCCGGCGCTCATCTTCCACTGCTGGGTGAGCTGATAGCCGAGGTCGACTTCCTGCGCGGTCGTCTCGAGCCCGTCCTGTTGGGCGCGCCGGTCTGCCTTGGCGGCGAGATGCAGCTTCTCCGTGAACGGCACGTCGATCACGCCACCGTAGAAGTCGGTGGCGGTCGCGGCGCTCAGGCCGGGCCCGGAGTAGCCGCCATCGAGCGTCTGGAAGTAGACGCTCAGGCGTCCCTCGCGGCCCTTCAGGAAGTCGGACACGCCCACGCTCACGTCCGCGCGGTAGGCGCCTGCGCCCGCGCCGCTCGCGGCGGGGCTCGCCGGCTGCCCGAAGAAGTCGAAGCCGCCGTCCTCGGAGAAGAGGGAGCTCGAGACCAGCCCCTCGCTCCGTCCGGCCTGCAGCTTGATCCAGGACTGGTCGCTCTTGCGGAGCGTGACGTCGCCGCCGTAGAGGTTGCTGTCCTTGCCGCCGTCCTGGTTGCGGTTGGCGGTCACGCCGAGCTTGACGAAGTCGTTCAGCCAGTACTCGCCCTGGCCGCCGAACGTGAGCGCGTCGATCTCGTCGAGGCCGGGGCTGTACTCGTACTGGACGACCAGCCAAGCCTCGTTGCCGCTCAGGCCCTGGCTGCGGACGAGGAGCGAGTCCTCCACGGTCGAGGCGACCGGCTCGGAGAGCAGGATGCGGCCCTGCAGGTAGTCGATGTCGTAGTCCACGTTCGGCTGCAGGTGGACGACGCTAGAGACGAGGCCCGTGTCCTTGTCCCGCATCTCGATGCGCACGCGCTCCGAGCCGGAGAGCAGGTCCTGACGGCTCAGCCAGTAGAGCGAGCCGCCCGTGACGCGGAATTCCTCGCGGCTCGGGACGGTGCCCGGCTGCGCGGCGAACGCGTCGACGACGAGGCGCTGCTCGCCGGCTCGGGTCGTCGCCGGCGATTGATAGTGGAGGTTCGCGCCGTAGAGGCCGCGGTCCACCTGGGCGACCTCGTTGGACAGGTAGCCGACGTCGAAGTTGCCCCACAGGATGTGGCTCTCGCCCTTGTCGAGACGGGCGAAGAACTTGCCCGTCGTGGGCGCGCCCTCTTCGACGCTGCCGTCGTCCCCGAACGTGGGGAGGTGGTAGTCGGGGTCGATGCGGCGGAACAGAGACTCGGGCGACTTGTCGAGGAAGTTGCTGAACACGTCCTCGAGCGGACCCTCGCGCGTGTCGACGCTCGCCGTGAGCCGGTAGTCCTCGCCGAACTTGCCGGTGACGAAGAAGGCCAGGCTGCCGTCCGCGAGCGAATCGCGGTCGTACGGGGCGTTCTCGCCCTGGAGAGCGTCGGCGGGCCCGCTCGAGCGGCTCTGGGAGAGCGTGAGGTCCGCCATCCCGACGTAGAACCAGTCGCTCTTCTGGAGCTCGAGATCGCGCAGGAAGAGCTCACCGTTGCCGGCCGGGTCGAGCACGGCGACCTCGACCGTGTGGAGGCCCGACGGCAGGATCGCTTCGGCGACGAAGTCGCCACGCGCGTCCACGGGCACCGGGTTGCCGGCGACAAAGACCGTGTGTTGCGCCGGGATGCCGCTGCCGTGAACCTCGACGGCGCCCACGCTCCCGAGCGGAATGCTGCGCTTGAGGCTGCCCGTCTCCCCGTATCCGGCGAGGAGCGCATCCTTCGCGGGGCCGCCCGCCGGCGCCGCGCCCTTCCCCGCGCCACCGTGGATCAGCCAGAGCGACTGCGGCGACGTCTCGTCGAAGCGCCCCGAGGCGTCGTAGGCGCGCAGCACGTACTTCAGCTCGCGCAGCGGGGCCGCGACCGCGCTCGGGTCGGGCTGCCACTCGGCGAGGCCGTCCTTGCCCACCGGGGCGGCGGCGAGGGGCTCCGCCTGGAGGGACTGCTCGGGCGAGAAGATGCGGACCTCGGACCGCGCGATGAAGTGCCCGTAGTTCGTGTACATGCGGAAGTGGACCGGCGCCGCGGGCGGGCCGCTGCTGGCGCCGCCGACCGTTACGGAGCTCGGCGAGGACGTCACGCTCAGGCGCGGCGCGGACTCGAGGTCGTCGAAGCGGAAGCGGATGTCCGCGCGCTCCAGGGCGACGTCCGTGCAGCGCTGGATGTCGGCCAGGTCGCGGTTCGGGTCGTCGATCGGCTCGCCGTCGCGGGTGATGCGCATGAGGTTCAGGGCGAGCGGATTCTTCGCGCGCAGCTCGCGCGTGAGCGGCGTGGCCTCGATGCCCTCCCATTCGTCGAGCGGCAGGCGCTCGTCGTACACGACCTGGACGATCACCTGAGAGGTGTCGCCCTGCAGGAAGCCCGCGTTCACGACATCGTCCGAGCTCACGTAGCCGCGGCCCTCGTGCTCGGCCTGCGCTGCCGAGAGGCCGAGCTCGCCCTTGATCTTCTCCATCGCCCGGCGGGCGCGGTCCGCGGAGAGGCCGATGTCGTCGCCGTAGACCAGCGCCGTGCGGCGATCGAGCCGCTCGTTGGCCGTGTAGCCGATGAAGCGCAGCCGGGCGTGCGGCTTGTCGGCCACGTCGGCCAAGGCGCGGCGCAGCACGTCCGCTGCGCCCGGAGCCACGGTCACGTCTCCCGCGTCGATCGCGATCGGAGCGATCGCGCCCCAGGGCGGGTCGTAGACCCGCGTCGCCCACTGGTCTCCGCCCTCGTCCGGACAGGGCTGAGGCTCGTCGGGCAGAATCCTGCAGCGGATCGTCGTACCAGAGCTCCACCTCGATGCGGCGATTCAGCGCGCGCCCGCGCTCGGTCGCGTTCGAGGTGAGCGGCCGGCTCGCGCCCCGACCCTCGCTCGCGACTGCCGCGGTCGGCAGCCGCAGCGCGTCCTGGACCGCCAACGCGACCCGGCGGGCGCGCGCCGTGGAGAGCGCCAGCGGTCGTCCCATAGATGCGCTCGTCGCGGCCCGTGAGAGGCGCATCGTCGCTGAAGCCGATGAACTTCACCGTGACGTTGCGCTCCTTGGCGAGATCGTGGAGCGCTTGCTGGACCTGTCGGACGAACGCCTCCGAGACCTCGACGCCCTGCTCGCCGTAGTGGAGCGGCGCGATCAGATTCCGGACGCGCGCGCGATGCGCCTCGCCCTCGCGGTAGCGGAGCTTGCACACGGTCTCGGTGCGACAGACCTTGAAGCGCTTGATCTCCTCGGGGACGACGACCTCTTGCACCGCGACCTTGGGCTCGGCCTCGTCGTACCAGACCTCGACCTCGACGCGCCGGTTCGCCGCCCGGCCCGCGGCCGTGTGGTTCGACGCGACCGGGTCGGTGTCGCCAGCCCACTCGAAAGAGATGGCCTCGGGCGGGAGCGCCAGCGCTCGCTGGAGGAACTCCGCCACCTCCCCGCTGCGCTCGCGCGAGAGGCCCTCGTTGTCTCCGAAGACTCCGGCGAGGCGGGCGGATAGCGGCTCTGAGTCGGCGTGCCCGACGAGGTGCAGGCGGACGTTCTCGCGTTGCCGCATGTCCTCGAGGACGCTGCGCAGCCGAGCGATGGTGTCTTCGGGGATCTTCGCGACGCCGGACTCGAAGCGGATCGGCGGAACCACGTTCGTGAGCTTCACGGTCTTCGGCTCCGCGCCGACGACCTCCCGGCGCTCGACGCGATCGCCGGACTGCGTCGCGAGCTGCTCGGGGTCCTGCGCCCACTGCGTCAGGGGCTCGTCGCTCGGGAGCTGGCGCTCGACCGCCTTCTCCGCCTGGCGAGCGACGACCGGCGGGCTCCCGCCCCAGGCAGGCAGGAGCGACTTCCAGCCCGCGTCGCCCAGGTGATCGCCGCCTCGCCGCCAGAACACCTCGGTCTCGATCGCGAGCTGATACGAGCTCTCCGACGACCACGCCTGCTCGATGCGCTGCTTGATGGCGTCCAAGCGCTGGCCGACGAGGCTCGCATCTTCGACGTCGCCCATATAGGACAGGCGCAGGATGGCGGGCTCCTTGCGGAGCTCCTCGAACAGGAGCGGCAAGCGCGGCTCCCACTGCGGACGCATGCGGGTCGTGCCCGGCTCGAAGACGTCGTCAGCGAGGTCCAGGCCGACCACGCGGTAGATGGAGGCCCCGAAGTGGAAGCGCAGCGCCTTGCCGCGCGTGGCGCGCTGCACCTGCGTCTGCTTCGTGGAGAGGCGGTAGCCGCTGGGCAGCGTCCGGTCGTCGAGCTTCAGGGCGAAGTTGCTGCCGCGCGCCTCGTGCGGGGTCACCGCGCAGGTGATGTGGAAGCGACCGTGCGGGTCCGTCGTCGCGAGGAGGCCGCGCGCCGTCACGAGCCGGACACCCGGGAGGCCGCGCTCGCCGCGATCCTGGCTGCCGTTGCGGTTGGCGTCGTCGAAGACCTTGCCGATCACGTCCGTGCAGTCGAAGGTCGGGTCGGGCACGACGCGCACCGTCGCCTTGGCGGCGCCCGAGAGAGCGGCGCCGGTGGTGCGGCTGAACGCCTCGGCGCGGTTCACGTGCTCGCCCTCGCCGACCCCGGCGCCCACGGCGAGGAGGAGCTGGACCTTGCGGCGGGTCCCGACGGGCAGCGGGATCTGGTCCCAGACGAGATCGCGACCGACGACGCGGGGCTCCGCGGGCACGCCGTCGAGGCGAGCCGACCCCTCCACGTAGCGGAAGCCCGGCGGCATGTGGTCCACCAGGCTGACGTCGTCGGCCAGCCCGGTGAGATCGCTGCCGAGCTCGATCTCGTAGGGCACGAGCTGGCTGCGCGTCACGTTCACGAGCGGCGTCGACTTGGTGATCGTCACCGAACCGGCGAGCACCGGATCGAGCGGGATGTGGTTGTTGAAGATCTGGCTCGAGCCGGGCACGGCGCTGCCGTCGAACAACAGATGCAGGTAGTACCTCGTGCCCGCGCTGCCCGGCTGCACGCTCGCCGGCGGCGCCGCTTCCGAGGCCTGCGCCTCGCAGTGCTGGGCCGTCGCAGGGATCGCGTCGTCGATGCTCCCCGGACACGTCGGCACCGAGAAGGCGGCCGTCGAGCCGTCGGTGAGCGGCGGGATGATCGCGGACGGCCCTGGCACGTAGTCGGCCGGCGGCGGCGCCACCGCGAGCAGGTAGCCTCCGCTGCTGCCGGGGCAGTCGCCGAAGCTCAGGTCGAACTTGTACCAGCCGTCGGCGAGCGTGACCTGACCCTGTTGGGCCGCATCGTCGAAGCACGACGTCGCGAGGGGCGCCCCCGCGTCACTCATCAGGGTGAGCGTGGCGCCCGCGATCGGAGCGCGAGTCAGCGCGCCGTAGACCACGCCGTTCGGCTGGATCGGCAGGTTCAGGTTCTGGAGATTGCTCCCCGCCGCGACCACGATGTCGCTGATCTCCTGGAGACCGTTCGTGTACGCGGAGTCGGCGCGGCCGAGCGCTGCGGTATTGGGGCCGGCGCCGGGGCGACGGAAGCGCAGGACGTAGCGGTCCTGGGTTCCGTCGTTCGGGGCGACGTTGAGCGATGCGATACGTGCCGGCCGCACCGGTGAGGACGGACTGCAGGAGCTGGCCGTTCCGCAGCAGCTCGACCGTCCACCCGTCGAGCAGGCGCTCGCTCGCCCCCACCGCTAGGTCGAAGTCGGCGTCGTGCCAGACCGTGCCGTTCAGGACGCCGACGCCGGCCATGTCGCCGACGGCGATCGAGACGCTCGCGCTCGCGGTCTGCGTCGTGTTCCACGTGACGACACCCGTGTTCGTCACGATCGTGCCCAGCGCGAGGCTCGCGTTGATCACGGCGCGGAAACGCAGCTCGACGGCACGCCCGGGCTGGAGCGGCCCGTAGCTGCCCGAGTAGTCGGCGGTGAGCAGCGAGCCCGTTGCCGTCACGCCCGTCGCGAGCCCGTTCAGCGTGGCCGAGGAGGCCACGTAGCTGAGATATCCCGGCGTTACGGCGTCGAGATCGTCCGTGATCACGACGCCGTTGGCCGGCACCGCCATGACGTTGACGACCCGCACGACGTACTCGAGCTGCGCGCCGGGCAGCGCGGCGCCGCCGCCCACCACGGCCACCTGCTTCGTGATGGCGAGCTGCTGCCCGTCGCCCACGACGACGACCGTGGGCTCCGGGCCGGTCGCAGGGTTCCCGTCGCCATCGGTCAGCAGATCGGGGCGCTCGCTCGTGCGGACCACGGCCTGATTGCTGATGATCGTGCCCCCCGGAACGCCCGCGTTCACCTGGAGGTCGTACTCGAGCGTCGCGCTCGCGCCGGGGCTCACCCTCCCCATCCCGGGACCGGGCAGCGGCGGCGTCTGGTCGCTCGAGCTGATGGGGATGCCTGCGGCGAGCGGCGAGGCGCCGCCGTCCGGCCGGCCCACCGGTTGTCCGTTCAGCGTGGTCGAATCGGCGACGTAGGTGGTGTTCGCGGGCACGCCATCCTGGAGCTCGACCGCGGTCGCGGCGACGCCTCCGCTGTTCTCGACGCGGATCGTGTAGTGGAGCACGTCGCCCGGATCGACCACGCCGGGCGTTCCCGCGTCGATGAGGAGCGCCGCCGACTTGGGCGCGAACAGCGCGGGCATCTGAACGGTGACCGTGTGGGAGTCCTCGTGGTCGAGCACGCTCGGAGTGCCGTCGCTCAGCGTGCGCGTGAAGGTGAGACGGCCAGGGTTGCTGGGGTCGTCGCTGAACCATTCGGTCGCCCCGGCAACGTTCGTCAGGGTGACGCCGTCCTGGCTGTCGGCGTCGAGCTGGGTCCGATAGCTGATGATCAAGCGCTCGCCCGCGCCGATCGCGGCCGCGGGCGTGAGCATCGTGAGGGTGAGCGCGCAGGTCGGCGCGCCGGCGTAGGCGAGCGTGAAGTCGACTCCCGCGGCCAGCGGGCCTTTGCCCGGGACGGGCGTCACCCCGTCGGCCGCGAAGACCCGAGCGCTCAGCAGCTCCGGGGGGGTATCGCACATGCCGCCCGTAGCGCCGTCCGGCAGCACGTCGCGGATGGTTGCGTTCCAGGCGTTGCCCAATCCGATGTTCTGGATGTCGAGGCCGAAGGTTCCCCACTGTCCGACACTCATCGTCGCGGGGCCCGACTTCGTGACCGAGAGCTCCGGCGGCACCAGCGTGAATTGCCCGACCAGGCCAGCGGTGTTTGCCACGCCTCCTTCGCTCGTGATGAACTCGGACGCCGGATTGCCGTTCGCGTCTAGAAAGCTCATCGAGAGCGTGTAGTCCACTCCGCCCACGTTGAACGTCGTGGGCTGGGGAGAGGCGGCAAACGTCACCCGGTCGGTGCACCCGTCGCCGGGCGGTGTCGGATACGGGCAGGGAACCTGATTGTTCGGGGTTTCGTCGTGGTTGAAGGTGAAGGTGAAGGTCAACGGACCGGTCTGGATGCCGTCCACGTCCAGCACGAGGACGACATCGAGCTGAACCGTCGTCAGCGACGGATCGCCGATCGGGAAATTCCGATGCGTGAACGTCCCGAGCGGAAACAAGGGCGTGGCGGTGGGCAGCGTCTGCGGGGGCGGGATCGCGAGCGTGAAGTCGTAGCCGCTCTGCGGACCGTTGGTTACGCCCCAACTGATGCTCGAGGTCGGCACCCCGTTGGTGATCACGGGCTCACCCGGCTGACTCCCGGGCACGTCATCCTGCGGGTCGTGCCAGTTTCCGACAGCGGAGAGGAAGGAGATCTGCGCCTGCGCCGACGCGCTCCCGGTCAGCACCGGAAGGAGCAGCACGTACACCAACGCGCACAGGATCGAGAGCGGGATGCTGGCCATCCCGCTGCGTCCCGCTGCGCTGTGTCGACCCGATCGGGTCACGTTCGCTCCTCGCTCCACCGGTGGATGCGATCGCATGGCCAGTGAAGCGGGGCGGCCCGAGGTCGGGCGGGTTCCGGATTCTGGCAGTCCCGCTGTCCCCTGGCCGAAGGCCGTGGACCGGTGACTTTGCGTCGCCACCTCTCGGTGGGTTTGCCTTTTCTGAATCGCGCTATGTCGAGCCGAGGAATCGGCTCGGTCTCATCCTCCTGATTCAGATACGCGGCGTCCGGCTCAGGTCGCCGGCAGGAAATCGATCGGGTAGAGGATCGTGATGCTGGGCACGTCCTTCGCGCCGAAGTCGAAGCCGTGCACGCGGTCGACCACCTGGGCCGCGAGCTGCGGCGCCTGCATGTCCGTCGCGCGCAGCTCGCACAGCGACACGCTGCCGTCGGGCTCGATGCGGATGCGCAGGACCATCTGTCCCTGGAGCGTGGGGTCGGTGCGCAGCTCACGGTTGTAGAGCCGGTAGAGCGCCGCCTTGTGGCGGTCGAAGACGATCTGGATCTCCTCATCCGTGCGACCCAACAAGGGGCCGCCGCCGCCCGTGCCAGAGGCCGAGCCGGCGCCGCCGCCGACTCCGCCCGACTCGACGATGATGGGACTCGTCGCGCGCGCGATCTGGACTCCCGCCATCGGGCCGCCGCCGCCCGCCGAGACGCCGCGACTCAATGCCGCGAGGTTGATCCCGCCGCTCGATCCCGGCGCGAGCGTCGTGATCATCGCGCGCTCGACGCGGCCGCTCGCGGGCCCCGGCGTCGCGATGCGCGCCTGGGCGCCGAGCCGGGCGACCGCCTGGTTCTGCGGAAGCGTGGCGAGTCTCTCGCGGAAGGCGAGCAGACCCTTGGCGGGACCGGCGCCAGGGCCCTCGCCCCTGCCCTGCCCGGGCCCTTCGGCGAGCTCCGCGGCCGGCTTCGGCGGAAGCTCCGCGACCTGCTCCTCGGGCGGCTTCGTCCGCTGCGGCAGCGGGACGGCCTGGCTCAGCGCAGGCGGCGGCAGCGGCCGCGACTGCATCATCAGGCGCACGACGCGCTCCGAGACGTCGGGCGCCTCCTCCTCCGCGAGGCGCAGCGGCAGCGGGATCTGCGGGACCACCACCGCGAACAGCAAGCTGCAGGCGAGCGCTGTCGCGAGCGACTTGCGGAAGCGTCGATCTTCTTCGCCCCCGCGCGTCCAGGGCAGGATCAGGGCTCGCGCGGGCAGAGCGCTGATCTCCCGCTCCATCACCCATTCCTGCTGGCGCCGCTCCTCTTCGTCCTCGAGCCAATCGGTGTCGCCGCGCTGCAGGTCGATCTCTTCGAGCACGGCATCCCGGCGATCCTCGATCTCGCCCCAGCGCTTCTGGAACGCCTCGACGCGCCCGATCGCCGGCCGCAGCTGATCCACGGCGCCTTCGACCCGCTCGCCCCAGAAGAGCGCGGCCCCGCCGCTCTCGCGCAGCGCCTCGAGCGCGGTGCACGCGTCGTGGAGCAGGAGATGCTGGCGCCGCTCCGGCGCGAGCGCCTCGAGCTCGGCGTCGACCCGGCGCAGGTTCTGCACGAGGGCGTCGAGCTTCTCGCGCGCCTTCGCGAGCTCCGCGCGAAGCGTCTCTCGTTCCTGATGAATCGAGTCGTCCATACGCTTGACTGCCTCGGGTGTCGTCGGCCGGTCGCGCCCGCTAGGCGCGCCGCTCCGGACCCAGCACCACCGGCTTCTCCTTCTCGAGGACGGCCAACGAGATGCGGCCGTAAGAGGCCGCCGTGCACGTCGCCATCACCTTCCTGAGGACGTCGTAGGCCAGCGCCTTGTCGCCGATCAGCGTGATCTCGCGCGCTGCCAGGGCAGGCTGCGCGCCGGCGATCTCGCCGGTGAGCAGCGGTCGCGCGAGCACCTGCAGCAAGGGCTCGACCAACGGCGTGTTCGCGCTGCGAATCTCCGCGATCGTCGCGATCGGCTCGCCCTGCACGAACAGCTGGTCCTTCGTGATCATCACAACGACGGACTGCTTCGGCTGCGTCTTCGCGATCGATTGCGGAATCTCGACGCCCTTCGTGTTCTGCACCACCTCGACCTCGGTCGAGTACACGAGCAGAAACGCGACCATCACGGAGAGGATGTCGATCAGCGGAATCAGGTTGAGCTCCGCATCGGTGCGGTGATGCAGGGAACGTCTCATCACGGCGCATCTCCCACCGCGATCTCGGTGAACAGCGCGACGCGGGCCGGTGCGGCTTCCTGGCCTGCGCTGGGAACGACGGGCTGCGGTGTGCCGACCGCGCCGGCCGGAGCCTCGGCGCTCCAGCCGGCCGGAGCCTCGGCGCTCCGGATCGCGTCCATCACCTGGATCAGCTCGTCGTACGGGATGGACGGCTCGAGCAGCACGGAGGCCTCGTCTGCCTCCGGGTAGTCGCGCTTCAGCGCGAGCGCGAGCTCGGAGAGCGTCTTCAGGTCGTAGGCGCCGTTCACGCGCGGGATCGTCGCGATCTGCTCGGTCCCGTTGGTCAGCTCGAAGCCCTGCTCGCGCACGATCACCTCGAGCCGGAAGCTCGGCTCCGCGGGCGCTGCGCTGGCGGCGCTCGGCAGGTCGAGCTCCACGATCGTGATGCGCGAGAAGACCGCCGTCATCAGCAGGAACGTGACCAGCACCGTGAAGATGTCGATCATCGGCACGAGCAGGAGCTCGGTCGGCTTGCGGAAGCGGCGTTTGTGCTTGCGGCGCATGGCGGTCGGTCCTAGTGCTGCGCAGCCTGCGCGAGCTCGAGGCGGCCGCGGGCCGCCTGCCGGTCGGTGATCGCGTTCAGCACCTTCACCGAGGCCGTCTCGAGGCTGTTGATCAGCTCGGTGGTCTTGGTCTGGAGGAAGGCGTGGATGAACACGAGCGGCACCGCGGTCATCAGGCCGAAGGCCGTGCAGTTCATCGCCTCGGAGATGCTCGCCGAGAGCAGGTTTGCCTTCTCCGCCGGGTTCACCGTGGCGACCGCGGCGAAGGCGTGGATCAGGCCGCTCACCGTCCCCAGCAGGCCCAGCAGCGTCGCCAGGTTCGCGAACGTGGCGAGGTAGTGGGTGCGCTTCTCGAGCTGCGGGATGATCTCCATCAGGCGCTCTTCCATCGCGATCTCGATGTCCTCGCGCCGGCGCACGGCGCCCTGGCGAGCGAGGCCCTGGCTCAACAGCCGCGAGATCGCGGTGTCGTCCGGGTTGGTGAGCTCGCGCGCCTTGTCGAAGTCGCCGCTCGCGAGAACCGGCTCGACGCGGTTCCACGCGCCTCGATTCGAGATGCCGAAGCGTGTGAGCGTCACGTAGCGCTCGACCGCGATCGCCACGCCGGCGGCCGCCACGAGCAGAATCGCGTACATGAACGACCCACCGCCCTCGAAGAAGCTCACGACCGAGTACATGATTTCCATCGCGGATCCTCCTGACATCTGTTCTTGGGATTCTCAGCGCTTCGCGCTCTGGCTCGGGGCCAGCGACGACGCGGTGCGGATCTCGTAGTAGTCGAGGGCGCGCGCGAAGACGTCCTTGTCCAGCGGCTGGCGCGCCTCGCCTTCGCCCCGCGCCACGGCGAGCGGGTCGCCGAGCTCCGAGGTCTTCCAGGGGACGATCGCGAGCGCCTTCGGCGCGTCGTCGTTTCCGAGCACCGACATGCCCGACATCGACTTGTCGTCCGGCGCCGGTGCAGCCGGCGGTGCCGGCGGCTCCGCGCGAGCCGCAGCGGCCGCGGCGAGCAGCAGCGCACATGCGATCGACTGGTTGGGCATGACGGGCCTCCTACGGATTCGCCCGGGCGCGCAGATCGGCGAGCCAGCGAGAAGCGGCGGCATCGTCCGGTGCCGCCTGGGCGTAGAGCTCGACCTGCTCGAGCGCGCAGGCCCGATCGGCGAGATAGACATCGCAGAGAACGGCGAGGTTGCGGCGCGCGGGCTGGAAGCTCGGGTAGGCCGCCAGCGCCTGCTCGTAGCTCTGCCGCGCCTCCTGGAAGCGGCCGGCCCGGCGCTGGACCAGGCCCAGCTCGTTCAGCGCGACCGGGTGGCGGGGATGCAGCGCGAGGGCGCGCTCGAGGCTCGCCTGCGCCTTCGCGAGATCGCCGATGCGCGCGTAGGCGATGCCCAGATCGAGGTGAGCGGCGGTCAGCGTGGGCGCGCGCTCGGTCGACCTGGACGAGGAGCGCGATGCCGTCCGCGAAGCGCTCCTGTTGGAGCAGCGCGAGGGCGCGCGCGAACTGCGAGCGCACCTCGGAGCTCGCGCGCACCTTGTCGGAGATCGTGAAGTCCGCCGGCGCCGCCGTCGTCTCGGCAGCTCGCGGCCGCGAGCTCCCCGACGTTGCGCAGGCGGCGCAGAGCCAGGCGGCGACCAGCAGCGCGAGCTGCGGGGCGCAGCGCGGGACGCGCTTCGCTCTAGTGCGCATCGCTCGCCTCCGTCGGCGCGGCGTCGGGGCCGGCATCGAACTCGCCCACGTCCTCGAGGACGGTCTCGGCGGCCTCGGGGTCGAGAGCGGCGGGCGGAGCGACGGTCGGCTCGGGCGCCGCGGAAGCCGGCGCCACGGCGCTGGCCGCGCTCGGTGCGCGGTAGGCGTAGCTCTCGAGCGAGTCGACGAATCCGCTGCTCGCCTCGCGATTTGCGTAGCGGGCGGGCGAGAGCTCTGCGAGCCGCGCGAGACTCTTCTCGACCCAGGCGTTGTAGACGCCGGCGCCGATCAGCTCGACGTTCTTCTGGTGCACCTGCACCGCCTGCGCCGCAAACGGAGCCGCCTCCTGCTCGAGCGCGCGCTCGTACTGCTCGAGCTCTGCCGGCCCGAGGCCCGCTGGGCGCTCTGAACGGCGAAGGGCCTCGGCGAAGCCGGCGTAGAGCTCGCCCATGTAGTACGTGGCGGCGGCGGTGACCTCGCCGACCTCGTAGTCCACGAGCTCGCCGAGCGCCTCGAGCGCCGCGTCCATGCGCCGTTGCTTCTTCTGCAGGCTCTGCTCGAAGGGCTGCACCAGCGCGACCTCCGCGAAGGCGGCGACGAGCGGCTCCGCGAGGCTCAGCGCGGAGCGCGCCGCGAGCTCGCGGGTCCTCGGCGTGCGGGCGGCGCCGGCGGCAGCGTCGATCTCGACGATCTTCTGGAGCTGCTCGCGCCGATGCGCCTCGTCGCGCGCGTTGCCGAACATCGCCGCGAGCTTTGTGCGCGTCTCGAGCGCGGTCTCGACCGGCTCGGGGAACTCGCTCACGTAGCCGAGATAGACCTTGCGAGCGCTCGCTTCGTCCTTCGCGCTCTCGTAGAGCTCGCCGGCGTCGAGCAGCGCCTCGCGTCGCAGATCCGGACCGTCGGCCTCCGCGGCGACGCGCTCGTACTCGGCCGCGGCGCGCGCGAGATCGCCCTTCTGCCGGTAGACGAACGCGATCTGCTTGGTCGCATCGCGATGCAGGGCGTGATCGGGATACGCCGCGCGGAACGACTCGAGCACCGAGGCGGCCCCCGCCCAGTCCTGGAGGCGGATCAACGCGGCGGCGGCATCGTACTCGGCGGCGGGTCGGATCGTGGAGGTCGGCGCCGCCTTCCCGATCTGCAGGAAGCGGTCCGCGGCCGATCGATCATCCCCAGCGCTGCTGGCCTGCTCGCCCTGCTTGTAGATGGCGGCCGCGAGGTTGTCGACCAGGGCGGGTCGCGAGGCGTCGTCTCCGGGCGTGAGCTCGAGCACGCGCGTGTAGGCCTGCTCGGCGTGCGCGTAGTCGGTGGTCTCCAACGAGGAGTGCGCGATCACGGTCCACGCGGAACGCAGGATGGCGGGCTCCGCCTTCGGATAGCCGTCGATCAAGCGCTGCGCGGTGGCGATCGCGGGAGCGAAGTCCTTCATCTCGTAGAGATCGTCGACCGCGGCACCGAGCACCGCCGCCGCGCTCTCGTGCTGCGGGAACGCGTCGACGAAGCGGAGTGTGCTGGCGACGGCCTCGCGCCGCGCCGTGAGCTGCGCGTCGCCCGCGGCCCGCTTCTCGTCCTCGCGGTGGGCGTAGATGGCCGCGTAGCCCGCGGCGGCCGCGCCGTCGTGCGCCGGATACTCGTAGGCAGTGCGCTCGAACTCGCGCGCGGCCTCGGCGAAGTCCTCGTGCTCGAGCAGGAGGTCGGCCAGGCGCCGATTCATGCCCGGCGCGTCCGGATCGCTGCCGAACGAGGCGAGATACCCGCGGTACCAGCGCAACGCCTCCTGGAAGTTCGCGCTCTTGTCGTTCGCGAGTTCGGGATCCTGGTACAGCGCGTGATAGTGACTGGCGAGATCGCCGAGATTGGTGCGCAGGTAGCCGACCACCTCGGACGCGGCGGCGATGTCGAAGTGGCGCCAGTACTCGGACTGCAGCCCGTAGGTCGCCGCGAACTCCTTCTTCGCCTCGAGCACCAGCTTGGGGAACCCGGCCGCCTCGTAGATCTCGATCACCCGCATGCTGAAGTGCGGAGACGCCTTGTCCAGCGGGTGCAGTGCGATGAAGGCCTTGTACGTCTTGGCGGCGTCGTCGTAGCGAAGCTTCTCGAGATAGAACTCGCCGAGGTGGCTGTAGATGCGGTCCTCGTAGGCCCGCCGCCCCTGCGAGGCGAAGTACGCTTCCAGCGCCTCCGGCCCGCCGAGATTGGAGAAGCTCAGGCTGATGACGCGGAAGGTGTCCGCGATGCGCCGCTCGGTGTCCTCGTCGTGCGCTTGATCGAAGTCGTATCCACCCTTCACCTTGTAGTCGAGCAGCGCGACGAACTGGTCGAGCGCCTCGTCCAGGAGATCCTGCTTGTAGAAGCTCCAGCCGAGCTTGTACAACGCGAGCTCGTAGTACTCGGAGCCGGCGCCGTGGGCCGTGACCACCGCGTAAGCGCGCTCCGCGTCGCGGTACTTCCGGCGCATGAAGAAGTACTCGGCGCGCCGGAACTGCGTCTCGTCGAGGTGACGGGAGCGCGGGTACTCCGCGACCAGCCGGTCCATCACCGCCATCGCCTCCTCGGTCCGAGCGAGCTCGTCGTAGGCGCGCGCCTTCTGGTAGAGGACCTCGTCGTTGTGCGCGTAGCTCGGATAGGCGGTGAGGATCTGGTCGTAGAGAACGACGGCCTCGAGCGGGCCCGCCGGAGGCTCGCCGCTCGCGCCCGGAAGATCGATCGGCGGCGCCGGCTCCGCTCCGGGCAGGCGCGCCGCGGCAGCCGCTCGCCGCTCGAACTCCTCGTCGGACTCGCTGTGGTCGGCGATGAGCGCCGGGCGCGGCCGGCCCCTCGCAGGGCCCTCCGCGCGGGCCGGAGACGCCGGCGCCGGAGCCGGGCGCGCCATCGGCTTCTCGTCTCCGTGGATCCCGTACTCCTTCTCGAGCTTGAGATCGGCGAGGCGACGCATCGCCTCCGGCGTGAGCTCGGACTCGGGCGCCTCGTCCAGGAACTTCCGGTAGCCGAGCATCGCCTGGTCGAGGCTGTTCTCGACGTGCACCTCGCTCACGTCCGTCTCCTGCGCGCGAAGCTCCGCGAGCGTTTGGCCGCCGCTCTTCGGCGTCTCGGCGCACGCGCTCGCGAGGGTCGCGGCGAGCAGGCCAGCGGTGTGGATGCGGCGCATTGGTCTCCGCTCCTCACTGAGCCTGCGCCTTCGCCGCGCGGTCGTAGCTGTCGGCGAACGCGAAGCGGGCCTGGTTCAGCGAGCTCTCCAGACGCTCGCGGCGGAGCTGGAGCTCGGCGACCGCCACGCGCTCCAGGACGCGGCCCTGGTGATCCATCAGGCCGTCCATGCGCTCCTGGGCGGCCGCGATGCGCTGCCGCAAGGAGTCGATGGAGCTCGCGTACCCGACGTAGCCATGGGTCGCCGCTTGGCGGGTGCGCACGAACGCGTCGTACTGCAGCGTGAGTCGATCGATCTGCTCGGCGAGCTCGCGCAGATGCTGATGGGCCAGGGTCAGCCGCTCGTGGTACTGGGTCCGCTGGTTCCAGACGAGCACGCCGCGAAGGCGATGGAGCCGAGAACGGAGCTCCGCCGCTCTCGGGTCGCTCGCGTCGAGGGCCGACTCGACGCGTGCGATCCAAGCCGCCGCGGCCAGCTCGTCGGCGGTCGCGAGGTGCTCCGGCCTGGGAGCGGTCAGGAGCCCCTCGAGGCGCCTGGCCAGGCGCTTGCGTTGCTCGAGCCGCAGGCGCATGCGGGCGTCGAGCGCGCGGAACTCGGCGTCGACCCCAGGAAGCAGCGGCTCATAGTACTCGCGCCGCTTCTGGATCAGGTCCTCGAACGCGTCGAGACTCTTGTGCCACGCGACCAGCCGCTCGCGCATGTCCTCGAGGTCCAAGTAGTTCTGCAGCGCCGTCTGGAAGTCGTGCGAGGCGATCAGGGTCGTCAGGTAGAAGGTCTCGGGGGCGTCGGGCAGGCTGCGCAGCCGAATCACCCAGTCCTTGTCCTGCCGGATCTCCTCCCGAGCGAGCGCGCGTAGGAAGGCGCCCTCCTCCACGCTGCGGATCGAAGCGTCGAGCTTGCGCAGCTCGCCGGTGAAGGTCTCCACCGCGCGGCCGTAGAGGACGGCAGCGCGGCCGTTCACGTTCAGTCGGCTGTACGCGTAGGGAAGCGCGAGGAGCGCCTCCTGCACCGCGGGATCCGTGGCCTCGCGGTCGACCAGCAGGCTCCACGGCACGATGGCGCGGTCGAACTTCTCGGCCGAGGCCTCGGCCCAGCCCGCGCGCAGCAGGGCTTGATTCGAGTAGGGGCCGTCGAGGCGTACCCGCTCCAGCGACTGCTGCGCCTCGCCGAACTGGGACGACTCGAACCGCAGCGTGCCCAGCAGCAGGTTCGACTTGTCCCGGATCGCGAGCGTCGCCCGGTCGTCGGCCGGGAGCTGGCCCGCCCTGTCGAGCTGCTGCGCCGCCTCGGCGCCGCGGCCGTCTTGCAGGAGCGCGATGGCGAGGTTGTACGCCGCGTAGCCCTTCAGGCTCGGCGCGTCCTGGATCCGGCGCAGCACGTCGACGGCCCGCGTGGGCTGGCCCACCGCGAGGTAGGCGTTCGCGCGCAGGAATTCCACATCGTCGCGAACGCCCTCCGGGACCTCGCCGTGGATCCGGTCGAGGACGGCGAGGGCTTCGTCCGGCTGCCCTTCCTGGAAGTCGAGACGCGCGAGCCGGAAGCCCGCTTCGTTCCGCACGGGCTCCGGGACGTCTCCTTCGAGCACCGCGCGGATCGCGCGCCCTGCGCGCAGGTGCATCCGGTAGTCGAGCTCGAAGTCGCCGACGGAAAACTCGGCCTGGCGGATGTGGTAGTGGAGCGAGTCGCGCTCGGGCTGGTCGACGCGGTAGTGCTGCGCGATCTCGGTGTCGAGGCGCTCGAGCGCGTCGAAGTAGTTCCCCTGATACGCCTGATAGAGCGCCTCTCCGAAGTAGAGATCCCGTAGGCTGTCGGCGGACGCCGCAGCCGCCGGCGCGAGCAACGCGCCGGCCGGCGCGAGCAGCGCGGCGAGCGCCACGAGTCGGGTCGCAACGGCGGCCACGGCTTCACCAGCTCCCGAGCTCGATGCTGGCGGAGCCCGAATCGCCCCCTGCCAAGGTGATGCTCACCAGCTTGGGCTCGACCTGCTTGCTGAAGTCGAAACGCTGGGTACCGGCGAAGTCCTGGCCGTTCGTCGCCTTGCCTGCGACCGACACCTCGAGCTGATGCGAGCCGCTCGAGACGTTCCCGGTGTAGATGCGCTGGACGCCGCCCTTCTGCAGGGCCTCCAGCTCCTTGAAGCTGTAGACGTGGCGGGCAACCGGCGCTCCGTCGATCTGGATCTGCACGGAGTCGAGCCGGAAGGTCTCGCCCTCCTTGAGAGAGAGGAAGACCGCGACCTGGGTATTGGACGGGTAGAGGAGCTTCTCTTCCAGGCGATTCAGGTCCGTCGCGATGCCGAGCACGTCGGACTTGATCTCCTGGACCTGCTCGTCGAGACCCAGCATCTCCTGCTTGGCCTCGTCGTCGGCGAGCGTCGGGCTGACGCCCAGCGCGCAGAACGCCGCGAGCAGTGCGCTGCGGAGCCGGCGCCCTCGCGCGCTTGCTTCCGCGCTTCCTGCTCGTTTCCGGCTGCCTACACGATCTCGTGTAGTACACCCCTGGCTTGGGCCCCTCATCACGGTACAACCCTCCCGACCCAGATCTGTTCGCCACCAGCGGCTTGCGGGAGCGTGAGCCCCGGCACGGCAAGCAGGCGGCGACGGTGACCGGGCGCACAGGTGGAGCGGCCGTTCGGCGCCTATCTAGAGATGGGGCGTCGTCTCCGCGGCGCCGAGGAACTCGTCCACCCTGCGCTCGACATACGGGAAGAAGGGATTGAAGCGCAGGCGCATCAGCACCGTGGGCGAGACCTGGAGGAGACCGCGCTCGCCGAGGAGCTCGACGCGGCCCAGGTAGATGAGGGCCGGATGCTCGGGCCGCTCCGCACCGTAGACCGGATCGCTCGGCGCGAACGGGAGAGCGACGTGCGAGAGCGAGAACACGCGATCCGGCCAGGCGAGGCCCGTATCGCTGCGCGTCGGGGGCGCCTCCTGCGCGCGGCGCCGAACCTCGACGAGCGCGCTGCTCCCCGGGCTCTCGTTCACGAGCGCCGTCAAGTCGAAGGCGAGCGAGGGGTCGTCGAACAGGCGCTCGCGCACCGCGGCCACGCTCGGATCGAAGAGCGGCTGCGCCTCCGCGCGCCGATTGATGTCGAAGAGCACGAGCGCGTGCCCTTCCGGCGCGAGCTTGCGGAAGAGCGCGTCCACCACGGCGGGCGTGGAGACGGTGGCATCGGCGACCGACTGGAAGGCGAGCGCGCGCGGGAAGCCCTGCACCTCGCCGCCGCTCGCCGAGCGCATCGAGCTGCAGCCGCGATGCGCTGCGTGAGCCGGTAGACCTGATCGCCCACGTTGGCCGTGAAGGAGTTGTACTTGTAGGGGTCGTACTCGGGGAGGATGTCGGTCCAGGCCGCCTTCTCGAAGCCGTGCACGCGCCCGAGCCGCGCCTGCACGCTCGCGAACGCGGCAGCCGGCGAGACGCCGATCGCCGGCGAGAGCAGGACGAGCCCCGCGACCGCGGGCAACGTCCTCGCCGCCGAGGCGCGCGGCCGCGTACTCGACCGCGAGCGCGGCGCCCGTCGAGTAGCCCACCAGATAGAGTGGGCGATCGGGGCCGATGCGCTCGCGCACGTGGCGCGCGGCGATGCGCAGCGCCGCCGCCCAGTCGCTCCCAGGTGACGTCGAGCATTCCCGACGGCGCCGTCCCATGGCCCGGCAGGCGCAGGCCGACGACGTGGATCCCCCGCGCGTGGAGGAGCTCGGCCATCGCTCGCATCGAGTAGGGCGAGTCCGACGCGCCATGGAGCAGCACGGCCCCGCCGCGCGGCGCGTCCACGGGGAGCTCGAAGGTGCGGTTCCAGTTCGGGCTCTGCGGCGAGCGGATCGCTGCGGCTGCCTGCGGAGTACCGCTCGATCGCGCTGCTCCCACCCGGCGCGACGCGCGCCACCACGCGCTCGCGGAGCTGCTGGAAGAGCACGTCCTCGCGGCGGCGGTAGTCGTTCGAGCGTTTTCACTGCCGACGCGTCCTCGGCGTGGAACTCCGCGTCGAGTCGCGCCGTGTGCCAGGGCTGCAGTTCCGGGCGGGCCTGGAGGGTGTGGACGTAGACGGCGATCAGCGTGACGACGCTGAAGAGCGCGCCCGACAAGACGAACCGCACGATTCGCCAGAGCAGCGTCCGCAGGCGACGGCTCTGATCAGGCGCCGCGCCGGGTACTTCTTGTGGTGCGCGCCAGTGATGAAGACGGCGAGGCGCGCGGTCTTCGTGCCGCGGTTGTGCCAGGCGTGGCGCGTGCCGTTCTGCACCACGGTGTCGCCCGGGCGCAGCTGCACTTCCTTGCCGTCGTCGAGCTCGAGCCAGACCTCGCCGTCCAGCACGACCTCGAAGTCGATGGTGGGCGTCGTGTGCATGCCGGGCGCGTCGGGCTCCATGTAGCTCGCGAGGCCGGGGAGCTTCTCCTCGAGCTCGCGTGCGGCGGCGGAGCCGTCGGCAGGCTGCGGCGCTGCTGCGCGCGCGGCTGGCGGCAGCGAGAACATGCCGAAGCGGAAGCCGCCCACCGGCGGGAAGTAGGTCGGCTGGGCGGGCGGCGCCCCGTCATCCGGAAACGAGGGCGCGCGGTCGCCGCCCCAGAGCTTGTGAAACTCCGAGCCCGGCATGAGCCCGACCGTGGTCGGGTCGACCTCCGAATCCGATACGAAGACGGCCTTCCCGGCTCGATCGTGGCCAGTGACGACGCGGCGGACCTTCATCCTGATCCCTCCCTTGGGCCTCCCATTCTATGGCAGGCGCACGCGGAAGAAGGCCCGCGCGACCCCGGGGACTTGTGACAGACTTTGCTCCGATGGCCGACCCGCTCTCCCGCCCCCTCGAAGGCTTCACCGTCGTCGACCTCGGCGGCTCGGTGGCGACCGGCGTGTGCGGCAGGCTCTTCGCCGACTTCGGCGCGCGCGTCATCGACGTGGAGCCGCCGGGCGGCCACCCGACGAGGCGGCTCGCGCCGCTCGGGCCCTCGGGTGAGAGCGGTGTCCACGCGCTCCTCAGCCCCAACAAGGAGAGCGCGGTCGCAGCGAGCGAGGCAGAGGCCCTGCGCTGGGTCGCGGGAGCCGACGTGGTGCTGGAGACCGGGGCGCCGCGGATTCCCTTCGAGCGCCTGCACGCGACGGCCCCCCATGCGGTGATCGGGGCACTCTCGTGGCACGGGCTCACCGGCCCGCTCGCCCAACAGCCGGGCTGCGATGCGACGATCTGCTCCCAGATCGGCTGGGTGAAGGGCTACGGCAAGCCGGGCGAGACGCCGCGGCTCCCGTCCGGCCATCAGGTCTCGGTGCTGGGGGGTGTCACCGGTTTCATCGGCGTCGTGGCGGAGCTGCTGGGCGCCACGCTCGCATCCGCGCGACGTGACCGGCGCGTGGACGTCTCCCTGCTCGAGTCGGCGATGTGCATCACCGAGCCGGCTCCGATTGCCTTCTTCAATGGGGCCCAGCTGCTCGCCCGGCTCGGCCTCAACCGCTTCCCGCCCAACTATCCCGCGACGATCTACGCGGCGAGCGACGGCTGGATCGGCGTCACGGCGCTGACGCCCAAGCAGTGGCGCGATCTGTGCGACGTTGCGGGACTCCCTGAGCTCGCACGCGAGCCGCGCTTCCGCACCTTCGCCCTGCGCCTGGTCGAGGCCGACGCGGTCGACGCTCACTTCGCGCCGGTCTTCCGCACGCGCAGCGCCGACGAGTGGGTGGAGCGGGCGCAGGCGCGGCGCATCCCGGTCATCCGCGTCGCCACGCTCGCCGAGATCCTCGCGGGCGAGCAGCTCGCGGCGCGCGGGAGCGTGCGCGAGCTCGCGCTCCCCGGCGGACGCGCGCTGCGCGTGCCCGGTCCGCCGTTCAGGCTCACGCGCGCACCTGAAATCCGGCGCGGACAGATCGCCGCGCTCGGGGCGAGCAGCGCGCCGCCGGCGCCCCGAAGCGGAGCCGAGCGCCCCGCGCCCGCCCGGCGCGAGCCGCTGCATCCCGCGGTCCAGGAGCCGACACTGCTGCGCGGGCTGCGCGTCCTCGATCTCACCATGGGCTGGGCCGGCCCGCTCGCGGCGCGCCACGTGGCCGACCTCGGCGCCGAGGTGATCAAGGTCGAGTCGCGCCAGCGCATCGATTGGTGGCGCGGGCCGGAGGTCACCGAGAAGTTCCTGCGCGAGCGCTACTACGAGAAGTCGATCTCGCACAACATGGTGAACCGGAACAAGCTGGGCATAACGCTCGACCTGACTTCGCCGCGCGGGGTCGAGCTCTTCAAGCGCCTCGCAGCCGATGCGGACGCGGTGATCGAGAACTATTCGGCGGGGGTGATGGAGAAGCTCGGGCTCGGCGAGCGCGAGCTCCTCGCGATCAATCCGCGCCTCGCGATCGTTGCGATGCCGCCCTTCGGGCGCGGAGGTCCGCACCACGACTTCCGCGCCTATGGCTCGACCGTCGAGCAGGCGTCCGGGCTGCCCCACCTGAACGGCCTCCCCGACGAGCCCCCGACCATGCAGTTCATCGCGCTGGGCGATCCCGTGGCCGGCGTGCACGGGGCGGCGGCGCTGACGCTTGCTTTGCTCCACGCGCGCCAAACCGGCGTGGGCCAGCTCGTGGATTTCTCCCAGGCGGAGGCGCTCATGGGCCTCGGCCTCGAGGGCCTGGCCCATCAGGCGCTGCTCGGCGAGCCCCAGCCTCGCCTCGGCAACCGGAGCCTCTCCCACGCGCCGCGGGGAAACTACCCGTGCTGCGGCGAGGACCAGTGGCTCACGCTCTCCGTCGAGAGCGACGCGCAGTGGCGCGCGCTCCGCGAGCTGGTAGGCGACGCCAGCCTCCAGGACCCGGCGCTCGAGAGCCTCGCCGGGCGCCAGCGCGAGCACGCGCGCATCGACGCCGCGCTCGCCGCGTGGTCGAGCCCCCGCGAGCGAGACGAGCTCGTCGCAGCGCTTGGCGCGCGCGGCATCCCGGCGGCCGGTGTGCTCGACGTGAACGAGGTGCTCGCCCACCCGCAGCTCGAGGCGCGCGGCTTCTGGCAGTGGATCGAGCGCGAGCTGGTGGGCACCCAGCCCTACCCCTCGGCGCCCCATCGCACGAGCGATGCGCCGCATGCGATCGGGCGGCCGGCGCCGCTCCTCGGTCAACACACGCGCGAGGTGCTGGGTCGCTTGCTCGCCCTCTCGGACGCCGAGCTCGACGAGCTCGAGCGCGAGCGCGTGCTCGGCACGGTTCCGTGCTTCGAGCTGGCGGAGGCGAGAGAATGACTCTGCGCGGGCTGGCAGCGCCGGTGTTCAAGAGCGATTACGGCGACGAAGAGCCGGCGATGGCGCGCTACCGCGCGGAGGGCACCGCGCGGGCACTCAGCCTCGGCAATCGCGGGCCGCTGCGCTTCGACGCGCGCGGCGCGTTGGCTCCCGAGATTCGGTCGGCGTACTCGCGCTGCGGCTTCTACATCTTCGAGGGCCTGCTCGGCGAGGACGAGCTCGCCGACCTCGAGCGCGACGTGAACGAGCTCCTGGAACGGGCGCCGGTGACGAAGGACGCGAAGCTCGACCGCCAGGGGCGGCCGGCGCTCGGCAGCGGCTGTGTCGCGCGCAACCTGAGCTGGGTCGAGCCCCTCTCCGACCCGCTCGGCGGGACCGCTGCCGCCCACGGCCGCCACCCGGTGAAGATGTTCGAGCCGGGCCGGCCCGCCGGCGCCCCCGCCCACGTGCTCCAGCTCGTGCTCGGCTCGCTCCAGTTCTCGGAAGCCTGTCTGCGTCTCTACGGCCACCCGGAGCTCCTGGCGGTGGCCCAGGCGATCCACGGCCCGGACTTCACGCCCTTCAACGAGGCGGTCTGGATCAAGCACGCCGGCCTCGGCGGCTCGGTCGCCTGGCACCAGGATGGCTGGACGCACTGGGAGAGCCCCACGCTCGGCGAGGACACCCACGGCTTCAACTTCATGGCGCAGCTCTACGGCTGCAACGCCGCGAATGGGCTCTGGGTTGTGCCCGGCTCGCATCGCGGCAAGGTGGACGTCGCCGCGCTCGCCGGGGCCGCTGGCTCGGAGCGTCTGCCCGACGCCGTTCCGATGATCTGTGCGCCCGGCGACGTCGCGATCTGCAATCGCCAGGCTCTGCACGGCTCCTTCGCGAACGTGAGCCCCGATCCGCGCGTGACGCTCAACTTTGGCTTCCACCGCCGCGCCTCGGTGCTCGGCGTCAAGAGTGGAGGCGTCCACAATCCCGTGTCGGTCTATGACGAGGCCTACATCGAGAGCCGCTCGCGCGTGATCCTCTTCGCGATCGACGCGCGGCGGCGCCGCTTCCCCGCCGAGAAGCCCTTCGTCTACGCGCCCTTCGTCGGCCGCGAAGAGCGCTACCGCTGGACGCCGGAAGCCCAGGCCGGCCTGCGCGACTACAACCTGCAGGACCTGGGGATTCGAGGCACGCATGGCGAACGCCCTGAAGGCGCTTTGGAGAGCGGGCGGGGTCGCCTACGGGAGCTGGCTCGCGATCCCGAGCTCGATTTCCGCGGAAGTCGTCGGGCGGATCGGCTTCGACTACGTGTGCATCGACCTCCAGCACGGTATGACCGGCTACGAGAGCGCCGTCCACATGCTCCAGGCGCTGAACCTCGGGAGCGCGCCTCCCGTCGTGCGCGTGCCGTGGAACGAGCCCGGCATCATCGGGCGCATGCTCGACGCCGGGGCGCTGAGCATCATCGTCCCGATGGTGAACTCGCCCGACGAGGCGCGCGCCGCCGTGGCCGCCTGCCGCTACGCGCCGGTCGGCGCGCGCTCCTTCGGACCGCTGCGGGCCTTCCTGCAGGAAGGCCCGCGCTACTACGCGGAGGCCAACGCGGAGGTGGCCTGCATCCCGATGATCGAGACCGTGCAGGCGCTCGAAGATCTCGACGCGATCCTGGACGTGCCCGGCATCGACGCCGTCTACGTCGGACCCGCCGATCTCTCGATCACGCTCGGCCTCCCGCCGGGCAACAACGACGACCGACCGGAGTTCACGGCCGCGCTCTCGCGCGTGGTCACGGCGTGCCAGAAGCGCGGCATCGTGCCCGGCATTCACGCGAGCGCCGCCCTCGCCGCGCGACGCCGCGAGCAGGGCTTCCGCATGATCACCGTTTCGGCAGATCAGGTCGCGCTCGGCGAGGCCTCGCGCGCCGACCTGCGCCGCGCCCGCGAGGGCGCTCCGGGCTCTTCCTAGAAGGAGACAGCCATGCGCAAGCAGCTCCCGCTCCTGATCGGGATCGCCCTCGCCGCCGCCGTGGCGTGGGCGAAGGACGAGCCGCCGACTCCCCTCACCAAGCAGGAGGTGATCGACAACTTCCGCCGCGACCTCCAAGCGACGGAGGCCGACGCCATGGCCAAGGGCTTGACCCTCGACGCCGATCAGGCGGCCAAGTTCTGGCCGATCTTCGAGGAGTTCCAGAAGGAGCAGAGCGGGATCGCCGACGCGCAGCTCGCCGCGACGCGCAAGTACGTGGAGACCTACGAGCACGCGAGCGACACCGACGCCCTGGAGTACATCCACACGATCCTCACGCGAGACCAGCAGATGACGGAGCTGCGCCAGAAGTACCTGGTCAAATTCCAAGCCGTGCTGCCGGGCCGCATCGCCGCGCGCGCGATCCAGATCGACCGCCGCATCGGCCACATCACCCAGGTCGAGGTGTCCTCGCGCATGCCGCTGGTTCACTGAGCGAGCCCGCGTCGATCTAAAGCTGTTCGCAACCGTCTTCGCCACGGTCTTCGTCGCCGAGCTCGGCGACAAGACCCAGCTCGCGACGCTGCTGTACGCCGCCGACGCCTCTCATCCGAAGCTCACGGTCTTCGCGGCGGCCGCAGCTGCTCTGATTCTGACCTCGGCGCTCGGAGTTCTCGCGGGCTCCGTGGTCGCGGACCACGTCGGCCCCAGAGTCCTCCGTTGGGTGGCCGGGCTCGGCTTCATCGCCGTCGGGGCCTGGGTTCTGCTCGGCCGCGAGTAGGAGATGCCATTCGCGAGAGGATGAACGTGAGCGCGCACCACGGGCGATATGTAGAGCGAGTGCGTACGCTGCACGGCTGACGCGCTCGACGCGCAGGGGAGTTCATGTCCTTGCGGATCGCGAAGGACCGGCTGGAGGCTGCGCAGGCGGAGCTCGATGCGCGGGGCGTGTGCGTGCTGGAGGGTGTGCTCTCGCCGGCGGAGGCGCTCGACGTGCGCCAGCACCTGGTCGACGCGGCTGCCGAGAGCGAGCGGCGAGGCTCGGCCACGTTCATGCCTCAGCTCGACCCGAACGCGTCGAACGTGCGCGTCTTCAATCTGCTCGATCTGCACGCGTGCTTCCGGGAGCTGATCGTGGATCCGGCCGGGCTCGCGCTCGTGCGTGGGCTGCTGGGCCCCAACTTCGCCATCTCGAACTTCACCGCCAACATCGCGCTGCCCGGCAGCCGCTCGATGTCGATCCACTCCGATCAGTCCCTGGTGGCGCCGGAGCCTTGGCTCGCGCCCTGGAGCATCAACATCATCTGGTGTCTGGATGACGTCACGCCCGAGAACGGGGGGACGCTGTTCCTGCCCGGCAGCCACCGTCTCGAGCGGCGCGAGGCCGTCCCCGCGAGCCCTCTCGCGCAGATGGAGGCGCTCACGGCGCCGCGGGGCTCCATCGCCGCGATGGACGGGCGGGTCTGGCACACCTCGGGCGCCAACGTCACGAAGAGCGAGGAGCGCGCCCTGCTCTTCGGCTACTACAGCGTCGATTTCCTGCGCCCGCAGACGAACTTCAACGTGAATCTCTCCGAGGCCACCAAGGCGCAGCTCTCCCTAGAGCTCCACACGCTGCTCGGCCTCGGGCCCGACGGGAACACGCGCGTGGCGGGCGAGATCCTGGGCGAGCGACCGCCCGTCCGGTGAGTCCGGCGTGACGAGCGCGTGCTCGCTGCCCCTGCCCGCGCCGGTGCGCGACACGGACGCGGCGCTCCGCGATCTCCGCGAGCTCGGCGTTTGCGTCGATCGCGGACGTGCTGACGCCCGCGCAGCTCGCGCGCGCCCACGACGCGATCTACCGCGCGGCCGAGGACGACCGCTCGCGCGGGCGCGCGCAGCACGGCTTCGCGCTCGATCTCGACGAGCACAACCTGCGCGTATGGAACCTTCTGAACCGCGATCCGCTCTTTGGCGATCTCGCCGAGCATCCGATCGCGATGGAGCTCGTGCGCGCGACGCTCGGCTGGCCGGCCCTGCTCTCCAACATCTCGGGCAACATCACGCTGCCCGGCGCGACCGCAGGCGTCCTGCACGCCGATCAGATCTTCGTGCCGGAGCCCTGGGGCCCCGCGCCGCAGGGCATGAACGTTGCCTGGTGCATCGACGACTTCACGCGGGAGAACGGCGCCACCGAGGTCGTGGTGGGCAGCCACCGCTGGAACCGTCTGCCCGGCGAGGCGGACCAGGACGTGCGCCCGGTCTCGGCCGAGGCGCCCGCCGGGAGCGTCATCGCCTTCGAGAGCCGCATCTGGCACCGCACGGGCGCCAACACTTCGCAGGACCGCAAGCGCGCTGCCGTCTTCCCGTTCTATACGACTCCCGTCTACCGCACTCAAGAGAACTGGTTCCTCTCGCTGAGCCCGGGCGTGGTGAACGCCGCGTCGGACACGCTGCTCACCCTGCTCGCCTACAAGAGCGAGGGCTTCGGCCTCGTCTACGGGCGCTCGCCACGCTGAGGGGCCTCGGGCACCAGGCGCACGATGCGCGAGCCGGACTCGTGCTCGAGGAGCAGGTAGAGGACGCCGCCGGGTCCGACGGCAACGTCGCGGATGCGCGCGAGGTCCTTCAGCAGGACCTCGGTGTGGACGAGCTTGTCGCCGTCGAGCTCGAAGCGGTAGAGCTCGGTCGCCTTCAGCGAGCCGACGATCAGGTCGTCCTGCCAGGTCGGGAATGCCGCTCCTCGGTAGATCACGAAGCTCGAGACGGCCGGCGACGGCGTCAGGTCCACCACCGGCTGCTCGATGTCCTTCAGATCGAACGTGATGCCCAGGTCCTTCCCGTACTCGACCGGCGTGCCGTCGTAGTCCACACCCTTCGAGGTGAGCGGCCAGCCGAAATTCCTGCCGGGTCGGAGATGATTCACCTCGTCGCCACCGCGCGGCCCCATCTCGGTGCCCCAGAGCTCGCCGGTGCGCTCGTCGAACTCGAGGCCTTGCGGGCTCCGGTGCCCGTAGGTCCAGATGCTGGGCATGGCGCCCGCTCGGCCGACGAACGGGTTGTCCTCGGGGATGCGGCCGTCGTCGTGAACGCGGTGAGTCTTCCCGTACGGCGTGCTCAGGTCCTGGATGCCCTCGAAGTAGCCGCCCTTGATCCCGACGCTCACGAACACGTAGCCGCGGGGGTCGAAGGCGAGGCGCCCCCCGGCGCCGACGTCCGGTGCCGACGAGTAGAACTCTTGCGGCACGCTCCAGATGACCTCTTGATCCACCCACGCCCCGTCGCGGATTCGTCCCCGCACGAGGCGGTTCATCGTCTTGGGGATGAGCTTTCCCCCCTTCTTGCCGCACTCGGCACAGAGATCGGTGTGGACCAGATAGATCCAGCCGTTGTGCGCGTAGTCCGGGTGGGGTGCGACGTCGAGCAGCCAGCCGAGGCCATAGTCGATTCCGTTCAGGCTCACGCCGACGGCGGTCGTCTCCGGCGTCCCGCGAATCGGTGGGGAGCGCACGCCATCCGGGGAAACGATCGAGAGGCCCTTCGTCTTCTCGGTGACGAGGATGCTCCCGTCCGGCAGCGGCGCGATGGAGAACGGCTTCGGGTCGATGCCCGTCACCACCGTCTCGATGCGAAACGTCGCGAGCTCCGTCTGAATCGAGCCGCGCGGGATGTGGAGCTCCTTCGCGACGCTGAAGTCCGTCATCGAGCGGTTCGCGCGGCGCTCCGCGACGAGGATCGCGAGGCTCTGGATCTGCGCGCCGCTGAGCGTGCTCGCCCAGGCGGGCATCCCACGCTCGGGGAAGCCCGCGGCGATGCTGCCTGCGATCTGGGTGACCTCGTCGCCATGCGTGAGCTCCCTGCCGACCAGGGCGGGGCCCTGCGCAGCACCCTGGAAGGCTTCGCCGTGGCAGACAGAGCAGTTCTCGGCATAGAGCGGGAGGAACGGGTCGCTGTGGAGGGAGCGGTAGATCAGCAGGGCAAAGCCCGCCCCGCACATGACGAGGAGCCCGACGACCCAAAGGGCGACCTTGACCACTCGCGTGACGCGCATCCCCGAACTGCTACCGCGCCAGCTTGCCCGCGTCCACGCCCTCTGCGAAGCGATCGAGCATCGCGTTCACCTGATCGGGCACTTCGAGCTGGTGGAAGTGGCCAGCGCCCGCGGTCTGGGCGGTCTGGAGCTGCGGGCAGAGAGCCGCGAAGCGCACGCGATCGGCGATCGGGACCTCGGCGTCGATCAGCAGGACCGGCGCTCGGCAGGCGCGCGCCGCCGCCTCGCTATCGAACGCGACGATGCTCTCGAAGGCGGAGCGCATCACGTGCTGCGGCGTCGCGCACATGTCGGCGACGATGCGCGCGCGGCGGGCCTTGTCGTCGAAGGCCGAGAACATCCGGCCGTCGATGAAGGCCTGCGCGGCCTCCCGGTAGCCCGGCCCCGCGAGCGCCTGGACGAGGGGACGAATGCCCTCGCTCGTGCGGGCCGGAAAGAATACAGCCGGGTCGCAGAGCGCGATCCCGCGCGCCAGCTCGGGATGGCGCGCCGCCGTCGCGAGCACGACCGCGCCTCCCATGCTGTGGCCCACGAGCAGCGGCCGCTCGAGGCGGAGCTCGCGGCACAGCCAGGCGAGGTCGTCCGCGAAGCCCTCGATGGTGTACGCCTGCGCGGGCCGGTCGCTCTGGCCGAAGCCGCGCAGGTCCACCGACACGACGCGGTGGCGCGCTGCGAAGTGGGCGTGCTGGGGCGCGAAGTAGGTGTGGTCGCAGCACCAGCCGTGCACGAACACGAAGGGCGCGCCGCCGGACCCGCTCTCGACGTAGCCGAGCTTCACACCCTCGCGCAGGAGTGACTTCATGCAGAAGACGTTACAACGTAGGGTCGGCCATGCCCGACTCCAGCGATCCGCTCGCGCCGCTCTCCGTCTGGCTACCGCGAGCTCCTCGAGCGCGCGCGCGGCGTCTTCGAGGCGGACGCGCGCGTGCGGGCGCTCTGGCTCGCGGGCTCCCTCGCGCGCGGCGACGCCGATGCGGCCTCCGACCTCGACTTGCTGCTCGCCGTCCGCGACGACGCGCGGGCCGAGCTCGCGGGCGAGTGGCGCGACTGGCTCGCGCGCATAACGCCCACCGTGATCGCCCGCGCGCTGCCATTCCTGCCCGGGAGCCTCTACTCCGTGACTCCGGGCGGCCTGCGGCTCGATGTGGTCGTCGAGCCGGTGAGCGCGCTCCAGACCACGCCGTTTCGCAGCCGCCGAGTCGTCTTCGACCGAGATGCGCTCACCCAGCGGATTCCGGCAGCGACACTCGAGGGTCCCTCGCGCGACCGCATGGCGCTTCTCATCGAGGAGTTCTTCCGCGACGTCGGGATGTTCGACGTCGCTGTCGTCCGACGAGACCTCCTGTTGGGGAACGAGGGCATCCACTTGATTCGGGGCTTGCTCTACCAGCTCTTCTGCGAGGCGAACGCGCCGCTGCCCCCGACCGGGATCAAGAAGTGGAGCGCGAAGCTCACCCCCGCGCAGCGCGAGATCCTGGAGAGCTTGCCAACGGGCGCCAACGCGTGGAACGCCTTGATCCCGGCGACGGCGGCGGTCTCCCGGGCCTTCTTGCGCAGCGCTCGCGCCATCGCCGCCGAGCACGGCGTCGTCTGGCCGATCGAGCTGGAAACGAGCGTGCGCGCCCACCTGCGCGCGAAGGGGGTGGGGACGCTGGTTGAGTAAGAGCGTCAACTGGGGGCGCTGGTTGACACGCTGCGTGTCAACCAGCGTCCCCAGTTGACGCTCCAGCACCTGTCAACCAGCGTCCCCGTCAGCGCTCAGAGCGCGCCGGTGAAGAGCGCGAGGAGGCGACTCCACGCGCGCTCGGCCTGCGCTTCGTTGTAGACGCGCGAGTCCGGCGGGCACCAGCCGTGGAGGGTGCCCTCGTAGACCTCGATCTCCGCCGAGAGCCCCGCCTTCGCGAAGCTCTCGCGCAGCACGTCCTTCACCTTGGGCTCGGCCTGGTCGTCGTTCGCAGCGATCGCGAACAGGTAGCTGGCCTTCATCTGCGGAACGAGCAGATGCGGGCTGTCCGCGCCGTCGGTGACGAGACGGCCCCCGTGGAACGAGGCCGCAGCGCCGACCCGGTCCGGCCGCGCGGCGGCCGTGCGCATCGTGAAGGAGCCGCCCATGCAGTAGCCGGTCGTTCCCAGCTTGCGGTCGCGCGCGACCGAGGGCTGCGCGTCGAGGTAGTCGACGAAGGACTGCGCGTCGGCGGTCTGCGTCTGGGGAGTGAACGTCCCCATCAGGGACATGATCTTCTCGCGCGTCTTGGGATCGTTGAAGTCGGCGCCCTCGGGCAACACCGGCGCGCGCGCCGTTCGGTAGTAGGGGTTCACGACCAGGACGGAGTAGCCCGACGTCGCGAGGCGCGAGGCCATCTGCTTCATGGCGGGCCGCAGGCCGAACGCATCGGGCCAGATGAGAACGCCGGGGTGCGCTCCCGAAGTCGGATGCACGAAGTACGCGTCCGCCTTGCCGGCGGGCGTGGAGACTTCGACGTCGCTGCCAGTCACCTCGGCAGCCCCCGCCCGGCCCGGCCAGAGGAGGGCGACGCTCGTCCCCACCGAGAGCGCGCCGAACTCGCGTCGCGTCAGCTCCCCCGCTCGGCGGAGATGGGCATCCTGGTCGGCGAAGGTCTTCTCGTCACACATGGGGGCTCCTCAGGTGGCGCGCTCCGCCACCGCGATCCGGTAGAACGAGTAGCCGCGGTCGAGCTCCGACGGGGGTAGGTAGCGCGCGCGGTAGTCGTCCGCGCCTGCGTCCTCGCGGAGCGCGAGACCTGCCCGCTGCACGAAGCCGGCCACCGCGCCGGGCTCGAGGCCGAAGGTCCAGGGCTCGCCGAGCGCCCGCACGTTGCCGAGGATGGTCTCGCCTCCGGCGAAGCGAACGCTGCCGTCGATCACGCCGCGGTGCACGTAGGTGAACACGATCGTGCTGCCTGCCGCGCAGCCAGCCACCTCCCCGAGGACGCGAAGCACCGCGTCCTCGCTGAGGTAGTTCGTGACGCCCTCCCAGACGAAGAGCGTCGCGCGGTCGCGCCGCCAGCCGGCCGCAGCGAGCCGCGCGAAGGCATCCTCTTTCAGGAAGTCGACGGCCACGTAGCGCACGCTCGAAGCCGGCACGCGCTCGCGCTTGAAGTCCTGTGTCGCCGGGCGGTCCACCTCGAAGACCTCGGCCCCCTCGAGCTCCGGCATGCCGATGCGCGCGGCAGTCGAAGCCCGCGCCCAGGAGCACGAGCTGGGACACCCCGCGGCCACGCGCCGCGCGCACGGCGTCGTCGATGAACAGCGTGCGCGCGATCGCCGACGTGCGAGCGCCGGGCGCGCGATGGTCGGCGTAGCGGAGCAGCGCGCGGCGCAGGCTAGAATCGCGGGCGATGCGCACGAGCGCGCGGTAGAGCGCCACGTACCCGGCGGTTCGGCTGCGGTCGCTCAACGCAGCAAGACGAGCGTGGCGCCCCAGCCGCCGCGATCCTCAGGTGCCAGGCGATAGCCGGCGACGTCCTCGCGCCGCGCGAGAATGGCGTGCACCGCACGCTGCAGCACGCCCCGGCCCTTGCCGTGGATGATGCGCAGCTCGCGCAGTCCTCGCGCCCGACACTCGTCGATCCACGCGGGCACGAGCTCGGGGATCTCACGCGGGTCGAAGGTGTGCAGGTCCAGCACGCCGTCGATCGGCAGGACTACGGGCTCGGGGTCCTCGTCCACGTCTAGCCCTCGCGCCGAGGTTGCGCCGGGCCGCCGCGTCTCGCCAGCGGGAGGGAGACCCCCGGAGCGGATGCGCACGCTGCCCGCGGCGGGCGCGGCGAGAGCCGCGTGCGCGGCACGGTCTTCGAGATCAGTGACGACGACCTCGCCAGTGCGGACCGCTACGAGGTGGCCGCGTACCGTCGCGTCGCGGTGGTCCTGGCCTCGGGCAAGCGCGCCTGGGTCTGCGCCGACGCTCGCTTTGCTCCGCCGCATGCCGCCTGAGCGACGCGATCCGGCAGGGGCACGAAGCCCGCGCCGAGGGCCGCCGGGGTGCTTGCCTGCCCTCTGAGGTTGCGGATCACTGCACGGCGAACAGGCGCCAGCCTCCCGGGATGCCCCTGAGCACGTGCGTCCCGCGGTCCGCGAACTGGATCCCCGAGCCGGCGACTAGAATCCTTGACCGTGCTGGAGACCAGCACCTCCGCCGGCTTTGCGGTGCTCGCGACGCGCGCGCCGATGTGAACGGCGATGCCCCCGACCCCAGCGCCGATCAGCTCGCACTCGCCGGCGTGCAGCCCGATGCGCACCTCGAGGCCCAGCTGGCGGACCTTGTCGCGCGCGGCACAGGCACAACGGATGGCGCGCGCGGGCCCGTCGAAGGTGGCCAGCATGCCGTCGCCTGCGGTGTCCACTTCCTTGCCGCGGAAGGTGCGGAGCTCCTTCCGCATCACCTCGTAGAAGCTGCCGAGCAGATCGCGCCAGCGCTGATCCCCGATCTGCGCGGCGCGCTCGGTGGAGCCGACGATGTCGGTGAACATGACCGTGGCCAGCACGCGGTCGGGCTCGAGCCGATGGCGTTCGCCGGTGACGAACTCCTCGATCTCGTCGGCCAGCAAGTCCATGGTCTCGCGGTCCAGCACATGATGGTCGATGCCGGGAAGCTCGCGGTAGCGAGCGCCCGGGATGTGCTCCGCCAGGTAGCGGCCGGCCGGCACCTGGACGACGCGGTCGCCGGCGCGATGAAGGATCAGCGTCGGGACACCGATCGTCGCCAGGATGTGGCGCACGTCGGTCTCGTAGTTGGCCCGGAATGACGACGGAGTCTCCGCCGGTCCGCAATGCGCGCGGTCTCTGGACGCGCATCGCCGGGCTCGCCCTGGCGGTCGATCCAGAGCTCGCGCTCCAGCAGCGTGGTCCACGACCGGGTCGAATCGGGCGCACGGATGGCGCGTACTCGCGGCGCGGCGCAGCTCGCCGGTCTCCCCCGCGTCGCTTCGCGATCCATCTTCGGCCTGACAGGAAGCGATCGGCGTCTCGATCGTCGTCTCGTCGCGGCGAGCCATCACGGAAGGCCGGTTCCGCCTTCGGCATCTGGTCGTGGGGCGCGCGAGGCGTCACGACGGACTCGTCGCCGCGCGCATGGGCTACGCCGAAGTCGCCCTGGCGCCGTTCTGCGCCGTCCATCGGTCCTGGCAGCGGCGCTCGTGCTGGTACATGGTCGCCGTGCTCCTCGCTTGCCGGGCTCTCTGAGCGGCGCTAGTCCGCGCGTTCAACGCAGCAAAGCGAGCGTGAGCGCCCCAGCCGGCCGCGATCCTCGGGCGCCAGGCGATAGCCGGCGACGTCCTCGCGCCGCGCGAGATGGCGTGCACCGCGCGCTGCAGCACGCCCCGGCCCTTGCCGTGGATGATGCGCGAGCTCGCGCATGTCCTCGCCCCCGACTCGTCGATCCATGCGGGCATCGAGCTCGGATCTCACGCGGCTCGCGGTGTGCAGTCCAGCACGCCGACGATCGCAGGGATACGGCACTCGACTCGGTCGTCCACAGTACCCGAGCCCCTCGGCGTTGACACAGCTGGGCGGCCGCTCGCCCGAGATGCCCGCGAGCAGGTTTCGCACCGCGAGCTCGCGCATCGCGTAGCGCGTCTCGTGCGTCGCGGTGCCGATGTGCGGGAGCACGAGCACGTTCGCCAGGCCGAGCAGGGGATCGTCCGCGCGCGGCGGCTCCTCCTCGAGCACGTCGAGCGCGGCGCCGGCGATCGCGCCCTCGCGGAGCGCTCGCGCGAGCGCGGGCTGATCGACCACAGGGCCGCGCGAGGTGTTGACGAGCCACGCGGAGCGCTTCATGCGCGCGAGCTGCTTCGCACCGATCAGGTGATGAGAGGTCGGGTTCAGGTCGACGTGCAGCGAGACGATGTCCGCTTCCGCCAGCAGCGCGTCGAGCGAGCGGAACTCGGCCGGCGGGGCATCCGCGGGGAGCCGGTCGAACACGTCGCTCCAGAGCAGGCGCAGGCCGAAGGGCTGCGCGCGCCGCGCGACCCCGCGGCCGATGCGCCCGTAGCCAACGATCCCGAGCACCTTTCCGGCGAGCTCGAAGCCCAGCCCGGGAGGCGCCTCGCGCCGCGCCCAGCCCTCCCGCGCGTAGCGCTCGTTCGCGAGCAGCCCCCGCGAGAGCGCGAGCAAGAGCCCGAGGGTCAGATTCACGACGCTCTCCGTGAGCACGTCGGGCGTGTTGCAGACGGCGACTCTGCGCCGCGTCGCTGCCGCCAGATCGAAGCGGTCGTAGCCGACGCCGACACCGGCCACTACGCGAAGCCTGGGGGCGCGCGCGAGCAGCGCCTCGTCGACCCGTTGCTGGTTGCTGAGGAGAACGCCCTCTGCATCGCGCAGGGCGGCCGCGACGGCGTCGGCGGGCGCGCGCGGATCGAGGCGCGTCACCTCGCAGCGCGCTTCGATCTGCGGCCTCGAGCGCGGGCTCGAGCGGCATCCACAGCACGGCGCGCGGCTTCACGCCGGCGCCCCGAGCGCGCACGCGACCTGGAGCTCGGCGGCGGTCTTCGCGAACCA
This sequence comes from uncultured delta proteobacterium, assembly GCA_963716275.1. GTDB lineage: Bacteria > Myxococcota_A > UBA9160 > UBA9160 > UBA6930 > VGRF01. Next base: position 24,136 of record CAVQTC010000002.1, on the reverse strand, counting down.
CTCCACGACTTGCGGGTGATAGGGAATGCCCCGCCGGCTGCGCTCGGCGAGCGCCTCGTGCTCGGGCAAGCCCGGGTAGAGGACTCGCTCGCAGCCCGGAGCCGGGCGCGTCTCGCGCAGGCCCCGCAGCAGCTCGTCCATGCGCCGCTTGAACGCGACGGGGTCGGCGAAGGCATCGATCCGATAGGCGAGGAAATGATGGGAGACGTCGCCCGGGCTCGCGCAGGAAGCCTGCGGGATCTCCCCCGAGCAGGCCGGCCAGGATGTCGACGGCGAGGGCGAGCCCGTAGCCCTTGTGCGAGCCGATCTCGCGCGTCGCGCCGAGCGGCAGCATGCTGAAGCGCTCGGGGACCAGGGTCTCGCGCATGATCGGCGTCCCCTCCGCGTCGGCGATCCAGCCGCCCGGGAGCATGGCGCCGAGCCGCTGCGCGAGACGGATTTTGTTCCCGGCCACCGAGCTCATCGAGGCGTCGAACAGGAACGGCGCTTCGCTCGCGGCGGGCGCCGCGATCGCGATCGGGTTGAGCCCGACGCGGGGCTCGGCGCCGAACGTCGGCAGGACCTGCAGGCCGCCTACGGTGAGCGCGACGCCGATCATGTCGCGCTCGAGCGCCAGCGCAGCGTGATAACCGGCGGCGCCGAAGTGGCGCCCGTTCGTCAGCACGACCGCTCCGACGCCGCAGCTAGCCGCCTTGTCGAGCGCGAGCTCCATCGCCCGTGGCCCGAGCGCGAGTCCGAGCCCTCGGTCGCAGTCGATCGTCGCCGTGCCGGCCGCCTCGCGGAGGATCTTCCAGCTCGGCGTCGGGTTGATCCAGCCCTCCCGCAGGCCCTGCACGTAGACGGGCATCATGTTGCTCACGCCGTGCGAGTCCACACCGCGCAGGTCGGCCCAGACGAGCACGTCGGCGGACTTCTGCGCGTCGGCGGCGGGCATGCCGAGCGCGCCGAAGATGGCCTCGACCACCGCGCGCATGTTCCGGGCGTCGACGCGCACGGCGATCTCGTCGGGCACCTGGAGTCTCTCGGACACGGGCGCTCCTTCGAAGCCGACGGGCAATACTAGTCCCCCGAGTCAGAAGTACGCCGAGATTCGGCCGATGCGTCGTGCTTCTGACTCGGGGGACTAGACTGGCTCGCTCGGATGTTCCGGTCAGGAGCAGGGAGGAAGAGATGGCAGGCGATTCGCTTCCCGGGGAGCTCGCAAAGCAGCTCGAGGCCCTCGATACCCCGACGATCTGCAACGCGCTCGAGCAGGTAGCGCCCGAGCGCAGGGCGCGCGGCTTCACCACGCGCCCGCTCGTCTGCGCCTGGCCCGACTTGCCGCCCGTCGTGGGCTACGCGCGCACCGCAACCATCCGTGCGCGAGAGCCTTCGACGCGAGCTCCCACGGAGCAGGCGCGGGTGCAGGATGCGTACTACGCCTACATCGCCGAAGGCGGGCCGCGACCCTCGATCTGCGTAATCCAGGATCTGGACGACCACGACGCGGGCTTCGGCGCGTTCTGGGGCGAGGTGCATACCCACGTGCATCGCGGTCTCGGCAGCCGGGGCGTGGTGACGAATGGCTCGATCCGCGATCTCCCGGTCTGCGCGCAGGGCTTCCAGATGCTCGCGGCGGTGGTGGGGCCCTCACACGCTCACGTGCACGTGGTGGATTTCGGCGCGCAGGTCCAGGTCTGCGGCATGACGGTGAGCTCCGGGGATCTCGTCCACATGGACCGCCACGGCGCCGTGGTGATTCCCCATGATGTGGCGGCGGCGATCCCCGAGGCCGCGGCGGCCATCGCGCGCCGAGAGGCGCGCATCATCGAGGCCGCCAAGCGCCCCGACTTCTCGCTCGAGCAGCTCCGCGCCGCGCTGCGCGCTCCTCGCGACCTGCACTGAGCCCTGGCGGTGACCTGAGACACAGGCCGGTCGGCGAGTCGCGCCGAAGACGCAGCGATATGCGCAACCCTCGATTCGTGACTGTGAAGCTCGTTGCGGCCCTCTCGCTCGCGCTCTGCACCAACGCGGCGCAAGCGGGAGGCCCCGGCAGCGTCTCGGCCGGCGTCGTCGGCGGGACCCTCGGCTTCGGCCCGGAGCTCTCCTACCGCCTGGGACCCTTCGGTGCGCGCGCCAACGCGGGCTTCCTGGGCTTCGAGCACAGCCAGGAGCTCGACGGGATCGACTACAACGGCGACGTGCACTTGCTGAACGCCGGGGCGATGGCCGACTGGTACCCGTTCTTCGTCGGGTTTCGAATCTCCGCGGGCGCGCGCTGGAACGGGAATCGCATCGATCTCTCCGCGCAGCCGAGGAGCGCGGTCGATATCGGCGGGACGACCTACATGCCGGCGGAGATCGGTCGCCTGCGCGGCACCGTGGACGCCAACCCGGTCGCTCCGGTCGTGAGCATCGGCTTCGCCGGAGACCTGATGCCTCTGCTCACGGTCTCCGCCGAGCTGGGCGTCATGTATCACGGCGCGCCCCAGGTCTCGGACCTGCGCGCGTCGGGCCTGCTCGCGAACGACCCGAGCCTGGAGAGCGACCTGAAGGCCGAAGCGCGGCGCATCGAGCGCGAGATGGACAGCTACCGCGTCTGGCCCATCGCACAGCTGTTCGTGACCTACCAGTTCTGACCGACGCACGGGGTCGCTCGCGCGAGTAGACTCGGGGGATGCCCGGCGCGCTGGACGGCTTCCGCATCGTCGACTTCACGCAGGTGATCTCGGGTCCGCTCGCGACCCGGTTGCTCGGCGACCAAGGCGCGGACGTGATCAAGGTCGAGCCGCCGGGCGGCGACATCCTCCGCCACATGGGGGGCGTGCCGGGGCTCTCGCCCACCTTCGCCACCGTCAATCGCTCGAAGCGCTCGGTCGTGCTCGATCTGAAGAGGCCCAGCGGCGGTCGAGGCGCTCCAGCGGCTGGTCGCGAGCGCCGACGTCTTCGTGCAGAACGCCCGGCCGGGGATCGTCGATCGCCTGGGCATCGGCGCCGAAACGCTCCGCGCGAGACATCCGCGGCTGGTCTACGTCTCGATCAGCGGCTTCGGCGAGCAGGGTCCTTACGCGCAGAAGCGCGTCTACGACCCCATCGTGCAGGGCATGTCCGGACTGTGCGACATCCAGGGCGGCATCGACGGACCGCCCCGCCTCGTCCGGGTGATCGTCCCGGACAAGGTGACCGCGCTGACCGCGGCCCAGAACATCACCGCCGCGCTGCTCGCCCGAGAGCGCACCGGCCGGGGCCAGCACCTGCGGCTCTCCATGCTGGACGCGGTGATCGCCTTCGTCTGGCCCGAGGGCATGGCCTATCACACCTACATCGGCGAGGGAGTCGCCCGGCCTCGTCCCGTTGCGCGCCGCGACCTCGTCTACGCCACGCGCGATGGCCACGTGATCGTGTCGACCGTAAGCGTCCCGCGAGTTCCAGGGATTCTGCCGCGCGGCGGACAAGCCCGAGTGGCTCGCCGACCCGCGCTTCCAGAGCGCCGCCGGCCTGGTCGCGCACGCTGCGGAGCGCCTGCGGCTCATGGCGGAAGTGTTAGGGACGCGGACGACCGAGGAGTGGCTCGAGGCGCTCGATCGCGAGGACGTCCCGTGCGGCCCGGTGCTGACGCGCGACCACCTGCACGAGCACCCTCAGGTGCGCGCCAACGGCATCCTCGTCGAGGACGACCACCCGCGCGTGGGCCGCATCCGTCAGCCGCGGCCCGCCGAGCGTTTCGACGAGACGCCGTCGCGCATCTCGCGCCCCGCACCCGAGCTGGGCCAGCACACCGACGAAGTGCTCCGCGAGGCCGGCTTCGCAGTGGACGAGATCGCCTCTCTTCGCGGGACCGGCACCCTGGGCGGCTAGCGCTCCCGCGGGATTACCCGACAACGAAAGGACACCCCATGTCGATCCGTCTCATGCGCACGGCGAGCGTGCTCGCTGCCTCACTCGCGATCCTCCTCCTGTCCCTCACGAGCGCCCTCGCCCAGACCAAGGGGGCGAGCGTGCTGCCCACCGGCGGCGGGAAGATGCTGCTCGACCCCGCCGACACGGCGATCCTCCTGCTCGATCATCAAGCGGGGCTGTTCCAGACGGTGAAGGACGTTCCGGTCGACGATCTGCGCCGGAACGTCGTCATGCTCGCGCGCCTCGCGACGCTCCTGAAGATCCCCGTCATCACCACCGCCTCCGAGCCCAACGGCCCGAACGGACCGATCATGCCCGAGATCGCGGAGTTCGCGCCGAACGCGACCTACGTCCCGCGCAAGGGGGAGGTGAACGCCTGGGACAACGAAGACTTCGTGAAGACCGTGCAGAGCGACCGGTCGGAAGACGCTGATCATGGCCGGCGTCTGGACCAGCGTGTGCGTGATGTTCCCGGCGCTCGACGCTACGGCCGCCGGCTACAAGGTGTACGCGGTGATGGATGCCTCCGGCGACCCGAGCGAGATGGCATCGCGAGACGTCGCTCGCGCGATTCGTCCAAGGCGGGGTGATCCCCACGTCGACGAACGCCGTGCTGTCGGAGGTGCACCGCACCTGGAACCGGCCCGAGGCGGCGGAGCTCGCCAAGCTGTACGCGCTCGTCTCGCCGAACTACGCCGCCGTGGCGGAGAGCTACAAGAAGGCGCAGGAAGCGGCGAAGCAGAAGCCGTAGGCGCGCGTCAGTCGATCCCCTCTCCCGTCGCGAGCCAGCGGGCGCACTCCTTGCCGAGCTCGGCCTCGGCACGCCGCTCGTACTCCGCCGAGTCCGCCGGCGTCAGGGTGTCTCTCCAGCGCCCGTTGACGCCCTTGTGGATGAAGACCTCCGCGCCGGCGTCCCAGAACGCTCCGCCCAGCGGAACGCTCTTGGTGGCGTTCTGCTTCATCCAGTCGAAAGAGCAATGCCGAACGATGGCCGGCCAGCTCGACTCGCGAATCGGGATCTCGAGAAACTCCGCGATGCGGCGAATCTGGCCCTCCATGTCGCGCTTGAGCGTCGCGAAGTGAACGAGCCGCACGTTGGGGAGCTCGCGGATCTGCCACCAGCTTCGGACGTTCTCCCAGAACGGCCAGAACGGATGCCCGTCGCGCTCCATCCAATCGCGCCAGTACGTGCGGATGTCGTCCGGCGGTCGCTCGATGGGGGGCCCGACGCGGCCCGGCGTCTCGTTCAGCGCGTCGTACCAGGACTGATTGGCGTTGGCGTGGTGGTTGTACATGCTCCACACGACATCGCGACCGTCGCGACCGATGTAGAGGTACTTGGCGCCCGGAGAGAAGCGCAGCGCGTCCACGGGCAAGTGGGTCTTCAGGAATCGCCGGTGCGTCTGGGCCTCGACGAGCGGCAGCTTCTCGTGCTTGGGGGGCACGCGCAGGTCGAGCCAGGGCGACATCTCGGCCACCGCCAGGTCGGGGATCCCGTCGAAGAGGAGCTGGCCGATGATCTGCTGCATCCAGGTCGTGCCGGCCTTGGCGTAGGTGGCGATGACGATGTCGTCGTCGCGAAACGCGAGGTCGTTCCAGATCGTGGAGTCGAAGTGATGATTGTGAAGCTCCCGCGTCTTCTGCGGCCAGCCGGTCCCCTCGCGCCTCGAGTCCCTCGCCATCTCCGTTCCTCCTGCCGCGAAGCTCGGGAACGGTAGGATCCTACGGACCGGTCGCTAGACTCGAGAATCCTCTCGCGAGCACTGCCGGGGCGGCCGATGAAGAGGATGAGGAACGCTTCGTGAACGGAGCCCATCGCGCACCTCTTCGTCGTTCGGGCGCCTGGACGAGGGTCGCCGCGCTCCTCCTGGTGCTCGTCGTGCTCGGCCCTCTCGCCTCTGCCCTCGCCGCGCCTGGCGCGGATTGCTGCGAGCACCCCGGAGCGAAGCTCGGGGCGCCGGCGGCCCCGTGCCAGTGGATCGCGGCGAGCGCGTGCTGCGATCAGAGCGCGAGCTACGTGCGGTCCGGCCCCCAACCGATCCCGGCCGCGACCTGGGTCCATCCGGTCGCGAGCCTCGCGCGGGTGTCGTGGGCGCGCGCTCGCAGCCTCTACGAGCCCACGATCTGGCGGCCCGATCGGCTCGCCCACTCGACCACCGTTCTGCTCCTCTGATCGCCCCACGGCCTCGTTTGGCTCTGGGCGCGCTGCGGCGTGAGCGGGTGCTCCGCCGCCCCTGCGCGCACGGTCGTGGAGCAAGGAACGATGAATTGCGCCCTCGCGTCGGCAGTGTTCGCGGGATCCCTCGCGCTCGCGTGTGCGAGCCCCTCGCAGAGCGAGCGCTATCGGGAGAGCCAGCAGCAGCTCGAGGAGTCCTCGAGCGGAAGCGCGAGCTCTTCCGACGGCGAGGCGCTCTTTTCAGGCATGGCGGCGCTCGAGGCCCCTGCGCTTGTGAAGGAGGTCCTGCGCCGAAATCCCTCGCTGCGCGCGGCGCAGGAGGCCTGGCGCGCGACGCTCGCGCGCTACCCGCAAGAGGCCTCGCTCGACGACCCGACGCTCGATGTCGGAGTGGGGCCGAGCACTTTTGGAAGCAACGACGAAGACGCGTCCTACGTGGTCGAGCTCCGTCAGCCGCTCCCATTCCCCGGCAAGCGCGGTCTCCGCGGCGAGCGGGCGCTCGCAGAGGCGGAGGCGAGCCACCGAGAGCTGGATGAGATGCGGCTCGAGCTCGCCGTGCGCGCCCACGTGCTCTTTGCCGACTACTACCTCGCCGCGCGCGCGCTCGAGATCAACTCGGCGCACCTCCAGCTGCTCGACGAGCTGCACGAGAGTGCGCTCGCGCGATACCAGAGCGGTCTCGTGTCGCAGCAGGACCCGCTCGAGGCCGAGAGCGAGCGGCTCGAGCTCGTCCACCGAGAGATCGTGCTGGGCGGGCGGCTCCGCACGCGCACGCACCAGCTGAACGCGCTCCTGCATCGCGCGGTCGCGCTGCCGCTCCCGCCGCCCCCCCGAGCGCTTCCCCAGCCGAAGCTCGCAGACGACGCCCTCTCCTCCGCCGCCGAGCGCTCCCGCGAGACCCGTCCCGAGATTGCAGCGGCCGACGCGAAGATCGCCGCCCGCGAGAGTGCGCGCGCGCTCGCGCGACGGGAATTCCTGCCCGACCTCGAGGTGTGGGGCAAGTACGACCGATTCTGGACCGAGCGCGAGCTGCGGCCGTCGGTGGGGCTCGCGCTCGAGATCCCCCTCCAGCTGGGCCGGAGGCGTGGCGCGCTGGAGGAGGCGGACGCCGAGCTCGAGCGAGCGCGCAGCGAGCGGGAGCGCCTCGAGGACGAGATCGGTGCAGAGGTCGCCGATGCGGTCGAGCGAGTTCGCGAGCAGGAACATCTCGAGGAGCTGCTCGAGACGCAGACCCTGCCGGCGGCGCGCGACCGCGTGGTCGCCGCGCGCGCAGCTTATGACACGGGCCAGGCGACCTTCAGCGCGGTGATCGACGCGTTCCGGGCGAGGCTCAAGGCCGAGCTCGCGTCCGAGACCGCGCTCGCCACCCTCGCCCGCCGGCGGGCCGAGCTCCTCGGCGCCGTAGGCGACATCGCTTCCCTTCAGTCGGGAGGTCGACCATGAGCCGATCCGTTCCGGTCCGCTGGCGAGTCCTGGCCGCCTCGCTCGTCGCAGCTGCGCTCTGGAGCTGCGCGAAGACGGCGGACGCTCCGACCGCCCCGGCCAGCGCGGGCGACCTCCACTTTCGGGTGTCGGCCCCGAATGGGCCGTTCCGCGTCGGGAGCAACGCGCTTCACATCGAGCTCGAGGATTCGAAGGGAAAGCCGGTCGACGACGCCCAGGTCTCCGTCCGCTGGTCGATGCCGGCGATGGGAGCGATGCCTCCCATGCAGGGGCGCGCGCCCGCGCGGCGAGCCGGCGCGGGGCGCTACGAGGCCGACGTCGAGCTCCAGATGAACGGCACCTGGCGGCTCGAGATCGAGGCGCGCCGGCCCGCCGGCGAGGTGGCGACGCTCGACGGCACGCTGGCGACGGGACGCGCAGTCATCGGGCTCGGGGGCGACGCGCCGGTCACCCAGCCCGACGCGCGGGCGGGCGACGTGCGCATCGACGCGCAGCGACGCCAGGAAATCGGCATCCGCACAGGCGTCGTCGAGCGAGGGCGGCTCGTCGTTTCCGTGCGTGCCGTCGGCCGGGTCACGGTCGACGAGCGTCGGCTCGAGGACGTCTCGCTCAAGGTGCGCGGCTGGATCACGAAGCTCCACGCGAGCGCGCTGGGCGACCCGGTTCGAGCGGGCGAGCCGCTCTTCGAGCTCTACAGCCCGGAGCTCCTCGCCGCGCAGCAGGAGTACCTCCACGCTCGCCAAAGCCTGGGCGAAGCGAGCGGACGAGAGGGAGGCGAGCGCATGGAGCAGCTCGTGCGGGCCGCGAGAGCCCGGCTCCGTCTCTGGGACCTCTCGGCCTCGGACCTCGACGCGCTCGACCGCCGGGGAGAGCCATCCGAGGCGGTCACCATCCGCGCCCCGGTCTCGGGCTTCGTGATCGAGAAGAACATCGTCGAGGGAGGCGCCGTCGAGCCGGGCGCCCGGCTACTCCGGATCGCGCCGCTCGACCAGGTGTGGGTCGAGGCCGAGGTCTACGAGAACCAGCTGCAACTCATTCGTCCGGGCCAACCCGTGACGATCTCGCTCCCCTCCATGGCGGAGCGGCGTATCGAGGGACGCATCTCCTACGTGTATCCGACGCTCGAGGGCGCCACGCGCACGGCGCGCGTGCGGGTCGAGCTGCCGAACCCCGACCTCGCGATCCGGCCGGACATGTACGCGAACGTCGAGTTTCAGGCCGACCTCGGCGAGCGCACCCTGGTGCCCGCAACCGCAGTGCTCTACGCCGGGCCGCGCCGCATCGTCTTCGTGGACCTGGGGGACGGTCGGCTCCGCCCGCGCGAGGTGCAGATCGGCGTCGGGAACGGAGACGTCTACGAAGTCCTCGGCGGGCTCGAGCCCGGCGAGGCGATCGTGCTCTCGGGCAACTACCTCGTCGCCTCGGAGAGCCGCCTCGAGTCGGCGCTCGGCCAGTGGTAGCGCCCGCAGCATCGATGCCTGCGGAGGGCTTGGTCGCCCGCGTGATCAGGCTCTGCGCCCGAAACCGCGGGTTGACGATCCTGGCCGTCGTCGCAGCCTTTGCCTGGGGCGTCTTCGCGATCGGGCGCACGCCCCTCGATGCGATTCCCGATCTCTCGGACGTGCAGGTGATCGTCTACACCGAGTGGCCCGGGAAGAGCCCGACGCTGGTCGAGGACCAGATCACGTATCCGATCTCGGCGACGCTCCTCTCGGCGCCTCGGGTCCGCTACGTGCGCGGTCAGTCCCTCTTCGGGCTCTCGTTCGTGAACGTGATCTTCGAGGACGGGACCGACCTCTACTGGGCGCGGAGCCGAGTGCTCGAGTACATGAGCACGGCCCAGGGCCGCCTTCCGGAAGGAGTGACCCCCACGCTCGGACCCGACGCGACGGGCGTCGGCTGGGTGTTCGAGTACGCGCTCGTCGATCGGAGCGGCCGCCACGACCTGGCGCAGCTTCGCAGCCTCCAGGACTGGAACCTCCGCTACGCGCTCGCGAGTGTGCCGGGGGTCGCGGAGGTCGCCTCGCTCGGCGGCTTCGTGAAGCAGTACCAGGTCGCGCTCGATCCGAACCTGCTGCGCGCCTACGGAATCCCCCTGAGCGATGTGCTCGCCGCGGTCCGCGCCTCCAACCAGGAGACCGGGGGCGGCGTGATCGAGATCGCCGAGCACGAGCAAGTCGTTCGGGGCCGGGGCTACGTCGCGACGCCCGCCGACCTCGAGTCGCTGCCGCTCCGCGTGAGCGCCTCGGGCACGCCCGTCCGGCTGCGCGACGTAGCCGAGGTGACGCTCGGCCCCGAGATGCGCCGCGGGATCGCCGAGCTCGACGGCGAGGGCGAGGTGGTCGGCGGCATCGTCGTCATGCGCTACGGCGAGAACGCGCTGGCCGTGATCGACGCCGTGAAGCGCCGGCTCGACGAGGTGAGCGCGGGGTTTCCCGAAGGCGTCGAGCTCGTGACGACCTACGACCGCTCGGAGCTGATCCGCGCGTCCGTGGCGACGCTGCGCCACACGCTGCTCGAGGAGATGGCGGTCGTGTCGATCGTGATCCTCGTCTTCCTGGTCCACGCGCGAAGCGCGCTGATCCCGATCCTGACGATCCCCGTCGGCATCGCGCTCGCCTTCGTGCCGATGCTCTACCAGGGGCTCACGGCGAACATCATGTCGCTCGGCGGGATCGCCGTCGCGATCGGGGCGATGGTGGACGCCGCGATCATCGTGGTGGAGAACGTGCACAAAAGGCTGGAGGCCCCACCTGACGGAGCGCAGAGCCGACGCGACGTCATCGTGGCCGCCATGCAGGAGGTGGGGCCGCGCGTCTTCTTCGCTCTGCTGGTGATCACGGTCTCCTTCCTCCCGATCTTTGCGCTGACGGGCGCCGAGGGGCGGCTCTTCAAGCCCCTCGCCTATACGAAGACCTATGCGATGGGCTTCGCCGCAATTCTCTCCGTGACCCTCACCCCTGCCATCGCCGCCCTCCTGATCCGGGGCCGCATCCGCGGCGAGCACGAGAATCCGGTGAATCGCTGGCTCGTGCGTGCGTACGCGCCGGTCGTGCGCTTCGTCGTGAGGCGCCGGCGCTTCGTCGTCGTGGGTGCGCTCCTGGCGCTCGCCACCGCGGTGCCGCCCTTCCTCGGCCTCGGCAGCGAGTTCATGCCGCCGCTCAACGAGGGCACGCTCCTGTACATGCCCACCGGCTCGCCGGGCATCTCGATCAGCGAAGCGGGTCGGATCCTCCAGACGCATGGATCGCGAGCTTCGCAGCTTCCCCGAGGTGGAGCGGGTGTTCGGCAAGATCGGCCGCTCGGAGTCGCCCACCGATCCGGCTCCGCTCTCGATGGTCGAGACGAACGTGGTGCTGAAGCCCAGGTCCGAATGGCGGCCGGGCGTCACCTGGGACTCCTTGATCCAGGAGATGGATGCGAAGCTTCGCTATCCGGGGATGCCGAACCTCTGGTGGATGCCGATCCAGACGCGGACGGAGATGTTGGCGACGGGCGTGCGGAGCCCGCTCGGCATCAAGGTGTTCGGCGACGACCTCGAGACCGTCGAGGCGGCCGCCGTCTCCATCGCCAACGCCCTGTCCGGCGTTCCCGGCACGCGCAACGCGTTCGTCGAGCGGACCACCGGCGCCTACTACCTCGACGCGAAGATCGACCGGGCAGCCGCGGCGCGCTTCGGGCTCAGCGTCGAGCGCGTTAACGAAGCCATCGAAGCCGCCGTGGGCGGCGCGACGATCTCGCAGACGGTCGAGGGGCGCGAGCGCTACCCGATCCAGGTTCGCTACGCGCGCGAGTGGCGGGACGATCCGCAGCGCATCGGCGATGTGCTCGTCGCGACGGCAAACGGCGCCCAGATTCCCTTGTCGCAGGTCGTCGAATTCGACTGGGTGACGGGCCCCGACATGGTGCGCTCCGAGGCCGGGCGCGTCGTCGGGCAGGTCGCGGTCGACGTCGCCGGGCGGCCGATCGTCGATTACGTCCACGACGTCCGCAAGGTGATTCAGGAGACCGTCCAGCTGCCGCCCGGGACCCGCGTCACGTTCGCGGGCCAGTTCGAGTACTTCGAGCGGGCGAAGCAGCGCCTCCGCTGGGTGCTGCCGCTGACGCTCGCGCTGGTCGTGCTGCTGCTCTACCTGAACACCGGCTCCGCGGTGGAGACTGCGATCGTGACGCTCGCGGTTCCCTTCTCGCTCGTGGGCGCGGTGTGGCTGCTCTGGCTGCTCGACTACAACCTCTCCGTCGCAGTCTGGGTGGGGGTGATCGCGCTCGCCGGCCTCGACGCGCAGACGGGCGTCGTGATGCTGCTCTATCTGACGCTCGCCCACCGCGCGCATGCCGAGAGCGGCCGCTTGCGGAGCTTTGCCGACCTCGAGGAGTCGATCGTCGAGGGAGCTGCACGCCGCATCCGGCCGAAGCTCATGACCGTCATCACGATGATCGTCGGGCTCGCGCCGCTGCTGTGGAGCACGGGCACGGGTGCAGACGTGATGAAGCGGATCGCGGCCCCGATGGTGGGCGGGCTCGCGAGCTCCTTCCTGCTGGAGCTCCTGGTCTATCCGGCGCTCTTCGCAATCTGGAAGGCGCGATCGCTGCCGAGCGCACTCGAAGGCCGCTGAATCTGGCATGCTCTGGCCTACGGAGTCGCCTCGATGCGCACGACACCCGTCCTCACGCGAGACCTGGGCCAGGCGCGCGCCGACCTGGACCTCCACGGCTACTGCCTCGTCGCCGACGCGCTCTCCCAGAGCGACTTGCGCGCGGTGCGCGACCGCCTGGTCGAGCAGGCCGACGCCGAGCAGCGCGAGGGGCTCGCCTACCGCGACGGGGGCCCGGCGCAAAAGGTCGTCGACGATTTCGGGCGACTGCGCGCGGATGCCTTCTCGGCCGCGAGTGGCGGTGTGAACCAACGCGTCTGGATGCTCGCGAACAAGGGCCGCTGCTTCCGTGAGCTCGTCGTCCACCCGCTGGTCGATGCGCTGGTCGGCCACGTGCTCGGCGAGCGCTTCCTCCTCTCCCAGATGTCGGCGAACATCGCGCGCCCGGGCGGCGTGCGAATGGGCCTCCACACGGACCAGTGGTGGATGCCGCAGCCCACCCGGCCGGGCAGCAAAGCCGTGCGCCCGGGCGACGTCACCCGCGCCGCCGCCCCGTCCTTCGTGAAGCCGGATCCCGCGCTCGGCATCGCGCCGGCCGTCGTCGCGAACACGATGTGGCTGCTCTCGGACTTCACGGCCGCGAACGGCGGGACCGAGCTGGTCCCGGGCTCGCACCTGAGCGGCGCGCATCCGCCGGCGGGCGAGCAAGCGAGCTGCGGCATCGTCTCGGCCGAGGCGCCGGCCGGGAGCCTCCTCGTGTTCGATGGCCGGCTCTGGCACGGCACGGGCGCGTGCACGGCCGACGACGCGCGCATCGGCCTGCTCGCGACGTTCTGCGGCCCGCAGTTCCGCCCGCAGGAGAATCAGACGCTCGGGCTCGACCCGGCGCTCTGGGGCGAGCTCGACGAGAAGCTGAAGTTCCGACTCGGCTTCGTGCCGTGGAACGCGTACGGGCGCGTGGAGAGCCCGGCTGCGCCGGAGGTGAGTCCGCTCCAGCGCCGAGTCGGGGAGCTGCGCTGAGCGATCTCGTCGACTACCGCTCGGCCAACGACGACAACTTTCGTTGGCGCGGCTTTCCGTATCGCGCCGGCGACATCGTGATCAGCACGCGCTCGAAGCACGGTACGACGTGGATGCAGATGATCTGCGCCGTGCTCGTCCACGGGTGCGACCTGCCGGAACCGCTGGGGACGTTGTCTCCATGGCTGGACCACCGGGTCGAGCCCCTCGCCGAGGTGATCGCGCGCCTCGAGCGCCAGCGGCACCGCCGCATCGTGAAGACGCACACGCCCCTCGACGGCATACCGCTCGATGCGCGGGCGACGTACGTCGTCGTCGCGCGCGATCCGCTCGACGCGGCCGTGTCGCTCTATCACCACGGCAGCAATCTCGACCGCGCGCGGATTGCCGAGCTGTCGGGGCAGCCGGCGCCGACGCCGTCGAGCTCGCTCGAGCTCCCGGACTGGCTGCACCAGTGGATCCATCGAGTGGCGCGCCCCGTCCGAGTCGCTCGAATCGCTCGACGGCGTACTGTGGCACCTGCACGACGCGTGGCAGCGGGCTCGCGCGCACACGAACGTCGTGCTCGTTCACTACGCAGATCTCGAGGAGCAGCCCGAGCGGACGTTTCGCGAGCTCGCGGCAAGGCTCGCGATTTCGGTCGACGCGTCGCGCTGGGACGAGCTCGTCGCGGCGACGCGCTTCGAGGCCATGCGCGCGCGTGCAGCGGAGCTCGCGCCCGATCGACTCGGCGTGCTGCGCGACCCCGTGCGCTTCTTCCGGCGCGGTGCATCCGGCGAGGGGCGGACGCTGGTCCGCGCTGCGGACTTCGCGCACTACGAGGCGCGCATTCGCGACAGCGTGCCTGCCGAGCTCGCGGCCTGGCTGCTGCGCCCGGGCTGATGCGATGGCCTCGTACGACCCGCTGATCTACCGGGGATGCGCCGCCCACTACCTCGCTGGGCGGCCGCCGTACTCGCCTCACCTGCGCGACGTGATCGCCAAGGAGCTCGATCTCGATGGCTCCGGCTGGCTCCTCGACGTCGGCTGCGGACCGGGAATCCTCGCGGTCGAAATGGCACCCCTCTTCGAGAACGTGGTGGGGCTCGACCCTGACGAGGAGATGCTCGAGGAGGCGACCCTTCTGGCCCGGCGACGCGGTGTGAAGAACGTCGAGTGGCGACGGGCCCGAGCCGACGAGCTCCTCACGCTTGGGGTTGCCACCGCTCCGCGTCGTCACGTTCGGACAATCGTTCCACTGGACGGACCGGGAGCGCACAGCGGAGCTCGTGTACGACGGGCTGGAGCCAGGCGGGGCCATCGTGTTGGTCGCCCCGGCTCCAGAGGCGCGCCCAGCACCCGCCGGTCCCGGGGATCCGCCGATTCCCGACGCGGAGGTGCAGGCGCTCATCGCGCGATCTCTCGGCCCTCGAAAGCGGGCGGGCAGCGGCTTCGCGACCTCGCACCCAGACCGGTACGAGGACGCGCTCCGGCGGACCCGGTTCGGCCCTCCTCGAACGATTCACGCGCCGGCAGACGAGCGAATCGTTCGCGACATCGAGGGCGTCATCTCCGGCTATCTGTCGATGTCGTACGCCGCGCCGCACCTGTTCGGAGAGCGACTCGAGGCGTTCGTCTCCGAGCTTCGCGGACTTCTCGAATCGAAGACGACGACGGGGTTTTTCTGGGACTGGCCGGGCGACACGGCGATCCTCATTGGGCGCAGACGTTGAGTCGCACTCCAGGTACCGTGTGCGCGAGCTGCCCGCAGGAGGAGCCGATGCGCTTCGGACTGTTCTACGAGCACCAGCTGCCGCGCCCCTGGAACGACGACGACGAGTACGTGTTGATGCAGAACGCGCTCGAGCAGATCGAGCTCGCGGACCGGCTCGGGATCGAATACGTCTGGGAAGTCGAGCACCACTTCCTCGAGGAGTACTCGCACTCGAGCGCCCCGGAGGTCTTCCTGGCCGCGGCCAGCCAGCGCACGAAGAACATCCGCCTCGGTCACGGCATCATCCAGACCTCGCCCCTCTACAACCACCCAGCGCGCACGGCCGAGCGCGTCGCGACCCTCGACCTGCTCTCGAACGGCCGCCTGGATTTCGGTTCGGGCGAGTCGGCGACGACCGGCGAGATGGGCGGCTTCAACGTCGACCTGGCGCTGAAGCGCGAGCAGTGGCGGGAGGGCCTCGAGGTCGCGGTGCGCTGCCTGACCGAGACGCCCTTCGGAGGCGTCGACGGGCGCTGGGTCAAGATGCCGCCGCGCAACGTCGTGCCGAAGCCGCGCCAGCGGCCGCACCCGCCCCTCTGGGTCGCCGCGTCGCGTCGCGAGACGATCATGCTCGCCGCCGAGCTCGGGCTCGGCTCGCTCACGTTCGCGTTCATCGACCCCGAGGAGGCGCGCGGCTGGATCGAGGCCCACGAGCGCAGGCTCGCGCGCTGCTCTCCGATCGGCGAGCTGGTCAACACCGACGTCGCCTGTGTGACGCCCATGATGGTGCATCACGACGAGAGCGAGGCGATCCGGCGGGGCCTCGAGGGCGGCAACTTCTTCGGCTACTCGCTGGCGTTCTTCGCGGCCTTCGGCGACCACGTGCCCGGCGAGACCAACCTGTGGGAGGACTTCCAGAAGCGTCGCCGGGAGCGCGGCTACGACCCGGAGGCCGCCGTCGCGGAGCGCAACAAGCTCGGCGCGAAGGTGACGAAGGGCGAGAGCTCCGCGCTGCGGGGCGCCGTCGGCACGCCCGACCAGCTGCGCCAGTACCTGCGCCGCTTCGAGGAGTCCGGCGTCGACCAGCTGATCTTCGTGCTCCAATCGGGCCGCAACAAGCACGAGCACATCCTCGAGTCGATCGAGCTGTTCGGTCGCGAGATTCTGCCCGAGTTCAAGGAGCGCGACGCCAAGCAGCGCGCTGCCAAGGCCGCGCGTCTGGCCCCGCTGGTCGATGCCGCGCTCGCGCGCAAGTCGCGCAACGCGCCCCGCATGCCCGCTGGCTATCACGTTCCCGCGGTGGCGAAGGACCTGTTCAAGGCCGCGGGCGGCGACCAGCTGCTCGAGCACATCGCAACCGAGAGCGCGCTCGGCGGCGAGGCGCTCCGCGACCAGATGCCGCGGGAGCAGCCGCCCAAGGATTGATTGTCGGCTGCTGCCCATGCGGCGTCAGGGGCCCAGCAGGTGGCCCACGACCACCTCCATGAGCGCGCCGCCCGCCCAGGAGAGGAGCGGGAGGCCCAGGGAGAGGGCGAAGCGCCGCAGCGTCGGTAAGTCGAGCGGCCAGTCGGGTGCCTCCTCCACGAAGCGCCGCCAGGCGAGCGCGTCGGCGAGGCCGCCCGGCGCGAGGCGTGCCCCCCGGTCTCCGTATGCGCGGATCAGCGCGTCGCAGTGCGCGCGCTCCGCCGCCTTCGCGCGCACGATCGCTCGGTGCGCCCCTCCCACGGCCAGCCACAACGCGGCCCCGGACACCGCGAGGTTCGCGAGCATTCCCACCGCGAGCACGTAGGGGAGCCCGGGGGCCACCTGCTCGTCGCGGAGCGCGACGAGCAGAAATGAGACCAGGCCCGCTCCGAAGAGCGTGTGGCGAAGCCCGGCCCGGGCCAGGGGAGCGAGCGGCCGGAAGTCGAGCAGGTCGATGCGCAGGGCACTCGACCCGAGAGCGAAGAGGCGGCGCGACTCGATCCAGATCACGGCGTTCACCCGCGCCGTGAGCCACCCCATCGGGGCGAGCAGGAGCCGGTGCACCACCGCCTCGGGAGGGATTCGCCAGAGCAAGTACGTCTCGAAGCCCAGGTTGGTCGCGAGGGGGACGAGCAGGAAGGCGAGCGCGCCCGCCCAACCGACGCGCCGCAGGCGCGCGTCCACGTGTCGGCCGGTCACGCCTGCCAGTGCTTCGTCCGCCTGTTCCGGACGCGCGTAGGCGGGGGCGAGCTCTCGAAGCGTGCGCTCGACGCCGCGCACTGCGGCGGGATAGACGCCCAGCAAGTACGCGACGATCCCGATCAGCGCGAGCGCGATGCGGAAGTCGGCAAGTGCGTGGGGCTCCGCCGCGATCACCACGAGCCGGCCCAGCAGTGCCTCCGCTGCGAGGAAGGCGCCGCCGAGCCCGAGGCCCGCGCCGATTGCGACGAGGAGCGGCGAGCTCCCGGGTCGCTCCGCCGCGCGCAGGCTGAGCGGAGAGCGCGAGACCGCAGCGTCCATCGCGCGACAGCCTAACACGCAGCGGATGCCGGCGTATCCACTCGCGCTGGATGTGCCTTTTGTGAGAGCCTTCGGTGATGCCTAACGCCCGTCACTCACAGCCGGGGTCCACCGCGATGCGCGACTTCGCCGACCGCACGACGACGCCCTCCGGAGCGCTGCCGATTCGCCTGATGGGCTCGATCTGGCGGCAGCGTGCCCGCACGCCACGGTGTCCGGATGCGCCGCGGCTCGACGGCAAGCTCGCCGTCGTGACCGGCGGCAACGCGGGCATCGGTCTCGAGATCAGCCGTGGGCTCGCGAGGCGCGGCGCGGAGGTCGTGATCGCCGCGCGCAACCGAGCGACGGCGAGCGAGGCGTGTTCGCGCCTCGGCGCCGAGACCAAGGCGACCCTGCACCACGTGCCGCTCGACCTTTCGGACCTCGAGTCGGTCACGGCCGCCGTGGGCGCGCTCGAGCAGCTCGTCAGGGAACGCCGTGTCGAGATCCTCGTCGCGAACGCCGGGGTCTGGCCCCAGGCTCACGCGACCTCGGCGCAGGGTCACGAGATCGCGTTCGCCACGAACACTCTCGGTCACCACGCGCTCGTCCGCGCGATGATCGACCGACGGCTCTTGGCAGAAGGGGCCCGCGTGGTCGTCTTGACGGGCGACATCTACATCCGTCAGCGCGAGTGCACGTCCGACTTCGCCTACCAGGGCGCGCGCGGCGGCGCGCTCGCGTATTCGCGGAGCAAGCTCGGAAACTGCTGGTTCGCGACGGAGCTTCAGCGTCGTTTCCCTCGGCTCGAGGTCTGCGCTGTCCATCCAGGCGTCATCGACAGCAATCTCGGCGGCGAGCGCTCGCCTTCGGGGTTCGGCGCTTACCTGCGAGGCACGCTGATGCTCGACTGCGAGGCGGGCGCGCAGACGCCACTCTGGTGCGCCACCCAGCCGATCGAGCGCGGCGCGTACTACCACAACACGCTCGGGCGCATCGCGCACCGCCCGGACGATCCGGCCGCCAACAGCACCGCCGCCGTCGCGCTGTGGGATCGTCTCGAGGCGCTGCGAATCAGCTCCTCATGAGGTTGGCCTCACCGGAGACCTCTTGCAGCTCTGGCGATCAGACCGGCGACGGCAGCGGGCTGAGAAACGTAGACTGCGTGACTTCCCGAGACCTCGACGACCGTCGCTCCCGCACGCTTGGCCATGAGACGTTGCGCCGGCGGTGGGATCATCCGGTCATCGGTGGCGACCAAATACCAGCTCGGCTTGGCCTTCCAAGCTGGCTGGTCGATCGCGCCGTTCAGCGCCTCGAGGCCCCAGGCTACTTGAGAGTCAGCCATGAACTCGGCCTTTGCGCTGTCCACATCGGCTGCGAATGAGGCGGAGAACTTGGCCTTGTCCAGGAACAGATAGCCGTCCTGCGGCGGGAGAATCGGGGGAACTGGCGCACCGGGCGGCGGATCCTGGATCAGGCTGGACACCGACTCTCCCTTGTCTGGGGCGAACGCCGCGATGTAGACGAGCCCGACGACTTTGGGATCGTTGCCCGCTTCCGTGATGACGACGCCTCCGTAGGAGTGTCCAACCAGTACAACGGGACCGCTCTGCGCCGCGATGACTCGCGTGGTTGCGCGCACATCATCGCTGAGGGAAGTGGTCGGATTCTGGACGACACTCACTGCGTAGCCCTCTTTCCGCAGGGCTCGGTAGACGGCTTCCCAACCGGATCCATCCACGAAGCCACCGTGCACGAGAACGACATGCGGGGACGTCGCGCTGGGCGTTGAAGACACGATGCCCTCCCTTTCTGTGTCTAGGCTTCCGGCGATCGCCACCGTGGTAGCGTATCCACCGCACTTAGCGCGGTGGGCTTCACGGCCAGGGGCAAGGAGGGACCGTGTCCTTTGCGATCTACATCGTTGGCTTCCTCATCCTGATCGGCGGCCTCGCGTATGGAGCCTCGCTGGCCGGAGTAGCAACCCAGTGGATCGTCGTGGGCGCGCTGATCCTCCTCGGGTTGGGGATCGCCATGGGTGCGACCCGCACGCGACAAAAGGACCCCCCGGCCTAGAGCCTGAGCTGTCCGGGAAGCGGTCGAAGGGCGCCCCCTCGGGACTGCACTGTCGTTCCGCGCGGGCCCGATCGTCATGAGAAGAGACGGGGGGTTCCCCGATCAGGAGGTCCCATGAAGGTCTACGGCGTCGCCCAGTCTCCGTTCGTTCGCAAGGTACGGATCGCGCTCGAGGAGAAGGGTCTTCCCTACGACCTCGAGAGTCCCGTGCCCGGTCAGCACCCGCTCGGCAAGATGCCCGTGCTCCGGGACGGCGAGCTGCTAGTGCCCGACTCGTCGGTGATCTGCGCGTACCTGGAGAAGAAATGTCCGTCGCCCGCGCTCTATCCGGACGACCCCGCCGAGCTCGCGCGGGCGCTCTTCCTCGAGGAGTACGCGGACGCGCACATGAGCGAGGGCATGGGCGCGATCGTGCTCGAGCGCTTCGTGAAGCCGCACATCCTGAAGCAGCCGACCGACGAGAAGCGCCTCGCACAGCTGCTCGAGGCGGCCTCGACCCGCTGGTTCGGGAAGCCCACCTCCGCGGCCGGCCAGCCGATCCCGTCGGTGCTGGACTACCTCGAGTCGCAGCTCCCAGCCGACCGTGACACCGCGCTCTCGCGCTTCGGGATCGCCGATGTCGCGCTCGGCGCGCATCTCGGCTGGATGGCGGCCGCGGGCTTCGAGCTCGACGCCCGGCGCTGGCCGCGCACCGCCCACTACGCGGCGGCGCTCGCGGCGCGTCCGTCGTTCAAGAGCACGGCGTCGTAGAACGCCCCAAAGGTCGTTCGCTCGAGAGCTCTCGAGCATGGCCGCCACGCCTTCGCCGCTGCCCAAGATCGCGCTGTACGGCGACCGGCGGGTCCCTTACACCGAGAAATGCAGGAGAGCGCTCCTCTTGAAGCGGCTCGCGTTCGAGCTGCACCAGCCGTCGTCCGCCGAGGACATTCGGCGCTGGAGTCCCGAGACGGGCCTGCTGCCGGTGATGACCCTGGAGGGCGAGCTCATCTCGGACTCGACCAACATCTTGCTCCGCCTCGATCAGATCCGGCCCGAGCCGCCGCTCGTCTCGCCGGAGCCGATGACGGCGGCGCTGCAGCGCCACCTCGAGGAGTGGACCGACGAATCCTTCCTCTGGTACTACCAACAGTGGCTGCGGATCGCCCTCCCCGCGGAGGCGACGCCCGTCGTCAAGGCGCGGCCGCTGCGACATCTGGGTCGTTGGCGCCGCTCGCCGAGTAGCGACGCGTCGCCGCGCGCCGCGCTCTTGCAGGAGCTCGGAGCGCGCATGACCGACCTGGTCAACTTGTTGGGCGGGCGCCCGTTCTTTCATTCGAGCCAGATCAGCATGGCCGACCTGGCCGTGTACGGGATGCTCTTCTCCCTCGCCGGCGACGCCATCGCCGGTGCTGGGGCCCTGATCACGAGCCGGCCCTCGCTCCTCGCATTCATGCGGCGCGTCGAGGAACAGACCGGCGGCTGATCGCGTGCTCGCTCAGCCAGGCTATGGGCGCGTCGAGAGCCCCGCGGCACGCGAGGTCCATCCGCTGGCCCCGCGCATCGGGGAGCCGCGCGGACGCACGCCCACGAGCCGCGGGGGCGTTAGAAGCCGGCAGGTCCTCCGCGTGCGTGGCCCAAGACGTACAGGAGGAACACGAAGTTGAGCCCCGAGACCAGCAGCAGAAGGTAGAGGCCGATCAGGAACCCCCCGCTGCTGTGCGAGAAGCCGATCCCGAGCGCGTTGAGCACCTGGCTGCAGATCACGAGGGCGCAGCTGGTGTCGATGGGAACCGCGATGAGAGGAATTCTGCGGAAGACACCCTCGCGAGCGGCTCGCCGGATGCGAGGCATGAAGAACACGAGATTGGATCCGGTGACCGCGGTGACGAAGGCACTCGACGAGGCCCAAATCCAGGGGTCCGGGGCGGAGAAGTGGTACGGCAGGAACGGGAACAGCGCAGAAAACGTGATGTCGAGGCCGCTCGCGATCATCGCCCAGAACGGGAGCCACACCTCGGGATGCGCGGGGCGGAGCTTCTCGCCCGCCAGCGCGCCGACGATGCCCGCGAAGCCGGCGAGGGACACTCCGATCTCGGCAATCGTCTGAAGCGTGCTCTCGGCGTCCATGGCCAGTCCTCTCGAATCTTGGAAGCCGTGGGAAGCCCCGCTCCGGGAGCGTCAACCAGGAAGATATCCTCACCGCGTGTCAATCGACCCCGACCAAGCGCGCGCCGCCATGCGCGACCATTTCCGCGAACAGATCGCAGCCAGCGATGAGTTTGGCTCCCCGTTCAGTGCGCGCCTGCTCGAGCGCATGGCCGAAGACCTCGACGCGGACGGCGTCGTCGCGGAGCTCGTCGCAGACTGGCCACGGCACCCCCGCGCCGATGCGGTGGCCATCCGGCTGATCGGCGCGCTGCACGCGGCGGTGCTGACCGGACGCGACGCGTCGCTCTCGGCAGAATACCCCGGGACGCGCAGCGACTGGGACATGTCCGCGCTCTGGCCGCTCGCCCGCGACTTCCTGGTGCGCGAGCGTGCATGGGTCGAGCGGTTCATCGCGTCGCCGCCGCAGACCAACGAGGTGCGGCGCTCGATCGCGCTCCTGCTCCCGTTTCTCCGCTTTGCGCGCGAGCTGCGCTGCCCGCTCGACCTGTACGAGCTCGGCGCGAGCGCCGGACTGAACCTCCTCTGGGATCGATTTCGCTACCGCACGGCGAGCTGGTCCTGGGCTGCGCCGGACGAGTCCGAGGACGACTCCACCGGCGTGGCGATCGACACCGTCTGGGATGGACCTGCGCCGCCGCTCGATGCGACGATCCGCGTGCGCTCCCGCGCGGCCTGCGATCTCAGTCCGCTCGACCTCGCGGATCCCGCGCAGCGGCTCCGTTTGCGTTCTTACGTCTGGGCGGACCAGCGCGAGCGGCTCGCCCGTTTCGACGCGGCCACAGCGCTGGCGCTCGCGGCGGGCGTGCGCGTGGAAGCCGCGGACGCTGCGCAGTGGCTGCCGCACAAGCTCGACACCCGCGCACCCGGAGCTGGCGCAATCGTCTACCACTCGGTCTTCATGCAATACGTGCCTCGTGCGAAGCGTGACGAGCTGAGCGCCGTGATCGAAGCCGCCGGCGAGCGCGCGACCTCGGCGAACCCACTTGCGTGGGTGCGGCTGGAGCCAGAGGCGCTGCTCGGCGGACCGCCGGGCAGCGCGCGCATGTTGGTCGACATGGTGACGTGGCCGGGCGGGCAGCGAACCGTACACGCCGTGACCGACGGCCACGTGCGCGCCGTGCACGCGCTGGCGCCGGACGCTGCATCTCCTGCGGAGCCGTGACGCGACGGCCTCGTGCGCCGGGCGCTGGGCTCAGCCGATGCGTGCGGACTGCCCGCCGTCCACCGGGAGACACACACCGGTGATGAAGCGGGCTTCGTCGCTCGCGAGGAACAGCGCCGCGTTCGCGACGTCCCAGCCCGTTCCCATCCGGTGACCGAGCGGCACCTGGGCGTCTCGCTGTGAGATCAGCTGCTCGCGATCGCGACCGGCGGCGACGTACCCCTCGATCGCCATGGGCGTGTTCATCAGCCCCGGCATGATCACGTTGGCGCGCACGTTGTATTCGGCGTTGCCGATCGCCAGCGACTGCGTATAGGCGTTCAGGGCGGCCTTCGACGTCTTGTACGCGATCAGGCCGACCGAGCAGACCGCCGCGATCGACGAGATGTTCGTGATCACGCCGGCGCGCTGCGCACGCATCACCGGCAACACGTGCTTGCACGCGAGCATCACGCTCTTCAGGTTCGTGGTGTGGATTCGGTCCCAGGCCTCTTCCGTGATGCTGGCGGGACCGCGATCTCCGGCGCCAATGCCGACATTGTTGTGCAGGATGTCGACCCGACCGAAGCGCCTCACGCACGCCTCGATCATCTCCGCGCACGCGCGCTCCGACGTCACGTCGGCCTCGTGTGCGCTGCCGTCGCCGCCTTCGTCCTTCACCATGGCGAGCGTGTCCTCGGCGGAGTCGAGGCGCCGGTCGACCAGGAACACCGACGCGCCTTCCTGGGCGAAGCGCAACGCCGTGGCGCGTCCGTTGCCGATCGTCGCGCCGGCCGTCTGACCTGCGCCGACGATGATCGCAGCCTTGCCCTCGAGTCGGCCCGCCATCCGGTCGCCCTCCTGCGTCGACGGCCCAGAGTACAACGGGACAGTCGCGGCGACGCGCAATACCATCTCCGCCGAGGGGCGTGCGTCGTCCGCTTCGAGTCCGGCGCAACAGGAGGCGCCATATGAGCCTGGCGATCCCCACGTTCAGCCCGCGAGATCCAAGCGAGGCCATCGCTGCCGCGTTCGACGAGCACGGATGTGTGGTCGTCACCGACGCCGTCTCAGCCGAGACGCGCGCCCAGGTCCGACGCGAGCTGGCCCCGATCATGGCTAGTGCGCCCGTGCAATCGGACGATCCGACGGCGTTCTATCCTGGGCTGACCCGACGCGCCGTCGCGCTCGTCGTCCGCTCGCAAACGGTGCGACAGCTCGTGCTGCACCCGACGAGCATGGCGCTCGCATCCCACCACCTGAGCGCGAACTGTGAACGGTTCCAGCTGCACGCGACGGCGGGCGTGGAGGTCGGCCCCGGCGCGCGTTCCCAAGTGCTGCACCGCGAGGAGGACCCCTTTCGGATCTTCCCCCTGCCCCGCCCGAACCTCGTGATCGCATCCATCTGGGCGATCAGCGACTTCACCGAGAGAAATGGCGCAACTCGCGTCGTGCCCGGCAGCCACCGCTGGACGAGTGATCGCGTCGCGCGCGAAGAC
>CAVQTC010000001.1:0-55121 GCA_963716275.1 uncultured delta proteobacterium | reverse complement strand
CAGAAGACCTTCCAGGCGCTGGTCTCGGTCGCTCATCGTCAACATCTCTCCTGGGAAGTTCACCTGATCGATCACGAGACGGTGAACGCGATGACGCCCGGGGGCGGGATCGTTTTTGTCTTCTCCGGGATCTTCACAGACTTCCCCCACGGCAAGGGCGGCGGCTTCGTGGCCGCGGAGGTCGTGAACACCGAGTTGATCTGCTGCAATATGAATACGGTGACCGCGGAAGCGCGCTGGATTTCGGATCCGTCCATCAGCGCCGGGTCGAATGCCACCGGCTGGGGCGTCAACCAGACGGCCTTCGTCCACCGCTCGTTCGATCTGACGGGCACCGACCTAGCGACCGTCGCACTGAACGGCGCCTGGCGCGTAGCGGACGACCGCCAGGGGGTCTATCTGAACGGCCACCTACTTGCGGGCACCACCGGGACGAACGGCTACCAGGCCAACCAGACGATTCAAGTTCTGGCGGCGAGCGGCTTCTTCGTGCAGGGCGTCAACGTCCTCGAGCTCCGTGGCACGTCTACCAACTCGCAGTTTGACGGCTTCTGGTTCAGCGGCACCGTCACGGGCGACGCCCTCCCCGCCGCGGAACCGGCGACGCTGACGCTCCTCGGCCTCGGCCTTGCGGGCGTGCGCGCTGCCCGCCGTTTCCGGCGCAGCGACTGAACCGCCGGGTCGGTCGTCCGAAAGCTCGCCCACGATAGGCGCCGCAGGCGGTCGGGCGAGCGGTTAGAGTTCGTTGCCGGATCGAATCCGCCCGGCAAGGAGGGTGGCATGAGAGGTCTCGCTCGTGCCGTCGTCGCGCTCGTCGCGATGGAGACCGCGGCATTCGCCGGCGAATCGGTCGACAATGACGGGATCTGGTTCTGCCGGACGATCCAAAGCTCGCCGACCGAGACGCTGTACGTGAGCGATCATTTCGACGGGCGTTTCGACCTTTCGGAAGTTCCCAACGCGTTCAAGCAGATGGTCGCGACGAAGTACGGCGCCAACGTCCAGCCATCTTGTTCGCACGCGTACCGGGGTCCGGGCATCCTCGAAAAGCTAGAGAGCGACAATCAGCGCTGGTACCAGCAGATCCGCGCCGGCGGCGGGAAGGTCGTCGAGACGCATTGGTCGTTCGCGCCAGCGTCGGAGCGCTTGACCTACGTGTGCTCGGGCGGAGCTCAATACGCCAAGAACGGCGCGCGCGCGTATTCCTTCTTCTACGCCGACGCCATCGACATGCCGGGTTCGGAACAAGCGAAACTGGGTGAAGCGTGGGACGCCTACCTGACGAGCCTGCACCCCGGTTGGTTCTTTCCGGCGAAGGGCTGCAACCTGGTTCCTGCAGGTCAGACCGTACAGTCGATCGTCGACGCGCAGGCGCAGACGTGGAAGTCGCAAAACGCCGAGATGGTCCATGTCGACTGGAAATACGCGCCGGTCCAGAATGCCGCGTCCGACGACGTTCCATCGGAATTCTGTCAGGCGCTGCGGATGGACAACAAGTTCTGGTACGTCAGCCCGGTCTTCCCGATGGCGAGCGTCGAGGAAGCGAACGTCGCGATGAACGCCTGGCGAACGTATGTGCACGGGCTGAAGGATCCCGAGGGCCTCGTCGTCGGCGACTCGTATCTTTCCGGCTGCGACGGTCCGGCGAAGGCCAAGGACATCAATCATCAGAAGGCGGCGCGCGCCGAACAGATCAAGGACGGCGGCGGCCGCGTCTTCGAGACGGGGTGGGTCCCCGCCAATGCGCCGAGCGCGGCGGCCGCAACGGCCGCGGCGGCGGCCAGTGCCGCCGTGCCGAAGACCTATCAATGCTACATGGCCTCGTTCGGCGGCAGCTACATGACGCCCGGCTTTCAAAGCGCCAAAGACCTCAGCGTCCTCAACGCGGACTGGCGGGCTTACATTACGAAGGCGCACCCAGCGGCGGGCGTCGTGCAGATCGGTTGCGGGAAACGACGGCCAAACAGGCGACGGCCGCTCTTGCCTCCGGCTATACGCGCCTCGATTGGAGCGAGTGATCGTCAGGGTTCGGGTCCGACACGGAGACCGTGGTCGCGACGCTCGACGCGTACGACCCGGACGAGAGCTGGGACCCGACACCGGATCGAGCGAGCGGCCAGCGATCCCTGAGCTCCCTCCGGGGGCCAGCGCACTGACCCCTAAGACCCTTCAGTCGGGCTCGCGAGGCGTGCTCGCACTCCGGCAAGGGAGTTGCCTGGGTGCGTGCCACCACGATCCGATACCGGCCACATAGAGAGTGAGCCCGGACCCACGGAGACTCCACTTCTGGAGAAGTCACATGCGGCGCTGGTTTGTCGCTCCCGCCCTTACGTTTCTCTTCTCCGCGCTCGTCTCGGGATCAGCCCAGGCCGTAACGATCACTCTGCGCACCGGCGTGGACGCCGCCTTGACGCCCCTCGGACAAAACGTCGCGGATCCGTTCTGGACGATCTCGGTAAAGGGCGGCGGCTTCGTTGCCGCGGAGGTCGTGAACACCGAGTTGATCTGCTGCGGAATGGCCACGGTGACCGCGGAAGCGCGCTGGATTTCGGACCCGTCCATCAGCGCCGGGTCGAATGCCACCGGCTGGGGCATCAACCAGACGGTCTTCGTCCACCGCTCGTTCGATCTGACTGGCTTCGACCTAGCGACTGTCGCACTGAACGGCGCCTGGCGCGTAGCGGACGACCGCCAGGGTGTCTATCTGAACGGCCACCTACTTGCGGGCACCACCGGCGCGAACGGCTACCAGGCCAACCAGACGATTCAAGTTCTGGCGGCGAGCGGCTTCTTCGCACAGGGCGTCAACGTCCTCGAGCTCCGTGGCACGTCTACCAACTCGCAGTTCGACGGCTTCTGGTTCAGCGGCACGGTCACGGGCGACACCATCCCGGCCGCGGAACCTGCGACGCTGACGCTCCTCGGCCTTGGCCTTGCGAGCGTGCGCGCTGCCCGCCGTCTCCGCTCGTAACACAGCGTCTTCCCGAAGATCCGCCGCGGTGGAGCGGTCGCGCCCAATCGATCAGGGCTCGAGCAGCGCGTCGGGCCGGGCCACCAGCGCGCACGTAAAGCGCGTCGCCACCGCGACAAATTGTTCTCAGGAGCGGCGCTTGCGGCGCTGCTAGCTGCCCGCGGACGTCACCCAACGGCGAGCGTCGGCGTAGTCGCGAAAGACGCGCGGCGAGCCGCCCCGGTCTTCCCGGAGCATCTCGTACATGCGCGCCATGCCGAATCCGAAGTTGCTCGGGACGACGACGGCGCGCCGGGATGCTGCAGAAAGCACGAGCGGCTGCACGACGAGCCTCTGCACTCCGGTGCTAGTCACGCTTTTACCGTTGGCCTGCCGCAGATCGATCAAGAGCGAGAGCTCCTGTTTCAGTCCCGAAGTCCCGGCAAGCTCCTCGCCGAGCCGCAGCAACTCTCCGTCATCTAGATCGCCGCTTACCGTCAGAATTACGACACGGGAGTCCAGATCAATCGTCCGCTCGACGCGCATTGCGGCTCCTCGCCCTCTCCGAAGGCTATCGCGGCCCGCTCATCGCGCACTCGGAGGAATTGGCCGACTCCTCCACAACGAAAAGGAGGTGAAGGACAACGAGTACCACACCCCGATGGAAGTCCGAGGGGCATCACCTAGAAGAGCACTTCAGACGACCACAATCCCCCAAGAGCGTTGGCACACCACCGGCACACCAAGCGAGGGGGGGAGGTGAGCTGAGTGCTGGTCGGGCCGACTGGA
This sequence comes from uncultured delta proteobacterium, assembly GCA_963716275.1. Lineage (GTDB taxonomy): Bacteria > Myxococcota_A > UBA9160 > UBA9160 > UBA6930 > VGRF01. The sequence goes on along the minus strand of CAVQTC010000001.1, from coordinate 51,382 downwards.
TTCGAACCAGCGACCCCCTGAACCCCATTCAGGTGCGCTACCAGGCTGCGCCACGGCCCGACCGACTCGACTGGGTAGCCGGTCGGGGCGGCCGTGTCGACCGGCGTGGTACACAGCAGGGCAGCACGCCGACGAGGCTCGAGGAGGACGCATGGCCGAGCGCACCGTGAAGGCCAATGGCATCGAGATCTGGACCGAGAGCTTCGGGCGGCCGAGCGACCCGACGCTGCTCCTCGTGATGGGCGCGGGCGGGCAGGGGATCCTGTGGCCCGAGGAGTTCTGCGAGGCCCTCGCGCGCGGGGGCTTCCAGGTGATCCGCTACGACAACCGGGATACCGGGCAGTCGACCTGCTTCGACTTCGCCAAACAGCCCTACACGCTGGCGGACATGGCGCGCGATGCGGTGGGCGTGCTCGACGCCTACGGCGTGGACCGCGCGCACGCGGTCGGCGCTTCGATGGGGGGAATGATCGCGCAGGTGCTGGCGCTGGAGCACGCGACGCGGCTGCGCACGGTGACGATCATCATGTCGTCGCCGCTCTCGGCCTCGATCAACGCGATCTTCGCGGGCGCGTCGAAGATCCTCCCGCCGCCGCACGAGAAGGTGCTGGCCGTGGCCGCGTCGATGGCGACGAAGCCGCCGCAGACGCGCGAGGAGCGCATCGACGCGGGCGTCGCGATGTGGCGCGCGCTCGCGGGGAGCGGCGAGGCCTTCGACGAGGCGGCGGTGCGGGCGCGCGAGCTTCGTATCCAGACGCGCGCGCGCAATATCGACGCCGCCAACAACCACCAGCTCGCGATCGCGGCGTCGCCGGATCGGCTCGAGGCGCTGGCGGGCGTGCGAACGCCGGCGCTCGTGATCCACGGCGCCGAAGATCCGATCCTTCCGTTGGCGCACGGCGAAGCGATCGCGAAGCGCCTCCCGGGCGCGGAGCTGCTCGTGATCCCCGGCATGGGCCACGAACTCCCGCCGAAGGCCGTGAAGCGCGTCGAGCAGGCGATCCTCGCGCACGCGCGAGGGCGCTGAGGGCTAGCTCCGCACCATCCGCGCGAGCCACTCCTCCATGTCGCGCCGCGCGCGGCGCGCGAGGGCTGTCGCGGGCGCGAGGCCGTCGAAGCCGTGGGGGCCGCCCGGATAGAGGTGGAGCTCGACGGGCACGCCCGCCTGATTCAGGCGCTGGGCGTAGTCGAGATCTTCGTCGACGAAGCCGTCGAGCGTGCCCACCGCAATAAGGCTCGGCGGGAGGCCGCGCAGATCCTTCGCGCGCGCGGCGGCCGCGTAGATCGGCACCTCGCCGCCCGCGTGCTTGCCGAGGTACGATGCCCAGCCGAAGGCATTGGCGCGCGGCGGCCAGACCGGCACTTCCCACTGGCTGGAGGGCGTCACTCGGCGGTCGTCGATCATCGGATAGACGAGGAGCTGGAAGGCGAGGGGGACCTCGCCGCGATCGCGCGCGAGGAGGCCGAGGCCCGCCGCGAGGCCGCCGCCGGCGCTCGGGCCGCCGATTCCCAGGCGGTCGGTGCGGATGCCGAGCTCCTGCGCGTGCTGCGCCACGTAGCGGAGCCCGCGGTAGCAATCCTCGAGCGGGCCGGGGTAGGGCGTCTCCGGAGCGAGCCGGTACTGCACGCAGACGCCCACGATGCCGAGCTCCTGGCACCAGCGGTCAAAGCGGGGCGCCTCCTGGGTCGGGCTCCCGAGCACGTAGCCGCCGCCGTGGATCCAGTAGACGCACGGCAGCGGGCCGCTCTGACTCACCGGGCGATGCACGTGGAGCGCGACCTCGGGCTCGCCGCCGGCCGCCGGGACGACCACGCGCGTGCGGGCCACGCGATCCGAGAGCGGGACCGAGGCGGCGACCATGCCCGCGCGCAGGGCCGGGAGGCGTTCGTTCGTGAGCGTCCCCAGGTCGAGCGGGAAGGCGCGCAGCGCCTCGGCCACGTCCGGATCGATCAGCTTGGCGACGTCCATGGGCGCTCCTCTGCGTTAGGGTCGCGGCAACCCGAGGAGTATCCATGGCCAAGACCGCAATCGCGACTGCCCAGGCGCCGGCGCCGATCGGCCCCTACTCCCAGGCGGTGCGCGCCGGGAACGCGGTCTACGTCTCGGGCGTGATCGGGCTCGACCCGCAGAGCGGGCAGCTGGTCGAGGGCCTCGAGGCGCAGGCGAAGCGCGTGTTCGAGAGCCTCGCCGCGATCGCCGCGGCCGCGGGCGGCTCGCTCGCCGACGTCGTGAAGGTGACGATCTACCTCACCGACCTCGCGAGCTTCCCCAAAGTGAACGAGCTCATGGCCGCCCGCTTCGCGCAGCCCTATCCCGCGCGCGCGACCGTCGGCGTGAGCGCCCTCCCGCGCGGCGCCGCCGTCGAGATCGACGCGATCCTGCGCGCTCGCGTTAACTCAGCGCCAGGGTCATGATGTGGCGGTTGCCGCGGCTCCAGAGCACCGTGAGCTTCACGGCGCAGAGCTTCCAGCCGGAGGGCGTGCGCACGAGCTGGTCGGTGTAGTAGCCGCCGATCGCGAAGCCGGAGTCGCCGCGGTCGTTCTTCAGGAAGTGCTCGGCCTGCATGTACATGACGCAGGTCGCGCGGTCCCCCTCGAGGGTGACGCGCGGGTTCGTCATCGAGTGCTGGGTCGCGTCGAGCCCCTCGAAGAGGGGCTTCACGAGTGCCACCCACTCGTCGGCCTTCATGCGCCGCGCGGGGTTCCCGTCGTAGGACGAGAAGTCGAACTCCACCTCGTCGGTGAAGATCGAGCGGTAGAGGCCCCAGTCGCGCCCGTCCACCCCGGCCGCGTAGCAATAGATCGTCTCGACGATCTCCGTGCGGTCGTCACGCATCGACTGCCCGCTCAGCGCGGCCGGCGCCGGCGCGCCACGTCGTCGAGCCCAGGGTTCACGAGGTTCGTGTCGCGGCGATCGAGGTTTACGCCGGGCGGGACGATCGCGTCGATGCGGTCGAGCACGTCCTTCGCGAGCCGCACGTCGGCGGCCGCGAGGCTGTCCTCGAGCTGCGGCAGCGTGCGCGGTCCGATGATCACGCTCGAGATGGCCGGATGCTCCGCCGCGAAGGCCGTCGCGAGGTGCGTGAGCGGGAGGCCCGCCTCGCGCGCCAGCGCCGCCAGCGCGTCCACGACCTCGTACTTGTGCAGCACCTCGGGCCGCTTCTCGTCCCAGCGCCCCGTGCGCCCGAGCATGCTCGTGGCGCGGCTTCCCGCCGGCGGCGCCTCGGCGCGCTTGTACTTCCCGGAGAGCCAGCCGCCGTTGAGAGGCCCGTAGGTCATCACGCCCACGCCGAGCTGCTGACAGGTCGGCAGCACGAACTCCTCGACCCCGCGCGCCATCACCGAGTAGAGGCACTGCTCGCCGCGCACGCGCGCCAGCGCGCGCCGCTCGGAGACGGCCCACGCCTCGGTCAGCACGTTGGGCGGCGTCGCCGACATGCCGAGGACGCGGATCTTCCCTTGCCGCTGGAGATCGGTCAGCGCCGAGAGGGACTCCTCGAGGTCGGTGCGGTAGTCGCGCCGGTGGAGCTGGTACAGGTCGACGTAGTCGGTCTCGAGGCGCCGCAGGCTGTCCTCGAGCGCGCGCACGATCCAGCGCCGCGAGCCGCCGCCGTGGTTCGGGTCGGAGCTCATCGGGATGAAGCACTTGGTCGCGAGCACGACGTCATCGCGCTTGCCCTTCAGGGCCTTCGCGAGAATCTGCTCCGACTCGCCCCGCGAGTAGGCGTCCGCGGTGTCGATGAAGTTGATCCCTGCGTCGAGTGCGCGCGCCACGATGCGCGTGCAGTCGGCGTGATCCGGGTTGCCCATCGGGCCGAACATCATGGCGCCGAGGCAGAGCTTGCTGACTTGCACGCCGCTTCCGCCAAAGCTCCGGTACTCCATGCCGATGCCTCCTCGAATCCGGTGCCGGCAGGGTAGGCCGTCTCGTCTATCGTGTGCCGCCCATGAGCACGAGCTTGCGCGGACGGGTGGTGGTGGTGACCGGCGGCAACTCCGGCATCGGCTTCGGGATGGCCGAGGGCTGCGCGAAGGCGGGCGCCGACCTCGCCATCTGGAGCCGGCGCGCCGAGCGCAACGCCGAGGCGGTGGCGAAGCTCGAGCGCCACGGCGTCCGCGCGCGCGGCTACGTCTGCGACGTCGGCGACGAGGCGCAGATCGTGGCGGCCATGCGCGCGACCCTCGCCGACCTCGGGAAGGTGGACGCCTGCGTCGCTTCGGCGGGCGCCCCCGGCTACGGGAAGCTCGTCTCCGACGTGACCCTCGAGGACTGGCGGCGCGTAATGCGCGTGAGCCTCGACGGCCTCTTCGTCACCTTCCGCGAGATAGCGCGGCACATGATCGCGCGCGGCGAAGGCGGCGCCCTGGTCGCGGTCTCCTCGACCTCCGCGATCCACGGGGCCCAGCGCAATCACGCCTACGCGAGCGCGAAGACGGCCGTCCTCGGGCTCACCCGCGCCCTCGCCGTCGAGCTCGCCCGCAACAAGATCCGCGTGAACGCGATCCTGCCGGGCTGGACCATCACCGAGATGGCGATGGGCGGCTACCAGAACGCGCGCTTCCGGGAGGCGACCACCTCACGCACCCCCGTGCGGCGCTGGGCGGAGCCGGCCGAATTCGAGGCCGTCGGGGCCTACCTGTGCGATCCGTCACTCACCTTCCACACTGGCGATTCCCTGATCGTCGACGGCGGCTACACGATCTTCTAGCCGCGTACAATGCTGCGATGGGCCGCTGGCTCGCATGGTTCGTTCCCCAGAGCGCGCGCGACGCAGGGCGCACCTCCACGCGCCAGGCGACGCTGGTCGCGGCCGCGTGCTTCATCATTGGGCCGATCTCCGTCCTGACCGCCTTGATCCAGATGGTGGACGGTACCCGCGAGGTCCTGGTCAGCACGGCCGCGCTCGCCGGAGCGGCGTGCGCGATCCCCTGGTGGATGCGCAGCGGCGCCTCCTGGCGCACGGCCGGCACGGCGCTGTGCGCCGCCGCCTGGCTCGCGGCTTGCGTGGTCACCGTTGTGACGGGCGGAAGCGTCGTCGCCGGCGCCTACTACATGATCTTCGCCGCGACGCTCGCCGCCGCCTTGATCGGCTGGCGCCCCGCGCTCGGCTTCTCGCTCGCGAGCCTGTTTGCGATCCTCGGCGTCTACACGGCGCGCGCTCTCGGCGTCGAGTTCCCGCACGAGGTGGAGCACGCCGTGGGCGTGCGCTCCGCGCTGCGCGGTGCCGTCGGCTTCAACATCTCGCTCGCCTGCCTGGTGGTGGCCTACGAGTGGCTGCGCGGCGATTCGCTCCAGGCGGCCGAGGCGAGCGAGCGGCGCTTCCTCGCCCTCGCCGAGCACGGGAGCGACCTGATCGCCGAGGTGGACGAAGAGGGGCGCACGATCTTCGCGAGCTCGAACCACCGCATGCTCGGCCTGCGCTCGCCGCCCGGGGCCGTGGACGGCCTCGACCGCGAGGGCCGAAGGATGGTAGGCCGCGGTCTGGCCGCGCTCGCACATCAGCCCTCGGTGCGCGTCGGGCCCCTGCGCTGGGAGGACCCGGATCAGCCGCCGCGCTGGTTCGAGGTGGCGCTCACGCGCTTCACCACGGCGGCGGGCGAGCAGCACATGCTCTCGGTCGCGCGCGACGTGAGCGAGCGCATCCAGCTCGAGGTGCAGCTGCGCCAATCCCAGAAGATGGAGGCGATCGGCCAGCTCGCGGGAGGGGCGGCCCACGACCTCAACAACCTCCTGCTCGTGATCTCGGGCTACGCCGAGCTCCTCGAGCGCCGCGGCGAGCCCGGCAGCGAGGCTCACGCCGCGATCCACGAGATCCAGCACGCGGCCGAGCAGGCCTCCGACGTGACGCGCCGCCTGCTCGCGCTCTCGCGCCCTTCGGCGATCGCGCGCCGGCCCATCGACGTGAACACGGTCGTGACCGGGATCGGGCGCCTGCTGCGGCGCATGCTGGGCGACACGAAGCTCCTCTTCCTGGCGCTAGGCTCGGAGCTCCCCGCGGTGAATGCCGACCCCGGCGAGCTCGAGCAGGTGCTCGTGAACCTCGCGCTGAACGCGCGCGACGCGATGGGCGAGGGCGGGCGCCTGAGCATCCAGACCCACGCGCTCGCGGGCCGCGTGCGGATCGTGGTCGAAGACGACGGCGCCGGCATGGACGAGGCCACGCGCGCGCGCGCCTTCGAGCCCTTCTTCACGACCAAGGCCGCGGGCGCGGGCTCCGGGCTCGGCCTCTACGTCGTGCACACCATCGTGAGCGAGCTCGGCGGCCGGGTTGCGGTGGAGAGCGAGCCGGGGGCCGGGACGCGCGTCTCGGTGGAGCTGCCCGCGGTCGAGGCGGCCGCGCTCCGCGACCGCGCGGCCAGCCGCAGGCCCTCGCGCGGGGGCCACGAGCGCGTGCTCCTCGTGGAGGATCGCCCCGAGGCGCGCGAGCTCATGCGGAGCGTGCTCGCCGAGGCGGGCTACGAGGTGATCGTCGCCGCCGATGGCGTGGAGGCGCTGAGCCTGGCCGAGCGCACCCAGCCCTTCGAGCTCCTCGTCACCGACGTCGTGATGCCGCGCCTGGGCGGGCGCGAGCTCGCGCGCGCCCTCCACGCGCGCCAGCCGGGTCTGCGCATCCTCTTCGTCTCGGGCCACCCGCACGATCTCGGCGATCTCACCCAGATTGCCCCGGGCGCGCGCCTGCTCCGCAAGCCTTTCGCGCTCGACGCGCTGCTCCTCGCCGCGCGCGAGGCGCTGGACGCGCGCTAGGGCTAGGAGCCGACTAGAGCCGCCGGTAGTCGACCGTCGGATCGTTCGCCGGCTTCACCGGGTCAGGCTTCCCGACGACGCTCGGGCCGAACCACCTGGCCCGGGCGCGCCGTCGGAGCGACGGCTTGCCCCTCGCACAGGGTCGGCGTGCCGTTCACGACCACGTGGCGGATGCCCGTGGGCTGGTCGGCGGTCATGCGCTCCGCGTTCGCGGGGAAGTCGCGCACGCGCCGCGTCGGGCCCGGTGCGACCGTCGCAGGATCGAACACCACGGTGTCCGCCCAGGCGCCGGGCGCGAGCCGCCCGCGGTCGGAGATACCGAGGAGATCGGCCTGCGCGCTCGTGAGCTTGCGGATCGCCTCCTCGAGCGGCAGCACGCCGCGCTTGCGCACCCAGTTGCCGAGCAGGTCGGTGGCCTGGGGCGCGTCGCAAAGCTGCCCCACGTGGGCGCCCGCGTCGGAGAGCCCGAGCGTGCAGGTCTTCTCCACCAGAAGCTTGGCCACCTCCGCCTCGTCGTCGTTCATCAGGACCGCGCGCACGCGGAGCGCTGCGAGCCTCGGCTCGCCGAGCGCGAGCTCGAGGAGCGCATCGAGCGGCCGCACGCCGCCCTCGGCCGCGAGCGCCGCGATGCGCACTCCGATCTGCTCGGGATGGGCGCCGCTCTCGGCGACCTCGAAGGTCTCCCAGCGCGGCGCGAGCGCCGGATGCGCGGTCGCCCAGTAGTCGAGCGCGCGTTGGCGGAAGCCGGGGTCTGCGTAGGCGGCGCGGCGCTCGGCCTCGGGCTTGTCCACGAGCGTGCCGAACACCGGGTTCGAGTTCAGCGTGAACGGGTCGGCGAGCGTCATCGCGAAGGTGAGCGGGCGCGGCGTCACCTGGGGCCACACCCGCGCCCCGCGCTCCCAGCCCTTGTGGTTGAGCTCGAGCATCTGGCGGTGCCAGCCGCTCGGGTGCGTGAGCAGCGCCCCGTACGTGAAGGGGACACCGACCTTCGGCTGGAGGTCGTACAGATCGGGCAGCGGGCACACTTCGCCCGGCGCGATCGAGAAGACGCCGCGCCGCACCTCGCCAAGCACACCGAGGAGCCCCTCGAGCTCCGCGCGGTCCGCGCGGCGGCTCGGCACCGGCTTTCCGTCCACGCCGTTGTGCGTGGGGGCGAAGCTCGTGGCGAAGCCAGCGGCGCCGGCCTCGAGCGCCTCGCGCAGCACCCGCTCGAGCTGCGCCCGCTCCTCGGGGGTCGCCGCGCGCTCGTACGCGGCATCGCCCATCACGAAGAGGCGCAGCGCCGTGTGCCCGATGTAGGCGGCGAAGTTGATGCGCGTCCCTCGCCGCGCGACGGCGTCGAGATACTCCGGGAATGTCGTGAACTCCCAGGGGATGCCCGCCATCAGCGAGGCGCGGTCCATGTCCTCGACCTTCTCGAGCGTGTGCGCGATGAGCGCGCGGTGCTCGGGCCGCGTGGGTGCGATCGAGAACCCGCAGTTCCCCGCCACGACCGTCGTCACGCCGTGGAAGCACGAGGGGGTGAGCGCGGGGTCCCAGAAGACCTGCGCGTCGTAATGGGTGTGGATGTCGATGAAGCCGGGCGCGACCACGCAGCCGGTCGCGTCGAGGGTCCGCTCGGCGGTGAGGTCGGGCGCGATCGCGGCGATCCGGCCGCCTTCGATGCCGACGTCCGCGCGGCGCCCCGGCGCTCCCGTGCCGTCGATGACCATTCCGCCTCGAATCGCGAGCTCGAGCGCCATGCGCGCCTCCGGGTGGGCGCCCCATGGTCCTCCCGGCGGGCGGCGGCGGCAACCGGCAGCCCCTAGAATCGAAATCTCGGGGTCAGACCCCGAGATTTCGATTTCGGGCGCCCAGCTGCCCTTCCGGCAAGGAGCACGCGATGGCCGATTTCAAGGAGATGAGCGAGAGCGAGGTGCGCGAGCGGACGCGGCGCCTCCTCGCCGAGATCCACCCGGAGCGCAGCGACAGCGTGAGCTTCCGGCGCAAGCAGTACGAGCAGGGCCTCGCCTGGGTCCACTTCCCCGAGGGCTACGGCGGCCTGGGCATCAATCCCAAGCTGAACGCCGTGGTGCTCGACGAGATCGGCCAGCACTCGAAGGTCGTCTACCACGACCCGCCGGCCAGCGTGATCGGGATCGGCATGGGCGCGCCCACCGTGCTCACCTACGCGAGCGAGGAGCTGAAGCGCCGGCTGCTGCCCAAGATCTTCTCGGGCGAGGAGATCTGGTGCCAGATGTTCAGCGAGCCCGGCGCGGGCTCGGACGTGGCCGGCCTCTCGACGCGCGCCGTGCGCCACGGCGACGAGTGGGTGGTGAACGGCCAGAAGGTGTGGACCACGGTCGCGCACCTCGCGCGCTGGGGCATGCTGCTCGCCCGCACGAACCCCGACGTCCCCAAGCACGACGGCCTCTCGTACTTCGTGGTGGACATGAAGTCGCCCGGGGTCGAGGTGCGGCCGCTCTATCAGATCACCGGCGAGGCCGAGTTCAACGAGGTCTTCCTCAACAACGTGCGCATCCCGCACGCCCAGCTCCTCGGGAAGGAAGGGCAGGGCTGGCAGGTCGCGATCACGACGCTCATGAACGAGCGCGTCGCGATCGGCGGCGGCGGCTCCAAGAAGAAGGGCGGCGGCGCGATCGCCCAGCTCGTGCGGCTGTGGAAGCAGCGCCCGACGGGCGCGCACTCGCCCGCCCAGGAGGCTCTGCTGCGCGATCGGCTCGTGCGGAGCTGGATCGACAACGAGCTCCTGCGCCTCACCTCCCAGCGCGCGCGCGCCGCGCAGCGCGCCGGGAATCCGGGCCCGGAGGGCTCGGTCTCGAAGCTCGCGCAAGCCGAGATCAACAAGCGCATGTGGGAGACCGCGATCGACATCATGGGCGACGCCGGGCTCTCCTTCGAGGCGGGCTACACGCTGCGCCAGAACATGGAGATGCCGAGCAGCGTCGAGGGCCTCGCGAAGTATCAGTTCCTGCGCTCGCGGGCGAACTCCATCGAGGGCGGCACGTCGGAGATCATGCGGAACATCCTCGGCGAGCGCGTGCTCGGGCTTCCGGGCGACCCGCGCGTGGACAAGAACGTTCCCTGGAAGGACGTGCCGCGCTCCTAGCGCGGCTGGCGGAGAGAGCACGATGGCATTCGAGTTCAAGTTCACCGACGAGCACGCGGAGCTGCGCTCGACCGTGCGCGCGTTTCTGGCGAGCCGCTCGGACGAGAAGGCCGTGCGCACGCAGATGGCGACCGAGCGCGGCTTCGACCCCGTGGTGTGGCAGCAGATGGCCGAGGAGCTGGGGCTCGCGGGCCTGATCGTGCCCGAGGAGCACGGCGGCGCGGGCTTCGGCTACGTGGAGCTCCTGGTCGTGATGGAGGAGATGGGTCGCTCGCTCCTGTGTGCGCCCTTCCTCGGCACCTCGGTGCTCGCCGCGAACGCGCTCCTGCACTGCGCCGACCCGACCGCGCAGAAGGAGCTCCTGCCCGGGATCGCCGCGGGGCGCACGATCGCGACACTCGCCCACGCCGAGCCGAACGGCCGCTGGGACCTCGGCGCCGTCGAGACGCGCGCGCGCGCCGAAGGCGGCGGCTACGTCCTCGACGGCAAGAAGGCCTGGGTGCTGGACGGCGCCCAAGCCGACCTGATCCTGGTGGTCGCGCGCACGGCCGCGGGCGGGCTCGAGCTCTTCAAGGTGGACCCGAAGGCCAAGGGGCTCACGCGCAGCGCGGTGCCCACCTTGGACCTGACGCGCAAGCTCGCGCACCTCGAGCTCCGCAACGTGCCCGCGCAGAAGCTCTCGCGCGGCGGCGACCAGACCAAGGCGCTCGAGCGCGTGCTCGCGCTCACCGTCGCGGCGCTCGCCGCCGAGCAGGTGGGCGGGGCGCAGAAGTGCCTCGAGATGGCGACCGAGTACGCGAAGACGCGCCTCCAGTTCGGGCGCCCGATCGGCTCCTATCAGGGCATCAAGCACAAGTGCGCGGACATGCTGGTCGGCGTGGAGTTCGCGAAGTCGGCCGCCTACGCCGCTTGCTTCGCGGCGGCCGAGGACGACCCCGATTTCCTGGAGAGCGCCGCGCTCGCCAAGGCCTACTGCTCGGAGGCCTACTTCCACGCCGCGGCCGACAACATCCAGGTGCACGGCGGGATGGGCTTCACGTGGGAGGCCGCCTGCCATCTCTACTTCAAGCGCGCGAAGGCGAGCGAGCTCCTGTTCGGCGATGCAGCGCATCACCGGGAGGCGCTCGCCCAGCGCATCGGTCTGTAGAATCCGAGGCCGAGGAGCAGCAAGCGGCCACGCGAAGCACTGGCTGCGCGCAGCGAGGCGAAGCCGAGCGGAGGTCGCAAAGGAGTGGCGATGATCGACCGCCGCGAGTTCCTCTACCGGAGCGCCGCGCTGGGAGCGGCGTCTCTGGCGACCCCGATTGCGAGCCAGGCGCAGGCTGACGCGCCCGCCGAGCCCGCCGTGCGCCGGCGCGTGGCGCTCGGGCGCACGGGGCTCCAGGTCCCCGACATCGGCTTCGGCTCCTCGCGGCTCTCGGGCGACACCGAGCTCGTGAAGCACGCGCTCGCGCGCGGCATCAGCTACTTCGACACCGCGGAGAGCTACGCCGGGAGCGCCTCCGAGGAGACGCTCGGCCGCGCGCTGGCCGGGAAGCGCGACGAGGTGGTGCTCGCGACCAAGACGTCGGCGGGGGCGCACGCGACGCGCGCCGAGCTCGCCGATGCGCTCGACGCGAGCCTGCGCCGCCTGCGCACCGACCACGTCGAGGTCTACTTCAACCACGCCGTGAACGACCCCGCGCGGCTGCGCAACGCCGAGTGGTTCGAGTTCGCGTCGCGCGCGAAGCAGGCCGGGAAGATCCGCTTCACGGGGATGTCGGGCCACGGCGGACGGCTGATCGAGTGCCTCGACCTCGCGCTCGACGAGAAGCTCGTGGACGTGGTGCTCGTGGCCTTCAACTTCGGTCAGGATCCGGCCTTCTACGAACGCTTCACAGGAAGCTTCGACTTCGTTGCCACGCAACCGGATTTGCCCCGCGTGCTGCGCAAGGCGAAGGCGCAGGGCGTGGGCGTGGTCGCCATGAAGACGCTGCGCGGGGCGAAGCTCAACGACATGCGCCCCTACGAGCGCGGCGGCGCGACCGTTGGCGCAGGCCGCCTTCCGCTGGGTGCTCTCGAGCGGGCTCGCGGACGCGCTCGTCGTCACGATGACGAGCCCGGGGCAGGTGGACGAGTACCTGGGCGCGTCAGGCTGGACGACGCTCCACGCCGAGGATGCAGCCCTTTTGCGCCGCTACGCGCGGCGCACGCAGGCGAGCCAGTGCCGCTACGGCTGTAGCGACTGCGCCGACGCGTGCCCGCACGGCGTCTCGATCCCGGACGCGCTGCGCCTGCGCATGTACGCCGAGGACTACGGCGCCCCGGACCTCGCGCGCGCGGGCCGCTCGGAGGCCGGGAATCTCGCCGCCTGCCTCGGCTGCGACGGCTCGCCCTGTGCGACCGCGTGCCCGCACGGCCTCGCGATCCCGACGCTCACGCGGCGGACCTCAGCGCTTCTCGCCTAACGCTTCGTGCCAGCCGGCGATCCACTCCTCGTCGGAGCGCGCGGCGCGCGCCGCGAGGTTGCGTTCGGCGTCGCGGCCGACGAGCCAGCGCAAGCGCGGCTCGCGCGACTCGACGGCGTCCGCCACGACCTCGGCCACGAGCTCGGCGCTCGAGCCGATCTGCGCATCGGCGGCGAAGACGGCTCCCATGCGGCGGTAGAGGTCCTGATACGGCGTGCCCCGGGGCCAGGGGACCGCCTTCTCCTGCGCCGCCGTGAAGGTGAGCCCGGGCTCGACCAAGCGAACGCGGATGCCGAAGGGCGCGACCTCGAGGGCGAGCGCCTCGAGGGCCGCCTCGGTCGCGAACTTCGAGCCGGCGTAGGCGGACTGGGTGGGGTGGGCGAGGCGTCCAGACTGCGAGGTGACCGCCGCGATCACGCCGCGGCCCTGCGCACGAAAGTGCCGGAGGACGGCCTGCGCGCAGCGCACGACGCCTACGTAGTTGGTCTCGAGGAGGGCGCGGAAGGTCTCGAGCGGCGTCTCCTCGAAGGCGCTCCCGGCGTTGAAGCCGGCGTTCGCGACGAGCGCGTCGAGGCCGCCGCTCTCGCGGAGGGCGAGCGCGACCGCCTCGCGCACGGACGCGTCGCCGGTGACGTCGAGCTCTGCGACGTGAAGCGCGAGCCCGTTCGCGCGCGGCCTCGGCCCGGAGCCCTTCGCCGGCCGCGACGTTGCGCATCGTCGCCCAGACCGTGTGGCCCCGGCGGGCCAGCGCGAGCGCGGCGGCGCGGCCGATCCCTGTGCTCGCGCCCGTGACGAGCGCGATCACGAGCGCCGCGATTGCGAAGGGGTGGTCGCGCTCGAGCACCTGGAGGAGCTCGATCACGTTGCCGTCGGGGTCGCGGCCGTAGCTGAAGCTGAGGCCGCTGCCGCTCTGGGGCGAAGAGTGAAAGCGCATGCCGGCCGCCTCGAGGCGCGCCTGCTCGGCGGCGATGTCGTCCACCAGGAAGCACACGTGGTTGAAGCCGTGGTCGCAGACCGGGCGGGCCGGGGGCTGCGGCTGAGGAGCCGGGTGGGAGAACTCGAAGAGCTCGAGCATCGCGTCGCCGCGGCGCAGCATCGCGGCCTTGGCGGCGCTGTCCGGGAGGCCCATCACGCCGTTGATCATCCCGACGCCGCGCGGCCAGCCGAACTCGCGCACGACGCGGAAGCCGAAGAGATCGCGGTAGAAGGCGGCGAGCCGCGCGAGGTTCGGGGTGGAGATCGCAGTGTGGTGGATGCAGCGCACGGGCGTCCTCCGCGCTGCGGTAGTCTCCGCAGCGTGTCCGGCATAACCCATCGCAGCTTCGTGAGCTACATCGATCGCACGCGCGAGTTCTACGCCGCGCAGGGCTACGAGAAGCCGTACCGTGGGCGCGCCACACCGAGGCGCCGTTCGCGCCGCTGCGCGAAGCCGCTCGCGCAGTGCACGCTCGCCGCCGATCACGACCGCGAGCCCGTGGCGCGAGGAGGCGCCGGTCGACGGCGTGCTGCGCGGCGGCAAGCAGGTCTGGTCGGGCCCGAGCGCGCGCGCCTCCCGAGCGGCTCTTCACCGACGACCTCGCCTGGGACAAGCAGGCGACGCACACCAAGCGACGTGGAGTCGTTCCTGCCGATCCGCCGCCTGCAGGAGCTACGCGCGCGCGGGGCCGCATCGGCCGCGTCGCGCCGCGCTTCCACGGCGTGCCGACCGACTACTCCCAGCGCCGCACCATCGAGCAGGACGCGCCCGAGATCCTGGCGCGCTGCCGCGAGGACGGCGTCGACGTCGCGCTGCTCGTCCCGCTTTGACCCGTCTGCCACCAGACCGTGAGTCTGGTCAGCCGCCACCTCGAAGCGAACGGCATCCCGACCGTCGTGATCGGAGCCGCGCGCGACATCGTCGAGGAGTGCGGCGTCGCGCGCTTCGTCTTCAGCGACTTCCCGCTCGGCAACCCGTGCGGGAAGCCCTACGACGTGGACGATGCAGCGCGCGATCGTCGGCATCGCGCTCGACCTGCTGGAGAGCGCGCGCCTCCCGCGCACCACCGTGCAGACGCGCTTCCGCTGGAGCGAGGACGAGAGCTGGAAGGAGCGCTACGCGCGCGTCGACCCCGAGCGCGCCGCCGCGCTCAAACGCGCCGGCGACGCCCGCCGCGCCCACCAGCAAGCCGCCAAATCCGAAGGCCGCACCCGCGGTGACTTAGGGGACGTTCCTACTTGGCGGTGACTTATGGGGACACTCCTCTGCGAGGAGTGTCCCCATAAGTCACCGCCAAGTAGGAACGTCCCCGAGCTTGCGGATCGAGGACTTCAGCGCGGTGGCGCGGAAGCTCGCGAGGAGAAGGCCCTTCACGACGTCCCAGTCGAGGGGACGGTCGGCGCGCAGGCCGACCCAGTAGCCGGCGCCGTGGCGGGACTGCGAGAAGCGCTCGTCGTCGCGCGCCATCTCGGAGGCGCCCGGACCGAGCTTCACCCAGATGCACAGCGTTTCCTCCGAGTCCGCGTGGAACGCCGCGAAGATCTTCTTGCCGGCCCGGAAGTTCGGGTGGTCCCAGGTGAGCGTCTCGCAGGCATCGGGGAGCGCGAGGCAGATGCGGCGGAGCCGGGTGAGCACGCGCTGCGGCGACTCCGCCCGCTTCATCGGTCGCCGCGCTCTCGCGCTGGCAGCCGCACGCGCGCGGTCGCCGGCATGAGCACGGCGCCGGTGTCGTCCACCTCCTCGAGCGCGAGCGCGACCACGTCGCCCTCGACCTTCTCGACGCGGCCCCGGAAGGTGAGGTCGCGTTCCGGGAACGCGCGCCCGCGATTCTGGAACGCGAGCGCGAGCACGCGCCCGCGCGGCCCCGCCCACTCCTGCACGAACTGGTGGAGCCACGCGCCCTGGAGCGGCCCGTGCACCAGCACGTCGTCGTGGCCCTCCACCTTCGCGTACTCGCGGTCGTAGTGGATGCGATGCGGGTTGTGCGTGGCCGCGCTGAACAGGAAGAGCTGGGCGCGGCTCGCGTTCTTCACGAGCTCCGGGAGCGCGTCCCCGGCCTTCACGTCCTCGAGGAAGCGCTGCCCGCTCATCGCGCGATCTGCCGGCCGCGCACGATGGCGACCACCTCGTTCGCCTGATTGGTGTAGGTCGTCTCCACCGTCATCAGCACGAAGGGCCCCGTGCTCCCGCTCTTCTCCTCGAGCGCGGCGAGCCGCGTCTCGGCGCGCACCGTGTCGCCCGCGTACACGGGGGCGCGGTACTCCCATTCCTCGCCGGCGTAGAGAATTCGTGCGACCTGGAGCCGCACGGGCGGCCCGGTCGCGCGCCAGAGCCCGTCCTTCGCGAGCGCCGAGAGCGGGCGCGGCGCGGCGAGCGCCCACACCAGGAAGCCCGGCGGCACGATCCGCCCGCGGTGGCCCGCCGCGCGCGCCGCGGCATCGTCGAAGTAGATCGGGTTCAGGTCGCCCGCTGCGTACGCGAAGCGCTCGGCATCCTTCGCCTCGATCCGCGCCGCGATCGGCTCGCCCAGCCGCTCTCCCACGAGCGCGCGCGTCTCGGGCGGCACCAGGCTCACGCTCACGGCTTGCAGACCGCCGGCAGCGGGTGGCGATAGAGCTTCGCCGCGTTCTCGTGCGTGATCTTGCGAATCCACTCCACGGGCAGGCCCGAGAGGAGCCGCTCCATCACGCGCTGCGTGTCCGGCCAGGTCCCGTCGCCGTGCGGATAGTCCGACTCGGCCACGACGTGATCGATCCCGACCTTGTCGAGCGTCACGATCGTCGAAGGATCGTCGATCATGCAGAACCAGAAGTTCCGCCGCAGCACGTCGCTCGGCGAGTGCTTCGGGTCCGGCCAGCCCGCGCCGTAGCCCGAGCGCGCCATGATGTTGTCGAGCCGGTCGGCGAGCATGGCGACCCAGCCGATCCCGCTCTCGGCGATCGCGATGCGCAGCGTCGGGTACTTCACCGCCCAGCCGCTCCACAGCCACTCGGCGCACGTGTCGATCGCCATCGGCCCGAACTTGGTGGCGCCGAGCTCGAGCATCGGACACCCGGGCGGGAGCTTCCCGAAGCCCGAGGAGCCCACGTGGAGCGAGAGCACGGTCTCCGTCTCCGCGCAGGCGCGGATGATCGGCTCCCAATACGGCTGGAAGACCGAGGGCAGGCCCTGGTTGTGCGGCTGCTCGGGAATCGTCACCGCCTTGAAGCCCGCGCTTCGCGTTGCGGCGGATCTCGGCCGCGCCCTGCTCGGGGTCGGAGAGGAACGTGATCCCGAGCGGGATGAAGCGATCGGGGAAAGGCGTCGCCCACTCCTCGTGCACCCAGTCGTTCCAGGCCTGCACGCACGCGTAGCCGAGCGCCTTGTCCTTGGCCTCGGAGAAGAGCGTCCCGCCGAAGCCCGTGACGCCGGACGGGTAGTTCACCGACGCGTAGACGCCGTTGATGTCCATGTCGCGCGTGCGCGCCTTCGCATCGAAGGCGCCCGGCCGAATCTCGTCGAAGCGCGCGGGCTCGTAGCGCTGGTCCTCCTTCGCGCGGCCCGCGACGCACATGAAGCCCACCTGGAAGTAGGGCGTCTCCTCGAACACCCAGACCTGATGGCCCTCCTCGGTCTCGACCACGCGCGGCGCGGCCTCCGCGAAGCGCGCCGGGAGGCGCCCTTCGAAGGTGTGCGGCGGCTCCATCAGGTGGTCGTCCACGGAGATCAGCGTGTAGGTCGACGGCGCGCGGCTCGGGGTCCGGCGAGGAGGGGCTGCGTCACCGGGCGCTTGATGCCGAGCTTGACCACGCGCGCCATGCGCACTCCTCCGCTGCGGGAGCGCAGTGTAGAGGCCGGCGCCTCAGGCCGCCGAGAGCGCGGGCAGCACCTTCGCCGCGTAGAGCTCGAGCGCGTCCGCGAGCTCGTCGTCGGGAATGCCGCCGTGGTCGAACATGGCGATGTGGGCGTCGAGTCCGAGGACCTCGCGCATCCCGAAGGATGCGCTCGGTGACCTCGGCCGGGCTCCCGCAGACCGAGGGCCCGCGGCAGAGCGCCTCGAACTCCGGCGGCGCGCGGCGGCACCGCGGCGCGCGCTTCTCGAGCGAGTTCAGGTTCGCGCCGCCCCACGGAATGAGGACGCTCGTGACCCAGCCGATGTACTGCATGTGGTAGGGGCGCCAGCGGCCGCGGGCAGTCTGCGCGTCGCGCGCCACGTGCACGTGGCTGCACGCGCCCACGCGCGGGCGCTCGCGGCCGGGGCCTCGCGGGCGCGAAGCGCTCGCGATAGCGGGCGACGAAGGGAGCGAACGCCTGGGGCGGCGCGAGCACCGTGGGGAGCATCAGCGGGAGGCCCAGCCGAGCCGCTAGGTCGACCGACTCGAAGGAGCTCCCGCCGCCGATCCAGAGCGGAGGATGCGGCTTCTGGACGGGCCGCGGGTGGACGGTCACCCCGCGTAGGGCGGGGCGGTGGCGCGTCTGGAAGTCCGCGGGCGCCTCGCTCCAGGCGGCCAGCACGCAGGCCACGTTTTCCTCGAAGAGCGAGCGGGAATCCTGCGGATCCAAACCGAAATCCGCGTACGTCCGGCGCAGGACGCCGCGCCCCGCGACGACCTCGACGCGCCCGCCCGAGAGGACGTCGAGGGTCGCGTAGTCCTCGGCCGCGCGGACCGGGTCGAGCGAGCCGAGCAGCGTCACGCCCGTGGCGAGGCGCAGGCGGCGGGTGCGCTCGGCGATCGCCGCGAGCACGACCGGCGGCGAGGAGAGGATGTAGTCGCACAGGTGGTGCTCGCCCAGCCAGACTGACTCGAAGCCCAGGGCCTCGCTGCGCACGGCGAGCTCCACGATCTGGCGATGGCGCTCCGCCGGGCTCGAGCGCTCGCCCGTGTGGGGATTGGGGAGGTGATCGCCGAGCGAGAGGAGGCCGACGTGCATCTGCCGAGCGTATCGCGCCCGCCCCACCATATGATGGGGCCGGAGGACGCCCCAATGGAGCAGCTTCGCAATCGAGTCGCGGTGATCACGGGTGGCGGAAGCGGGATCGGCCTCGCCACCGCGGAGGCCCTCGCGCGCGAGGGCGCGCGCATCGTGCTGGCCGACATCGAGGGGAAGGCGCTGGGCGCGGCGGTCGAGCGTGTGCGCAAGCTCGGCGTGGCGGCCGAAGGCGTGGTCTGCGACGTGAGCTCGCTCGCCTCCGTCGAGCGGCTCGCCGAGACCGCGTTCGAGAAGATGGGCGGCGTCCACATCGTCTTCCTGAACGCCGGCGTCGCGGTGGGCGGCCCCGTCAGCGACATGACGCACGACGACTGGCGCTGGGTGATCGACGTCGACCTCTGGGGCGTGATCCACGGCGTCGAGGCCTTCCTGCCGCGGATCATCGAGCAGGGCGAGGGCGGCCACATCGCGGCGACCGCGTCCTTCGCGGGAATGGTGCCCAACGTCGGCCTCGGCGCGTACTGCGTCGCCAAGTACGGCGTCGTCGCGCTGATGGAGGTGCTCCACCGCGAGCTGCGCGAGCACGGCATCGGCACCTCGGTGCTCTGCCCGATGCGCGTGAAGACCAACATCGACGCCTCGGGCCGGAACCGCCAGTCCTCCTACGGTGGCCCGGAGAAGCAGAACTACCCCGAGGTGGACGAGAGCCAGATGGCGGGGCGGCAGATCCCGGTCGAGGGCGTGGCCGAGCTCGTCGTGAACGGCATCAAGCGCAACAAGCTCTACCTCTTCCCGCACGACGAGAGCCGCGAGTTCATCCAGCGCCGCTTCAAGCGCATCGACGACGCCTTCGCCTGACCGGCAGCTCCCGCTATGCCGCCGGGCGCCAGGAGGAGCGGCTGAGGCGGTAGAGGACGTGGGGGCGGAGCGGGTCGCCCGGCGCGACGAGCGGGTGCTCGAAGTCGTCGGCGGGATCGTGGCTCATGCCGAGCCGCTCCATCACCGCCCGCGAGGCGCGGTTCGCGACGGTCGTGAACGAGACGATCTCGGCGAGCGCGAGCTCGTCGAAGCCGTAGGCGAGAGCCTCGCGCGCGGCCTCGGTGGCGTAGCCGCGTCCCCAGTGCGCGCGCGCGAGCCGCCACCCCGCCTCTACGCACGGCGTGAAGGCGGCCTCGAAGCGCGGGATCGAGAGACCCACGAAGCCGACGAACGGCGCCTCGCGCACGGCTTCCACGGCCCAGAGCCCGAAGCCCTGCGCCGCGAAGTGCTGGCGGATGCGCTCCGCCTCCGCGTCGCTCTCCTCGCGCGTGAGGAGCGGCCCGAGGTAGCGGCGCACTTCCGGGTCCGCGTTCAGCGCCGCGAAGGGATCGAGATCGCTCGGCCGCCACGGCCGCAGGAGGAGCCGCTGGGTTCTCAGGGACGGGCCATCGCGCTGGATCGCCATGACGAGACTTCGACGCCTCGGGCTACCGTGCGCGCGTGTTTAGCCGAAGAGCGGGCTGGGATCTCACCCAGAGCGAGCTCGCGCTGCGCGCTGCCGCTGCCCGGGCAGCAGGCCGCCCGCTCTTCGATCTCACCAACGCCAACCCCGCCAGCCTGCCCGAGCCCGGAGCCGCGCTCGCCCGCGCGCTCGCGGCGGTCGCGAGCGACCCGGCCGCCCGGCGCTACGAGCCCGACCCGCGCGGCGAGCGCCCGGCCCGTGAGGCGATCGCCGCCTATCACGGCGGGCAGGGCGCGAGGCTCGACCCCGACCACGTGATCCTCTGTGCAGGAACGAGCGAAGGGCTACGCGCACCTCTTTCGCGTGCTCGCCGACCCGGGCGACGTCGTCCACCTGCCCACGCCCGGCTATCCGCTCTTCCAGCATCTGGCCGAGCTCGAGGGCGTGCGGAGCGAGGCTTACCGGCTCGCGCCGCCCCGCGACCCGAGCGAAGCCCGCTGGCGCATCGACCTCGACGACCTCGCGTCGTCGATGGGCCCGCGCAGCCGCGCGGTCCTCCTGATCCATCCCCACAACCCGACCGGCTCGCGCGTCGACGCCGCGGACCTCGCGGCGCTGCGCGCTCTCTGCGCCGAGCGCGGGCTCGCGCTCCTCTCGGACGAGGTCTTCGCGGACTCGGGCGCGCCAGGCACCGCGCACTCGGCCCTGGTGGACGCTAGGGGCGGCCCCCTCACCATTGTCCTCTCGGGCGCCTCCAAAGTGCTGGGCGTCCCGCAGCTGAAGGTCGCCTGGCTCGCGCTCGGCGGCGCGCCCGAGCTGCGCGACGAGGCGCTGGCACGGCTCGAGTTCGCGGCCGACGCCTACCTCGCCGTCTCGCCGCTCCTGGCGCGCGCGCTCCCGGCCCTGTTTGCCGAGCGCGTGGCCATCCGCGCGGCCATCGCCGGCCGCGTGAGCGCGAACCGCGCCGCGCTCGCCCGCGCGCTCGGCGCTGTGCCCGGCGTGCGCCTCCTCCCGGCCGAGGCGGGCTGGGCGGCAATTCTGCGGATTGCGGGCGAGGCCGGCCGCGCGCTCGACGAGGAGAAGCTCGCACTGGCCGCGCTCGAGCAGGCGGGCGTGCTCGTCCACCCCGGCTTCCTCTTCGATCTCGAGCCCGAGGGCGGAGGCGGCCATCTCGTGGCGGGCCTGCTCGCCCCCCAGCCCGAGGTCGCCGCCGGCGCGGCCGCGCTCGCCGCGCTCCTCGCGCGGCTCCCTCCCGAAGCGCGCTCATGAGAGTGCTCGTGACCGGGGCGACCGGCTTCGTAGGCCTCCACGTGGCGCGCGCCCTCGCGGCCCGGGGCCACGCCGTCCGCGTCCTCGCGCGCGACCCCGCCAAGGCCGCGACGCCTCTTCCCGGCCGGCGCGGCCGAGGTGGCGCGCGGCGACATGCTCGACTCGGTGGCGGTGCGGGCGGCCCTCGCCGGCTGCGAGGGTCTCGTCCACGCGGCCGCGGCCGTCTCGCTCGATCCGCACGAGGCGCCGCGCCTTTTGCGCGAGAACCTCCAGGGCACGCGCAGCGTGCTGCAGGGTGCCGTCGCGCAGCGCTGCGCGGCCATCGTCTACGTTTCGAGCCTCTCCACGATCTGGGCGCTCCCGGGTCCCGACCCCGACCCGCGGCGGCCCGTGCGCGAGATCGAGAGCGGCTACGCCGGCTCGAAGGCCGCGGCCGAGCGCGAGGCCCGCGCGCTCCAGGAGACCGGCGCGCCCATCGCGATCGTATACCCGTGCGGCGTGATCGGCCCGGACGACCCGGGCCGGAGCGAGGCCGTGCGCGCCTTCCGCGGCTTCTGCCGCACGACTCTCGCCACCACCGGCGGCCTCGCCTCCGTGGACGCCCGCGACCTCGCACTCTTTTGCGTACGCCTCCTGGAAGAGCGCCGGCGTGGCCGCTTCGTGGTGGGCGGGCAATTCGAGACCTGGGACGAGCTCGTCGCCCAGCTCGAGCCACTCCTCGGCCGCCGCGTCCGCCGCGTGCGCGCACCTGCCGGTCTGTTGCGCTTCGCCGGCTCGGTCCTCGACGCGCTGCGCAGCGTCCGCCCCGTGGCATCCCTGATCTCGCGCGAGGCGATGGAGTACGCGACGCGCATGCGGCCGCTTCCGAACGACGTTGTACTCGGCGAGCTCGGCGTCTCGCTGCGCCCGCTCGCCGAGACCTACGCCGACACGATCGCGTGGATGCGCGCGAGGCCGCGAAACTCCTAACGCTTCGAGTGCGCGTTCTCGCTGCTCACCGCTGCGCGAGCAAAGTGCAACGGCCGTCACACACCTGCGGAAAGAGTGCAGATCACACTATCCGAGTGAGCCCGATCACGGAGGCCAAACCCCACAGCGCCGAACGTTCTTGGCGGGTGGGAGGTGGATCGTGAGGATCGCGAGAGGACTTGCGCGCACGGCGCTCGGCGGGCTCACGCTGCTCGCGAGTGCCGCGCCGACGTGGGCGGTGATCGTGAACGCCACGTCCGTGAACCTCGCCTGGACGGCCGCGAGCGGGCCGGTCGCCGCCTACTCCGTCCAGGTCTCGCGCAACGGTGCCGCCTACCAGGAAGAGGCGCGCATCAGCGCTACCAGCATGCGCGTCAACGGCGCGAACGGCGAGACCATCCGCGTTCGCGTGGCGGGGCTCGATTCGACCGGCAACGCCGGCCCGAACTCGACTCAGTCCGACTCGATCACATTCCAGGTCGCGCCTCCTCCTCCTCCTCCTCCTCCTCCGCCGCCCCCGCCTCCTCCGCCGCCTGCCGCCCCGCGCCGCCCGCCGCCGCCTGCGCCCGCGCCGCCGCCGCCTGCGCCCGCGCCGCCGCCGCCTGCGCCCGCGCCGCCGCCGCCTGCGCCCGCGCCGCCGCCGCCTGCGCCCGCGCCGCCGCCGCCTGCGCCCGCGCCGCCGCCGCCGCCTGCGCCCGCGCCGCCGCCGCCTGCGCCCGCGCCGCCGCCGCCTGCGCCCGCGCCGCCGCCGCCTGCGCCCGCGCCGCCGCCGCCTGCGCCCGCGCCGCCGCCGCCTGCGCCCGCGCCGCCGCCGCCTGCGCCCGCGCCGCCGCCGCCTGCGCCGGCACCGCCGCCGCCTGCGCCTCCGACTGGGGACCCGGTCGCGGACGTGAACGGCGACGGCATGTCGGACGCGATGGCCTTCAAGAGCGACTCGCGGGAGCTCTCCGCGGTCCTTCTACAGAACGACGGCACGTACGTGCGCGAGACCGTGGGCACGCAGACCGACAAGATGATGCGCCCGGTCGGCTACGCGGACGTGAACAACGACGGCCAGGCGGACGTGCTCTGGCGCAACAACGTGAGCGGTGACAACGAGGTCTGGCTGATGAGCGACACCAGCGTGACGGTGCTGTCGCTCCCGAATCAGCCGGTCGACTGGAAGGTCATCTCGTTCCGCGACTGGAACAACGACGGGCGCGCCGACGTGCTGTGGCACAAGGTGGGGACCGGCGAGAGCAGCATCTGGACGCTCAACCGGCAACGGGCGCAGCAACGTGTTCGCCGTGGACCCGGCGCCGGCCGACATGTTCCTCGCGGGCGCCGCCGACCTCAACAAGGACGGCAGGCCCGACCTGATCTGGCACGATCCCAGGACGCGCGCGGTCGAGGGCTGGCTCATGAACGGCGCCACGCCGACCGCCACCTTCACGCTCCCCGACGCGCCGAAGAGCGCGCAGCTCGCGGGCACCGCCGACCTCGACGCGGACGGCGACGACGACCTCGTCTGGCTCTCGACCAAGGGCGGCAAGCGCACGCTGCACGCCTGGTTCGTGAACGGGATGGCGGCGCCCCAGCAGGGCATCGCGCTCGCGCTCTCGAGCAAGCGAAAGTTCCGAGGCGTCCTGGACATGAACTCGGACGGCCGCGCGGACCTCGTGACGGCGAAGGGCGGCACGTTCACCGCCTTCACCATCGCGCCCTCGGCCATGGCGGCCGCGGCCAAGGCGGACGCGCCGGTCGAGACCCAGTGGACGTACACTGCGCTCCCGGTGGGCGGGATCAAGTCCGACTCCTGGGCGTTCCTGATTGCGGAGTGAGGCGAACATGTCGTCCCTGAGGAAGAAGCGCACCCTGCGCGCCTGCCTGCTCGGCCTCGCGGTCGTGGGCTTCGCGAGCCAGGCCTTCGCGCGCACGGAGCTCCTGCGCTGGTCGCACCCGAGCCCGTCGAGCGTCGCCGGCTTCAAGGTCTACGTGGGCAACGCATCGGGCTCCTACCAGAGCACGGTGGACGTGGGCATGCCGACGCCGTCCTCGGGCGTCTACACCTACTCGCTCACCGTGCCCGACGCGAACAGCGTCTTCGTGGCCGTCAGCGCGTACGGCCCGACCGGCCTCGAGGGCGCGAAGTCCAACGAGCAGTCGCGCCCGGGTCTGATCGGCGCGCCGGGGAAGCCGCAGATTCAGCCCTAGCGGAGAGGCGCTGGGGACGTTCGTTTACGAAGTTTACGAACGAGACACAAGCGGACAGTGTCCGTTGCTGTGACAAAGCGTCGCAGCGGTAGACTTCGTAAACCAACGTCCCCACTCGCTCGCCTGCGCTACACCTGCGGGCATGAGTTGGACGGGGCTCGGGGTTCCGCGCTTTCGCTTCACGAAGGGGCTCCACGAGCTCGGGCGCGGCCTCTACGCCTGGCTCCAGCCCGACGGCTCGTGGGGCTGGAGCAACGCCGGCCTCGTCGTGGACGGCGACCGCTCGCTGCTCGTCGACACGCTCTTCGACCTGCGGCTCACGCGCGAGATGCTGGCCGCCATGCGCGCCGCCGAGCCGCGCGCGGCGGCCGAGATCGCGACGCTCGTCAACACGCACGCGAACGGCGACCACTGCTACGGGAACTCGCTCGTGGTCGGCGCCGAGATCGTCGCCTCCGAGCGTTGTGCGGAGGAGATGAAGCATCTCCCGCCCGCGGCGCTGGGCGGCCTCGTGAAGTCGCTCTCCGGCGACGCGAGTCCACTCGGGCGCTTCGTGAAGCGCGCCTTCGGGCCCTTCGCCTTCGACGAGATCGGCGAGGTCGCCCTCCCGACGCGCACCTTCGAAGGCCGCCTCACGCTGCGCGTGGGCGACCGCGCGGTGGAGCTCCTCGAGGTCGGCCCCGCGCACACCCGCGGCGACGTGATCGTCCACGTCCCGGAGGCGGGCGTCGTCTTCACGGGCGACATCCTCTTCGTGGAGGGCACCCCCATCGTGTGGGAGGGCCCTGTGGCGAATTGGATCGCGGCCTGCGACCGCATCGCGGCCCTCGGCGCGAGCACCATCGTGCCCGGCCACGGGCCGATCACCGACCGGCGCGGCGCCGAGGCCGTGAAGGCCTACCTCGAGTACGTGAGCCGCGAGGCGCGCGCGCGCTTCGACGCCGGCCTCGACGCAGCCACCGCCGCGCGCGACATCCCGCTCGGCGTTTTCTCCGACTGGAGCGACCGCGAGCGCATCGTGGTGAACGTCGACACGCTCTACCGCGAGTTCGGCGCAAAATCCCCGCCCGGCGACACGCTCCGCCTCCTGCGAGGCATGGCGGAGTACTGACCGGCCGCGCCATCATCCGCGCTTCGCGCCCGCCAGCCCGGCGGCGCTCGGGAGGATCTCTGCATGCGCATGAAGGCCGCCGTCTATCAGAAGCCCCACGAGCCCCTCACGATCGAAGACGTCGAGATTCGCAAGCCCATCGCGGGCGAGGTGCTGGTGCGCACGGTGTGCAGCGGCGTCTGCCACTCCGACATGCACTTCGTGGACGGCCTCTGGAAGCTCCCGATCCCGACCGTGCTCGGCCACGAGGCGGCCGGCGTGGTCGAGGAGGTGGGCGAGGGCGTCACCTACGTGCAGAAGGGCGACCGCGTGATCATGTCGTTCCGGCCCTTCTGCGGCGCCTGCTACTACTGCCTGCGCGGCGAGCCGCACCTGTGCAACGACCAGGCCATCGCGGCCTCGGCGGCCGGGCGCCTCACCTGGAACGGCGGCCCGCTCCTCCAGTTCGCGAACGTCGGCTCCTTCTCCGAGTACATGATCACCTCGCAGAGCGGCGTGGTGAAGATTCCGAAGGAGATGCCGATGGCCGAGGCCGCGCTCATCGGCTGCGGCGTGATGACCGGCATCGGCGCCGCGCTCTACACCGCGAAGGTGCCGGGCGGTGCGATCACCGCCGTGATCGGCTGCGGCGGCATCGGCCTGAACGTCATCCAGGGCTGCAAGCTCGCCGGCGCGAGCACGATCATCGCCGTCGACGTCGTGCCGGAGAAGCTCGAGCTCGCCAAGAAGTTTGGCGCGACCCACACCATCAACGCGAAGACCGACGACCCGGTCGCCGCCGTGAAGACGCTGACCGGCGGCCTCGGCGCCGAGTACGCCTTCGAGGCGATCGGCAACCCGAACGCCGCGGCACAGGCCTTCGCGATGATCCGCAACGGCGGCACCGCCGTGATCGTCGGCATGATGCCGCTCGGCTCCGAGATCAAGCTCTGCGGCCCCGACTTCCTGATGGAGAAGAAGGCGATCGGCTGCATGTACGGGAGCACGCGCTTCCGCGACCACATGCCGAAGCTCGTGGACCTCTTCCTGCAGGGCCGCATCGACCTCACCGGCCTGGTGAGCCAGCGCTTGAAGCTCTCCGAGGTGAACAAGGGCTTCGAGCTGATGCGCGCCGGCAAGGTCGCCCGCTCGGTGCTCGACATCAGCGCTCCCTGAACCGGGGCGCGGCGTGAGAGGCTGCGCCCTCGCCGTGGTCGCCCTCGCGCTTTCGTGCTCCTGTGGCGACGAGGAGACGGCGGACGCGCGGGCGTGCTCGGCGGGCGACCTCGTCTGCGCCGACGAGGCGGCTGCGATCGCGGCGATCCGAGCGGGCAATCCCGCCGAGGTCGGGCGGATTCTTCGCGAGCGGCGAATCGACCCGACGCGGAGCTCGGACGGGAAGCTCTGGCTCACGCGAATCCTCGAGTGGAACTCCGCGCGCGCCGCGAAGGCGCCCGTTCTCCGGGAGTTCCTCGCGGCGGGGCTCGATGTGAAGGCGCAAGAGACGCTGGAGGGCGGGGCCCGCGCAAGCCCTTGGCGGGCGATCGCCGGTTGGCAAGGAGCGCCCTCGCTGGAGCAGGAGGCCCAGTCTCTCGAGGATGGCCTCCTCGCGCTGAAGCTGGTCCTCGATCGCGGCGGCTCGCCGTGGCCGCTCCGCGTCGAGGGCGCGAGCCAGAGCGAGACCGGCTCCGCCTTCCTCGAGCTCGGCCGGGTCTGCCTGAGCCCCTCGAGGCAGCACGCGGTAGAGGTAGATTTCGCGACGCGGCTCTTCTACCTCGTCGCCCGGAGCCGGCCGCGAGACGAGCTCGTCGCTCGGCTGCGGGTGACCGACCCGTCTGGCGCGAAGGTGAGAGTGAGTGATGTGCTCCGCCGCGAGTACGAGCGAGCCAAGGCGCCCGCGTGCAACGCCATCCCCGAGCTCTACGACCGCTACGAAGCGTGATCGCTGCCGTCGCGCTCGTCGCGGCGAGCTGCGCACAGACCGGCCCTGCGCCTCCGCCCGCTCCCGCTCTCGGCGCGCTCCAGCCCACCGAGGGGGGGCTCTACCGGGCATCGGTCCGGCCCCGCGATGGAACGATTCCCCTGAACACTCTGCACGCCTGGATCTTCACGTCGAGACGCCGAGCGGAGAGGCGTTCATGCCGATCCGGCTCGCGGTGAGCGGGGGCATGCCGCAGCACCAGCACGGCTTCGTCACCGAGCCGCGCGTGACCGAAGCGCTCGGCGCGGGCGACTTCCTCGTGGAGGGCGTCAAGTTCCACATGAGCGGCGACTGGACAATGCGCTTCGAGCTCGTCGGGCCCGCAGGACCGGACATTGCCGTGTTCCATGTCCAAGTCTCGCCCTGAGCGGTGGTGCCTCGCCGCGCTCGCCTTGGCGGCGTGCACGGGCGGAGCGCCGGCTACCGAGTGGACCCCGGAGCAGCTCGACGTCATTCGCTCGCTCTCGCTGAGCGCGCTTCCGCCGCCGCCCCCTTCGAGCTCGAACCGAGTCGCGTCGGATCCGCGCGCCGTCGAGCTGGGGCATCGACTCTTCTTCGATCCTTCCCTCAGCGCGAACGGCCGAGTGGCGTGCGCGAGCTGTCACGTGCCCGAGCGTGCCTTCACCGACGGACGTCCCCGCTCCCACGGCCTCGGCGACACGCCGCGCAATGCCCCGACCCTGATCGGCGCGGCCTACAGCCCCTGGTTCTTCTGGGATGGCCGGCGCGACAGCTTGTGGGCGCAAGCGCTCGCACCGCTCGAAGCTCGGGAAGAGATGGGCAACGACCGGACCTCGGTCGTGAGGCTCGTGAGCCAGGACCCGCGCTACCGCGACGCCTACCGAGACCTCTTCGGCGAGGCGCCCAAGCCGAGCGCCGAGTCCGCGAGCCCCTACGGCGACGCGCAGGCGCGCGCGGCCTGGAGTCGCATGGAGGAATCGGAGCGGCTGCGCATCGATCGCGCGTTCGCCAACGTCGGGAAGACCCTCGAAGCCTACGTGCGGCTCCTTAGGCCCGGCCCGTCGCGCTTCGATCGCTACGTGGGAGGCACCGAGACCCTCACCTCCGACGAGGTCGCCGGGCTCCGGCTGTTCATCGACAGTGAGAAGACCCGCTGCCTCCGCTGCCACAACGGTCCGCTCTTCACGAACCAGGCGTTCCACGACGTCGCCACGAGCCGGCTGGGCCCGATCCCCGACCTCGGGCGCTTCCTGGGGGTCCAGTCTCTCCTGCTCGATGCGTTCAACTGTCAGGGCGCTTTCAGCGACGCGCCCCGGGGTTCCTGCGGCGAACTGGAGTTCCTCCAGACCCACGACCTCGCGGCGACCTCGGGACAATTCAAGACGCCGACCTTGCGAGAGGTCTCCCGCACGGCTCCCTACTTCCACGACGGGAGCGCGCCGACCCTCGCGAGGGTGATCGAGCACTATCGGCACCCGCCGATGGACCCCGGGAGCGAGCTTCTGCCCATCGAGATCACGGACCGAGAGGCAGCTCAGCTCGCGGTCTTCCTCGGCGCGCTCTCCGGCAAGGTGGCTGTTTCACCCCAATTCCTGGCGCCACCCACTCCGACGGCGCCAGCTGCGCCCAGACCCGTGGCCGGGGATGCGTGGGGCGCTCGCGTTTTCGTCGCGTTGTCCCGTTTCGACACCAAAACGCCACAGTCGTCCACATCCTTGTTGCGGCCGTGTCACGCGGAGCGGCGCGGGAGGGATCAGGGCGATGCGGCGCTCCGTCCGATCCCTCCTCGAAATCGTCGCTTGCGCCCTGCTGGGGGTCGCGGCGAGCGCGCAGGTGCAGCCGCCGAACCCGCCGCCGAGCTTCCCACCGCAGGTCGGCGGACAGTGGGGCCCGGTGTTCCTGTTTCCGCACGTCCCGGTCTCGATCGCCAACCTGCCGGACGGACGGATCCTGAGCTTCGCCTCGAATGAGCGCAACTCGTTCGAGACCCGTTTTCCTTGCTCTCCACGAACGACGAGTTCACGCACGCGGCCGTCTGGGACCCGCGACCGGCGGCTTCGTCGAGGTCCCGCATCCGAGCCACGACATGTTCTGCGCGTCGCTCGTCACGCTCGAGGACGGCACCGTCTTCGTCTCCGGCGGACGAAACGAGGCCTGAGTCCGTGGACGAGCCTGTTCGACTTCCACTCGAATCGTTGGATCCCGATCCAGAACATGAACCGCGGGCGCTGGTACCCGACGAGCGTCTATCTCCCGCACCGGGCAGGTCTTCATCGCCGGCGGCGACGGCGGCGGGCCGAACCCCGAGCTCTGGTCTCCGAGCTCCGGCTGGAAGCTGCTCACCGGCATCGATCTGACCACCACCGTGATCTCGGTCGACGACCACGACGGGTCCCAGCTGTGGCCGCTGCTCCAGCTCGACAAGGACGGCACGATCTTCCATCACGGCGCGGTCAGCGAGATGAACAAGATCGACCCGTTTGGAGGACCGTCTCAGCTCGGAACGATGACGTCGCTCGGCCCGCACAACCGCAGCTGGTTCCCCGACGAAGGCGTTTCCGTGCTCTACGACGAGGGCCGGATCCTCGTCGCTGGCGGATCGGTGTCGAGCAGCAGCGACATCTCGGTCGCAAACGCGTACACGATCGACCTGAACGGCCCTGCGCCGTGCTGACGACTGCCGGGTCGATGAACTTTCCGCGGCAGTTCATGAACGAAGTGCTCCTTCCGACGGGCGACGTCCTCGTCGTCGGCGGCAACACGACGCGGCGTCAAGTTCACCGACGACTTCGCCGATCAAGAACGCCGAGGTCTACGACCCGACACGAACGCGTGGACGCTGCTCAACGCACAGGCCGAGGCGCGCGCGTATCACTCGACCGCGCTCCTCCTGCCCGATGCACGCGTGCTCTCGGCGGGCGGCGGCCTCGCCGGCAATGCTGCCGTCGATCACTGGAACGGCGAGATCTTCTCGCCGCCCTACTGTTCAACGCAAGCGGCGCGCTCGCCGCGCGTCCCGCCATCACCAACTCGCCGAGCATCGTGCGCGTCGGCCGCAAGTTCACTGTGCACGCTACGCCGGGTCTCTCGGCTTCAGCATGGTGCGCATGTCGGCGACCACGCACACCACGAACACGGATCAGCGCTTCCTGCGCCCGGAGGTCTCGGAGACGTCGTCCGGCACCTACGAGCTCGACCTCGACGACAACGTGAACGTGCTGGTACCCGGCTACTGGATGGTGTTCGCGATGAAGCGGCAACGTGCCCTCGATCGCGAAGGTCCTCCAGATCGTGCGCACGGGGACGCCGCGCGGCCCGCCGATCGACAACCTCCGCACCGACCTCGGCGCGCCGGTCTTGTACCAGGTCGAGGTCGAGGACCCCGACGGCAACCGCGCTCACCTTCTCCGCGAGCGGCCTTCCGACCGGGCTCTCGATCAACGCCGCACGGGCGTCGTCCAGGGCACTGCGACGCAGGCCGGCGTGTTCGGCGTGACGATCACCGTCAACGACGGAACCGAGAACGGAGTCATCGCGTTTCCGTGGGTCGTGTCGGATGCGCGGAGCGAGGTCGGCACTGTCGCGGTGAACCAGAGCGGCGCCGGACCAGTGGCGTCTCGTCCAGCTCGCTCACGTCTTCAAGAGCCCCGTCGTCGTGATGGGGCCCTCCGACCGCACACGGATCGGCTCCGACAACGGTGCGCGTGCGCAAGGTGACGAGCTCGAGCTTCGAGTTCCAGCTGGACGAATGGTCCTATCTGGACGGCGTGCACGGAGCCGAGACCGTGTCGTATCTCGTCGTCGAGGCCGGTGAGTACCAGCTCTCGAGCGGGCGCAGGCTCATCGCGGGCCGCACGACCGGTGTCGACTTCGACAACCCGCGCACGCAGACGTTTGCCGCAGGCGCCTTCACCCAGACGCCCCTGGTGCTCGCTCAGGTCCGCGAGCGTCAACGCACGTCCCGACGCAGGCGCAACCGCGCGCCTCCAGGGCGTGGTCGACGCTCGACGCGTGCAGGCCGTCAGCGCATCGAGCTTCACCGTCCGCATCCAACGCCAGGAGAGCACGCAGTGGTCCAGCCCGAGGACATCCACTGGATCGCGCTCGAGCCCGGATCGATCGCCGGCGTGCTCAGCGCAGGGATCACCGGGACCGCGGTGGACGAGGTGGCGGAGCCCGAGTGATTGCCTTCGGTCAGGTGTTCCTCGGCGGCGCCGCAGCTTTCTCGCGAGCATGCAAACCTCGAACGATCTCGATCCGGCACGCGCTCCGCCAGCTCGCCGGCGACTACCAGTGGAGTCCAGCTGGTCGCGGAAGAAGAGCAAGCCGCGGACCTCGAGGTGGATCACGCCGACGAGGTCGTCGGATGGGTCGCCGTGAGCCCCGCCGCGGCAGAGATCGCGCTCCAGCCCCTCTTCAACCGGGCCCCCGTGATCGTTCGTCCGCTCGACCAGAGCAGCGCGTCAGCGAAGCAGCCGCGTCGCTCCTGCTGCCGCTGCTCGATCAGGCCCCGGTTATCGTGCGCCCGCTCGATGAGACGAGCGTCGTCACCCAAAGCAACTCGTTGCAGTTGGCTGCTGCCGACGCGGACGGCGACGCCGTCACGTTCTCCGCCGTCGGGTCTTCCTCCGGGACTCACCCTGACCGCCCCTGCCGACGGGCGCGATCCAAGGGACGCCGACCGCGCCGGGCGTATACGCGGTCAGCGTCACAGCCCGCGATCCGAGCGGCGCCACCGACTCGGCCGACTTCCTCTGGAGCGTGGCGGGCCAGCTGACGATCGTCCCGTTCGCGAGCCCGCCCAAGCAGGTCGGCGCGAGCGTCAGCTACACCGCGCAGACCAACGGCGGACGGGGCGCTCCAGTACCGGTGGGACTTCGGGGATGGGTCCTCGCCGCCCGCTCCCTCGAGCTCCCCCAGCGTCTCCCACGCCTTTGCACCGACCGGGTCGCTACGTCGTCACGCTCACCGTCACCGATCTGCGAGCGGCGCCTCGAAGACCCATCAGTTCGTCCAGAACGTCCATGCGCCCCTCACGGCGGCGCGGCCCACGGCCTCGAGCGGGATCGTCCACGACCCGGTCGGTCAACGCGTCTGGGTCGTGAATCCTGACGGCAGCTCGATCGGCGTGATCAACGCCATCGACGAACTCCTTAGTCGGAGAGGTCGCGGTGGGCGCTGGCCCGCGGACGCTCGGCATCGCGGCGGACGGGCGGGTGTGGGTCGCCTGCAAGGACGCCGATCGCATCGACGTCGATCAGTCCCGTCGACGCTGGCGGTCGTCGCCAGCATCGCGCTGCCGCGCGGGTCCTCTCCGCACGGGCTCGTCTTCGCGCCGGGCGGGGCGATCGCCTTCGTCGCGCTCGAGGGCACCGGGAACGATTCTCCGCCTCGATGGCGTCACGCGAGCCCAGCTCGCTTCCCAGCAAGTGGGCGTGGGCTTCCGGCCACCTCACCGTGAGCGGCGATGGCACGAAGCTCTTCGCCACCCGCTTCGTGACGCCGCCGTTGCCCGGCGAGGCGACCGCCGCGCCCGGGACGCAGGGCGGCGGCCAGGTCCAGCAGCTCACGGCGGCCAGCCTTGCGCTGGGCCCGCTCGTCGTGCTGGCGCACAGCAACGCCGCGGCGTCGGAGCGCTCGGGGCCTGGCGTTCCGAACTACCTCGGCGCGCTGGCGATCTCCCCGGACGGACTCTCCGCGGCGGTGCCCTCGAAGCAGGACAACATTCGGCGCGGCACTCGCCGCAGCGGTCAGCCCCTGACGCACGACTCGACGGTCCGGGCGATCACGTCGCGCCTCAGCTTGCAGACAGGCCAGGAGAACCTCGCGGGCCGGATCGATCACGACGACGCCAGCGTCGCGAGCGCCGCCGCCTTCGATGCCTACGGGGCGTACCTCTTCTCCGCGCTCGAGGGAAACCGCACGGTCGCCGTGCTCGAGGCGTACTCCGGAGGGCAACTGAACCGCGCGCTCGTCGGCCGGGCGCCGCAGGCCCTGGCGCTCTCCGCCGATGGCTCTCGCCTGTACGTGCAGAACTTCATGGATCGCACCGTCACCGTGCTCGACCTCTCGCGCCTGCGGGACTTCGACGACTCGGCGCTCCCGGTCGTCGCGACGATCCCCACGACCGGGTCCGAGCGGCTCTCGGCGCAGGTCCTGCGCGGGAAGCAGTTCTTCTACGACGCCGCCGATCCGCGCCTTGCGCTGCAGGGCTACATGGCCTGCGCCGCGTGTCACAACGACGGCGGAAGCGACGGGCGGACCTGGGACTTCACCCAGTTCGGCGAGGGTCTGCGCAACACGATCGGCCTGAAGGGTCATGGCGTCGGCCAGGGGCGGCTCCACTGGACCGCGAACTTCGACGAGGTGCAGGACTTCGAGGGACAGATTCGCAGCTTCGCGGGCGGAACGGGCCTGATGTCGGACGCCGCCTTCTTCTCGGGCACCGTGAGCCAGCCCCTGGGCAGCCCGAAGGCCGGGCTGAGCGCCGATCTCGATGCGCTCGCCGCGTACGTCCAATCGCTGACCGCGACCGGGGCAAGCCCGCACCGCAACCAGGACGGGAGCCGGACCACGCAGGGCGAGGCGGGGCGCGCGCTCTTCGTGGGCGCCGGATGCGCCAGCTGCCACGCCGGAGCCCCGTTCACGGACAGCCAGGCGGGCGGGATGCACGACGTCGGCACCCTCCAGCCGACGAGCGGCTCCTTTGCCGCGCTCGACACGCCGACCCTGCGCGGCGTCTGGGCGACCGCCCCGTATCTCCACGATGGATCGGCGGCGACGCTCAGTCAGGCCGTCCAACGCCACACCGGCGTAGTGTTCGACGCGACTCAGTTGGCGAGCGTCGCTGCGTATCTCCTCCAGATCGACGACCGGGAGAGCAGCGCAGCCGACACGGCTCCGCCGGGGTCCGTGACCGGATTGACGGCGACGGCCGTGAGCACGACGCAGATCAACCTGAGCTGGGCGTCGGCGACCGACGACGTGGGCGTCACGGGCTACCGCGTCGAGCGCTGCCAGGGCGCCGGGTGCAGCAACTTCACGCAGATCGCCGCGCCGAGCGGGAGCAGCTACGTCCGATATCGGTCGGACCGCGAACACGAGCTACAGCTATCGCGTCAAGGCCGCCGATGCGGCTGGCAACGTGAGCACGAGCTATTCGGCCGTGGCAACGGCCGTTACGCCGGCCGCGCCGGACACGACGCCGCCCGGCAACGTTGCGACACTCACCGCGACGGCGGCGAAAGGAAAGAAGATCAGTCTGAGCTGGCCGGCGGCGACCGACAACGTCGGAGTCAGCGGATACAGGGTGGAGCGCTGCCAAGGCGTCGGTTGCACCAGCTTCGCGCAGATCGCGACGCCCACCGGGACCTCCTACTTGGACAACCCGCGCGCGAACCCGACCAGTGTCAGCTATCGCTACCGCGTCAAGGCGGCCGATGCCGCGGGCAACGTCAGCGTCTCTTACTCTCCGGTCGCAACGGTGGTCACCGACCTCAAGTGAGGCGTGACCTCGCGTGGCCGATGCGATTCAGCGACGGGCCATCATGAGACCGGCTCGCGACGCTGTACGTGCGCCTGACGCACGGCGAGGCGCCGCCGGCGCTCTTCAGGCGTCACGCGCGGCGTGTCGGCGGGGAATGCCTTCGCCAGATCCGCATGCTTCACGATGCGCACCGTCGGCTGCGGATTCGTCTGCGTCCAGATCCAGCGGTACTGGATCATTCCCTCCGCGTAGCCGCAGGTGTCGAGCCAGTTCGGCACGCCGGGATCCTCGTGGGCGATCACGCAGCGGAAGCGGCCGTCGCTCGAGACGTGCGCCTGGAGGTGGTTCAGGCTGGTCTGCCGCGTCGCGAACTCCATCGTCTTGAACCAGGCGTCGCACAGCTCGATCTGCCAGTAGCGAGCATCCGGGAGCTCGCTCTCGAAGACGCACGCCTCGTCGGGCGCGAGGCGGTACCAGTCGTTCCCGTAGTAGATGTCGGGGGCGCCGCCCACGAAGCGACGCGCGGGAGCGATCCTGCCGGGCTGGTGGGCCTCGCGCAGCTGCTCCACCCACTGCGTCCAGAAGCGCGTGCGTGGTGAGCGTCCATTCGCCGGCGAGATCGATGCGGTCCGCCATGGCGGCTGCCGTGAGGGGCGGGCTCGGAACTCCCTCGGCTCCCGACGCGCTCGATCGAGAAGCTCGCCGGCGTCTCGCGCTCCCAGTCGAGAAGGTACTGCCGGACCTGGAGGTAGTGCGCCTCGGGATGGATCGGCACGAAGTCGCCCGCGTACCCCGCCGGCTTGTGCGGGGCGAGCAAGATCGCGAATCGGCCAACCGCATCGAAGTGCAGGTCCTTCGCCGTCACGGCGGCGAACACGCGATCGTCGCCGAGCTGCATGTGGCCTTCCTTCACCTCGAGCAGGAAGTCGTAGACGTTCCGCCGCTCGCCGAACACGCGATAGGAGGCGTCGGGCCGGATGCGCGCCCAGAGGTACTGGTTGTCCGGGTTCTCGGCCCCCCACTTCGCCTGGCTGTCGGGGTTGCGGATCCAGCGCGGCTGCTCGGGATCGGCGAGCTCGAGGGCGTTGTAGAGCCCGGAGCGCACGAGCCCCAACAAGTACCGGAAGCCCTCGGCGCGGAGCTCGTCGCTCTCGGCGCCCTCGAGCGGAAACTCGAGGATGTGCCTGCCGGCCGCCGCAAGGTCGTGGCAGAACTCCTCCCAGGAGGTCCCATCCAGAAGGCGGGAGCGCTGCTCCGACGCGGAGCGCCGCGGCCGCCGCAGCCGCTTCAGCGCCTCGCCGCGCAGGCCGGCTCCTCCGCTCGCTTGCTCGTCGCTCGCCATGCTCACTCCGACGGAACGCCGTAGCGCTCCTGATAGCTGCGAAAGCGCTCTCGCTCGGTGGCGGCCTCGCGCCCGAGCTGCTCGAACGCGTAGCGATGGGCGCCGTGCTTGGCCTTGGGCTTCGCAGCGAGGTACGCGCGCACGCGCTCCGCGGCGTCGCGCGAGAGCTCCATCCCGAAGTGAGCGTAGACGCGCGCCAGGGCCCCGACCGGCTCGCGCATCAGGTCGGCGTAGCGCACATCGCAGATCTGGTCGGGCCGCACTCGCGCCCCGGTCGCGAAACGCGCTCATGCCGTCGAGCAGCGCCTTGCACGCCTCGGGCGAGAACCAGCCCTTGAAGGTCTCGGCATCCACCGCGTCCGAGCGCACGAAGGCCGTCGAGTAGAGGATGCTCACCACCGAGGGCAGCACGCGCAGCGGATCGCGATGCGTGATGACGATGCGCGCGTCGGGGTACTCGCCAAACAGGACCGGCAGGAGCCCGAGCCAGGACGGCGACTTCAGCACCCAGCGCTTCCCGGCGTGGCGAGACTGGAGATGCTGTAAGAACTGGCGGTGGAAGCGGAAGGCCGGCGCCTTGTCGGCGCTCGCGTACCAGGCCGCGTAGCTCGGCACGATGTGGCGCCCCATGAGCTCGTCGCTCACGAAGGTGTGCGGCGGTGATCTGGATGTCCTCGACCGGGATGCGC
Organism: uncultured delta proteobacterium; assembly: GCA_963716275.1. Lineage (GTDB taxonomy): Bacteria > Myxococcota_A > UBA9160 > UBA9160 > UBA6930 > VGRF01. The sequence continues at coordinate 14,773 of CAVQTC010000001.1, read as the reverse complement.
GCGCCGAGCTCGTGCATCGCCGCGTACTCGGGCACGGCCTGGTTCCAGAGCTGGATCTCGTCCTCGGCGCGCGCGATGCGCGGGTCGCTCGCGTAGGTCGCGCGCTCGGGCGGAGGGCAGGGGAGACGCACCTCCCAGTGCTGGGGGACCCGGTTGTCCGGGTCCTGGGCGAAGATCTCGTGGAGGATCGAGGTTCCCGTGCGAGGCAAACCGGTGATGAAGATCGGCGCCTCGATCCGCTGTGCCGCGATTTCCGGGCTTCGCTTGCGCGCCTCCGTGAGCTGGAGACGGTTCTCGAGCCAGTTCAGCACATCGCCGCGCAGGAGCATGCGCCCGAGCGCATGGAGCTTGGCCTCGGCGGCCGCGGCGCGCAGGAAGATGTGATACGGGATGCGGAACTCGTCTCCGCCGAAGTCGGTGAGCCCCGTCCGTCGCATCGCCGATTCGAGGAGCTCGTCGGGATCGAGCCCGATCCAGGCGGGGTCGACGGCGGCGTGAAGCGACCGCACCCACTGGGGGCGCGGCCCTGGCTGCCAGACGTCCTCCTCGCTCATCGCGCGCGGCTCCAACGGCCCAGTGTATGCGCAGCGCCCCGCGCGGCGCTGCTAGCGTCGCGCCGAGGAGGCGTCGTGGCGGGGAGGCTCGAGGGCAAGGTGGCGGTGGTCACGGGCGCAGGCTCGGGAATCGGCCGCGCCATCGCCGAGCGCTTCGCGAGCGAGGGAGCCGCGCTCGTCGCGAACGATCTCGCGCCGGAGGGACTCCGCACGCTCGTGCGCGAGCTCGCCGAGCGTGGGGCGAGAGTCGAAGCGCACGTGGGCGACATGTCGCATTCGGCGACCGCGCAGGCGCGCAGCGAAGCTCGCGCTCGAGCGCCTGGGCGCGCTCGACATCTGGGTGAACAACGCGGGGGGCGCGATGCCCACGGCTTTCGCGTCCACGGATGAGGCGCGCTACCGCGCCGACCTCGCCAAAAATCTCGACACGACCTGGTTCGGCTGTCAGGCCGCGCTGCCTCCGATGGTCGAGCGCGGCCGCGGCGCCATCGTGAACATCTCGTCGGGCGCCGCGCTCCTGGCCTCGGAGGGCCTTCACGCGTACGCCGCTGCGAAGGCCGCCGTCCTCTCGCTCACGCGCAATCTTGCGCTCGAGTACGGCCCACGCGGCATCCGCGTGAATGCCATCGTGCCGGGGCCGATCTTGACGCCGATCTTCGCGGAATACTTGAAGTCCTTCCCGGGCGGCGAGCTCGACGCCGGGAGCCATGTTCCGCTGCGCCGGCTCGGCCGTCCCGAGGAGATCGCCGCCGCAGTCTGCTTCCTGGCGTCGGACGAGGCGAGCTACGTGAGCGGAGCCACGCTTCCGGTGGACGGCGCGATCACCGCCGTGCTGACGCCGCCGCGCGCGGTCCCGTGAGCGTCCACCCCCTCGACCTGACGGACCTCGAGAACTACCGCGCGGGCTTTCCGCACGCGTTCTTCACGGAGCTTCGCGAGGTGGCGCCCCTCTACTGGCATGCCCCGACGGCCCATACACCCGACGGCGTCGGCTTCTGGGTGCTGAGCCGCTACGCCGACGTGCTCGCGATCCAGCTCGATCCCATGCGGTTCTCGTCGGATCGAGCGCCCGGCGGCACTCCCGGTGGGACCATGATCGCGGACTCGCCGGGCTCGGGCTCGATGCTCAACATGATGGACGACCCGCGCCACCGGCGGATTCGCGCCTTGGTGAGCAAGGGCTTCACGCCGCGCGTGATCGGCGGGCTCGAGCCCGAACTGCGGCGCCGCGCACGCGCCATCCTGGCCGCAGTGCCCGCGAGCGGGGAGTGCGACTTCGTCGTGGACGTCGCCCGCGAGCTCCCGCTCCAGGCGATCTGCCTCTTGCTCGGCGTGCCCCAGGACGACCGCGCAGCAGCTCTGCGACTGGATGGACCGTGGCCTCGAGTCCGAGGCTGGGATCGCGCTCAACCGCGAGTACGGCGGGAAGCTCTCGCGCTACGGGATCGAGCTGATCGCGCGGCGACGCCGCGAGCCGGGCGCCGATCTGCTCTCGATCGTGCTCGCCGCGGACCTGCCCGAGCGAAGACCCTCCGCGGCTCAGCGATGCAGAGCTCATGTATTTCTTCACGTTGCTCTTCACCGCCGGAAGCGAGACCACCCGCAAGGCGATCGCCGGCGGACTCCGCGCGCTAGTGGAGACGCCCGGGGAGCTCCCGAAGCTCCGCTCCTCGCCAGAGCTCCTGGGCAGCGCGATCGAGGAGATCGTGCGCTGGACGACGCCCTCGGTCTACAAGCGGCGCACGGCGACCTGCGACCTCGAGCTCCACGGCGAGAAGATCCGCGCGGGCGAGCGCGTGACCTTCTGGGAGATGTCGGCGAACCGCGACGAGCGCGTGTTCGCGGAGCCCTTCCGCTTCGACGTGGCGCGCGATCCGAACCCGCACGTGGGCTTCGGGCAGGGCGTCCACTACTGCCTGGGCGCGAACCTCGCGCGTCTCGAGATTCGGATCATGCTCGAGGAGCTCTTCGCGACGTTCGCGCGCTTCGAGATCACGGGCCCCGCCGTCTGGACCCGCGAGAACCGTCTCCTCGGCCTGAAGCACCTGCCGATGCGGCTCTCGCGCTAGAGCGAGCGGCTCCGTCGGCGCGCGGCCGCGAGCGCGAGACCCGCGAGCGGCAGCAGCGCGAGCGTCGTCGGCTCGGGAACCACGTTGGACCGCGAATCCGAGATGAAGACTGTCGTGTCGAGGATCCCATCGCTCGTGTCCGCGACGATGAACGTGAGCTTGTTGTTGGTCGAGCCCGGAGCCGCATCCACGTCGAATACCAGCAGCGCGTTTCCGTTGGGAGCGATGACGCCGTTGAGCTCGGTGCCCGCCATCGCGACGAAGCTCCGGGTGGTCGACGTTGATCGCCACGTTGCCCGAGGTCACGGCGATGTTGCCGTCATTGAAGTAGATCCCGAACGTGTCGATGTAGGGAAGCCCGACGAAGTCGGGATACTCCTCCGATCCGAACACGATGGTGAACTTCACGTCCGAGACGTTCGCCGCCGCGTCGAAGGTCAGGTCGATTCGCGTGACGTCGAAGTGGGGGTAGGGATCGTCGGAGTTGGGATCATCGGATGTGATCGGATCGAGCAGGATGTTGTCGGTCGGAGCTGCAGCGGAGCCGTAGTCGAAGCCGAAGTGCTGCTGCTCGGTATTCGGGCCGTCGTTGTACTCGCGGACGTCTCCGCTGCTGACCACGACGCCGCGCGGGACGTTGCTGTAGATGCCACTGTCGTTGGTGTAGGTGCCGGTCGAGAGCTCACCCCCCGAGCCGCTGAGCGACGTGACGGTGAACGACGTGATCGTCAATCCGGGCGTTCCCCCGAGCAGCGCGCCCTGGAGGGCCGTCGGGTCGTTCGTGGCCGTGATGGAGATCGCCCCGGCAGGACCGGCGAGCGCGAGCGCGGAGACCGCAGCGAAAGCGAGCGGCAAACGCACAGGGAGCCCTCCTTACCCTATGTAGTGGGATTTCGGCCTCAGAAGTGGCACGCAATCAGCAGGCAACACCCCCGGGGGCGGTCCCGGCAGGCTATCGTGCCGCCTCCCAAAAGCGAGGACGACCATGAAGGCTGCGGTGCTGCGCGAAGTGAACAAGCCCCTCTCGATCGAGGACATCGCGATCGACAAGCCCGCCGCCCACGAGGTGCTGATTCGCACCGTGGCCGCGGGCGTCTGCCACAGCGATCTCCACTTCCAGAACGGCTCCTACCAGTACCCGATGCCCGCCGTGCTCGGGCCACGAGTCGGCCGGCGTCGTCGAGCAGGTGGGCTCCGAAGTCCGCTACGTGCAGCCCGGCGACCACGTGATCACCTGCCTGTCGCGTCTTCTGCGGGCACTGCGACTACTGCACCAAAGGCCGCCCGAACCTGTGCTCCGGGAAGGCCGAGACCCAGCGAGCCCAGAACGAGAAGCCCGCGCCTCGCGAAGGACGGTCAGCCGGTCTGGCAGTTCCTCGATCTCTCGTCCTACGCCGAGCAGATGCTCGTCCACGAGAACGCGGTCGTGAAGATCACGAAGGACATGCCGCTCGACCGCGCGGCGCTGATCGGCTGCGGCGTGATGACCGGTGTGGGCGCCGTGATCAACACCGCCCGCATTCCGGCCGGGCTCGACCGTGGCGGTGATCGGCTGCGGCGGCGTCGGCCTCGCCGCGATCCAGGGTGCGCGCGCTCGCCGGCGCCTCGCGCATCATCGCCGTGGACATGGTGCCCTCGAAGCTCGAGCTCGCGAAAAAGATGGGCGCCACCGACGGCGTCAACGCCGAGACCGGCGATCCGGTGGAGCAGGTGAAGCAGCTCACCGGCGGCGGAGTCGAGTACTCCTTCGAGGCCATCGGCCTCAAGGACGACCGCGGAGCAGGCCTTCAACATGCTGCGCAACGGCGGCACCGCGACGGTGATCGGCATGATCCCGGTCGGCACCAAGATCGAGCTCCACGGCGTCGACTTCCTGTTCGAGAAGCGCATCCAGGGCTCGAGCATGGGCTCGAACGCGTTCCGCGTGGACATGCCGCGCTTCGTCGACCTCTACCTGCAGGGCCGCCTGAACCTCGACGACCTGATCTCGAAGCGCATCAAGCTGAACGAGGTCAACGACGCCTTCGAAGATCTCAAGAAGGGCGAAGTCGCGCGCAGCGTGATCCAGTTCTAGGCGCGCCCCGCGCGGAACCTCACCGGCATCCGCCGCGGGCCGTTGATGAACCAGGAGTGGAGGCGCTCGACGGGCGCCGCGAGCGCGACGTCGTGCAGGCGGTCCAGCACCTCGTCGAACATGCAGCGGATCTCGAGCCGCGCGAGGCTCGCGCCCAGACAGAAGTGCGAGCCGCCGCCGCCGAAGGCCACGTGCGGATTCGGCGAGCGCCGCATGTCGAAGCGATCGGGCTCGGCGAAGACTTCTTCGTCCCGATTGGCCGACGGATAGAAGATCACGACGGACTCGCCCTCGCGGATCTTCTGGCCGCCGGATCTCCGTGTCGCGCGTCGCGGTGCGCATGAACTGCACGACGGGCGTGCAGAAGCGGAGCATCTCCTCGATCGCGCCCGGGCAGGAGCTTTCGATCCGCGCGCAGCGCGGCGCAGATCGGTCGGGTGGTCGAGGAGCGTCAGCATCCCGCTCGCGACGAGATTGCGCGTCGTGTCGCCGCCGGCGTTGATGAGGAGCAGGAAGAAGAGGTCGAACTCGAGGTCGCTGAGCTTCTCGCCGTCGATCTCGGCCGCGAGGAGGACGCTCGCGAGATCGCGGCCGGGCTTCTCGCGCTTCTGCGCGCCGGATCTCCGATGAGTAGGCGAACATCTTCAGGAAGGCTTCCTGCGAGCCCGCCGGGTCACCGGAGCTGTGCATCTTCTCGGTGAGCTCGTAGAGCCCGCGCCCATCGTCGAGCGGGATGCCGACCAGCTCGGCGATCAGGTACGAGGGCAGCTCGCCCGCGACGTCCGCCACGAAGTCGCACTCGCCGCGCGGCAGCACGGCATCGACGATCTTGCGCGAGAGCTCGCGGATGCGCGGCTCCAGGTTGGCGACGCGCCGGGGCGTGAAGCCCTTGTTCACGAGCCCCCGCAAGCGCGTGTGTGCGGGCGGGTCCATGCCGAGCAGCATCAGCCGCGATTGCTCGATCCCGATCTGGTCCGGTTCGGGCGTGGGCATGTAGCCCTTCTTGCGCCGACGAAAAGAGCCCCGAGTCGCGCGAGACGGCGACCACGTCCGCGTGCTTGGTGATCGCCCAGAAGCCGCCCGGATCGAGCGCGTGCCAGTAGACCGGCGCCTCGGCGCGCAGCTGGCGGAATGCGGCGTAGGGCGGGCCTTCGGCGAAGTTGGCGGCATCGAGAAGATTCGGGGCATCCATGCCGGGGCAAGGTAGCCGGATCAGAGGACCGAGCAGCTACGGCACGCTGCGGTGGCCGCGCCGGATGCGCTGGGCGACCTCGGTCAGCTCCTCCACCGCCTTGCGAATCGCGCTCGGGCTCCGCTCCGCGCAGACCTTGCGGATCTCGCGGGTGGCTCGGACGAGAACCGCAAAGCCGAGAGCCTCGCCGTGCTCGGCGATCGTCGCGGCGCAGTGGAGGAGGCCCAGGACGTCGCCTCTCGCCTCCGCGTCCTGACACGCGTCGATCCGCTCGCCGAGGCGCACGAGGAAGACCTCGATGGCGAGCTCGAAGTCGGGCTCGTGAAAGCGATTCGAGCGAAGCGCCATGCCCGCGTGCCGGGTTCATCGGAGCGCCGGCCGCACTCGATCTCCTCGATCCGGGGCGCACGCACCTACCTCCGGAGGCGCCAGCACCGGAGCGAAGTCGGCATCCTCGAGGATCGTGATCAGGCGCCGAATGGCGAGGCGAGTGCTCGCGCGGACATCGCTCAGCATTTTGTCGTCCTCCTGGACGACCGCGCAATGCAACGCGCGTGCCCTCAGCGCTGCGAGCCCGGCTTTGGTGACGCCGCTCTCATTCCGTTGGTCGACTCCCTCGGAGCTCGACTCCACGAGCGCTGGCGTCCGATCGCTCCACTCGCATCGTGGGTCGCGCACGCGTGGGCGGCGGTGCTTCATTTTGTAGAAAGGGGGCCACTGCTGCGAGTGTCCGCGTGGGCAGCCACCGACTCCTGAGGCTCGGGCGCGAGCCAGCGGGTCAGATACGGGTCGAGGCGCGCGAGCAGGAAGGCCGCATACCGCTCCCGGAGCCTTCGGAGGAAGGAGCGCTGCCTTGGCCAGAGAGCGGGATCGATTCGGAGGCTATGACGAAGATGGTCATCGAAGATTCGCTGAGCCCCTCCGTGCGCCTCGGGCCCGGAGAGGCGGAGCAGCAGCTCGTAGTTGATGTAGAGGCCGCGTATGTCCAGGTTCGCCGAGCCGGCGTACACCGCGTCGTCGATCAAGAAGAGCTTCGAATGGAGAATCTGCGGCTGATACTCGTAGATCTCGACGCCGCTCCGCAGCAGGGCCTGGTAGAGGCTCTGCGCGGCCAGCCGAGAGAGAGCAATGTCGGTCTTGCCAGCCATGATGAGCTGCACGCGTCCGCCCCGGCGGGCGATCCGTCGCAGGAGCCGACGCATGCGCACCGGGGGTAGGAAGTAGGCGGAGATCAGCCGCACGTCGCGCGCTCGCGCGAGATCCCGTATCAGGGCACCGCGGAGCGCGCTCCGTCTCAGCCCGGGCCCGCCCAACAACACGGTGCCGAGCGGGCTCCCGGTTGCGGACGACGCCCGAGGCGCACGACGCAGTCGAGAGAGCAGGGGCCGCTTCTCGGTGCGCCGGCGCATCTCGTCGAAGGAGTCGGCGAGCCAGGCGACCAGCGGCCCCCGGACCTCGAGGCCCAGGTCTCGCCAACCCTCGTTCACCCCATCCCCCGCATACTCCGGCGCCACGTTCACACCGCTCACGAACGCGACGTCGTCGTCGCACACGAGGAGCTTGCGATGGTCCCGGACCGCCAGGCGTCGCAAGCTGAGGGGATTCACCACCCGGGAATCCCCCCCGGCGCTCCGCAGGCCATCCCAGTAGTCCGCCGGGAGCCCGCGAGAGCCGAGCCCGTCCAGAAGAATCTGCACGCGAGCTCCGCGTCGTGCGGCGTGGGTGAGCGCCTCGCGAAACGGGTCGCCGATCGGGCCCGCGCGGAAGATGTAGAACTCGAAGCGGAGGTGGTCCTGCGCAGCGTCAATGGCTTCGAGCATGCGGGCCAGCGCTTCGCCTCCGCTGGCCAGCCAGCGCAGCTCGTGGCCGGAGCTCTCCGGGCGCTTCGCCATCGCGCGATTCTGATCGAGCCGCGCTGCGGCGCCACGTCGGGCGTATTGCTGCCGGCAGCCTTCCCGCCCGCCGCGCCGGTCCTTCGCGTTCGTGGGAAGGCCTACGCGCTTCGCTCCGGTGGGTCGAGCGCCGTTTCTACAAATCCCGCGCCCACCCCGTGCTGGCGGCGGTCATCGGCGTGCGTCATGGCGCTGTACGGCTGCCCGCGTGGCACGCGTCTTGCTGCGCTGCTCTCGCGTGGAATAGCTCCGCGTGCCGTAGGAGCTGCGCGAACGCGGCGGCGCGAGTCCGCACAAGGAGAAACGATGAACCCCAACGATCAATCGAGAACGGGCCGCTGGATGGCCCTGGCCAGCTTGAGCGCTCAGGCGCCCGCCGCCTACGAGCTCGTGCGGCAGATTGGCCTCCTGCGGTGGCGACGTCGCGCCGCGCGCGCCGCGGAGCGGGCTGGCTGGTTCGGCGCCGGAGCCGCGCTGGGCGGGGGGCTCGCGTTGCTCCTTGCCCCGCGCAATGGCCGCGAGCTGCGCAGGCGCCTGGCCTCCCATGCGAGGCGCGCGCGGGGGTCGGTGGCTCGCGATCCGATGCGCTCGGGCAACTCCGGGGTGCACCACGCCTACGCGGATCCACTTCGCGGCTGAACGAGTGGGCGCTCGGCCGCGCCAACACCCAAGAAGGAGGAATTCCGTCATGAAGAAGAAACTGGGCCTGGGAGTTCTGTGCGGAGCCGCGCTCGGGTGGAGCTGCGGCGCACCCAGCGACAGCGAGATCGCGCAAGCGGTCGAAAACCACCTGCGCAGCGATGCGCAGCTCGCCTCCGACGCGATCGAGGCGAGCGTCACCGATGGGAAGGTCACGCTGCTCGGCTCGGTCGATAGCCCCGCGGAGCGGGACCACGCCAAGTTCCTGGCGGAGACGGTGAATGGCGTGCGGGATGTGCAGAACGACTTGACCGTCAAGTTAGAGCCCGCGACGCCGCCCGCGGTTTCGACGCCTCCTCCGGCTGAGACTCCCGCGGAGATCCCGGAGACGGCCCCGGAGGCAGCGACGAGCGCGCCCGCCCCGGGAGCGACTCCGGACTTGGCGACCGAGAAGGCGCCTCTCCCCTGAGTAGTGCTCCACTCTACGCGGCCCTAGAGGAAGGCGAGCATCCAATCCGGCCCCGTGACCGCGAGCACGAAGATCGCCGCGTTGGCGACGGCGTGGGCGACGACGCACGCCATGAGGTGCCCGCGCCATGCGAGCCAAGCGTTGAGCGCGATTCCGGTCGGCAGCGCTACGGCCCACTCCCACGAGACATGCGAGAACGTGAACCAGAGCGCGGTCGCTGCGAAGCTGAGCCGCGTAAAGCGCGGCGATGGGCAACGCACGGAAGTCTGCGCGCGAGGCGAAGGCGTCGAGGTAGCGCACGAGGAAGCTCCGCACGAAGAGCTCCTCCATGAAGGGCGTCACGGCCACGAAGCCGAGCGCGCGCAGCGAGAGAAGCCACGGCACGCCGGAGGCCCCCAGAGCCGGTCGGATCGAAGCGCTTCTCGGGCAGGAGCGAAGGCCAGAGCCAGTAGGGCATCACCCAGAGCGCTGCGATGAGGAAGCCCATCGCCACGTCGGCAGCGACGTGGGGCGTTCGAGGGAGCCCCGCGAGCTCCGGGTAGGCGCCTTGGCGTCGCCAGGCGATGAGCAACGCCGCGGGAACGAGCACGCGCGCCGCCAGCAGAAGCGGAGACGCCTCGGGCAGGAGGCGCTGGAGCTCCACGAGGATCAGGAACAGTGCGTAGGGCGCGAGGTAGGGCCACACCCCCGGCCCGAGGGTCGACATGCGCGGTCTCCCAATCAGTCGCGTGGGTCTAGCCGCAGGACCATCGGCTGCCCGCCTTCGATCTGCCAGGCGGGGTCGTTCGAATTCGAGGTCCACACGCGACCCCGTTCATCGAAGACGAGCTCGCGCGTGTACGTGACGCGCGTGGGGAGCGGATAGACCGTGAAGCGCCGCGGGTCGGGCTGGTAGCGGATCAAGCTGTCGCTGTTCGCGCCGCACACCCAGACCGCACCACTCCGGGGATCGACGCCGACCGCGTAGGGGGTCTCGCCGGCGAGCGGCTCGATCGGAAGCTGGAACACCTCGAAGCGATGCGTGGCGAGATCGAACGACGGCGAGCTGCCCGGTCGTGAAGCTCGGAATCCAGAGGCGGCCGCGGTCGTCGATGCGAAGGCGCCGCGGAGCAGGGAAGGGCGTCTCCCAGAGCTCGACGGCCAGCGTGGTCGGGTCGACGCGCCCGATCCGGTTCTCGTTGAGCTGGCTGAACCAGACGCCGCCATCCGGCGCGATGTCGATGCCGTACGGCACGGGCAGACTGAATCCGCCCCCCGACTCGGAGCCGCGCAGTGCCAGGTGCCCCTCGACCCAGAGCAGTGCAGGTAGCAGGCGCAGCACGATCTCCTGGCCGAGCGTGCGCAGCGGGAAGCCGCACGTGGATCTGCTCGCCGGTCGCGGGATCGAAGCGACCGACGTGGTTGCTCGCGCTCATCGTGTACCAGATGCGGCCCGCCCGATCGAAGCGCAGCGTGTGCGGGTAGAAGCCCGCCGCGACCGGGTGCATCGAGAACGCGCCCGTGGCGGGATCGAAGCGCGCGAGGCGGTTCCCGAGCGCGAGCGTGATCCAGATCGAGCCGTCCGGGGCGACTTGGAGCGAGTGGGGTCCGACGTGCGCGATCGAGGTCGGATCGGGCGCGCTTCCCAGGACGCCACCGAGCGGAACTCCGTCCGAGGGGATCGACCACTGGTCGCGACGGCCGCTCTGCGGGTCGAGACGCAAGAGCGCGTCCTGGGTGCCGTCCACCGCGTAGAGACGTCCATCCGGATGGAGGACCACGTCGTGCAGCATCGAGCGTGGGCCCCCGAGCGCCCACTCCTCGATGAGCGCGCGCCTTGCCGTCGGCGAAGGGGGTGGAGCGAACCGTTCGGCGTCTTCCCACCCTCGCGTGAGCTGCGGAATCGCGCTGGCGGGATCGAACGCGGAGCTCAGCACGTCCGGGAGCGCGGCGCGAAGGGTCGCAGGGAGGCGCGCGCCTCGCTGGATCATGGCGGTGAGGATCGTGTCCCACGCCTCGCGGGTGCGGACAAGGCGTGTGGCCGGCGCTCCCTGCTGGTGGCAGTAGGTGCACTCGCGCTTCACGGTGTTCTGCTCTTCGCGGGTGAGCTTCGGCATTGCGAGCGCCCACCAATGATTCGCCGGGAGCTGCGCGGCGACCTCCGAGGCGTCCGTGAGCCGGGCCAGGCGCAGCTCGAGCGGGCCGCCCCCTGGCCCGCTCGAGGCCGTCGCGTCTGCCCACCCGATGCGGCGAGCGCGCAGGTGCGAAGGGTTCTCTGCACGCTCGGTCGGAACGGCGAAGCTCCCGTCGGCACCGCTGAAGACCGTCGCCCGAAACGCGAGGGTTCGGCTCTCCGCGGTGACGAGCGCCCCAGCGATCGGAGCGCCGGTCGCCGCGTCGACCACGCGACCCATTAGGTCGTCACCCAGCGCGTGACCGGCCACGAGCGCCGCGGCAAGGCCGAGCGAGCACGGGCGAATGGGCGGCACGCGGTTAGCGTATCGCTCCCGAACGATCGGATCGGTCCAGGAGCTGGAGTTGAGCGATCCCCCCGAGCGTGAAGACGAGGCGCCGATCCGCGCTCCGGGCTGGACGCGCATCGTGCCGTGGCCCGGGAGAAGGCCGGAGCTGCCCGCGCGGCAGTGGCGCGTGCTCGGGCTCTTGGGCGTGGCCGAGCTCGTCGACCACTACGACATCGGGCTGGTCGGCGCGCTCCTCCTCCAGATCCAGCGGGACCTCGGGATCGCCGAGCACGAGATCGGCCTGCTCTCGGCGGTGATCCGCGCAGGCGTGCTGCTCGCGCTCGGCGCCGGGGTGCTGGCCGACCGCTACGGCCGCCGTCGCCTCCTGATGGCCACGATCACGGGCTACTCGCTCACCACGCTGGCCAGCGCCTTCGCCCCATCGCCCTACGTGTTCACCGCGGTCCAGTGCTTAGGCCGAGCCTTCCTCTATGCGGAGACCGCAGTCGCGATCGTCGTGGTGACCGAGGAGCTCGGTGCTCGAGATCGCGGCTACGGGCTCGGCTTGCTCGGCGCGCTCGGGGCACTCGGTCACGGCGTGGCGGCCATCGGTCTCTCGGTCGAGCCCTACCTGCCGTGGGGCTGGCGCGCGCTGTACGCGCTCGGCGCGCTTCCGCTGCTGGGCCTCGCCTGGCTGCGCCGCAACCTCCCCGAGACGCGCCGCTTCGAGGCGGGCGCCTCGATTGCGCACGGGCTCTGGCACCCGGTGATCGCGTTCTTCTCGGCCTATCCCGGTCGTGCTGCCGGGCTCTTCGCGGTGGCATTCACCGCCGACTTCGCGGCGGGCGCAGCCGGTGGGCTCATGGTGAAGACGCTGCAGGAGCTCCACGGCTGGCCGCAGACGCGCGTGACGCTCCTCTACATCCTGGGCGGAGTGCTCGCGATCGCGGGCAATCAGGCGGCCGGCCTGTGGAGCGACCGCGTCGGCCGCCGCCCCGTGCTGGCCGCTCTGCTGTGCCTCATGGCCGTGGCCTTCGCGGGCTTCTACAACCTGCGCGGCTGGGTCGTGATCCCTCTCTGGATCGTGCAGGTCTTCGCGCTCCAGGGCGCGACCGTGCTCGTCCGCGCGCTCGGGAGCGAGCTCTTCCCGACCTCGTACCGCACCACGGCCTCGAGCGCGCGCCTCCTCGCGGCGACCCTCGGCGGCTCGGCCGGCTTCGTGCTCGAGTCGTACCTCTACGGGGTCTTCGGCTCCCACGCGGCCGCCATCACGGCTCTGCTTCCGGCGTGTCCGATCGCCGCTGTCCTTGTCTTCGCACTCCTCCCCGAGCCCGCCGCGCGCGAGCTCGAGGAGGTTTCGCCCGAGCGCGGAGGCTCCTAAGCTCCGCTCGCTTCGGGGGGAGCGGGTGCCGCTCGTGCGCACCAGAGACGACGACCGCACGGCGGGCGCGCGGCGCCGCATGGTGCAGCGCCTCGCCGAGGCCGGTGTGGGCGACCCCCGCGTGCTCGCGGCGCTCGCCGCCGTGCCGCGCCATCGGCTCGTGGCCGAGGCCCTCGCGCATCAGGCCTACGAGGACGTGGCCCTCCCGATCGGCGATGGCCAGACCATCTCGGCGCCAGGCATCGTGGCGTCGATGACGGCGGCGCTCGAGCTCACCGGCAAGGAGAAGGTGCTCGAGGTCGGCACCGGCTCCGCTTATCAGGCAGCCGTGCTGGCGCGACTCGCCGAGCGCGTGATCTCGATCGAGCGGCTGCCCACGCTCGCCTCGCGCGCGCGCACGCAGCTCGATCGGCTCGGCGTCTCCAACGTGGTCGTCCACCTGGGAGACGGGACGCGCGGCCGGCCGGGCGACGCGCCGTACGATGCGATCCTGCTCACCGCCGGCGGCCCCGAGGTCCCGGGGCCCCTCGTGGCCCAGCTCGCCCCGGGTGGCCGACTGGTGGGACCGTTCGGCGAGCGGGGGGCGCAGGTCTTGGTGCGGGTCCGGAAGGGCCTGGACGGCCGGTTGGCGCGCGAAGAGCTCGGGGGGTGCCGCTTCGTGGACCTGGTGGGCGAGTTCGGCTTCCGGGCGTGAAACGCGCGCTTCTGCCGATCGGGCTCGCGCTGGCTCTCGCGTGTGCAGCTCCTGTGCAAGAGCCGGCGCGGAGCGCGAGCACTGTGCACGTGGTTGCACAGGGCGAGAACCTCTACCGGATCGCCCTCCACTACGGCGTGGCGTGGGAGGACATCGCGCGCGCCAACGGGATCGACGACCCCCGCGAGCTCGAGATCGGCATGCGGCTGCGCATTCCAGGCGCGCGCGCGGGCCCGCCCGCGCAGCCGCTCGCTCGCCGCCTCGACGAGGACGCGAGCGCGCTCGGCTTCTCGTGGCCCGTGGAGGGAGGCACGGTGACCTCGTCGTTCGGCTGGAGGCGCGGGCGCTCCCACGACGGCATCGACATCTCCGTCCCGCGCGGCACGCCGATCTACGCCGTTGCGCCCGGGCGAGTGATCTTCTCGGGCCGGATCGGCGACTACGGGAACATCATCGTGGTGCGCCACGACGACCGCCACGACACGGTGTATGCCCACAACCGGAGGAACCTGGTGCGCAAGGGCGAGCTCGTCGTGCGCGGCGAAGAGATCGCCGAGGTGGGCTCCACGGGCAACGCCACCGGCCCGCACGTGCACTTCGAGGTGCGCCTCGACCAGACGCCGCGCGACCCGATGCGCTACCTCCCCTGAGTCATGCGGCCCGAGGAGCTGAAGCGGTTCGTGCGCGACATCCCGGACTTCCCGAAGCCGGGCATCCTGTTTCGCGACGTGACCCCGCTCTTGCTCGAGCCGAAGGCCCTGGCGGCCGCGGTCGAGGCGATGGCCGAGCCGTTTCGCGGCGCCCGGATCGATCGCGTGCTCGGCGTGGAATCGCGCGGCTTCATCTTCGGCGCGCCCGTGGCGCTGGCTCTCGGCGCGGGCTTCGCCCTCGTGCGCAAGCTCGGGAAGCTCCCGTACGAGACCTTCCAGGCGAGCTACGCCCTCGAGTACGGCGAGGACAAGGTGGAGATGCACGTCGACGCCGTCGCGAAGGGCCAGCGGGTGCTCCTCGTCGATGACTTGATCGCAACGGGCGGCACCGCCGCGGCCGCTGTGAAGCTCGCGCGCGCCGCCGGCGGTGAGGTCGTGGGCGCGAGCTTCCTGATCGAGCTCAGCGCGCTCGGCGGCGTGCGCGCCGTCGACGTCCCGTGCCGGGCGGTGCTGCGCTTCTAGCGCCCGGCTACTTCGACGACGATTCGACCCTTGGCCGTCGGGTGCTGCTTGATCGAGTAGGCGTACGTGCCCGGCTTCGTCGAAGACGTGCGACCAGGTCTCGCCCTTCTGCGAGCGCCGGGCTCTCGAACGAGCCGTCGTCGGCCACGATCGTGTGCCCGCCCGGCATCTCGTCCTCGTTCAGGAACGTGACCGC